>KI543180.1:217709-218751 GCA_000496195.1 uncultured archaeon A07HB70
CCAGGCCGTCGACCGCTGCGACGGCGGACATCTCCCGGCGTTCTCGAAGGAGTCCGACCGCAACGAGCGGGTCGTCATCGACGTCGGCGACGCCGAGGTGACGCTCATCGCCGGCGCCGTCGCGCGGCGGATCACCCCCTACGTCGCGCCGGGCGACGACGTCTCGCGCGGCGCGCGGGTCGGACACATCGCCTTCGGGTCCCGTGCCGACGTCCTCCTGCCGTCGGCGGTCGACCGCGCCGACCTCCGGGTCGCGGAGGGCGACCGGACCCGGGCCGGCGAGACGGTCCTCGCGCCGCTGCCGGCCGACTAGGCTCCACGCGCCGGGCCGTCTGTCAGCACGTGGACGTGCCGCACCAGCGACCGGTGGACCCGTCGCTCGTGGCGCGTCTCGACCGTCCACCCCGCGTCGCGGGCCGCCGCCGAGACGGACTCGTCGGCGACGACGACGGCCCGCGGCGCGACCCGGCGGGCCGCAACGAGCGCCTCTGCGACGAGGCCGCCGTCGCCGACCACCTTCGACTGCCGGCCGTAAGGCGCGTCGACGACGACGGCGTCGGCGGCGCCGTCCGCGACCGGGAGCCGGGTCGCGTCGCCACGGAGGACCGCGAACGCCGCGTCGTCGAGATACGCCCGGCAGTTCTCGCGCGTCCCGCGGACCATCTTCGCCTGCGCGTCGACGCCCACGGCGCGCGCGCCGACCAGTCCCGCCTCTATCAGCAGGCCGCCGGTGCCACACATCGGGTCGACCACCAGCGCGCCGGGGCGTGCGCCGGCGACGTTCGCGAGCGCACGGGCGTCGAGCGGGTCCATCCCCCCCGGCTGGAAGAACGGGCGCTCGGTCGGCGTCCGCGCGCCGAACCCGCCCGTCCGCTCAGCGACCTGCCACCCGACCAGACAGGCGTCAGCCGCGAACGCCGCCCGCAGGACGTGGTCCGGGTCGTCCAGGTCGACGGCGTGGCCGGCGGCGACGAGCGCCGCGCCCAGTTCGCGCTCCGCCGCCCGCGTGTCGACGTCCGCCGTCCCCCTGACGTCGCGCGCG
>KI543180.1:218771-220301 GCA_000496195.1 uncultured archaeon A07HB70
GCGAGTCGGTGCTGTCGAACGTCGCGATGACGACGAACCTCACCGTCGCGGGCAAGACGGTGGTGGTCGCGGGCTACGGCCACTGCGGGCGCGGCGTCGCCCGGAAGGCGGAGGGCTGGGACGCCCACGTCGTCGTGACCGAGGTCGACTCCCGGAAGGCGCTGGAGGCGTACATGGACGGCCACGAGGTGCTGCCGATGGCCGAGGCCGCCGCCGAGGGCGACCTGTTCGTGACGACGACGGGCAACCGCGACGTGATCGTCGGCGACCACTTCGACCGGATGCGGGACGGCGCGATACTGGCAAACGCCGGGCATTTCGACGTCGAGGTGGACGTCGACGAGCTCGGCGACCGCGCTGTCGCCCGGCGCGAGGTCAGGCCCGGCGTCGAGGAGTTCGAACTGGCCGACGGTCGGCGTCTCCACCTCCTCGCGGAGGGCCGTCTCGTCAACCTCGCCGGCCCGCTGTCGATGGGCCACCCCGTGGAGGTGATGGACCAGAGCTTCGGCGTGCAGGCGCTCTGCGTCCGCGAACTCGTCGAGGGCGCGTACGAGGCGGGCGTCCACGACGTGCCGGACGCCGTCGACAGGGAGGTGGCGCGGGTGAAACTCGACGCCGAGGGGGTCGCCCACGACTCGCTCACCGACGTCCAGGAGGAGTACCTCGGGTCGTGGCAGCACGGGACGTGAGACGGTAGGCACACTCGGTCCGGACGAACCAGCACAGGCTAAACGCTCTGTAGTTTTATGTCATATCCAGAGAAAATTCTACTGTGAACGAGCTCCACGAGACTCTCGGACATCTTGTCTCATGCGCGCTCAGCTGTGGCGATACTATTGGACGGTCACTCACCGCAGATAGCGGCCTGTGGAAGGGGGTCCGAATCCAGCGACGGCGTACGCCGATCGACATATATCTCTCCCCAAGCGACGGCGCTGGCCGGCTAAGGACAGAGTTTCGGATCACACAACACCTTGCTGATTCGCTTGATCCGGAAACCGTCCGAGACTACCAGCGAAGCGGTGATACGTACGACGAGGCCGCTTTCCGGGCCGCTGGAGAGCAATATGGCTCGCTCGGTGACAATCGCATCTCGCAGGCCCGCGAGGCGGCGAGCGATACTGAGCTATCCTCAACCATCGGGTTTTCACGACTTGACCCGCCGGCTGAGTACGTGCCGCCGGGCGAGACGGGCGCGGTGTTCGACGGGTACCGGCTCAACACCCGAATCCACCCCTACGATGGACCGATGCCGGTCTGGAAGTATGACGAGGTTGTTGCCGAGTTTGCCGATGCTGACGAGGCTGTCCTGAACGCGGTTACGCGTGAACTCCCTGAGCTTGCCAACGAGTCCGACCGAGGGTTGGCCTCGCTCGACAGTGCGGACGTCACGACTGACTCTCCCGGGTTCCAATAGCTATCTACAACTCCCCGATGAGTACAGCCATCTCGCATGAGGTAACGGTTTATTCCAACGCAGCACATGACCATCCATGAGCGCGAACCGCAAGGCGACCGGCGCGAGCGCGA
>KI543180.1:220321-245449 GCA_000496195.1 uncultured archaeon A07HB70
GCTGCGCGGTCGGCGTCGACGGCGGGTGCGACGGCGAGTCCGGGCGCGACCCGTTCGACCCCGGGCGCGACGGCACGGGCCTCCAGCGCCGCGAAGGCGTCGTCCTCGCCGCCCAGCTCTAGCGCGTACACGCCGGTCTGTCGGTGCGCCGGTGAAAATGGCTTCCGAAGCGCTCAATCCCCCGTCGGTCCCACCCGAGGTGTGCTGCTCCAGAGCGCGGTCCCGGTCGCCGGCACGTTCCTCTCGCTCGCGCTCTTCCTCTCCGTCACGGCCCACGTCGCGGCCCGGAACGTCCTCGGTGACGTGCCCGCCCGTCTCGGCCTGACCGTCGGGCCGGGGCCGGCGGCGGTGGCGGTGACAGGCGCCGCGCTGTCGGTGACGCCGGCGGTCAGCGTCCCGCTCGCCGTCGTCGCCGACGCGCTCCTCGTCCGGCGGGCCTACGGACTGGAGCGCCGCCTGACCGCCTACGTCACGCTCATCCACGCCGTCGTGAGCGTGGCCCTCGGCGCCGCACTCGTCGCGGGATTCTTGCTCTTCCGGACCGCACCCGGGTAGTGTGCGCGCGCTCGCTCCGGTGTGGAACGAGACGGAACGGCGGCTCCGCGCGCCGGTCAGGATCGCGCTGACGGCGCTCGTCGCCGTTCTCACCGGCGCCGGCCTCGGGGTCGCGCTCTCCACGCTCCCCGCCCCGTCGACGCCGCAGGTGACCGTCCTCGCCAGCACCGTCCTCTCCGCCGTCGCCGTCGGCGTCGGTGTCGGCGTCGCGGCGGTTCTCCTCGACCGCCGCCGGCTCCGGGGGTACGGGCTCGCGCTCGACGGCGCGTGGCTCCGCGACCTCGTCGCCGGGGTCGCCCTCGGCGCGCTCCTGATGACCGGTATCCTCGCCGTCTCGCTCGCCGCCGGGTGGGCGACCGTCGTCGACGTCGGGCAGGTGAGCGGGCGCCTCTCCCTGCCGGTCGCGTTCGCCCTCGTCGCCGTCGCGTTCGTCCTCGTCGCCGTCGGCGAGGAGCTCGCCGTCCGGGGCTATCTGCTGACGAACCTCGCCGAAGGGCTACAGCCGCTCGGCGACCGTGCCGCCGCGGCGGGCGCGGTCGGCCTCTCGTCGCTCGTCTTCGGTGGCCTCCACGCCGCCAACCCGTCGGCGACGGCGGTGAGCGTCGCCGGCATCTCGCTGGCGGGCGTGATGCTCGGCCTCGGCTACGTCTACACGGGTCGGCTCGGCCTCCCCGTCGGCCTCCACTTCTCGTGGAACCTGTTCCAGGGCCCGATGTACGGCTTCCCGGTGTCGGGGATCGACCTCGGGGTGTCGCTCCTCGTCTGGAGGTCTCCGGCCCGACGGCGCTGACCGGCGGCGCGTTCGGCCCGGAGGCCGGACTGCTCGGCGTCGCGTCGGTCGTCGCCGGAACCGTCGCGGTCGTCGCCTACGCCAGACGGCTGCCGGCGGCGCCGAGCCTCGCGGCATTCCTCTCGCCGGACCTGCGGTGGTGGGCGTGGGCGTCGCCGGTCGACGAGTCGACGGGCGGCGTCGACCCGCGGGTCGCGCGAGCCGACGAGTCGCCAGACGACCGCTAGTCGACCAGCCGCTCGATCTCGGTGACGAGGATGCCGCTCGCGCCGACGCTCTTGAGATTCGCGACCGTCTCGTACACTGCCCGTTCGTCGACGACGGCGTGGACCGCCACCCGCTCGTCGCCGTTCTCGTCCGCGGCGACGTCCATCACCGTCGGGCCGCCCAGGCCGGGAATCACGTCCCGCACGTCGTCGAGCCGGTCGCGCGGGGCGTTCATCATCAGGTAGCGCTTGCCCTCTGCCGCGAGGACGGACGAGAGCGCAGTGACGAGACGGTCGACCGCCTCGTCGCCGACGGCCTCGGGCCGGGCGAACAGCCGCACCGACGACTCCAGCACCGTGTCGACGACGGCGAGACGGTTCACCTTCAGCGTCGTCCCCGTCGAGGTGATGTCGACGATCGCGTCGGCCATGTCGACGTGCGGGGTCAGCTCCGTCGCGCCAGTCACCTCGACGATCTCGGGGGCGATACTCCGCTCCCCGAAGTACGACTCGGTCACGCGCGGGAACTCGGTCGCGACCGTCCCGTCCGCGAGGTCCGCCGGCGCCGCGACCGCGCCGTCCTCCGGCGCGGCGAGCACCAGCCGGCACCGCCCGAACCCGAGGTCGAGCAGGTCGACGAGCTCCGTCCCGGACTCGCGCTCCTGGTCGAGGCCGGTGATCCCCGCCTCCGCCGCGCCGTCGGCGACGTACTCCGGGATGTCGGCGGCGCGCGCGAACACCAGCGACACCTCCGGGTCGACGGTGTCGGCGTAGAGCTTCCGGTCGGCGCCGTTCTCGACGCGGAGTCCCGCCCGCTCGAGGAGCGAGACGGTCGGCTCGTGGAGCCGCCCCTTGTTCGGGACTGCGATACGCATACGCGGCCAGTCGCAGCCGCCGCACTTCCGTCTGTCCTTCCGGGCGCCGGGGTGACACTCATGAGCACGCGCCCCGACGCCCGCCCGTGAGCGACACACTCCTCGTCGCCGGCGGCCGGGTGCTCCGGCCGGACCTGACCGTCGAGCGAGCGGACGTGCTGGCCAGCCGCGAGACGGGCCGCATCGTCGACGTGGGCGACGACCTCGACCGGTCGCCCGACGAGCGCCTCGACGCGACGGGCGCGCTGGTGGTTCCGGGCCTCGTCAACGCCCACACCCACGTCGCGATGACGCTCCTGCGCGGGTACGCCGACGACAAGCCCCTCGACGCGTGGCTCCGCGAGGACGTCTGGCCCGTCGAGGCCGAGCTCCGCGCGGGCGACGTCTACGCCGGCGCGCGCCTCGGCCTCGTCGAGATGATCCGGAGCGGGACGACGCTGTGCTCGGACATGTACTTCCGGATGGACGAGGTCTGCCGGGCCGTCGCGGAGACGGGCCTCCGTGCTCGCCTCGGTCGCGGCGCCGTCACCGTCGGCGAGGACGAGGCCGCCGCCCGTGAGGAGGTGGCAGAGACGGTGCGGGTCGCAGAGGCCCTCGACGGCCGGGCCGACGGCCGGGTCCGGGGCGCGGTCTGTCCCCACAGCCTGACCACGGTGTCCGAGGCGCGGCTGGAGCAGGCCGCCGCGGGCGCCCGCGAGGCCGGCCTGCCGCTGCACTACCACGCGAACGAGACGCCCGCCGAGGTCGAGCCGTACACGCAGCGAGGCGTCCGGCCGCTCGCGTTCGCTCGCGACCGTGGCCTCCTGCAGGCGGGTGACCTGCTCGCACACTGCGTCCACGTCGACGACGAGGAGATCGGACTGCTGGCGGAGACGGGCGCCGCCGTGCTCCACTGTCCGGCCGCGAACGCGAAGCTCGCCTCCGGTATCGCGCCCGTCGCCCGGCTGCGCGACGCGGGCGTTCGGGTCGCGCTCGGCACCGACGGGCCGGCGTCGAACAACGATCTCGACTCCTTCGACGAGCTGCGCGACGCCGCGATGGTCGGAAAGCTCGCCGCCGAGGACGCGGGCGCCGTCCCCGCCGCGGCGGCGGTCGAGCTGGCGACCGCCGCCGGCGCAGACGCGCTGGGGTTCGACGCGGGCCGGGTCGCAGCCGGTCGACTCGCCGACCTCGCCGTCGTCGACCTCTCGGACCCACACCTCGTGCCGGAGCACGACCTCGTCTCGCACCTCGCGTACGCGGCTCGTGGGTCCGACGTGCGCCACACCGTCTGTGGCGGACGGGTGCTGATGCGCGACCGCGAGCTGCTCGTCGTCGACGAGGCGGCGGTCGTCCGCGAGGCCCGGGAGCACGCGCGGGCGCTGGTGGACCGCGCCGGGTGACACGGCGCGGGGGCCGACCGCGGCGTCTCGCGTCGTACGGCGCGGCGCCGAGGCTCAAGCGACCGTCGTCGCTTTCGATGGATACACGCTTCCGGTCTGCGAACCGGACGACGTGAACCGCCGACGGCTCCTCGAGACGCTGGCCGCGCTCGCGGCCGGGACGACGGGGTGTACCGCCCGCTCTGGCGGCGAGAGCGGGGACGAGACGGCAGCAGGTTCGCCGCCGGCAGACACGCCAGCCGGGACGCCGACGCCCGCCCGGGAAGACCGCCTCCGGATCGTCGACCGCTCGTTCGCCGCCGCCGACGGCGAGTGCGCCGGCGGCACGGACACCATCGGCGAGGCGGCAGTGGAGTTCGGCGCCGAGACGGTCCGGGTCGACGGCCGGCTCGGGACGCCGACGCCCTGCTACGGCGCGGCGCTCCGCGAGGCGTCGCTCGACGGGAGCACCCTCGTCGTCGCGGTCGTCCGGACCTCGCCGCCGAGCGACGCCTGTGTCCAGTGTCTCGGCGCCGTGCCGTACGACGCGACGGTTCGGTTCGCCGGCGGCCTCCCGGACGAGGTGACGGTCGAACACGACGGCGAGGCGGTGACGACCGTCCGACGGTGACGCGGTAGGGTCTTGTGGCCGCCGCCCTCAGAGAAACCATGGAGCCGATCACGACGCGCCTCGACGACGCCGGCGAGGCGCGCGAGGCGGGCGAGCGGAAACTCGACTGGGCGCGAGAGCATATGCCGATCGTCGCGACGCTCCGCGAGCGGTTCGAGGCCGAGCAGCCGCTCGACGGCGAGCGGGTCGGGATGGCGATGCACGTCGAGGCAAAGACCGGCGTGCTGGTCGAACTCCTGGCCGCCGGCGGGGCCGAGGTGGCGATCACCGGCTGCAACCCGCTCTCGACACAGGACGACGTGAGCGCGGCGCTCGACGCCCAGCCGACGATCACCTCCTACGCCCGGAACGACGTCGCGGACGACGAGTACTACGGCGCGCTCGACGCCGTCGCGCGGGCCGAGCCGACGGTGACCGTCGACGACGGCTGTGACCTCGTGACGCTGATCCACGACGAGTACTCCGACCTGCTCTCGACGGTCGTCGGCGGCTGTGAGGAGACGACGACGGGCGTCCACCGCCTGCGGGCGATGGACGACGACGACGCCCTCCGCTACCCCGTCTTCGCCGTCAACGACACGCCGACGAAGCGCCTGTTCGACAACGTCCACGGCACCGGCGAGTCGGTGCTGTCGAACGTCGCGATGACGACGAACCTCACCGTCGCGGGCAAGACGGTGGTGGTCGCGGGCTACGGCCACTGCGGGCGCGGCGTCGCCCGGAAGGCGGAGGGCTGGGACGCCCACGTCGTCGTGACCGAGGTCGACCCCCGGAAGGCGCTGGAGGCGTACATGGACGGCCACGAGGTGCTGCCGATGGCCGAGGCCGCCGCCGAGGGCGACCTGTTCGTGACGACGACGGGCAACCGCGACGTGATCGTCGGCGACCACTTCGACCGGATGCGGGACGGCGCGATACTGGCAAACGCCGGGCATTTCGACGTCGAGGTGGACGTCGACGAGCTCGGCGACCGCGCTGTCGCCCGGCGCGAGGTCAGGCCCGGCGTCGAGGAGTTCGAACTGGCCGACGGTCGGCGTCTCCACCTCCTCGCGGAGGGCCGTCTCGTCAACCTCGCCGGCCCGCTGTCGATGGGCCACCCCGTGGAGGTGATGGACCAGAGCTTCGGCGTGCAGGCGCTCTGCGTCCGCGAACTCGTCGAGGGCGCGTACGAGGCGGGCGTCCACGACGTGCCGGACGCCGTCGACAGGGAGGTGGCGCGGGTGAAACTCGACGCCGAGGGGGTCGCCCACGACGACCTGACCGCGACACAGCGCGACTACCTCGACTCGTGGCAGCACGGCACCTGACGGGATGAGCGCGAACCGCAAGGGCGACCGGCGCGAGCGCGAACTGGTCAACCTCCTCGACGAGTCTGGCTTCGCGGTGATGCGCGCGCCCGCCTCCGGGAGCGCCACGGAGCGTGACCTGCCGGACGTCCTCGCCGGCGACGGCGAGCGGTTCTACGCGATCGAGGCGAAGTCGTCGTCCGGCGACCCCATCTACCTCGACGGCGAGGAGGTGGCGTCGCTGCTGTTCTTCTCGCGAAACTTCGGCGCGAAGGCCCGCATCGCGGCGCGGTTCGACCGCGAGGACTGGTACTTCTTCCACCCCGACGAGCTCTACACCACCGACGGCGGCAACTACCGGGTGAAACGCGAGACGGCGCTCGCGGAGGGCGCGGACCTCGCGGAGCTGACCGGCGGGTCGGCACGGACGACGCTCGACGACCACGCAGACGGGTGAGCGCAGCCGGGACGGCCCGGCCCGTCTCACCCCGGCGTTCGCCGGTCGACCGGGGCCAGCCGCGACACCGGGAACCAGTACCGCCGCGCGCTCGCCACGCCGCGCTCGGGCCGCAGGTCGCCGAGGTAGACCGCCGGGACGACGGGTTCGTGGCCGCCGTAGCGGGCGTTCGTCGCGTAGTCGGCGACGAGACGGCCCTCGGCGGTGCGGTGTTCGTCGGCCCGGCTGCTGGGCGGCGCGACGACGACCAGCAGCCCGCCGCGCTCGCGGTCCCGGAGCAGGTCGCCGGCCCGTCGGTCGTGGGTCGCACAGAGGGCCGGGCCGGCGTCGTCGAACGGAACGAACAGGCGCTCGCCACAGACCGCACAGGCGGCGGCGCGGCGGTCAGGCGCCGGCACCCGGCCCTCGGTCACGTCGATCGCGACGCGGCGGATATGCTTGCAGGTCGCCCCCCGAATCGCGTGGTCCGGACAGGTACACTCGCGGGCGTCTAAGTCGACGACGTACGTGCCGCCCGTCGTGACGACGTACCGCCCGTCGCGGAGGGGCCGGACCGTCATCTCCTCGGACCGGGCGCGCTCCGCGCGGTCGGCTGCCGCGTCGGCGTCGGTGACCATCTCCGCGCGCGACTACGCCCCGCACGGGCATGACCGTTCCCCCCGTCAGTTCGCCGCCGTGTGGGCATCGAAGTCCTTTTGCCGTGACCGGCGCTCGGCGGAGATATGGAGTTAGAGGAGGGGATGCTCCGGAAAGTCGGGCTCTCCGTCACCGTCGTGCTGGTGTTCATCGCCGCCTTCGTCGGCATCGGACTCCAGTTCAGCAACGACGGCCTCTCCCCGACCGGTGGGCTGGCGCTGGTCGCGGGCGTAGTGCTGTTCATCCTCTCGTTCGCCGCCGTCGGCCTCCTGTTGAACGACTAGTCGACGGCGTCGCGGTAGTACGACAGCGGGTGGGCGACCCGCTCGCACCGCTCGTCTCTGTTCACACAGTCGCCCTGCGCGTCCATCGTCGCGCAGGAGGGCATCGGATACTGCGAGCCGTCGCCGTCCGCGAGGACGGTCACGGGGAACTCGGCGGCGTCGTCGAGGCCCGTCTGCTCGGCAACCGCGGCCTCGTCCAGCCCGAGGTCGACCAGAAAGGCGACGAGCGCGAACCGCGAGCGCGGCGGCAGCTCCTCGCCCGCCCGGGCACGCGCCAGCAGCGCGTCGACGCAGGGCGGGAACTCCGCCTCCTCGACCGTCGAGACGTCCGGCCGGGGCGCGCGGTCGGCCAGCAGGGTGCGCAGACGTGCGACCTCCTCGGCCAGCGCGTCGGCCAGCGTCTCGCCCGCGTCGCCGCCGACGGGGACCGGTAGGCCCTCCGCGACGCGCGCCCGGACCCGCTCCTCCAGCAGGTCGAACAGCTCGGCGCGCTCGACCGGCACCCAGCCGTCGGCGAGCGCGCGGTTGACCAGCCGCCACTCCTCGCCCTCGTCCGGCTCCGCGAGCTCGAGGTAGACGGCGACGTCGACGTCGGCGTCGTACCGGCTGTCGTCGCGGGCGGCCACGGCGTCGGCGGCGTCGAACTCCCGGAGCGCCTCGTCGAGCGAGAGCCGACCCCGCTCGACGGTCCGCAGGCTGCCCCCGTCGGCGGCGGCGTCGGCCTCCAGCCGCTCGCGGGCCGTAGCAGCCTCGGCGACGGCGTACTTCCGGACGGCGTCGCGGTCGTCGAGCAGCGAGACCAGCACCCGCGCGACGGGGTACGAGAGCAGCTCGTCCCGCGGACGCCAGCGGTCCTCGGCGGGGTCGACCCCGCCGGTCATGAGTGCACGCTCGACGCGCTCTGCCCCTCGCTCGACCGCCGGGGCGTCGGCACGGGCGAGCTCCGCCGGCGCCACGGAGAGCCCGGCGACGGCGTCGCGCGCCCCGGCGAGAAACGGGTAGCGGGCGTGGCGTGGGTGGACCTCCGGCTCCGACATCGTCGTGAGGTGGTCCCCGGAGCCAAAAAGCACGGTGGTCGGCGAGCCGGGGGCCGCCGAGCGTGACGCTTTTTCCCCCACCCGACGACATACTGTCGTGCCGCGGTTCGACTACTCGTGTCCGGACTGCCGGACGCGAAACAGCCTCCACGACGCCGACTGTCGGTTTGAGGGCGTCCCGTGGCCGGCGGTGGAGGACGCCTACCTCGACACCGTCGGCCCGCTCTCGACGGGCGTCGTTCGCGAGTCGGCGCTGGTCGCTGACTGGCCCGACGACGAACACGAGCGCCTGCGCCGGGCGGCGCTCGGTCGACTGAAGAGCGACGGTCGGGTCGACCAGACGGGCGGGCGCCTGCGCCTCCGGACGGCGGCGGAGTTCCGCGAGGAGGTGGCGGAGCCGGACGTCGAGCCGATCCGGACCGTCTACCGCGAGGGGTCGGTCCCCGGCTGTCACGACAACGCCGTCTTCGCGATGATAGCGTGGTACGAGATGGTCGGGCTGTCGTGGCCGGAGACAAAGGAGCGGGTCGTCGCGTGGCTCCGCCGGTCGGGCGCGTGGGACTGCGGCGGGTTCGAGGAGCCCAGCCCCGAGGCGCTCGTCGACGCGAAGCGTCACGTCTACCAGTCGGGCTACGGCTGGAAGGAGAAGGCGAGCGCGGCGAAACGAGTGATCGAGGGGCGGCGGTAGCACCCCTGCGGCCCGGCGTGGCTCGTCGGACCGCCCGTCGCCGGCGCGGGCTCCCAGTCCCGGTCGTGTCGGTGGTCTTCGGCCTCGCACGGCCCCGCCAGACGGGCTAGACCGCCGCCCGAGCGCGCCGAACGCCGCCGCGACGCCGACGAGAACGGCGGTGACGACCGCGATGAGCGTCAGCCCGCCCGTCGTCGTCGCGACGGCGACGGCACCGACGCCGACGGCTACCGCCGCCGCCGCGCCGAGCGCGGTCCGGGCGTCGTGGGTCGCGCCGACGGCACCCCACACGACGGGGACGGCGAGGAGGCCGCCGATCGAGTCGAAGGCCCCGAGCGGACTCCCCGGCGGGAACGGCGCGACGACGAGGCCGAGCGTCGCCAGTCCGCCGACGACGAAGCCGGCCGGGACCCGCCGGCGCCCGCGCCGTACCCCGACCGCGCCGGCGAGTCCGACGGCCACGCCGGTGAGGACGAGCGTCGCCGTCTCGAAGACGTTCCGCGGGAAGATCCCGCCGCCGGCGTAGGTCCCCAGCCGGTAGAGCTGTCCGTCTCGCTCGACGACGTAGATCCCCCGCCCGTAGTCCGCGTAGTCGCTGTAGAAGAACTCGGGCGGCCTGTTCGCCTCGCCGAACACCGTCGCGGAGCCGTCGGGGTCGGCGAGCGCGGCGTCGACGGCGGCCTGCGCCTCGGGTGAGAGGTCGGCGTAGTCGCGGACGGTCGCCTCCTCGGGCACCGCGCTCCGGTCGATCGGCTCTATCGAATGTTCGTACGCCTGCTGGCCGGCGTGCGGGTAGAGCACGAGCGGGCTGGTGACGAGGAGCGCGGCGACGAGGAGCGCGACGGTGCCGGGGAGTCTGTCGTCGTCGAGCGGCACGGGGAGGGGAGACCGGTCGGGCGCTGCGGAGGCCATCGCGTCCGCCGGCACGGCAGCCGGCGGTACGTTTCTTGTCAGTCGCTCTGGATGCGAGGCGCGAGCATATACGTCACCTTCCCCATCCCCTCGGCGAGCTCGTAGTGGAGCTTGACGGGGAACTCCTCGCCGAGTTCGACAGTCACCTCGGCGTCGGCAGGGATCGCCTTGTTCATGTCCTTGAGGTAGTCGAGGCTGAACAGCGAGTCCGCCGTGCCGGGGGTCAGGTCGATGAGGTCGCCGGCGCCGAGCTCGAGGTCGACGTCGTCGGTGTCGCCCTGCGCCTCGACGAAGAAGGCCGCGGCGTCGGGGTCGACACGCAGGCGGATGTGGTCGCTCACCATGTCGGCGGCGGTGATGCCGCGGCCGAGCTGGGCGCCCTCGACGACGATCTCCGCCGCGAGGTCGAGGTCGGGGATGTCCGGCTCCTGCCGGATCGAGTCGGGGTCGATGAGCGCGAGGGTGTACGAGAGACCGTCCATCTGGATGTGGAGCTTCCGGGTCTCCTCGTCGAGCTCGAGGTGGACGAGGTCGTCGGCGGAGGCCATCCCGGCGATATCCTCGAGCCGGGCGAGATTGACGCCGATGACCCCGCCATCGGCCTCGTAGGACTCGAAGGCGCCGGCGTCGAGCTCGAGGTCGACCATCCCGACGTTCGCCGGGTCGACCGCCCGGATCGCGAGCCCGTCCTCGTTCAGCCGAATCTTGCACTCGTCGACCAGCACGCTCACCGAGTCGAGCGCGTCCCCCAGCGTCGACGCGCTCACGATGGCCTCAAACATGCGTCGAAATTCTCCGGCCTGGAGGAAAAGCCCCCCGGTCCGCCGTCGAGACGTCGGATCGTCGAACTCTCTGACCCCGCACCCGGAGATACGTGGCGGCCTCTCCGGGTTCCCTATCAGGACACGGACCCCGCGATGCGGCGGGCGGTCCGGGCGCTCCTCGACGAAGCGGTCGACCCGCCTCCGGCCCGTGTCGTCCTCTCCGACCCGGAAGCCCGCGACGCCGTCCTGGCGCACGACCGGTCGGTCGTCCGCTTCGCCGACGACCCGCCGGCGGGCACAGACGCCGAGACGGTCGACCGCCGGGGCGAGGAGGCACTCGCGCGGCTCCGCACCGCCGTCCGGCGAGCCGCGTCCGACAGCACGGCTGCAGCCGCCGACGCGTCCCGCGCGGCGTCGAGTCCGAGCGGCGGGACGCGGGTCGTGGCCACGGGCGCCGAACGGACGCAGCCCCCCGACCGACGGCCATTTGACGGTCGACCGCCTCCAGGCTGGTATGAACGCGGCGGTCGGGTGGTCCGCGTGACGGGCCGCGACGAGTACTACAACCGCGCCAAGCAGGAGGGCTACCGAAGTCGCTCGGCGTACAAGCTCCGGCAGATAGACGAGACCGCGGACGTCCTCCCGCGGGGCGGGGTCGCCGTCGACGTCGGCGCCGCGCCGGGCGGGTGGCTCCAGGTCGCCGCGGAGCGGGTCGGTCCCCGCGGACGGGTGGTCGGCGTCGACCGGCAGCGGATCGAGGACGTCGAGAAGACGGACGACCGCGCGCACGTCGAGACGGTCCGGGGTGACGTCACCGACGAGACGACCCGCGACCGCCTGCTCGACGCGGTCGGCGACGGCGCCGACGCCGTGGTGAGCGACGTCGCGCCGAACATGACCGGCGAGTACACCGTCGACCACGCGCGCTCGGTCCACCTCGCCGGTGTCGCACTGGACGTCGCCGTCGCCTGCCTCCGCCCGGGTGGCGACTTCGTCGCGAAGGTCTTCGACGGCCCGGACCTCGACCGGCTGCGCGACGACGTCGACGCCGAGTTCGAGTACGTCAGGGACGTGCGCCCCGACGCCTCGCGGGACTCGTCCTCGGAGCTGTATCTCGTCGGCAAGGGACGGATGGCCGCGCCGGTTGCGGAGGACGAGGTTCGGACGTTCGACGTCGTCGACACCGGCACCGAGGGCGACGGGATCGCCCGCGTCGACGGCTACGCCGTCTTCGTCGACGCCGCGGCGGGCGAGACGGTCCGGGCGCGGGTGACCGACGTGAAGCCGAACTACGCGTTCACCGAGCGGGTCGACGAGGGCGAGGAGTAGCGCCCCGCCCGCTCTGCGGTCGGCACGCCGGACCGCCTAAACCGGCGCGTACTTCGCCGTCCCGTAGTCCCGCAGGAGCCGGACCGCCCCGTAGACGAGCGGGGTGTCGAGGACGGCGATGCCGAGCTTCAGGAGGTACTGGCCGACGGCCAGCTGGACGAGGACAGCCGGCGGGAGCGCCGCGCCGACGCCGAGGAGCGCGGGCGCGGCGCCGAAGGCGACGCCGACGAAGACGACGGTGTCGACCGCCTGACTCGTCCCCGTCGACGCGAGGTTGCGCAGCCAGAGGTGGTCGCCGCCGGTCAGCGTCCGCAGGCGGTGGAAGACGAGCACGTCCCAGTTCTGGCTGAGGGCGTACGCGAGGAGGCTCCCGGCGACGACGTTCGTCCCCGCGCCGAGGACGGTGCGGAACTCCGCGGCGCCGACGGCGGAGGCCGACGCGACGGGCGCGAGGATCGTCGCCCAGACGAGCCCGAGGAGGACGAGGTTCATCGCGAAGCCGACGTTGACCACCACCTGCGCGGCGGTCTTGCCGTACAGCTCGGCGTAGCAGTCCGAGGCGAAGAAGGTGACCGCGTACGCGAACGCCGCGCCGGGAACGACGAGCGCGCCGCCGACGACGGGAAGCGGCCGGGGGAGCGGCAGGGCAACGAGCTTCGCCGCCGTCAGCTGGGCGACGACGAGCGCGGTGACGAACAGCGCCGCGAGCGTCACCCGCCCGACGTCCTCGCTCACGACTGGCCTCCGGACGGGTCGACCGTGACGCGGGCGGCTGGCGCCCGCGCTCTCGAGGGCGTCACGTTCGGCTGAGGCGACGCAGCCCGTATGTACGCACCGATCCGGCTCAGGCGCCGGTGCCGGCGTCGGACTCGTCGTCCCGCTCGGCCCGCGGCGCCGAGAGGTTGCGCCGGCCGCCGAGCGTGAGGACGAACAGGGCGAGCAGGCCGACGCCGTAGACGGCCATCAGCGGAATCGTGACGAGGATCATCGTCAGGACGTCTGCCGGGGTGAACAGCGCGGCGGCGGCCATCAGTCCGACGGTCACCTCGCGCCAGCGCCGCCGCATCCGCTGGTAGGACACGCCGACGGTGTTCAGGAGCACCATCAGCACCGGTATGTCGACGAGGACGCCGATACCGATGGTGGTGAGGACGATGAGCCAGAAGAAGTCGCTGATGCGGTAGGCGATCACCATGTTCGCCCGGACGGCGTCGGTGACCAGCCACCCGATGATGGCCGGCGAGACGTAGAGAGAGCCGACGGCGAATCCGGCGAACAGGCCGACCAGGAGCGCGCCGACCCAGCCGAAGATGACCCGCCGCCGCCCCCTGACGACGTCTTTCTCGCGGAGCGCGGGCCACGCGTACCACCCGAGCATCGGGAGCACCGCGACGACCGCGACGAGCATCGAGAACTTCACCTGGAAGATGAGCGCCTCCATCGGGTGGAGGGCGACGACGTTCAGCGAGTCGATCGTCACCTCGGCCGGCAGGCGCCGCTGAAAGCTCTCGAACACGTCGCCGATGCCGCCGGTGTAGAGCCAGCCGAACGTCACCGACAGGACGGCGGCGAAGACGGCGACGATACGGAACGACTTCGAGGTAACCGAGTCGAGGACGAACGACGCGTCCTCGAGGAGTCCCTGGAACTCCTCGCGGTCGCCCTCGTCGCCGTACTCGTCGGCGAAGGTGCCGGCGGCGCGGCGGGTACGGTCCTCGACCGCGGCGACGGCTCCGTCGGCGGCGTCGTCGTCGCCCGCGTCGGCCGCTGTCGCCTCGGCCCCGTCGAACCGGTCGAGGATCGCCCGTGCCTTCGTCCGGTCGTCCGCATCGACCGCCGCGCCGGCGAGTGCGACCGCCTCGTCCTCGTCCATCGCGGCGAAGGCCTCCGGCGGCGCGGCCCGGACCCCGTCGGCGTCGAGTTCGCCGACGTCGATCTCGGCCGGGTCGCCCGGCTGCTGGAGCGGCCCGACCGCCGACGCGAGGTCGCGGTAGGCGTGGTAGCCCGCCGCGACGGCGAGGCCGACGACCGCGCCGCCGACGCCGTAGACGGCGGCGGCGGTCGCGGGGTCGAGGCCGAGTGTCGTTCCCGCGGGGTAGAGGACGTAGCTGGAGCTGACGCCCGCGAGGAGGCTGTTCGTCGCTGCCACGCCGCCACGGGTGTAGAAGCCGTAGACCGCGAGGAAGCCGACGAACGAGCCGCCGGCGAGGGTGTTCCAGTGGTCGCGAACGAGCGCCCGGGCGTCGAACGCCGCCCGCCCTCGCTTCGCCGTCACGGCCACCTTCGCGCAGTAGAGCGAGACGCCGTACAGCACGAGCATCGGCGTCGCCCACATGATCTGTGTGAACGGGTCCGGCGGCGTGAACAGCGCGCCGAAGGCGACGATACCGACGATCGCGTGGCGCCACTTGTCGCGGAACGTCTCGTAGGGGACGACCTCGGTGTACGACAGGGCCGTCACCCCGAGCGGGAGCTGGGCCGCGAAGCCGAACGAGAGGGTGAGGAGGAACATGAACTCGGCCCAGAGCACGATGGAGTAGGTCGGCTGGAAGCCGACAGAGATGGCGTTCCCGGCGAGGAAGGCGAACATGAACGGAAAGAAGACGAGGTAGCCGTACACCAGGCCACCGAAGAACAGGACCCCCGAGACGAGGGCGACGCCGACGATCTTCAGACGCGACACCGGCGACGCCGGCCACGCGCCGCGCTCACGGAGCGCGTCGCGGCTGAAGTAGAGAAAAAGCGGCAGAGCGAGGATGATCCCCGCAGCCATCCCGATCTTCGCCTGGAGCAGGATCACGTCGAACGGCGTCTGTGCGATTATCTCGTAGCCCTGCTGCGTGGCGGCGCTCATCTGCGCCTCTGTCACCGACTTCAGGAAGTCCCAGACGTAGAGCCGGAGGAGATAGAACGTCCCGATGAAGCCGACGAGAAAGAGCACGAACACCTTCTGCAGGTCCTTCTGGGCGGCGCGCAGCATCGCCCCGACCGTCTCCCGGCCGGCAGCGAGCGACGCCTGGGTGTCCTCGTCGAGGGCACTCGCCATACCGACCCAAACGCCCTCGCGTGGTTCAACCCTTTCGGCACGCGCGCCGCCAGATGGAACAAGGTCTTTTACCGCCCGCCCGGAAGTGCCAGCAGATGGCCGACGACCGTGACCAGCCCGAGACGGACTCCTCGACGGCCGACGAGTCCGACGACGGCGCGGAGCCGGTCGCGGCAGCCGACGAGCCGTCGACGAACGACACCGACGCGGCCACGGCGGCGGGCGAGGGCCGGTCCGTCGTCGCCGAGCCGACCGACGGCGCGACGGGAGACGAGCGCTCGCCGGACGATACGGAGCCGACGCCGCCCGTGACCGGCGACGAGATGGTCGGCACGGAGACGGCAGACGGCGGCGTCGCGCGCCCCACGACGGCGGGCGACGCAGCGCCGGCGTCGTCGGACGGACTGTTCGACGCCCCAGGCGGCGCCCCCGAGGAGGACGTGGAGATGCCGCTCACGGACCACATCGAGGAGATGATCAACCGTCTCGCCGTGGTCCTCCTCGTCGGCGGCGTCGTCGCGCTGGCGGTGTTTCCGGTTGCCGACCAGCTTGTCAACTACCTCTGGAACACCCACATCCCCGGCGCGGCGACGATCGCGGACCGCCGGCCGCGGCTGTACGGCCCGCTCGAACTGCCGCTGACGGAGATCAAGGTCGCGTCGCTGGCGGGGCTGCTCGTCGGCGTGCCCGTCCTGGTCTACCAGAGCTACCGGTTCATGCGCCCGGGGCTCTACCCCCGCGAGCGGCGCTACTACCTCGCGGCGGTGCCGACCAGTCTCGTCCTGGCCGGCGTCGGGGTGTCGTTCGCCCACTTCGTCGTCCTGCCGGCTATCTTCGCGTACCTCACCTCGTACACGACCGGCACGGCACTCGTCGCGTTCGGCCTCAAGGAGACGTTCAACCTCATTCTCCTCCTGATGGGCTACATGGCCGTCGTCTTCCAGATCCCGCTGCTGATCCAGCTCGGGATCATGATGGGGCTGGTGTCGCGGCGCTGGCTGGAGGACCGCCGCCTGCTGTTCTGGGGCGGGTTCGCCGGGCTCTCCTTCCTCGTCTCGCCGGACCCGACCGGGATGGCACCGATCATCATCGCGGCGACGATGATCACGCTGTTCGAGGGGACGCTGGCGCTCCTTCGCTGGACCGGGCAGTAGGCGGTAGGGCTATGACGCCGCCGGTCGACCGACGTCCGTGGGTCGGATTCTGTTCGCCCGGCACGCCGAGACGACGTGGGGCAGCGAGGAGCGACTCCAGGGCTGGGCGCCGGTCCAGCTGACCGACGGGGGGCGCGAGCAGGCGGCGGCGCTGGCCGGCGCGCTGGCCGACCGCGACCCAGACCGGCTGCTCGCCGCGGACCTCCACCCGGCGCTCCGCACCGCGCAGCCGGTCGCCGAGGCGACCGGCCTCGACCCGGTGCCGGACCACGCGTGGCGCGCACAGGACCTCGGTCGACTTCAGGGACTGCCCGCCGCCGAGGCGCTCGAGCAGTTTCCCCGGTTCTCCGTCGCCCGGCGCGGCGAGGCGGCGCTGACGGAGCGCCCGGACGGCGGCGAGAGCAGCCGCGCGGCGTCAGACCGGGTGCTGGACGCCGTCGACGGCCTCGTGGCCGAACTCGGCGCAGCCGAGACGGTCGTGGTCGTCACCTACGGCGGCGTGGTCCGGACGGTCCGGGGCGAGGTCCGCGACGAGGACGTGGCGCCGACCGTCGAGCGGTCGGTTCCGCCCGCGTCCGTGACCGTCGTCGCCGTCGAGGACGGGACGCGGTCGGTCGTCGCCGCAGACGAGACGGACCACCTGTAGCCCCGGACGGATTTACGTGCGTTCGGGCGATCACTCCAGTATGACGACGGTCCTGCTCGCCAGACACGGTGAGACGGGGTGGAACCGGCGCGGCCTGCTCCAGGGCTGGGCGCCGATCCGGCTGACCGACAGGGGGCGCGAGCAGGCGGCGGCGCTGGCCGGCGCGCTGGCCGACCGCGACCCAGACCGGCTGGTCTGCTCGGACCTCGAGCGCGCGACGGCGACGGCGGAGGCCGTCGCGGAGTCGACGGGGCTCGACCCCGTCCCCGCCCGGACGTGGCGCGAGCGCGACGCCGGGTTCCTCCAGGGGCTGCCGGCTGCCGAGGCGTTCGAGCGGTTCCCGCGGCTGGCGGGCGGCGGCGAGACGCTCGACGGGCAGCCGGAGAGCGGCGAGAGCGTCCAGGAGTTCGTCTCGCGGGTCGAGCGCGGCTGGACCGGCCTCCGGGACGACCTCCCCGCCGGCGAGACAGCCGTGGTCGTCACCCACGGCGGCGTGCTCTCGGTCGTCACGGCGCTCGTCGACGACCGGTCGGTGCCCGAGGTGTTCCAGGGCGACGGCCTGCAGAACTGCGCGCTGATGGAGGTGACGGTCCGGAAACCCGGGACGACGCTTGTTCGCGAGGCGGCGACAGGCCACCTCGACGCCCGGCTCACTCGGGACTGACGCTCCCCGTCTCGTAGCCCGACAGGTCGAGGGTGACGTGGTCGAAGCCGAGGTCGGCGAGGTGTTCGCGCGCCGCGGCGGCGAAGTCGGCGTCGAGCGCCCGCTCGAGTTCGTCGGCGCCGACCTCGATCCGCGCCAGCCCGTCGTGGTCGCGCACCCGGAACTGCTCGAACCCCCAGGTCCGCAGGAGGCGCTCGGCGCGCTCGATCCGGGTGAGTCGCTCCTCCGTCACCTCGAGTCCCGTCGGGATGCGCGAGGAGAGACACGCCATCGAGGGCTTGTCGGCGACGCTGAGGCCGTAGCGCCCGGCGGCCTCGCGCACGCCGGCCTTGTCGATACCGTGGTCGTGTAGCGGCGAGCGCACGTCGAGCTCCTCGACGGCGCGCAGCCCCGGTCGGTGGCCCTCGCCGGGGTCCGAGGCGTTGGTCCCGTCACAGACGACCGGGATCCCCCGCGCCTTCGCGGCCTCGTACATCTCGCCGAGGCGCATCGTCCGGCAGTGGTAGCAGCGGTCGTCGTCGTTCGCGACGAACTCCGGGTCCGAGAGCTCAGAGAACGTCACCTCCGCGTGGTCGATGCCGATCTCGTCGGCGACGCGGCGGGCGTCGTCCAGCTCCGCCTCCGGGAGCGTCTCGCTGCGGGCGGTACAGGCGACGGCGTCGTCGCCGAGGGCGTCGTGGGCGAGGGCGGCGACGACGCTCGAGTCGACCCCGCCGGAGAAGGCGACGAGTACCCCGTCGCAGGCGGCGAGGTCGGCGCGGGCGGCGGTGAGTTTCGTGTCGAGCTCGTCGGTCACGCCCGGAGCGTGGTCGACGGGCGGGCAAAAGCGCGTCGGGCGCGGGGCGCCGAGCGGGTCGAGGCGGCCCGCGAGGTGGAGCGGCGACCGGAGTGAGCCGCGGAGCGCGTCGGGCGCGGGGCGCCGAGTGGGTCGAGGCGTCCCGGCTGCTCCGTGCCTCGGGTGGGTCGTCCCTCCCTCTGTCTTCGGTCCCGTGGCGCGGTCGCTGCGCCCCGCGCAGCCGACAACGATTTCTCGCGCGCTCCGGTATCGTGGTTCGATGGAGCTGACGGCGGTGCCCGGGGTCGGCGAGAAGACCGCGGCGGCGCTCCGCGAGCTCGACGACCCCGAGCGGGCGCTCCGGGAGGGCGACGTGGCGACGCTCGCGGGCGCGCCGGGCCTCTCGCCGGGCCGGGCCGCGCGCCTCGCCCGCGCGGCGATCCGGACCCGCCACGGCGTCGGCGACGAGCAGTTCCTCGCGACGGACCGCGCCCGAGAGATCCACCGCGACGCGCTCGCGCTCCTGAAGGAGCGGACGGTCACCGACTACGCCGCCAGGCGCGTCGAGACGTTCTTTCCGACCGCCGCCGCCTCGCGTATCGAGGAGGTCCGGGGGTTCGTCCGCGAGGCGACGGCGCGCGACCCTGCGCCGGAGGCCAGCGAGCACCTCGCCGACGTCGCGCCGCTCGACCCAGCGCCCGAGGTCCGGGTGCGCGAGCGGTGTCTCGCGACGAGCGACGCCGAGCGATACGCCGAGGCGACCGACGCCCTCCCCGAACTCCCCGTCGAGGTGGTGGAGGACGCCCGCGGGCTCTCCGAACTCGCGCGGTCGTACGCGACCGTCTACGCCCTCGACGAGTCGTTCGCGGGGCTGGACGTCGAGGGCGACGTGCGGGTGCGCCCAGACGCGCTCTCGGCGCCCGCGGAGGTCGTGCCCGAGCGGCTGCTCGCCTTCTTCGCGGCGAACCGCGAGCGGCTGCTCGCCGCCGCCCGGGTCCACGAGGCCGCCGCCCTCGACCCGCCCTGTGATCTCGGTCGCCTGCGCGGCGCGCTCACGCGCGTCGACGCCGACGGGTCGGTCGCCGGCGACGACGAGCTCGACCGGCTGACCGACGCGGTCGACGACGTCGACGCCGCCGTCGCCACCGCCGAGTCGGTCGCGAACGACCACCTTCGCGACGCCCTTCGCGAGCGCGAGGTGACGATCGAGGGCCGGGACTTCCTCTCGCTCGTCGAGCGTGGCGCCCGCGTCGACTCCCTGCTCTCGCAGGAGCTGGCCGACGAGTTCGACGCCGCCGTGGCGAGGGCCCGCGAGCATCTCGTCGACGCCCTCGGCCTGTCTGACCTGTCGGCCCTCGGCGAGCGCGCCTTCGGCGGCGAGCCGACGTTCCCGGTCGAGCACGACGAGAGCGCCGTTTCGCGGCTCCGCACGGAGCTCACGGCGACGCGAGACCGGCGCGCCGAGCGGCTGAAGCGCGACCTCGCGGCGGAGCTGGCCGACCTCCGCGAGCCGGCGGCGGCGCTCGTGCGTGCGGCGCTCGACCTCGACGTCGAACTCGCCGTCGCGCGGTTCGCCCGCGACTTCGACTGTAGCCTGCCGGCGTTCGGCGGCGAGGGGTTCGCGCTCGACGGCGGTCGACTCCCGCTGCTCGACGTCCCGTTCGACGAGGTGGCGCCGGTAGACTACGCCGTCGAGGGCGTGACGCTCCTCTCCGGGGTCAACAGCGGCGGGAAGACGTCGACGCTCGACCTCGTCGCGCTCGTCCACGTCCTCGGGCAGTCCGGCCTGCCCGTTCCCTGTGAGTCCGCGCGGCTGGAGCGCGTCTCGGCGCTCCACTACCAGGCGAAGACGCAGGGGACGCTCGACGCCGGCGCGTTCGAGTCGACGCTCCGGGAGTTCGGCGCGCTGACCGACGGCGCGAGCGACCGGCTCGTCCTCGTCGACGAGCTCGAGTCGATAACCGAGCCGGGGGCGAGCGCCCGCATCGTCGCCGGCATCCTCGAGGCGCTCTCCGAACAGGACGCCACCGCCGTCTTCGTCTCGCATCTCGCCGACGAGATCCGCGCCGCCGCGGCGTCTCCCGTCGCCGTCGACGGCATCGAGGCACAGGGGCTGGCCGACGGCGAACTCGTCGTCGACCGCTCGCCGGTCAAGAACCACCTCGCGCGCTCGACGCCGGAGCTCATCGTCGAGAAGCTGGCGGACGAGGGCGACGACGGGCTCTACGAGCGGCTGCTGGAGAAGTTCTGAGTGCCACGCGCCGGTCCTCGGACGGCTCCGGCGTCGCCGTCCTCTGTCTCGTGGCGCGGCTGCTCCGCTCCCGCGCCACGCGTCTGACGCTGGCGAACGTTCAAGTTCCCGCCCGAGCGAGGTGAAAGTGATATGCGCGACCCCGCCGGCGACGACGGGGACGAGATGCTCTCGTGGGACGAGTCGGTGTTCCGCGACGAGCACGTCTTCGAGGTGGGCTACGTGCCCGAGACGTTCGACCACCGCGAGACGCAGCTGGAGAGCCTGAAGTACGCGCTCCGCCCCGCGGTCCGCGGGTCGCGCCCGCTCAACACCGTCGTCCGGGGGCCGCCGGGCACGGGGAAGACGACGGCGCTCTCGAAGCTGTTCTCGGAGCTGTCGGGCCAGCCGGACGTGCGGACGGTCCACGTCAACTGTCAGCTGGACTCGACACGGTACGCGGTGTTCTCGCGGGTGTTCGAGGACGTGTTCGACTACGAGCCGCCCTCCTCCGGCATCTCGTTCAAGAAGCTGTTCGGGCAGATCGCGGACCACCTCGTCGAGGACGACGAGACGCTCGTGGTCGCGCTCGACGACGTGAACTACCTGTTCTA
This sequence comes from uncultured archaeon A07HB70, assembly GCA_000496195.1. Classification (GTDB taxonomy): domain Archaea; phylum Halobacteriota; class Halobacteria; order Halobacteriales; family Haloferacaceae; genus A07HB70. The sequence continues at coordinate 241,262 of KI543180.1, forward strand.
CGAGAACGAGGCCTCGGACGCGCTGTACTCGCTCCTGCGCGCCCACGAGGTCCACGACGGCGCCCGGGTCGGGGTCATCGTCGTCTCGTCTGACCTCGCCCTCGACATGATGGAGGAGCTCGACGGGCGCGTCCGGTCGGTGTTCCGCCCGGAGGAGGTGTTCTTCCCGAACTACGACCCCGAGGAGATATACGACATCCTCGGCGAACGGGTCCGGCGCGGGTTCGAGGACGACGTCATCGGCTCCGACACCCTCACCCACGTCGCCGACCTCACCGCCGAGAGCGGCGACCTGCGGGTGGGGATCGACCTGCTCCACCGCGCGGGGCTGAACGCCGAGATGCGCGGGAGCCGGAGCGTCGCGCGCGCCGACGTCGACGAGGCCTACGAGAAGTCGAAGTACGTCCACCTCTCACGGCGTCTCCAGGAGCTCTCCGAGTCCGAGCGCGCGCTTGTCGCCGCCGTCGCCGACCACGAAGGCGAGCAGGCCGGCGCCGTCTACGACGCCTTCCACGAGCGTACCGGGCTCGGCTACACCCGCTACTCGGAGCTGTTGAACAAGCTCGACCGCGCGGGCCTGCTGGACACCGAGTACGCGGACGTCGAGGGGCGCGGACGCTCGCGCCGGATCGACCTCGCACACGACACCGGGGCGGTGCGCGACCGGCTCTAGTCGGCGGGCTCGGCCTCGGACGCGGGCCGGTAGACCCGCTCGCTCAGGAGCGCGATCACCGGGAGCGCCGAGAGGAGGACGACGACGGCGAGGAGCCCGAACCCGGCACGCAGCCCCGCCCGGTCGCCGACGTAGCCGACAGCCGGCGGCGCGGCGGCGGAGACGAGCAGGGTGCCGGTCCAGAGGTAGCCGAACGTCTTCCCCTCGCCGCCCTTCGGCGCGATCGCGTCGACGAGACGGTCGCGCGCCGGGTTGAGTCCCCAGAGGCTCGCGCCGAGGACCAGCAGGACCGCGAGCAGCCCGACACGCGAGAGCGAGAACGCCGCCAGCGCGCCGAGCGCCGCCGCGCCGACGGCGAGGAAGCACAGCAGGACGCGCCGCGGGTCGTGCCGGTCGACGAGTTCGCCGGTCGCGAGCTGGAACCCCCCGGCGAACAGGAGCAGGCCGGCGTAGTAGAACGACGCCGACGACTCGGCGGTCAGGGCGACACCGCCGAGTGTCCCGCCGAGGTCGTAGCTCGCCGTCAGGAACTGCGGCAGAAACACCGTGACGGCGTTCGTCGCGGCGATCTGGACCGCGAAGTAGAGCGTCACGGCGGCGAACGGGTAGACGAACGTCCGGCGGTCGCGGGTCACCGACTCGCGGCCGGCCCGCTCCTCGGTCGCCGTCGGCGCGGTGTCGAACCCCCGCAGGACGACGAGGACGACAGCCGCGGCGACTGCGACGCCGACGCCGACGCCGGCGAGGATAGCCGGCCACGCGACGACGAGGAGGAGCGCGCCGACCAGCGCCGGCGCCAGCCCGTCGCCGAACCGGGCGGCGCTCCCCCACATCCCGAGTACCTTTCCGCGCACGTCCTCGGAGACGTTCGCGGAGATGAGCGGGTATCCGGTCGGGTGGATCGCCGACGACCCGATGCCGGCGGCGAGGGTCGCGCCGGTGAGCGCGAGAAAGGCGGGGTCGACCCCGAACACCGTCGCGCCGCGGAGGAGCGGCGCCGCGCCAACGGCTGCCGTGCCGACGCCGATCAGGGCGATGCCGGCGACGAGGAGGCGGCGCCGGTCGGTCCGGTCCGCGACGTGGCCGATCGGCGCCTGTCCGACCGCCGAGCCGAAGGTGTGGGCGCCGAGGACGACGCCGAGCTGCCAGAGCGGGAAGCCGAAGACGGCGGCCCAGACGGGAACGAGCGGCGGGAACAGCCGCTTCGCGAGGTGGTCGAGCCCGTGGACCCCGCTCATCGTCACGGCGAACGTCCACTCGTCGCGGTTCACGAGACGCCACTCGGTAACACCGGGCTTGAAACCCGGGGGGACGGGTGGACGCCCCGGAACGGACCGTCTGCCCCGCCGGCTTTGGACAAACCTACTTATCCCCTTCTACACACGCTGATCACGGATACGATGAAACTCGCTACGATCGGCGTCGGCAACGCCGGAAGCAAGATTGTCGACCGGATGGTCGAGTTCGAGTCCGAAACAAACCGAAACCTCTGCCGACACGTCCACGCGATCAACACGGCCCGGACGGACCTCGCAAAGCCGGAGTACATCCCGGAGGAGCAGCGCGTTCTGGTCGGCGACACGAACCAGAAGTCGAAGGGACACGGCGTCGGCGGCGACGTGGAGGTCGGCGCCGAGGTGATGTCTGCGGATATCGACGAGATACGCCGGGCGTTCGACGACATCGAGATCCACAACGTCGACGCGATCCTGGTCGCCGCGGGCCTCGGCGGCGGCACCGGGAGCGGCGGCGGTCCGGTCGTGATCGACGCTCTCCAGGACATGTACGACGAGCCGGTGTACGCCCTCGGTGTTCTGCCCGGCGAGTACGAGGGCGGGCGCCCGGCCCTGAACGGCGCCCGGTCGCTCCAGTCGTTCGTCAACAAGGTAGACAACTTCATCGCCTTCGACAACGACGCGTGGCGCGCCCGAGAGCAGACCATCGAGGAGGGGTACGAGGTGATGAACCGCGAACTGGCGTCACGGATCGTGACGCTCCTGGCGGCGGGCGAGACCGACGAGACGGACGTCGCGGAGAACGCGATGGACTCGAGCGACATCATCCGAACGCTCGCCGCCGAGGGAGTCTCCTCGATGGGCTACGCCGCCACGGCTGTCGACACACAGCCGGAGGGGCTGCTCGACCGCTGGGGCGGCGACACCGACGACGACTCGCTCGACGACGCCAGCCAGGCGACGAAGATCAAGTCGCTCGTCCGCCGGGCGACGAACTCGCGGCTGACGCTGCCCTGCGGGGTGTCGAGCGCCGAGCGGGTGCTGGTGGTGCTGTCCGGCCCTCCCGGCGAGTTCTCCCGAAAGGGGATCGAGAGCGCCCGCCAGTGGCTCGAGGCGGAGACCGACACGGTGGAGGTTCTCGTCGGTGACGACCCGCGAGAGGGCTCCTCCAGGCTCGCCGCGGCCGTGCTTCTCTCGAACGTCTCGGGTGCACAGCGGATCGAGACGCTGCAGAACCAGGCCGTCGACGCACAGGAACAGATCGCCGAGCAGGAGGCCGCCCGCGAGGCGAAGATCGAGAACCTGATCACCGACGAGAACGACGATATCGACCCGGTCGTCTGAACGGTGTTCGGAACCGCCCGCCAGACGGCTTCGCGGCGAGGAGTGCGATGAGGCTCGCGCTGATCGGTGTCGGCGGTGCCGGGGGCCGGGTCGTCGACGCGATCCGCGCCGTCGAAGCGGCGGAGAGCCGGCAGCTGTGCGACGGAAACCTGCTGACGGTCGACATCTCGCGCACCGGCGGCGTCGAGTACGACCACGTCCCGCGGGAGCGGCAGGTGACGATCGGCGACACACGCCGGGGGGTCGAGGACGGCGCCGCCGGCGACCAGGACCTCGCGGTCGACGTCGCCCGTGCCGACGCCCCGGAGATACGCCGCGCGCTCGACTCGATCACCATGCGCGACCTGAACGGTGTGCTGGTCGTGGCAGGGCTGGGCGGCGGCACCGGCAGCGGCGCCGGCGCGGTGCTCGTCGAGCGACTCCAGCAGCTGTACGACGAGCCGGTGTACGTCCTCGGCGTCCTCCCCACGGCCGACGAGGGCGGCCACGCGGCGCTGAACGCCGCCCGGTCGCTCAGGTCGGTCGTGCCGGCTGCCGACAGCACCCTCCTGTTCGACAACGACCGGTGGGTCGGCTCGGACGTCGACACGGACGCCGAGCGGTACGCGCGGGCGAACCGCGAACTGGCCTCCCGGACCGTCGCGCTGTTCGCCCGGAGTAACCCCGGACCGCGGTCGATCGGCGCGAACACGATAGACTCGAGCGACCTCGTCCGCACGCTCTCGCCGGGCGGGGTGGCGTCGGTCGGACGCGCGACGACGGAGCTCGACACCGACGGGGGTCTCCTGTCGCTGCTCCGCGCCCTCCTGCCCGGCCGCCACGGCGAGGACGGCTCGGACGAGCGAACGGACGCGGGAAAGATACAGAGCCTCGTCAGCCGGGCGACGAACTCGCGGCTGACGCTGCCCTGCGAGGTGTCGAGCGCCGAGCGGGTGC
>KI543180.1:245469-256300 GCA_000496195.1 uncultured archaeon A07HB70
GGGGCTTCGAGAGCGCTCGCCAGTGGCTCGAGGCGGAGACCGACACGGTTGAGGTCCTCGCCGGCGACGACCCGCGACCCGGCTCGTCGACTGTCGCGGCGACCGTGCTGCTCTCCAACGTCACCGGCGTCTCCCGGATCGACTCGATGCAGCGCCAGGCCGTCGACCACGAGCGCACCGACGAGACGCTGCGGGCTGTCGACGAGCCGGACTGACCCGCTCTCGCCGCCCGACGGTGTCGTCAGCCGTCTGCACGGGGACGGACCGCGTCCGCGACCACGACCAGGAGCCCCAGCCCCCACCCGACCGGGACGGCGAGCGCGGACCACATGCTGACGAACGCGAGCCCGGACAGTTCGAACCGACGCCTGATAACCGCACTGAGGTCGCCGACTATCAGGACGTTGTCGAGCAGCCACGCGGCCAGCGACGTGCTCCGCGGGAGGACGACCTCGCCCAGTGTCGGCGACACGAGCGCAGCTGTCACGGGCGGCAGGAAGATCGCCGCGACGGCGAACGGGTAGGCCGCGAGAAGCGTCAGCCGCCGCCCGCCGGTGCGGGCCGCCCCCCACGCGAGTCCGGTCGACGCCGTCGCAGCCACGCTCGCCGCGAGCACGGCCTCGAACCCGGCCGTCGGGAGGCTCCCCCACGCGAGGGCAGTCAGCGCGCTCCACGCGACGGCCACGACGGCGACGATCGTGAGGAGTCCCAGCCCGGTCGCGACGCGACCGAGCCGTCTGGTCGTGTACCTGACCCAGAACCCGACGACCGCGAACGGATACGTGACGCCGATCAGCACCGACCCGAGCGCGCTCCACGCCCAGAACGCGAGCCGGTCTCGTCCCGTCTGTGGGCGCCACCGGGCCTGAGCGGGGTGGTTGGCGGACTCGACGGAGAACAGGAGCCCGCGCCAGACGGTCAGCAGCCGGAGGAGGTCGGTCCTGACGGCGACGACGAACTCGGAGCCCGTCCGCATCGGTCCAACGTAGACGATAGGCGAATTAACAGTTTTGTTTGGCGGCGTCCGGCCCGTCACGTCCGTCCGCCGGCGCCGGCAGAGCGGGCGGGAGCCGCCCGCCGACCGGGCGAGCGTTCCCGGGGCTTATCGCCCACGGTGCCGAGGCGCCGGCATGGACGACGCGCAGGTCGAGCGGGCGAAGCGCCGCGCGGGCGAGTCGGCAGCCGAGACGGTAGACGACGGCGACGTCGTCGGGCTGGGGACGGGGAGCACCGCCGCACACGCGATTCGCGCGCTCGGCGCGGCCGTCGACGCCGGCCGGGACGTCGTCGGCGTCGCCACCTCCCACCAGTCCCGGGCGGTGGCGCGCGAGGCCGGCGTCCCGCTGCAGCCGCTCGCGGCCGTCTCGCGGGTTGACGTGGCGGTCGACGGCGCGGACGAGACGCTCCCGGACGGGCGGGCGCTGGTCAAGGGCGGCGGCGCGGCCCACGCCCGCGAGAAGGTGGTCGACGCCGCCGCCGACCGCTTCCTCGCCGTCGTCGACGAGCGGAAAGTCGTCGAGACGCTCTCACACCCCGTCCCGGTCGAGGTCTTGCCGCCCGCGCGGTCGGCAGTCGCCGCCCGCGTCGCGTCGCTCGGCGGCGAGGCGACGCTCCGCGAGGCGGTACGGAAGGACGGTCCGGTGGTGACCGACAACGGCAGCCTCGTGTTCGACTGTGACTTCGGCGTCGTCGACGACCCGGAGCGGCTCGCGACGGCGCTCTCGGCCGTGCCGGGTGTCGTCGAACACGGCCTGTTCGTCGGCCTGGCGGACGCGGTACACGTTGGCGGGCCGGACGGCGTCCGCGTGACCGGCGGGTAGACGGCGAGGAAAGAACAGAGCTGTTGGCCGAGCCAGCCGGGTCGGCGCCCTACAGGTCGCGGGGCTGGACGGTCTTTCGTTCGTTTTCCTCGGCCCGACGGGCGGCGTCGTCGAGCAGCTCGGCCACCTCGTCGTCGAGCGCAGCGTAGAAATCAGAGGCGACGTTCTTCTCCTCGAGCGCTTCCTTCACCGCGGCCTTGACAATCAGGTCTGCCATACGGGCTGCCGTACCGAGGGCCTATTAATAAGATTTCCCAATTCCACCGTCCACGGCGTCTCACGCCCCGAAACCGGGCGATCCGGGCTCTGTATTTATATACGGGGGCCGCCACCGCGGCGGCGAGTGGCGATCCGGGGGCCCACGGGTTCGCCGAGACGTGATCACACGGGACGCGGCGCGCCTCTCTCCGCCGAACGGCTCCTCGAAGCCAGCGGTCGGTGCGGCAGTACTCCGCCCCGAACCGTTCCGCGCCGCGGGAGTGTGACGGCGAGCGGCGCGCGGTCGTCGCCGGCCTCGACCGCAGCAGTCGGAGCCGAGCGGGGAGCACGGGCTCGGCAGCGACGCGGCTGGTCCCCGCGCCGGAGCCGCGGGACGATCCGTCACAGGAGTGACCGACCTCCCGCTTTCTGCCGCCACGGTGGACGCGCGTCAGGGTCGCGCGCGTGCGCGCGAAGGCATTTATTCGCCCGTCCCCTCTAATCGGTACCCGCTATGGCTCGCTGTAACCACTGTAACTCACACGTCTCCGACCGGTTCGCCCGCGTCTTCGCGGACGAACACGACCGCGTACTCGCCTGCCCCGACTGCTCGGCAAACGCCGGTATCGCCGAGTCCGCGCGCAAGCGCACCGGCGACTGACCGACGGGTTCAGGACGCTCCCGACCGTCCTCCAGCCGTGTCGGACCACTACGTCTACGTCCTCCGGTGCGCCGACGACACGCTCTACACCGGCTACACGACCGACGTCGAGCGTCGCGTCGCGGAACACGACGCCGGCGAGGGCGCGGCGTACACCCGCGGGCGGACGCCGGTCGAGCTCCTCCACGTCGAGCGGTACGACAGCCGGTCGGCGGCGATGTCGCGCGAGGCCGCGGTGAAGGCGCTCAGCCGCGCCGAGAAGGCGGCCCTTGTCGGACTGGCGACTGACGGGTGAACACGAGGTCGAACACGACGAGGACCGGGACCAGCGCGGCACAGAGGATGCCGAGCGCCTGGAGCACCGTCACGCCGACGTCGAGGTGGATCCAGAACGCGGCGCCGAACCCGACGGTGGTCACCGGCGGGACGAACATCGCCCCGATCTTCAGCGGCACGCCGGTCTCGTAGCGCAGGAGCCAGAGCAGGCCGGCACAGGCGACGGGAAAGAGCAGCACCAGCTCGGCGTTCGCGGCCACGAGCGCCGCGACGTCCGAGGGTACCGGCCCGACCTGCCCAAGAAGCTGCATTCACACTCGTCCGTCTTCCACCGGATTAGCCCTTTCGACGGCGGGCGGCTTTTTACTCGCGGCGCGGGTGACGGGCCGTATGGACACCGATGCGATCGCCTTCGGGACCGACGGCTGGCGCGCCCGCCTCGAGGCGTTCACGGACGACCGCCTGCGGGTCGTCGGCCGGGCAGTCGCGGCCCACCTCGTCGCGGCCGGCGACGGCGAACGCGGCGAGGTGGTCGTCGGCTACGACGCCCGCGAGACGAGCGAGGGGTTCGCCGAGTCGCTCGCGGACGAACTGACCGCCGCCGGGTTCGACGCCGTCCTGCCGGAGCGCGACCGCCCGACGCCAGTAACCGCGTGGTCGGTCGTCGACAGGGGCGCCCGCGGCGCTCTGATGCTCACCGCCTCGCACAACCCGCCGGAGTACAACGGGGTGAAGTTCATCCCGGACGACGGCGCGCCCGCGCTCCCCGCCGTCACCGACGACGTGGAGGCGCGGCTGGGCGAGTCGCCGCCCGCGCCCGACGCCCCCGGCACCGCCGTCCGCGCCGACCTCTTCTCGCCGTACGCGGCCCACGCTCGCGACGTCGTCGACGCCGACCTCTCGGGGCTGACCGTCGCCTACGACGCCATCCACGGGAGCGGGCGGGGCGCGACCGACGCCCTGCTGGCGTCGCTCGGCGCCGACGTCCGGCGTATCCGCTGTGTGACCGACCCGACGTTCGGCGGAACACATCCGGAGCCGTCCGCCGACAACGTCGCGGAGCTGGTCGACCTGGTCCGGAACGGCGACGCCGACCTCGGCGTCGCGAACGACGGCGACGCCGACCGGGTCGCGCTGGTCACCCCCGAGCACGGCCACCTCGGCGGCAACCGGGTGCTCGCGGTGCTCTACGACCACCTGCTCGAAGACCGCGACGAGTCCGGGCCGGTCGTGCGGAGCGTCTCGACCACCTTTCTGCTCGACCGCATCGCGGCGGCTCACGGCGAGCGGGCGGTCGAGACCCCGGTCGGGTTCAAGTGGGTCGCGGACGCGATGGCCGACAACGACGCGCTGGCCGGCGGCGAGGAGTCCGGCGGCCACACGCTCCGGGGCCACATCCGCGAGAAGGACGGTGTCCTGCTCGCGGCGGTGCTCGCGGCGGCGGCGACGACGGAGCCGGTCGACGACCGTCTCGACCGCATCGCCGCCGAACACGGCACCATCGCCGCGGACCGCGTGAGCGTCGACTGCCCGGACGACGCCAAGCCAGCCGTGATCGACGCCCTCGGCGACGCGATCCCCGAGACGGTCGCCGGACGCGCCGTCGCGGACGTGGTGACGCTCGACGGGTTCAAGCTCCTCCTGGAGGACGGCGCGTGGCTCCTCGTCCGCCCGTCGGGGACCGAGCCGAAGATGCGGGTCTACGCGGAGGGCACCGACGACGAGGCGGTCGCGGCAGTCGTCGCCGCGGGGCGCGCGCTCGTCGAGCGGTTCACGCCGTAGCGCGTCACCCGTCGCCGCCCGTCCGCCGGACGCCGTAGGCCCGCCCGCCGCGCTCGACGACTCGAAACCCGCAGGACTCGTAGAACTCCGCGACCCCGGGGCGACAGTCCGCGACGAGACGCTCGGTCTCCGCCGCTGCCCGTTCGACGAGCGCGTGCCCGACCCCCTCGCCGCGCCGGGACTGCCGGACCGCGAGCGCGCGGACGAACGCCCCGTCGCGGACGAGAACGCCAATCGCCGTCTCGCCGTCGTCGGCCCGCAGGCTCTCGCCCGCGGCGACGCTCCGGGCGACCGCCTCTGCGTCGACGTCGAGCATCGCGCCGTCGAGCACGCGCATCAGCGCCGGCAGGTCGTCTGGCGCGGCGCGGCGGACGATCACGGGTCGCGCTCGGTCTCGTCCCCGCCGTCGTTTGTCAACACCGCGTCGACCGACGCGAGCAGGTCGTCGACGCTCGGGCGGTCCCACGGGGTCGTTCCGCGGTTGCTCTCGACCAGACGTGGCTCGTCCGGCCGGGCGTCGACGACGGCGGCGACCGGCATCCGACCGATCAGGTCGTGGAGCCGCCCGACCGGGCCGAACCGGATACGCTGGCCGTACGACTCGCCGACACTCCCCTCCGGGTCGGCGAGCACCGGGAACGGCGGGTCGTCGACCCACCCCCGCGCTCGGTCGGCCGGTTCGGGCAGGACCGAGACGACCGCCGCGCCGCGCTCGCGGAACTCGTCGGCGCGTGCGGCGACGTCGTCGACCTGTGCGCGGCAGTTCGTGCAGTAGTAGTCGCGCTGGAACAGGAAGACGACGACGTCGGCGTCCGTCTCGCGCAGGACGTACGGGTCCGAGCCGGCGCCGACGTTCGGCAGGGTCACCTCGGGCGCGACGGGGACGGCGGGACGACCGCTCATCCGCCGACCACCAGCCCGAGCGCCGCCGCGTCGCGGGGGCCTCGCCCGACCGCACGGAGCAGGTCGGCGTACGTCGCGTCGTCGCCGGGCGCCTCGCCCGCGTCGCCGCCGACGGTGACGGTGTGACTCACGGTCGCCGTACGCCATCGGACGGGCTTGTGCCTTCCGTCTCGGGCGGTTTATACGCCGGCGGGACCGACGGCGTCGTATGAGCGAGGCCGAGTCAGGGGACGACGAGGCGGCGGCTGGCCGGGAGATATGGATCGAGAAGTACCGGCCTCAGCGGCTCTCGGAGATCAACGGCCAGGGAGACACGGTCGAGCGCCTCCGAAGCTACGTCGACCGGGAAGACCTGCCCCACCTCCTGTTCGCGGGGCCGGCGGGCGTTGGCAAGTGCGTGACGGGCGAGACGCCGGTCCTGACCGGTCGGGGTGTCGAGCGGATCGAGACGGTCGTCGGCGACGTCGAGGGGTTCGACGACCCTGGCGAGTCGCTCGAGGTGGCGACGTTCGGGGCCGACGGGACGTTCGAGTTCGTCGAACCATCGCACGTCTTCGCCACCGATGCGGCGGACCTGATCGAGGTCGGGACTCGTGACGGCTCGACGCTCCGCGTGACGCCGGAGCACAAGCTCCTCGTCGCGGCCGAGGACGGGCTCTCGTGGCGGGCGGCCGAAGCGGTCGAGGCGGGCGACCGGATCGCTCGACCGCTCTCTGTCCCGACGCCCGACAGCGGCGAGCTGAACTGGGTCGAGCGGATGCACGGTGAGCGAACGCACGTGACGATCGAGCCGTCGTTCGCGCGCGAACACAGGCTGGACCGAACGGTGCCGCTCGGGTCGCTCCGCGACGTGGTGTCGTCCCCCGAGGCGATCCGGGACGCGACCCAACAGCTCACCTACGTCAACGCGTCGGGCAACCGCTCGCGGCCGATCACCCCGCCGGCCGAGGTGACACCCTCACTCGCCGCGTTCGTCGGCCTCGTCGTCGCCGAGGCACGGCTCGACGGCGGGCGGGTCAAGTTCTACAACACCGACGAGCGACTCCGCGAGACCGTCGCCGAGGCGCTCGTCGACCTGTTCGGACTCGACCCGGTGACCGGCGTCCAGCAGAGCGTCGGGTACGTCGAGGTGAACTCGCGGACGCTCACGCACTATCTCGAATCCGTCTTCGACGTGTTCGCGAGCGCGACGGGTGCGTCGGCGGCGGTCGGCTCCGCGCTCGTCGGCGCGGACGATCAGAGCCGGGCCGCGTTCCTCCGCGCGATGTTCGACGCCGAGGCGCACGTCGCCGACACCGGCCACCTCGAACTCGTCCAGCGGAACGCCGACCACGTCACGCTCGTTTCGTACCTCCTCGCGTCGTTCGGGGTGCCCAGCCGACGGGCGACCGTCGAACGGGCAGCGACGAACGGTAGTGGAACGTTCCGGGAGTACGAGACGCTCTACGTCTCGGGGGCCGACCACCTGCGGCGGTTCGCAGACCAGATCGGCTTCGGGATCGACCGGAAGGCAGAGCGACTCGCGGACCACGCCGGGAAAACGGCGAACCCGAACCACGACACGGTGCCGCGACAGGCGATCGCTCGGGAGGTGTGCGCGGATCTGAACCTCCCTGTCGGTGGCCTACTCAGGGACACTCTCGATCCCGAGCGACCGGGGCGGGTCGCCCACCTCGGCGAACTCCGTGCGGTCGTCGAGGCCGCAAACGACCGACTGGAGGCCGCCCAGGAGGTCGTCGAGACGCTCGACGCGCTGGAGCCACGGCTCGCCGAGACGACGAGCCTCCCGGCGCGGTGGGTCGCGGTGCGCGACACTCTCGAACCGCTCGACACGCGAAAGGCGGTGAGTGCGGACCACGGCGTCCGAACCGACCGGCTGCTGGAGTACGCGGACGGCCGTCGAACGCCCGAGGCGACCCGTGCCGGCCCCCTACTGGCCGATCTCGACGAGCGAACGGACGACGCGCCACCGACCGAGGCAGTTCGCGAGACCCTTGCGACCTGTATCGATGCGCTCGGCGTCTCGTACGCGACTGTCGCGGACGGCACCAGATTCCACAGCTCCGAGCTGTCGACGCTCCTCGGCAACGACGACCACGACGTGCGGTCGCTGTCGTCGTTCGGGACGGTCGCCGAGCGCCTACAGACGCTCGCCGACGAGATGCTTTCGCTCGGTGTCGTCGAGCGGCTCCGCGCGCTCGACAGGCTCGCCGCCGGGACGCTCTATTTCGACGAGGTCGCCTCGGTCGGACGCGACGAGACCGGCGGTCGCGTCTACGACCTGACGGTGCCGCAGACGCGGAACTACGTCGCCGGCGCGGTGCCGACGGTGATGCACAACACCACCAGCGCGACCGCGATCGCCCGCGAGGTGTACGGCGAGGACTGGCGCGGCAACTTCCTCGAGCTGAACGCCTCCGACGAGCGCGGCATCGACGTCGTGCGCGACCGGATCAAGAACTTCGCGCGGACCTCCTTCGGCGGCTACGACCACCGGATCGTGTTTCTGGACGAGGCCGACTCGCTGTGCCTGCCGCCCGGCACGGGGGTCGTCACCGGCAATCCCTCCGCGCCGGAGGTCAGACCGATCGAAACGGTTGCCGACGACGGCGAGCCGATGCCCTCCGTCGACCTCGAGACGAACGAGATCACGCCCGACACGGGTCGACTCGTCGACTCGGGCGTCGCCGACTTCTTCGAGCTGACACTGACCGACGGTCGGCAGGTCCCCGCGAGTCTCACGCACCCGTTCTTCGTCGTCGGTGACGACGGACGGCTGGTCGAGCGAGAGCTCCGGGACCTGGCCCCGGGCGACGAGATCGCCGACTTCGCCGACGAGGCCGGCGTGTCGCGGTGTGGCGTCTGTGGCGACTGGACCGGCGGTCGGCTCTGTTCGCCCGAGTGCGAGAACGAGCGCCGCGGCCGCGAGCCGTGCGGGACGGCGCGGTCTGACGAACGGCGCGAGACCGTCCCGGCGCTCTCCGGCGGTCGGTCCGCGGGCGAGAACAGTCCGAACCACGGGGACGACTTCCGCGGCGCTCGCGTCCGGGACACAGACGCCGACGACGCAGAACGGGACGGCCCGCAGTCGGGCGAGATGCGGTCCGGGACGCCCTCGGCGGAGACGACGGTCGACCCCGCCGTCGCGGACGGCGGCTGCCGACCGGTCTCGACGGTCGAAGTCGACAGTATCGAGCACAGCCACCGGGGGAAGGCGTACAACGTCAGCATGGCGGACACGCCGAACTTCGTGCTCGCAAACGGGATTCTGACACACAACACCTCCGACGCACAGTCGGCGCTCCGCCGCACGATGGAGCAGTTCTCGGACAACACCCGGTTCATCCTCTCGTGTAACTACTCCTCGAAGATCATCGACCCGATCCAGTCCCGGTGTGCGGTGTTCCGGTTCTCGCCGCTCGCCGACGAGGCGGTGGCGGCGCAGGTCGACGAGATCGCCGCCGCCGAGGGGATCGACCTGACCGACGACGGCCGCGAGGCGCTGGTGTACGCCGCCGCGGGCGACATGCGGCGGGCGATCAACGCCCTCCAGGCCGCCGCGACGACCGGCGAGACGGTCGACGAGGAGACGGTGTTCACCGTCACCTCCACCGCCCGCCCCGAGGATATCGAGGCGATGGTCCGGTCGGCGGTCGACGGCGACTTCGCGGCGGCGCGGGCCGAACTCGACCGCCTCCTGACGGACGTGGGGATGGCCGGCGGCGACGTGATCGACCAGCTCCACCGCTCGGCGTGGAGCCTCGACCTACCGGACCGCGCGACGGTGCGCCTGCTGGAGCGGATGGGCGAGGCCGACTACCGGATCACGGAAGGGGCGAGCGAACAGGTCCAGCTCGAGGCGATGCTCGCCGCGCTCGCGCTGGACTAGCTCCGCACCTCGATCGTGAACCCCCAGCGGTAGCGCAGGCGGGTCCCGTCGGTGACGGCGACGAACGGCTGGCTGAGCCGGTAGCTACCGTCCGGAAAGCAGCCGCCCGGATTGTCCGGGTCGGCGAACAGCCGGTAGGTCTGGGTGAGTGTCTCGCCCGGCGCGATGTCGCGGCGCACCGCCCCCGACGCCGGTGCCGGTGTCGCGGTCGGCGTCGCCGACCCGGACGGTGTCGGCTCGGGCGTCGGGGTGATGGATCCCGCACACTCGCCGACGTCGGGCTTGAACTCGCGTCGGGCGAGGATGGCGTTCCCGTTCGGGGCGCGCAGGCGCCGGCGCGGGAGCGGCAGGCCGGGGGCGTCGGCGGCGAGCGCCCGCTCCCGACCGGTCCGGTTCCGGATCCGGATCGTCAGGCTGGGGACGAGCGTCTCGTCGTTGCCCTCCTCCGTGTCGAACGCCTCGACCCGGGCGCCGTGGACGAACGGCACCGTGTCCGGGAGGATGCCGACCCTGACCTCTCGCAGCGGCTCGACCTCCGTCGAGAGCGGTCGATCCTGTGTCTCCGTCGGCTGAACGGCCGTCGGCGTGTCGGCTGCCGTCGTCGTCGGGGTCGGTGTCGACGACCCGGCTCCGCCGCTGCTACCCCCGCTCCCCGTCGTCGTCGCCGCCGCCCCCGTCGCCCCCGTCGTCGCCGCCGATACCGGCACATCCGGCCACCCCGACGGCGCACAGCGAAAGCAGGTGTCGTCGTCGCACGAACGCCCGTCGTCCGGCGGGGTGATACGTCTTGCCCGGCTGTCTGTCAGCGCTCCCGGGCGGCACGCACCGCGAGCAGGCCCGTCCCGGGCTTGACGAGCAGGTCGAGGACGACGGCGGCGGCGCCCGTCGGCAGTCCGGACGCGAGCGCGAACCCTTCGGGTCCGAGCAGCCACAGGGTGGGGTAGACGAGCCAGAGCACGACGACGTACGCCCGGAGGCGGCGTGTCGCCCCGTCGGGGTCGGGCGTCAGCGGCCCGAACACGACCGCGAGGAGGGCACAGAACCCCCCGACGCTCACGGCGAGCCAGACGACCTTCGCGCTCCCCACCGAGACTGTCGCGGCGAGCGTCGTCGCCATCGTGTACGCGCCGACGGCGGCCCCGAGGAGGGTCGCGCGACGGTTCGCACCGGCGAGGAGCCCGAGGACGACGACGAGCAGAGGGATGGTCACGACCCCGTCGGCGTAGCGCCCCCACGCGACGATGCCCGCCGGTCGGGTGAGCGTCGCCTGCCCGAGCGCCATCGCGACGTACCACGTCCCGG
>KI543180.1:256631-258610 GCA_000496195.1 uncultured archaeon A07HB70
GACGACGTCCTGCTGACACAGGCGTCGATCTACGACTTCCAGCCCCACGTCACTTCCGGGGATCCCCGCCGCCGGCGAACCCGCTGGTCTCTCCCAGCCCTGCATCCGGATGCAGGACATCGACAACGTCGGCAAGACCGGTCGACACACGATGGCGTTCGAGATGATGGCCCACCACGCGTTCAACGCCCGCGAGGAGGCCGAGGGCTACGCCTACGAGGGCGAGGTCTACTGGAAGGACGAGACGGTGGCGTACTGTGACGAACTCCTGCGCGAGATGGGCGCCGACCCCGAGAAGGTCACCTACATCGAGGACCCGTGGGTCGGGGGCGGCAACGCCGGGCCGGCGATCGAGGTCATCTACGAGGGGCTCGAACTGGCGACGCTCGTCTTCATGTCGATGGAGCGAGACGAAGACGGCGACTACCTGCTGAAGGACGGCAACCGGTACTCGAAGATGGACACCTACGTCGTCGACACCGGCTACGGGCTGGAGCGGTGGACGTGGATGGCACAGGGCACCCCGACCGTCTACGAGGCGGTCTACCCCGAGACGATCGAGTTCCTGAAGCAGCACGCCGGCGTCGACTACACCGACGAGGAGGACCGCCTCGTCGCCGAGGCGGCGACGATGGCGGGCGGCCTGGACGTCGACGACGTCGACGACGTCGAGGCCGCGCGCGGCGAGATCGCCGCCGAACTCGGCGTCGACGTCGAGCGGCTGCGCGACCTGGTCGAGCCGCTGGAGTCGATCTACGCGGTCGCCGACCACTGCCGGACGCTCGCGTACATGCTCGGCGACGGCATCGTCCCCTCGAACGTCAAGACGGGCTACCTCGCGCGGATGGTGCTGCGCCGGACGAAGCGGCTCGTCGACGACGTCGGCGTCGACGTCCCCCTCGACGAACTGGTCGACATGCAGGCAGCACGGCTGGGCTACGAGAACCGCGACACGATCCGGGAGATGGTCCGGGCCGAGGAGGAGCAGTACCGCGAGACGCTGGAGCGCGGGTCGCGCCGCGTCGAGTCGCTCGCGTCGGAGTACGCCGACCGTGGCGACCCGCTCCCGACCGACCGTCTCGTCGAACTGTACGACTCACACGGCATCCAGCCCGAGACGGTCCGGGAGATCGCGGCCCGCGAGGGCGCGAGCGTCGAGGTGCCGGACGACTTCTACGCCCTCGTCGCCGACCGGCACGGCGACGACGACGGCACGGACGCCGCGCAGACGGACAGCCGCGCCGAGGCGGTCGCGGACCTGCCCGAGACCGACCTGCTGTTCTACGACGACCCGGCGGGGACGGCGTTCGAGGCGGTCGTTCTGGACTGCTTCGAGCGCGAAGACGGCTACGACGTGGTGCTGGACCAGACGCTGTTCTACCCGGAGGGCGGCGGCCAGCCAGCGGACACCGGGACGCTCCGCACCGACGACGACTCGTTCGCCGTCACGGACGTCCAGACGGTCGACGGCGTCGTCCTCCACCGGACCGACGAGAACCCCGGCAGCGGCGCGATCGTCCGCGGGTCGCTCGACGCCGAGCGCCGCCGCGCGCTGATGCGCGCACACACCGCGACCCACGTCGTCGGCCACGCCGCGCGCGAGGTCCTCGGCGA
Organism: uncultured archaeon A07HB70; assembly: GCA_000496195.1. Classification (GTDB taxonomy): domain Archaea; phylum Halobacteriota; class Halobacteria; order Halobacteriales; family Haloferacaceae; genus A07HB70. The sequence goes on from KI543180.1 coordinate 258,246, forward strand.
GCACGTTCGACAGGCCGGCGCGCAGAAGGGCGTCGAGTCCTCGCGGCTGGACGTCAGACACTTCCGGCGGATCGGTCGCGACGAGATCGAGGCGATAGAGCGGGTCGCAAACCGGATCGTCCGGCAGAACCTGTCCGTCCGGCAGTCCTGGCCCGACCGCAACGAGGCCGAGTCCACCCACGGCTTCGACATCTACCAGGGCGGGATCCCGCCCGGCGAGCGGGTGCGCCTGATCACCGTCGGCGACGACGTCCAGGCCTGTGCCGGCACGCACGTCGAGCGGACGGGCGACGTGGGGCTGATAACGGTGCTCTCGACGGAACCGATCCAGGACGGCGTCGAGCGGATCGCCTTCGCCGCCGGCG
>KI543180.1:260715-262841 GCA_000496195.1 uncultured archaeon A07HB70
AGAGCGCGTAGGGCACAACCGATATCCCGCCCCGTGGTCAACTGTTCGGTGATGACCGACCGCTCGCGGCTGGCGCTGCTCGACGCCTCCCACTCCGGCGAGTCGACCCGCCGGAACTTCCGGCGCGAACTCGACGCCGACCTCCTCGAACTCGACGCCCACGACACTCTCCCGCCCGTCGACGAGGTCGACATCGACGGCATCGTCGTCACCGGGTCGGCGTCGTCGGTCTACTGGGACGAGCCGTGGATCGACGCGCTGGTCGAGTGGGTCCGGGCCGCCGTCGAGGACCGCGGCCTGCCGGCGCTCGGGGTCTGTTTCGGCCACCAGACGCTCGCGACCGCGCTCGGCGGTCGGGTCGAACACATGGGCGAGTACGAGATCGGGTACCGCGAGGTGCGCCGCGAGGGCGGGCACTCTGACCCGGTGCTCGGCGACCTCGACGACCGCTTCCTCGCCTTCACGACCCACCAGGACGCAGTCGTCGAACTCCCGCCCGGCGCCGAGCGGATCGCCGCGAACGACTACGGCGTCCAGGGGTTCCGCCTCGGGCTGGCGTGGGGTGTCCAGTTCCACCCGGAGTACGACCTCGACACCGCCGAGCGGATCGCCGAACAGAAGCGCGACCACGAGCTACTGACCGACGAGGCGGTCGACGAGGTGCTGGCGGGCGTCACCGCCGAGAGCTACGACCGCGCCTGTCGGGCGAAGCGGCTGTTCGACAGCTTCGTCGCCGTCGTTCGCGAGGAGCGCGCGGCCCGCGAGCAGACGGCCTGAGTCAGGCGTCGTCGACCTCGCGCCAGAACTCCACGCGCTCCGCCCGCGGGTAGAACCCGGTCGTGTCTCGATCACGCGCAGACCCGTCGCCGCCCGGCGGCGACCCGGCGAAGACGCCGACCGCCTCGGCGTCGGGGTAGGTCGTCACGTCCGGGTCACGCATCGTCGAGACGACGAGGTACCGCAGCGTCTCGTCGCCGTCGTTGACGACGCGGTGTGCGCCCTCCGGACCGGTCGGGAAGAGCACGAAGTCGCCGGGCGCGAGCCGCTCTGTCTCGTCGGCCGGCCCGCGGACCAGCCCCGTCCCGTCGAGGACGTACAGCGCCTCCTCGTTGCCGGCGTGGTAGTGGTACGGCCACGCCCGTGCGCCGCCGGGGAGTTCGTACAGGCTCGCGCCCACGCCGTCGTCCGGCGCGGGCGCGCCGTCGCGGGCCGCGCTCGCGAGGCGCATCCGCCGGAACCGGGTCGTACCGTGGTCTACCTCCGTCCACTCCAGGTCGTCCACGCTCGTCGACTCCATGGCCGCGCGTCGGTAGCCGAGAACTTAGTAGCCAGCCGGTCATGCGAGCGCGACACCGGCGGCGAAGCAGGCAGCCGCGATGGCGAGTGGCGGCGCGTCACGGCGCGCGAGCGCCAGCCGCGGCAGCGTCGGGTTCGCGGCGAACGCCCGGGCGCGCATACCGAGCGCCAGCGCGTCGGCGCGGCGGAACGCCCGCCGAAGCGCGGTGACGCCGACGACCCTGATCCGTTCGACGGCGCCGCGCTCGTCGAAGAGGCGGGCCGCCGCCGCGCGGCGGACGGCGGCGAGGTCGGCCCGGAGGCTCGGGAGGAGGCGGAAGACGAGCTCGACGCCGGCGCCCAGGAGCGCGCCGGTCCGACCCGGGACGAGCAACGCGACGGCGGCGCGGGACTCGCGGGCCGTCGTCGAGGCGGCGTACGCGACGCCGAGGAGGTAGAGCGGGGGGAGGCGCGCGGCGGCGAGCGCGGGCGCGACGGCGTCGGCCGGGACGACCCACGGCGGGCCGAGCGTCAGCGCCTCGACGACGGGCGCGGCGACGAGGAGGGGGACGAGCGGGCGCACCTCCCACAGCGCGGCAGCGGGGTCGACCCGGGCGGCGGCACACGCGGCGACGGCGAGGCCGGCGACGACGGCAAGCCCGGCCCGCGGGCTGGCGAGGACGAGCGTCGCGGCCCCCGTCTGGACCGCGAGCTTCGTCCGCGGGTCGAGCCGGGCGGCGTACGGCGGGGCGTCGCCGGCTGTCGCCCGGCCTCTGGCGCCCGTCTCTCCCCGCCGGTCGCTCACCACGGCCTGACTCCGAACTCCCGCAGGCGGTCCGGGTCCGGCTCGG
>KI543180.1:262861-265583 GCA_000496195.1 uncultured archaeon A07HB70
CCATCGCCAGCGCGCCGGCGACGGCGACGCGGGCGCGCTCGCCGCCAGAGAGCGTCTCGACCCGGTCGGCTGCCCGCCCGCCGAGGTCGACCGCCGCGAGCGCCTCGTCGACACGGCGGTCGACCTCGGCACGGTCGAGCCCGAGGTTCTCCGGCCCGAACGCGACGTCCGCGCCGACCCGTGCGGCGACGATGCCGTCCCGTGGGTCCTGAAAGACGGTGCCGACCGCCGTACGGGCGTGGACCGGGTTGGTCTCGGCGTCCAGTCCGTCGACGGTCACCGCCCCCTCGTCCGGGGTCAGCAGGCCGCTCAGGTGCTGGAGGAGCGTCGTCTTGCCCGACCCGTTCGGGCCACAGAGCAGGACCGTCTCGCCGTCGGCGACGGTCAGCGAGCAGCCGTCGAGCGCGCGGGTCCCGTCGTCGTGGCGGTAGGTGACGCCGCGCGCGGCGATCATCGCGGGACGAGCGCCTCGCTCCGCACGACGGCCACCGCGGCGGCGGCCTTCAGCGCCGCGACGGGGAGGAAGGGGACGACGACCGTCGCGACGGCGGCGGGCAGCGACGTGGCCTGGAGCACCGACCACCCGACCGCGCCGAAGGCGTAGATGACGACGGAGCCGGCGACGATGGCGGCGACGGCCCGGGGGACGGGGACGTCGCCCGGCGGCGTCGGGACGCCGGTGCCGTGGGCGACGACGCCGACGACGGCTGCGGCGACGGGAAAGGAGAGGAGGAACCCGCCGGTCGGGCCAACCAGGTGGCCGATGCCACCCGCCGCGCCGGCGAAGACGGGGAGGCCGAGCGCCCCGGCGAGCAGGTAGAGGGCGAACGCGACGCCGGCCCAGGCCGGCCCGAGGACGAGGCCGGCGAGAAACACCCAGAGCGTCTGGAGCGTCACGGGCACGCCCGGCGCCAGCGGGTGGGTGAGCGCGACCGGTGCCGTCGCGCTCGTCACCGCCGCGACGACCGCGGCGCGCGCGAGGTTCAGTGTCCGTTCCTCGCCAACGAGGTCGACCTGTGAGGCTGCCACGACCGCACCGTCTCGTCAACCGAAGATAATGGTTCGGTCGACGGCGCGGAGCAGGCTTTTGCCGCTCGCGCGCGTCCGTCCGTCCGGATGGACGAGAAAACTGCCGACCTCCGCGACCTGTTCGTCGAGACGACGGGCCGTGAGTCGGTGACCGAACGACAGGCCGAGCGCCGCGGGACGCTCCCCGACGGCGACGACGAGGGAGCCGTGCGTGCCGTCGTCGCGACGATGCGCGAGCGCTACGCGTTCACGACCGCCCTCGACGACGAGGCCCTCGTCGCCGTCGTCCGGGGCGTCCACGACGGGCGCGACGACGCGGCCCTCGCCGCCGACCTCGGCGTCGACGCCGCCCTCGTCGCCGACGCGCGGTTCGACCTCCACCTCGTCCGCGACGCGGACCGCGAGCCGCCGGCGGGCGCCGACGCGGCGGCGCTCCGGCGGCTGGCGGCAGCGGGAGCGTCGCTGTCCGAGGCCGCCGCAGCCGTCGACGCCGACCCCGCTGCGACCGCCCGCCCGTACCGGGCCGCGCTGGCCGACGCCGAGTCACGGCGGGCGAACAGCCGCTTCCGCGACGAGTTCGCCGCCCTCGTCGCCGACGCCGACCTCTCCGGGCGCCTGACCGACATGGACGACGGGCTCCGCGAGGCGACCGAAGATATCGAGACCGACGTGTCGCTCTGAGGAGCGCCGTACGTCGCCGCGAGGCCACCGCCCGAACGGCGCGCGGCGCACAGTGCGGCGTGCCAAGACTCTTAGCCGGTCACGCGCTACCTCGCTTCGATGGCGAAGGCGAGCGCGAACGCCGACCTCGTCGACCGGTTCGACAGCTTCTACCGCAACTACTACGACGGCGATATCGGCGAACTCGCGCAGCGCTACCCGAACGAGCAGCGCTCGCTGTACGTCGACTACGACGACCTCTACCGCTTCGACGTCGACCTCGCCGAGGACTACCGGACCCAGCCCGAGCAGATGCGCGAGTACGCGGAGGAGGCCCTGCGGCAGTTCGACCTCCCGGCGGACGTGAAACTCGGTCGGGCACACGTCCGGCTCCACAACCTCCCGGACCCGGTCGACATCCGCGACATCCGGGTCCACGACGACCACATCGGCAGACTGGTGAAGGTTCGCGGTATCGTCCGCAAGGCAACCGACGTCCGGCCGAAGGTGGTCGAGGCGGCGTTCGAGTGCCAGCGCTGTGGCACGATGACGTACATTCCCCAGCGCGACGGGAGCTTCCAGGAGCCCCACGAGTGCCAGGGCTGCGAGCGGCAGGGGCCGTTCCGGGTCAACCACGACCAGTCCGAGTTCGTCGACTCCCAGCAGATCCGCGTCCAGGAGTCGCCGGAGGGCCTGCGCGGCGGCGAGACACCCCAGCATATCGACGTGAACCTCGAGGACGACGTGACCGGGATGGTCACCGCCGGCGACCACGTCTCGATCACCGGCGTCCTCCACATCGAGCAGATGGAGCAGGGGTCGGAGAAGTCGGCAGTCTTCGACCTGTACATGGACGGCGTGGCGGTCGAGATCGAGGACGAGGAGTTCGAGGACATGGAGATCACGCCGGAGGACGTCGAGGAGATCCTCGCGCTCTCGCAGGAGCCGGAGGTCCACGAGCTGATGATCGACTCCATCGCGCCGACGATCTACGGCTACCGCGAGGAGAAGTTCGCGATGGTGCTCCAGCTGT
>KI543180.1:270646-272347 GCA_000496195.1 uncultured archaeon A07HB70
GGGTCGTCGACGACGCGCCGACCGACGCCGTCGAGCGGGCGCTCGGTGCGCCGACGGTCGCCGTGCCGGCGGACCCGCGGCTCGGGCGGTCCGTCGAGCGCGAGGCGCCGGTGACCGAGACGGCGCCGGAGAGCGCGGCGACACGGGCGGTCCGGGCGCTGGCGCGCCTCGTTCAGCCCCGCAGGTCGACGTAGCTGTTCCGGACGGTCACCGGCGTCACGCCGGCGGCGTCTGCGGCGTCGGCCTGCGTCAGGTCGGCGCCGCGCTCCCGCGACGCGGTGTAGAGACAGCCCGCGGCGACGCCGGAGGGGTCCCGTCCGACCGCGACGCCCTCCTCGACGGCCCGCTCCGCGAGCTCGAGTGCGCGCCGCTCGACGCCGGCCGGGACGTCTAGCCGGCTGGCGAACCGCGGGACGAACTCGCCGGGGTCGGTCGCCCCCGTCGGCAGACCGAGTTCGCGGTTGAGCGCGTCGTACGCCGCCGCGAGCTCGGCCTCGCTCGCCCGCGCGGCTGCCACCACCTCGGCACGGCTCCGTGCGACCGACTGGATGCGCGCGGCGGCGTAGACACCCGCGGCGGCGAACCCCTCCAGCGACCGCCCCCGGAGCAGGTCCGCGTCCTGTGCCGACCGGACGAGCGAGCAGGCGCCGTCGCGCACCCGGTCGGGCAGCGAGAGCCGGTCGACCACCCGCCGAACCTCGGTGAACGCGTACACCTGGTTGCGCTCTCGCTTCGACCGGATCTGGGTCCGCGAGTGCTGGCGGCGCAGGCGCGCCCACTGCCGGCGCTTGCGGCCCGTCGCGCGAACCGCCCCGATCTCCGTCGACAGCCCCCGGTCGTGGCGCGACCGCGTCAGCGGTGCCCCCGTCCGCTTCGGGTCCGTGTCGTCGTCCGCGAACGACCGCCACTCCGGCCCGCGGTCCAGCCGGTCTGCCGCCACCACGAGTCCGCAGTCCGCACAGACGGACTCGTCGCCGCTCGGTCTGACGTCGCCGCTACACTCGGGACAGGCACTCGTCGCCTCCATACCAGAACGTCGTGCCCGATGGCAGGTTTAAACGAGGGTCGATCCGGTCGGTACGGCGGTCAGCCGCCGCCAGCCACGTATCGTTGACCGATACCTTCTCTCGCACCGGCGCCCGGCCAGACCAACGTTTTAGTACGGTCCTGCGGTCAGGCTGTAGTGATGGGGCTGCCGGAGATTGCGGCGGGAATAGAGACGACCGAGGAACAGCGCGACAGGGGGGTGGCGACCGTCGACGAGACGGGGTGCCTGCGCGATCGACTCGCAGCCAGCGCGGACGCCCTGCCGTGTACGCCCGCAGCGGCGGCGACGGTCCTCGAGACGTACCGTGCGGGGACGAGTGTCGGCGACTGCGCGCGCGAGGCGGGCGTCGCGCCGATAACTGCCGCGAAGGCACTGTACCGCTGTGGCGTCACCGGCGTCGCGCCGCTCGGCCCCACGGCCCGGCGGGTCGTCCGGGACTGGGTCGACGGCGACCTCTCGCGGACGGAGGCACGCGAACTCGCCGGCGCGGACGAGGCGGCGTTCGCTCTCGCGGCCTACGTCGAGACTCACGACCCGCACCCGGGGCTCGTCGGCGCTGCCGCCGGCGCGCGCAGCCCAGACCGGACGGCGACTGTCGCGAAGCGGGACCGACTCGCGGACGCGCTCGACGACTAGAGCCGGTCGCGCGCCGC
>KI543180.1:273375-275067 GCA_000496195.1 uncultured archaeon A07HB70
TAGATCTCGTAGCGCTGGAGGATCGTCGTCTGGCCGTCGGTCTCGGCGTAGAACTCGAACGTCGCCGAGTCGCCGGGACAGAGCGCGATGTCGCCACCCCCGCCGATATCGACGTCGACCGGCGTTCCCGGTCGTGATTCGTTCGCGAGCGTGAGCGTCTCCCCGACGTTCTCGGGGCTCGGGTCGTCCCACAGCGTCCGCAGGCTCTCGTCGCCCTCGGAGGTGACGATGACGTAGATCCGGTCGGCCTGCTGGAGGTTTTCGATCGTCACGTCGACGGTGAGCTCCACGTCGGTGCTGGACGGCGAACACTCGCCGCTGACGCCGTAGTCGGCGAAGTCGACGGCGTTGCGCTCGACGGAGACGCTCACGAGCGACGGCTCCCGGAGTTCGTCGGCGTAGCCGGTCGCGAACGCGCCCACGGTCGTGGCCACGAGTACGACGGTGGCGACGAGCAGCACCGTCCCCACCGTCGAGGTCACGCCACGGGTCCGTATCACGTCTCGAACCCGAACAGTCTGTAATCACAACAGCTTCGTTCGGCTTCGCGTCCCACGACTACTCCAGCGCGTCTGCGACGGCGGGAGCGGCGCTGACGGTCGAACACGGCCGTTCGAGGGTGTCGGTGGCGTGGACGGCGTCGACGTCCGCCTGCGCCAGCCGGGTCCGGGCGACTCCCGACAGCACGGGGTGGACGCAGGCGACGAGCGTCCGCGCCGGGCCGTCCAGCCCTGCGATGGCCGCGCTCATCGTCGACCCCGTGGCGACGATGTCGTCGACGACCACCACGCCGCGCCCGGTCGCGGCTGTGTCGTGCGGACGGACGGTCACCTCGCTCCCGCTGTGACGGGTCTTCTCGAAGTGGTCCGTCTCGCCCCGGCCGTAGGCGTCGCGCACCGCCGTCGCCAGTCCGACCGCGCCCTCGTCGGGCGCGAGAAAGAGTGGCTCCACGAGGTCCGGGAGCGCCCCGGCGAGCAGCGAGGCGGCGTCGACGACGGCGACGGGGACGTCGAAGAAGTCCGCGACCGCCGGCTCGTGTGGGCTGACCAGCACGACCCGGTCGGCCCCCGTCGAGACGGCGCGGGCGACGGCGCGCGCCGACACCGGGTGCCCCGCCTCGAACGCCTCGTCCTGTCGCGCGTAGCCCATGTAGGGGATCACGGTCGTCACCCGCTCTGCTCCGGCCTCGCGGACGGCGTCCTGGAGCTGGAGCAGCTGGAGGTGCGCGGCGTCGCCGGGTGTCGAGCAGACGACGACCGCCTCGTCGCCGGCGAAGCCGGGCGCCGCCGCCAGCGCCTCGCCGTCCGGGAACCGGTCGTAGCTGACCTCGGCCAGCGGCCGGTCGGTCGCCGCCGCGAGTTCGGCTGCGAGCGACTGTGAAGGGGGGCCGGGGACGATCACGTCCGCTCCGACCGCGCCCCGGCTCTTTCTCCTTTCGACTCCCGCTCGCCGCCGTCGACCGCCAGCCGCGCCACCTCGGGCGTTCCGAGCGTCCGCGTCCGCCACCTGCCGCCGTCGCCCCGGACCGCCAGCCGGCCCTCGTGTCCGGCGACGTACGTCGTCGCCGGGCCGCGTCCGACGTCGACGGCGTCGAGGTCGGCCGGGAGCGCCGGCAGCGTCGTCCACTCCTCGCCGCTCCCGCGGTGGACCGCCCCGTCGGCGGCGAGGGCGACAGCCGCGTCCGGCCCGCGC
>KI543180.1:275087-277748 GCA_000496195.1 uncultured archaeon A07HB70
GGCGAGCAGTCCCGCCGTCGTCGTCGCCACGTCGTGGGTCGCGCCGGGGTGAGCGACGCCGAACTCGCCGACCCGGTCGTCCGCGACGGCGACGCTCACCACGCCGACGCCGGTCGCGAGCGAGAGTCGCCCGGCGCCGTCGCGGTCCGCGAACACCCGCTTCTCCGCGATGGTGTCGTCTGGCACGCCCGCTTCGTCGGGAGCCGTGGGGAAAAGCCTCCGACCCGCGTTACAGCAGATCCCGGACGTCGGAGTACCACATGTCGTGTTCGTCGACCTCGTCGACGCCGCGCGCGACGTCGACGGCGATCGCGTGCCAGCAGGCCGCGTCGGGGTCGTCCGGGTCGAGATTGTACTCGCTGTCCTTGCAGGTGCAGGCGCCGTCTTCGACGACGTACTCGTCCTCGTGGCCGACGACGACGGTGAAGTCGCGGTACTCCTTCACGCGCCTCTCGGAGACGGCCTCGATCGCCCGCTGGCCGCGGTCGCCGTGCGTCTCGACGATGGCCTGCGTGACCGGACCCGTGAGTTCGCCGGCCTCGGCCAGTGCCGCGCGCCAGTCGTCGACCTCCGTCACCGGGTATCGTACTGCCGAGACGGAGTTATGCGTTCCGGCCCGACGCGCCGACCGACCGCCTTTTCGCCGCGGCGCCGCACGAGGGAGCATGGAAGAGGTCACCGAGGGGGCGGTGACGATCGCCGTCGACGAGGTGCGCGACGGCGCGAGCGACGGCGCCGGCGACGGGGTGTTCTACAACCCGACACAGGAGCTGAACCGGGACGTCACCGTCGCCGTCCTGCGTGCGTACCGCAGCCGCGAGCCACGCGTGGCCTCGTACCTCGACGCGATGACGGCCAGCGGCGTCCGCGGCGCCCGCGCCGCCGCCGCCGGCTACGACGTCACCTGTGCCGACACCGACCCCGACGCAGCCGCGCTGGCCCGCGAGACCCTCGCGCGAAACGGCCTCGACGGGACGGTCGTCGAGCGCGACGCCCGCGCGGCGCTGTACGAGTCTGGCCCGTTCGACGTCGTCGACCTCGACCCGTTCGGTTCGCCCGTCCCGTTCGCGGACGCCGCGCTCTCGCGCGCCCGGAACCTCGTCTGTGTCACCGCCACCGACACCGCGCCGCTGTGTGGCGCACACTTCGACGCCGGCGTGCGGCGGTACGACACGGTACCGCGGAACCTCGACGACCACCCCGAGATGGGCCTGCGGGTCCTGCTGTCGGCGCTCGTCCGCACCGCCGCCCGGCACGACGTCGCCGCCCAGCCCTTGCTCTCGCACGTCTCCCGGCACTACGTCCGGACGTACCTCGAACTCGACCGCGGGGCCTCCGCGGCGAACGACGCCCGTGACCGTCTCGGCCACCGCCACCAGTGTCAGGACTGTCTCGAGCGGACCCACGAGCGGGGGTCGACGGCCCGCCCACCCGACGACTGCCCGGCCTGCGGGAGCCGGCGGGTCGTCACCGCCGGACCGCTCTGGCTCGGTCCCGTCCGGGACGCCGGCTTCGCCGCCGACGTCCGCGCCGCCGTCGACGACGAGATGGGCACCGCCGGCGAGGCGCGGAGCCTGCTCGACGCGGTCGTGGCGGAGCTCGACGAGCCGACCCACTACGACCAGCACCGGCTCTGCGAGCAGTGGGGACGACCGGCGAGCGCGATGGACGACTTCCTCGCGGCCCTGCGGGCGGCGGGCCACGGCGCCTCCCGGACCCACTACGGCGGGACGCGGTTCAAGACGACCGCGACCGTCGCCGAAGCACGCGCGGCGACCGCCGACATCTAGCCCCGTCGCCCCCGGCGACGCGTGGCGGTCGGACCGGCAGGTACAACAGTCGGGGGGCCGGCAGACGGAGACGACGATGGCAGACGACGGCCGGGAGCCGGAGGGCGCGCCCGACATCGACGACCTGGCCGACCGCGTCGAGGAGGTCCGGGCAGACCTCGACGCGTTCGAGACCGACGTGCGCGACCGGACCGTCGACCAGCCGACGCTGGAGGCCGAGCTGAAGCGGTACGTCCGCACGCGGACCCGCCGGGGCCACGCGCGCGGCTGGGGACCGTACCTCGTGCTCCTCTACGGCACGGCCATGACGCTCGGCGCGTTCTTCTTCCTCGAGGGCGTCTGGGCCGTCCTCGCGATGGTGGTCCTCTTTCTCTCGACGCTCGGCCTGTACGTCCTGTTCGTCCTCGTCGGCGTCTCGCTCTCCGTGCTCGGGTCGCCCCGGCGCCTCTACGACGCCGTCCAGAAGCGGCGGGAGTAGCGCGGCGCCGTGCCCGTTCGTCCCTCGCCGCTCTACGACCTCCTCGCCGGCCTCCCGGACCCGGTCGTCGCCCTCGCCGCGCTCGTCACGCTCCTCGGCGACCCCGTCGTTCTCCTCACGGCGCTCGCGCTCGGCTACTGGCGTGCCCCGCCGGTTGCCGCGGCGCCGCGTCGGGCGTTCGCGACGCTCGTCTGCCTCGGCGTCGCCGCCGCGGGACTGACGCTCGCGCTGAAGGCCGCGCTCGCGCTCCCCCGTCCCCCGGGCGCGGCGACGCCCGGCTTCGGCTTCCCCTCCGGCCACGCCCTCGGCGCGGCGGCGGCCTACGGCGGCGCGGCGCGGCTGTTCGACCGGATCGACCGCCGCCGCCGCGTCCTCGTCGCGGGCGTGTTGGTC
>KI543180.1:277768-297138 GCA_000496195.1 uncultured archaeon A07HB70
CGCCGCCGTCGGCGCCGCCCTCGCGCCGCGGAACGTCGACCCCGCGCCGGTGCCGTTCCGGCTCCTCGTGCCGGGAGTCGTCGTCGTCGGCGGGACCGGTCTGCTCCTCGACGGGGCGGCGCTGCCGGCGGCGGCGCTGGCGGCTGCGGGCGGAACGGTGACGTACACGGTGTTGGCGGCTCCGGCGGCGCGAAAGAACTGGCTGTCGGTGGTGAGCTAAAACGTCTCGAGGTAGCGGTCCAGCTCCCACTGACTCACGTCGATCCGGAACTCGGCGGACTCCTGCTTCTTCGCCTCGATGAACTTCTCGGCGACGTGCGGGCCCAGGGCGTCCTGGACGACCTCGTCAGACTCGAGCTCGGCGACGGCATCGCCGAGCGAGCCCGGGAGCGTGTCGATACCGTACTCGGCACGCTTCTCCTCGTCGAACTCGTAGATGTTCTCGCGGATCGGGTCGGGGCAGTCGATGCCGCGCTCGACACCGTCGAGGCCGGCGTGGATGAGCGCCGCGAACGCGAGGTACGGGTTACACGACGGGTCGGGGAACCGCGCCTCGATGCGCGAGGCGCTGGGCACCCGTGCGGCGGGCTTGCGGATGAGCGCCGAGCGGTTCCGGTCAGACCACGCGACGTACACCGGCGCCTCGTAGCCCGGCACCAGCCGCTTGTAGCTGTTCACCGTCGGGTCCGTCACCGCGGTGATGGCGGGTGCGTGGTCGAGGACGCCCGCGAGGAACGAGTGTGCCGTCTCGCTCAGGTCGAACTCGTCGGCCTCGTCGTGGAACGCGTTCTCGCCGTCCTCGGTGAACAGCGACATGTGCGTGTGCATCCCCGACCCGTTGATCCGCGGGATCGGCTTGGGCATGAACGTCGCGTGGAGGCCGTACTCGGCGGAGACGGCGCGGACGACCGCCCGGAACGTGGCGACGTTGTCCGCCGTCGACAGGGCGTCGTCGTACTCGAAGTTGATCTCGTGCTGGCCCTGCGCCACCTCGTGGTGACTGGCTTCGATCTCGAAGCCCATCTCCTCCAGCGTGTAGATGATGTCTCGCCGCACGTCGCTGGCCTCGTCCTTCGGAGCGAGGTCGAAGTAGCCGCCGACGTCGGCCGTCGTGGTCGTGGCCCGGCCGTCCTCGTCCTCCTCGAACAGGAAGAACTCCGGCTCCGGCGCCATGTTGACCTGGTAGCCCATCTCCGCGGCGCGGTCGACGGCCTGCTTCAGCACGTACCGCGGGTCGCCCTCGAACGGCTCGCCCGTCGACGTGTTGATCACGTCACAGATGAGCCGGGCGGCCTTCCCCTCGTCGTCGCTCCGCCACGGGAGCACCGCGAACGTCTCGGGGTCGGGGTTGAGCCGCATGTCCGACTCCTGAATCCGGACGAACCCCTCGATAGAGGACCCGTCGAAGTAGATCCCGTCGGTGAACGCCTTCTCCGCCTGCCGCGCGGGCACGGAGACGTTCTTCACCGTCCCGAGGATGTCCGTGAACTGGAGCCGGAGGAAGTCGACCCCCTCCGCCTCGATCTCGTCCAGCACGTCCTGCTCTGCCGTCGTCAGCCCTCCGTCGGGAACCGAATCTGAGTCTGTCATTTCTCGACGGCACTGACGACGACCTCTTGTATAAAAGGAGTATCGATTTTCGCAAACGAGATCGGTCCTTCAGAAGAACTGACCAAACGTAAATTTCTAAACCCCTCCGGTCGTACGGTCGGTGTGACATACGAGAATCTCGACGCGCGTCTCATCAACGCCCTGCTGGGCGACGGGCGCGCCAGTCTCCGTAGCCTCGGCGAGGACCTCGACGTCTCCGTAACGACCGTCTCGAACCACCTCCGTGACCTCGAGGAAGACGGCGTCGTCCAGGGGTACACGCCTCGCATCGACTACGACGCGCTGGGCTACGACGTCACCGCCGTCGTCCAACTGAAGATCGAGGGCTCCGCGCTCCCCGAATTCGTCGACCGGCTCCGCGACGAGAACCGGATGACCAGCGTCTACGAGGTGACCGGCGACTACGACGTGATCGCGGTCGGGAAGTTCCGCGACACCGACGAGATGAACGACCAGATAAAGTCGCTGCTGACCGACGAGAGCGTGCGCGAGTCGAACACGAGCGTCGTGCTCAACGCCGTCGTCGAGAACCGGCAGTTCGACCTGGACGTCGACGGGGACTAGGCCAGCCGCCCCTGGACGTCCTCGACGTCGGCCCGACAGAACGGACAGCGGTAGCGCGTGTCGAACCCGCTCGACTGCGCCACCGTCTTCGCCTCCAGTTCGTGTACCGCGATCGACCGGTTACAGTCGGGGCAGTCCACCGTCGTCATTACTGTGGGTGACGCTCACTCGCACGGCGAATTGAATCCATCGATCGTCACAGTTCTTCCCGGTCTCAGAACCCCTCCTCGAAGACGAACGTCCCGTTCCGCTGGACCGTCTCGCCGTCCACCTCGACGACAGCGTCCTCGCTCATGTCGACGATCATGTCGACGTGTTCGGCGGACTCGTTCGCCTCGTTCTCCGCTCCGACCGTCTCGGGGTAGGCCGAGCCAACCGCCATGTGGACCGTGTCGCCCATCTTCTCGTCGAACAGCATGTTGTAGCTGAACCGGTCGATCTGGCGGTTCATCCCGATCCCGAGTTCGCCGAGGTAGCGCGCCCCCTCGTCGGTGTCGAGCACCGACGCGAGGACGTCCTCGTTGCGGGCCGCGCTGAACGACTCGACCCGGCCGTCCTCGAACGTCACCCGGGCGTCCGCTATCTCGCGGCCCTGTCGGTAGAGCGGGAGGTCGAAGTGGACGGTCCCCTCGACGGAGTCACGAACGGGCGCGGTGAACACCTCGCCGCCCGGCAGGTTCTTCTCGCCGTAGTCGTTCAGCGCGACGTTGCCCGCAACCGACATCCGAACGTCCGTCTCCTCACCCGACCGGATCCGGACCGTCGACCCCTCGTCGAGGATCGCCTTCATCTGCGCCTGGTGCTCGCGCTGGGCGTCCCAGTCGGTCGTCACGGCGTCCCAGACGAACCGCTCGTACGCCTCCGTCGACATCCCCGCCAGCTGCGCGTGGCCGGCGGTGGGGAACTGCGTGAGACACCACGTCTTCGACAGCCGCTCGCGCTGGACCGGCTCGTAGGCCCGGCGCCACGCGGCGTTCGTCTCGGGTGCCACGTCCGACGTCTCCGTGACGTTCGCGCCGCCGCGCGCGATGACGAAGACGTCCGCCGCCTCGTGGAGTGCGAGGTGGTGGGTCGGCGTCTCGAAGCCGGGGTCGTCGCCGGCGGCCCGGAGAAACGCCCGGCTCGCCCGGTCGGAGTTGTTCAGGTAGACCGGCGTCGCGCCCCGCTCGCCGCAGACCTCGTGGAGCGCCACCGCGAGGTCCGCCGCCGCCGGCGGCATCGCGATCACGACCCTGTCGCCCGCCTCGATCCCCGCCGAGTGGTCCGCGATCACGTCCGCGTGCTCCCTGATCCGTGGGTCCATGTGCCGCCCACGGGAGGGCGCGTCTTGCGCGTTTCGGGCGGCGCGACCACACGACATATTTCTCTCGGCCCCGAGAACCGGCTGTGATCGACCTCCGCTCCGACACCGTCACTCGCCCCTCGGCGGCGATGCGCGACGCCGCTCGCGACGCCGACGTCGGCGACGACGTCTACGCCGACGACCCCTCGGTGAACGAGCTCGAGCGCCGCTCCGCCGCGGCGGTCGGGACCGAGGCCGCGCTGTTCGTCCCCAGCGGGACGATGGGGAACCAGATCGCCGCGCGGGTCCACGCCGACCGCGGGGACGAGGTGGTCGTCGACGACCGGGCCCACGTCGTGCTGTGGGAGAACGGCGGGCTGGCACAGCTCTCGGGGCTCCAGATCCGGACCGTCGACGCCGGCGACCGGGCCGTCCCGACGCCAGACCAGGTGGCCGCGGCCCACGTCGAGCCGAGCGACCACCGCCCCGGCACCGGGCTGCTGTGGCTAGAGAACACCCACAACGCCCGCGGCGGGGTCGCCGTCTCGCCCGACGACGTCGCCGCCGCCGCCGAGGCGGCGAGCGAGCGCGGCGTGCCGGTCCACCTCGACGGCGCGCGCCTGTTCAACGCCTGTGTCGCCCACGGCGTCGCCGCGCCGGCGATGACCGCCGCCGTCGACTCGGTGCTGTGCTGTCTCTCGAAGGGGCTGGGCGCGCCCGTCGGCTCCGTGCTCTGCGGGAGCGAGTCGTTCGTCGCCGAGGCCCACGCCGTCCGGAAGCTGCTCGGCGGCGGGATGCGGCAGGCCGGCGTGGTGGCCGCGCCGGGGCTGCTCGCGCTCGAGAACGTCGACCGCCTCGCCGAGGACCACGAGAACGCCCGACGGCTGGCGGCGGGCCTCGACGGTGTCGACGGGCTGTCCGCCCCGGCGCCGGACACGAACATCGTCCGCGTCGACTCCGCCGGGCGCGGTCTGCCCGCCGACGAGCTCGTCGACCTGCTCGAGGCAGAGGGCGTCCGCGCCGGCGCGTTCGGCGAGCACGTCACCCGGCTCTGCACCCACCTCGGCGTCGACGCCGCCGACGTCGACGAGGCGGTCGCACGCGTCGAGCGCGCCGTCTCTGGCTACAGCTCGGGCTCGACGTAGACGAAGCTGATCCGGTCGTCGGCTGCCCTGAGGTCGGTCTCGATCTCCTCGACGGCGCCGTCGATACCGACCGTCCGGAGCGTGTCGTCGAAGCTCACGTCTGCCGTCACCAGCAGCCGTCCGGGGCCGACGAACACCGTTCGGAACGCGTCGATGTGGGTGACGCCGTCGTGTCCCTCGACCGCCGCCCGCAGCTCGTCCTCGATCTCCTTCGGGGCGCTCTCCCCGAGGATCAGCCGCTTGTTCTCCCACGCCAGCGCCAGCGCGAACCCCATCAGCAGGAGGCCGATGAGCGCCGCCGAGACGGCGTCGTAGACCGGGTTGCCGGTGACCCGTGTGGCGACGACCCCGACGAGGGCTATCGCCGCGCCGCCGAGCGCGATCGCGTCCTCGGTGTACGCGGTGAGCGTCGTCACGTCGGAGGTCTTCTCGAACGCCTCTCTGATCCCGCTCCAGCCGTACGTGTCGATCTGTCGCCGGAGCTCGGCGTTCGCCTTCGCGAACGCGTACGTCTCGAAGCCGATCGCGCCGAGGAGGACGACGACGTTGACCCAGAACGCGTCGAACGTTCCGACGACCGGCAGGGTCGCCGTCCCCGGGCCGTGGGCCCCGCCGAGGTGCGTGATCGCGTCGTAGCCGTGTTTCAGGCTCTCCCAGCCGGCGATACCGAACAGCAGGACCGCGACGAGAAAGGCGTAGAAGAACTGCGCCTTCCCGTAGCCGAACGGATGCTGGCGGGTCGCGTCCTTCGCGCTGAAGCGGAGCCCGACGAGCAGGAACACCTGGTTGCCCGTGTCGGAGATAGAGTGGTACGTCTCCGACAGCATCGAGGGGCTCCCGGTCGCGAGGAAGCCGAAGAACTTCAGGACCGCGATCGCGCCGTTTGCGATCAGCGCCGCGATCACGACTCCGCGAGAGCTCGCCATGACGGTACGCCGACCGACTGTGACTTCGGCGTTCCGGCTCTCGCACCCCTGGCTCCCGGTCCCGGCGCCGCCCGCACGAACAGATAAGACTCTCGCCCCGGACAGTCCGCTGTGGAACTCGACCTCGTCTTCGTCTTCCTCCTCGTTCTCGTCCTCGGGACCGTCTTCTTCGTCTACTTCCTCCTCCGCAAGACCCTCGCCGGTCTCCAGCGGGGCTACGATGAGGGGCGACGCGACCGGTAACGCCTTCCGCGTCGGGGCGGGACGGACCGGCGTGGCCCCCATCGCGACGCTCGTCGTCGCCGCGCTCGCCTCGCTGTTCATGGCGTGGTCGATCGGCGCCGGGTCGTCCGGGTCGACGCCGTTCGCCCCCGCCGTCGGCGCGAACGCCGTCTCGGTGATGCGGGCGGGGTTTCTGGTCGGCATCCTCGGGTTCGCCGGCGCGGTGTTGCAGGGGGCGAACGTCACCGAGGCCGTCGGGACGGCGCTGATCGACGGCGTCGCGCTGACCGCCGGGGCCGCGACGGTCGGGCTCCTCGTCGCGGCGCTGCTCGTCGCCGTCGGCGTCTTCGCCGGCTACCCGATCGCCACCGCGTTCACCGTCACTGGCGCAGTCGTCGGCGTCGGTCTCGCGCTCGGGGGCGACCCGGCGTGGGCGAAGTACCGACAGATCGCCGCGCTGTGGGTCGGCACCCCGTTCGTCGGCGGCGGCGCCGCCTATGCCACCGCGGTTCTCCTCCGCGACGACCGCGTGCCCGAGACGACGGCTGTGCCGGCGCTCGGCGGCATCGTCGGCCTCATCGCCGTCAACGTCGGCTTCTCGCCGCTCGCGCCGGGGGCGGCGTCGGCGTCGCTCGCCGCCGCGCTCGGGGGACGGGTCGACGCCGCGCTCGGCACTGCCGTCGGCTCCGTCGCCGTGAGTGGGCTCGCGGCTGTCCTCGCGGCCCTCGTGCTCCGGCGCGACATGACGCCCGACCCCGCCGTCGGCCAGCGACATTTCCTGCTGGTTCTCGGGGGGCTGGTCGCCTTCTCCGCCGGCGGGAGTCAGGTCGGTCTCGCCCTCGGTCCGCTCGTTCCGCTGCTCGGGGGCGTCGACCTCCCGCTGACCGCGGTGCTGGTCGGCGGGGGCCTCGGCCTCCTCGTCGGGTCGTGGACCGGCGCGCCACGGATGATCAAGGCGCTGTCACAGGACTACTCCTCGCTCGGGCCGCGCCGCTCTATCGCCGCGCTCATCCCGAGCTTCGCGATCGCACAGACCGCCGTCGCGTTCGGCATCCCCGTCTCGTTCAACGAGGTCATCGTCTCCGCGATCGTCGGGTCGGGCTACGCCGCCGGCGGCGCGGGGGTCAGCCGCGAGAAGATGGGCAAAACCGTCCTCGCGTGGATCGGGTCGCTGGCGCTCGCCCTCGCCGGGAGCTACGCCGCCTTCGCCGCCGTCGACGCGGTCCTCTAGTCCTCGACGGCGGGCGCGTCGGCGTCCGTGTCGACCGGGCGCCCCGCGTCGGGCGAGCCGGGCACCTCGATCCGTGCCCGGATGATCCGGGTGTTGTCGACCTCGCCGACGTGGATGCGGACCCCGTCGTACTCGATCGTCTCGCCCTGTTCGACCAGCCGGCCAGCGCGGTTGAACACGAAGCCCGCGAGCGTCTCGAACTCCTCGCCCTCCGGCAGGTCGATCTCGAGGCGCTCGTTCACCTCGTCGATGTTGACGTCCGCGCGGACGACCCACGAGCCGTCGTCCTGCCGCTCGAACGGCTCCTCCTCGTCGCCCTCGAGGATGTCGCCGACGATCTCCTCGACCATGTCCTCCAGCGTGATCAGCCCCTCGGTCGTGCCGAACTCGTCGATGACGATCACCATCTGCATCCGCTCGCGCTGGATCTCGGTGAGGAGGTCGTCGACGTTCTTCGACTCCGGGACGTGAAGGGTCGGCTCGATGAGGTCCTCGAGGTCGGCGTCGCCGGTGCCGTAGTCCCGCTCGCGCACCAGGTCCCGGAGGCTGACGATACCGACGACGTTGTCGAGGTTGCCGTCGTAGACGGGGACGCGGACGTGTGCGGACTGGACACAGGTCTCGATCGCCTCGTCGAGGGTGGCGTCGCGGGAGACGGCAGTCATCTCGAGCCGGGGAGTCATCACCTCCTTCGCGATCGTGTTGTTGAAGTGGAAGATCCGCTGGAGCATCTCCCGCTCCTCCTCGTCGATGACGCCCTCGCGCTCGCCCGTGCGGATGATGTTCTGTATCTCGTCGCGGGTGACGTAGGAGGTCTCGATCGCCTTCTGGCCGCCGACGACGCTGTTTATGACCCGTGTCAGACGGTCGAAGACGACCACGAGCGGCAGCAGCACCAGCTCTGCGACCTGGAGCGGGCGAGCGATCCGGGTCGCCCACGACTCGGTGTTCTCGACGGCGTAGGACTTCGGCGCGCTCTCGCCGAACAGGAACACGAGCGTCGTGACCCCGAACGTCGCGGCGATGACGGCCTGGCCCCGGGACAGGTAGAACCCGAACAGCGTGGTCGCGAGCGACGACATCGTGATGTTGACGATGTTGTTGCCGATGAGGATCGTCACCAGCAGCCGGTGGGGGTCGCTCTTCAGCTCGGCGACGGCCGCGGCGCCGGGGACGTCCTCCTCCACCATCGACTCGATTCGGTGGCGCGCCAGCGAGAACATCGCGATCTCCGAGGAGGAGAAAAAGCCCGAGAGCGCGATGAGTCCGAGGATGGCGAAGGCTCCGACGACGGTTATCGTCCTGTCGTCGACGACCCCGGTCTGGACGACGGGACCGACGGACGCGGCTACGACCGTCGGCACAGACAGAGCCATACCCACGTCAGTAGCCGTCGCACGGGTTAATCATTTACCCTCGCCGGACCGGCACGGTCGACACGCTTAGGCCCGCGACGCCCCGAAGGCCGGATGATGCCGAGCGACCAACTCCTCCTGTACCGTCTCCAGGCGTGTCCCTACTGCGAACGCGTCGTCCGCGTCCTCGACGACCTCGGCCTCGACTACCGCTCGCGGTTCGTCGAGCCGATGCACTCGGAGCGCACCGTCGTCAGGCGGCTGACCGGCAAGCGGACCGTCCCGGCGCTCGTCGACGAGTCGACGGGCGTCACGATGTCCGAGTCGGCCAACATCGTCGACTACCTCCGGGCGACCTACGGCGAGGGAGGCGAGGCCTGATGGTCGACTTCGAGGTGACCGACCTGCCCGAGACGGCCCACGTCACCGCCGGCGACGAGGCGCCCGACTTCACCCGACCGCTCGTCGGCGGGGAGTTCTGGGAGGACCGCTCGTTCGCCGCCCTCGTCGACGAGGAGGCGCCGCTCCTCCTGCTCACCCACCCGATGGACGGCGCCTTCCCGACCACCTACGTCTGGAACGCGCTCGCCGACCACGGTATCGTCGACCGCCTCCCGGTCGTCGGCTGTTCGGTGTCGACGCCGTACGAGCACCGCAACCTGCTGGCCGACCGGGGCGTCGACGCCCGCCTGTACTCCGACCCCGCAGGCGGCGTCGCGGAGGCGTACGGCGTCACCCACGACCTCGACGGGATGGCCGGCGTCTCCGAGCACCGCCTCGCGACGTTTGTCGTCGACGAGGACCGGGTCGTCAGGCACGCGTGGGTCGCGAGCCAGCAGCCGGCGTTTCCGGACTACGAGGCGCTGACGGCGGCGGTGGACGAGGTCGTGTGACCGTCGGGGCCGCCGCCGCTGCCGTCCGGGCGGGCGACGCCGTCGTCTACCCGACAGAGACGGTGTACGGCCTCGGCGCGGACGCGACGGACCCGAGCGCCGTCGGGCGGGTGTTCGACCTGAAGGGCCGCCCCCGGTCGAAGCCGCTCTCGATCGCCGTTCCGACGGTGACGCGCGCGACCCGCTACACCCGGCCGACGGTCCGCGCCGAGCGGTTCATGCGGGCCTTCCTCCCCGGCCCCGTCACCGTCGTCGTCGAGCGCGCCCCGGACCTGCCCGACGTCCTGACCGCGGGTGGCAGCCGCGTCGGCGTCCGGGTGCCCGCCCACGACCGCGCGCTCGCCCTCCTCGCCGCCGCCGACCGCCCCGTGACGGCGACGAGCGCGAACCGCTCCGGCGAGCCGGGCGTCCGCCGGGTCTCGGACCTCCATCCGGACGTGCGGGACGGCTGTACAGCCGTCGTCGACGACGGCGAGACGCCCGGCGGGCGAGCGAGCACCGTCGTCGACCCGACGACCGGCGAGATCCACCGCGAGGGGCCGCTTGTCGACGCGGTGCGGGCGTGGCTCGGCTAAAACAGCCGCGACCGGAGCGACCGCGTCTTCCCCCGGCACGGCTCGCGGTACGGACACGACCCACACTTCGCGTGGTCGTCCGTCCGCGGCGGCGTCTCCCGCTCCATCCGCCAGACCGTCCGGAGCGTCCGGCGGTAGCGCCGCCGGTTCCGGCCCGTCAGCCGGACGCTCCGGACGACGGCGCTCGCGGGATACTCCACCCGGCACCGCTCGACCGGCTGCTCGCGCTCCCACGCCAGCGCGAGCGTCGTCGCGACGGCGCGGACCCGCTGCGGCGCCCAGACCCCGCGGTCCGGCGGTCGACCGGGCGAGACGAAGGTCGGCACCGGAGGCGCCTCGCTCAGCGTGTGTGCAACCCCGCGGCAGTCCTTCCCGTCGAGTCGGACCCCGCGAGCGTCCGGGTCGGCGATCGCCGGCCAGTCGTCCCGCTCGACGAGCGCGCGGAGACGCGCGCGGTACGCCGGCGGGTCGAGGTCGACCGGAAGCGCGGCGAGTCGCTCCGGCGGCGCGTCGGCCAGCGTCGGGTAGCGGAAGGCGAGTTCGCGGCGCTCGCGCGCCCGGTCGCCCGGTCCCCGGTCGTCGTCCCGGCGGGCGTGGTAGAGCTGTCGCGGACAGTACGCGGCGCGGGCGAGGTCGGAGAACGTCGGCACGACGGGTGTGGCCGCGTCTCCGCCCTTCAGCCTCGCCCCGCTCCGCCGCCGGGAAAAATATTTTATTCCGGTGTAGTTACTCTTGATCCGGCGTGGGACAACTCCCATGCACCCTCCCACGCCGCCGTTCGGCCTCCCCGGTCGCCTCCTTCGGGGGGCCGGAGCCGCCCTCGACGGCTCGGGCCGTCCGCTCCTGTCACCCTCGTCGCCAGAGAACGGGAGCTTTTTCGCACGGACTGACAACTGCCACATAGATGGACGGCCTCCGGTGATGTCCGTTCGTGTCAACTGGCGACAGAGCGTCGCGTTCACCGGTACGATCATCAAGTATCTCGCCGTGACGATGCTGCTCCCGCTCGTCATCAGTCTGCTCTATCGGGAGGATACGGTCGTGTTCCTCGCGTCTATCGCCGTCACGGTCGTCGTCGGCGTCGCGCTGGAGCGGCTCAACGACGACCCGCAGCTCGGTCCCCGCGAGGCGCTGCTGTTCGTCGCGCTGGCGTGGGGTGCCGTCGCGGTCGTCGGCGCGATTCCGTACCTGATCGCGGGCTACGGCACGGAGTCGACGCTTCGCCACCCGATCAACGCGCTGTTCGAGTCGATGTCGGGGTTCACCACCACCGGGGCGACGGTGCTCGGCGAGATCTCCACCGACCGCCACTCCCACGCGCTGCTGATGTGGCGCCAGCTCAGCCAGTGGCTCGGCGGCATGGGTATCATCGTGCTGATGGTCGCCATCCTCCCGGAGGCGGCGGTCAACGGCGCACAGCTCGTCCAGTCGGAGGCGCCGGGGCCAGAGCTCCAGAAGCTGACGCCGAAGATCGCCGAGACGGCCCGGCTCCTCTGGCTGTTCTACATCGGATTTACCGCGCTGTACGTCGCGATCCTCGTCGGCCTCCACCTCGCTGGCCTGGCGCCGAATATGAACCTCTACAACGCCGTCGCCCACGGGTTCACGACCCTGCCGACGGGCGGGTTCTCGCCGCAGGCCGACAGCATCGCGGCCTTCTCGCCCGCCGTCCAGTGGGTCGTGATCCCGTTCATGCTCGTCGCCGGGACCAACTTCGCGCTGTTCTACCTGCTGGTACAGGACGACTACGCGGAGTTCCTGCGCGACCGCGAGCTTCAGGCCTACCTCGGCGCGAACGCCGGGCTGATAGTTCTGCTGTGGGGCTTCCTGTTCACCGGGTCGGCCCCGACGCTCGAGCTCGGCGGCGTCACGCGCGGCGTCGTCGAGAACTCGCTCCGGCAGGCGACGTTCCAGGTCGCCTCGCTCCTGAACTCGACCGGCTACGCGACGAGCAACTTCGCGCAGTGGGACGCGACCGCACGGGGCGTCCTGCTGTTTGCGATGTTCGTCGGCGGCTCCGCCGGGTCGACCGGCGGCGGGATCAAGATCGTCCGGTGGCTGGTCATCCTCAAGTCGATTCGTCGGGAGCTGTTCACGACGGCCCACCCGAACGCGGTCAAGCCCGTCCGCCTCGGCGGACAGGTGATCGACGAGGAGGTGATCCGGGCAATCTACGGGTTCACGGTCCTGTACCTGCTCATCTTCGGCGTCGCGACGGTGCTCATACTCCTCGACGCGAGCCGCGCCGGTCTCGAACTGACGATGCTCGAGGCCGCCAGCGCGAGCCTGGCCACGCTCGGCAACATCGGTCCGGGGTTCGGGCTGCTCGGTCCGTTCGGCAGCTACCTCACCTTTCCGCGGACCAGCAAACTACTGATGATCTTCCTGATGTGGATCGGACGCCTCGAGATCATCCCCGTGTTTGTGATCTTCACCGGCGTGTTCTGGAACAGGTAGACGGCGACGGCGCGCGCGGAGCGACGACTACGACCGGCGCCGCGCTGGCCCGACGACCCGGGTGCCGCGCCGACCGACACCACAGATTTAGGTGGGATTGTGGTATACGCCCGTAGACAACCGTGCCAGTCAGTACCGACGGCGGGCGTTCGGCGCTTCGAGCGCACACGAGAGGCGAGCGGTGACGTACTACGGCGGCACCGAACTCGCGGCGGTGTACGACGACGCCCGGACGGAGGGGTTCGGGCTGGTCGCGAGCAACGTCGCCGAGCCGAACGTGGCGGTCGGACTGATAGCGGGCGCGGCCCGGGTCGACTCCGACCTCCTGCTCCAGATGAGCAACGGCGCCTGTGCGTTCGCCGGCGACGGCGACCCGGTCGCCGGCCTCCGGGCGATGGGGGCGTACATCGAGCGGATCGCGGCCCAGTACGATATCGGGGTGTTCCTGAACATGGACCACCAGACCGACCTCGACACGATCCGCCGACAGGTCGACCTCGACCTCCCCTCCTCGATCATGATCGACGCCTCACACGAGCCGTTCGAGGAGAACGTCGAGCGGAGCCGGGCGGTGGTCGAGCAGGTCGAGCGCGCCGACGCGGATATTCTCGTCGAGGCCGAACTCGGGACGATCAAGGGCGCCGAAGACGAGATCGTCGCCGACGAGGCGTTCTACACGGACCCGGAGCAGGCCGTCGAGTTCGTCGACCGGACGGGCTGTGACCTCTTGGCCGTCTCCGTCGGCACGCAACACGGCGTCGCGAAGGGCCGGGACCTCGAGCTCCGCCCGGACCTCGCGGGCGACATCGAGACGGCGCTTCGCGACCACGGCCTCGACACCCCGCTCGTCCTCCACGGCTCCTCGGGGGTCCAGCCGGACCAGCTACGGGCGATGCTCCAGAACGGCGTCTGCAAGGTCAACAAGGACACCCGCTACCAGTACGAGTACGCCAGGACCGCGTTCGACCACTACCGGGCACACGAGGACGAGGTCGTCCCGCCGGCGGACGTCACAGACGCGCGGGAGACCTTCTTCAACGACGTTGCGTGGTCGCCGGAGAAGGACGTCTTCGACCCGCGGGTCGTCAGCCGGGACATCCGCGAGCGGATCGCCGAGGTGTACGGCGACCTCGCGACGGCTGCCGGCTGCGCCGGGCAGAGCCGGTACACGTAGGCGCTACGCCCCGAGCGCCGACTCCACCCGCTCGACCAGCGCCGCGTTCCCGAGGAACGTCTGGCTCCGGGCGTGGAGCCCGTCCGGGTCGACGTCCAGTAACGACTGCTCGCCGTCCGTCGACCCGCCGCCGAGCGACTCGAGGATGTACGCCAGCGGCGCGGACTCGAAGTGGACCCGCAGCTTCCCGTCCGGCGCCCCCTCGACCGCGGGGTAGCCGAACAGTCCGCCGTACTCGAGCACCTGCCGGACGTCGGCGGCCATCGCCCCGCCGTACCGGAGCTTCAGCTCTCGCTCGAGCTCGTCGGCGAGCGCGTCACAGGCCGCGGAGCGCTCGCCGCGCTTGCCCGCGATACCGACCACGGTCGGGTCGTCCGGGAGCGCACAGGCCCCTCTCGACACCGCCTCGTCGCCCTCGACGAGATACTCCTCGACCGCGGCCTGGTCCTCCCGCGCGACGACCGACGTGGTGTAGGGGCCGTAGAGCACCATCATCGCGGCCACCAGCTCGCGACCGGTCGCGGGCAGGGCGGCGTCGTACACCCCGACGATGGTGCCGACCGGATTGTTCGACGCGAGGTTCGACGAGCCGTCGAGCGGGTCGATCGCGACCGCGTGGCCCTCGCCGCAGTCGACCGCGTCGGTCCGCTCCTCGCTGACGTACTGGCCGACGCCGTCGAGCGCCGAGAGCGCGTCGAAGAACTGCTCGTCCGCCCAGACGTCGGCGTCGATCTGTGTCTCGCCGCTCGGGTTCGTCCCGCCCTCGGCGCCGGCGCGGGCCGCGAGCCCCGCTCGCACGTCGCCCGCGACACGGTGAACGCCCCTGACGACGCCGTCGAGGCCGCTCATCGTCGCTCTCTCCCGCGAACCGCGTGTCGTTTGTACACCACCTCTACCCGATCTCGGGTAGGAGATATTACACTTTGGGGACCGTCCCGGTCGATCACCACCGTCAGAGTCATTTCCCCTCGCAATAGTCATTGTTCATGACAGTTAGTCCGACGGTACTCGTGGTTGGCGGCGGCGCGACTGGCACCGGAGTCGCCCGGGACTTGGCGCTCCGTGGCGTCGACGTGACGCTGGCAGAGCGCGGTGGCCTCGGGAGCGGCACCTCCGGACGGTCGCACGGGCTCCTCCACAGCGGCGCGCGGTACGCGGAGACAGACCGAGTCGGGGCCGAGGAGTGTATCGAGGAGAACGAGATCCTCCGGTCGGTCGCCGGCGAGTGTATCCGCGACACCGGCGGGCTGTTCGTCCAGTTGGCCGACGACGACCCCGCGTACTTCGAGGAGAAGCTGACGGCGTGCGAGGAGGTCGGCATCGAGGCGGAGGTGATAGACGGCGAGACGGCCCAGGACATGGTGCCGGAGCTCTCGCCGGGCGTCGAGCGCGCGATACAGGTGCCGGACGCCGTCATCTACCCCTCGCGGCTCGTGGCCGCAAACGCCGCCGACGCCGAGGTCCACGGGGCCGACATCCACCCGCACGCCCCGCTCACCGACCTGCGGGTCGAGGACGGCGAGGTGACCGACGCCCACCTCGGCGGGTCGGTCGACGACTGGGTCGAGCCGGACCACGTGGTGAACGCAGCCGGGGCGTGGGCTGGCCGGGTCGCGGCGATGGCCGGACTGGACGTGGGGATGGCGCCGGCCCGGGGCGTGATGGTCTCCGTCGACTACCCGGACGTCGACCCGGTGCTGAACCGGTGTCGCGACCCCGACGACGGCGACATCGTCATTCCACACGAGCGGGAGGCGGTGCTGGGGACGACGAGTGTCCCCGTCTCCGACCCCGAGGACTACGAGCAGGCCGACTGGGAGGTCGAACGCTCCGTCACGGAGTGTGCCGCGATGCTCCCGCCGGTCGCCGACGCCGACGTCGTCCGGACGTGGTGGGGCGTCCGACCGCTGTACGCGCCGGACGAGGGCGACGGCGACCGGCGGGGCATCTCGCGGGGCTTTTTCGTCCTCGACCACTCCGACGACGTCGCGAACGCCACGAGCGTCGTCGGCGGCAAGCTCACCACGTACCGACAGATGGCGGAGGCGACGGCCGACCTCGTCTGTGACCGGCTGGGCGTGGACGCCGGCTGCGAGACGGCCGAACGGCAGCTCCCCGGCGCGGACGACGCGGCGCAGCTCGACGCGCACGTCGCCCGCTACGACGGGCAGGGCCCGACGGACGCGGACGTGGTCGACGCGGACTGACCGCGCCGACGACGCTCATTTATTTCATCGCCGGTCGTGTACTGTACGTGCGACGACACGACCAGCTCTACAGCCTGTACGAGAACCACGACACAGAGACGGCCCGGGCGCTCCAGAACCTCGCCGACCTCTACCCGCTCGTGGAGTCGCCGGTCGCGCTCGACCGGTGGGCGGAGATAACCGAGGAGCTGACCGACTACACGACGGCCATCGCAGACGCGTTTCCCGACGACGGCGAGACGTTCGCCGACCTCGCGGCCCGGGCGCGCGAGGAGCAGGCGTTCGCCGGACTCGACCTCTACGAGAAGTACGACCGCGCGGTGAACGTCCTCGTCCTCGACGTCGACGAGACGCTGCGCTCGACGGGGAGCACGGACAACGAGATCCCCCGCGAGACGCTCAACCTGCTCGTGACGTTCCACGAGCAGGGGGTCCCGATCGTCATCTGCACCGGACAGACCCTGGAGAACGTCAAGGGGTTCGCGATACAGGGACTCGGCAGCGAACTCGTCCACTCCGGACGCCTGAGCATCGTCTACGAGACGGGAACCGGCGTGTTCACGCCGGGCCACGGCGCGGAGACGAAACAGCTGCTCTACGAGGAGCTAGCCCCCGAGATCAGGCGGGTGTTCGACGACCTGCGAGCGCGGGTCATCTCCGAGGCGCCCGACCACCTCCGGTCCGGCTGTCACCTCCAGGGAAACGAGTTCAACGTCACGATGAAGCCAAACTTCGACACGGGCTCTGGGGCTGCGGTCGAGATCATCGACGAGGCGCTGGTCTACGAGCTCGACCTGCTGGGCGACGCCGTCGCGGCGCTCGACGCCGTCGACGCCGACCCCGAGACCGTCGCCGACTGGACCCGCGCGCACTACGCCGACCGTGACCCGGAGATCCGGGCGGTGCTCGACGCAGCCGACGGCCTCCCGGACGCCACGACCGCCGACCCGTCGAGCGCCGTGACGTCGCTCCTCGACCGGATCGACGTCGGCTACTACGAGGGCGACGCCGCCGAGGTCGGCAGCCTCGAACTGAGCAAGGTCGTCGGCGTCGAGGCGGCGTTCGACGTCCTCGGGGTGGAAGACCCCTTCGCCGTCGTCATGGGCGACTCGAAGAGCGACCTCCGGGTGATGCGCTGGGTCGCGGAGCACGACGCCGGGATCGCCGCCGCGCCCGAACACGCCTCACAGGCCGTCCTCGACCACGCCGAGTCGACCGACGCCCTCGTGTTCGACGAGGGCCGTGCCGGAGATGTCCTCCGGACGGTGTACGCGCTCAACCGGTTCGCAGCCGCGGAGTGACCCGTCCGGCTGCTCCGGCCCCTTACCCCTCGGTCATCTGGACGACGTCGATCAGCGAGTAGACGGGGACGCCGTCGACCTCGTCTCTGCCGAGCTTGTCCGTCAGGACGACGGCGCCCTTCGGAGTGCCGCCCTCGTCGCGTATCCGGGCGATCGTCTCGGTCATCGTCTGCCCGGTGTCGATGTTGTCGTCGACGACGTAGCAGTCCCTGTCGCGGATCGCGGCGAAGTTCCGGGAGAACGACCCGGTGTCGTCCTCGCCCTCCTCGCCCTCGTTCCACTGGTGTTTGGTCGGCACGTAGACGCTCAGGTCCGAGTCCAGCTCCTGGCCGACCGACGTCGCCAGCGCCGCGCCCGACTTCCCGACCCCGACCGTCAGGTCGACTGCCTCGTCCTCGTCCCGGACGAGATCAGCCATGATCGCGCCGAGATGACGCAGGCGACTGCTGTCTCGCCCGATCGCGCTCCAGTCAACGTGGACGTCGACCGGACCGCCGGTGCGCTCTGCCTCCGCCGTCTCCCCGTCGGCCTGGGTGACGAGCCACGACGCCGTCTCCCGCGAGACGTTCAGTTCGTCCGCGACCTCTCCCTGTGAGAGCCCACTGTCGGTCAGTTCGCCTGCCGTCTCCACGAGCGAGTCGATGGACCGCATCGACATCTCGTTGTGAACGTATGCATATAGTCACCAATCTCCGGCGTGGGGTCGGAGACGGCAGCGCGACTCCCGGTGACACGTCTCGCCGACCCGCCGGGTCCATACCACCCGTCGGGACACGACAGGGTGGACCCGTGACCCGCGGACGCTCGCCGCGGCTGTCGGTGTCGTCGGCCGAGCCGTGCCACAGTCAACCCGTCTGCGGGCGCCGAGGACGTCGCCGAGAACCACGATGCTGTGGTGCTGGCGAACGTCTCGACCCCACGAGGCCGGTCGGCTCGGGGTCGGCAGACGGTGCGGCTGTGAGCGTCACGACGCCGTAGCAGAGACTCTCGACGGGGCTCTCTCTAGCCGCCGAGCAGCGCCCACACGGTTCCGGCCGGCGACACCGCGGAGGCTGACGCGCCGGACAGCGGCTGCTCGCCCGTTCGCCGTCAGCCGACGGTAGGCTCTCGCTCGACCAGCACGTGCCGGACCCGCATCACGCCACTCGCACCCCAGGTCGACGCCAGATCAAACGGAACTGCGGCGTACACGTCCGTCAAGAGAGAGCCGGTTGTCACCTCGACGTTCGTGGTGGTCGGCCTGTCCACGCCTCGGCTCTCACGGGCTCCGCAGAGCTTCGGCGACGCCGACCGACTGTCGCTATCGATCAGTTGTTCTCGAGAGCGTCGAGGATACACGCGGTCGCGATCACTGCTTCTCCTGGAACGTTGGTCGCGTCGTCGATGCTGACCGTGTAGCTGTCACGGATCGAAAACTGCCCGTCGATGTCCCCGACGTGGTCGTCGTCGGGGTCGAAAATCTCGTACCTGTTCGGGATCAAGTTCGCGGCGTCGACGAGGTGCCGAGCCGCCGAGAGGAGCCTGTTCTTCGACCGAATCGTCGCGAGAACCGCCCCCGAATCGGGGTCCCGAATCGTCCAGTTTTCGACGAACAGCGAGAACTCCTCGTCGAGGACGACGACATCCTCGCCGGTGGCTGCGTCCGTGATGGTGTAGTTTCCGGCGATGTCTACGATACTGCCAGCTCTCACGGTAAACGCGTCCGTGTCGTCCCCGGTGACGAACGGGAACTCCTCTTTCAGCTTGAACAGCCGCTGTTTGCCGCGCAACACGACGTCGCCGGCACTGTCGCGGACGACGTACTTGTTCCGAATCGCCGGCTGCTTGACCTCGTAGCGGTCGTCTTCGAGCTGGACTGTCGAGATGCTGTAGGAATCTGCTGACTCGGACATGGAGGGCTCGGCCGTGAGGCCTGCTAGACCACGTTCCAGATTAAAACCTCGTGCTGTCGACAGCGTCGTACACGGAGGCGGACGTGGGTGGTCGGCGGTTCAGCGTCAGTCGACCCCGTCCGTCTGGCCGCGCGGGCCGCGCTCTCGACCACGTCGGCGGTGTCGGCGAGACTCTACAGGTCTGTACCCCCGACTCTGCGACCCGTGACGTGCCCCCGGCTTTCGAGTTCGTGTGGCTCGTGACGACGGCTCGGCACCGACAGTCCACGGCCTGTTCGACACGCCTCGTTCCGACTCACCGGTGAGCCGTCGCGAACGAGACGAACGCGTCGAGCACCCGCGTCGCCGGCTCGGCTGCGGCGACCCGCTCCTCGGTGATGTCGTCGCGGACACGCTCGATCCGGTCCGCGGAGAGATACTTGTTGTCGACCACCCACTCCGCGGTCTGACGGTCGTACTCCGGGTGGAACTGGACGCCGTGTGCCGCGCCGCGCCGGAACGCCTGGACGCCGAACTCGTTGCGTGCGGTCGTGGC
>KI543180.1:297158-297901 GCA_000496195.1 uncultured archaeon A07HB70
ACGACGAGCAGGACGGAACGTTCGTTCGCGTCGCAGAGCGGGACGGCGACCCTCTCGGCGTCATGGCGCTGAGCACGTACACGACCCCGGCACGGCTCCGCGAGGCGATGCACCTCGTCGACACGCCCGACCCGGTGCCGGACGCGGCGCGGTACGGGCATATCCACGCGGGCTACGTGGCGCCGGCACACACCGGCGAGGGCATCGGGAGCCGACTGCTCGAGCGCGTACACGCGGTCGGTGAGCGCGACGACGTCAACGTCGACGTGTTCGTCGCCGACGCGTGGTTCCACGGCGGGGCCGACTCGCCGGCTCGGCTCCTGCGAGCACACGACTACGAGGTCGTACACGCGCACTCGATCGCCGGCCACGCCGACGGACCGTGTCCGAAGTGTGGACAGTCGTGTACCTGCGAGGCCGCGCTCGCCGTCCGGTCGGCGCGAGCCGGATGAGCGAGCGAAACCAGACGACGAGACGAACGACACGAGTCGACAGCACCGGGAGCGTCGCTCTGTCTGTTGAGGTCGCCGCGGTCGGACCACCTGGGTCGCGCCCGTACCTCTCCTCGGGCAAGAGACGACCCGTGCGACAGCGACCGCGTATCGAGCCCACTTCCGAGAACCCCGGCAGTCGCTCGGCGGCGAGGCGCTCAATACGGTCAGATCACAACCAGAGTCCGAAGGAGGGGACATCTCGACGACTCAGACCACGGACATCCTCTCCGAGGCGACCGAGACGATCGA
>KI543180.1:297921-303750 GCA_000496195.1 uncultured archaeon A07HB70
GCGGTCGGTGAGCGCGACGACGTCAACGTCGACGTGTTCGTCGCCGACGCGTGGTTACACGGCGAGGCCGACTCGCCGGCTCGGCTCATGCGAGCACACGAGTACGAGGTCGTACACGCGCACTCGATCGCCGGCCACGCCGACGGACTGTGTCCGAAGTGTGGACAGTCGTGTACCTGCGAGGCCGCGCTCGCCGTCCGGTCGGCGCGAGCCGGATGAGCGAGCGAAACCAGACGACGAGACGAACGACACGAGTCGACACCAGACCGGGTCCGATATCAGCGAGAGCGTCGCTCTGTCTGTTGAGGCCGCCGCCGTCGATGTTCGCCCCCCCGAGCGCGTACTGCTCGTCGACCGGAACACCGCGAGAGCGTCCTCGACGGCGAGGCGTTCCGCGTCGATGCGGTCGACCCGCTCCTCGACGGACCGGCCTGCGCGCCCGCGAAACTGCGCGCAGTTCTCGGTCACGCTGCTCCGTGAGCCAAGCCGACAGACGGCCCGCGTGACAGCGACCGCGTATCGAGGCTCTCTCACAGAACAGTGCGGAAGCCCGGGCGAGGAGCCCGTCAGCCACGATACCGGAGCGTCAGAACCGGGACGAGACTCGGTAGACCGAGTGCCAGCGCCGTCACGGGGTAGACACCAGGCACGACGGCCAGGGCGAGGCTGATAGCTCCGCCCACCGCGAAATCCCGCGTTCGACACCGTTGAGCGCGGGACCGCCGCGCCGATAGACCGCTGGCAGGAGGACCCACCGGCACAGATCGCGAGCCACGGAAGCGTGACGCCGTACTGTATCGGAGCTGTCTCCTGGACCGCTGTCCGGACGGCGACACCAGCGGTGCGGCGTGACCCTGCTCCGACGTTGGTCGCTATTCCGAGAGCGCTGGCCCCGAGCCAGTACGTCCAGACGGGTTTCTGGCGGATGGCCCTCGGTGTCCCCGGGCGGGCGTACACGACGACACCCCCACACCAGCCAGAACGAGTGGTTCCGCCGAAGCCGACGTTTGAGGGGGCTGAAGAAGCCGGCCTCAAACTGCCGCAGGACGAGTGCGGTAGCACGTTTCGGTGAGATCGACTGGATCCGTGAGACTGCTATCGAGAGGAACGTTGCGATGAGTTCGTCACGGTAGAAGCCATCATCAGCTGAATCGCCGGTCGGCTGGTCGGTGTCGCGCTGGGTCAGCTGGTCGTCTCGTCGGGACGGCCAGCTGTGGGTGTAGACGGTGGTGTCCTGCCAGTCAGAAGCGTGAACCTCGCCTTGGTCGGCGAGATGCTGGGGTGGGCGATGACACCGTTGGTCAGAGAGGTCTCCTGAATCTGGTGGAGTTAGTCTAGATGGCCGATTGGATGAGAGGTGCTCGAGCGTCGGCTTGATGAGTTCTCTCGGTGGGAGACAGCTTCGCCGTCCTCCACCTCAGGACACCAGAAGCTGCCGTGAGTGGCCGGTAACCGATGACGTGTTATCAGCGACGTGCTCGCCGGTGTGATTCAGATGGTGTAGAACGCATCGGTGGATGCGATCTGATCAACACCAGATCCGGGAAGCCCAGCAGTCGCTCGGCGGCGAGGCGCTCAATACGGCCAGATCGTAAGCGAAATCCGAAGGGTAGACGCCTCGATGATCTAAACCAGTGGCATCCCCTCCGAAGAGATCCTCGAGACGACCGAGGAGGACGATATCGACCTCGTCGTGATAGGGACGCACGGTCGAACCGGGATCAGGCGAGCGCCGCTCGGCAGCGTCGTCGAAAACGTCGCTTAATGAGGCATCGTTCTCATCCATCCTGTTCCGGTCGGCGATATCGAACAAGAGAACCGCCGTAACCTCCCGATCGAACGGTTCCGTCGCCTCGGTATCCAGCTGGACGCCTAGATCGACGCTTCCGCTTCGGGCGGCAGATTAACTTCATCGTGGCTCGTATCACCCATCCTGTGTATGGATGACTCGGTATCGCAACTCGATAGCACCGATCTCCTGATTGGTGGCGAGCGGCGCCCGGCCAGCGATGGTGCGACGCTGCCGACAGAGAACCCGGCGACAGCGGAACCATTGGCGGAAGTCCCCGCCGCGAGCACGGCTGACGTCGACGATGCGGTCTCGGCGGCCCGCAAGGCGTTCCGTGGATGGCACAGTACCTCGCCTGACGAACGAGGACGGCTCGTTCACCGGGTCGCAACCGAGATCCGCGAACACGCCGACGAGCTAGCACGTCTCGAGAGCGCAGATCAGGGTAAGCCGCTCTCGCAGGCCGAGAGCGATATTCAGGGAGCGGCCAGGTACTTCGAGTACTACGCCGGGGCAGCCGACAAACTCGAAGGCAAGAGCATCCCGGTCGGCCCTGACCAGGTCGACTACACCGTCAGGGAACCCTACGGCGTGAGCGGTCAGATCACCCCGTGGAACTTCCCGGGAAACCTCTTTGCCAGAGGCGTCGCCCCGGCGCTGGTCGCCGGCAACGCGGTCGTTGTCAAGCCCGCCGAACAGACCCCGCTGTCGACGATCAGACTGGCGGAGCTGTGTGAGAGAGCCGGGCTCCCCGAGGGACTCGTCAACGTCGTGACCGGCTACGGCGAGCCGACCGGCCAGGCACTCGCCGAACACGACGGTATCGACCAGCTGACGTTTACCGGTAGCGTCCCGACCGGTAAACAGATCATGCGGACCGCCGCCGACAGCGTGACGCCGGTGACGCTCGAACTCGGCGGTAAGAACCCCGCGATCGTCTTTCCCGACGCCGACTTAGATAACGCCGCGGAGTGGATCGCGACGGGGATCTTCACGAACGTCGGGCAGATCTGCTCGGCAGCCGACCGGGTCCTCGTCCACGAGTCAGTCCACGACGAACTTCTCGATCGGCTCGTCGAGATCGTCGAGGACTACACGGTCGGGGCCGGGCTGGAAGACCCCGACATCGGCCCGCTCGTCTCCGAAGAGCAGTTCGAGAAAGTCGCCGAGTATATCGAACTCGGCCGATCGAACGACGTAGACACTGTCACCGGGGGCGAAACGATCGGTCGCCCCGGGCACTTCGTCGAACCGACGATCTTCGCGAACGTCGAGCGGACGAGTCGGCTCGCCTGCGAGGAGATCTTCGGCCCGGTGCTCGCGACGCTGTCGTTCAGCGAGACGAGCGAGGCGGTCTCGATCGCGAACGATCTCGACTACGGGCTCGTTGCGGGTGTGTTCACCAGCGACCTGACCCGCGCACTCCGGCTGACCCAGCAGATCGAAGCCGGGAACGTCTACGTCAACAAGTGGTTCGGCGACACGAACCAGACCCCCTTCGGTGGGTACAAACAGAGCGGGATCGGGCGCGAGAAGGGCCTCGAAGCGCTCGAGTCGTATCTTCAGACGAAAAACGTCGCGATCGACCTCGGCGACGGAACCGATCTCCCCGGAGGCTAAACAGAACAGCTCGGTGTTCTCGGATCGGCTCTCGAGCGGAACGCCGATCGAGGGGTTAGTCGCCCGAAGCCGGGTTCAGCGCCGCTCGTGTTACGCCTCGCGAATCGGATTCGGCCAGCGCCTCGTCGACATCTTCGAGATTGAACTGGGCGTCGATGAGGTCCTCGTAGGGATACTTGTCGACGTTCTTCTCGAGGAACCGCAACGCTCGCTTGAGGTACCACGGCTGGTATCGGACGGCCGATTTGATCGTCAGCGCAGAGCGGGTAAGCGATCCAGGATCGAAATCGGTCATCTGTCCCGGGCTTACGTTTCCGATCTCGAGGTACCGGCCGCCGTCCCGGAGCAGGTGAATCCCCTCGGAGAACGCATCGGGGACGCCGGCGACTTCGACGCCAACGTCCGCCCCGACGCCGCCGGTCAACTCGTGGACGCGGTCGGCGCGGGCATCGACCGTATCGTATTCCCGGAAGTCGATGACGTGGTCGACGCCGAACTCGCGGGCACGGTCGATCCGCCCGTCGATACCCTCGATCACGATCGTTTCTGCGCCCCGCTCCTGTGCGATCGCGATCGTGTTCAGTCCGAGACCACCGGCACCCTGAACGACGACCGTGTCGTCGTACTCGACACCGATCTTGTCGAGGCCGAAGAGCATCTGTGAGAGTGCACAGTTCGCCCCGGCAGCGATCGAGGGATCGAGTCCTTCGGGTACCTTGTAGAAGTACTGGTCAGGGTGAATGAAATAGTGCGTCGCGAACGTTCCGTGGAAGTGCGGCGGCTCTTCGGGTGATTTCGACCAGTTTTCGTACGCGTTCTGACAGAGATTGAACTGCCCCTCCTGACACGAGTAACACTTCTGACAGGTGATGTAATAGGCCGGCGCGACCAGATCACCCTCTTCGATCGGCTCGCCCGCATAATCTGTCTCGACGTCGTCCCCGAGTTCGCTCACCCGACAGAGAACCTCGTGCCCGAGAACACCCTCGTTTACCTCCGGATGGTGACCTCGCCAGATATGAAGCTCAGAGCCACAGACGTTCGCCTGCTCAACTTCGGTCAGTATGGCCCCCGGTTCCGGCTTCGGGACCTCGTACTCCTGTACCTCTACGTTTTGAGGCTCGGTTAGATACGCCAGCTTTCCGGTAGGCCTGTCTCCCATGTCTTCGGATACCTCGGGAATCGTCATCAGTTTTTCTGCATAAATTAATTACATATTCGCCGCAGAGCGGCGGCTGGGGCTGTCCCGGTCGCCCGACGAGAGGCGATTCTCGTAGAACTCCTCTATGACCTGAATTTCCTCGACCTTTGCCGTCCGGCGCGTGAGGTCGCTGACCGCGAGGCTCTCTTCGATCGAACCGTTGTCGAGTATCCAGTACGGGGTATAGACGAGTTCGATGTCGTCGAGCCCGTACTCCTGGAGCTCCATCGCCCGATACTTGCGGGACATATACTCGAAGATCCAGCCGTTCCACTTCTCCTCCGCCTCGGATTCAGTGAGCTGTGGTTCGATCACGACGCTCTGATCGACGTCTTGGACATGGCTGTTCGGGAGTTCAACGTCGACCTCCCCGACGTTGCCGGAGATTGCGTCGACTCCAGCCAGAAAGTGCAGAGACTCGCTCGCCCGGAGACGACGATAGACGACGGACGAATAGAGGATGTAATCCGGATAGTAGACGAGGTGTACGGTCGGATCAGGCGTCCCGCCGCCACGACCGAACGTCTCGGCGAGAAGATATCTCAAGTACCGAACCGCACTCAGGTTTCGGGTACGCTTGACGGCTTCCGTCTCGTTCAGGCGCCGATCGAACGTCCTGATCTCCATAACCGTGGCCACGGACAGGACTGAAATAAACTCCGCGGCGAACAGTCGCCCCATCAGAGCTCACTACCGGCGGCTGCGTCGTTACGATGGCGCTTGAGAGGGCCATCCATCACTGTAGTCACGCTTCGGCGGCGCGTCGAGCAGTCACCAGAACGCTCGATGCGCCGGCCATCGACCCCGTCGGCACGGTCGAGATCGACAGAGTCCACGTAATCGCGGGGCTGAGACGCCGCGAGCGTGACACCCGATCACGCTCGCGTGGTCGCGAGTCACGCCGAGGACAAGCCACCAGTGTCCGTCCCCGCCGGCTGCGGCAGCGATCAGCAACGCGTCGTCCCAGCGAGATCCGCGGACGAATCGACCGTGCGACCCCCCTCCGCGACCACGAGGAGGGTTCCAACCGTCTGTACCGACAGATTTCGAGCGTACGACCCCTCGAAGCGAAAAACGGCCGGCAGGAAGCGGCGACTCACGACGACGGCGAACACACCTGCACCCGGAGCCACCGCTGTGCCAGTGACGTGTGGCTCGCGCCGAGGCGTCTCAAGAGCAGGCCCACGCCCTCTCTCAGAGTAGCATAGCTCCGCCGGCT
>KI543180.1:303770-309535 GCA_000496195.1 uncultured archaeon A07HB70
ACGCGAGCGACGACCAGCATCCCGCCGAAGATGCCGATCGGGTATAGCATCGCGTAGTATCCAGCTTTGAATCCGACGGAGTACCCGAGTGCCGGGATCCCCATGAACGTCGCCCCGCTCGCGACGGTCGCCGCGTACGCGAGAGCGAGCGCGAGAAACCCGAAACCACCTCTCGCCGTCGCGTACTCGTCCTGTGAACTGGTTCCGCCGCCCTCGCCACCCTCGATACGTCTGTATCCCCAGTACCCGAATCCGAGCATGAGAGCGACGTATCCGATGAGGAAGATCCAGCTCCACCGGACGACCTCCGCGCCTCCGATACTGCTCTGAAGAAGGACTTCGTGGATCATTGGTCAGTCTCGTCGAGTCTGTCTACCCCTGCGTCCTGTTCTCGTGCTGTTGTCTCTCTCGCTCCTCGAGGTACTCTTCGACCTTCGTTACCCACAGAACTGCGAACAGTACGAAGCTCACCGATGTGATCGCGAGGATCTGTAACACGGTCACATGTGACTGATTAATCATTAACATATTTAAATTTTTTCCGAATAGTACGTCGAGCCGTCTGTTGGGGCAATAGCGCCTCGTCTGGACGGGTACCGAGATATACGCCAGATAACATCTAATCTGCCGGTGAATCACTCGAGTAATACCACAAGACGGTGTCGAGCCGTCTACGAGACATCGCTCTCTGGCGGCGGGCTCCCGCCGAATCGCCGTTCCGGTCACACACGTCGGCTTGGTGAACCTATCAACTGGTTCGTCACGGTGGTCTGCAGTGAGTGACACAGCCACCAGTACCACTAGGAAACACGACGTAGGCCTCACCATCGTCCCCCCTGCGACACACACGTGCTCGAGACAACGAGTGGGTCCGAGCGCGTGCTCTCTGATCGCCTGGACGGTGTGTATCTCACCGGCAGCCCCAGCCCGACGCCGTGCTCGAATAGCTGTTCCCATGGCAGCAACTCCAGCGCATCGTACGGACTGTCGACCTCTCCTCGTTTCCCCGAGGCGGTCTTCAGTCGTCACCGACGGCCACGACCGGTAGGGGGCGCTCTTAGGAGCGGACAATCGAGGCAGACTCTACGGGAGACACGGCTATCTTGGCTGTCGAAGCCAGCATCAGCCAAGGCTGTCTGGAGCTCGTCGGCGTCGCGCCGCTCATCGAACTCCTCGACGAGCGACAGAGACGCCGTGCTGTCGTTTCGCTACCGATCTTCACCGTGTGACGACCGATAGTTCACCGGCTACGTCTATCATAAAAACGCGTTGTGGCCGTGCGAGCCCTCGTGCTTGCCCCCAGCTTGCGGCTCCAACGTCGCCGTCTTTGACCACCTCGTGTGTTGTAGCCCAGCGCCGTGACACGTAGGGCAGTGCAGCGAGCAGTATCCGCTGAGGAGCTGTGCCCTCGGGGACAGCCGAGCGGACGAACACTCGACAGGGCAGTGGCTAGTCAATCGTGCTATCGAGCGCCGATAAAAACGAGTGTGACGTTTGCCGACTATGCCGGCGCGTCCTGCTCAGCGAGTACGGCGGAACTCTCGCCGCTTGTGCCGGTC
Source organism: uncultured archaeon A07HB70 (assembly GCA_000496195.1). Classification (GTDB taxonomy): domain Archaea; phylum Halobacteriota; class Halobacteria; order Halobacteriales; family Haloferacaceae; genus A07HB70. Next base: position 305,330 of record KI543180.1, read on the forward strand.
CAGACGACACGGACCGTGTCTCCGCTACTGAAATTCGCACTTTGACTGTCGCCGGCAGAGATATCGGTCTCGTTTGCGAACCAGTCGGACGTGGTCGTCGAAGTTGTTACGTTCACGTCCTGCGCATTGTCACCTTCGACGAGCGAGTCGCCGCCAGTGTGGACGACGGTGACGTTATTATTGCTCGAATTGAAATCGAAGTCGAACGACGCCGACGGCGTCGACTGTACGTCCTGGCCGAGACCGAGCACGAAGGTGCCGATCACGGCGGCGAGGATCACGGTGATCGCAACCATGAGAATCACGCCAATCACGGGACTAACGGCCCGGTCGTCTGTCAGTAGTGTGCGTAGTTCCATCGTAGAGTGCCTCTGAATGCAACTATAGGTAGGTCAGGGACGCACCTAATGCTCTCGAAAGTTAAGCCGACTAGAGCCGGCGTGAACAGTTTTCAAATCCTGAATACGCGATTCACCGCCCCGCTACCCCGAGCGCACAGCCGAGTCATCCTGTCTGTGCCACCCGCAGGCCGGTCCGACTCCTCATCCCCCTCAGCCGTCGCTCGCGGCGACACGCTCCAACCACGTGCCGGTCGAGGGCGACACACGAGGAGTCGAGCGACGACGGCCCCCACCGGCTCGAGGGACCGATCCCGGGTCGACTCGCCGAGACGCCGGGACGGTAACGGCGGCGCTCGCGGACGACGTGGACGACGCAGTCGTCACCGCCACGGACCAGCGCCAGGAGCAGGAGAGCCGACGGTGACCGACGGCCGGTCGACCTGTCCGCCTCACCCGGGCACGGCGCTCGTCGAGAGGGCCCACGCGTTCGGTGCGGTGTCAGGCCTCGCGTCCGCGACGACCGAACGAGCAGCCTCCGCGGCCCCGGTCCGACGGCGTCGACTCCCTCGTGTCGGGCAGCCACCGGTCCGCACCGACCTCGACGACCGACGACCAGGTGCCGCCGAGTACGACGAGGGACAGTCACCGGCGCGACGGCGTCGGGCCCCGAGCGCACGCGAGTCGCCCTCGCCGCTCGTCGGTCGACTCACTGGCTGCTCGCTCGAGGCGTATCACGTGTGTGCCCGTCGTCGAGTGTGGGGAACTGTTTTGATTCTATGGAGAGTTGGGGTGGTCGTGAGCGTTCAGCGGCTCGAATCGATCGACCCGGAGGAACTCTCCCGGACGATCCAGCGGGCTGGGCTGTCGGGTGCCGGCGGAGGTGGATTCCCGACGTACGCGAAGTGGCAGCGGATCGACGAGGTTCACTCTCTCCTGATGAATCATCAAGAGAGCGAACCGAACTGTTACGTCGACAAGTGGCTCGGCGCCGAGTACGCCGACCAGTTCGCCGCGCTGTTCGACGCGCTGCTGGACTCGTCACTGGAGCGAATCGTCGTCGGCGCGAAAGTAAGCGACAGGGACCCGTGGCTCCACTCGCTGGAGGCGGCTACCGGGGGGACGGTGTACCACCCGGCAGACCTGCCGACGGACGTCGACGAGACGTCTGGCGTCGTGTTCGCCTACACCGAAGACACGTACGAGTGCGGAATGGAGAACATTCTCTTACAGCGGACGGCGAACACGGTCCTCGGCAAGGATCTGCCGATAGACTACGGATGGATCGTTCAGAACACCGAGACGATCCACAACGTCTATCGGACACTCGCGAACGACGAGCCGGTCCTGCGGAAGTTTGTCCACCTGGACGGGTACCGGAGCGACGGTCGCAGGCTCTCCCACCAGATGTTCGACGTTCCGGTCGGAACCTCCGTGGCGGCCATCCTCGACGCGGCTGGTATCGATCAAGACAGCCTCGGCACGGACCGCGTCATCGCTGACGGCGGGCCGGGATGGTGTTTCAAGATTCAGCGGCCAGCCGACCGCTACGGCGTTCGAAAGCATACCAACTGCGTGTTGCTTCTCGACGAAACGACAGTCGCCGAACACACCTACGGCAACGGTCGGATCGACGTTCGGGAGCCGCTGGACTGGTCGCCCGACGACCCCACGAAGCGCCCGGAGCAGATCACCCCGGACCGCGTCCACGTGCCGACTGTCACGAACGAGTCCTACGGGGAACTGATCGCCGAGTCCGACCACACCGTCGAGTTCGGTGACCTGGTCGACAGAGGACAGGTCGTCGCCGACCCGGTCGAGGAGGGTCAGGGGTTCAGCGTCACACACCACGCACCTATCGCCGGACAGGTCTCCGACGTCACGCCGAGGGAGGTCGAGATCCGTCGGGACTCCCGCGTGTAGAGCCGGATCGCCGTAGAGCGACCGACCCCTCCCCGGCGTCGATACCGACGACGGACGGCACTACTCCCGCCTGGCGCCACGGCACGAGCGACACTCCGACGACCCACACCCGACGCCGTCGTCGGCGCGTGGCCCCGCACTCACTGACCCCCACGAAGCCCTCCTGCCTGCCCCCCGACACGACGTGGAGCACGACAGCCGTCGTCGGATCCGGGCGTGTCTGAGCGGAATCCCGGCACGTGGCTCCAGGGCGTGGGGTTCGGGGCCACGTTCGACGCCGGAATAGCGGTGACCGTCGGTAACGGGGCAGCGTGCGGCGTCGCGGGAGTCGGCGTGTCTCTTCGCCTGGGCCGCTCGCTCACACTCCAGGTCAGGGCGTCGCCCCGCCCCTCGGGGGTTTGCTACTGAGACCGCTCGATCGCCCGTGTCGGACTCGGCTCTCGGCGGTCCGATCGCCGCCACAGCCGACGGCGCGGTGTTCTGTCGGCACACGCCGCTCGCGGTCCGCGAGGAGGCGCGACGCCGGTGTGTCGGCGTACGCCGGCTGTTCCAGACGACCCCGCTGGTGGTCGACGGGTCTGCTCGGCTACCTGTCGTCGCGTTCGGAGTCGGTCGTGTGGGTGTCCTCGGGGCCCGAGTTCGCCTCGGCAGCCTCGACGAGTGCGTCTCGCTGCTCCAGCCGCTTCATGTCCCGTTCGTGTTCGCGCTCGGCCTGTCTGTCCCAGTACTGGTAGGCGGCTGCTATCGCGACCGAGACGACCGCCGCGAGCGCGACCATACCGAGGAGCAGGCGTGCGACCATCCCGTCACCCCGCCGTGCTGTTGGTGCGACCGGTCGACCGGTTGGCGGTCTGTCGGTCGTTACTGCCCGTGTCCGCCGTGTTGGCGTCGATGATGACCGGGACGTCCTGCCCCTGCCCCTGTCCACCCGACCCGACGACGAACACCGAGCCACCCTGGAGCGCCTCGATGTACCGCTCCCGGAGGACGATCTGGTTCTGCCGGAGCGACTCACCCTTGATCCGGTTCACGTCGGCCTCTGCTCGCGCCTGGACGCGCTGCTGCTCGGCCCGGGCTCGTTCCTGCGCGATACGCTCCTCTTCGACCTGGACGCGCTGTTTGGCCTCCTCCTTGCTGTCGAGCGCCTGGTCGATGCCCTCGGGGAGATTCACGTTGCGGACCTGCACCGCCTCGAGCACGACCGGCTCGTCCTCGAACGCGACCCGGAGCGTCTCGCGGGTGACGCTCCCGAGCTGCTGGCGGCTCCCACGCTTGTATATCGCGTCGTCTCCGGTCGTCCGGAGCGACGACGCCTCGTCACGGAGAACGGACCGCACCGTCGGACGGATCAGCCGCTGTTCGAGCTGTCGCTCGTCGTTCCACGTCTCGACGAACGCGTCGGCCTGCGCCGCGTCGATACGATACCGGATCGTCAGGTCGATATCGACGCTCGACCCGTTGACCGTCTTCACCGTGATCGCGTCCGGTGAGCCCCGGTCTCCTTCGCCCTGTGTGGCGCTCATCGTGTAGGTTCGGGGCCGTGTCTCGACGTTCTGGACGCTCTGCTGGATCGGAACGACCAGCTGTGCGCCGCTGTCGCGCGTCTCGCCGGTGACCGCACCGAACTCCTTGACCACGCCTTCGTGTCCTTCGGGGACCTGTTCGTACGCCAGTGCGCCGACGAGGAGGGCAACGACCACCAGCAGCCCCGCGAGGCTGCCGACGATCTTCGTTCGGTCAACCACGAATTCGATTCTCCTCCGGCCGGCACACGTATTACGCCTCCGGAATCGGGATCGAGAGACCGTCCCGCGCACGGTCACCGGTCTCGTCTCCACGGCGACGAGAGACCGCCAGTCGGGCACTCCGGGGCTCGGCACAGAGGGGTGTCGGCGCTGTCGTTCGTGCTCGCCGAGACGCACCCACGCGCACCCTCGACTCCAGA
>KI543180.1:309555-310887 GCA_000496195.1 uncultured archaeon A07HB70
CCTCGATCACGATCGTTTCTGCGCCCCGCTCCTGTGCGATCGCGATCGTGTTCAGTCCGAGACCACCGGCACCTGAACGACGACCGTGTCGTCGTACTCGACACCGATCTTGTCGAGGCCGAAGAGCATCTGTGAGAGTGCACAGTTCGCCCCGGCAGCGATCGAGGGATCGAGTCCTTCGGGTATCTTGTAGAAGTACTGGTCAGGGTGAATGAAATAGTGCGTCGCGAACGTTCCGTGGAAGTGCGGCGGCTCTTCGGGTGATTTCGACCAGTTTTCGTACGCGTTCTGACAGAGATTGAACTGCCCCTCCTGACACGAGTAACACTTCTGACAGGTGATGTAATAGGCCGGCGCGACCAGATCACCCTCTTCGATCGGCTCGCCCGCATAATCTGTCTCGACGTCGTCACCGAGTTCGCTCACCCGACAGAGAACCTCGTGCCCGAGAACACCCTCGTTTACCTCCGGATGGTGACCTCGCCAGATGTGAAGCTCAGAGCCACAGACGTTCGCCTGCTCAACTTCGGTCAGTATGGCCCCCGGTTCCGGCTTCGGGACCTCGTATTCCTGTATTTTGACATTCTCCGGCTCGGTTAAGTACGCCAGCTTTCCAGTAGGTCTGTCTCCCATATCTCCGGGTAGTTGTGGAGTCGTTATCATCTTTCTGTATAAATTAATTACATACTCACGGCAGAGCGGCGACCGGGGCTGTCGCAGTCACTCGACGAGCGGGGCGAGAGGGCTCGACGAGACGTGATTCTCGCAGAACTCCTCTATGACCTGGATTTCGTCGACCTTTGCCGTCCGGCGCGTGAGGTCGCTGACCGCGAGGCTCTCCTCGATCGAACCGTTGTCGAGTATCCAGTACGGGGTATAGACGAGCTCGGTGTCGTCGAGTTCGTACTCCTGGAGCTTCATCGCCCGTATTTGCGGGACACGTACCCGAAGATCCGGCCGTTCCGCTTCTTCTTAGCTCTGTCTTCAGTGAACTGTGGTTCGATCACGACGCGCCGATCGGCATCCTGGATATGGCTGTCCGGGAGTTCAACGCCGCCGTCTTCGATCACCTCGCGCGTGTTTGCGCAGGAGGCAACGTGTGTCCCGTCGATCATCACGAAGTCACCGGCGTGGTCGTGATCGACAAGCAACTCACCAAACGTCGACCGGAGACAGTCACCGAGCTCGTCTGGCTGGAGATCGTCGAAGGCTCACCAGAGCGATGTTCCGTCGGGGACCTCGTCTGCCTCGACGAACTCCACCGCCTCACGGAACAGGCTGGTTCCGATAACCGTGTGTCCAGCGTCACGACACTCTGGAGCAGTACCGTGC
>KI543180.1:310907-315284 GCA_000496195.1 uncultured archaeon A07HB70
GGGTGACGAACAGGTACGTCGAGAGCACGAACTGGCCCGCGATCACGACCCCGAACACGATCAGCACGGGCACGACGACGGGAGCGTCGCCGACCGGATCGAACGCGAACCGCCAGAACACCAGCCGAACGCCGGCCCACAGACAGAGCACCGTCGTCGCGTACGCCGCTCCACCACCGACGAGCAGCCGGCGTCTCGTCGAGAACCGCCGACCACCGACCGAAACACCGACAGCCGCAACCGCGACCGCCACTGCGACGGCAGTCATCAGCGCCGGGTCGAACGGACCGTGCGGGGTGGTCTGTGTCGGGACCGCGACCACGACGCCGTGTTCGTCCACGTCGTCCAGCAGTGAGACGACCGTCAAAAGCTCTTGTCCGACCCGACGGCGTCCGTGGAGGTGCAAACGGCTCCCCGCAGGTCGGTTCTCCTCGCTCGAACTATCCGCGTCGGGCAGCCACCGGTCTGGCCCGGCCTCGACGGCGACCGACGACCGCGGTGTCGCCGAGGTCGCGACCACGTGCGGGTCACGCTGGTGCCGTGCCGGTCGCGCCGGGCCGCGCGCTCGGCGCGCGATGCGCGTCTCGTCCGTGCACTATCGTGAGGGGTGTCCCCCGGGCGGATCTCGCGTCCGCAGAGAGGAGTCCGAGCAGGCAGGCCATCGTGGCGACCAGCGAGCGATACGCGCCCCCGGAGGCGTCGCGCACAGGCAGGGGGCAGTGTCGCCGAGACCGGCCGTGGCAGAGGGGGGCTCATAGGGGGTCAGTCATAGGGGATCAGCCGGCTGGGGGGCACCGGCAGTTCCCACGACCACCCGGGGGTAGAAAGCCGCGCCGGAGGCTCAAACCGGCGCTTGTATCTGTGAGATAGTCACAGGCCGGCGTCCGCGCTCCGCGGCGTCGCCCCTCGTGTCTTCGGGCTTAACGGTCGGGGTCGCGCTGTCGCTGGCGGTTCGGTGTCGTCGTCGACCGCCACCTCGACGACGCTCGCCGGCTGTCCGTCTCGACCAGGGCCGCGTGTCTGTCGGTGGCGTCGCGCCCCGTGGGCCGCGCGTCGCCGGTCACGACCACGCCTCGGGTGATGACGACAGCGTCTGTCACGCCGCGGTCGTGCGGTGTCGTCGGCAGGCCGGTCAAGAGAGTCGCACGTGTACTCGCACCTCGCGCGACAGTCCGCGACTGACGATACTCCGAATCCGTCGAACGGCGGTCCCGCGACGACGGCCGCGCACTCACCAGCCGCGACAGCCCGGTGCTGCAGACGAGCTGTGAGGCCTGACTGCCGTTTGCGCGGTACGTCGGTCGGACGTTCGCGTGCAGTGGTCCTACTCCTCCGCGTACAGTAGCGTCCGCCGGCACTCGGGACAGACGTACGGAACCGGTGTGAGACTCCCCGACAGCAGGCGGCTGGCGAGTCCGCCTTCCGTCGAAACGATCGACGGTTGGCCGTGGCTCTCGTTCAGTTGCATCCGCTCCAGCGACTCGTCACAGTCCGGGCACTGTCTCTCGGAGGGCACATCCGCAGAGGGTGGCTCTCTCGTATAAAGTTAGGACACAGCAGCGCATCGATACTGCGCTGTACCTCCCCGATACCTCGCGTGTACAGGTGCTCTGGCCCGATATGCGCTAACTGTGCGAACTGCCCCGGGCTTTCGACAGCCCGTGAGCAGCTAGCGGAGCGTAACGAACAAATCACACGGAGCCGACACGCCGGGGTGTGTCCCCCGGCGCGAGTTCACCAGTTGAACGAGACACCCTCCTGACGGTCGGCGGAACGCTGCTGCTGTTCGCTGTTCTCGTCGGAGCCACAGAGGCGACAGTCCGGTCGTTTGCACCCATTCTGGGTCTGTTCGGAGGGATGCTCGCCTACGAAGTGGCGGATGACCTGTACGACCTGCCGGACGGAACGAACTGGACCGTGTACGGCCTCGGCATAGGCTTCGCAGGAGTCGTCTTCGCACTCAACCACGTGGTATGGGCCGGTGGGCTGCTCGTTGTCACCGGCGCGTGGTTCGTCGTTGACGGCGCGACGAGGATTCGGTACGGGTCGGTCCAGACGGTACACGAGTTCGTCTCCGGACTAGAAGACGACGCCATGCTCAAGATGCAGGTGATGAACACGGTGTATCGGACGCTCCGCGGGTCCGACGACCCCCTGACAGTAGCAGAACTGGCCGAGTGCTGCGACCTCACGGAATCGCGGGTTGGCTCGGCGCTCGACTACATGGAACACCGGGGTCAGGTGATCAGCACGGGAGCGGGGTACCGCGCGAAGCCCCAGCGGTGGGGCAAGGCAACGCCTGTTGCACGGGCCCTCAGGTGGGTGCCACGCCGCGTGGTTCGACCGGTCACACGGGTGCGTCGACACGGATAGATCCCCCCCGTGAGGCCCGGGGCAGGGGGGAGATCATCCGCGACAGTCGGACAGAGTACAGCCAGCCGGGAGAGCGCGACGACACGGCGTGTGGGCACGTCGGCCGTACCGACAGGCCGGTGCCGTATCAGACAGGGTGGCTCGCACCGTGAGGGCAACGAGACGCGAGGCGCTACTCCGCGTCGCCTCGGGCGTCGGCGATCCGCTGTAGAGCGTCGGCAATCGCCTCGACGGCCAGCAGGAGTCGCCACGCGAGGTACAGCGTCACGAGTAACACGACCGGGCCCAGCGCGAGCAGTAGCTGCGCGGCGACGAACACCGAGTACGTGACGGAGACGGCTATCAGGAGGCCGACTGTGGCGAGTTGACGCCGGGAGAGCGTGGGTGGGGACCAGCCAGACATACCCGCTCGGTCGGAGAGCCGTCGGGTAAACGTACGGGCTCCTCCGCAGACCGGGGAGCGGGATAGTTCACCTCCGCAGACGCCGTCTGTCCCGACGCCCTCCACCGACGTCTCGACACCGGCTCTGTCCCCGTTTCTGGTCGTTCCGACCCGGTCCGTGGCGTGAACTCGGTCGAAACGACCGTTGCAGCGGCTGTTGTCGGCGTCGCAGCGAGTTCCGCCATCGACCGGTCTGAGTTCGGTTCAGCAGCCGGGTACAGCGGTCTCCGGGCCGGCCTCGTCCCCGCTGTGTCGGGGTGTTCCTGACAGCCGTGCTCTGGCTGCTTCCAGCGTCAGGCCTCCGTGTCATTCCGGAGTTCGGCCTGGCGTTCTCGATCGTCTCTGTGGTCAGAGACGTTGTCTGGCCGAAGATAGTGGCCGGATAGCGAGTGTCCAGACGACAGTGCTGTCTGCGAGGGCGGGCGCAGTCCTCACGCGCTACGCGCGTCCGGGACCGCTCTGTAGTCACGGCGTTCCCGCGCGACAGGTGAACAGCAACGAGCGGGCTGGCGAGGCGGCGCCCCGGATACTTCACGCGGGCCTCACCAACGTCCTCCTCCATCCACCGCGCTAGCTTGATGCCACTCGCGTCCTCGTCGAGACGGTCGATCGCACGTGGCTGTCGGAACGTCGTGGATACCACCTGCGTCGAGGCCCCAAAGACCGAAGCCGCCTCCCTGCCGGTCTTCACGACGTTCGGAGCGGGGTAGCTCCCGACAACTCCGGCTTCACGGAGCTTCGTGGACACGTATCGAGCACCCACCCGGGCTGACTCACGCCACCGGATCCACGACGCTCAAACAGGGCTTTGAGCTTAGGTTCGCTTCTATAGCTCGGGACTCGTACTGTCGTGTATGTCCCCGCAGCTGGAAGCCCCTCCCTCCCGCTCCGAACCAGAAGTCGACGCTCACGAGACCGACATCACGACCGACACGCGAGCGACCCGTGACACCACGGAGCGAGTCACCTCGACCGGGCACACCAGACCCGCGCTTCGGGACGTGGCTGTCGTCGTCGGTCTACTCGTCGCCTACGTCGTCGCACTCACTGCCATCGGAGTGTTCCGTGTCGTCCGGTGGCCCTTCCAACGCGCACGAAACCCGCAGACGGCGTAGCGACCGGACGTTGGGGAAGAGCGCACTTCGGGGGAACGAGCCGACGGAACACGGAAGACAAGAGAGCGCAATCACGCGGCTCTCGGCGCAGGTCTACGCGTCCGGGCTGGCCGGGAGAGCACACGTCCGCTTCAGCGGCGTATACGGGCGTGTCACGAGAACCGAACCAAGCAGTACGATCTCTGAACTCCGTTTGTGGGCTCGTAGAGCTAGAAGACTAGAAACTCTCGTATCCCCCTGGATCTCACCACGGCGGAGGGGTGTGACCGTACCGTGGTCGAAATGTCCGGTCGAGAAACCGACACGGAATAGACGGGACACACCGCTGTGGTGCGAATCCTGAGCCCCCGGATGTGTAGTGGGACCGCCCGGATTTGAGCATCATGCGCTACCGCCCTCCCCCACCGTCGAACGCGAGCCGATCGATAAACTCCCGCCGACGCTCCC
>KI543180.1:316137-321520 GCA_000496195.1 uncultured archaeon A07HB70
GGGCAGGCTCTCGTCGACGAGTCCGACCCGGGCGCAGTACTGGAAGACGCTCTTGGGCGTGTCTAACTCGTTGTTCAGCGTGACCGGCTTGATGCCCTTGTCGCGGCGGTGGGTTTCGTCGACCCGGGGCGGCCAACGAGCGCCTGCGGGCGGAATTGGACGAGTAACCAGCCGACACGGGAGGTCGTCGTCGTGGTCCGCTAACCATCACCGTGGTTATCATGTTGGCGACATCTCAACAGTTGTGCGTAGACGTACCCTGCTCGCCGGGCTGCTCGTGCCGCTGGTGGGATGCTCGGGCGGTGAGGACGGGTCCGCGTCCGACCCGACCGTGACCGACTCATCCATCCCCACACCCACCGCGACCGACTCCCCTACACCCACCGCGACCGACTCCCCTACGCCCACGCCTACACCCACCGCGACCGCCACCCCGGAGCCGCGGGTGGCCAAGGTCGGTGTCAGGGTCGGAGTCCAGACCGAGACGTTGGACTTCGAGGTGAAGGTGAATTCACCCTAACCGCGGCGCTCCGCGAGGAGGATCTGAAGCCCGAGTACGAGGACGAGGCACCGCTCGAGGCACCGGCGCCGGACAGGTGGCTCGTCGCAGATGTAGAGTTCCGCGAGCGCGGCGGAGACAATCAGCCGACGTTCGGGCCATCGCAGTGGACGACGATCGACCCCCGGGAGGAGCTGTCGCCAGCAGACGAGGCGATGCGGAAGGGGGCCGAGACGCTCCCGGCGGGCACGACGGTCGAGCCGCTGAGCTCGGCGTCGTACCGCGTCATCTTCCAGACGCGGTACGAGTCGGGCTTTGACTTCGTGATGGAATCGATGGAGTCGAACTACCGCACGATTCGATGGGAGTCGACGACGTGACGGACAACCAGCCGCCCCGCGAGGTCGAGGCCGAGAGGGTCGACGATTTCCTCGGCGGCGGCTGGCACTCAGATCGTGGCTACGAGCATCAGTTCGTCGACGAAATCTTCTGACTTGTGATTGTGGGCCTGCGGGTCGACCCGATCAGTTCTCCGGTGGGTCGTTCTCTCCCTGCGTCGGATCAGACCACGTCGTCCCCATCGTCGCGTACCGGCCGTCGACCGTCCCCTCGTAGTTCCACCAGGAGGGCGTCAACTCACAGTCCATACACACAAGCTCCGCCTCCTCGCACGGCGTGTTCCCGTGTAGCTCTCCGGACGGTTGGATCAGCTTCGACCCTTTCAGCGCCGTCACGTACGCCACCGCTGCCTCCGTCGTCTCGTGCTCCGGCGGCTTCGCCGCGTACCCCACAACTTCCATCAGCGCCGTCGCCCCGTCGCTCTCGCCGCGCTCCTCGACGCGCCGCACGTCGACCACCGGCGCCCCGTGAGGTCGTCCCAGATCGACGCCCGCGCCGCGGGGTCGAGACGCCGCGCCCTGGCCCGTAGTGTCGGAGAACGACCGTTATGTCGGGAGCCGGCAGGTGTACCTGCGGCACGGCGTCCACAGGCGGCGCGCCGTGAGCGAGGCCGGTGATTGAGCACAACGCGCGAGGGAGAGAGCCCTCGCGCATACCCCTCCGTCTCCCCTCGCCCAGCTTATCTAACTATAACTTAATCTATTATCACGCGAACCGTGGCGAGCAGGCAAGAAGACCAGCGGCATGACAGCCAAAGCGCTACCGTTGCAGGGGTAATCGGCCCGTTCTCGCCTACTCTGCCGTCGCTCGCCGGGTCACCCGTCCCCGTCGGCGGCGAACGTCGCCGCCTCGCCGAGCTGCCGGGAGAGCTGGCGGGCCTCCGGCGGCGACAGCGTGACGCCGGCGGGGTGGTCGTCGACCCGGACCGACAGGGACACGACGCTGTCGTCGCCGTCGTCGGCGTAGTGCGTCGCGCGGACGTCGAGCCTCGCACCACGCCGCGCCCCAGCCGTCGGGCGCAGCCGACCCGGGTCGGGCGTGCAACGTGTGGTTTATTACTTCAGTTGTGGTGTAACGTATGCTGATGGCCGTACGACTGTCCTGGCCCGCGGTTCTCACCTTCGCCGCGACTGCCGCGACCCTCTATCTCGTTCGCGCTGTCTGGCCGTACCGGAGCGAGCCCGCCGGTCGCCTGTTCGTCGCCGCTGCCGCCGCGATGTCCGTCGCCAGTCTGTTCAACGGCCTGGGGTTCCTCGTCACCGCCCCGGTCGCCGCCCGAGAGGCGCTCGAGGTGGCCTTCTTCCTCGCTCTACTGGGGGTCGGCGCCCTCTGGTTGCCGTTCGCGCTCGTCTACACCGGGCGTAACCGGCTCGTCGGGCCGCGCGCCAAGGCGGGCTACGTCGTGGCGGTCGGTGTGGTCGCGCTCCTCTTGCTCACGAATCCGCTTCACGGACTCTTCTGGAGCGAGTTCGAGGTCGTCATCGCGCTCGGGGCCGCCGGCGCCACCTACACCCCGGGACCGGCACTGTTCGCCGTGGCGTACCCGATGGCGCTAGCCGTCACGGTGGGCTCGGCTGTCGTCCTCGTGGAGACGCTCCTGAGCTACGGGCCGCTCTACCGGTCCCAGGCGGGTGCGCTCGCCGCGACGTCCGTCGTCACGTCGGCGGCGATAACCGTCTACTTCTTCGGACTCGGACCGGTGCCGTCGCTGAACCTCGTCGGGCTGTCTCTGCTCCCGCACGCACTACTCGACGGGTACGCCCTGTTCTACGGCGACATGTTCGTGTTCCGCCCTTCGACGCGGCGTATCGGCGAAAACGCCGCCATCGACGAGGTCGGGAATCCGGTGTTCGTCACCGACACCGACGCACGTGTGATCACGCTCAACGACACCGCGGCGGAGCGGTTCGACCTCGACACCGAGGGTGTGCTCGGGGAGCCACTTGACACGGCCATCGACGGCGACGCGCTGGCCCCCCCGGACGTCGGTGACACCGCGATCCTCCGGGCCGGTGGTGCACGACGCGAGTACGACGTCACCCCCACACCGCTCGAGGACACGTCCGGACGCACGGTCGGCTACACCGTCACGCTCAACGACGTGACCGACGAGCGGCAGCGCCAACAGCGACTGGAGGTGTTCAACCGCGTCCTCCGGCACAACCTACGTAACGACCTGAACGTGGTGAACGGCGCTCTGGCGATGGCCGAAACGCACGTCGACGACGACGGCGTCGTCGACCTCCTCCAGAACGCCGAGGATCTCTCCGAGAACCTGGTCAGCCTCGGAAACCGGGCTCGTCTGCTCGACAGCCTCCTCGACGGCGACTCCCGCCCTCCGGAGGTCGTAGACCTCGAGGAGTGTCTGACCGGCGTCGTCGAGGAGCTTCGGGCGGAGTGGCCGAACGCTCGTGTCGTCGTCGACGACGGGACCGAGGGGAGGGTCAAGGTCGACCGGGCGCTGCTCGAGGCGGCGCTGACGGAGGCAGCCGGGAACGGTATCGAGCACAACGACGGCGACGAGCCGACGGTTCGACTGGCCGCACACCGCGACGGAGACGCGACGACGATCACGGTCCGCGACGACGGGCCCGGACTGCCGTCCCACGAACGCACGGTGGTGAAACGCCGCGAGGAGACCGAACTGTCTCACGGGAGTGGACTCGGCCTCTGGACGATGGCGTGGTGTGTCCGCCGCCTGGGCGGGACCCTGGAGTTCGACGTCGGGGAGGGGACGACCGTCCGGTTCGAACTCTCGGCACATCCGTCAGAGGCGGTCTGAGACGCGTCTGTGGCGGGCGGCACAGCGTGTGCGGTGGCCCCGCTGGGGCTCTCGACGGACGCCAGGCCGACGGATCCCCCCGTCTCCGGCACCAGTCCCCGTCGATCCCGAGCGCTGCTGTGCGCGCGTCTCTCAGAGCGCCCGGCAGCGGGGTCGGCGTCCTCCACGCCGCTCACTGCCCGCCTCCGTCGGTCCGGCACTTCGGGTAGACCGCGCCGAAGTCGTGGTACGTCTCGACCGGCTCGAGCCCGTGGACCGGGCAGCGGTCGTCGGTCACTGATTTGCGGTCCCGGCGCCCTCGTCGGCGAACGTCGCCGCCTCGCCGAGCTGCCGGGCGAGCGTCCGCGCCGCTGCCGGCGACAGGTTCGTGTATCTCTCGTGGCCGTCGAGGTCGAGGGCGAGCGACACGACACCGTCGTCGTCCGCGTCGTGGCTCGCGCGGACGTCGATCGTCGCCGGGCCGTTCGCGTCCGGCTGGTACACCGTTCCGTCGGTCGACGTGACGCTGTCGTACGCCGCGGTCGCGACGTCATTCGCCGGGTGGTCCTGGTCGTCGCGAGCGTCGCGGTCCACGGTCACCGGTCTTTTTCGCCGCCTCCGCTCCGTCCCGACTCGGTCGACCTCCTGAGGTATCGGCTGTTACACCCGCTCGCGGGTGCCGAGGACGTAGCCGAGGAACACGATAGCGGCGGTGCCAGCGAACGTCTCGAGTCCCGCGACGAAACGCGTCACGAGGCCGGTCGGGGCGGCGGGCGGCGAGGTGGTGAACGTCACGATACTGTAGTACAGACTCTCGACGGGCGTCATCCCGCCAACCACCGAGTAGACGAGCGCAGAGCAAAGATAGAGCAGCGACATCATACCGATCACCCAGAGGCCTGGATCCCGTACCCGGTGAAGACCTGCGAGAGCACCGACCAGAGCCACGCGCCCCATCCGCTCCACCCATCTTCAGCGAACGCCTCCTGTCGTCGCGCCTTGCGCTCTCGAACACGGGCAGTCCGAGCCCGACCAGTCAGTCCGTTCGCGCTGTACGCTGTCCGGAGTTCGTGATTTGCACGTGCGATTTCGTCGTACCCCCTCTCTCCCATTTCTTTGACCTCGGCCTGTATCTGCTCCTTGGTGACCCGATAGTCGTCTGACGAGAGAGTTCGACCTGAGAGAGGTCGGCGTCGCGAAGGTCGGCGTTGGGTCGAATATCGTCCGGCGAAATGTCGTCGTTTGGGATTGAATACCCGGAATCGGTCACGACCTGTAGCACGAACGAGCATTTAGTAGAGTTACCGCCACCGACTCTCGGCCCGCGTCCGATACCGCCTCCCGAGAGCCGGCGGTTTCGCCACCGCCTGAACCGTCGTCGGGTCCCCCGCCGCGCGCAGTGGGAGATATGAGGACGGAGGATAGAGTGCGATTCACGAGGAGTAACTCCGTGAACCAACCACTCCGGGGCTGACCCCGTGGGGACGTCTTGCCTGTGGCCGGCTACTGACACACTGAGCGACTATGATCCAGCATACCAGAAACATACTCTACGAACGCCGGCTAACTATGGTTTTCGCAAGTCGCAACGGGGGTCCTACTCGGCGACTTCTTATCTATAGTCATACAGATGAATTAGCTGTGGTGTGCCGCGGGCTGAATTCCACTTTGAGTTAGATCCAACCTGGTATACTAATAGGCCGCTAGCCAAGAGAAGTCCTCCA
>KI543180.1:326001-327496 GCA_000496195.1 uncultured archaeon A07HB70
CATCACCTCCAGGCGGTCGCCCACCGCGTCCGGCTCCGGCTCCATCCCGGCGCGCGACTGCCACCAGAAGTATGATGAAATTCTGTTACGTCAGGGGGCTATTGTGAGTGACACACCTAACCCCCGGACGCGGTACCTGGTTTATTCTGTTACGGTTGCGCTCGTGCCCGCAGGTTTCGTTTTTGGACTCGAGTCTTTTGTGTTCAGCGGGGTGCTGGGGCTTCTGTTCGGCGTCATGATCCTTGATGCCTGGATGCTGGGACGCGCAGGAGTTGAGTGGACCCGCGTCGGCCGCGGGTGCTTCATCCTGCTCGCCGTCACATTCTTTCCGCTCGTGGTCGTCTACCTGCTCCAGCGGCGAAAGCGGGTGAAGGGAGTGAGCACACAATCCGACAGCGCCTAAGCCGCGCCGCCTCCAGCGTGCACGCAGACCAGCGGTAGGACAGTCAAAGCCCCGCCGTTGTGGGGGTAAGCGCCCCGTTCTCGCCTACGCCGCCGTCGCTCGCCGGGTCACCCGTCACCGTCGGCGGCGAGCGTCGCCGTCTCGTCGAGCTGCCGGGCGACAGGCGCGTGTATCTCTGTGGCGCTCAAGATCGTCGTCGGGGCTACTTCTTTCGACGGTGAGTGTCGTGTTCGGGGCTGGCACGTTGGCCCACGCAACTCGAGAAGGAGCGTGAGCCCCCGCACACACCAGCTGAGGAGAGGGCAGGCGGGAGGGCTATCGGGGGGACCAGCGAGCGCGGAGCCACGCGAGTGCCGACACGGAGCCGAAGCGCTGGCGGAGGCTTCGGCCGGGGGGACGGTCGGTGATGTCGCGGGGAGCCGCTGTGGCGGAGGGGGGCATCACGGGGGGGCAGCCGGAGGGGGGCACCGGCAGTTCTGACAACGACCCGGGGTGAAAAGGACACACCGGAGGCTCAAACCGGCGCTTGTATCTGTGGGTCAGTCACAAGGGTGGCGTCCGCGCCCTGCGAAGCCTCGACCGGGCTACTGGTCCCGATACCCCTCGCGAAACGCTCTCAGCCCCTGAATTAGCTTCACGATAATGAATACTGCCCCGAGAATCATCGTCCCAATCATCGCGATGATGAACAGTTCGGGGATCCCGGGAATAGCCTGGATGGGAAGCACAGCCCCGCGTTCGTCTGGGCAGATATTATGACGTTGGCCGGCCCCAGTCTGCCGATCTTGGAGGCGTGGTCATCAGTCTGTTACACCCGCTCGCGGGTGCCGAGAACGTAGCCGAGGAACACGATAGCGGCGGTGCCAGCGAACGTCTCGAGTCCCGCGACGAGACTCATCACGAGGCCGGTCGGTTCGGAAGGCGGCGAGGTAGTGAACGTCACGATACTGTAGTACAGACTTTCCAAGAGCGTTATCTCGCTGCCCCCCCAGTAGACGACCGTAGAGATAGATCACCACGCCGATACCAGGAAGCAGGAGAAGCAGGAGATAGTCGCCGGTGGGGGGGACCACGAGATGCCGAGGTCCTGAA
>KI543181.1:0-6010 GCA_000496195.1 uncultured archaeon A07HB70
TTATCCGCGTTTTCGTGGTCCGTCGGTGTAATGAGTGACGCGGACCGGACGGGCGGCCAGTCCGTCCTGGACCTCTTCGACGACTACTACCACGTCCCCGCACTCGCAGTCGTCGCGGCGTTCATGCTGTGGGTTCGCCTCCAGGCCTACGACGCGTTCGTGCGCGACGGACAGGTGGTGTTCTCCGGCAACGACGCGTGGTACCACCTCCGGATGGTGAACTACACCGTGCGGAACTGGCCGGCGACGATGCCGTTCGACCCGTGGACGTACTTCCCGTACGGCACGACACAGGGTCAGTTCGGCACGCTGTACGACCAGCTCGTCGCGACGGCAGCGCTCGTCGTCGGGCTCGGCTCGCCGTCGGACCAGCTGGTCGGGCAGGTGCTCCTCGTCGCCCCGGCGGTCTTCGGGGTGCTCGCTATCGTCCCGACTTTCCTGATCGCACGGCGCCTCGCCGGGCGCGGCGCCGCGCTGTTCGGCGTCGCCGTCCTCGCGCTCCTGCCCGGCACCTTCCTCCAGCGCACCCTCGTCGGCTTCGCGGACCACAACGGCGCGGAGCCGTTCTTCATGGGGATGGCGGTGTTCGCGCTGCTGGTCGCGCTCGGCGTAGCGGCTCGGGAGTGCCCGGTCTGGGAGCTGGTCGTCGACCGGGACTGGGACGCGCTCCGGTGGCCGACGGTGACGGCGGCGGCGGCTGGCTTCGCGGTCGCGATGTACATGTGGGTCTGGCCGCCGGGCGTTCTGCTCGTCGGCATCTTCGGGACGTACGTCCTGATCAAGCTGACGAGCGACCACGTCACCGCCGAACACACCACGGGCCAGCCCCCCGAACACACGGCGTTCGCGAGCGCCGTCGCGATGACCGTCACCGGGCTGACGATGCTGATCCCGCTCAAGTCGCTCGGGTTCAGCCCGACGGACTTCTCGCTCCTCCAGGTGCTCTTGCCGTTCGGCGTCGCCGCGGCGGCGGTCGGGCTTGCGGCGCTCTCCCGGGCGTTCGAGACCCGCGACGTCGAGCGCGAGCTGTTCATCCTGGCGAGCTACGGCGGCGCGCTCGTCGGGGTCGGGGTCCTCGCGCTGGTCGCGTCCGACGTGTTCGGAACTATCGCCGGGAACCTCCAGCGAATCGTCGGCTTCAGCGCCGGCGCGGCGACCCGCACCATCGGCGAGGCCCAGCCCTACCTCTCGCCGACGACGCTCCGGCAGTCCGGCTTCGTCACCGCGACCGGCGAGGCCGACCGTGTGGGGCGCATCCTCACGGACTACGGGTTCACGCTGTTCACCGCCGTCGCGGCGGCGGTGTGGATGGCGACGAAGCCGCTCCTCCGGGGCGACCGAGGGCGCGGGACGGCGTACGCGATCGTCGGTCTGCTCCTGATCACGCTCCTCTACCTCGTCCCGGCGCCGTTCATCTCCGTCGCGGAGCAGTTCGGCACCGTCTCGGAGATCATCGGCCTCGCGCTCGTCGCCACGCTGCTCGTCGGCGCGACGGTCCTGCGGGCGTACGACCCCGAGCGGCTGTTCGTGCTCGTCTGGGCCGCGTTCCTCGTCGCGGCGGCGTTCACACAGGTGCGGTTCAACTACTACCTCGCGCCCGCGGTGGCGATAATGAACGCCTACCTGCTGGGCGAGGTGCTGGGCTATCTCGACGTCGACTCGCTCGTCGAGACGGTCGAGAACGTCGAGCTCTACCAGGTGTTGACCGTCGCGCTCGTGGTCATGCTCGTCGTCACGCCCGGTCTCCTGTGGCCGATGTCGGTCGGCGGGCAGGGCGGGCAGTCGGCCGAGACCCGGACCGTCTGGGTCGCCGGGAGCCAGAACGGCCCCGGCGGCTACACCGAGTGGCAGGAGAGCCTCGGCTGGATGGCGAACAACACGCCGCGCGAGGGCACCCTCGGCGGCGCCGACAACGCCGACGAGTTCGGCTACTACGGGAGCTACGACCGGGCCGACGACTTCGACTACCCGGCGGGCACCTACGGCGTCCAGTCGTGGTGGGACTACGGCCACTGGATCACCGTCGGCGCCGAGCGCGTGCCGAACGCAAACCCGTTCCAGCAGGGCGCGACAGAGGCGGCGAACTACCTGCTCGCGCCGAACGAGTCCGCCGCCCGGGAGACGCTCTCCCGCCAGTCGGCGGAGGGCGAGCAGACCCGGTACGTGATGGTCGACTGGCAGATGGCGACGCCGGGGTCGAAGTTCGGCGCGCCGGTCGTCTTCTACGACCGCGCGAACGTCTCGCGCTCGGACTTCTTGACCACCGTGTACGGCGTGCGCCAGGGCCAGGCCGGCGGCTCCCAGCTCGTCTCGCGGACGCAGGTCCGTGACCAGCGGTTCTACGAGAGCCAGATGACCCGGCTCTACTACTACCACGGGAGCGCCCAGGCGCCACAGCCGGTCGTCGTCGACTGGGAGCCCCGCGAGACGCAGTTCCGCGGCCAGACGGTCGTCGTGAACGGCACGCCCGCCGACGGCCGGACGATCAAGCAGTTCCGGACGATGGACCAGGCCCGCGCGTACGTCCAGAACGACAGCACCTCGCAGATCGGTGGGCTCGGGGCCTTCCCGAGCGAGCGGGTGCCGGCGCTCGAGCACTACCGGCTGGTGGACGTGAGCGAGAACTCTGCGACAGACGCGGGGAGCTACCGCGCGCTCCGCGAGCAGGCCCGGGCGACGTACGCGATCCGGCCCGAGGCCGCGAGCGCACTCGACGCGGACCCGCCGAGCTACGTGAAGACGTTCGAGCGCGTCCCCGGCGCACGGCTGGAGGGGAGCGGCGCAGTGCCGAACGAGAACGTCACCGCCGAGGTGCCGCTGTACATCCCGCAGACGAACACGACGTTCACCTACACCCAGCGCGTCGAGGCCGACGAGAACGGCGAGTTCGCGATGACGCTGCCGTACGCGACGACCGGCTACGACGCCGTCGGTCCCGCCGACGGCTACACGAACACGTCCATCCGCGCACAGGGGCCGTACAACGTCACCGGCGGCGTCGAGTTCGAGGGGAGCAACATCACCACGTTCCAGGCACAGACCGAGGTGCCGGAGCGGACCGTGGTCGGCGCCTCGAGCGAGACGGTCGAGGTCGAGCTGACCGAGCGCACACAGCCGCTGTTCGGCAACAGCGGCGGGAGCGGATCGACGACCGTCCAGAACCAGTCTGCCGTCCGGCCCCCCGGCCCGGCGCCGACAGCGACGACCGCCGAGCGGTGAGCGACGACGTCGACCGGCCCCCGCTCGGACCGCGGCGGACGGTCGTCACGTATCTCAAGGGCGCCGCGATGGGCGCCGCAGACGCCGTCCCGGGCGTCTCGGGCGGGACGATCGCCCTCCTCGTCGGGGTCTACGAGCGGCTGGTGAGCGCCGTCGCGAGCGTCACGCCGGGCGCCGTCGCGGGCGTTCTCGCCCTGCCGCTCCCGGGCCGGCGTCGGGCGGCGGTCGCGGCGTTTCGCGGGTTCGACGGCCCGTTTCTCGCCGCGCTGGGCGCCGGCGTCCTCACCGCCGTCGTCGTCGTCACGCGCGTCCTCGGGCCGCTCATCGACTCGCGCCCCGTGCCGACGTTCGGGCTCTTCTTCGGCCTCATCGGCGCGTCGGCGCTCGTGCTCGCCGCCGACGTCAGCCTCGAGACGCCCGGCCGGGCCGGCGCGATGGTCGCCGGCGCCGTCGCCGGGTTCGTCCTCTCGGGCGAGGGGAGCGCGGCGCTCCCCGCCGGCCCGGCGACGACGGTGCTCGCGGGGAGCGTCGCCGTCAGCGCGATGATCCTTCCGGGCGTCAGCGGCTCGCTCCTCCTCCTCGTCCTCCGGCAGTACGAGCGGATGGTCGACACGCTCCGGCGGTTCGTCGACGCCCTCGTCGCCGCGCCGCGCGCCGGCCTCGGCCCCGTCGTCGAGCCCGGCACTACCGTTGCCCTGTTCGTCACGGGTGCGGTCGTCGGCCTGTTCACCGTCGCCCACGGCGTGCGACTGGCGCTGGACCGCCGACCGGAGGCGACGCTCGCTGCGCTCCTGGGGCTCGTCGTCGGGGCGCTCCGTGCGCCGGTGGTGCGGGCCGGACTGGACGGGTCGAGCGGGGACGTCGTCGCCTTCGCGGCGGCGGCGCTGGCGGGTGTCGTCGTCGTCGTCGCCATCGACCGGCTGACCTGACTGCGGACGCTCGCGCCGCAGTCGACACGCGTCTCGACGCGCGAGTCGGCCTGGACCCGGCTGCGGCGCCCGTCCGGTCGACGGTCGGGCGTGTCCGGGTCGACGACGGTCCGGTGGACGACCGCACCGACAGTCAGTGGGCTGACGTGGTCGCCCTCGCCTCGTACGCGTCCCGGGAGTCGAGCGGCTACACGCGACGGCAGACGTGGACGAACGTCTCCGTCCGGCTGCTCGCCTGCTCCGTCCGGAACCCGGCAGACTCCAGCGTCTCGACGGCGTGGCCGAGGTCGTACCGCTCGTCGGTCGGCGGCCCGGACGCGCCCGTCCCCGCGCTCGTCCAGTCGACGGTCGCGACCCGCGCGCCGGGCCGGCAGACGCGCGCGAGCTCCGCGGCGGCGGCGGGCGTCGCGAACTCGTGGTAGGTCATCGTCGAGAACGCCGCGTCGACGACGCCGTCGGCGAGCGGGAGGGAGTCTACCGCTCCCGTGAGCAGGGCGACGTTCGCGGGCGTCCCCTTCGCCCGGTAGCGCTCGTGCATCGCCCGCTGGACGTCGAGGCCGACGACACGCCCGACGGCGGGGGCAACGTCGTCGGTGTAGAACCCGGTGCCGCTCCCGAGGTCGACCACCGTCGCGTCCGACCCCGCGCCGAGGGCCGCGAGCAGCTCCTCGCGCGAGCAGTGTTCGTAGCGCGACGGCTCCTCCAGCGCGTCGGCGCGGTCCACGGGGAAGGTGTGTTTGACCACGGTCGGTCGTCGTGCGCCGTGGACAAGTAGGAGAGGGAAAGGAGTAAGCCCGTGGCGGCGCCTGCGAGTGGTATGGTGCGTCTCCGGGCTCCGACGGCCCGCGTCTGCGAGCGCTGTGGCCGGCGCGAGGAGTGGCGCGACGAGGGCTGGCGGGTCGCCGTCGACGACGGCGAGCCGGTCGTCGGCGAGCGCTTCTGCCTCCACGAGTGGGACATCAACGGGACGTTCGCGCCCGTCGTCGAGTCCGATGCCTGACGACCGGGGAGACGACGACGCCGAGCCGACGCTCGCCCTCGTCACCGCGCCGCCCGACGCCGCCGGTGACCTGGCACGGACGCTCGTCGAGGAGCGACTCGCGGCCTGTTTGACATCCTCCCACGCCTGAGGGGGTGGGATTCCTCCGATGGGGAGAGTGGCTATCCGCACACGGAGGCAAGTTTTCCCTCGCGGGTACTCCGGTTCGTGCGCTCCTCGCTGGGACTTGCCCGCTCGGGAGAGCGTGGTGACTCCGACCAAACATGGTCGTCCCACGTGAGGCGCACGGGCCGTGCCATCGACCCGACTTGTTGTTCGCCAGCCTGTCGTTCAAGGAACGCCCGCGACGCATCGAGGTCGGCGTGCCCCTCGTAGCCACACGGGCACCGGAACACGTCTCCGTTGCGTTCGGTGTGCTCGCGCTCGCCACACGCTGGACATTCTATTGTCGTGTAGGCTTCCGACCGTATTTGGACCGTGATACCGTACTCCTCGGCAGTCGTCGCGAGCCGGTCGACGAACGAGCGATACGCCCAGAACACGTGGGTCTTCTCGTTCACCACTGCCGACCAGTGTTCGGACAGCACGTCAGTGAGGTCGCCCACGTACACCGTGGCCACGCCCTCGTCGTACAGTCGCTTCATGAGGTCGCGCACGAGTGCGTCCTGGGCGTGGTCGCGCCGTCGCGTCCGTTTGCGGTACAGCCGTCGAATCCGGCGACTGCTGTACCGACTCTCGCTGAGGTTCGACTGCAAGCGGGCGATCTCTTCGGTCGTCTCACGGAAGCGGGCGAACAGGTCGCGGCCCTCGTAGCATACTGCTGGCCGGTCGTGGTCGTACAGGCGACTAGATTATTCGCGCC
>KI543181.1:6030-14706 GCA_000496195.1 uncultured archaeon A07HB70
GCTCGTCGAGGAGCGGCTCGCGGCCTGTGTCAACCGGCTCGACTGCCGGTCGACCTACCGGTGGGACGACACGGTCCACGAGGACGACGAGGAGCTGCTCCTAATCAAGACGACTGCCGACCGCGTCGACGCCCTCTCGGACCGGGTCGCGGCGCTTCACCCCTACGACCTGCCGGCGATAGAGCGCCTCGACGCGACGCCGACGCCGGAGACGGCGGCGTGGGTCCGGCGCGCAGTCGGTCAGTAGCGGTCGCGGCTGTCCGCCGTCGCCGACGCCCCCGGTCTCTACACGACAGCCGCGCCGCGACCTAACGCACCAGGTCGTCGGACGCCACCTCCTGTGCTCGCGCCACCCCGATGGTGACGTCGACACCCTCGACGGTCCAGTCCTCGACGAGGTCGAAGTCGAAGTCGGCCTCCCGGTCGTCGAGGTCGACCCACGAGACGGCCCGCGTCTCCGACGCGACGTGGTCGCGGTGGTCGTCGACGAATCCGGCGACGCGGTCGTCGTCGACGTCGACGGCCACCGCGATGCGCTCCTCGACGTCGAGGTCCAGCCGCTTGCGCATCTCCTGGATCCGACGGACCACGTCCCGGGCGTAGCCCTCGCTCTCGAGCTCCTCGGTCAGCGTCGCGTCGACGTAGACGGTTCCGCCGTCGAACTCCGCGGCGGAGACGCCCGCCGGCGGTTCGGTCCGGACCGAGACCATCTCGTCGTCGAGAGCGTACCGCTCGCCGCCGGCGTCGACGGCGAGTCCGTCGCCGTCGCCGCCCCGGAGGTCGGCGAGCTTCGTCCCCTCGACGGCGGTCATCACGTCCTGTGCGTCGGCGCCGAACGCCGGACCGATCGCTCCCATCTCCGGGTCGGCGTACGCGACGAGCCCGTCGAACGACTCGACCACCTCGACCGACCGGGCGTTCGTCCGACTGGCGAGGAGGCCGTCGAGCGCCTCGACCGCTGCCCGCGTCCCGTCGTCGTCGCTCTCGACGACGACCCGCGAGACGGGCCACCGGAGCTTCCGACCGGCCTGCTGGCGCGCCGTCGCGGCGGCCTCCTCGACGCCGCGGAGGACTGCCATCCGCCGTTCGAGTGTCTCGTCGCGGAGCGTCTCGTCGGCCTCGGGGTACGAGAGCGCGTGAACCGTCGTCGCCTCGCCGTCGAGCCGACGGTACATCCGCTCGGCGAGATACGGGGCGACGGGGGCGAGGAGCCGCGTCACCTCGTCGAGAACGGT
Organism: uncultured archaeon A07HB70; assembly: GCA_000496195.1. GTDB lineage: Archaea > Halobacteriota > Halobacteria > Halobacteriales > Haloferacaceae > A07HB70. Next base: position 7,266 of record KI543181.1, read on the forward strand.
CGCGAGCGTGGCGTACGCGCCGCGTTTCTCGGGGCTGTCTGCCTCGGCCCACATCCGCTCGCGGGTCGCCTTGACGTAGAACCGCGAGACGTCCTCGACGACGAACTCCAGGACAGCCGAGAGCGCGTCGTGGGGCGCGTGGTCGGCCCACGCGTCGGCGGCCTCGCGCTCGACGGTCTGGAGGCGCGACAGCACCCACTCGTCGACGACGGTCAGGTCGCCGTCCGAGAGGTCGGGAGACGCGGGGTCGTAGCCGTCCAGATCCATGTACGACAGCGGGAACCGGAAGACGTTCCAGAGGACGTTGAGGTCGGACTGTGTCTCTCTGAGGCCGTCCCAGTCGAACGCGAGGTCGGTCCCGTGCTGGTCGTGGCGGAGCAGGTAGGTCCGGAGCGGGTCCCGTCCGTACTCCTCGATCGCCTCCTCCGGCGTGACGATGTTGCCGAGCGACTTCGACATCTTCCGTCCCTCGCTGTCGTTCGCGAACCCGTGCATCACCACCTCGTCGTAGGGCACGCGGTCGAGCGCTGCCGTCCCCATCCCGAGCTGTGACCAGAACCACCCGCGGGTCTGGTCGTGGGCCTCGACGACGAGGTCCGCGGGCCACAGCGCCTCGAACGCCCCGGCGCCCTTCGGCGTCTCGCCCTCGCGCTCCGTTCCCGTCTCGGCGGCGCCGGGGTAGTCGAGCGTCGCCCACGTCGCCACCGACGAGTCGATCCAGACGTCGAACACGTCCGGCACGCGCTCGTAGGTCGTCCCGTCCTCGGTGATCGTCAGCGGGTCGACACCGGGGCGGTGGAGGTCTATCTCGGCGGGGTCGACCTCCTGGTCGGCGCGGTCGGCGAGCTCCTCGCGCGTCCCGAGGACGAGACAGTCGTCCGCGGCGTAGGTCTCCGCTCCCCGTGGCTTCCAGATCGGCAGCGGGATGCCCCAGTAGCGCTGGCGCGAGACGTTCCAGTCGGGCGCGTCCGCGACGAAGTTTCTGAACCTGTTCTCGCGCGCCCACTCGGGGTACCACTCGCTGTCCCCGATGTTGTCCAGCAGGTCCTGCTTGATCTCGGTGACCGTGATGAACCACTGGTCCGTGACGATCCGGACGATGTCGGTGTCGCAGCGCCAGCACTGCCCCTCGCCCTCGACGAGGTAGTCCGGGTCGTGCGCGAGCAGCCGCCCGGCGTCGTCGAGGTCGGCGATCACGTCGTCGTTCGCGTCGCGGACGAACTGGCCGGCGTAGGCGCCGCCCGCGTCGGTGAACCGACCGTCCGGCCCGACGGGCGAGAAGACCGGCAGACCGAGCTCCTGTCCGCGCTCGAAGTCCTCCTCGCCGTGGCCGGGCGCGGAGTGGACGAGCCCGGTCTTGTCCGTCGCGTCGGCGTAGTCGGCCTCGTACACCTCGCGAACGCCCTCGCCGGTCGCCCGCTCCGGCACCCGGTCCGCGAGCGGGTGGTCGTACGACCAGCCGACCAGCTCCGAGCCGTCGAGCGTCTCGACCACCTCGTAGTCGTCGTACCGCCCGGCGCGGAGCGTCTCGTCTGCGCCCGCCCGCGAGACGTAGAGCCGGTCGGTCGTTCCGTCGCGCTCGGCGTCGACACCGACGTACTCGGCGTCGCCGTCGACGGCGACGAAGGCGTTCGCCGGAATCGTCCACGGCGTCGTCGTCCAGACGACGAGCGACCCCTCGCGGCTGGCCAGGGGGAACCGGACGTGGATCGCGGGCTTGTGGACGTCGTGGCGTTCCACCTCGTTGTTGGCGATCGCCGTCTCACAGCGCGGGCACTGGTTGACCGCGCGCCCGCCACGCTCGACGAGGCCGCGGTCGTGGACCTGCTCGAACGCCCACCACGCCGCCTCCATATACTCCGGCGTGATCGTCTGGTACGGGTCGTCCCAGTCCATCCACACGCCGATCGACCGGAAGTCCTCGTCCATCGCGCGGCGGTTCTCCAGCGCGAACCGCTTGCAGTCGTCGATAAACGCCTCGACGCCGTACGCCTCTATCTCCTTCTTCGAGTCGAAGCCGAGCTCCTCCTCGACCTTCACCTCGATCGGGAGGCCGTGCATGTCGTAGCCGGGCCGGTCGTAGACGTCGTGGCCGGTCATCCGCTTGTGCCGCAGGATGGCGTCCTTCAGCGTCTTGTTCCACGCCGTCCCGAGGTGCATCTGTCCGGAGGTGTACGGCGGCCCGTCGACGAAGAAAAACGCCGGGTCGTCCTCGTGGGCCGCCCGCGCCGCCTCGTAGGCGTCGTGATCGTCCCAGTACGACGACACCCGCTCCTCGACCGCGAGCGGGTCGTACTGCGTCGGAATCTCGTCGGCGGCCCCGTCGTCTCCTCCGCCTCCGTCGGGGTCGTCGTCGGGGCCGGCGTCCACGCTCATACTACACGGTTCGGGTCGGCGCTAAAGAACCCGACGGACCGGCCCTAGAAGTCGGGCAGGTCCTCCGGCGGCTCGTAGTCCTGTTCCCAGTCGACGTACTCCGCCTCCACCACGTCGCAGACGGTCTGTCCGAGCTCGGTCAGCCCGGCGTTGATCGCCGAGACGCGCGCCCACGAGTCGAGGCCGGAGTGGTAGTCCCGCTCCTGCCAGTCCTCCGGAATGCCCGGCGCGTGGTAGCCGATCCGCCCCGCGAACCCATCCCAGAAGAAGTCGAACTCGCCGACGAGGTCGAGATCCTCCACCACGTCCCACGCGCCCTCGTCGACGGACGCGGTCGCGGTCCACGCTCCGAACGCCTCCTCCCACGCGCCGGCGCGGAGGGCGTCCTCGATCTCGTCGCGCCGGTAGTCGTCGGCGCCGCCCCCCAACTCGGCGTCCTCGTACTCGTCGGGGTCGACGCTCGTCGAGAGCGCGGGCGGGTCGGGAGTGTCGACGTCGAGGCTCACACCGCGTGTGGGCGCGCCGGGGGCAAGAGCGCAGCGGTCGTCCGGTCCGCCCTCGCGCGCCTGCCGCCCGACGCGCGAGGAGAGACGGGCAGCAGCCAGACGCCACGCCGCTATCGCCACCCGCGAGACGCGGAGCGAGGCGCCCCCGGCAGCCGAGAACTAGTCCTCCAGGCCGTCGAGTTCGATGTCGTCGGCGTCCTGTCCGGCGGCGTCGAGGACGTCGTCGCTGACGACGATCGGACAGTCCACCCGGACGGCGAGGGCGACGGCGTCGCTCGGGCGCGAGTCGAAGACGAACCGCTCCGGCTGGCCGGCCTCGTACCGCTCGGCGTCGACCTTCGCGTAGAACGTGCCGTCCGCGAGGTCGTCGACACGGACGCCGTCCAGCGCGCCGCCGAACTCCGTCACCATCTCCACCAGCAGGTCGTGGGTGAGCGGCCGCTCGAACGGCTCGCCCGAGAGCGCGAGCTGTATCGCTCGCGCCTGGTCTGCCGTGATGACGATCGGCAGGTACTCGTCGCGCGCGCTCAGCACCACCGCGGGGACGTTCGACCCGTCGTCGCCCACGCCGACGCCGAGCCCCACCACCTCGGCTTCGTGTTCCATGCCGGCCGTAGGGAGAGCGGGGTTATAACAGCTTGCGGGCTCGCCTGAACTGCCGGGATCCAGGACGAAACCCGCCCCTGCTTGGGCTTCCGTTTCTTCGGCGTAGCGTTCGACTCCCCAGTCCAAGCACCCCTCGGCCGTCCCACGCAGGCGATGTGGGCTCGCTAGCTCGAACACCACCGAACGACCAGTCGGAGGAACAGCCGAGCGTGCGTGCCCGCGGTGTTCCTCGACGCGGCACCCGAACTCACGGGAGACGGGCTGACCAGGTTCGGGCGTGGACGAGGGAGCCACGAACCCAATCCAGGCGCGCCTCCACGTGTCGTCCGGCGAGCGGTCAGCCGTGACGGCCCCCTCCACAGCAGAGGTGCGCGTCGTCGGCACGGCTATCGACACGTGGAACTCCGAGCAGCCACCTCTCGACCGGTGGCGCGAACAGGCCGACCCAGGGGGCGGGAGGCCGACGCCGTCGAGTACGACCAGACTGGTGTGTCCCCCTCGTGATGGCTCACGAGGAAGGCCCCCGCCTCACCGTAGGAGACGACATGCACGTCACGGTCACACGCGAGTTCGACGTCCCCGACACCGACACCGGCGACACCCTCGACGGCGTCGACGAGCGCAGCGTCGCACTCACTGCCCTCGCCCGCGACACGCTACGGACGAGGGGTTCGTGCCCGACGACGGACGAGTCAAACCGGAACGCCAGCGCCACCACCCGGTGTCAGAAACACGGAGCGACGAGCATCCACCGGAGACCCGACGACAGGGAGAGACGGCTCACCGAGTGGGTGATACACCGGCTCTCCCGTGCTGTCGTGGCGTTTGCGGAGCAGCTCCCGAATCCGGCGACCGCGTTCGAGGACGTCGGCGGCGTCCGCGAGGAGACCCAGCACGGGCCGTAGATGAACCGACGGCTACAGCAGCTCCCGTTCCACGGGTTCGACACGTTCGTCTCGCACGAGCCGACGTGGTGGGAGACTCCCACCGATACGGCTGATCCCTGTTACAGCTCGAGACGTGTCCGTGCGTGGTGAGCGTGGGTATCGGCAGCGACGCCGGCCCCGCCGTCCGAACGACGAGTGTGACGTGTACGGGACCACGCCAGCCGGAGCGTATCGGTGAACGCCGCGTGGCGCGAGAGCCAACCTCGACAGTAACGACATGAACTACCGGACTCGAGAGACCCACCCGCAGGTGTGGTCGGTGCGTCTGTCCGGGTGGGCGTGCAAGCCGCCCGACCTCGTCCCGTTCCCTCGCGGAACAGGGTGTGCTAGCGCGCGGCTGCGGAAGCTGGACGCACGACGGCCACCATCCCCGAGGGGAGCTCGCGGCTATCCCGTGTTCGCGGCGGCGTACCGGACGCCGACCACCAGCGCCAGCGCGACGATGCCACCGGCGAGGAAGAGCAGGCCGGGCGGGAGTCCGGTCGCCGTCTCGGCGGCGCTGGTGGTCTCGACCGCCTCGGTCGAGACGCCGCCGCCGTCTCCGGCGGCGCCGCCGGTGCCGCCGAGGACCCCGAGCCACGCCCCGTCGCGCATGACGTACTCGACGACGGCGCTGAGCCCGGCGAACACCCCGAGCGCGGCGACGAGGCCGCGCAGGCGCTCGCGCAGGCCCCGCTCGCTCGACTCCGTTCCCGCGAACACCACGAGCGGCTCGTCGGCGGGCGCGTACACCTTCATCTCGCGCCCCTTCTCGGAGTAGACCGTGTCGACCACCTCGACGAGTCCGGCGTCGCGCATCCGGTCGAGGTGGTACTGTGCGTTCTGGAGCGACGTGTCGACGTCGTCGGCGACGGTCGATGCCGTCCCCGGCTCGTCGTGGAGCGCAGCGAGCAGGCCGCGCGCGGTGTCCGACGAGAGCGCGGACACCACCGCGCCCGTCTCGTCGTCGTCGAGTCCGACGACCCGCGGCTCGGCGTCGCGGTCCGCGGCGTCGGTTCGGCTGTCGAGGCTGGAGGGCAGGAGCCGACCCATACGCGTAGTGTGAGATGACTGATTACAAGCCTTACGCCCTACAGCGGCGTGACGACCGCGATCCGGAGGTCGTTGACGTTCGTCTCCGTCGGCCCGGACCGCAGCGCCGCGTCGACGCCGTCGAGATATCCGAGCGCGTCGTTCGCCGAGAGTGCCGCCCGTGCGGTCCGCCGGTCGCCGTCGGCAACCGTCTGCCCGTCGACGAGCGCGCCCGCGGCGTCGGTGCTCCCGTCGAGGCCGTCGGTGTCGACGGCGGCGACGGCGACGCGCTCGCCGGACTCGTCGAGGTCCAGCGCCGCCGACAGCGCGAACTCCAGGTTCGGCCCGCCCGTCCCGTCGCCCCGGACCGTTACCGTACACTCGCCGCCGGCGAGGACGACCGCCGGCGGGGCGACGGGCTCCCCGGTCTCGGCTGTCTGCCGCGCGACCGCGGCGTGGGTGTGGGCGGCCTCGCGCGCCTCGCCCGTCACGCCCGCGGCCAGCACGACCGGCTCGTACCCCCGCTCGCGCGCCGCGTCCCGGGCCGCCGCCAGCGCGGTGTAGTTCCCGGCGACGACGTGGGTCGTCGTCCGGTCGAAGACGGGGTCGCCCGGGCCGGGCGTCTCCGGGTGGTCGCCGCGCGCCCCGGCTGCCAGCCGCGCCCGGACCGCCGCCGGCGCGTCCACCCCGAACCGGTCGAGCGCCGCCAGCGCGTCGTCGAACGTCGTCTCGTCCGGCGTGGTCGGACCGCTGGCGACGACCGCCGGGTCGTCGCCGACGACGTCCGAGAGGACGAGGCCGACGACGGTCGCCGGCGCGGCGGCCCGTGCCAGCCCCCCGCCTTTCAGCGCCGAGAGGTGTTTCCGCACGGCGTTGGTGGCGCCGATGTCTGCCCCCGCCGACAGCAGACGCTCGGTCGTCTCGCGCAGGTCGCCGAGGCTCACGCCCTCCGGCGCGGGCGCCAGCGCGCTCCCGCCGCCGGCGAGGACGGCGAGAACGAGCGTCCGCTCGTCCGCCGACTCGGCGAGTTCGCGGAGCCGTGCGGCGCTCTCCATCCCCCGCTCGGAGGGGATCGGGTGGTCGCCGGGGAGCCGCGAGACGGGCCTGGCGTCCGGGTCCGCAGCCGACTCGGGGACGACCACCGCGCCGTCGTCGATCCGGTCCCCGAGACAGTCCGAGAGCGCGTCGACGACGGCGGCGGCGGGCTTGCCCGCCCCGAGGACGAGCACGCGGTCGACCCGCGAGAGGTCGTAGGCCGCGCCGTCGACACAGAAGTCGTCTCCGTCGAGCGCACAGGCGTCTCGCACGACGGTCGCCGGTCTGGCGGCGACCACGCCCGCCCGGAGACAGGCGAGTGCCGTCTCCGCCGCGGGCGTCGTCGGCTCGTGGTCGAACACGCCGTTCGGCTCTTCGACAGGGGTAAAAAGCCTGCTCCAGTACCTCCGCCGATGACAGACGAGGCCGTGACCGGCGGTGTCCGCGTCGTCGGCACGGCCCACGTCTCCGCCGACAGCGTCGCCGAGGTGCGCGCCGCCGTCGCGGAGTCGGAGCCGGACGTGGTCGCGGTCGAACTCGACGAGGGCCGGTACCGACAGCTGAAGGGCGGAACGCCGGACGACGTCGACCCCGGCGACCTCCTGCGGGGCAACACCGTCTTTCAGTTCCTCGCGTACTGGATGCTCTCGTACGTCCAGACCCGCCTGGGCGACCGGTTCGACGTCGACCCCGGCGCGGACATGCTCGCCGCCGTCGAGGCCGCGGAGGCGCGCGGGATCGAGGTGGCGCTCGTGGACCGGGAGATTCAGACGACGATCCAGCGGTTCTGGGCGCGGATGACCCTCGTCGAGAAGCTGAAGCTCGTCTCCGGCCTGCTGTTCGGTGCCGTCGACGGCGTCGTCGTCGGCCTCACGGTCGGGCTGCTCGTCGCCGTCGTCGCCGGGCCGCTGGTGGGCCTGTTCGGCGGGAGCCTCGGTGTCACCGACGCCCTGCTGACCC
>KI543181.1:15530-22944 GCA_000496195.1 uncultured archaeon A07HB70
GTCGCCGGCGCCGTCCTGACCGTGACGGGCGAGGCGCGCGAGGCGGACGTCGACATCGACGCCGCGGACCTGACCGACGCCGACGTGGTGACGGCGATGATGGAGGAGTTCCGGCGGTTCAGCCCCGGCGGCGCGGAGGCGCTCGTCGACGAGCGCGACGCCTACATCGCCCACCGGCTGGTCGACCTGCGCGAGACGGGCGCGGACGTGCTCGCGGTGGTCGGCGCGGGCCACCGCAAGGGGGTCGAGCGCTACCTCGACGACCCCTCGACGCTTCCGCCGTTCGACTCGCTGACGGGGACGACCAGCGGCGACCGCCTGCCGTGGGGGAAGGCCGTCGGCGTGCTCCTCTCTGTCGGCTTCGTCGGCTTCTTTGCGCTCCTCGCGGTCGCCGGTGTCCGCCGGGGCTTCCTCCTGCGCCTGTTCGCGGCGTGGTTCGTCATCAACGGCCTCTTCGCCGCCGGGCTGGCGCGCCTGGCCGGCGCGCGCTGGTCCTCCGCGCTCGTCGGCGGCGCGGTGGCGTGGATGACGTCGGTCAACCCGCTGCTCGCGCCGGGCTGGTTCACGGGCTACCTCGAGCTCCGCCACACGACGGTGAACGTCGCCGACGTGGGCCGGCTGAACGAGCTCCTGAGCGACGAGACCAGACCGATCCCCGCGGTCGTGAGCGATATGTTCGACGTGCCGCTCTTTCGACTGATGATGGTCGTCGCGCTGACGAACGTCGGGAGCATCGTCGCGAGCCTGCTCTTCGCGGCGTACGTCCTGCCGGCGATGGCAGCCGACCTCGGCGGCGTCGACGCAGTCTCGCGGCTGATGCTCGAGGGCGCGACGGAGAGCGCGCGCTGGCTCTGGGGGCGGGTGGCGTGAGCGTCCGTGTCCGGCGGCTCCGGTTCACCTCGCGGGAACTCTTCGACCTCGTCGTCGCGTGGGTCGCACTCGGCGTCGCCTTCGCCGTCTTCTTCGCCGGCGGCGGACGAGGACTGATCGCGCTCCTCGGCGGCGGCGGGTTCGTCGCCGCCGTCGCCGTCAGTCTCGTCACCGCGGGCGTCGCCTTTCTCTGTCACGAACTCGGGCACAAGGTGGCCGCGACGCGCTTCGGGCGGGTCGCACACTTCCGCGCGGACTACGGAATGCTGTTCATCGCCGTCATCAGCGCGCTCGTCGGGTTCCTGTTCGCCGCGCCGGGCGCGGTCTACCACTCCGGGCGGAACTCGACGGCGCGTGAACACGGCCTCATCGCGCTCGCCGGACCGGCGGTGAACGTCGCGCTCGCGGCGCTCTTCGCGCCGCTCCTCCTCGCCGACGGCGGCCTCGTCTCTCTCGTCGGGGGCCGCGGCGTCGCTATCAACCTCTTTCTCGCCGCGTTCAACCTCGTCCCGTTCGGCGGCCTCGACGGAACGACGGTGAAGCGCTGGTCGACGTCCGTGTGGCTGGGCGCGTTCGTCCCGAGTGTCGTCCTGACGGTGCTCGTCGTGTTCGTGTTCGGCGTCGGGTTCTAGCCCGTCGCGCGTGGTCGTGCCCGGGGTAGAGCGCGGCGACGCTCCCCTCGCCGGCGGTCACCCCCCGACGGCAGCGGAAGACCCGCGAGCGAGACGAGGGCCGTCGCCCGGAGCGACAGCGCGCGGTCGAAGCGACGACGCCCTCGGGCCGCTCGTGTTCGTGCGCTCTATCGCGGCCGACACGCGCGGCTCCACCCACCTCCGCCGGGGCGACCGTTCGTGCCGTTACACACCGTTCACGCCGCGCTGCGGCGGCGAGCGGTTCTGTTCCGGGCGCTCGAACGCCCGATCTGTCCGGTCCGCTCGGCTCCGCCTCGCCGGGGTCCGACGGCGGATTTTTGTCCGGTCCCGCGGGAGCGACGGCATGGACGAGGACGACGAGACAGAGGAGGGGCTGACATACGCCGCCGCCGGCGTCGACGTCGCGGCCAGCGAGGCGGCGACGGCGGCGCTGGTGTCGACGCTCGGCGGCGCCGCCGGCGACTACGCGGGGCTGGTCGACCTCGGCGACCGCTACCTCGGCGTCACCACCGACGGCGTCGGGACGAAGCTGCTCGTCGCGAGGGCGGTCGGCGACCACTCGACGGTCGGGGTCGACTGCATCGCGATGAACGTCAACGACCTCGTCGCCGCCGGAGTCGAGCCGGTCGCGTTCGTCGACTACCTCGCCGTCGACGCGCCAGACGAGGCGACGAGCGCCGAGATCGGTGAGGGGCTGGCCGCGGGCGCCGACCGCGCCGGCGTCGCCCTCGTCGGCGGCGAGACGGCGGTGCTCCCGGAGGTGGTGACGGGCCTCGACCTCGCGGGCGCCGCCGTCGGCGTCGCCGGTCACGACGACCCGATAGCGGGACCGCCGGAGCCGGGCGACGCGCTGGTGGGTGTCCGGTCGTCGGGGATCCACTCGAACGGTCTCACGCTCGCGCGCGAGGCAGTCACGCGCGAGGGCGACTACGACGACCCGTTTCCGCCGGACCCCGACCGGACCGTCGGCGAGGCCCTGCTGGAGCCGACGCGGATCTACGCCGACCTGCTCGGCCCCGCCCGCGAACACGCCAGCGGCGCCGCCCACGTCACCGGGGGCGGGTGGACGAACCTCGAGCGGATGGGCGACCGGCGCTACGTCGTCGACGACGCGTACGACCCACAGCCGGTGTTCGACTACGTCCGGCGCTGCGGGAACGTCGCCGACGAGGAGATGTACCGCACGTTCAACATGGGGACCGGGTTCGTGCTGGCGACCCCCGACGACCGGGCCGAGGACCTCGCCGGCGCGGTCGACGGGCGGGTGATCGGTCGGGTCGAGGAGGGGTCTGGCGTCCGGGTTGCCGGGCTCAGGCTATGAGCGGGCGGCTGCGATGTCGGCCTCGGTGACGATCCCGACCGCCTCGCCGGCCTCCGTGACGACGACGGCCTCGTAGTAGTCGAGGAGGCTGTCGACCTTCTCGACCGCCGCGTCCCGCGAGACGGTCGGGAACTGCTCGCTCATCGCCTCGCGGACGGGCAGGTCGCCGACGGCCACGTCGTCGGCCTCCGCGTGGCGGATGTCGGAGAAGCTGATCGAGCCGACGGGGAGGCCGGCGGTCAGCACCGGCAGCTGCGAGTAGCCGGCCTCCTCCATACGCCGCTCGGACTCGCGAACCGAGTCGTCGGGCGCGACGCTCTCGACCTCGTCGTTCATCAGCGCCTCTGCCCGGACGACCTGTCCCTCCGTCTCGTCCAGCGCCTCGACGATGCGCCGGAGCGTCGACAGCCGCGGGTCGACGTCGCCGCCCTCGATGCGGGCGATGAGCGGCTGGGAGACGTCGGCGCGCTCGGCCAACTCGCTCTGTGTCAGGTCGAGCGCCGTCCGACGCTCCTTGAGGTCGCGGGCCGTCGGCAGGTCCATAGCTCGATATAACTACAGATTATACGAAAAGGTTTCGACGGCTACTCCGGCGCGGCGTCCTCCGCCTCGACCGGCGTCACCTCGACGACGGACAGCGGGACGTCCCGGAGGGCGCCCCCAATCTCGCTCTTTGCGACCCGGCTGGCGTGTTTCTCGCCCTCGACGCCGTACACCTCGATACGGAGGACGAGACCGATCATCGCGGTGTCGGCGACGTGGAGCGCCGCGTCGAACGGTTCGCCGCAGGTCGGACAGGGCTTCCGGCCGACGTCCACCTCGACGCGGTCCTTGTCTGCCTCGTTCAGCCGTCGTCCGGCCTCGCTGACCGCGACTGCGATCGCGTCGTCGACGTCCTCGACGTCCCGTACCGGCCACGCCGCCTGGAGGCCGACGGTGTAGTCTCCCATACCACGCAACTCGTCCCCCCGTGGTTCGTACCTTGCGATCCGGACGCGGGGGACTGAAGACCCCGGAGCCGGACTGGCGGACGTGGACCGGTACGACCGCCTCCGGCGGCTCTACGCCGAGTTCGACACGGACGGCCTGCGGGCGTACCGTGACCTCGTCGACCTGTTCCCCGCCGTCGACGCGCCGGTCGCGCTGGACGTCTGGCAGGACGCGAGCGACACCCTCGCCGGGCGCCGGGACGCCGTCGAGTCGGCCTTCGACGACGGCGCGGCAGCTGCCGAGGTGGCGTCGCTGGCGACCCGGAACCAGGCCTTCGCCGGTCTCGACGTCTACTCGACGCACGATCGGGCGTTCGACGCCCTCGTCCTCGACGTCGACGAGACGCTCCGCTCTGCCGGCGCCACGGACAACGAGATCCCCCGCGCCGTGCTCCACCTCCTGACCGAGTTCCACGAGCGCGGGGTCGCGGTCGTCGTCTGCACCGGCCAGACGCTGGAGAACGTCAAGGGGTTCACGATACAGGGACTGGGCAACCAGATCGTCCACTCGGGGTCGTTCTCGGTCGTCTACGAGTCGGGCGCCGGCGTGTTCACGCCCGGTCACGGCGCGGAGACCAAGCGCCTGCTCTACGAGCGACTCGACGACGAGCTGCGCGAGGTGTTCGCGAGCGTCCGCGACCGCGCCGTGGCCGACGCGCCGCCGACGGTCCGCGACGGCTGTCACCTCCAGGGCAACGAGTTCAACGTCACGCTGAAGCCGAACCACGAGGCCGGCACCGACCACGCCGACCGCGTCGTCGACGCCGCGCTCGCGCACCTCCTCGACCTCCTCGGCGCCGCGGTGACGGACGAGACGACCGGCCCGACGTACGCCCGGGCGCACTACGCCGCCGCCGACCCCGAGATCGAGGCCGCCCTCGCCCGGCGCGACGACCTCGTGGACCTGCCGGCGAGCGGCGTCCCCGACCCCGTCGCCGGGGTGTTCGGGCGGGTCGACGTCGCCTTCTACCGCGCCGACGCCGCGGAGATCTCGTCGCTGGAGCTCGACAAGGCCGCCGGCGTCGACGCCGCGCTCTCGGTCCTCGGCGTCGACGACCCGTTCGTCCTCGTGATGGGCGACTCGAAGACCGACCTCCGCGTGATGGAGTGGGTCGCGGCGCGCGACTGTGGGGTCGCGGCGGCGCCCGAACACGCCTCCGAGTCCGTCCTCGAACACGTCCGGTCGACCGACGACCTCGTGTTCGACCGGGGCGACGCCGCCGCGGTGCTCCGGACCGCACTCGTGGTGAACGTGCTGGCGGGACTGGACGGGTCGCAGCCCTCAGTCCTCTGACTCGGGCGCCGGCTCCGGCTCGGCCCTCGGCTGCTGCGCCAGCTCGGCTCCGGCCCCGGCGCCCGGCTCTGTCGGCGCCTCGTACGTGTATCGGTAGCCGTCGTCGACGACGTGGTAGCGCCGGCTGTCCGGCGACTCGAGCACCGCGCTCTCGGTGTCGATGGCGACGTCGACCAGATCCGCGAGCGACCCGGCATCCGCGACCGGCAGCTCCCGTGCCTCCGGCGGGAGCCGAATCGTCGCGATCCACTCGTCGAACTCGTCGCGGTCGTCCCGGTAGTCGAGCCACGCCCGCTCGCGCGCCGAGAGCGCGATCAGCCCGCGTCGACGAGCGGTCGCCAGCCCCACGGCTCCAACCGTCGCGACGGCTGCCAGCAGCGGCCCGCCGAGCAGCCGAAGCGGTCCGGGGTCGTTCGGGACCGCCACCGTCTCGCTGCGCGAGAACGTCTCCCGTCCGCCGCCGGATTCGACGCGGTAGATGCCGCTCTCCGTGCGGATCGGCAGGGTGAACGTCAGGCTCTGTGCCGGGCCGTTCTGCCGGTCGACGACCACGTCGACGACGACGTCGACCCGGACCTGTCCGGGCGACTGGAGGCGTTCGTTCACCGCCTCGGCGTCGGCGGCGGTGCGCGAGACGTTCAACGCGAACGGGACCTGGAGTCGCCCGCCCGGCCGGAGCGTCACGCTCCCCGACTCCAGCGCGCGGCTCCGCTGCCAGTAGACCGTCTGCTCCTCGCCGCCGCTGCTCGCCGCGACGCTCCGGATCCGGACGCGCTCGTCGAGGCGCACCGTCGCGGGCCCCTCGCCGCGGTAGCCGAGCGTGAACGACCCCTCGAGCTCCGGCATGATCGTCGTGATGTAGAGCGACCGGTTCTCGACACTGCTGCCGGGCTCGAACGCCGTCCCGTCGGCTGGCGGGGTGACGGTCGCGCGGTGGTCGAACCCGCCGGTGACGCGCCACTCGTCGACGGTGCGCTCCTCGACGGTCGTTCCGGGTGCGACGTAGGCGCCGTACGCGGCCCACGCGCCGACACCGGCGAGAACGACGAGTGCAGCGACGGCAACGGCGAACCACCCCTCGAGCGCGGCGCGGGCGCGCAGCCAGTCGTCCGCCATCTACCGGCCCGTGATGTCAGGCACGTATTACTCCGATGGATCGTTTTCACCGGGCGTTACCGGCACAGCTCGCGGAGCAGCCGGCAGAGCGCTTCCGCCCGCGGTCGAGCCGGACCCGGCCCGTGCCGAGGGGACGCAGCCGACGACTGCGAGACCGACGCCTGACTCGCGCGGCGTCTACTGTCTCCCGTTTCGTGGCGCCGGCAGTCCGGACGCGCCGACAGGTCTGCGGTCCCGAATCGGACTCAGTCTTCTGGCTCTGGCGACGGCTCCGACCGGGCCCCGACCGTCTGATCGCGGTCGGCCCGCGCCGACGGCTCCGTCCCCGGCTCCGGCGGCGCCTCGTACGTGTAGCGACAGCCGTCGTGGACGACATGGTACGTCCGCTCGCCCGGCGACTCTAGGACGACCTCGTCGCGATCCTCGGCGAACGCGACGAGGTCGGCGAGCGAGTCGGCCTCCACGACCGGGAGGTCCTGGGCCGCCGACGGCGGCTGCACGAGACCGCGGGCCGACGACGGGAGCCAGACGGTCTCGATGGCGTCGTCGAACTCCGCGCGGTCGTCCCGGTAGTCGAGCCACACCCGCTCGCGCGCCGAGAGCGCGATCGCCCCCCGCCGGCGGCCGGCGACGAGGCCGACGGCGCCGCCGAGGCCGACGAGGGCGAGCAGCGGGCCGCCGACGCCGCGGAGCGGACCGGGAGTTCGCTCGACCGTCACCGTCTCGGTCCGCTCGAATCGCTCCGTCCGCCCGTCCGAGTCGACGCGGTAGAGCCCGCTGTCGGGCAGCGCCCGGAGCGCGAAGGTTGTGGTCTGCGCCGCGCCGGCTCCCGTCTGCCGGTCGACGGTGACGTCGAGGACGACGGCGACCTCGATCCGGCCCGACGACCCGAGGTCCGCGCTCGCGTTACGCGCCGTCTCCGTTGCGCGCGTGACGTTCAGAGAGAACGGCACGCGTGCGCCCCCTCCTGGCCGGAGCGTGACGGTCTCCGACTCCACCGGCCGCGTCCGCTGCCAGTAGACCGTCTGCCCGCCGTCGGCCGTATCCCCGACGCTCCGGATCCAGACGAGGTGGCCGAATCCGGACGTCGGCGGGCCCCTCGCCGTCGTAGCCGAGCGAGAACACGCCCGACAGCACCGGCATCGTGCTCTGAACGTACACGGAGAGGTTC
>KI543181.1:23760-26925 GCA_000496195.1 uncultured archaeon A07HB70
ACGGTGGTACCAGGGTCGACGCTGGCCTCCCCGGCGGCGGACTGGACGGTCGCGCGGTGGTCGAACTCGCCGGTGACGCGCCACTCGTCGACGGTGCGCTGTGCTGTGCTCTCGGTCGTGACGTGGGCGTCGTACGTCACCCACGCACCGACGCCGGCGAGGACGACGAGTGCGACGACGACGACGGGGAGCCAGCGGTCCAGCGCCCCACGAACCCGGAGCCAGCTGTCGGCCATCCGGCAGACGACTGGCTGCCCACGTACATCAGTTCGGCGGTCACCCCCGGGTCGACACGCTTACCCGAGCGCGAGTGAACGCTCGGCTGTGCCACGCGACTACGCGACGCTCCGCGACCCAAACGCGGAGTACACGATGCGGGACCTCTCCGCGGAGACGATGGGGGTCAACACGAAGCGGGGCGGCGGGCGGGACGTCGAGGTGACCGACGTCCAGACGACGATGGTCGACGGCAACTTCCCGTGGACGCTGGTCCGGGTCTACACCGACGCCGGCGTCGCCGGGACGGGCGAGGCGTACTGGGGTGCGGGCGTGCCCGAGCTGATAGACCGGATGACGCCGTTCCTCGTCGGCGAGAACCCGCTCGACGTCGACCGGCTGTACGAGCACATGATCCAGAAGATGTCGGGCGAGGGCTCTATCGCCGGGCCGACGGTGAGCGCGGTCGCCGGCGTCGAGGTGGCGCTCCACGACCTCGCCGGGAAGCTCCTGGAGGTGCCGGCCTACCAGCTCCTCGGCGGGAAGTACCGCGACGAGGTGCGGGTCTACTGCGACTGCCACGCGGGCGACGAGGCCGACCCGGCCTCGAACGCCGCCGAGGCCGAGCGGGTGGTCGAGGAGCTGGGCTACGACGCGCTGAAGTTCGACCTCGACGTCGAGAGCGGGCAGGAGCTGGACCGCGCGAACCGACACCTCCGGGGCGCGGAGGTCGACCACAAGGCCGAGATCGTCCGCGAGGTGACCGAGCGCGTCGGCGACCGCGCCGACGTCGCCTTCGACTGTCACTGGTCGTTCGCCTCCGGGAGCGCCCACCGCCTCGCCGACGCCGTCGAGGAGTACGACGTCTGGTGGCTGGAGGACCCGGTGCCGCCGGAGAACCTGGACGTCCAGCGCGAGGTGACCCGCGAGACGACGACGCCGGTCGCCGCCGGCGAGAACGTCTACCGCGTCCACGGCCACCGCCGGCTCCTCGAGGAGCAGGCCGTCGACGTCGTCGCGCCGGACCTCCCGAAGGTCGGCGGGATGCGCGAGACACAGAAGATCGCGAACCTCGCCGACACCTACTACGTCCCCGTGGCGATGCACAACGTCTCCTCGCCGGTCGCGACGGCCGCGAGCGCACACGTCGGCGCGGCGGTGCCGAACGCCCTCGCGGTCGAGTTTCACTCCTACGAGCTCGGCTGGTGGGACGACCTGATCGAGGAGGACCTCATCGACGAGGGACGGATCACGGTGCCGGAGGCGCCGGGCCTGGGCGTGACGGTAGACCTCGACGCGGTCGACCGGCACGCGGTCGACGGCGACGCGGCGTTCGACCCGGCGTAGCGCGGCCCGCCCTACGCCGTCGCGCCCCGCCCGGCGAGGAGGAGTGTTCCGACCAGCAGGAGCACCGACAGCGGGACGAGTACGGAGAACGCGCCGACGAGCGCGCCCGTCGCCTGGATGCCGATCAAGAAGAACACCGCCGGCCCGCAGCACGTCGCGCCGCCGAGGAGCGCCAGGACGCCGGCCAGCGGCCCGGTCTTCGCGCCCGCGCGACAGATCCGTGGGGCGCGCCACGAGACCAGCCCGACGGCGGCGTTCGCGGCGACGAGGCCGCCGAGGAGGACGCCCAGCAAGAGGTTCAGCGGCGAGACGAGCCAGACGACCGGACCGGCGACGACCCGCGCCACCGGCTCGTAGCTGAACGGCGAGCGCGCCTCGACCAGCCGCGCGAGCGGGTCCGAGACGACGAACGTCTCGACGCCGCCCGGCCCGCCGAGCGAGAGGTGCCCCAGCGCGACCCAGTAGACGAGCGGGTAGCCGACGAGGGCGAGCGCGGCGACCGTCCGCCCGTCGCGGCGGCGCAGCGCGCGCCGGAGGACGGCAGCCGTCGAGCCGACGAGCCGCGGGCCGGCGCGGGCAGCCGAGTTGCTCACGCCGCCAGCCCCGTCTCGGGGTAGAAGCCGACCCACGCGAACCACATCGCGTCGAACGCGTACACCCGGTCGAGGGGGAGGTCGGCGGCGGGGTACGTCTCGCCGCCGACCCGGGCCCGCCCCTCGCCGGCAGCCGCGACGCTCGCGCCGCCGGTCCGGTAGACGTGGCCGGTGTCGAGCGGCGCGTCGTAGACGGCGACGACCTCCTCGCCGGCGAGGTCGGTCGTCAGCACCGCCCGGTCACGGAGTGTGTCCTTCTCGAACGCGACCGCGCCCGCCGGCGTGCGCGCGCCGAGCACGACGGCCTTCTTCGGCAGACGGTCGTCCTCCGTGAGGTTCGAGAAGAGCGTGGTGACGTTCTCGCGGGCGTAGTAGCCCTCCCGCGGGTTGTAGTCGCCGTACGGGTCGCGGGTGTAGTCGCGCGCGTAGCCGGTCTCCGTCGAGAGCACGCGCGTGTCGGGATGGCGGTCACGCCAGCGCCCCAGCGTCGTCCAGACGAGGCGGAACTCCTGGAGCGACTCCCCCTCCTGTGGCCCCTGGATTGCCGTGCCGGTCACCTGTGGCCAGCGGCTGTCGTTCGCCCGGTCGTACATGACGAGGTTGTTGTTCACGAGACGCCCGGAGACGCCGAAGGTGGTGTCGCCGCGGTAGAACCCCATCGCCGTCCCGGTCAGCGGGCAGTAGCTTACCGAGACGGGCGTGCCCGAGACGACGTCGTTTGCGATCTCGTGCCAGACGAGGACCGCCTGTGGGTACGCGCGGACGTCGCCGCCGAGCGTCAACCCGAACACCGGGTCGTCGTCGGCGATCTCGGTTTCGCCCGGACCGACGAAGTTCGGCTCGTCGATAGAGGGGATACCGTCCTTGCCGGGGCCGCCCTCCATCATCTGGCCGCGGAGGTCGGTCGTCGTGTGGCCGAGCGTCAGCGGGTCGTCGGCGAGCGGCGGCGACCCGCTCGTCGGCGCGTCTGACGGCGTGGTCGCCGTCTCGCTCGACCCGTCCTCGGCCA
>KI543181.1:27282-29876 GCA_000496195.1 uncultured archaeon A07HB70
CCGGCGTCACCACCTCGGCACAGACCCCGGCACGGCTGCGGAGGGCCGCCGCGACGCCCGGCGCTCCGACCGTCGACTCGAGGTGGGCACACGGCGGCCGGTCCCGTGTCACCCGCAGGCGTGCGTCGCCGACGGCCAGCGTCGCGCCGCGGGTGCCGTCGACGTCGCCGCCCGAGACGACGACGTTGCGCCGGTGCCAGCCCGGGTCGAGCCGCGTCCCGACCGCGCGCTCCGCGGCGGCGACGGCGCGGGCGGCCACGAGCGTCACCGGGTGGCCGTCGCCGACACGCGAGAAGTGGCCCGCGCCGCGGCAGTACCGGTCGCCAGCGATCCCGCCGTCGACGACGTCGACTCGCTCGCGGCGCTCCGGCGGCGCGCCAGCCTCGGGGGCGACGTACAGGCCGACGACGCGTGCGGCCATCAGCAGACGGGCTTCGGGTCGACGCCCATCCCCTGCAGGGCGTCGGCGTAGTCGTCGTACGCGAGCGTGACGACGTACCTCGCGCCGGCGAGCGCCCGGTCCCACGCCTCGTCGCTCTCGCACCGGGCCGCCAGCAGGCCCAGCCCATCCTCCAGTGCCGTCGCCGTCTCGTCGCGCAGGCCGCGGAACAGGCTCGCGCGGCGCTCGTCCGCCTCGTTGACGAAGAAGGAGACGACCTGTGTGTGGGTGCGGAGGCTCACCAGCCCGCGGCCGACGACGCCGGCGGCGAGGCGCTCGACCGTCTCCTCCCGCGCGCGGAGGTAGCCGTGGACCGGGCCGGGGTCGTCGGGCCCGGCTGCGGGGCCGCGTAGCGCCGCCGCGGCGTCGGGATCGGCGTCGGTCAGCGACTCCACCACGCGCTCGTAGTGTTCGCGCTCCCGGTCGGCGGTCGCGGCGAACGCCTCGCGCGCCTCGTCGTCGGACTCGTCCTCGGCCCAGGCCGCGAACGTGTCGCGGGCGGCGGCCTCGCTCGCCGCCGCGACGGAGAGGACCGCCGGTGTCGTCAGCTCTGCGTCCGTCAGGGCGACGAGGAGGCGGTTCGAGCCGAGACGGTCGAGTTCGGTCGCGCACTCGCGCTCGACGGCCTCGCGGAACGCTGATTCGTCCATGGCGGCGTGAAGACCGCTGTCGGCTAAGTCCTTCCGCGCCGCGCGGCTTTTTCCCCTCGCCCACGAACGGCCTCCGTGAACGAGACAGTCCCGTCCGTGACGCCCGCCGAACTCGACGCCTGCCTGCGGGCGGGCGACCCAGTCGTCGTCCTCGACGTCCGGGCCCGCGACGAGTTCGAGCGCTGGCACGTCACGGCGCCGTCGGTCGAGACGCGCCACGCCTCGCACGCGAAGTTCGTCGCCGCGGGCGTCACTGGCGACGTCGCAGCCCGGGCCCGCGACCTCGGACTCGACCAGTCTGACCGGGTCGTCGTCGTCTGCGGCCACGGCGCGGCGAGCGACGAGGTGGCCGGCCTCCTCGCCGACGCCGGCTTCGACGCCGCAAACCTCACCGGCGGGATGGCGGCCTGGGCCGACCTCCTCGTCGCGACGCCGGTCCCTGGCCCCGACGACCCGACCGTCGTCCAGTACCGCCGTCCGTCGAGCGGCTGTCTCTCCTACCTCGTCGTCTCGGGCGACGAGGCGGCGGTCGTCGACCCGCTCCGCGCGTTCGCCGGGCGCTACGCCGCCGACGCCGCCGACCACGGGGCCGACGTCGCGTTCGCCGTCGACACCCACGTCCACGCCGACCACGCGAGCGGCGTCGTCGCCCTCGCGGCCCGGACCGACGCGACGGCCGTGCTCCCGGCTCGTGCGACCGACCGTGGCCTCGACCGCTCTGTCGACGCGCGCCTCCTCGGCCCGGACGAGACACTCGCCGTCGGGGAGACGACGCTCGCGGCTGTCCCGCTCCCCGGCCACACGACCGAGATGACGGGTCTGCGCCTCGACCGCGAGGGCGCGAGCGTGCTGTTCTGTGGCGACAGCGCTTCGTCGACGCCGTCGCCCGACCCGACCTCGAGGCCGGCGACGACGGCGCGCCGGCGCTCGCGGCCCGCCTGTACGAGACGCTCCACGACCGGATCTTCGCGCTCCCGGACGAGACGCTCCTGCTGCCGGGCCACTACGCGACGCCCGACGCGGCGACCGACGGGCTCGTCGCGACGAGCGTCGGCGCGGCGCGCGACCGACCGCTGTTCGGCCTCGACCGCGAGGCGTTCGTCGAGCGCGTGACGGGGTCGCTCGGCGCTCGTCCGGCGAACTACGAGCGGCTCGTCGCCGTGAACCTCGGGCGCGAGTCCGTCGACGAGGAGACGGCGACGACGCTGGAGCTCGGGCCGAACAGCTGTGCGGCGGGCGCGTCGGGCTAGTCGTCGGCGACGGCGTCGGCCTCGGCGTCGCCGTCGATGCTCGGCGGGTACGAGCCCCGGTCGAGGACGAGGTCGGACTGCGGGCGTGCCATGCAGGTGAGCGCGTAGCGCTCGCCCTCGGCCTCCGTCAGCGCGTGCGCCGCCGGCTGAACCACCTCGCCCTCCAGTATCTCCGCCGAGCAGGCGAGACACATCCCGACGCGACAGGAGTACTCCTGTGCGATCCCGGCGTCCAGACACGCGCGGAGGATGGTC
>KI543181.1:30082-36080 GCA_000496195.1 uncultured archaeon A07HB70
TCCGCGACCGGCTCGACGGCCTCGAGACGGCCCTGCTCGCCGTCGTCCTGGCCGCGAGCCCCCTGCTCCTCTACTTCTCGCGGTTCCTCCGCGGCGACGTCGTCGCGGCGGGACTGGCGCTCGTCGTCCTCGGGTCACTCGTCCGGGCGGCAGCCGGCGACGCGCGGTTCGTCCCGGTCGCGGGGCTGGCGGCGGCGGCGGCGCTCGCGGCCTCCGGCTTCGCCGCCGCCTACCCGCTCCTCGCGCTCGTCGCCGGCGCGGTCGTCGTCGACCACGAGCGGGTCGTCGGCCGGCCCGCCGCGGCGACCGAGCGCCTCGACGCGCTCCTGGGACGGCTGCGCGGGTCGCCCCGGACCGCGGCGGCGGGGCTCGGGACGTTCCTCGGCGCCGTCGTGGTCCTGTTCGCCCCCCGACCGCTCGGACTCGACGCCGTCACCGGCGCCGTCGTCGACGCGCCGCAGGCGTTCGTCGGCGTCCGGGTCGTCGACCGCTCGCCGGAGGGGGCACACGAGATCCTGCCGTACCTCGCGGCGACTGCCGCGGTCGTCGGGCGCGCGGCGCTCCCGGTCGCACTCCTCGCCGGCCTCGCGCTCGCGCGCCTGCGCTACGGCGGCGTCGACCGCCGACCGGTCGTCGAGTTCGCCGCATACTGGGGCCTCGCCGGCCTGTTCGTCTTCCCGACCGTCGCGGAGTCGCTCGGGCCGTGGATCGCGGTCCACAGCGTCGTCTTCCTCGCCGTCCCGGCGGCAGTCGGGGGCGCGTCGGTCGTCCGGTTCGGCCGGCGTGCGGTCGACCGCGGTGCGACCCGCGAGGCCCTCGGCGTCGCCGTCCTCCTCGTCGCCCTCGTCGCCCAGACCGGTGTCGTCGCCGCGACGGAGACGTACGCCGCGCCGGACCCGGACGATACGCTCACCACGTACGGCCAGGCGGCAGACGACCTCGAACCGGTCCACGAGGCGGCGGCGGAGACGGGCGGGCCCGTCCTGCTCTACGGCGACGAGTTCGTGATCCGCCCCGAGTCCCGCGCCGACGCGCCGCCGGTGTCCAGCCGGTTCGGCGAGCGGCTCCCGGTCGCGTGGTACCTCGCGCGCGCCGGCGTCGACGTCCGGAGCGCTACGGGTGCCGCCGCCGTCGCCGACCCGCCGCCGGTGGTCGTCGCGACCGGGTCGGCCCGGACGATAGCCGCGACCCGGCTCGACGGCTACGAGGCACGGAGCTACCGGACGGCGCTGTGGAACCGCAGAATCGTCGTGTTCGTCCGCCGCTAGCGGAAGCCCATCGCCTCGATCTGCTCCTGGTAGCGGTTGCGGATGGTGACTTCGGTGACCTGCGCGACGTCGGCGACCTCGCGCTGTGTCTTCTTTTCGTTACAGAGCAGCGAGGCGGCGTAGATGGCGGCGGCGGCGAAGCCCGTCGGCGACTTCCCCGACAGCAGCCCCTGTTCTGCCGACACGTCGATTATCTCGGTCGCCTTCGACTGGACCTCCTCGCTGAGGCCGAGCGAAGAGGCAAAGCGAGGGACGAACTGCTTCGGGTCGACTGGCTTGAGCTCGAGGCCGAGCTCCTGCGAGATGTAGCGGTAGGTGCGGCCGATCTCCTTCTGCGGGACGCGCGACACCTCGGCCACCTCGTCGAGCGACCGGGGGATCCCCTCCTGTCGACAGGCGGCGTACAGCGCCGCCGTGGAGACGCCCTCGATCGAGCGGCCACGAATGAGGTCCTCGTTCAGCGCGCGGCGGTAGATGACGGAGGCGACCTCGCGGACCGAGCGGGGGACGCCGAGTGCGCTGGCCATCCGGTCGACCTCCGAGAGCGCGAACTGGAGGTTGCGCTCGCCGGCGTCTTTGGTGCGGATACGCTCTTGCCACTTCCGGAGGCGGTGCATCTGGGAGCGTTTCTCCGAGGAGATCGAGCGGCCATAAGCATCCTTGTCCTTCCAGTCGATCGTCGTCGTCAGCCCGCGGTCGTGCATCGTCTCCGTGATCGGCGCTCCGACGCGGGACTTGGACTGCCGCTCGGAGTGGTTGAACGCCCGCCACTCCGGCCCCCGGTCTATCTGCCGCTCGTCGAGGACGAGTCCACAGTCGTTGCAGACGAGTTCGCTCTGGTCCGCGTCCGTCACGATGCTGTCGGAGTCACACTCGGGACAGACGACCTGCTCGCCTCGCTGTTCTGACTCCGTCTCGTCGGATTGACGCTGGCGCTGGCTGGTCGGACGTTCCATTATAAGTGGTAGTAAAGTAGAGCGTATTTAAACATTCGGGTGCCCCCCACGGGCGTGTGGTTTAGCCCGTCGCCGCCGAAGGGGGGGCGTGCGCGCCGTCGCTCTCGTCGCAGCGCTGGTAGTCCTCGCCGGCTGTCTCGGTGCGACGGCGCCGCCCGACACGACGCCCGCGTCGGAGACGGCGCTCGGCACCCCCCACCCCGAGACGGCACCGACGGCGTCGGCGACGGTGACCCGCGTCGTCGACGGGGACACGGTCGAGGTCCGACTGCCGGACGGGACGGCGGAGACGATCCGGCTCCTGGGCGTCGACACGCCCGAGGTCCACTCCGAGACCACCCCCGACGAGTACGAGGGGGTCCCCGAGACGGCGGCGGGCCGTGACTGTCTGCGGACCTCCGGCGAACGCGCGAGCTCGTTCGCGGACAGCCGACTCGCGGGCCGCGACGTCGAACTCGGCTTCGACCCGACGTCGGACCGCCGGGGCTACTACGGTCGTCTGCTCGCGTACGTCTACGTCGACGGCGAGCAGTTCAACGCCCGCCTCGTGGCCGGCGGCTGGGGACGGGTGTTCGACTCCGAGATCGTCGAGCGGGGCCGCTACCTCGAGTTAGAGCGCCGCGCGCAGTCCGAGCGCCGCGGGCTCTGGACCTGCGCGGACGGGACGCCCGCGCCGACGCCCGACTCCGAGGGCGTCACCCTGCGCGTGACGGCGGACGCGCCGGGCGACGACCGCGAACGCCTGAACGGCGAGACGGTCACCGTCGTCAACGGGCGCGACGAGACGGTGCCCCTCTCTGGGTGGACGCTCCGCGACGAGGCGGGCCACGTCTACCGCTTCCCGGACGGGACGGCGCTCGGACCGGGCGAGTCGCTCGCCGTCCACACCGGGTCGGGCGAGGACGGCGACGGCGACTACTACTGGGGTCGGTCGCAGCCGGTCTGGAACAACGCGGGCGACACCGCGACGCTCGCCGACGACGAGGGGACCGTCGTCGCGGAGCGGTCGTACTGACCCCGCCACGCCTATAGCCGGCGGGGGCGACTCACGACGCGTGAGCACGCGGTCCGCGCTGGAGACACAGCTCGCCGTCGTCGCGGGGTTCGACGACCCGAGCGCGGCGCTGGAACAGTATCCGACGCCGCCGGGTCTCGCCGCGAGCGTCGTCCACGACGCCGACCTGCGGGGCGACGTCGAGGGCGCGACGGTGGTCGACCTCGGCGCCGGCACGGGAATGCTGGCGCTCGGCGCCGCCCTGCGCGCCCCGACCCGTGTCGTCGGCGTCGAACTCGACCCCGCCGCGCTGGCGACGGCGCGCGACAACCGCCGTCGGGTCGGTGTCGACGCCGCCGTCGGGTGGGTCCGGGCGGACGTGACGCGGCTCCCGGTGGTCGGCGACGGCGACCGGCAGACCACGGTGCTGACGAACCCGCCGTTCGGTGCCCAGCGCGACGCCGTCCACGCCGACCGGGAGTTCCTCGCCGCCGCGGGCGCCGTCGCCGACGTCTCGTACTCGGTCCACCGGGCCGGGAGCCGCGAGTTCGTCGCGTCCTTCGCCGCCGACCACGGCGGGCGCCTGACAGCCTCGTACGCCGCGACGATCGACCTCGACCGGCAGTTCGCGTTCCACGAGGCCGACAGCGAGGCGGTCGACGTCGAGGTCCACCGCGTCGCGTGGGACGCCTAGCCCGCGCCGGGGCGTACCTCCTGTCTGGCGACGACGACCCGTGTGTCGTCTCGCGACGCGACCAGCTGCCGTCCGTCTCGGGTGAACCGCAGGCCGAACGCCGTCGCCGTCGTGTTCTCCGCCGGCATCGGGACGGTTCGGGTCCGGTTGTCGCGGCTGACGGCGACGCGGAACCCCGGCGGCGCGGCACGGATCGAGACGTTTCGACCGTCTATCGTCGGCGACGCCCGCGCCGGCGGCGAGCGGTAGACGACTCGGCTCGTGCCCGCGTGCGCGAACGTCACTCGGTACGTGCTGTTGCCGCCGACTACGTTCCAGCCCCGGCGCTCGACGACCACCCGCTCCAGCCAGCCGACGCCGCCGACCCGCACCACCGTGCGCCCGGCGAACGCCAGGCGGCTCTTCGACACCGCCGTCACCCACGCGTGGCGCTCGCGCGACCGGACGACGACGCCGGAGGTGTTCACGCTCGTCGTCTCCCCGAACGCCTCGACGTCGACGACCGACACCATCCCGTTCTCGACGTCCTCCGCGTAGGTCACCTCGTAGTCCCGCACTGTCAGCGGGTCGCCCGGCAGTGGGTCGTCGCTCGTCGTCGCGAGGTTCACCGCCGCGCCGGGGCCGGCGAGCGCCGACAGGACGACGACGAGGACGACGGCACCGACCTGCCACCGCGGGAGCGACCGGAGCGACTCGCCCGCCGGCCCGCTCCCGACGAGCGGTCGGGCCGAGGCGACGGTGGTCGCGGCGACGAGCGCCGCGAGGACGGCCACCAGCGCCAGTCCCGCCGCGCGGTAGAGGACGAAGGTGCCCCCGCCACGGAACCAGTAGACCGCCCAGAGCGACTGTCCGACGCCGAACAGCAGGACGCCGGCCCAGGTCCGGAGCGCGGAGGGACGCCCGACGACGCCGCGCCGGGAGAGCCACAGGCCGACCAGCACCCCGGCGAGGAGGCCGAGCGCGTGGCCCTGGATCGCGATGTCGGCCCACCACGGCGAGGCGAACGACGGCTCTGCCCGCGCGACGGTCACGGGCGACCGGACCGCGGCGGTGAGAAGCGAGAGCGCCCGCGCGCCGGCCAGCGCCACCACCGTCCGGAGCGGGAAGACGACGAGCGCACAGCCGGCGAACGCGAAGACGACGCCGGAGAACCCGATCACTGGACCGACGGAGAAGACACCGGTCACGAGGCCGACGACGACCGCCGCCGCCGGGACGAGCAGCGCGCGGGCGTACGGGTTCTCGCGGAGCGACCCGAACGACTGTCTGCCGCGCTCGCGGGGGTAGTGGCCGACGGCGTACTCGACGAGGGGAGCGAACGCGAGCGTCCCGGTCAGGTTACCGAGCAGGTGGCCCGGACCGGCGTGGGCGAACGGCGCCGTGACCACGCCGAGCGGGTAGAGAAACGACCACGCGCGGAAGGGGATCGTCGCAGGGGCGTTCCACGCCCTCGCGCCGCCCTGGACGAAGAGATAGACGCCGAGGACGCCCGCGACGGTGACGAGTGTTCCCCACGGCACGCCGAGAATCAGCCGCCGCCGGAGCGCCCGTCCGCGCTCGACCCGGCGGGCGTCGAGGGCGACGACGACGAGGAGCGATCCGACGAGCACGGCCACGACGGCGACGCGCTGGAGGAGCGCCGCGCCGACCACGCCTACAGCTTCGACTCGGCGTCTTCGGCCAGCTCCTTCATGCGCTTCCCGACCCGGCCGGCCTCGGAGAACTCGTCGTCGCTCATGGCGTTCGCGAGGGCGTTCCCGAGGACGAAGACGGCGTGTTTGTGCTCGCTCTTCGACTTGTGGACGTGCGACGGGTCGACGTCCAGCCCATCGTACGGGTCGAACAGGCTCGAGTCGACGTGTTCGCGGGCTGCGAAGTAGTCCTTTATCGCTACCATCTGCTCGTGGAGTTCGAGCAGTTCGTCCTTGTGCATGTTCGTCTGTGCGGGCGCCGGCGGCTTAACCGTTGTTGCGGGCGTTCTCAGAAGACGTACTCGTCCTCGTGGCCCATCATCCCGTCGTCCTCGAAGTCGGGGTCGTTCGTGTCCATCGACCCGCCGGTCCGGAACGCGCGGAGGCCGGTCGAC
>KI543181.1:38562-44614 GCA_000496195.1 uncultured archaeon A07HB70
TCGCCGCGACCGGCGCGCGCCAGTTCGTCGTCGACCCCGCAGGCGGGTGGCGCGAGGCCGAGTTCGCCGCCACCGACCTCGTCGTCGCCGACCCCTCGCGGCTCGCCGCCCGCGTCGCCGAGCGGGCGACCCCCGCCGTCGACTCCGCGTGGGTCGAGCGGTGGGAGCGCGCCGACCGCCTCACGTGCGAGGCCCACGACGCCGCCGCAGGCGGCACCACCCACGAGGGACGGGTCCTCGCGGCGGTCGCCGACCGCGCGCCCGACCCCTCGACCGTCGTCGTCTCGAACTCGATGCCGGTCCGGGACCTCGACCGCTTCGGCGCGCCGTCGACGACGACCCTGACGACCCTGGGCAACCGCGGCGCGAGCGGCATCTACGGCGTCGTCTCGACGGCGCTCGGGGCCGGCGACGCGACGACCGACCCGCTCACGCTCGTCGTCGGTGACCTCGCGCTCTACCACGACGCAAACGGCCTGCTCGCCTGGAGCGCTGTAGCGTCGACGCTACCGTCGTCCTCGTCGACAACGACGGCGGCGGTATCTTCCACAAGCTCCCGGTCGAGGAGTTCGACCCGCCGTTCACCGAGCAGTTCCGCACACCCCACGGCCTCGACTTCGCGCCGCTCGGTGATCTGTACGACATCGACGTCGAGACCGTCGCCCTCGAGAACTTCGGTGACGCGTACGAGCGGTCCGTGACGACGCCCGGGAGCGACCTCCTGCGCGTCTCGTTCGACGCCGAGTCGAGCCACCGGACCCGCGAGGCCCTGCGCGACCGGGTCGTCGAGCGCGTGGCAGAAGCGACTTGAGCCGGGCGCACACACGACGTCGTCGATGCCCTCCTCGAAGCAGCCGTGGCGCACAGCCGGCACGGCTGTCGCGCTTCTCGTCCTCTGTTACGCCGTCCTGATCGTCGGCAAACTGCTCGTCGGCCTGCTGACCGCCGTCCTCGCCTACGTCGTCGGCTGGACGCTCGACTGTGTCGGCCCCGGACAGCTCGTCACCCGCATGGGGCCCCTGCGCGCCGCCGTGACCGGTGTCTTCGGCGTCGCCACGGTCGGCTACGGCGTGGTCGTCGTCGAACGGCCGCTGCTCGCGCTCGCACTCGCGCTCCTCGGCTTCGTTCTCGCGTGGCTCACCGCGCCCGACGGCCCGCTCGCGCGGCTGGCGCGGTGGGCACTCGCCGCGCGCGAGGACCTCCGCGTGGTCAGGGAGCGGCTGGTCGACGACGACCAGCCGCCCGCGGAGAACGACTGACACGGGACGCAGACGTCGACGCGGACCACCACCCTGCGCCAGTCGCCGTTCGGTCCCGTCCGTGACGCCGTGCCCGTCAGACGAGACGACGGCGTCGCCGATCTGTGTGGCCCAGCGCCGCGTGCCGTCACCCGTCGCGGTCGGCGTGTCGCTCGCCCGGGAGGCCGTCGTCACGGGTCGCACGGTCGGCGGCCTCGAGCGGCGCGGCGCCACGGCACCGCGGCGTCGTCCGCCCGGAGGGCGCCGGCAGGGTCGTCCGGGTCTGTCGAGCTGTCCGTCGCAGGGGAGGCAGGTTCTTGCCGCCCCCGCGCCGGAAGCGTACATGGACACCGTCTCGGAGACGTTCGACCCCGACCGCTGGACCGAGGTGACCGACGAGTTCGACGACGTGACCTACCACCGCGGAACGGACGTCGACGCGGTCCGGATCGCGTTCGACCGCCCGGAGCGGCGAAACGCCTTCCGGCCCGGCACCGTCGACGAACTCGCGGCGGCGCTGGACCACGCCCGCAAGCAGGCCGACGTCGGCTGTGTCCTCCTGACCGGGAACGGCCCCGCAGAGGACGGGGGGCGGGCGTTCTCCGCCGGCGGCGACCAGTCCGTCCGCGGCGAGTCGGGCTACGAGTACCGAGACGACGACGAGGCCGACGAGAGCGACGCCCCCCTCGTGCGCGAGGCCCGTGCCGGGCGCCTCCACGTCCTCGAAGTCCAGCGTCTGATCCGGTTCATGCCGAAGCCCGTCGTCGCCGTCGTGCCGGGCTGGGCCGTCGGCGGCGGCCACTCGCTCCACGTCGTCTGTGACCTGACGATCGCGAGCGCGGACCACGCGGCGTTCCTCCAGACCGACCCCGACGTCGCGAGCTTCGACGGCGGGTTCGGGTCGGCGTACCTCGCGCGACAGGTCGGCCAGAAGCGCGCCCGCGAGCTGTTCTTCTGCGGCAAGACCTACGACGCCGCGGAGGCCGTCGACATGGGGATGGCGAACGAGGCGGTGTCACACGACGACCTGGAGGACCGTGCCCTCGAACTCGCCGACAGGATGGCCTCGAAGTCACCGACGGCGATGCGGATGCTCAAGTACGCGTTCAACCTCGCGGACGACGGGCTGGTCGGCCAGCAGGTGTTCGCGGGCGAGGCGACGCGGCTCGCGTACATGACCGACGAGGCCCAGGAGGGCCGGGACGCGTTCCTCGAGGAGCGGGACCCGGACTTCTCCGACGTGCCGTGGCACTACTGAGGCGGCACGCACTCGGTCGGTGTTCTCCGTCCCCTCTCAGCCGATCACCGAGCGTGGTCCGTCCGCGACCCGCCGCTCGTCCTGTCCGTCGCGACGACCGAGAGCTCCCCGTCGAGGGAGACGACGAGTGTGTCGCTGCCTTCGGTGACCGACACCTCGATTCGCCACGGGTCGGTCGACGCCACGGTCACCCGGTCGTCGCTCACGCACCAGTCCAGTCGCCAGTAGGGCGTCGTCTGGATGTCGACACCGTGGTCGCGGTAGAACGAGACGACCGGCGGCTGGTCGAGTACGGCCAGACCGACCGTCGAGCGCAGGCCGTGATGACACTGGAGACACGTGTACTCGACCCGGAGGTCGGCGTACGAGACAGCAGTCCTCGCCCTGAACGACGTCCGTCCGCATCTGACCGCTGCACTCCGGACAGACACCGTCCCTCGCGAGGCTGTGCAGGTGCCGGACCCGCTGGTCGAACGCCGAGAGCGTCTCGGCGTCGTCACGACCGATCAACCCCCCTGGTGGGAACGAGTACTGGCCGTGTGTGCGGCCACACGCGGGACACTCGATCGCGAACGTTTCGTCGCTGTACGTCGCGACCAGCGGACCGCCACACCGGGTGCAGTCGTCGCCGGTGTCTATCGGGTCGAGGTCGGGATGTGCGTTGAACGAGCCCTCGACGGCTGCCCGGACGACGCTCTCCCCGGCTGTCCGGAGTTCGTATCCGTCGTCCACCTTGCGAACGAAGTGTCCCGTCAGCTGGCCCAGATGGTAGTTGAACTTGGAGGTGTTGTCCGCCCCGGCTCGCTCGTAGAGCGTCGTGAACCCGACCGGCTGCTCGTCGGCGTGCCAGAGGGCCTCCAGGATCGCCACGCGAATCTCGTTGCCGATCATGGCAAACGCCTCGGCCGGCTTGAGACAGTGGTCCGACTCTCGGGCGAGTTCCATCGCCTCCAGCCTGTTCATACTCGTCTCTGTGTCCAGATGTGGTAAAAAGACTCCCTCGACTCTGTTTTTGAAACCTCCGTGACTGGTGAGCGGGTGGTCTTCTCACCTCTCCCAAAGCCAGTTTTTGTAATCGGCGGTACAAAATATCAGTGTAGCGGGAGCTTTTGTCGACCCGACGCCTATCGACGGGCGTGTCACACGGAGACGACCCACGGGTGGCCGCACGCTGTGGAAGCTTGCGCGACGACACCCGGACACGGGTCGCGCTGGAGGCGGTGCTGGTCGCGTCCGGGGACGCCGGCGTGGCAGACTATCCAGCGCAGACCGGGCGGACCGCCGCGTCCTGTATCGACGGCCCGACCGACGGCTAACACACAAACACGTGAACGCGATTCAACTCCAGAGCATCGACGGCATCGAGGCACTGGCCTACGACGAGACTCCCCGTCCCGACCCCGACCGACACGAACTCCTGGTCCGGGTTCACGCCGCCGGGGTCAATCCCATCGACTGGCTCGTGTGTCGGGGGGCGGTCTCACACCTGCTCGACGGCGAGCTCCCGTGGACGCCCGGCTGGGACGTGTCCGGCGTCGTCGAGTCGGTCGGGACCGACGTGAGCCGGTTCGACCCCGGCGACGCGGTCTGTGGAATGGCACGCCTCCCGGGTGCTGGCGGGGCGTTCGCCGAGTACACCACGATGACGAGCGACGAACTCGTGGCCAAGCCGGAGTCGCTCTCTCATCTCGAGGCCGCGGGCGCTCCGATGGCAGGACAGACCGCGTACCACGCGCTCTACGAGGAAGGCCACCTCGACGCCGGACAGCGTGTTCTCGTCCACGCGGCTGCCGGTGGCGTCGGCCACATGGCCGTCCAGTTCGCGGCGAACACGGGGGCACACGTGGTCGGCACCGCGTCCGGACGCAACGAGTCGTTCCTCCGTGACCTGGGGGTCGACGAGTTCGTCGACTACCGCGACGAGCAGTTCGAGGACGTACTGGACGGTGTCGACCTCGTCCTCGACGCCGTCGGCGGAGACGTCCTCGAACGGTCGGTCGAGGTCGCCGAGCCGGGGGGCACCGTCGTCACGCTCCCGGAGCCGCCCGCCGAACCGGCGGTCGAACGGTACCGCGACCGGTCCGGCGTCGACGTCCGGTCTTCGACGTCGTCGGGGACTCGGACCCCGCGACGCTCCGACGGGTCGTCGCTCACGCCGACGCGGACGTCGGTGTGCCCTGGATCAGTGACACGTACTCGCTGTCGACGGTGCGGGACGCACTCGACAGGAGCGCGACGGGCCACGTTCGTGGGAAACTCGTCGTCGACGTCGAGGGCGACCCCGACGGCTGACGACAGGGTCCGGATCGGTGGTCGAGCCTCGACCGGCGATAGCGTGTCTCGTGTTGCTCCCGACGACAGGCGGTGGCGGCAGACGCGACGTTCGATCGGGCGGTCGGCTCGGCTGCCCGACCAGCTCGGACCGTCGCAGAGCGCGAGCGTTTAGGTCCTCGCACGGCTACTGGACGACGATGACGGCAGAGGAGGTCTCCCGCCGCCGCGCGTGGCTGATGGCCGCCCGTCCACAGACGCTCCCGGCGGCGGTCGCGCCCGTCGCCGTCGGCACCGGGCTGGCGCTCGGAGCGGGCGTCTTCGCGCCGCTCCCGGCGCTCGCGGCGCTCGTCGGCGCGGCGCTGATTCAGGTCGGGACGAACCTCGCGAACGACTACTACGACGGCGTCCAGGGCGCCGACACGGAGGACCGCGAGGGGTTCACCCGCGTCACCGCGTCGGGGCTGATCGACCCCGCGACGGTCCGGCGCGCGACGTGGCTCACCTTCGGCGCCGCCGTCGCCGTCGGAACCTACCTCGTCTGGGTCGGCGGGCTGCCGATCGTCGTCGTCGGTCTGCTCTCGGTCGCGTCGGGGGTCGCGTACACCGGCGGGCCGTATCCGCTCGGCTACAACGGCCTCGGCGACCCGTTCGTCTTCGTCTTCTTCGGTCTCGTCGCCGTCGCCGGGACGTTCTACGTCCAGGCCGCGAGCCTCGTCGCCGGCCTCCACCTCCTCCCGCCGCCGGGGACGCTCCCGCTCGACGCCGTCGTCGCCGGCGCCGCACCCGGCGCCCTCGCGACGAACGTCCTCGTCGTGAACAACGTCCGCGACCGGGCGGAGGACGCGCGAACGGGCAAGCAGACGCTCGCGGTCCGGTTCGGCCTCCGCGCCGCCCGCGCCGAGTACGTCTGCCTGCTCGCGCTGGCGTACCTCGTGCCCGTCTACTTCGCCGTGACGGGGACCGGGCTCCCGGCGCTCCTTCCGCTGCTCTCGCTCCCGGTCGCTGCGCTCGTCGCCCGACCGCTGCTGACCGAGACGGCCGGCGCGGCGCTCAACCCCGCGCTGGAGCGCGCTGGCCAGCTGCTCGCGTTCCACGCCCTGCTGTTCGCCGTGGGGCTGGCGCTGTGAGGGTCACGCGGTTCTCGCTCGGCCTCGGGCAGCCGCTCGACACGGCGCGCGGGCGAATCGAGGCCCGCGAGGGCGTGCTGGTCCGGGTCCACGTCGACGGCGAGCCGGGTGTCGGCGAGACGACGCCGCTCCCCGGCTGGACCGAACCGCTCGAC
>KI543181.1:45201-51112 GCA_000496195.1 uncultured archaeon A07HB70
TCCTCGTCCTGAAGCCGATGGCGCTCGGCGGCCCGGACCGCGCCGTCGCCGCGGCACGACAGGCCCGCGAGGCGGGCGTCGGCGCCGTCGTGACGACGACGATAGACGCCGTCGTCGCCCGCACCGCGGCGGTCCACGCCGCCGCCGCGCTCCCGACCGTCCCGGCGTGTGGACTGGCGACCGCCGGCATGCTGGCCGGGGACCTCTACCCCGACCCCGCGCCGGTCGTCGACGGGGCTGTCCAGGTCCCTGCGGACCCGGGACTGGCGGGGACGGCGTTCGACGACGACCCGGACTGAGGCGCCGTTACGTCCGGGCGTACCGGTGGAGCAGGTACCCGAGGGCCGTCGGCGGGACGAGCAGCGCCGCGAGCGCGTAGCCGAACCGGAGCCGGCCGAAGTCGACGCCCCGCCCGTCGAGCGCGCGGGTGTCCTGGTAGAGCGCCGCGGCGGCGACGGGCGCGAGGACGAGCGCCCGGAGCGACCGGACCGTCGCCCAGAGCAGGGTGCCGTCGGTCAGGAGCGCCCGGTCGAGGGCGAAGAGGAGCGTCCACCCGACGGCGACGGCGCCGAGAACCGCGAGCCACGGCCCCTCGTGGTCGGTCGGCTCGCGGTCGTCCGGGTGTCGGACGGGCCCGTCGCGGACGGTCACGCGTCCTCGTCCGGCCGGTGGGTGACGCCCGACTCGGCGTCGGCGCGCATCCGGCGGAGCGCGGCGGTGGCGTTCGAGGTGTCGTAGCCGAAGAAGACGTCGTCGGCGTAGGCCGCTGCCACCTCCGTCGCGTGGACGAGCGCGTCGACGTCGACGTCGACGGCGTACAGCTCGACCGCGAGCCGGACCCCGTCGTCGAGCCGGCTCTCGAACCCCTTCGCCAGTGACTCGAGCCAGTAGGTCGTGCCGTACGAGGTGTCGTACAGGGGGACGACGACGCGGTCGAGGAGCGGCGCCAGCGCGTCGAGGTCGACCCCCGCCCGCTCGCGCAGGTGACCGGGATAGGGGTCGGGGTGGACCGCGAGCGAGAGGTCGCCCGAGACGCGCTCCCGGACGTCGTCGACGAACCGCGTCACGACGTCTGCGCGCCAGTCGCCCCGGTCGGCGTGGTCGCTCGCGGCGAAGGCGGCGTCACACCGGCTACAGTGGCAGTACTCGGGCCGGGGAAAGCCGACGTCGTCGAGGCGGACGTCGGGCGCCGCCGCGACACAGTCGTCGACCATCTCCAGCAGCCCCTCGCGGTAGGCCTGGTGTGAGGGGCAGACGAACGACCAGTCGAAGTACTGTCGGTCGGCGGTGGCGCGCTCGCCGTCGGCGCTCAGCGGCACGAGGTCCGGGTCCTCGCGCGCCGCGGCGTTGTCGGCGAACGCCGAGAGGGTGTTGACCGCGCCCGCGACCGGCTCCGAGGCGGTCCCGGAGACGTCCTTGACCTCGTAGTGGCCGAGGTCGAACGCCGGCCAGTCGACCTCCGCCTCGTGGCGTGTGACGACGCCGTACACGGTCAGATCACAGGCCGCGCGCACCTAACCTTGGCGTCTACTCCTCGACTTCGACCTCGATCGGATCGCCGCCGCCGGCGACGACGACGTAGACGACGGCCACGAGGACGAGCAGGAGCACGAGCTTCGCCTTGCCGGACATAGCAGCCGCTACGACGAAGGGCTACTAATCGGTTACGGGGTCAGGTCCCGATCTGTGCCGCGATCTCCTCGCGGAAGATCGTCTCGCAGTAGCGACAGCGCACGCCCTCGTCGAGGACGTCGAACTCCGAGTCGACCGGCTCACCCGCGTTCGTGATACAGGAGTGGTTCGGACACTCCAGGACGCCCGTGACGGACGTCGGCCGCTGGACGCGGGTCTTGTGGACCACCTCGTAGTCGCGGATGATGTTGATCGTCGCCTCTGGTGCGATCAGCGAGAGGACGTCCACCTCGGCGGGCGACAGCTCTCGCCCCTCTACTTTCACGACGTCCTTGCGCTCGATCCGACCGGAGGGGACGTTCATCCCGACGGACACCGACTCGCCGCCGGAGCCGTCGATGTCGAGAATCGCGAGGACGTTCAGCGCCTGTCCGGCGGCCACGTGGTCGATGACGGTGCCGTTCCGGATCTTGCTGACGCGCAGCTGCGGCTCGTCGCCGGTCATAGCAGGATGTCGAGGAGGGCCATCCGCACGGGCACGCCGTTGTGTGCCTGTCGGAAGTAGCGGGCGTGGTCGGTGTCGTCGACGGCGGGGTCGATCTCGTCGACACGCGGGAGCGGGTGCATCACGGTCAGGTCGTCGCGGGCGGCCGCGAGCGTCGCCTCGTCGATGCGGAACTCACCGGCAACCGCGCGGTACTCGGACTCGTCCGGGAACCGCTCGCGCTGGATGCGCGTGACGTACAGCACGTCGAGGTCCGGCAGCACCGGCTCCGAGCGTCTCGTGTTCGCGCACCTCGCCGCCGGCGGCCTCGATGTCGTACCGCACCGACTCGGGCAGGCGCAGGCTCTCGGGGCTGACGAAGTGCATCTCCGCGTCGAACTCCGTCAGCGCCTCCGCGAGCGAGTGGACCGTCCTGCCGTACTTCAGGTCGCCGAGCATCCCGACCGTCACGCCGTCGAGCCCCGTCGCCTCCCGCATCGTGTACAGGTCGAGGAGCGTCTGGCTCGGGTGCTGGCCGGCGCCGTCGCCGGCGTTTATCAGCGGCACGTCGACGTACCCGGCTGCCATCCGCGCCGCGCCCTCCTTCGGGTGCCGGAGCACGAGAGCGTCGGCGTAGCCCTCGATCACCTGCACCGTGTCCGCGAGGCTCTCGCCTTTCTTGACCGACGACGACTCCACCGGCCCCATGTCGACGGTGTCGCCCCCGAGGCGCTTCATCGCGGCGTCGAAGCTCATCCGGGTCCGGGTGCTGGGCTCGAAGAAACACAGCGCGAGCAGGGCCCCGGCGTGGCGCTCGCGCCACGACCTCGGGTCAGCCGCGATCTCGGCGGCGCGGTCCAAGACCGTCTCCACGTCCGCACGGGCGAGGCCGGTCGCGGAGACGAGGTCGTCCTGACGCATCGGCGGATAGCTAGCTTGCCGGCCCTTCAATCTGCCCACCCGGTCAGGGCGCCAGCCGGTTCTTCCGGCCCTTCATCTCGCGCTCGTAGTGGTCGAAGGTGATCGGACACCACTCCGCCGCGAGGCCGAGCATCTCCTCTGTCATGCCGCGGATCTCCCACTGGCTGTCCGCCGCCGCGCGCATGTCGGCGACGTGCATCAGCATCCGGACGTTCATGCTCATCACGACGTTCACCCCGGTGCCGATCGGGAGGACGAACCGCGCGTCCTCGGGCGGCATCCCGAGCTCCAGCAGCTCCTGGTAGTCCTCGACGGAGTTCCGGACCGAGCGGCGAAACACCTCCTCGCGGCGCTCGCGGGTCTCCTCGTCGACGGGCCCCTTCGACTGGTTGCGCCCGACCCAGTCCGGGTCGGTGACGGAGGGCGGCGTGACGACGAGTGCGCCCTCCTCGACGGCCTCGGGGTCGACGTCGTCGAAGCTCACGTACCGCATCGACTGGACGTCGAAGCTCACGTGCCGGTGGCGGGTGATCTGTGCCATACACGACCGACTCATCCCCTCGACGGCGAACGTGGCCTGCGGGTGTTCGAACGGCCCGAAGTGACCGTGGTCGAGCAGGTGTCCGATCAGGGTTCGTTTCTTCTCCTCGAGTCCCTCGCCCTCGATGCCCGCCATCGCCTCCTCGAAGTCGAGGGCCGCGTTGAACTCGCTCATGTAGTCGTTTCGCGCCGCCCGACAGATCACCTCCTCGGGGTCGTCGGTTGCCTCCAGCAGTCGAACCTCCATAGCCCGTTTCGGGGCCAGCGCGATCATAAAACCCCTCCCCCGCCGACGGGCGGCGTCGCTACGGCTCGTCCGGTTCGTCGTCGGCGTCCGCCGTCTCCTCCGTGTCGGCGCCGTCGCTCGCCTCCCGCAGCCCGAAGTACCCCGGCTCGTCGCCCGTCGGGTCCGAGACACACAGCGCGTCGCGGTTGGCGAACAGCCACGGCACCGTCCACGCGATGAGCCGGTCCTCCGTCTCCGGGTCGAGGTCGGCCGTCGGCGGCAGGTCCTGCATCAGCCGCGCCACCTCGTCGACGCGGTACATCGCGTCCGGCTCGAGCAGCTCCGCCGGCTCGTACACCTCGTACGGGTAGCGTCGGTCGAACTCCGTCTTCGGCTTGGGCACGGCTGCCGGTCGTGGCGCCGCGGCGTAAACGGTGGCGTCACGTCGGCAGCGCAAGCACCAGGGCGAACAGGACGAGCGGGAGTGTGAACACCGTCGCGTAGGCGGCGCCGAGGCCGCCCAGCAGCGCCCACGTCCCCGGCCCGTAGCCCGTCGGGTCCCAGTCCACGCCGGCGAGGAGCGGGACGCCGACGACGTAGCAGACCGAGAGCGCCACGATCAGGCCGAACAGCGCGTTCGACGCCGCGGCGCCGCGGGCGGCGTCGGCGGTCTCCGACAGCACGAGGAGCGTCCCGGCGACGTACGGGAGCGAGCCGACGAGGGCGGCGGCGGCGTACGGCACGACGACGGCCTCGCCCGGCGGGAGCGCGCGAAACAGCGCGCGGAGGCGCTCCGCGAGGAGAAACGGCGCACAGAGCAGGCCGGCGACGGCGCCGGGGCCGAAGAAGAGCGCGGCGAGCGCGACCCACCCGACGTCGAGCGTCTGCGCGGGAACGGTGGACACGCCGGCCGGGCGAGGCGCGCCGCTGTGTGCCTTGTGGAAAAAACCGCGTGTGGGCCTGCGGGCCCTCGTACTCGCCGTCTACTCGAACAGTTCGGCTGCCTGCTCGAAGCGGGCGTGTGGCTCGTCCCAGTCGACGACGTTGAAGAACGCGTCGAGGAAGTCGCCGCGATCCGGACCGTAGTCGTGGTAGTACGAGTGCTCCCAGACGTCGCAGGCGAGGACCGGGTGGCCGCCCCAGAGCGCGCCCTCGTCGTGGTTGTCGACCGCCACGTTCCGAAGCTGGTTCGAGAACGTGTCGTAGACCAGAAGCGCCCAGCCGCTCGCGTCAGACGCGGCGGCACGGAACTCGCCCTCCCACCCCTCGTAGGAGTCGAAGTCCTCGACGATCCGGTCCGCGAGCGCACCCTCGGGCCGGTCGCCGCCCGCCGGCGACATGTTCTTCCAGAACAGGTCGTGGAGCATGTGTCCGGACGAGTTGTGGGTCACAGACCGGATGGCGCCCGCGGAGGACCCGAACTCGTTGTCCTCGCGGTTCTCGGCGAGCGTCTCCTCGGCGCTGTTCCAGCCGTTCACGTACCCCTGGTGGTGGGTGTCGTGATGCCAGCGGAGCACCTGCTCGGAGATGTGCGGTTCGAGGGCGTCGTAGTCGTACGGCAGCGAGTCGAGTTCGTACTTGGCCTCAGTTGCCTGGCTCATGAGTGAGTCACCTCGTACTACTGTTGGTGGCCACACGATTAAAGATTGACCCAGCGTGGTATCGCGGCACACGATCCGTCTCCGGTGCGAAACGAGAGGACTTACCAGCCGCCGTCGGGCACAGCCGAGCGTGTCCAGCAGCCGCCTCGTCCCGGCGCTCGCCCGCTGGCGCGGCGTCGGCGCGGTGGCCGGCTGGCAGGTGGCTGCGAGCACCTGTTTCTACGCCGTCTTCGCGGCGACGGCGGCGCTCCGCGACGCATTCACGCTCTCGCGTGCGGTCGTCGGTCTCGCCGTCACGGCGACGGTGTTCGGCTACACCGTCGCGCTCCTGCCCGCCGGCGCCGCCGTCGACGCCCGCGGTGACCGACCGGTGATGATCTGGGGGCTGGCCGCCCTCGGGGCCTGTGTCGTCGCCGTCGCGGCTGCGCCGGCTGTTGCGCTGCTCTTTCTCGCCCTCGTCGGCGTCGGCGCCGCATACTCCGTCGGACAGCCGGCGACGAACCGCGC
>KI543181.1:52707-59670 GCA_000496195.1 uncultured archaeon A07HB70
CTACGCCGCCGACGCCGTCTCCTACCGCGCCGCGTGGCTCGGGCTGGCCGTCCTCGGCGGCGCCGCAGCCTGCTGTCTCGTCGGCCTGCTCCGGGTTCGCTAGCGCCGCGCGTACTCCATGTTCGCGGCCACCGCGTCGGCGACCCCGGCCCCCGCTTCGCGCTCGGCGACGTGGAGCGCGAGGTCGATACCGGAGGTGATGCCGCCCGCCGTCAGCACGTCGCCGTCGTCGACGACCCGCTCCTCGCGCACCTCGGCGTCGGTCGCGCGCAGGTCGTCGAGCGCACCGTGGTGGGTCGTCGCCGGGCGTCCGTCGAGCAGGCCGGCGCGTGCGAGGAGCATCCCGCCGGTACACACCCCCGCGACCGTCGCGCCGGCGGCGTGGTGTGCCGCGACGGCGTCGGGAACCGCCCCGCGCTCCGCCTCCGCCCACGCACCCGCCCCGTGCCGGTCGTTCCAGCCCCCGCCGGGGACGACGAGCAGCTCCGGCGCGTCCGGCGCGCCCGGCTCCGGAAGCGACCCGTCCGGCTCGACCCGCAGGCCGTGGGCGGCGGTGACGCGCTCGGCCGAGTCGAGCGTCGCGAGCCGCGCCGGCAGGTCGGCACCCCGGTCGGTCGCTGCCTGGAACACCTCGTACGGGCCGACGACGTCGAGCTCGTCGAAGCCGTCGTAACAGAGGACAGTGACGCGCACGCTCCGTGGACGGGACGACCGGTGTTAGTCCTGCGGCTGTCCGGCGTCACGGCGCGACCGGTAGGACTATGCCTGCCTCTCGGCGAAGCGGCGAGTGTTGGACACCAGACCGACCGACGCCCGTGACGCCGCCGGTTCGGAGTGGCGGCTGGTGACGCTCGCGGCCGGATGGCTGGTGCTCCTGTTCGTCGGCGCGTACCTGATCGCGCCCGCCAGTATCCTCACGCTGGTGATGGCCGACCTCCGGGTCACGGAGGCGACGGCTGCCGCACTCGTCTCGACCCCACAGGTCGCCGCGACGATCGTCGGTGTCCCCGTCGGTGTCTATCTCGACCGCGTCGAGCCCCGTGCGGCTGTCCCGGCTGCGGCGGCTGTCCTCCTCGCCGGTAGCGTCGGCGACTGGTTCGCCGCGAGCGCGGGGAGCGTCTCGTTGCTGATCGCCTCGCGGCTGTTCGCGGGCGTCGGGATGTTCGTCCTGTGGGTCGTCAGCATCGACGTCGCCTCGAGCACGTTCCCTCCCGACCGGCGGGCGACGGCGACGTCGGTGATCGTCTCGGGCTACCCCGCCGGGTACGCGCTGGGCCAGCTCGGCGCGCCACGCCTCGCCGCGGCTGTCGGCTGGCCCGGGGTGTTTCCCGTCTTCGGGGCCGCGGTGCTGGCGACGTCGCTCGTGCTTTACGCCGCGGTCGGACGGGTCTCGCGGGTCGAGACGTCCACGGCACCGATGACACTCGCCGACCTCGGGCGGCTGCTGGGCGACCGGAACGTGTGGATGGTCGTCGCCGTCACGGTTCTCGGCTACTCGCTGTACATGGTGTTCAACTCGTGGATGCCGACCTACATCACCCGCCGGTTCGGCGTCTCGCTGGCGGAGAGCGGGGCGTTCGTCGCGCTGTTTCCCGCGGTCGGGGTTCTCGCCCGGCCCGCGGGCGGGTGGCTCTCTGACACCGTGCTGGGTCGGCGTCGACGGCCCGTGTTCGCCGCCTCGTTCGTCGGCGCGACCGTGCTGGCAGCCGCCATGTCATACAGCACGACGGTCGCGGTACTGGTCGCGGGCCTCGTCCTCGCGGGGGTGTTCATCCAGCTCCAGATCGGGATCATGTACCAGTCGATCCGGGAGTTCGTCGACCCGGGGGCCGCCGGGACAGCCGTCTCGATCGCCAGCGTTGCCGGGTGGCTCGGGTCGTTCGTTGCTCCGGTCGTGGCCGGAGAGCTGGTCGCCACCGCCGGAAGCTTCAGGCCCCTGTTCGCCTTCGCAGTCGCCCTCGGCGCGGCGGGCGCACTCACCGTCTGGCAGATGGTCGAGTCCGGCGGGGCTATCGCGCCGGCCTGACGGGGACCGCCGCACCCGCCGCTCCTCGTCGACGCTCAGTCGGCCTCGCCGCGTGCGCGCTCGAACATCGCCAGCGCGGCCTCCCGGCGCTCGGCGTGGTCGACGATCGGTCCGGGGTAGTCCGGCGCCGCCGCCGTCCGCTCCGCGTCGCTCAGCTCGTGCCACGAGTGGATCGTCTCGGCGTCGACGCCGCGGAGTTCGGGGACGTACTCGCGGACGTACTCGCCGTCGGGGTCGTACCGCTCGCCCTGTGTCATCGGGTTGAAGATGCGGAAGTACGGCTGGGCGTCGGTGCCCGTCGAGGCCGCCCACTGCCAGCCGCCGTTGTCGTTCGCGGTGTCGTGGTCGACGAGCATCGCCCGGAAGTGGTCGTACCCCTCGCGCCAGTCGAGCAGGAGGTCCTTCGTCAGGAACGAGGCGACGATCATCCGCACCCGGTTGTGCATGAACGCCTCGCGCCTGAGCTGTCGCATCCCGGCGTCGACGACCGGATAGCCCGTCTCGCCGTCCTTCCACGCCTGCAGGGCCTCGTCGTCGTCGCGCCACTCGATCGGGTTCTCGTAGCTCTTGTAGTTCTCCGTCACCACCCGTGGCTCGTCCGCGAGGACGTGGGCGTAGAACTCCCGCCACGCCAGCTGTGACTGGAACTCCTCGACCGACTCGGCGGCGTCGTCGTCCGCGCGCGCCATCGCCTCGGCGGTTGCCGCGTAGGCCTCGCGTACACCGAGCGTCCCCCACTTCAGGTCCGCCGAGAGCCGCGACGTGTCGTCGCGGGCGGGGTACTCGCGGGCCTCCTCGTACCGCTCGATCGGGCCGTCACAGAACGCCTCGAGCCGCGCGCGAGCGGCGTCGTGGCCCGCCTCGGGCACCTCCCCGACCGGGTCGTCGAACCCGAGGGCCGCGATCGACGGCAGCGGGTCGCCGTCGGCGTCGGCGAGGTGTTCGTCCTCCGGCGTGGGGTACGGCTCCTCCTTCTCGCGGTCGTGCCACTTCTTTCCGAAGTAGGTGTAGACGGAGTAGGTGTCGCCCGCGTTCGTCGTGATAGAGCCCGGCTCGTGGTGGAGGTGGTCGTGGACTGACTCGCGGTCGACCCCGGCGTCGTCGAGCGCCAGCCGCACGTCCGCGTCGCGCTCCCGCGCCAGCCCGGAGTAGTCACGGTTCCAGACGACACGGTCGGCGCCGAACTCCGTCGCGACCCGCGGCACGACCTCGCGGGGGTCGCCCCGGCGCACGACGAGGTCGCTCCCTCGCTCACGGTACGACTCGCGGAGGGACGCGAGCGCGTCGAGCATGAACCGGACCCGCGGCGGCGAGCCGTGCGCGAGAACCGCGTCGTCGAAGACGAACAGCGGGAGCGCCGGCCCGTCGGCGTCGCCCGTCAGCCCCGACGCGAGCGCCAGCCCGCGGTTGTCGTGACACCGGAGGTCACGCCGGTGCCAGAAAACCTGCATAACCGCGTCACAGGCGGGACAGACGAGAACCTGTCGGTGGTTCCGGGATCGGCCACCCGGCTCTCCGGCCCCGTCCCTCAGAGGTCGAACAGCCGCCCGCGGCGCGCGGCCAGCCACCGGAGCAGCCGCCGCGCCCACCCGAGTTTCGCGCGCTTCTCCGGCCCGACGGTCGGGTCGTCGAGGTCCCAGCCGACGAACGTCAGCCGGTCGGCCCCGAACGCGTCCGCGAGGAAGGCCGCCCGGTCGCCGTCGGTGAACCCGCCGTGGTTCACGACCGGGCCGACGGGCGCGGCCTGTGTCGTGGCGAGCACGTTCGCCGGGTCGCAGGCCGGGAGCCAGCGGTCGAGCGCCGGGGCGTTGTCGCCGTGGGCGTGGACGGCGACGGGGGTGCCGGCCCGCGAGAGCGCGGCTGCCGTCGCGGGCGTCCCGTCGAGGTCGGTGACGACCAGGTCGGGTCGTCGGCCCGTCGCCA
Source organism: uncultured archaeon A07HB70 (assembly GCA_000496195.1). Classification (GTDB taxonomy): domain Archaea; phylum Halobacteriota; class Halobacteria; order Halobacteriales; family Haloferacaceae; genus A07HB70. Next base: position 56,657 of record KI543181.1, read on the forward strand.
GCAGGCGGTCGGCGGCGCTCGAGGCCGCGACGACCCCGTCGGCGTCGTCGACACGGCCGAGGTCGCCGGCGAGCGACGGTCCGGGGGCGACGACCGCAACCTCTCCGCCCGCCGCCGGGAGACGGTCGGCGTCGAACGGCTCGGCCCACGCCGCCAGCCGGTCACGGACCCGTTCGTCGCCCTCCCTGTCGTAGCCGAGGTCGGCGAGCACCAGTTCGTACACCGGCTCCCACGTCGAGAACTCCACGGCTACGGCTCACCGGGCTGAAGATGTGCGCCGACGTGGCACCAAGTACCCCTACCCGTGTGCCTCGCCGGCGTCCGGACGCGATTTGTACTAGCACGTGGCATAAGTTTTCTCTTACAGCCCCCGCTCGACGGCGTCGAACGCCGCCGTCAGTCCGTCGTGCCCGGACGCCCGCACCCCCGCGGCGAGCCTCGCGACCGAGCCCGGCCCGCCGACGACGAGCGCGGCGTCGTCGTGTGCGCCGCTCCCGGGCGCGACCGCCGCGCCGGTCCCGCCGGCGGCGTCGCGGAGCGTCGCTCGTCCCGACTCGTCCAGCCCCGACAGCTCGTACACCCGCGTCCCGGCGTCTGCCGTGACGTCGCCGGCTGCGTCGATTCGGTCCAGATGTCGGCGTGTCTCTGCCGGCCGGCGGACGTCCCGCTCGACCACCTCGACCGCGCCCTCGTGGCGCGTCAGCTCCGTCCGGAAGGCGTGGCCGACGAGCGCCGCGTCGCGCGTCTCGGCGACGTCGTGGGTCCGCACCACGTCGGCGCCACGGGCCACCGCGAGCGCGGTGGCGCCGAGCGAGACGGGCAGGGCCTCCTCCGTCGAGCGACCGACCAGCTCCTTCAGGAAGCTCTTCCGGTTGATCGAGACGAGGACCGGCCGGTCGTAGCCGCGGAACTCCCGGAGCCGGCGAAACGTCTCGCGGTCGTGGTCGCGCGTCTTGGCCTCGCTCCACCCGCCGAACGCCGGGTCGACCATCGTCTTGTCCGTGAAGCCGTTCTGTGCGAGCGCCTCGTACACCCGGTCGACGTAGTCGGCCTCGGCGGCCCACTCGGGCGACCGGCGCTCTGCCCAGTCCGTCTCCTCGACTGCGCCGGGGCGGGTCAGGTCTGGCGGACTCGCCATCTTCGCGACGGGCGCCGACCGCTCCGCACAGACCCGCGGCATCTCCGGGTCGGCGAAGCCACAGACGTCGTTGACCATCTCGTAGGGGCCGTCGAGCGCCGCCGCGGCCACCTCTGCGTAGCGTGTCTCGATCGACCACACCGCGTCCGCGTCGGCCCGTTCGACCGCCGCGCAGGCGGTGTCAAGCCGCTCCAGCTCCTCCGCTGCGGTGAGCGGCTCGACCCGCTTGTTCGCCGTCGCGAGCCCCACGTCGACGATGTCCGCTCCCTCGTCGACGAGCCGCTCGACGTGGGCAGCAGCGCCGTCCGCGTCGGCGAAGACGCTCGGGTCGTACGGCGACTCCACGCTCACGTTCAGCACACCCATGATCCGGGGCGGGTGGTCCTCGCCGACCGACAGCCCGGCTGCGTCGACTGTTCGCATAGCAGCGCCACGGGGTCGGGAGGCAAATGTCCGGCGAAGGCGGTCCCGCGCCGCTTTTGCCCGCCCGGCGGGAACGGCGAGCATGGCGAAGGTGAGCGTCGGCCTCCGGGGCTGGCGGTTCGACGAGGAGGCGGTGTTCGACGACGAGGGCCGGTTCCGCCCGCTCTCCGAGATGCCTCGCGACGACCGCGAGCGGCTGGTGCGGCTCGTCGACCTCGTCGAGCGGGCCTGTGACGCCTGCTACCTCGTCCACGGCGAGCGCGACCCCTGTCGACAGGCCCGCGTCGTCTACGGCGAACCCGGCGCCGAGGTCCTCCTCTGTGACGCCCACGAGGCCGACTTCGTCTACTGGTTCCGCGAGGCCGGCGGCACGGCCCACCGCGGCGAGCCGAGCCTCCGCGGCGCGTTCCACGACTGGTTCGCCGACGGCGAACGGGCCCCCGACGGCTACGCCGGCGTCGAACACGTCGCGACCGACCCCGACGCCCTGCCGGAGCCGCCGGACCCGGCACAGCTGCAGGCGGAGCTGGAGGCCGGCGTGGAGCTGGACCGGGTCGACCTGCGCGACCTGCTGGACGACGAGGACGACGGTCAGGCCGACGAGCCGCTCACGACTGCCGACCTCGCCGGGTCGGACCTCGACCTGGACGCCGACTACCCGGGCGACGGATGACCGACGACGCGGACGCGACGACGGACCGCACGCCCGTCGTCGTCCTCGTCGACGCCGAGACGCCCGGCAACGTCGGCACCGTCGCCCGCGCCATGAAGAACTTCGGGCTCTCGGACCTCCGGCTCGTCGACCCGCCGCCGCTCGAGCCGGGCGGCGAGGCGTACGGCTTCGCCGGCCACGCCCGCGAGGACGTGCTGCCCGGCGCGACGGAGACGACGCTCGACGCGGTCGTCCGCGAGTTCTACACCGTCGGCTTCACCGCCATCACCGGCGAGGACGCCCGCCGACACGTCCGGTTCCCGTTCGCCACGCCGGCGACGCTCGCGGACGAACTGCGCGCAGCTGCCGTCCGCCCGGCGCTGGTGTTCGGTCGCGAGGGCACCGGGCTGTCGAACGCCGAACTCGAGCGGCTGGACCGGGTCTGCTCCATCCCCGCCAGCGCGGACTACCCCGTGCTCAACCTCGGACAGGCCGCGACGGTGACGCTGTACGCGCTCCGGGACCTGACCGTCGACGAGACACAGCTGCCCGACCAGGCGACCGAGCGCGCGCCCGAGCCGGCGGTCGAGCGTCTCCACGACTACGTCGCGGACCTGCTCGACGCCTCCGACCACCGCAACCCCGAGCGCGTCCGCCGCCTCGTCCGCCGGGTCGTCGGGCGGGTACACCCGACGGAGCGCGAGGTCCACACCCTGCTCGGGGTCGCCCGGCGGGTGACCCGTCAGCTCCGTCACCGGCAGAAGCTCATCGAGCGGTACGACGAGGCCGACCACTACCTGC
>KI543181.1:60147-67880 GCA_000496195.1 uncultured archaeon A07HB70
CCGGCAGTTCGTCGGTGTGGAAGATACCGCCGGCGCCGTGGCGCTTCGCGTGGTCCGCGAGTTCGGTGCCGAGCCGGCGATCCGGGAGGAGTTCGCGGCCCACCAGCCCGTCGAACCCGCCGAGACGGACGGCCAGGACGTCGCCGCCGCCGGCGAGCGCGCCGGCAATCACCTCCGAGTCCGTGTCCGCGAAGACGTCGCCGACGTCGACGGGGTCGTCGACGGTCGCACCGCGGCTGCGTAGCTCGGCTGCGACCTCGACAAGGGCGACCTGCCGCCGGGCCTCGTTCTCCACTATCGTCTCGATCCCCTCGAGATCCTGGACGCCCTTTATTTCCACCCGGGCGCCGTCCTCGATCGAGACGTTCACGTCCTGCCGGATCGTGCCGAGACCGCGCTTGACCGTACCGGTCGAGCGGAGGAGCATCCCGATGCGCTCGGCGGCGGCGCGTGCCCCCGCCGGCGACCCGATGTCCGGCGCGGTGCCGATCTCGACCAGCGGAACCCCGAGGCGGTCGAGACCGTACCGGACGCCGTCGTCGGTCCCGGCGACCCGGGCCGCGCTCTCCTCCTCCAGCATCAGGTCCTCGATCCCGACGGCTCCGTGCTCGGTCTCGATCTGTCCGTCGCGCGCGACCAGCGCCGAGCGCTGGAATCCGGTCGTGTTCGACCCGTCGACGACGATCTTCCGCATCACGTGGACCTGGTCGACGACGGCGGCGTCGAGGAGCGCCGCGATCTCCATCGCCACGGTCAGTGCCTCGTCGTCGAGCCGACCCGGCGGCTCCTCGTCGGCCTCGACGAGACAGGTGGAGTCGTAGGCGAGGTACTCGAACGCGCGGTCGACCCGGCTCTCCTCGACGGCGGCCCGGTCGAGTTCGCCGAGCTCGGACCGGGTCGGGTGGAGATACCGGGTGAACCGCCGGACCGCCTCCTCCGGGTCGCGCCGGTCGGTCGGACACCCGCAGAACAGCTTCGTCGCGGTGTCTAGCTGCTGGTGTATCTCCAGCCCGGCCACCAGCCCGAGCGCGTCGTAGTCGAGAGTGTCCGCGTCCGCGTCCATATCCGCCGCTGGCGGCGGCGGCTGTTAAGCGTTGGCGGATCGGCGGGCGCGATTGAAATACCCGGCCCGCGTGGGATCGCTGTGGTCGGCTCGACACGCCCCGTCGTCCTCGCGCTGGCCGTAGTGCTCGTAGCGAGCGCACTCGCGCCCGCGCCCGCTTCGGGCGCCGACCCGATCGTCCAGGAGACGACCGCGGAACTCGACGGCGAGGCCGTGCGGACGACCCTCGCCTACGACGTGCCGGACGCGGTGAGCGAACTGACCGTCCGGGTTCGAGCGCTCGGCGACGGCGCGACGCTCGTCGAGACGCGTGGGTTCGACCGGACGGCGACGACGGAGTTCGAGTGGCGCGGCGCCGCCGACCCGCGGGTCGTCGTCCGGATTCCGACCGACGACCGGGCGGTGGTGACGGGCGACGGCTGGGCGGTGGCGGCCCGCCCGGCGTCGGGGGTGAGCTACTCCTACCGCGGCTCGGACCCCGGCTTCGAGACCCGCTACGGCGTCGCCGGCGAGGGCTACGCCGCCGACCCGCTCGCGTACCTCGGGCCACACCGAACAGCCGCGGTGACCGCCGCCGACGAGCGGACGACGCTCGTCGTCGCGACCCCACCCGACCCCGACGTCGGCCCGGCGAAGTCGTTTCTCCGCGTCGCCCCCGGTCGGTTCGACTTCGGCGTCCGCCGCGACGGGACGACGGCGTTCGTGATCCCGACGCGGGAGAGCGAGCGCCGGCGCCAGCTCGCGGGCGTGACGTCGGCGACGAGCTTCTGGGTCAGCTCGGACGCCGTCGCGATGGAGACGACCGGGACTGCGTTCTCCCACGAGTACGTCCACACGCGCCTCGGCGCCGTCGGCGAGGGGTCGGCGGCGTGGCTCACCGAGGGAAGCGCCGACTACTTCGGCCGGACGTTCGCGCTGAACGCCGGCGCGGGCGAGTACGGACAGTTTCGCGAGCGACTGGCCGCGTCCCAGTACGACCCAGACCGGACGGCGGTGACGCTCGCCGACCGCTCGACGTGGCGCGGGACGCTCGCGAACTACCGGAAGGGCGCACACGTTCTCGCCGCCCTCGACGCCGAGATTCGCAGCCGGACCGACGGCGAGCACACCCTCGCGGACGTGTTCGCCGCCCGCGCCGGCGACCCGTTCGAGAGCCACGCCGACTTCCGGGCGACCGTCGTCTCGGTGACCGGCGCGGACCTCGGGCCGTGGCTCGACCGCTACGCCGCCGGCGACGACCTGCCGCCGCTCCCCGAGAACCCGTCGGCGTTCGTCTACGGCGGCGACCTCGACCCGGACGGCGACGGCACCGGGAGCGCCGCGGAGGTCCGTGGTGGCTCGCACCCGTTCGTCGCCGGCTCACAGACGACGACGCCGACGCCGGCGCCGACGGCGACGCCGACGGCGACGCGACGGCGACTCAGACGGCGACGCCGACACCGACGCCCGCACCGACGTCGACGACCGGCGACGCGCCCGGGTTCGGCCCTGTCGCGGCAGCCGCGGCGCTCGTCGTCGGCCTCACGCTCGTCCTCGCGCGCCGCCGGGGCTGACGGCGCGGAGCGACGCGGCTGCCGGTCCGCAAGAACTGGTCGCCGCCTACTTCTGTCGGAGCCCGTCGCCGATACCCTCGGCCTCGCCGCACTCGGGGCACTCGTAGTGCCAGCCGTCTTTCGTCGCCGCAGCCTCGGGGAACTCCGCGTCGCACCGTCGGCAGACGAGTACGTCGCGCCCCTCCGCACGGATCGCCTTCTGCGAGGGCATACCCGGCGTATGGAGCAGACGTGGCTTCAAGATACCGAATCTGTCCGCCGCTCGGTCAGCGCTCGGTGCCCAGAATCCCGCGGCTGGTCATCCGCTCGGGGTCGAGCACCTCGTCCGCCTCGGTCTCGGTGAGGTGACCCTCCGCGACGGCCACCTCGCGAACCGTCCGGTCCTCCGCGAGTGCCCGTTTCGCCACCGCCGCGGCGGCGTCGTATCCGATCGCGGGGTTGAGCGCGGTTGCGAGCGCCATCGACCGCTCGACCTGCTCGCGGCAGTGGACCTCGTCGGCCGTCAGGCGGGCGACGAACCGCTCGGCGAACGTCTCTGCGGCGTTTGCGAGGAGACGTGTCGACTCGAGAAACGTCTGGGCGACGACCGGCTTGTACAGGTTGAGCTCGAGCTGGCCGCGCGACGCGCCCGCGGAGACGGTCGCGTCGTTGCCGACGACACGGGCGTGGACCTGGTTCACCGACTCGGCCACGACCGGGTTGACCTTCCCCGGCATGATCGAGGAGCCGGGCTGGTTCTCCGGCTGGTCGAGCTCGCCCAGCCCGTTCCGCGGCCCGGAGGCCAGCAGGCGCAGGTCGTTCGCCACCTTGTCGAGCGACCCCGAGACGGTCCGGAGCGCGCCGTGGGCAGCCCCCATCGCGTCGTGGGCGGCCTGTGCCTCGAAGTGGTCGTCGGCCTCGCGCACGTTCAGCCCCGTCTCCTCCGCGACGTACGCCGCCGCGCGCGCCGGGAACTCGGGGTGGGTGTTCAGCCCCGTCCCGACGGCGGTGCCGCCGAGGGCGAGTTCACGCAGGTCGGCGGCGGCGCGTTCGACGCGCTCGATTCCCTTCTCGACCTGCGTCCGGTAGCCGCCGAACTCCTGCCCGAGACGGACCGGGGTGGCGTCCTGGAGATGGGTCCGTCCCGTCTTGACGACGCTGTCGAACGCCGCCGCGCGGCTGTCGAGCGCCTCCGCCAGCGTCGCGAGCGCGGGGAGCAGTTCGTCCTCGACGGCGCCGAGGGCGGCGACGTGCATCGCCGTCGGGACCACGTCGTTCGAGGACTGCCCGAAGTTGACGTGGTCGTTCGGGTGGACCGAGCGGTCGCCGACCGCGCCGCCGGCGACCTCGGCGGCCCGGTTCGCGATCACCTCGTTCGCGTTCATGTTCGACGAGGTGCCGGAGCCGGTCTGGTAGACGTCCACGGGGAACTGGTCGTCGTGGTCGCCGGCGATCACCTCGTCGGCGGCGGCGACGACGGCGTCGGCGACGTCGTCGTCGAGGAGGCCGAGGTCACGGTTCGCCCGCGCCGCGGCCTTCTTCACGACGCCAAGGGCGGCGACGAACCGCCGGTCCATCGGCTCGTCGCCGACCGGGAAGTTCTCGACCGCGCGCTGGGTCTGGGCGCCCCAGTAGGCGTCCGCTGGCACGCGCATCTCGCCGAGGCTGTCGCGCTCGATCCGGTACTCGTCGGCTGTGTCGGCGTCGTCTGTCACGCTCGCGGGGACGCCGTGCCCCGGCCTAAAGGCTAGCGTGTCGGCCGTGACTCGTCATCGAGTAAACAATTCCCCCGGATTTAAGAATCGGAATATCGATCGTGTTAGATATGACAGACGAACGCGACGCGGAGTTCACGCGGCGCACGTACGTCCGGCTGGCCGGCCTCGCCGGCGTAGCCGGAATGACCGGTCTCGCGGGCTGTAGCGGCTCCGGCGGGTCGGGGGGTTCCGACGAGTCGGGAGGCGACGGCGGCGCCGAGGAGACCGACACCGACCGCATCGAGAAGGTCACACAGACGGACTCGGGCGGCAGCGGGCTCGAGATCGTCCACTGGTGGACCGCGGGCGGCGAGAAGCAGGCGCTCCTGGCGCTGCTCGAGGGGTTCAGCCAGGAACACCCCGAGGTCGAGACGACCAACAACCCGGCGCCCGGCGGCGCGGGGTCGGCGCTCGACACCGTCATCCGGAACCGCGTGCTGAACGAGAACCCGCCGTCGACGTTCCAGATCTGGCCCGGCCAGTCGCTGACGCCGTACACCGAGGCGGACGTCCTGGAGCCCATCGACGACGTCTGGAGCGAGTCGATGCGGCAGAACTACCGCGGCGGCGTCCAGGACCTCGCGACAGCCGGCACCGGGAGCTTCGTCTCGGTGCCGATCAACATCCACCGGCTGAACAACCTGTTCTACAACGTCGAGGTCGTCGAGAGCGCCGGCGTCGACCCGACCGACATCGACGACCCGAACCAGCTCGAGAGCGCCCTCGACACGGTCGCACAGGAGACGGACGCGGTGCCGATGGCCCACCAGACGCAGGCGCCGTGGTCGACGCTCCAGCTGTGGGAGGACGTGTTCGTCGGGACGAACGGCGTCGACACCTACCGCGAGGTGCTGTCGGGCGACGCCGGCAGCTACGAGTCCGAGATCAGGGCGGCGCTGGAGCAGGTCTCCGCCTACAGCGAGTACTACAACGGCGACTCGGGCTCCATCTCGTGGGACCAGGCGAACGCGAAGGTCGTCGAGGGCGACGCGGCGTTCATCCACCAGGGCGACTGGGCCGCGGGCCAGTACCGCGCCGCCGACAGCTTCGAGTTCGACGCCGACTGGGGGATGACGCCGTTCCCCGGCACGAGCGGGGTCTACCACGTCGTCACCGACTCGTTCGTCTTCCCGTCGAGCAACCCGTCGCCGGAGGCGACGAGGAAGTTCCTGAGCTACTGTGGCACCGTCGACGCACAGGAGCGGTTCAATCCCGTCAAGGGGTCGATCCCGCCGCGGACGGACGTTCCGACGGACGCGTTCGGGCCGTTCCTCCAGTCACAGATCGAGGACTTCCGAGACTCGGACACCCAGCCGCCGACGATCGCCCACGGGACCGGCGTCTCGCCGGAGGCCAAGTCCAACATCGAGGAGGCGTTCGCGGGCTTCGTCGAGAGCTACGACGTGGACCGGACCTACCGGGGGATCCGGGACGCGTTCTAACCGACAGATGGCCGACGACCCGGGCGGACGGGACGCCGCCGCAGACGGCGGGACCGTGGCGCGCGGCCCCGCGCTGAGCAGCCGGCTCGCCCGGTCGGAGCTGGTCCGGAGCCTGCCGTTCTGGCTTCCCCCGGCGCTGCTGATGGGGCTGTTCGTCTACGGCGCAATCGCGTGGAACGGGCTCATCTCGCTCACCGAGTGGAGCGGGCTCCAGCCGAACCCGGCCTACGAGAGCGTCGACCTCTCGCAGTACGCCGCCCTGCTCTCGGACCCGACGTTCGGGACGGCGGTGCGCAACACCGTTGTCCTGCTCGTCGCGTTCACGCTCGTCACGCTGGCGCTCGGGCTGGTGCTCGCGGTGCTCGTCGACCAGCAGGTGCGGTTCGAGAACACCGTTCGCACCGTCTACCTGATGCCGATGAGCCTCTCGTTCGTCGTCACAGCCGTCTTCTGGTCGTGGATGTACAACCCAGAGATCGGGCTGATAAACGTCGGCCTCCGGAGCCTCGGACTCGGACTCTTGACCCAGCGGTGGATCGCCGACCCACAGTTCAAGCTCGGCGCGGTGGTGTTCGCGCTCGTCTGGCAGTTCTCCGGCTACGCGATGGTCGTCTACCTCGCCGGCCTGCGCGCCATCCCGACCGAGCAGTACGAGGCCGCGCGCGCCGACGGCGCCTCGACCCTGCGGATGTACCGGCGCGTGATCCTGCCACAGCTCCGTGCCTCGACGACGTCGGCGGCGGTCGTGCTGATGGTGTTCGCGCTGAAGGCCTTCGACTTCCTGTTCGTGATGTTCGGCACCAACCCCGGTCCCTCGGCGGATATTCTCGCGATGATGATGTTCCGCGAGGCGTTCGGCAAGACCAACTGGGCCTACGGCGCCGCGGTCGCCACCGTGTTGTTCGCGATGGCGCTCGCGGTGATCGGTCCGTACCTCTACGTGCAGTACCGGCGGGGTGAGCTGTGAGATGAGCACGCGAGAGGTCGCGGGCGTCGAGGTCGACCTCTCGCCGTCGCGGGTCGCGCTGTACGGTGTCCTGGCCGCGATGGTGGCGTTCTACCTCGCGCCGCTGGAGTCGGGGCTGATGACGGCGCTCAAGACGAACGACGCCTTCTTCGGCTCGTCGCCGTTCGCGCCGCCGGCCCCCGCGGGGTTCACCCTCGCGCCGCTGTTCGAGGCGTGGGCGCGCCTCCAGGGCCCGCTGACCAACCTCAACGGCGCACTGGTCAACAGCCTGTTCATGGCCGTCCCGGCGACGGTGCTGTCGGCGTTCCTCGGCTCTGTCGCCGCGTACGGCCTGACGAACCTGGAGTGGCGCGGCCAGACCGCCGTCCTCTTTCTGTTCGTCGCCGGGATGTTCGTCCCGTACCAGTCTGTCCTGGTCCCGCTGACCAGATTCTGGTCCGTCGTCGGTCTGCCCGGCCTGCTCGCGGGTGTCCCACTCCTCGCGGACCGGGCCGGCCTGGTCGCGCTGACGGTGACACACACGGCCTACGGGATCCCGATCTGCACCGTCCTGTTTCGCGCGTACTACGCGACCCTGGACGAGTCGATGCTGGAAGCGGCGCGGCTCGACGGCGCGAGCGCCGCCGGCGTCTACACGAAGATCGTCCTGCCGCTGTCGGTCCCTATCTTCGCGGTGACGCTCATCTACCAGTTCACGCAGATCTGGAACGACCTGCTGTTCGCGCTGGTGCTGGTGAGCCAGCCCTCGAACGAGGTGGTGACGATCGCGCTAAACAAGCTCCAGGGGTCGATGGTGTCGCAGTTCAACCTCCAGATGGCGGGAGCGTTCGTCGCGGCGCTCCCGACGCTCGTCGTCTACGTCCTGTTCGGCGAGCAGTTCGCGAAGGGCGTGGCGGGTGAGACACAGTAGTATCCTCCGGACTAAACGGCGAGGCTTCCCTTACCACGCTTGGCAGGGTTCAGTCCGAGCGC
>KI543181.1:67966-75694 GCA_000496195.1 uncultured archaeon A07HB70
GCCCGTAGCGGGCGTTACGAGCGTGTCGCGCCCTCGTCACCGTCTCGGACACACCGATGGGTGGAAACGCAGGCAAAGCCAGGCGTGACGGAGCAGAAGAATAACTAATACCACACGTCAACTTCGGGGTAGACCAAGAGCAGTGCGAGTCTCCGAGAGAGACGACGAAACGTCACGGACCGACGTGGGACGGGATGCTACTCCGCGCGCGACGGGGGTCGGATTCCGACCCGGCCACCGAGTGGTGGTCTCAGTGCCGTGTCGCGGTCCCTCCTGAAATAAATTGCTGGACTCCCTGCTTGTAGAACAATGGCACGACTCACACTCGGCGGCGTGACGAAGCGGTTTCGAGACGACGACGCGCCCGGCGGCGAGGTAGTCGCCGTCGACGACGTCTCCGTCGACATCGACGACGGCGAGTTCCTCGTCCTCGTCGGGCCCTCCGGCTGTGGCAAGTCGACGACCCTCCGGATGGTCGCCGGACTGGAGTCGGTGACCACGGGCGAGGTTCGCATCGGCGGACGAGACGTCACCGACCGGGCGGCCAAGAGCCGCGACATCGCGATGGTGTTCCAGTCCTACGCGCTCTACCCGCACATGACCGTCCGGCGGAACATGGCGTTCGGGCTGGAGGAGTCGACCGACATGCCCGACGACGAGATCGCCGCGACGGTGGCCGAGACGGCGGCGATGCTCGACATCGAGGACCTGCTCGACCGGAAGCCCCGGGAGCTGTCTGGCGGCCAGCAGCAGCGGGTCGCGCTCGGGCGTGCGATCGTCCGCGACCCGGCTGTGTTCCTGATGGACGAGCCGCTGTCGAACCTGGACGCCAAGCTCCGCGCTCAGATGCGAACCGAACTCCAGCGCCTCCAGAAGGACCTCGGCGTGACGACGGTGTACGTCACGCACGACCAGACGGAGGCGATGACGATGGGCGACCGCATCGCCGTCCTCGACGGCGGGTGCCTCCAGCAGGTCGGGACGCCCCTGGAGTGTTACCACGAGCCGGCAAACGAGTTCGTCGCCGGCTTCGTCGGCGACCCGTCGATGAACTTCGTCGACTGCCAGGTCCGGGGCGACCGGCTCTCGGCGACGGCGTTCGACTACCCGCTCGTCGACGACCTGCGCGAGGCCGTCCGCGGCGTCGACCGGGTTACCCTCGGCGTCCGACCGGAGGACGTGGCGCTGGCGGGGCCGGACGGCGACCCGACGTTCGTCGCGGGCGTCGACGTGGTGGAGCCGATGGGCGACGAGAACGTCGTCCACCTGACCGCCGGCGAGGAGACGCTCGTCGCCACCGTGCCGGGGATGCGCCGGGTCGGAGCCGGGACCGAGGTCGGCGTCTCGCTGCCGCCCGAGACGGTCCACCTGTTCGACGGCCAGACGGGCGAGGCGCTGCGCAACCGCGTCGTCGACGAGGACGAGGCCGAACGCGTCAGTCTCTGAACGACTCCCAGCCGGCGAGACACGCGCCGACCGGATGGTAGCCCGGCTCGACCGCCGGGCCGTCGGACTCGACTATCGGCTCGCCCGCCGGCGTCGTCTTCTCGTACCACCCGCCGAACGGCGCGCGGAACCGCTCGTCGGCGTAGGCCCAGAGCCGGTCGTACCACGCGCGGTAGCGCTCGGCGGCGTCGGCGTCGTCGACGGCGGCGGCCAGCCGCGCGGCGGCGCCGATACCCTCCGCGACGACCCAGCCGTAGCGGTCCTCGACCACCGGCGAGCCGTCCGGCGCGAGCGTGTAGGCGAACCCGCCGCGGCGGGACTCCCACCCGGCGTCGACCGCGACGTCGAACAGCGCTCGCGCCCGCGGGAGGAACCACGCGTCGTCGTGGCGGCTGTCGAGTTCACAGCAGAGCTTCGCCCACTCGAGGTGGTGGCCGGGCTGGTAGCCCCACGGTCGAAACCGGTCGCGCTTCCGGTCGCGGTTGTAGTCCGTATCCGGCGTCCAGTTCTCCGTGTAGTGCTCCCAGATACGGTCGCCGCGTGCGAGGTGGACGGTGATCCGCCGCGCGACGCGGGCGGCGCGTGCGAGGTGGGCGTCGTCGCCGGTCGCGGCGCCGGCAGCGAGCAGCGCCTCACAGGCGTGCATGTTCGCGTTCTGCCCGCGGTACGGGTCGGGGTCGGACCAGTCGGCGTCGAACGCGCTCGCGTACAGGCCGTGGTCTGGCTCGTAGAACCGGTCGAGCGCCGCGAGCGCGTCGGCCAGCGCGGCGTCGGCGCCGTCGACACCCCGGTCGGCGGCACGGGCACAGGCCAGGACGGCGAACGCGTGGCCGTAGCAGACCCGCCGCGAGTCGACCGGCTCTCTGCCGTCGACGAGCCGGTGGTAGCCCCCTCGTTCGCCGTCGCCGTGGACCGACACGAGGAAGTCGAGCGCCCGCGCCGCACCGGTCCGTGCCCACTCCGGCGCGCCGAGGCGGTCGCAGACACAGAAGTTCGCGACGAACCGCGCGGCGGCGACGAGGTGCGAGCGGTCGGCGTCGTAGTGCTCGCCGGTGCGGGGGTCGCGGCTGGCGAGGTAGCCGCCGTGTGGCCCCGGCTCCGGGTCGGGCGCGTACGCCCGGAGGACGCGCGCAGCGCGGTCCCGGAGCGCCGCCGGGTCGGTCCCGGTCACTGCCGCTCGTCGTACTCGGCGGGGGTGAACGTCGTGAGGTCGATCGCGTGGATATCGTCGTTCATGTGCTCGCCGAGGGCGTCGTACACCAGGTCGTGGCGCCCGACGAGCGAGGCGTCCTCGAACGCGGACGCGACGACGACGGCCCGGAAGTGGTCGTACTCGTCCTCGCCGGGGTGTGGCGTGCGCTCGATGTCGGCCACCACGGCGCCCTCGACGTCCGCCTCTATCAGCTCCGCGACGCGCTTTGTCTCCATATCTCCGCGTCCGGGCGGTCGGGGCAAATGCGTGCCGGTGGGGCTACTGTCGGTACCGTCGGTCGTCGTCCTGCCGGCGGTCGGCCCGTCCGCCGCGCGCCGCGTCGTCGTAGGTTATCCCCGCGAGATACTCGTCGTAGGTCACGTCGTACGCGCCCCGGAGGTGGAAGTCGAGGTCGCCGGTGTCGACGGCGGAGCGAAAGAGCGTGTGGACCCCGCGGCGAACGAGTTCCCCGGCGTCGCCGTCGAACGCGGCCAGGAGGAAGGCCAGCTCCTGTCGAGTCTCGCGGTCGAGACTCAGCACCAGTTCGTCGTCGAGCTCTCCTGCGTGGTCGGCGAGCGCGTCGTTCAGGTCGTCGAGCGTCACGTCCGCCACCTCGGACCGCGCTCCGAAACCGGTTGTGCTCCGCGCCGGACCGTCACGGCTTAGCGGCACGGGCCGCTGGACTCGACCGTGGGCGACTCCGACGACCTGGACCCGGACGCGCTCCTCGAGGACCTCGACCGCGAGGCCGTCCGCGAGGCGCTCGTCGCGTGGTACGAGACCGACCACCGCTCGTTTCCGTGGCGCGAGACGACCGACCCGTACCGGGTGCTGGTGAGCGAGGTGATGAGTCAGCAGACCCAGCTCTCCCGGGTCGTCGACGCCTACGAGGCGTTCGTCGAGACGTGGCCGACCGTCGAGGCCCTCGCGGCTGCCGACCGGAGCGCAGTCGTCGCCTTCTGGACCGACCAGCGCCTCGGCTACAACAGCCGCGCGCGCTACCTCCACGAGGCCGCCGGACAGGTGGTCGAGGAGTTCGACGGCGCGTTTCCCGAGACGCCAGACGAGCTCCAGGCGCTGATGGGCGTCGGCCCGTACACCGCGAACGCCGTCGCGAGCTTCGCGTTCGACGCCGGCGACGCCGTGGTGGACACGAACGTCGAGCGGGTGCTCTACCGGGTCTTCCCGGCGGTTCGTGAGGCCGACGACCCGCCCTACGAGGCGCTCGCGAACGCGCTGATGCCGGCGGGCGAGTCGCGGGTGTGGAACAACGCGATCATGGAGCTCGGCGGGGTCGCGTGTCAGAAGACGCCGCGGTGTGACGAGGCGGGCTGTCCGTGGCGCACGTGGTGTCACGCCTACGAGACCGGGGACTTCACCGCGCCGGACGTGCCGACACAGCCGGCGTTCGAGGGGAGTCGGCGGCAGTTCCGGGGCCGCGCCGTCCGGGCGCTCGGCGAGCACGACGCGCTGGCGCTCGACGACCTCGGTCCGAAGATCCGCGTCGACTACGCGCCGGAGGGCGACCACGGGCGCGAGTGGCTCCGGGGACTGCTCTCCGACCTGGCGGACGACGGGCTTGTCGAGGTGGCGAGCCGGGACGGCGAGACGGTCGCGCGACTCCGGGCCTGACCGCCGGGCATTTGCCGCGTCCGCACCACTCGGGCGCATGAACGACGTTCGCGTCGCCGCAGTCGCGGGGAGCCTCCGTGAGGAGTCACACACCCGGACGAGTCTGCGCCACGCACTCCGGGCGGCGGAGGAGCGCGGCGCGACGACCGAACTGCTCGACCTGCGGGAGTTCGACCTGCCGCCGCTGGACCCCGACGCCGGGGACGCGGGCGACGGCGAGCGGTTCGCCGCGCGCGTCCGGGCGGCGGACTCCGTGCTCATCGGGACGCCGGTCTACCACGGCTCGTACTCGGGCGTGGTGAAAAACGCCCTCGACTACTGCGGGTTCGACGAGTTCGAGGCGACGACGGTCGGGCTGCTCGCCGTCGCCGGCGGGTCGTTCCCCGTGACGGCGCTCGACCACCTGCGCTCGGTCTGTCGGGCGCTGAACGCGTGGGTGCTGCCCCACCAGGCGGCGGTCCCGCTGGCCTCGAACGCGTTCGCGGACGGCGCGTTCACCGACGACCAGCTCGGCGACCGGGTGCGGACGCTCGGCGTGCGGGCGGTCGAGTACGCCCGGATCGAGCCAGACCCGCGCACGCCCGAGGCCTGCGAGAACCGCGGCGCTGGCGACTGATACGGTCTGTCGCGACTGCGTGCCGACTCGCCCCGTCGGCGACCGCGCCGGAGCGATCACGTCGGGGCCGGTGAACCGACAGGCCGATTACGACGCCCGGCCCACGGGCGTCCGTGACGACGTGGGTCGAGCGTCCGGAGGGCGGCCGTGACCGCGGACCGCGTGGCATCGCCCGCGCGTGGGTCGAGGTGCTGACGAACCCGCGGCGGTTCTTCCGAAACGGGGTCGCGCCGGGCGACCAGGCGCCGGGGCTGGTGTTCGGCGTCCTCGTCGCGGCGCTGTACACGGTGACCCGCGTCGCCGTCGAGCCGGGGCCGGTCCGGCTCGTCACGACGACGCCGGGCGGCGAGCGGTTCACACAGACGGTGCCGGACGCGCTCGTCGTCCTCGCCGTCGTCGTCGTCGTCGCGCCCGCCGCCCTCCACCTCGTCTCCGCGCTCCAGACGGTGCTGCTGATGTTCGCGGCGCCGGACCGTGGCGGCGTGAGCGAGACAGTCCAGGTCGTCGCCTACGCGACGGCGCCGTGCGCGCTCGCGGGCCTGCCGTCGCCGGCGGTCAGGGCGGCCTGCGCGCTGTACGGCGCCGCGCTACTGGCCGTCGGGCTCTCGGAGGTCCACGACACGCCGGCCTCGCGGGCGGCGCTTCTCGGCGCCGTGCCGGCGACGCTCGTCTTCGGCGCCGGCTTCGGCGGCTCGGCTGCCGTCTCGGCGCTTCTGAGCGCGGGCTGACGCCGACGTTCCGACAATCGTTTGTGCCGGGAACCACTTTCGCCGGTAATGGATTGGATCACGCACGAAGAGGACGTCTGGTTCGACTTCCGTGGCTCTCGTCCCGAGCAGCTCACTCCCGACCGGTTCTACCGCGGCACCGTCGACGGCTTCGCCGACTTCGGCGTGTTCGTCGACCTCTGTCCGCAGGTGACCGGACTCCTCCACCGCTCGGAGCTCGACCAGCGGCTGGAGAGCCTCGACTGGGACCCGGGCGACACCGTCTTCGTCCAGGTGAAAAACGTCCGCGACAACGGCAACGTCGACCTCGCGTGGTCGATCCGTCAGAGCGAGCGCGAGTTCCGCGGCGCGAAGATACACGACCCGGGCGGCGAGAACGACGGCGACGACATCGACCACGACGACGACGACGATGACGACGGTCCGGTCCGACACACTCCGACCCGAGGTGAGGACGAACGATCAGGCACATCGTCGCGAACCACGACCGACGCGGACGGCGCGAGCGAGGCGAGCGAGGCCGACGGCTCGAGCGAGGCGAGCGAGGCAGACGGCGCGGACGAAACTGACGACGCCGACGTGACGACGGCAGAGAGCGACGCAGACGACTCGGCCGGGGCGGCAGCGGAGGCCGACGACGCGCCGGAGCGCGTCACCGTCGCCTCGCTCGAGGACCGGGTCGGCGACACGGTGCGCCTCGAGACGGAGGTCACCCGCGTCCGCCAGACCAGCGGCCCGACGGTGTTCGGGCTGGAGGACGAGACGGGCACCGTCGACGCTGCGGCGTTCGTCGAGGCGGGCGTCCGCGCCTACCCCGAGGTGGAGACGGGCGACGCCGTACGCGTCGACGGCGAGGTGGAGCGCCGCCGCGGCGAACTCCAGGTCGAGACCGAGGACCTCGCGGTGTTGTCGGGCGACGAGGCCGGTGCCGTCTCCGAGCGCCGGTCGGCGGCGCTCGAAGACCGCGCTCGCCCCGACGCCGCCGAACCGCTCGCGGACCACCAGCCGGCGGTCGCGCTCTCGGCCGACGTGCGCGAGGCCGCGACGGCGGTTCGTCGCGCGGTCTTCGAGGGCCGCCCGGTCGTGGTGCGCCACGCCGCGACGGCGGACGGCCACGTCGCCGGCGCGGCGCTCGAGCGCGCCGTCCTGCCGCTCGTCCGGCGCGAACACGACGCGAGCGACGCCGAGTACCACTACTTCGACCGGCGGCCGCTCGACGACCCCGTCTACGGGATGGACCCGGCGACGGCAGACGCGAGCCAGATGCTGACCGACCGCGACCGGCACGACGAGGCACTGCCGCTCGTCGTCCTCGCCGGTGTCGGCTCGGAGGCCGACTCGCTCGACGGGCTCGAACTGCTCGGGGTCTACGACGCCGAGCGCCTCGTTCTCGACGCGACGCCGGTCGACGACCCCGTCGCCGACGAGGTGGAGACGACGCTCGCGCCCGCCGAGCAGACCGACCTCACGACCGGCGCCATCGCCGCGGACCTCGCCGCCGCCGTCACCGACGACGACGAGGTGCGGGCGTCGCTCGCACACCTTCCGGCGACGAGCTACTGGGCGGCCCCGCCGGAGGCGTACGTCTCGCTCGCGGCGGAGCACGGCCACGACGAGGACGACTGCCGGCGCCGCCGCGAGGCGGTCGCGCTGGAGGCACACTACCAGTCCTACGAGGACAAGCGCGAACTCGTCGGCGACCTGCTGTTCGACGACGTCGCCGCGCCCGCGACGACCCGCCCCGAGTCCGACGACCGGGTCGGCGGCGGCCTCGCCGAACACGTCAGCGAGCAGTTCCGCGAGAAGCTCCGCACCGAGGTTGAGTCCGCGGAGGCGAACGTCGAGCGTCACGAGCAGAACGGCGTGAGCGTCGCCGTCCTCGACGCCGAGGCGTACGCCCACCGCTACGACTTCCCGCCGACGCCGCTGCTCGTCGACGAGCTCCACCGCCGGAACCAGACGGAACAGGCGGGCGCGGTGCTGACGCTCGGCCTCGAGCGCGACGAACTCCACGTCCGGTCGACCGCCGACGTCGACGTCCGAGCCGCCGCCCGTGCCGCCCGCGAGGCGGTCCCGGACGCCGGCGTCGAGGCCCGCGGCCACGGCGGTCGGGT
>KI543181.1:75714-79729 GCA_000496195.1 uncultured archaeon A07HB70
CTCGACGCCTGCGGCGAGTTCTCGTCGCCGCGCGTGCCGAAGAACTCCGAGGTGCTGCGCGCGGCGCCCGCCGAGGCCCGCGACGAGGTGCGCGAGGTGGTCCGGCGCAAGCCCGTCCGCACCGCCTCGGGCGTCTCACCGGTCGCGGTGATGACGTCGCCGCGCGCCTGCCCGCACGGGCAGTGTCTCTACTGTCCCGGCGGCCCGGCCAGCGAGTTCGACTCCGCCCAGTCGTACACCGGACAGGAGCCCGCTGCGGCCCGTGGCGTCCAGACCGACTACGACCCGTACGCCCAGGTCAGGCTCCGCCTCGACCAGCTGCGCCACATCGGCCACCCCGTCGAGAAGGCCGAACTCATCCTGATGGGCGGGACGATGACGGCCCGGAGCCACGACTACCAGTCGTGGTTCGTCCGGCGGGCGCTCGCGGCGATGAACGACTACGAGACCGGCGGCGAGATCCCGGAGGCGTCGGCGTCGGCAGCCGCGGACGCCTCGGCAGCCGCCGCGGGACCGCGCTACCTCGAGGACGTCAAGCGCCGGAACGAGCGGGCGGACGTTCGCTGTGTCGGCATCACCTTCGAGACGAAGCCAGACTGGTGTGACCCCGAGCAGATAGACCGGATGCTCCGGCTGGGCGCGACGAAGGTGGAGGTTGGCGTCCAGACGACGATCGACGAGGTGAACCGGGCGATGCACCGCGGGCACGGCACCGCGGCGTCCGTCGACGCCTCGCGGCGCCTGCGCGACGCCGGGCTGAAGGTGGGCTACCACATGATGCCGGGACAGCCGGGCATGAGCCGCGCGGACTCGCTCGCTGACCTCGAACGGATCTTCGCGGCGCCGCGCTGGCGGCCGGACTACCTCAAGATATACCCGACGCTCGTGGTCCGGGGCACCCGGACGTACGACATGTGGCGCCGCGGCGAGTTCGACCCGCTGACGAGCGCCGAGGCCGCCGAACTCGTCGCGGAGGCGTACCGGTACCTCCCGCCGTGGGTCCGCCTCCAGCGCGTCCAGCGGGATATCCCGGCGCCGCTCATCGACGCCGGCGTCCAGAAGTCGAACCTCCGCCAGCTGGCCGACGAGGCCGCCGACCGGGCCGGGACCGCACCGCGGGATATCCGCGCCCGGGAGGCCGGTCTCGCCGACGCAGACCCCGACCCGTCGAACGTCGAGGCCGTGACCCGCACATACGAGGCGAGCGGCGGGACCGAACACTTCCTGTCGTTCGAGGACACGGACGCCGACCTGCTCGTCGGGTTCTGCCGCCTCCGATTCCCCTCCTTACTCCCACGCCGCGCCGGACGACCCCGAGAGCGAGGGTCGGTCGACGCCGGTGCGCCGCGAACTCGCCGACGCCGCCGTCGTGCGCGAACTCCACGTCTACGGGAGCGAGGCGGGACTCGGCGACGAGGGCGAGTGGCAACACCGCGGGTTCGGCCGGCGGCTGATGCGCCGCGCCGAGGACCGCGCAGCCGCGGCCGGGTTCTCGAAGCTCGCGGTGACGGCTGGCGTCGGCGTCCGGCCTTACTACCGCGAGAAGCTCGACTACCGGCAGGACGGGCCGTACGTCTCGCGGCGGCTGTGAACGACACGCCCTTCCGCCGGCGCCCCGTCTCTCGGCCATGGAGCCGAAGCGGGAACTCTCGAGTGTCGACATCGCGGCCCTCGTCTCGGAACTCCGGGCCTACGAGGGCGCGAAGGTCGACAAGGCCTACCTCTACGACGAGGGGCTGGTTCGCCTGCGGATGCGCGACTTCGACCGCGGCCGGGTCGAGTTCCTCTGTTCCGTCGAGGACCCGACGTTCGTCGTCGCCGCCGACCCCGAGCGCGTGCCGGACGCGCCGGGCCGACCCCCGAACTTCGCGATGATGCTCCGGAACCGGATCGCGAACGCAGAACTGGTCGAGGTCGGCCAGTACGAGTTCGACCGTATCGTCACGCTGGCGTTCGAGCGCGGCGACGAGCGGACGACGGTGGTCGTCGAGCTGTTCGGCGACGGCAACCTCGCGGTGCTGGACGAGCACGGCGAGGTGGTCGACTCGCTCCGGACGGTGCGGCTGAAGTCGCGGACGGTCGCGCCCGGCGCGCCGTACGAGTTCCCGGACTCGCGGCTGAATCCGCTGGCCGTCTCCTACGACGCGTTCGTCGCGCGGATGGAGGGGTCCGACACCGACGTCGTGCGGACGCTCGCGACGAAGGTGAACTTCGGCGGTCTCTACGCCGAGGAGGTGTGCGCCCGCGCGGACGTGGCGAAGACACTCGCCATCGCGGACGCGACGGACGCGGAGTACGAGGCGCTGTACGACGCGGTCGACCGGCTGGCTGCCGACCTGCGCGAGACGAACCTCGACCCGCGGATCTACGAGGAGGACGAGGAGGTCGTCGACGTGACGCCGTTCCCGCTGGCCGAGCGCGAGGGGCTCGACGCCGAGTCGTTCGACTCGTTCAACCGCGCGCTGGACGTCTACGTCGACCGGCTGGAGCGCGAGGCGGGGACGGAGGCGGCGGGCGAACCCGACCGCCCGGACTTCGAGGCGGAGATAGCGAAGTACGAGCGGATCGTCGCCCAGCAGGAGGGGGCGATCGAGGAGTTCGCCGAGGAGGCAGAGCGCTACCGCGACCGCGCCGAGGCCGTCTACGCCCGCTACGAGCTCGTCGACGAGGTGCTGTCGACGGTCCGGGCGGCCCGCGACGAGGGGCACGGGTGGGACGATATCGAGGACCGGCTGGCCGAGGGCGCGGAGCGCGGCATCGCCGCCGCGGAGGCCGTCGAGTCGGTCGACGGCGCCGCGGGGACCGTGACGGTCCGGCTCGACGACCTCTCGGTCGGCCTCGACCCCGCCGAGGGCGTCGAACACAACGCCGACCGGCTCTACCGCGAGGCGAAACGGGTCGAGGAGAAGCGCGAGGGCGCGATCGAGGCCGTCGCGGAGACACGCGAGCAGCTCGAGGCGGCGAAGGCGCGAAAGGAGGCCTGGGAGAGAGACGACGACGACGCGGCGGCGGAAGACGACGACGACGCGGACGTCGACTGGCTCGCCCGGTCCTCCGTGCCGCTCCGGACCGCCGACCACTGGTACGAGCGGTTCCGGTGGTTCCACACGAGCGACGACTTCCTCGTCGTCGGCGGGCGCGACGCCGACCAGAACGAGGCGCTGGTGAAGAAGTATCTCGAGGGGAACGACCGCTTCTTCCACGCACAGGCCCACGGCGGCCCGGTGACGGTGCTGAAGGCGACGGGGCCATCGGAGCCGTCGCGCGACGTCGAGATCCCCGACCGGTCGCTCGCGGAGGCGGCGCAGTTCGCCGTCGTCTACTCCTCCGTCTGGAAGGCCGGCCGGTTCGCGGGCGACGCCTACGAGGTCGCGCCCTCGCAGGTGTCGAAAACCCCCGAGAGCGGCGAGTACCTCGAGAAGGGCGGGTTCGCCGTCCGGGGCGACCGGACCTACCACCGCGACGTGGCCTGCGAGGCCGTCGTCGGCGTCCAGGTGGAGGGCGAGACGCGGGTCGTCGGCGGCCCGCCGTCAGCGGTCGAGCAGCGGGTCGAGACGGGCGTGCGTCTCCGCCCCGGCCGGTACGCGCAGAACGACGCCGCGAAGCTGGTCTACCGCGAGTTCCGCGAGCGGTTCGTCGACCAGTCGTTCGTCCGGAAGGTCGCCAGCCCGGACCTGATCCAGGAGTTCCTGCCGGCGGGCGGGAGCGAGATGGTCGACTGACCGCCCCGGGAGCGCAACGGTCAATCCGGCGCCGTCCGACCTCCGGGCG
This sequence comes from uncultured archaeon A07HB70, assembly GCA_000496195.1. Lineage (GTDB taxonomy): Archaea > Halobacteriota > Halobacteria > Halobacteriales > Haloferacaceae > A07HB70. Next base: position 79,486 of record KI543181.1, read on the forward strand.
ATGCTCCGCGAGGCGCTCCGCGCTCCGGCGACCGGCGAGGACGCGCTCGCCCTCCTCGCCCTCGGCGGCGGCTGCCACCTCCTCGCGGAGACGGTTCCCGTCGTGCCGTTCGTCATCGTCGCCGGGCTCCTCGTCCGGACGCTCGGCCACGCAGCCGGCGGCCGGGCACCGCCCCGGTTCGCCCCCGGCCGGCTCCCCGGCGTCGTGCGCGAGGGCCTCGGCGCCGCTCTCGTCGCGGGCTGTT
>KI543181.1:81455-89813 GCA_000496195.1 uncultured archaeon A07HB70
GGGCGGCGCTCAGTCCATCGCCTCGCTCGCCGGCGCGAAGTCGATCTGCTCGCCGAGTCCGCGTTCGCGCGCCCGCTCGTACAGCAGGCTGGCGGCGGCGACCGTCTCCACCGCCGTGCCGCCCGAGTCGAAGACGGTCACCTCGTCGTCGCTCGTCCGCCCCGGCGCGTCGCCGACGAGCACCTCGCCGAGGTCGCCGTGGTGGTGTCCCTCGTCGACGGCGCCGTTCTCGACCGCGGCGACGAGTGAACCGGCGTCGCGGCCGGCGCGGGCGCGCAGGTCGAGCACGTACGTCGCCCGCGCGACGGTCGTGTCGTCGAGTTCGCGCTTCTCCGGCGTGTAGTTGCCCATCGCGGTGACGTGCGCGCCCGGCTCCAGCAGGTCGCCGTCGAACACCGGCTCGGCGGCGTTCGTCGCCGTCACCACCACGTCCGCACCCTCGACGGCGGCGGCGCTCGACGCGACGGCGGCGACGCTCGCGTCCACGTCGCCGTTCATCTCCGAGGCGAACGCCTCGCGGTGTGCTTTCGTCGGCGAGTAGACGTCGACGCGGTCGAGATCACGGACCGTCGCAGCCGCCCGGAGCTGTCCCCGGGCCTGCGGGCCGCTGCCGACGACGGCCATCGTCGACGCGTCCTCGCGGGCGAGCGCGTCGACTCCGACTGCCCCGGCCGCGCCGGTCTTGTAGGGGTTCATGTGTGCCCCGTCGAGGAGCGCCAGCGGCGCGCCCGAGTCGGCGTCGAACAGCGGCGTGACGAAGTGCGCGTCGCGGTCGCCGAAGCCCGCGGCGTAGGTGTACCCGCCCATCGCGCCCGTCTCCGGGAGGACGGCGACGTACGTCGTCAGCAGGCCGGGCGGGTCGCTCCCGATCAGCTGGGTCCGGGGCTCGGTCGGGGCGCCCTCGCCGACCTGTCGGTAGCCCTCGCGGACGGCGTCGACGTACTCCGCGGCGCTCGCGAGGCCGCGGGTCTCCTCGCTGGTCAGGAACAGGGTCGCTGTCACGGACGGAGGTCGCTCGGGCCGGACAAAAGCCGAGCGGTCGCGTCGGTCGACGGCGCCCCGGCGGAGCGGCGCGACCAGCAGACCGCGTACAGGGCGACGAACGGGCGTGCCACGAGCGGACTGGCGGGGAGGCAGCCGTCAGCCGGGTCTGGCCCCGTCGAGGCTCGCCGTCCGTCACGACCGGCAGCCGGCGGCCCGTCCGCCTCGTGTGCGACCGGCGACCGACCCGTCGGTCCGGCCTCAGAGCCGGAACCGGAGCCAGCGCGCGACGCCGAGGCCGACGGCTCCGGAGAGGAGCGTCACGCCGACGAAGACGGGGGTGATCGGGCCGGGCTCGAAGACGAGCGCACGGAGCCCGACGGCGACGGCGGTCGCGGGAATCCACGCCCGGACCGCGAGCGGAATCGCCGCCTTCGCCGTCTCGGCGGCGCCGGCGGAGTAGACGCCGACCGCCGGCCCGACGAGGGCCCAGCCGATGAGAAACGGGGCGAGCGTCAGGAGCCACTCGACGGGGAGGTCGAGCGGGAAGGTCGGCCCGTTGTGCCGCACCGCCCCGGCAGTGAACACCGCCACCAGCGCGCCGAGGTCCGCGGCCGCGAGCGGCCACGCACCGGCGTCGACTCGCCGCGCGAGGAACCCGTCGTCTGCCATCGACAGTGCCTCCCGCGGGGGCCACCTAACGCTCCCGCTTTCCGACCACGGTGTAGCCGAACCCGCGGTCTACGACCGTCGGCGTCAGCCCCGTCCGCTCGACGCGGGTCGCCAGCGCGTCGGGGCCCTCGAACGTCGAGCCGAACCCGACCGCGCGCTCGGCGGCGACGACGACCCGTCCCCGGAGCGTGACGGGGTCGAACTCGCGGACGACGAGGACGCCCCCCGGCCGGAGCGCCGCTCTCGCGGCCCGGAGCGCCGCGTCCCGGTCCGGGAGGTGGTGGAGTGCGTCCGCGACGAGGACGGCGTCGACGCTCTCGTCCGCGACCGGCAGGCGCGCGGCGTCGCCGACAGCCGCCTCCCGGCCGCGGGCGAGTGCGCGACGACACATCCCTGGGGCGGCGTCGACGACGACGGTCCGGGGGACGTCCAGTCCCGCCGACGCCCGACCCGGTCCGCCGGCGACGTCCAGCAGCCGGTCGACGCGCCGGTCCGCCAGCGCGAGCCCCGCCTCGACGGGCGCACGCCGCGCGGGCGGCATCAGGGCGTCGTAGACGCGGGCGAAGCGGTCGAACGCGCGCGTGTCGCCGGGGCCGTGCACGGGGAGAGCCAGAGCCGCGCCCACTACGCTCTTTTGCCGCGACGCCCGATCCCCGCCGTGACGACGTACGACGTCGTCGGGTGGACCGACGACGACGCCCGACTCGAGCTCGACCACGAGCGGTTCGCCTACGCCGGGAAGTTCGTCACCGGGCGGCCGGGCGTCGCCGTCGCCCGCGAGAACGGGTCGGTCGTCGCCGCCGTCTCGTTCAGCCCGGACCGAACCGACGGGGCGACGCTCCGCCTGCGCTACGTCACCGTCCGCGACGACCGGCGCGGCGAGCGCCTCGGTCCACGGCTCTGTCGGTTCGTCGCCGGTCGCGCCCGCGAGCGCGGGACCGACCGGGTCGTCATCGCGGTGAACAACCCGTTCGCGTACGTCGCGCTGTACCGCGCGGGCTTCGGCGCGACGGGCGAGGAGACGGGGATGGCCGAGCGCGTCCTGCGCGCTCCCGACCCGACCGACCGCGACCCGGCGGCCTACCGCGCCGGGCTGGCGGCGTTCGCGGACCGCGACCTGCCCGAACGGGCCCGGACGTTCGTCACGGAGCGCCGGGACGGCGACCCGCCGCCCGTCGTCGCGGACCCGGGCGGGGATTGAAGCCCGGTCACGCCCGATTGCCGCCGATGGGTAACGCGGCACTCCGCGACGTGGCGGTCCTGCGCGACGTCCCGTGGGACGACGTCGCCGGGAGCGTCGTCGCCGTCGACGCGCACAACTGGCTGTACCGCTACCTGACGACGACGGTGAAGTTCACCGGCGACGCCGCGTACACGACCGCGGACGGCACGGAGGTGGCGAACCTGATCGGAGCGACGACCGGGCTGGCGAAGCTCCTCGAACACGACCTGACACCGGTGTTCGTCTTCGACGGCGGCGTCACGGCGCTGAAAGACGAGGAGGTCGAACGCCGCCGCGAGCAGCGAGAGCGCGCCGAGGAGCAGCGTCAGGCGGCGGCGGAGCGCGGCGACAGCGTCGCGGCTGCGCGCCTGGACGCCCGGACCCAGCGGCTCACCGACGCCATCCACGAGACGACCCGCGGACTGTTCGACCGGCTGGACGTGCCGTACGTCGAGGCGCCGGCGGAGGGTGAGGCGCAGGCGTCGTATATGACGCGCCGTGGGGACGCCGACTACGTCGGAAGCGAGGACTACGACACCCTGCTCTTCGGCGCCCCGGAGACGCTCCGCGGGCTCACCTCCTCCGGCGACCCGGAGCTGATGAGCCTCGCTGCGACACTCGACGCCCACGACCTGACGTGGGAGCAGCTCGTCGACGTCGGGATTCTGTGCGGGACGGACTTCAACGACGGCGTCGACGGCGTCGGACCGAAGACGGCGGTGTCGGCGGTTGCGGAACACGGCGACCTGTGGGGTGTGCTGGACGCCCGCGGCGAACACGTCCCGAACGCCGACCGGATCCGCTCGCTGTTTCTCGACCCGCCGGTGGTCGACGACTACGCGTTCGACGACGACGTCGCGCCCGACGTCGACGCCGCGCGGGCGTACGTCACGGAGGAGTGGGAGGTCGACCCCGACGCCGTCGCGCGGGCGTTCGAGCGCGTCGAGACGGCGACGACGCAGACGGGCCTGGACCGCTGGACGTAGCCGGGGACGACGACGAGGGCTCGCCGCGCCGTGGCCGTGACGCGCATGCGAACCGGCCCCGACCGCGACCGACGTCACCGCCGCGAGGGAGACGGCTGTGTCCGTGCGTTCCGCACGTCACTCGTGTGGCGACGCCCACCGACGGCGGTTAGTCCGTCGAGGTCCTCGTCCTCCCGTGAGCGGCCACACAGAGGCGGCGCGAGACGGACCGACCGGCGGCATGAACGGCCACGGCAGCGCCGCGGTGCGCGTCGACGGACTGACGGTGCGGTTCGGCGACGTCGTCGCCGTCGACGACGTCTCGCTGGCCGTCGAGCGCGGCTCGGTCGTCGGCCTTCTCGGCCCGAACGGCGCTGGCAAGACGACGCTGGTCAAGTCGATACTCGGCCTGACGCTCCCGGAGTCGGGGTCGGTCCGCGTTGCGGGCGTCGACGTCCACGACCGTCCGCGCGAGGCAGCCGAGCATGTCGACGCGATGCTGGAGGGGGCGCGAAACGACTACTGGCGGCTGACCGTCCGGGAGAACCTGCGCTACTTCGCGACGGTGAGCGGGGTCGCGCCAGACGCGGTCGCCGACCGGCACGACCGGCTGCTCGACCAGCTCGACCTCGCGGCGGCGGCCGACACGCCCGTTCGCGACCTCTCCCGCGGAATGAAACAGAAGGTGTCGCTCGCGAGTGTCCTCGCGACGGACGCCGACGTCGTCTTTCTCGACGAGCCGACGCTCGGCCTCGACGTCGAGTCGTCGCTGACGCTCCGGCGCGAACTGCAGCGGATCGTCGCCGAGCGGGACCTGACGGTCGTGCTGTCGAGTCACGAAGTGGAGGTGTTAGAGGACGTCTGCGACCGCGTGGTCGTGCTGAACGACGGGCGAGTCGTCGCCGACGACAGCGTCGCGGGCCTGCGCCGTCGTCTCGGACCCCGTGGCGTCCGTGTGACCAGCACGGACCTCGACGACGACACGCTCGACGCCCTCCGCGAGCGCTTCGAGGTGACCGGGGTCCGGACCCGCGCCGGGCCGACCCGTGTCGAGGTCGCCGCCTCCGGCGACGGACTCTACGACCTGTTCGACGCCCTCCGGGCCCGCGGCGTGACCGTCGACGCCGTCGCGACGGTGGAGCCGGACCTCGGCCAGGTGCTGCTCGACCTGACAGGGGCCGACTCGTGACCGCGGTTGCTCCGTCCGCCGGTCACGGTTCGCCGGAGGGCTCGCCGTGACCGACGACGGCCTCCGGCGCGCCACCTACCTCGACCTCGCGCGTGCCGTCCTCGTCCGCGAGTACCTCGTGTTCGTTCGCTACCCCGCGAACGCAGTCGGCGGCGTCGTGGTCGCCCTGTTCTTCTTCGGGCTGCTGTTCTACGGCGGCGAGATGGTCGCGGGTCAGGCACTGACCGACTCCATCGAAGGTATCGTCGTCGGCTACTTCCTCTGGACGCTCGCGGTCGGCGCCTACGCCTCGACGGCGAACGACATCCAGAGCGAGGTTGGCTGGGGGACGCTGGAGCGCCACGTCGTCACCCCGTTCGGCTTCGGGCCCGTCGTGCTGGCGAAGGGGGCGGCGGCGCTCGTGCGCACGTTCGTCACCTCGACGTTCATCCTCGCCGTGATGCTCCTCGCGACCGGAACCCGGCTCGAACTGCCGGTCCTGACCGTCGTCGTCGTCGCGGCGCTCGGCGTCGTGAGCGTCCTCGGCGTCGGCTTCGCCGCCGGCGGCGTGGCGGTGCTGTACAAGCGTATCGGCTCGTGGCTGAACCTCCTCCAGTTCGGCCTCGTGCTTCTCGTCTCGGCGCCGGCGTTCGACCTCCCGATCGCCCGCCTGCTCCCGCTGGTTCAGGGGAGCGCGATGCTCCAGCGCGCGATGCTCGACGGCGTGCGGCTCTGGGAGTTCGCGCCGCTCGACCTCGCGCTCCTCGTCGGTGTCGCGGCGGGCTACCTCGCGCTCGGCTACGCCGTCTTCGGGCTGGCGACCCGGCGCGCGCGCCGCCTCGGCGTCCTCGGCGACTACTGACCACGCGACATATTTTAGGCCGGGGCTAGAGCCGATCAAACGTGCTCGACGATGTCGACCGCGGCCGGACCGGGTGGGCGCTGCTCGGCGTCGCCCTCGCCGCCGCGTTCGTCTTCGTGCTCTACTCCTTCGTCGGGACGTTCGTCTTCGCGGTGTTCATCTACTACGCCACGCGGCCGATCTACCGCCGGCTCCGCCGCCGGGTCCGCCCCGCGAGCCTCGCCGCCGCGTCGGCGCTCGTCCTGCTCGTCCTGCCGGCGCTCGCCCTCGCCGCCTACGCGTCGCTCGTCGTCGTCTCGCAGGTGACCCGGCTCACCGGCGACTCGCGAACCGACCTCGCGGCGACGCTCGGCGTCGATCCCGCGGCGCTCCCGGCCGTTCGGTCGCCGGCGGCGCTGCTGGACGTCGACCCACAGCAGTTCCTCTCGCCGGAGCAGCTGGTCGGACTCGCCCGGCAGGTGGGCGACGCCGTCGGCGTCCTCGCCGACCTCGGGGTGTTCCTCGTCCACGCCTTCGTGATGGTGGCCGTGGCGTTCTACCTCCTGCGGGACGACACCCGGATCGCGCGCTGGACCGCCGCACGGTTCGGCGACAGCAGGGGGGTCCTCCGGGCGTACGCCCGCGCCGTCGACCGCGACCTGAGCAGCGTCTTCTTCGGCAACATCCTCAACGCCGTGCTGACCGGCACCATCGGCGTCATCGTCTACACCGTGCTCGACCTCGTCGCACCCGCCGGCCTCGGCGTGCCCGCACCCGCCCTCGTCGGTGCGCTCGCGGGCGTGGCGAGCCTGATCCCGATCGTCGGCATGAAGCTCGTCTACGTCCCCGTGGCGCTCTACCTCGCGGGACTCAGCGCGATTGCCGGCTTCACGGGCGTGTGGTTCGTCGCCGCCTTCGCCGCCGCCTCCCTCGTCGTCGTCGACACCATCCCCGACCTCGTTCTCCGGCCGTACGTCTCCGGACGGAACCTCCACGTCGGCGCTGTGATGGTGGCGTACACGCTCGGCCCCCTGCTGTTCGGCTGGTACGGTATCTTCCTACTCCCGATGATCCTCGTCTTCGTCGTCCACTTCGTCAAGGTGGTGCTGCCCGAACTCTCAGAGGGCGAGCCGATCCAGCCGTACGCCGTCGACCCCGGGGTGTCGCCGCTGCCGGAAGCCGACGCCGCGACAGACACGGACGAGCAGCCGGCGCCCGCGGAGACAGCCGAGAACTGAGCGGCGGCTGGTCGGTGTCGGAAGAGGCGGCCCAAAACCGGGCCGCCTCGGGTTGGTCCCCGCTGACGCTTCGGCCCTCCAAAGCGAAGCGCCAACTATGCGTAGCCAGTGGACCGTCATAAACGTGCCGGGACGGGATCGTGGGCTTTTGTCCCTGCCGCACCCAGAGCAGACCATGGAGATCCGCGGCGAGCGCGAGTGCCGGAACTGCGGCACCCGGTGGCGCTACTACGACACCGGGAGCGTCGCCTGTCCCTCCTGCGGGAGCCACGTGAGCGTCGGTGTCGACGAGCGGACGCGGCACACCGACACGCCGGTCGAACTCGACCTCTCGGCGGCCCGGCGGACCGCGGAGGAGTCGGGTGTCGCCGCTGCCGCCGACGCCGTCGACGCCGAGGTGCGCGAGTTCCTCTCGCGACGCGGCTTCGTCGACGCCGGCGACCTCCTCCCTCTCGACGACACCTACCTCGCTGCCGCCGAGCTCCGTCACGTCGCGGACGTCGTCGACAGGCGGGGCCGCGTCGACGAGGACGAGGAGCTGTACCTGCTCTCGCTGCTCACCGGCGCCGACCGGGGCGAGCGCCCGGACCCCGACGCGGTTCCGGCGTCACTGGCCGCGCCGCGCAACGTCGGCTACGCCGGCGCGGTGCTCGACTACCGGAGCGAGGTCGTGACACACACCCGCGACGAGGAGGCCGGGCCCGCCCGCCAGACGCTCGGCCGGGTCGCGGACCGCGCGAAGCGGGTACAGGCGCTCGACGGCGACGCAGGGGTCGCGGAGACGGAGGCGCTCGTCGCCGCGACACGGGCCGTTCGCGACGCGCTGACGGGCGACGAGGCGGCGCTGGCGCGCGCGGACGAGCGGCTGGACGCGCTCGACTAAACTGCCTCGAGCGCCACGTCGACGCCCTCCACCAGCCCCGCCGCGCGAACGGTGTTGACCAGCAGCATCGCACGGGTCATCGGTCCGACGCCGCCCGGAACGGGCGTGATCGCGCCCGCCACCTCGCGCGCGCTCTCGTAGTCGACGTCGCCGACGAGCGTCGACTCGCCGTCGCGCTCGACGCGGTTGATGCCGACGTCGACGACGACGGCACCCGCCGCGAGCATCGACCCGTCGACGAGCTCCGGCACGCCGACGGCGGCGACGACGACGTCCGCCGCGCGCGTCTTCGCCGCGAGGTCGTCCGTTCGCGAGTGGCAGACGGTCACCGTCGCGTTGCCGCTGTCGTTCTTCGTCGTGAGACGGGTCGCCAGCGGCTTGCCGACGA
>KI543181.1:90659-93275 GCA_000496195.1 uncultured archaeon A07HB70
TCTGCGGTCCGCGTCGTCTCCGTCTCGGTCCTCCCGGTCGACTCCTCCCGCGCGCTGCACCCGGCGGTCAGGAGGGCGCAGACGCCGGTGAGGACGGCGCGGCGGGCGGGCACCTCACTCGAAGACGGTTCCGCCGCCGCCGTCGTACAGCGGGTACTCGTCGGTGAGGTCGTCGATGCGCGCGCGCACCTCGGGCACGACCGTGTCGGTGCGCTCCTCCGCGGCGGCGTCGACGACGTCGGCGATGAGGTCGCCGACCTCCCGGACGGCGCTCTCGCCCATCCCGCGGGTGGTCAGCGCCGCGGTGCCGGCGCGGATCCCCGAGGGGTCGAACGGCGACCGCGTCTCGCCCGGCACCGTGTTCGCGTTCAGAACGATGTCGGCGTCTGCGAGGTGCTCCTCGGCGGTGCCGCCGGTGAGATCCGGGTGCGAGTCGCGGAGGTCCGCGAGAACGAGGTGGGTGTCGGTGCCGCCGGAGACGAGCGTGAGGCCGCGCTCGCGGAACGACTCGGCGAGCGCACGGGCGTTCTCGACCACCTGCTCCGCGTAGTCGACGAACTCGGGTTCCAGCGCCTCGCGGAACCCGACCGCCTTGCCGGCGACGCTGTGCATCGCCGGGCCGCCCTGTGCGCCGGGGAAGACGGCGTTGTCGACGGCGTCGGCGTACTCCTCGTCGCACATGACGATCCCGCCCCGACCGGCGCGGATGGTCTTGTGCGTCGACCCGGTGACGAAGTCGGAGATTCCGACCGGCGACGGGTGGACGCCGGCGGCGACGAGGCCGGTGATGTGCGCGATGTCGGAGAGGTGGTAGGCGTCGACCGTGTCGGCGACCTCCTGGATCCGCTCCCACTCGACCTCGCGGGGGTACGCGGAGTAGCCGGAGACGATCATGTCCGGGTCGAACTCCGCCGCGGTGTCGGCGAGGCCCTCGTAGTCGACGTAGCCCGTCTCCGGGTCGACCTGGTACTGCTCGACGTCGTACACCTGCCCGGTGAAGTTCGCCGGGTGGCCGTGGCTCAGGTGCCCGCCGTGGGTCAGTTCGAGCGAGAGAATCCTGTCGCCCGGGTCGAGCATCGCCAGGTAGACACCCATGTTCGCCTGTGTGCCCGAGTGGGGCTGGACGTTGACGTGTTCGGCACCCCAGAGCTGCTTGGCGCGTTCGATCGCCAGCTCCTCGACGACGTCGGCCTGCTCACAGCCGGCGTAGTACCGCTCGCCGGGGTAGCCCTCCGCGTACTTGTTCGTCAGGGCCGACCCCTGTGCGGACATGACCGCCCGAGAGACGTGGTTCTCGCTCGCGATCATCGCCAGGGTGTCTCGCTGCCGGTCGACCTCCGCCTCCAGCGCGTCCGCGACCGCCGGGTCGGTCGCCCGTACGGGCTCGTGGTCCATACACCGACTGCCGTTCGGCGCCCCGATAAGCCTGTCTCCCGCCGTCCGTCACCCCCCGTTACACAACGACGTCTCACGTTAAAATAAAGTGTGCGTGGCGTGTCGATAGAACATGGCACTCGTAACGGACCGACGCGCCGAGGGACTCGGGGATATCCTCCGCGTGGGGGTCGACGCGGCCGGCGAGGCGCTCCACGTCGTCGACCCGGACGTCCCGGCGCTCGTCGGGCTCATCGAGGCACTGACAGCTGTCGCCGACCCGCCGGAGACGCAGGTGACGACCGCAGAGGAGACGCTGAAGCGCGCGACCGACGACTTTCTCGTCGCCAGCCGGACCGCTGACCTCGTTGCCGACGAGACGCTCTCGCTGTACGCCGACAGACGGCAGGGCCACACCCTGCTCGTCGTGGACGGCGGCGTCCACGCGGTGGTGCGGGTTGCCGACCGCGCCGCGGCGCTCTCTACCGACGACGCGTCGTTCGTCGCGGCGGCCCGCGAGGCGGCAGACGACCGTGCTGCCGGCGCCGAGTCGTTCTCGCTGCGGACGCCGCCGCTCTCGCGCGTCCGCGAGACGCTCGCGGAGACGGCGGGCGAGGACGCCCTCGCGGACTTCAACGCCGCGCTCGACGCCTGTGCCGACGCCGGCGTCGCCGTCGACGAGGTGACGCTCTCGCTCCTCGTCGCCGCCCGGAACGACGTCCTCCTGTACGACATCTCGCGCTGGGGCGAGGACGTCGGTATCGCCTCGAAGGCGACGTTCTCTCGCACGAAGAGCCGACTCGAGGACGCCGGCCTCGTCGACACGGAGAAGGTGCCGATCGAGGTCGGTCGCCCCCGGCTCCGGCTGAAGGCCGGCGACGACCGGGTGCGGGACGACTCGGCGGCGCTCGCCGACGTCGTGGCCGCCCTCGACTGACCGACATGGACGCGACCGTCGACGTCGTCGGCGGTGGGCCGGCCGCAGAGGCGGTCCGGACCGCGCTCGCCGACGCCCCGGCGACGGTCCGCGACCGGACCCCCGACGCGCTCGGCGACGGGTTCGCCGTCGTCGTCGCCCCCGCCGGAGCCGACGCCCACCCGACCGCCGACGGCGCCACGGACCGGTGGCTCGCCGTCGAGACGGGCGGCGTCGGCGGACGCGGCGCGGCTGTCGACGCCGCCGCGACCCTGTTCGACGACGTCCGGTTCGCCGACCTGCGTGCCCGGGTCGCGTCACACGCG
>KI543181.1:93295-96654 GCA_000496195.1 uncultured archaeon A07HB70
GACGCTGTCGGGTTCGAGGCCGTCCGGGTCGTCGTCCCCGAGGCACAGCCGCTGTTCACCGACGACCCGTTCTTCGGCGAGCGCGCCCGGACCGTCCCGCGGGCGCTAGGGTACGAGCCGCGGCTCGACCGGTCGTACCACCCGTACCCGTGACGAGAGCGGCGTGGAGCGTCAGCCCCGGACCGGCCCGCGCCGCGTCGCCTCGGGCGTGACGACGTAGACGAACTCGCGACGGCCCCAGTCGGCGGCGACGGGCGTCCCCGTCGGCGAGGCGGTGCCGCCCCCGCGAGAGGCGCCGCCGTACGACTCGACGCGGACACGGAAGCCGTCCGCCGCCTCGGTCACGGCGAGCACCTCGGCGCCCACGCTCACGTCCCACGCCGGTCCCTGGTAGAGCGTGTTGTACGCGTAGCGGTGCTCGTGGGTCCGGACGTACTCGCGGACCGACTCGCGCGTGAGCGGGTCTGGTCGCGCCGGCTCCGCCTTCGGCCCGTCGGGAAAGGCCACGGGCGACGGGGTGGGACTCGACTCGGGCGACCCAGCCGGCGTGTCCGGCGGGTCGGTCGGCGTCGGACCGGCGGCACAGCCGGCGAGTCCAGCCGCGAGCGCCGCGAGGAGTGTCCGTCTGGCGGGCATCGTCAGGGGCGCGGCAAGTCTCTCCTCCCTACACCCCGAGCGTCGCGCGCAGGAGGTCTCGCGTCCCCGGTCCGAGGCCGACGGCGACGATGGCGACGAGCAGGAGGACGGCGTAGCGCGGGCTCTCCTCGAACGTCCGTTCGTCGAAGACGGCGACGACGAGCGCCGCGGCGACGAGCTTCACCAGGAGGAACGGCCACGCGTCGCCGGTGACGGCGAGCACCGACCCCGGCAGGAGACTCCCGGTGACGTCGACGACGAAGCGATTGACCGGGTGTTTCGGGACGAGGTTCCCCCCGGCACCGAGCGCGGGCATCCAGTCGAGGGCGACGACGTTCGCGGCGCCGTCGACGGCGTGGCTCCACAGGACGACGCCGGAGAGGGTGAGGCCGGTGCCGGCGAGGGTCTCCGGGAAGAGCCGCCGCAGCACGAGGAGGACGGCGCCGACGGCGAGCGTCGCGATTACGAAGACGACGGCGAACACCTGCGGGTAGAACGCGTCGTCGGCGGCGACGGCGGCGAGCAGCGCGAGCGTCGCGAGCAGCACCCCCGTCCCGATGCCGGACAGCGCCCTGTGGTGCGACCGGACGAGGCCGCGGCGTGCAACGGCGACGGCGGTCAGGAGCGCCGCGAGCGCGACGACGAACACCGTCACGTAGATGACGGGACTGATGACCAGCGTGTTCAGCGGGTAGGTCAGGAGCTCGCCGGTGTCGGTGGCGTCCTCGACGACGCGGAGCGCGCCGCCGAACAGGACCAGCGGCAGGAGCGCGACGACGAGTCCTCGGCTGCTCCCGAGTCGGAGCCGGCGGAGCAGGAGGACGACGCCCGAGAGCGCGAGGAGGAGCACGACGACGTACCCCGCCTCGGAGACGAGCGTGTAGCCGGGGTACGCGACGATACCCGCGGCGGACGTACAGGACCCGGCGGCGTCGAGGTACGTCGTCGTCCCGCCAGCCCGGACAGCACATGTCGCGGCGTGGGCGTCGGCGGCGACCGGCCCCCAGAAGTACTGCCAGACGAAGCCGTCGTAGACGGCCCGCGGGAAGGCGACGGAGCCGCCGGCGACGGCGAGGAGGACGGCCAGCGCCGCCGCGACCCACGCGCGCTCGGGGTCGGCCTCGACCCGGCTGGCGATCGACATACCAGACCGGCGGCGGGCGTCGCGCTTCAGGGTTGCGGTGACGGTCGCCTACTGCGCCCGATCGTCCGCAGCCGCGGCGCAGGCCGCGAGCGCGTCGTGGACCGCGGGAGCACCGTTCGACGCCACCAGCCCGCGTGCCCCGACTGTCCACCGCTCGCCGCCGAGGTCGGTCACCCGTCCGCCCGCCTGCCGGACGAGGTGGACGCCCGCGACGGCGTCCCACGACGACACCCGGCGGTCGGTGAAGACGCCGGCCATCTCGCCGCCGGCGACGGCGGCGAGCGACGCCTGTGCCGACCCGAGTCGGCGGATATCGTCGAACCGGCGGAGCGCGGCTGCGACACCCGCGGCGTACGCGTCTCGCTCGTCGTACGCCCACCAGTAGAACGGGACGACGGCGCACTCGCGCGGGTCGGCGTCGTCGCTCGTCTCGACCCGCGTCCCGTCGCGTCGCGTCCCGCCCGCGCCGGCGACGTACCGCCGGTCGTGTTCCGGAGTGACGACCGCGGCGGCGACCGGGTCGCGGTCGACGACGCAGGCGACGGCACAGGCCCACGCCGGCAGCCCCCGGACGTAGTTCGCGGTGCCGTCGATCGGGTCGACGATCCACGCCGGCCCGGCCTCTGGCACCGACTCGCGGAGGCGGTGGTCGTCGCCGTCCTCCTCGCCAACGACCGGCTCGTCCGGGTAGGCGTCGGCAAGGTGGTCGAGCACCAGCCGCTGTGCGGCGTGGTCGGCGGCGGTTACGAAGTCGGTCGGCCCGGACTTGACGTCGGGGTCGACCTCGCCGTAGCCGGCTGCGAGCGCCCCGGCGTCGTTCGCCGCCGTCGCCGCCGTCGCGGCCCGGCGGGCCGCCTCCTCGTCGTCCATAGCGGCGGCTGGTCCGGTCCGGACATAGGCCCGTCGGTTTCAAGAACGCGCCACCCCGGCTCTCTCCATGGACGACCTGCCCGCCGACGTGCGGGCCACGCTCACACAGCTGTTCGACGAGGCCGCCGCCGCCGCCCGGGAACGCCGGTTGGAGACGGCGACGGCGGCGCTGGAGACGGCAGCGACGGTGGTGGAGAACAAGGTGCCCGAGAGCGACGCGAAGCGCCGCCTCGCGCACGGCTGTGGCCGCGCAATCGAGACGGTGGAGGCGGAGCCGCTAGTCGCCGCCGAGTACTGCGAGACGATGCACGACCTCGTCGATTAGCGCCACGCCGCGAGCGACCGGACGGTCCGGTCGGCTGCCGACAGCCACTCACCACGGGGCGGGTCTGCGCCGCTCGGGCGGAACGCGACCCGGTCCGGGCCCGTCTCGTACCGGATACGGACCGCGGTCAGGTCGTGGCGACGCCGTCTCCGCTCGCCGCGCTCGTCACCGGCTGCCACGGCTGGTGTCACGGACCGGCGCGGCAAGACGGCTGCTAGGAGCGGTTCTGTGGGGATCAGCGGACTACGGAGTGCTCCCGAGCGGACCCGTGCAGTTCGACTGGAGACTCGGACGGCCCCGGCGTGGCGTAGAGTGCGAGGGGCCGGATTCGAACCGACGAACTCTGTAGAGCGGGTCTTGAGTCCGCCGCCGTTGGCCGCTTGG
>KI543181.1:96674-98036 GCA_000496195.1 uncultured archaeon A07HB70
ATATCGAAGGTGGCTGTTATCGAGGTCAATGAAAACGGTGCCGTGTGAGAATCAATAGACAGTTTTGCGACGGATGCAATCTCTACATTCAGGACGGTGTTTGTATCAGCTGCTGAGGGTTTCCAGCAGAAGCTGGCTACTCTAACTCCGACGGGGACAGTTCCCCATAGACTGATTTCGCTAATCGGTGGCTATCCCGCCCGAGTATCCTTTCTTCGAGGTCTTTGAACCGAAGCCCGGCGTGTTCGGCGGCTACAAGCGCATTATAAGCCGGTGTTTCGTCCGTTAGGTGGTCGTACTTGTCACGGACGTACAGACACACCTCCAACAGCTTCGCCGGGTCGTTATACACGTCGCCCGATAGCCCACGTTCGGCGGCTATGCTCTTCAGATCGAGCGCGTAGGAGGCGCTCACGTCGCCGTCGGGGCTCGAAGTGAGCATGGGAACGCCGTACCCCAGGCTACGTAGCTCTCGAAGCCCGTGCGGTTCGAGTGGGACGAGCACGATTGGTCGGGGACACCACACCCGTACCAAAGTCTCAAAGAACGACGCACAGACCTGAGTACCGTCCACTGTGGCGGGAACGTTGCGTCCGGGTAATCGGCATAGCCGAGACTCCCCCGGAGGAAACCCCGTTCGTTCAGGACGGGGAGGATATCACGAGAGTGCCCGTATCCCGTTGAGTATCCGCCACTTGATCTCCTGGACGGTTCCGATTCCGCTGATACTGATGTCGCCGTCGGCGATGGCCTGGCGGAACGCCTCGGCTGGCGATTGTGAGCCCGTTATCCGCTCGACAGTTTCTCGATCGGTCTCCATGCGAACGGTGGCGACCTCGCGGCCACCTCGCTGGAACTCTTCGATCCGGTTGGACCCGTCCGTGCGGAAGGAAAAGACGGCTTCCCCGCCGTCGGCGGTGACGTAGAGGTTGATCGTCTGGTTGCTTAGCTGTTCACCTCCCCTTCCGAGGTCCCGCTCCGTGACGCTCTGGTTGTACTCGGGGACGTACGACGACAGTTGCTCGTACAGCGATGCTGCCCAGGCCGGCTCCGCCGACGCTGATCCACCCCCGATGAGCACCGTCGGCTCGCCAATCGTGATGGTGTTCGGAGGGCCGTTCTCCACGATTATGTCCCCGGCTCTTGCAGCCGGGTAGCCGTTTATCAGAACTGTCGAACTTCCGGTCGTCGTCGGGCCGCCGGCGTGAGGCTGGGCCCCGAGCACCAGCGGACAGGCGTGAAAGTCGACACCCGCCCGCCAGGCCGGCTGACCGCCGATGAGGACGTCCGGACTCCCGGGGCCGTGACCGAGACCCGTGCCGTGTGCAGTCAGATCGCCGAGTCGCGCTGCGGGCTGCATAG
>KI543181.1:98056-117520 GCA_000496195.1 uncultured archaeon A07HB70
GAGTGTATTGATTGTATTGTGAGAGGAACAGGTTCGCGCAGCCAGCAAATAGCGTATGAACGAACATACGAAGGACCCGAAGGTAGGCCCACCGATTTCAGGGAACCCGACAGGGTGGCGGCAAGATCGGGCCGTGTCGAACGGGTGGGAACACGGGACTCTCCGGCGGGCGGTGATTCACGGTGTTCGTCTGTACAAATCCGGCGCGTTCCATGAATCGCATGACTGCTCTGAATCAGAGTGGTACAATTACGGCAGCGGAAGCACGGAGAGCGCCTTCCTCCACGGGATGGTCCAAGCCGCGGCGGGCGCGTACAAGCACTTCGACTTCGAGAACGACGACGGGATGCGTAACCTCTTCGAGACGGCGTTAGAGTACCTCCAGGGCGTCCCGGACGACTACTACGGGGTCGACGTCCGCGGGGTACGGACCACGCTCACGGCTGCGCTCGGCGACCCGACTGTGCTCGACGGGTGGCAGATCGAACTCGACGGGAAACAGCCGGAGGCGAGACCGGCTGACCACGAGTACGCCGAACGGCTCGAGTGAGGCTCCCGTCGATCCGCTCGACGGACGACAGCGAGCGGCGATACGGGGCGCGCGGTCCGCACGGTGGTCTCGTCGACGACCGATGCCCCCGCCGGGGGTGTCTCCTGTCGGGGGACGGGCGCGCTGTCTCCAGAGCGGGAGAGCACGTCCGCCGCCCGGCGCGACGGCGAGCCCGCGGCGTCGACGGCGCTCCGAAACGAGACTAGCAACGCCTTTCTCGGCGGGCCGCCTCTGTCCGTACAGATGCGAACGTACACGCTCGGCGACGGCCCGCCGGAGGTGGCCGTCGTCGGCGGTATCCACGGCGACGAGCCCTGCGGCGTCCGGGCGGTAGAGCGACTCGTCGCAGACCCGCCGCCGGTAGAGCGGCCGGTGAAGCTCGTCGTCGCGAACGAGCGCGCGATCGAGACGGGCGTGCGCTACGTCGACACCGACCTCAACCGGGCGTTCGACGACGCGCCGGACGGCCACGAGGCCCGTCTCGCCCGCGGGCTGGCGGCGGAGATCCGCGGGCTGACGACGCTGTCGCTCCACTCGACGCAGTCGTACGCCGACCCGATCGCCATCCTCAACGGCGCGACGGGGACGGCCCGCGACGTCGTCTCGCGCCTGCCGGTCAGCGCCGTCGTCGACGTCAGCGGCCCGGAGGGCCGTCCGTTCGCAATCGAGGCGACGCCGCTCGTCGAGGCCGAGTGTGGCCTCCAGGGCAGCGACGAGGCCGCCGACAGCGCCGAGCGGCTGTCCCGGGCGTTCCTCGCCGCGACGGGGGCGCTCTCGCCTCCCCCCGAGTCACGGAGCCTACCGGCCTTCCGGCTCGGCGACCCCGTGTCGAAGCCGCCCGCGGAGCGCTACGAGGTTCACGCCGAGAACTTCCGGCGGGTCGAACCGGGCGAGACGTTCGCCAGCGCCGACGGGCGCTCGCTCGTCGCCGACGAGCCGTTCTACCCCGTCCTGTTCTCCGCCGAGGGCTACGAGGAGATCTTCGGCTACGTCGCCGAGCGCGCCGGTGAGGTCGGCCCTTAGGCGTCGTCCGGCGGCGCGAACTCAACGGCTGTCAGGTCCCGGTCGAGTTGGCAGTAGTCGTGGGGCGGGTCGCCGAGCACCTCGACGATCCGGTACTCGCGGTCGAAGTCCGCACCGTCCGGGACACAGTAGGGGTGGCTCGGACACTCGGTGTGTGGGCAGTCGCCGGCCAGCGCTGCCCGCGACCCCGCGTAGGCGCCCCGCGACGGGACGTTGACCGGGACGTTCGCCGGCTCGACCTCGACCGCGCGCACGCCGACGTCGTGGAGCGCACACTCGAGCGTCCGGGCGTTCTCCCGGACCGAGGTGATCCGGTACCGCACCCCTTCGGTGAGGTTGAGACACTGGCTCCGGTAGGGACAGCCCTCACAGCCGGACGCCTCCCCTTCGAAGACGAACTCCCGGCCCGGGTCGGCGAGTCGCTCGCCGACGAGCGTGACGGTCGGCACGCGTGATGCGTGTGCCTGCGGCGGCTTAACTCCTCCCGGTCAGGTCGTCGAGCCGGTCGAGGTAGGCCTGCCGACCGCGGAGCACCTGGTAGGCCCCGCGGTAGTCCACCTCGCCGGCGTCGAACGCCCGCGCGAGGTCGCGGGCCGCCGCGAGCGCCGCCGCGCGCGAGTCGTGTGTCGACCGCTCGACGCGTACCTCCGGCTCGACACGGAGCGCGGCGTACCACCGCCCGCTCGCGCGCACCCCGGGCCGCCGAGAGGCGTTCGAGACGTGGACCGTCGGGAGACAGGCCGCGGGAAACCGCTCGGCGTCGAACACGTCGGGCCGGTAGGCGAACACGACTGGGCCGTCCGGCTCCTCGTTCCACGTCGCCCAGCCGCCCGGCGGTGTGTCGTCGCTCACGCCGCCGCGTTCGTCGGCCAGCCACATACCGGTGCCGCCGGAGCCCCCTCGCCGGACCGCCGGCACCGCATCCCTCGGACAGAGTGGGGAGAGAGTTGGGTCAAGCCTTATGCGACTGACGTCTCTATCGTGTTTTAGTCTCGGCTCCCGCGAACCCCCGTGACCGGCGGACCCAGACCGTGGCGTGGTACGAAGACACACACCACACCGTCCCGGGCGGAGGGCGAGACACGAATACCATGACCGGAGAGATGGAGACCCTGGCCGACCTCAGCCGGGAGTACCGCGAGTCGGTGCCCGGCGATCTGCGCGAGGCGAAGAGCTTCGACTGGTACCTCGACGAACTGTACGACGACCCACGGATCGCGCGAAACGCCCACCAGCGGGTCGCCGACATGTTCGACCACTACGGCACCGAGTACGACGAAGACGCCGGCGTGGTCGAGTACCTGATGGCGAGCGACGACCCCGTCCACGACGGCGAGAACGTCTTCTACGGGCGCGAGGTTCACGAGGCGATCCACGAGTTCGTCAACAAGGTGAAGTCGGGCGCCCGTGGCCTCGGGCCGGAGAAGCGGATCAAGCTCCTGCTCGGCCCCGTCGGGAGCGGCAAGTCACACTTCGACTGGATGGTGCGCCGGTACTTCGAGGACTACACGATGACCGACGCCGGACGGATGTACACGTTCCGGTGGACGGACCTCTGTGACGTCATCCGTGACCAGGACCCCGCAGACGACGTGGTCACGTCGCCGATGAACCAGGATCCGATCGTTCTCCTGCCACAGGGACAGCGAGACCGGGTGCTGGAGCGGCTGAACGACGCGCTCGACGCGCCGTACACGATCCGGAACGAGCAGAGCCTCGACCCGGCGAGCGAGTTCTACATGGACGAACTGCTCGCGCACTACGACGACGACCTGCAGGCGGTGATCGAGAACCACGTCGAGGTCGTCCGTCTCGTCGCGAGCGAGAACAAGCGCCAGTGCGTCGAGACGTTCGAGCCGAAGGATAAGAAAAACCAGGACGAGACGGAACTGACGGGCGACGTCAACTACTCGAAGATCGCCATCTACGGCGAGTCCGACCCGCGGGCGTTCGACTACTCGGGCGCGTTCTGTAACGCCAACCGCGGACTGTTCTCCGGCGAGGAGCTGTTGAAGCTCCAGCGCGAGTTCCTCTACGACTTCCTCCACGCCTCGCAGGAGCAGACGATCAAGCCGAAGAACAACCCGCGGATCGACATCGACCAGGTGATCGTCGGGCGGACGAACATGCCCGAGTACCGCGAGAAGAAGGGCGACGAGAAGATGGAGGCGTTCAACGACCGCACCAAGCGGATCGACTTCCCGTACGTCCTCGAGTACGAGCAGGAGGCGGAGATCTACCGCAAGATGCTCAGCAACGCCGACGTGCCGGACATGCATATCGAGCCGCACGCGATGGAGATGGCCGGCCTGTTCGGCGTGCTGACCCGCATCGAGGAGCCGGACGGTACCGTCTCGCTCGTCCAGAAGGCAAAGGCGTACAACGGCGAGATCGACGACGGCGACGACGTCGACGTCCGCAAGCTCCGCGAGGAGGCCGAGGAGAAAGCCGACATCGCGGAGGGGCTGGACGGCGTCTCGGCGCGGTTCATCGGCGACGAGATCGCCGAGGCGATCATGGACTCGACCCACCGCGGACGGGGCTACCTCTCGCCGCTCTCGGTGTTCACACACTTCGGGGCGAACATCGAGAACCACGGCTCGATCCCCGAGGAGAACGTCGACCGCTACCTGCGCTACCTCGAGCTCGTCCGCGAGGAGTACAAGGAGCGCGCGATCGACGACGTGCGTCACGCGCTCGCGTACGACCTCGACGAGATCCAGCGCCAGGGCGAGAAGTACATGGACCACGTGATGGCCTACATCGACGACGCCACCGTCGAGGACGAGCTGACGGGCAGGGAGCAGGAGCCAGACGAGACGTTCCTGCGCTCGGTCGAGGAGAAGCTCGAGGTCCCCGGCGACCGGAAGGACGACTTCCGGCAGGAGGTGTCGAACTGGGTGTCCCGACGCGCCCGCGAGGGTCGCGGGTTCGACCCGCAGGAGAACGACCGCCTGCGGCGCGCGCTGGAGCGCAAGCTCTGGGAGGACAAGAAACACAACATCAACTTCTCGGCGCTGGTGAGCGCGAACGAGCTGGACGACGAGGAGCGAAACGCGTGGGTCGAGGCGCTGGTCGACCGTGGCTACTCCCGCGACGGCGCCGCCGAGGTGCTCGAGTTCGCCGGCGCGGAGGTGGCCAAGAGCGAACTCGAAGAGGGCAGCTGATGCGCGAGCGCGACTACGTCCGCCGGGCCGACCGCGAACTCGACGCGGCCTACGAGCCGCCGCTGTCGATCTCGGAGTACGTCGAGCGGGCGTTCGAACGCCCCTCTATCGCCGCTCACGCCGCGAAGTACCTCCTCGAGGCCGTGGAGTCGATGGGCACCAGAACCGTCGTCGAGGAGGGTGAGGAGCGCGAACGCTACCGCTTCTTCGACGACCCGCACAACGACGGCGAGCACGCCATCCTCGGCAACACGGGCGTGCTGAACGGCTTCGTCGACGACCTGCGGACGATCGCCGCCGACCGGGGCAAGGGCGAGAAGATCGTCTGGTTCGACGGCCCGACCGCGACCGGGAAGTCGGAGCTGAAGCGCTGTCTGATAAACGGCCTGCGCGAGTACTCGAAGACGGAGGCGGGCCGGCGCTACACCCTCGAGTGGAACGTCGCCAGCGCCGACGGCGAGACGCGCGGACTCGCCTACGGCGACCGGGTTCCCGAGGACGAGTCGGACTGGTATCCGAGCCCGGTCCAGACCCACCCGCTCTCGGTGTTTCCCGAGTCGGTGCGGGCGGACCTGCTCGCCGACCTCAACGCGGCGAGCGACGACCACATCCAGACGGTCGTGTCGGCCGAACTCGACCCGTTCTCGCGCGAGGCGTACGACCACCTGGAGGAGCGCTACCGCCGTGCCGGTCGGGACGACCTGTTCTCCGCGGTGACGGGTCCGAAACACCTCCGGGTCAAGAACTTCGTCGTCGACGTGGGCCAGGGGATCGGCGTCCTCCACGCCGAGGACGACGGCACGCCGAAAGAGCGCCTCGTCGGGTCGTGGATGCCGGGGATGCTCCGCGAACTCGGCTCGCGCGGGCGGAAGAACCCGCAGGCGTTCAGCTACGACGGCGTGCTGTCACAGGGCAACGGCCTGCTCACCATCGTCGAGGACGCCTCGCAGCACGCCGACCTCCTCCGGAAGCTGCTGAACGTCCCCGACGAGGAGCGTGTGAAACTCGACAAGGGCGTCGGGATGGATATCGACACCCAGCTGGTCGTCATCTCGAACCCGGACCTCGACGCCGAACTCGACAAGTACGCCGACCGGAACGGGCGGGACCCGCTGAAGGCGCTCAAGCGTCGTCTCGACCGCCACGAGTTCGGCTACCTCACCAACCTCTCGCTGGAGGCGGAGCTGATCCGCCGGGAGCTGACGGACGAGACGGCGGTGTGGGGCGTCTCGGACCCGGACGAGATAGACGAGCGGGTGCGGGAGGCGCTCCACGTCTCGACCCGCGGCGCCGACGGCGAGGTCGTCGAGCGCGAACTCGCGCCCCACGCGGTCGAGGCGGCGGCGACGTACGCCGTGCTGACCCGCCTCGACGCCGAGGTGCTGCCGCCGGACCGCACGCTCGTCGAGAAGGCGCTGCTGTTCGACCGCGGCTGGATCCGCGACGGGGACGGCGAGCGTATCGACGCCGACAGGTACGACCTCGCGGGCGAGGACGGGAGCCACGGCATCCCCGTCACCTACACCCGCGACACACTCGCGGACCTCCTCGCCGCCGACCGCGACCGCTCGCACCCGGATCTGCCGGTGGAGTCGGTCGTCACCCCGGAGAACGTCCTCGACGCGATGGCCGAGAACCTCGGCGGCGCGCCGGTGTTCTCGCGCGCCGAGGTGGCCGAGTACGAGAGCCGCGTCGCCGCCGCCCACGAGTACGTGTTCGAGCGGCAGGCCGCGGACGTGCGCGACGCCGTCCTCGCGGAGACGGGCGTCGACGAGGCGACCGTCGAGGAGTACGTCGAACACGTCTACGCGTGGGCCGGCGACGAGCAGGTCGAGACGGAGCGTGGACCGGTCGAGCCGGATGCCCTGCTGATGAAGCTGTTCGAAACCGACCACCTCGGGCGGTTCGACGACGACGACTACGTCCGCAACGAGCCGTCGTCGACGGTCGAGTCGTTCCGGCGTGACCGGATCATCACCGCGCTGAACCGCTACGCGTGGGAGAACCGCGACGAGGGCTTCGCCGTGACCGACGTCGACCTCGGCGAGGTGCCGGTGATCCGGGCGGTCCTGGAGCAGAACGACTGGGCAGACGTCCGCCGGCTGTTCCCCGATCTCGACCCGAACCAGTGGGCCGACCCGCCGACAGACACCGAGACCGAGCGGGTGAAAGCGAGGACGCTCGACCGGCTCGTCGAGCGCGGCTACACCCGTGCGTCGGCGGAGCTGACCTCGCGTGCGGTGTTCCGGGAGGTGTCCGACCAGTGGGACTGAGAGAGGACCTCGAGCGGTTCCGCGAGATCGGCGAGGAGCGCCGCGAGGACCTGACGGAGTTCATCGAGCACGGCGACCTCGGCGGGAGCGGACCGGACGCCGTTCGGGTGCCGATCAAGATCGTCGACCTGCCCGAGTTCGCCTACGACCCGAAGGACGTCGGCGGCGTCGGGCAGGGACAGGGCGGCACGCCCGAGCCCGGGCAGCCGGTCGACCCCACCGACGACGGCGACGAGGAGGGCGACCCCGGTGAGGAGGGCGGCGACCACGAGTACTACGAGATGGACCCGGAGGAGTTCGCCCGCGAACTCGACGAGGCGCTGGGGCTCGACCTCGAGCCGAAGGGGAAGGAGGTTGTCGAGGAGGTCGACGGCGACTTCACCGAACTGACCCGCGCCGGACCGAACTCTACCCTCGACTTCGAGCGGTTCTTCAAGCGCGGGCTGAAGCGCAAGCTCGCCACCGACTTCGACGAGAGCTACGTCCGCGAGGCGGTCCGCGTCGCGAACACGACGCCGGACGAGACGTTCCGGTGGCTCCGCGAGGAGCACGTCCTCGTCTCGCGGGCGTACGTGACCGACGTCTGGGACGAGACGGACGACAAGGACCGGTGGGCGTCGTTCGAGGAGATGGCGGCGAACGTCGAGCGTGAGACGGCGGTCGAGCGCATCCGGCGTGACGGCCTCCAGCGGGTGCCGTTCCGCCGCGAGGACGAGCGCTACCGCCACCCAGAGACGGTGACAGAGCGGGAGCGAAACGTCGTCGTTCTCAACGTCCGAGACGTGTCCGGATCGATGCGCGAGCGCAAGCGCGAACTCGTCGAGCGGACGTTCTCGCCGCTGGACTGGTATCTCCAGGGCAAGTACGACCGCGCCGAGTTCGTCTACATCGCCCACGACGCCGAGGCGTGGGAGGTCGACCGCGAGGAGTTCTTCGGCATCCGGTCGGGCGGGGGGACGCGCATCTCGTCGGCGTACGAGCTCGCGAAGGAGGTGTTAGAGGAGCGCTACCCGTGGAGCGAGTGGAACCGCTACGTGCTGGCCGCCGGCGACTCGGAGAACTCCTCGAACGACACGACGGACAACGTCGTGCCGCTGATGAGCGACATCCCGGCGAACCTCCACGCGTACGTCGAGACCCAGCCCGGCGGGACGGCGATCAACGCCACCCACGCGGAGGAGCTCGAGACGGCGTTCGACGGCGACGACGGCGTCGTCGTCGCCTACGTCTCCGACCCCGACGACGTGACCGACGCCATCTACCGTATCCTCTCGACGGAGTCGTCGGAGGTGGAGGCGTGAGAGACGACCGTGTCGCCGCGAAGCGGGCCGCCGCCCGCCTCCAGGAGCCGGTGCGCGAGGCCGGCCGGCTGGCCCGGAAGCTCGGCCTCGACCCCTACCGGGTGAACTACTGGGTGGTGACGAACGACGAGATGAACCAGCTGATCGCCTACGACGGGTTCCAGACCCGCTTCCCGCACTGGCGCTGGGGGATGAAGTACGACCGCCAGCGCAAGCAGAGCCAGTTCGGGGCCGGCAAGGCGTTCGAGATCGTCAACAACGACGACCCCGCGAACGCCTTCCTCCAGGAGTCGAACTCGCTCGCCGACCAGAAGGCGGTGATCACTCACGTCGAGGCCCACGCCGACTTCTTCGCCAACAACGAGTGGTTCGGGCTGTTCGTCGACGGCCACGACCGCGAGGGCGGCGAGCGTCTGCCGGGCGCGCGTGTCGACCGCGACGCGGACGACGACCGCCCGAGCGGGCCGAACGCCGCGGCGATGCTAGAGCGCCACGCGGAGACGATCGCCGGCTACGCGAGCGACCCCGATATCGGCCGCGAGCGCGTCGAGCGGTTCGTCGACACCGTCTCCGTGCTGACCGACACGATCGACCAGCACAGCGCCTACACCGAGTCCGTCGACGCGGAGGAGTCGGTCGACCCCGAAGACCTGCGCGACCGGCTCGAGGAGATGGATCTCTCCGCGGACGTCCGCGGTCAGGTGTTCGACGAGGAGTGGCTGGACGAGCGCGCGGAGGCAGCGGCCGAGGCGCGCCTCGACGAGCCCCGACGGGACGTGCTCGCCTACCTCCGCGAGCACGGGATGACCTACGACGAGGAGACCGACCGGGCCGTCGAGATGGCCGACTGGCAGCGCGAGACGCTCGAGATCCTGCGGCGCGAGGCCCACTACTTCGCCGGCCAGCGCGTGACGAAGGTGATGAACGAGGGGTGGGCGGCGTACTGGGAGTCGCTGATGATGGGCGAGGAGCGGTTCGCCGGCACCGACGAGTTCCTCACCTACGCCGACCACCAGGCGCGGGTCCTCGGGTCGCCCGGTCTCAACCCCTACAAGCTCGGCAAGGAGCTCTGGGAGTACGTCGAGAACACCGCGAACCGGCGCGAGGTCGTCGAACGCCTGCTCCGTGTCGACGGCGTGACGCCGGCGAACTTCCACGACGTCGTCGACTTCGACGAGGTCGAGGAGCGACTCGAGCCCCATCCCGCCGTCGCCGGCGCCGGCCCGGACGTCCTCGACGAACTCGCCGAACTGGCCGCCGACGGCGACCCGCGGGTCGACCCCGAGGGCGTCGACCGGGCGCTGTCCGGCGAGCTCGACGCCGGGTCGTACCCGTGGAAGCTGCTCAGCTACGCGGGGCTGGCCGAGCGCCACTACTCGCTGGCCAAGCCGCAGTACCGCGGGTTCCTCCGCCGGGTCGGGCGCGACGAACTCGCCGAGATCGGCCGCTACCTGTTCGACGACGCGCGCTACGAGAGCGTCGCCGAGGCGCTGGCGCACGTCGACCGGGACGTCGGCTGGGCACGGATGCGCGAGGTGCGCGAGAGCCACAACGACGTCACCTTCGTGGACGCCTTCCTCACGGAGGAGTTCGTCCGCGACAACAACTACTTCACCTACGAGTTCGCCCGCTCGTCTGGCGACTACCGGGTGACGAGCGCGGAGTACGAGGACGTCAAGAAGAAGCTCCTGCTCCAGTTCACGAACTTCGGCAAGCCGACCGTCGACGTCTACGACGGCAACTTCGACAACCGCGGCGAACTCCTCCTCGGGCACCAGTACAACGGCGTCCAACTGGACGTCGAGCAGGCGAAGCGCGTGCTGGAGCGGGTGTACACGCTCTGGGGCCGGCCCGTCAACCTCGCGACGATCGTCAAGGAGTACGACGAGCACGACCTCGAGATCGCTCGCCGTCGTAACCGCGAGCCGACGCCGCGCGAGGTCGGTCGACGGATCCGCTACGACGGCGAGCGGTTCGAGACCCACGACCTCGACTCGGATATCGAGGAGCGCATCGGCGCGAGCGAGGTGGACTACGACACGAAGCCCGAGGAGTGGCTCGGGTAGGGCGCGGCTGCGCCCGACGGAGACACAGGGTTCACGTCACACGCGCCCGTCGAACACACCGTGTCCGACACCGCCCTCGTCTGGTTCCGGCGGGACCTCCGGCTCCACGACCACGAGGCGCTGACCGAGGCGGCAGCTGCAGACCGGGTCGTCCCGGTGTACGCGTTCGACCCGCGGGCGTACGGCAGCAGCGAGTTCGGCGGCGGCGACTCGTTCCGGTACGAGAAGACCGGCGGGTTCCGCGCGCGGTTCCGCCGCGAGTCGGTCGCCGACCTGCGCGACTCACTCCGCGACCGCGGGGCCGACCTCGTCGTCCGCGAGGGCCCGACGGAGCACGTCGTCGCGGCGGTCGCCGACCACGTCGACGCCGACACCGTCCACTTCCACACCTGGCCGTGTCCGGAGGAGGCCGGCGCCGAGGCCGCCGTGCGCGAGGCCCTGCGCGGCCTCGACGGGCGTGTCGACACCCGGCGCTACTGGGGCCACACGCTCTATCATATAAACGACCTGCCGAGCGACTACCGGAACGTCGCTGACACCTACACGGCGTTCCGGACGTCGGTCGAGTCCGACGCGAGCGTCCGACCGCCGCTCGGGATCCCCGATCTTCCGCCCCTGCCAGACGACGCGCCGGCGCCGGGTGACGTCCCGACGCCCGCCGACCTCGGCGTCGACGACCCGGCGACGGACGACCGCGGGGTGCTCCCGTTCGAGGGCGGCGAGTCGGCTGCGCTCGACCGCATCGAGCGGTATCTCTGGGACGAGGACCGCCTGCGCGAGTACAAGGAGACCCGGAACGGGATGCTCGGCCAGGGCTACTCCTCGAAGCTCTCGCCGTGGCTCAACGAGGGCTGTCTCTCGCCGCGGTACGTCCACGACGAGGTCGACCGGTACGAGGACCTGCGCGTCTCGAACGAGTCGACGTACTGGCTCGTCTTCGAACTGCTCTGGCGCGACTTCTACCAGTTCCAGTTCGCCAAGCACGGCGCGACGTTCTTCGACCTCGGCGGCATCCGCGGGCGGACGGATATCGACTGGCGCGACCCGGCGGCGGACGACGCGGCGGCGCGCGCGTTCGAGCGGTGGGCCGCCGGCGAGACGGGCATACCCTTCGTCGACGCGAACATGCGCGAGCTGAACCGGACGGGCTACATGTCGAACCGGGGGCGACAGGTCGTCGCCTCGTTCCTCGCGAACAACCTCCGGGTCGACTGGCGCCGCGGCGCGGCACACTTCGAGACGCGGCTCGTCGACTACGACCCGGCCTCGAACTACGGGAACTGGGCGTACGTCGCGGGCGTCGGCAACGACTCCCGGGACCGCTACTTCAACGTCGTCAAGCAGGCCCGCAACTACGACGGCGCCGCCGACTACGTCACCCACTGGCTCCCGGAGCTCGACCCGCTCTCGCCGGAGTACGCCCACGAGCCGTGGAAGCTGAGCAGCCGCGAACAGGCCGAGCACGGCGTCGAGCTCGGTATCGACTACCCGGAGCCGGTGGTCGACCTCGAGCGGTCGTACGAGAAGCTCCGGTGACCCGACCCGGGGTCAGCCGGTCGTGTCGCCGCGGACGACGAGCACGCGCACGTCGGATCGGTCGGCCAGCCGGTCCGGGACCGTCCCCCAGAGCACCCGCCTGAACAGGGACCGGTCCGAGCCGCCGATACAGACGACTCCGTGGTCCCGCGCCCGGTCGGCGAGCGTCGCTGCGACGTCGTCGTCGACGACCACGTCGCAGTCGACCGGTACGTCGTCGAACTCGCTGGCGAAGTTGTTGAGGCGCGCGTCGGCCTGCATCCGCTCTGTTCGACCGGCGGTCGCCAGGACGACGGTGAGCAGCTCGACGGAGGCGCTCCGCCGCTCCGCGAGCCTCGCGCCCAGGCTCGCTGCGAAGTAGCTGTACGGACCGTCGGCGACCGGAACGAGGACCGAGTCGACGCCTCACCGGCAGCCGGCCCGCGGCGTTCGACTGTCACGCCGTCGCCGGTGGACCCCGTCCACTCGTCGAGGTCGCGCCGGAGACCGACGCCGACGGCTGTAGAGCCGGCCTGGCTCGCTCGCGACTCGTCGACGGGGGAACTCGGCGACTCGTGCGTGACAGTCTGCTCGGCTGGCGTCGACTGCTGGTGGCGGCTGGATTCGGTCACTTGTAGGCGCGTTCCGCGACAGTTCGTGTCGCGACGGCGGCGACGCTCGGCACACTGTATCATCGATCGCCAGATATATAAAACGTTGCCGCAGGAGCGCGAACTCCTGCGTCTGCCGGACGGCGGCATCGAAGACGTATCTCGCGCCGGCGAGGCGGCAGTTCGGGAGGATGCTCGGTATGGGATTTGAACCCATGTCGTCGGCTCGAAAGGCCAACATGATTGGCCGGACTACACCAACCGAGCGTCGCACCAGCTGTTCGGGTCGGGTGTGGCAAAAACGCTCCCATTCGTCGTCCCGTCCGACGGCAAACGCTTTGTGGCGCTCGTCTCCACTTCGGCCCGTGACCGACGGACCGACCGAGAGCCTGCGTGTCGACCCGGTGACGGCGGCGCTCGTCGACCGCTACGGCGTCCCGACCGTCGAGCCGGTCCCCTCCGGCGAGGGGTTCCGGCGGCTCGCGCGCTCGGTCTGCTCGCAGTCGGTGTCGACAGCCGCGGCGCGGGCCGTCCGCGAACGGCTGTTCGCCCTGCCGGCGTTCGACGACGGCGTGACGGCAGCGGCGACGCTCGCTGCCGACCAGGCGTCGCTCGCGGCAGCGGGGCTCGGCGAGCGAAAGGCCGACTACCTCCGCGCCGCGGCGACGGCGTGGGTCGAGGGCCGTATCGACCGCGCGACACTCGCCGACGCCGACGAGGCCACGGTCCGCGCGGCAGTCACCGACGTCTACGGGCTGGGTGAGTGGACCGCCTCCATCTACCTCCTGTTCGTTCTCGGGCGCCCGGACGTGTTCCCGGTCGGCGACCTGGCGGTGCGCCGCGCGATGACGGCGCTGTACGGCCACGCGGACGACGACCACGGCGCGATGCGTGCGACCGCGGAGCGGTGGGCACCCCACCGCTCGCACGCGACCCGGCTGCTCTGGACGCTCTACGAGGACGACGACGAGACGGCGGCGGCGTTCGTCGCCGACTGACCGGCCCACGCCGCCGTCGGCGGCGGCGCGGCACGAGGGTCGCCCGCGACGCCGGCGGCGACAGGCCGTCGCCACCGTCGAGGCCGACTCCTCCAGGCTGCCGTCTCGACGTCGGCGCGGCGTGCAGTCGACGCGACAGCCCTGGAGGACGTCACAGCCGAGCAGGAGCGGGCCGGCCATGTGTGAGCGGTCCTCGACGCTCGCGGTGACCGTGCCGGGTGCCGCCGACGCAGGCGACGAGCGCCACGACGGGCCAGGCACGCCCGCTCGTCCACTCTCGGAACTCACGCGGGTCGTGCTTCTTGACCGGTCCGGCGGCGCACGACGTGACGGAGTCGTCGACGTCGCCGCCGAGCGCGACCCTCGTCCGCCGGTCTCCCTCTGGGCGTAGCGGTACACCGCGCCGACGACGTACGCCTGGAGGTCCCGGTTCGGCCCCTCCCCGCGCTTGAGGGGCTCTCGGAGGAACGCCTGCCGGTTGCCGACCCGCGGGTTGACCGGGTCGGTGTGGTCGACGCTCCATCCCGCCGTCGTGGGGGCCGACCGCGGCCCCGTCGACGCCGAGCACCGGACTGGTCGCGGCGATTAACTTCCCCGGGCGGGAGGGCGAGGTATGCCAGACGACGGGTCGTTCACCTACCGCGGCGGGCGGGTCGCGCCCGGTGAGACGGCGAACGTCCGGTACGAGATCAGCGAGACCTACCTCGGCGACCCGGTCCGCATCCCGGTCACGGTCGTCAACGGCGAGCGCGACGGACCGACGCTGTTCCTCTCGGCGGCGTCGCACGGCGACGAACTGAACGGGATCGAGGTGGTGCGGACCGTCGCCCACGACCTGGACCTCTCGGACCTCGCGGGGGCGCTCGTCTGCCTGCCCGTCCTGAACGTCCCGGGGTTTCTCGCCCAGGAGCGGTACCTGCCGATCCTCGACCGCGACCTCAACCGGTCGTTCCCCGGCGCGCCGGATAGCACGAGCGCACGGCGGATGGCCCACAGTATCTTCGAGAACTTCGTCCGACCCTGTGACCTGGGCCTCGACTTCCACACCTCGACCCGCGGTCGGACGAACGTGCTCCACGTCCGGGCGAACACGGCCGCGTCCGGCGTCGAGCGGCTGGCGAACGCCTTCGGGACGAGCGTGGTCATCGACAGCGAGGGACCGGACGGGACGCTCCGGGCCGAGGCCACCGCAGCCGGCGTCCCGACGGTCACCGTCGAGATGGGCGAGGCCCACCGCTTCCAGCGTGACCTCATCGACGAGGCGCTCCGGGGTGTCGACTCGGTGCTCGCGGAGTACGGCATGCGCGAGCCGCCGACGGTCCGGTGGCCGGGGTGGCGGACGGTCATCAGCGGCGGCGACGAGAAGACGTGGATCCGTGCCGACGCGGGTGGCATCGTCGACGTCCACCACGACCGGGGTGCGGTCGTCGACGAGGGCGACCGGATCTGTACGATCACCAGCCCGTTCAAGAACGACAGCGTCTCGCTCGAGGCGCCGTTCTCGGGACTGCTGGTCGGGGTGTTGAAGAACCCGGTCGTCTCCCCCGGCAACCCCATCTGTCACCTCGTCGGGCTCGACGACGAGGTCCGCCGTGTCGTCGAGGCGCGACGGTCGACGGGCGAGGCGTGACGGCTCGCACGCGCGGCTGCCCACACGCAAGGTTCATACGAGCGTGGTCCACAAGCCGAACGAATGAGTCAGTCCTACAACCGCGGCCTCGTCGAGGACTTCGGCCGGTGGCGGGAGTTCTCCGCGGGGATGTGGGCCTGGGTGTTCCACAAGTTCACGGGCTGGGTGCTCGTCGGCTACCTGTTTACTCACATCGCGGTGCTGTCGACGGCGCTCTCCGGGCCGGCGGCGTACACCGGGACGATCCGTACGCTCGAGGGCCTGCTCGTCGTCCGGGTGCTCGAGGTCGGTCTGCTCGCCGTCGCGGTGTTCCACATCCTCAACGGCTGTCGACTCCTCCTCGTCGACCTGGGGGTCGGGCTGGAGCGACAGGACGTGAGCTTCTACGCCTCGCTGATCCTCACCGGCGCTATCGTCGTCGCGAGCGTGCCAACGTTCCTCGCCGGGGTGTCGCTGTGAGCGAGCGCTACTCCTCGTTCGAGCCGGGCGGGCGCCGGTGGCTGTGGCAGCGGGTCACCGCCGCATTTCTCGTGGTGGTACTCGCCTTCCACTTCTTCCTGCTCCACTTCGTCCACCACGCCGACGAGGTGACGTTCGCGATGTCGGCGGGCCGGATGGAGACGCTCTCGTACTACTCGCTGATGGTCCTGTTCCTGCTCACGGCGACGTTCCACGGCGTCAACGGCGTCTACAACGCCCTCGTGAACACGGGGCTGAGCGGCCGTCAGCGCACCGCAGTGAAGTGGACGCTCGTCGTCGCGAGCGTCGTCCTGATCGTCCAGGGGATCCGGACCGCGAACGCGTGGGCCGGCATCTCGCTCGTCTAATCGACACAGATCATGAGTACGCAACTCCCACAGGAGCCAGAGACCGAGTCCGAGCCAGAGACCGACGCGGAGACCGGGTCCCAGCAGGCCCGCCGGATGCGCGAGAAGGCAGAGCGCCGCGAGCGGACCCGAACCGAGGAGACGCCAGACCTCTCCGACGAGGAGACGCGCGTCATCAAGGTGTTCCGCTACGACCCCGAGGTGCCCGAGAAACAGGAGCCGCGGTTCGACGAGTTCCACGTCCCGTTCGAGAAGGGGACGACCGTCCTCGACGCCCTGATCTACGCCCGCGACACCTACGACTCGTCGCTCACCTTCCGCCACTCCTGCCGGCAGGCCGTCTGTGGGTCCGACGCCCTGTTCATCAACGGCTCCCAGCGTCTCGGCTGCCAGACCCAGCTCGGAGACCTCGACGAGCCGGTGCGGGTCGAGCCGCTCCCGCACCAGGACGTGGTGAAAGACCTCGTCGTAGACATGGACCACTTCTACGAGCAGATGCACGCGGTCGACCCGTTCTTCGACCCCGACGAGACGCCCGCCGACCCGATGGTCGAGCAGTCACAGACCCGCGCCAACCGCGAGAAGATCAAGACCTCGACGCGGTGTATCTGGTGTGGCGCCTGTATGTCCTCGTGTAACGTCGCCGCCGGCAACAACGACTACCTCGGCCCCGCGGCGATCAACAAGGCCTACCGCTTCGCGATGGACGAGCGGGAGGGCTCGGAGAAGAAACGCGAGCGCCTCGAGATCATCGAGCGCGAGAACGGTGTTTGGCGCTGTCAGACGCAGTTCTCCTGTACGAACGTCTGTCCGAAGGACATCCCGCTGACGGAGCATATCCAGGCGCTGAAGCGCGAGGCGGTCAAGGAGAACCTGAAGTTCTGGTGATTTTAGCTTCGCAGAACTGACGACACGGGGATCGGTGCGCGACGTGCCTGTGAATTACTGACTGCGACTCGCGTCGGTGGACGACACCCGCCACTTATTCTGACTCACATTGTGCCCTCTCTATGAGCGTCGCCAGCCTCAACGCGGGTAAGAACTTCAGTAAGGCCGTCTATCTTCCCGCCTTCGGGTTCATGATCTCGTACTACCATTCGGGCGGTACTCGGCTACTCTTGCTACTCTGCGTGTACGTGATAGCAGCGTCGTGGACGGAACCTATCATTGGCACGATCGTTGACGACCTGTCTTCGGCCCACGGGCGGCCAGACCTGAGTCAGATAGGTACTGAGGCACAGGCGCGGATGGGGCTCTCTCTGAACACGATGTTCGTACTCACAGCCGTCGGCTATCTCGGATCTTTCGTAGTGTACACGTCGGTCGTTCGTGAGAGCCGACTGGTAGCACTGTTGGCCGTTTTACAACTGATCTATCTCGTCCGACTGTCGTTGACTGTCTTACGAGTTGCGGCAGATCGTGGACGTGAGATTGTCGAACTAGTGAGGTGACTGACGGGCCAACACATATCCTGCCCGACCCCACCAAACTGCTCCGTTGACGGGCGTCACGGCAAACAGACCGTGGCATACGTGGGGCAATATTCATTTTGCTCTGGCGCCGATGTGGTCAACAGGGTTGAGTCAGACGGGCGTGGCTCTGAGAACCGATACGAACGTCACCGAGCAGACAGCTAATCAGCGTATCACCGATTTCCCACATCAGAGAAGATAGACTGTCTACACAGTCGACCGACGATTCCCTCGGCGCCGACCGTGACGAGCGCCGTCACCCCCGACAGACGCGGCTGTCACGAGCTGTCGCCCGTGCTCAGGCATCCAGCGTGGTCTCGAGGGGCCGGTGACGGCGAAGAACCCCACTCGGCGTCACGTTTTTGACTGATAATTACTATCATGGCGATACCGTGGGCGTGCGAGACGTCATACCGATCTTGACCGACGGTGGGAGCGACCAACCGAGCGTTTCTGAGCAACACGTCGAGTGCCGGGACTGTGGGTCGAACCTCACGGTAGGCGCCGAGCAGTGTCCAGACTGTGGCGGCGATATCGCCGTCTACGACCTCTCGTAGCCGGAGCAGTACACGTCCGAAGTGCCCGGACAGGCGCCCCGTGGACACCCCGGTCTTACGGGGTTCTCACCTGACGCTGTCGGAGGCTGGGGCAGCGAACGGCCGTCGGAGCCGGTCAGTCGTCGGAGGGGGTCGTTCCGAGGAAGGCGGAGAGCCGTGACATCTGCGCCAGCGCGGAGTCGATACACTCCTCTGCGCTCTCGGCGTCGTCGATGCGGTACTCCTTGGTCTGGACACACTCGCGGCACACGAGAACTCCCTCCTTCTCGAGGGAGTGCAGGTGCGGGTAGACGGTGCCCGGACTGAACTGAACGCCGAAGAGCCGCGTGAACTCCCGGATGATCTCCATGCCGTTTGCCTCACCGCGGCGGAGAAGGATCGCGAGTATGAGCTCGTCGAGATACTCGCTCGCGAACGCCCGGTCGAGACCGGCCCCGGAGGCCTCGGGAGCAGAGCGCGTGGCCTCCGTGACACCGGTCCGTGGCGGTGCGCGGTCGGACTGCTGTTCTGCGACGTCGTCGGGGAGCACCTCTGAGCTGTCCTCAGTCATGTGTGTGGATCTACGACCGCACGCGTTACGGCGCCGCCGATCGGGGTCTCTGCGGGCGTGGTCTGGGGAGTGATGTCGAAGCGTGCCCGGAACGCGGTCCGGCGCGTGCATGGGGGGAGAGGGGAGAACCGACACGTCGGACCGCCGCTGTGCTTCGGCATCACACCACACAACGTGAGACATCGCATTAAGCGCCGGAGCAGAGTACTCGTCCCGGCTCGACACACCGGGGGCGACTATTCACACGGGGGGTCGAAGACGGCGTCGAAGAGCTTCCGCTCGGCGGTTCTGACGTGGCGGTAGAACGTCTGTGGCGAGATACCGAGCTCGTCGGCGACGTCC
Organism: uncultured archaeon A07HB70; assembly: GCA_000496195.1. Lineage (GTDB taxonomy): Archaea > Halobacteriota > Halobacteria > Halobacteriales > Haloferacaceae > A07HB70. Next base: position 116,939 of record KI543181.1, read on the forward strand.
TCCGCCGCACACGCGCGTGGCGACTCGAAGAAGCCGTCCTCGTGAGCGGTTCGGACGACCTCCCGCTGGCGCGGCGTCAGCTCCGAGCGGTAGCGCCGCTCGGTCCGGACGGCGGCGTCTCGCTCCGTCTTCGCGACGAGTTCGGGGCTGCCGTACCGGGCCGTCAGGCTCTCGAACAGCGCCCGGACGTCGACGGTGTCGGGGACGGAGAGCGTGAACGTCGCCGACTCCGCGTCGACGACCGACTCGAGGACGCGGACACCGCGGTCGGCCAGGTAGTCGGTGAGCGGCTTGTTCGAGAACCGGAGTTCGACGACGTCACTCCCGTCCGTGCCGGACACGGGCGTCGCGCCGGACACCGCGGGAACCTCGGTGGCGACGTCCGCGACCGCGGCTACGTCGCCGTCGGTGACCTGGACGGTTTTCAGGAGTATCCCCCCCGGACTGCGGGACGACCGTCTCGAGGGCGAGCGAGCAGCCCAGCCGGGAGGCGATGTTGTACAGCGCGATACGCTCGTCTGTGAACCGGACCGTGACCTCGGTCATCGTCTCCGAGAGCACCGCGTGCTGGTGTTCGATCGT
>KI543181.1:118358-129496 GCA_000496195.1 uncultured archaeon A07HB70
TCCCTCCGCGTCGTCGACAGGTAGACGGCGACGACGGGCATCGAGAGCACCTCCGTCGCGGTGTCGACGACCGTCTCTGTCACGTCCGTCCGCGACTCGGCGGCGAGGAACTCCCGCGACGAGTCGTGGAGCGCCGTCAGCATCTGCTCGTACTGCTCGCGGTCCGTGACGTCCCGGAGGACGAACAGGTGTCGCCCCGGAACGACGTCCGGCGTCGCCGCGAACTCGACGACTCGCCGGGTGCCCGTCGCGGTCCGTAGCGGGACGGTTCCTCGCGCCTGGTCCGGCGCCCGGGAGGCACGGCGCGGCCACTCGGCGTCGTGGCCGTCCGGGACGAAGCCGGCCAGCGACCGGTCCAGCAGCTGCTTACAGGACAGCTCGAACAGCTCACACGCCGCCGGGTTCGCGTCGACGCACCCGCCCTCGTCGTCGGTGATGACCATCGCGTCGAACGCATCCTCGAACAGCGACCGGAACCGCCGTTCGCTCTCGCGAAGGTCGCGCCGGCGTTCCTTTTGCTCGGAGATGTCCCGGACGTGGACGATCAGGCCCCGAACGTCCGGGTCGTCGAGCAGGTTGCGTCCCCGCGCCTCGACCCAGAGCCACGACCCGTCGCGCTGGCGGAACCGGAACTCGGCGGCGACCGACTCGCGGCTGCCGTGTGTCAGCGCCGCGAGCCGGTCCCTCGCCGCGTTCCTGTCCGCGGGGTGGAGGTGGTCGAACACGACGTCGCCGACGAGCGTCTCCGGCGGGTGTCCGAACTGTCGCTCTGCCGCCGGGCTCAGGTACTCGATCCGCCAGTGTTCGTCGAGGACCGCGATGACGTCCGTCGACTCCTCGGCCAGCCGCGTGTACTGCCGCCGTGTCGCCGCGGCCTTCCGTTCGGCGCGGTGCCGGCTGACGACGCTCGAGATACGGTGTGCCAGCTTCGCGTACTGGCCGGTGCTGCCCCGCTTCCGGAAGTAGCCGGTGATCCCGGCCGAGATGGCGTCGACGGCGACCTCCTCGTCGCCTCTCGCCGTGAGCATCAGGAACGGGAGGTCGGGGTGGTCCTCGCGTACCAGGTCGAGCAGCTCCAGGCCGTCGAGCCCGGGCATCTCGTAGTCCGAGACGACGCAGTCGAACGAGCCGTCCTCGAGCCGCCTCGCCGCCCGACGAGGGTCGGTCTCGGTGACGACCTCGTCGATGTCGTCGTTCGACCTGAGGCACTCGCCGACCATGTCGGCGTAGTCGGGGTCGTCGTCGACGAGCAGGACACGGACCGTGGAGCCGACCGGGGGTGGGGCTGCGGACGGCGTCGGCGCGTCCGGAGTCGCCGCCTCTCGGGGCTGCTCCGGCGCCGCGTCCTCGCAGCCGGCGTCGGCGGCCCCGTCCGGCTCGGCCGGCTGGTAGCGGGCGTTGTGACGCACGGTCGCACCGTCCACGAGGAGCGGGTGGGCACTGGCGACGGCCTCGACGGTCTCCGACGGGAACCTGTCGCGGCTGTACTGGCAGAGCACGGTGTAGTCCGCGCCGGCGTACTGCGGGTTGAGGGCGTGTTCGTACGACACGAGCGAGTCGAGGCCGACCCCGGCGTCGAGGGCCCACGTCATCTCTTTGGCCACCCGGAGTCCGTCGAACCCCTCCTGCTGCGCCCGGTCGAGGGCGTCATCCCAGAACTCGGCGGCAGCCGACCGGCTGAACGAGCCGGCGTCGAGCCACGCCTCCTCCGCGGTAACGATCGAGAGCGCACCGGCGTCGAGCGCCGCCTCGACGTCGACACCGCTCTCTTCGAGCGCGGTTCGAACCGCCCGGGTGCTGTTGTCGTCGGCTACGTAGAGGCACCGCTCGTCTCGTGCCATCCCCCGGCGGACGTACGCCGCGACCGTCGTGAGCTGCTCCGCCCGGTCCGCGTAGAGGAGCGCGAGGTGGTCGTTCGACGCACCGTATCCGGTCGTCGTGTCGAGCCACTCCCGATCGCCCCACGACCTCGTGGTGTCGGGGTCGAGGCTGAGATCTCCGCTCACGTGCGACCACACCGCTTCCCGCGGCGAGCCGGTCGACGACGCGGGCGAGCAGACGACGACAGTACGACCCCCCGGTCGGTGGCGCCGGCAACGGGCGGGTGTCGTCGGTTACCGGGAGAGGGCGCTCCACGGTCCCCGAGTCGCGGGCCACCAGGCGGCGTGTGTCGGACGGCGAGCTTCACACACCGAGGTGGCCTCTGGGGGGATAAAAAGTATCGGCGGGATGTTACTATCTCTGAAAACGGCGGAGGCGCCGCGAGCCGCGGGGCTCCGTCGACGCTCTCCGGAGAATCGCCGGGCGCCGTGGGGGACGGCACGGGCGGGCGCCGACAGCGGTCAGAGCGTCTCGCCCTGGAGTTCGCTGCGCTTGAACCGCTGCTGGAGCGCGTACTCCTCGACCTCGCCGGTCGTGGAGAGGTAGAGCTCGTACCGGCCGATGATGTCCTGTGTGTCCGGAACGGCGCTTCGCTCGACGACCTCGAAGACGGCCCGCCACCTGTCGTCCTCGGTGCGCTCGACGGAGGTGATGCCGTCGAAGGGGCCGTCGAGCAGCGTCCCCGCGATCTCGGCGACGAGCTCGCGCATCTCGAGGATGCCGATCGACTCTTGATCGTCGGCGCCGGTGGACCCGGACTCGTCGCGTGTTCCCACGACTGGCTGGTCGGTCACGACCCGTCACCCCGGGCGGCCTCGACGGCGTCGGCCACACAGTCACGAACCGCCTCGAGCTCCGACCGACCGGACACCTTCGACGAGACGACGTCGGTCATCACCTCGACGAACAGCGCGTCGTCCCGCGCCTCTTCGGGGGCCGTCATCATCCCCTCGGCGGCGATGATGGCGCCGCGCGTCCCGAGGTTCCACTCGAACTCCTCGCGGACGGTCCGGAGGACCTCGACACAGTCCTCGGCGAGCGAGACCGGGGCGTCCGACACGTGCGAGCGGACGATCTCGACCTCCGTCTCGACGCTGTAGTAGTCCATGTAAACCCCGACGAGGCGGTCGAGCAGCGCGTCCTGTGGCTCGTGGACGCCCGCGTACTCGACGTCGTTCGAGGTGAGGATGGCACGGAACTCCGGGTGGACGTCGACGATCCGGTCGTCGCCGCGCTGTCCCGGAAGTTCGAGGATCCCCTCCTCGAACACGGAGAGGAGCGCGTTGTTCGCCGCGGGCTTGGTCCGCGAGAACTCGTTGTAGACGAGGGTCGCTCCCTCCCGAACCGCGACGGTGAGCGGGTTGTCGACCCAGCGGTCCCGGACGATGTCGGTGCTCTTCGTGACGTTGTGGATATACTTGTCGCGGATCGACACCCGCTCCTGTTCGTCGTAGCCGCCGACGAGGTCGCTGGTGTCGAGGTCGGCGTCGCCGTTTATCCAGACGACCGGGCGGTCGCGCTCGGACGCGACGCGCACCGCGAGCGCCGTCTTCCCACAGCCCGTCGGCCCGATGAGGTGGACCGGCCGGTCCGCCGAGACCCAGCGCTCGACGCGTTCGGTGACCGCCGCCGTCTCGGGGCTCTCGACGAAGGAGTCCAGGACGGCACCGACGTCACGGATCCCCGTCGCGGCGTCCGACACGGACCCGCCCTCTGCGGTCGGCTGGTCCGGAGACGGTGTCGTCCGCCCGCTCCCGCGGCGCTTCTCGGTCCGGCTGTCGCGGATCTGTGAGCCGCGGACCTTCCGCTCGTGGCCGTCGCGCCGCGCCATCACTCCTCACCCGGGTAGATGGTCGCGTCGGGGCCGTGCTCGTCTTTGTACTCCTGCATCGACATGTCGTGTGTCTGGAGGTGTGACTCCGTGATGGCCTGGTAGTACTCCCCGCAGACCCGACACTCGACCACGTCCTCGTGGATCTCGTCGTCCGCCGTCGCGTCGTCGGACTCCGGCTCTGCCTCGACGAACGGCTCCGCTGCCGACGACGAGGCGCCGGCGTCCTCGGCTGCCAGCATCTCGTAGCCGTAGAACTCGACGACGGCCTCGGAGAGGCTCTCGCCCGCCCGTTGGTACTCCGCGCGGAGCGCCTCGACGGCGTCGAGCACCGGCTCGACCGCCCGTCGGTGCTCCTCGACGCCGTCGTCGAACGCCTCGGCGAACTGTTCGAACTCGTCGCGGGTCGCCGTCGCCTCCTCCCGAAACGCCGCCGCCCCCTGTCGCTTCGCGTCGACCGCCTGGTCGAAGCGCCCGGCGTAGGCGTCGAACTCCTCCAGCGCGGCGGCGAACGCGTCGTGTGTCGCCGCCATCTCCTCGTGGAGGGCGCCGACCGCGTCGCGTCTGGCTGCGACGTCTCCCTCGAACGTGGCGGCGTAGTCGTCGAAGGCGGCCTCCACCTGCTCGAACGCCGAGCGCAGCTCCGCGGCCTCGTCGCCGAACGCCTCCGCGAGCCGCCGCTTCTCCTGGACATCGCTCCAGAATCCGTCGGCGTACTGGTCGAAACCGTCCTGTGCGCGCGCGAACTGTTCACGCGTCTCTGCGAACGCGTCGTGTTTGTCTTTGACTGTCATCTGTCGTTACCGTGTGTGTTCAAAAACGCGAGCGTGTGGCGGGGGCGCCGGCGTGCTTACGCCGTCGGCGCTTCTGCCGCCGTCGTCGCGGTCAGTTCGGCCTGCTCGATCTTCGCGATCTCCTCTGCGTAGTGGAGGAACGTGTCGACCGAGGAGGCGACGACGCGGGCCTCGACGGTCAGGATCTCGATGCCGACGAGCGACAGCCGTGCGAACACGTCGACGACGACACCCTTGTCGAGCACGCGGTCCAGTACCTCTGCCAGACTGGAAGAGTCGGGTTGTGCCATTGGTTGTGTTGGGCTCGTGCCCATCTCGGCAAACACCGGGGGAGTGGAAATAGGTATGTTCGATTTCAGACAGGATTACGAGATCCGTAACGGACCGTGTTACGGCCGACGTAACGGCCAACAGAACGGGCGACGTAACCGGAGACATCGTTTTGACAGCTGGGCGAATCTACCGTGACGCAGTAGTGCACCGATCAGATATCGGAGACGTCGACGACGGCCCGCTGGGAGTCGAGGAGTTCCCCTCGGAGCTGCTGCGCTTTTTCACCCAGGAGGAGGGCCGCGTCCTCCTCGTGCGCGGCGACCCCGGTGCCGGGAAGACGCTGTTCGCCGTCCAGGCGCTGAACGTCCTCCGCCGGTACGGCGGCGACGTCCTGTACGTGACCACGCGCGTGGACACGGACACGGTGTACCGCAACTACCTCAGGGGGACGACCGACCTCGCGCGGTCGAACGTTCTCGACGTCTCGCAGGACCCGTTCGACGCCGACATCGCTCCCGCCGACGACATCGGGGCCGACCGGTTCGATCCGGCGGGGTTCCTCGAGTGGCTGCGGGCCGTCGGTGACGTCTCGAACCCGCTCACCGTCGCGTTCGACAGCTGGGAGCTCGTCGAGCGGCACCTGCTCTCGCAGGCCTCGCAGGAGGACGCCGTCGAGCCCGGCGAACTCGTGACCCGGACGGCGACGCTCGCCCGCCGCCACGACGTCCGGATCATCCTCATCACCGAGGAGGCCGAACAGACGAGCCTCGACTACGTCGTCGACGGTGTCGTCGAACTCCACGCCGGCCACAGCACCGGCGGCCGGCCGGAGCGGGAGCTCCTGCTCGAGAAGCTTCGGGGCGTCCGGATCGCCAACCGCACACGCCCGTTCACCCTCTCCGGGGAGACGTTCCAGGTGTTCACGCCCGTCGACCTCCCGGTTCCCGGGAGCGACGTCAGCGGGTCGGGCAGGCAGCCGATCGACAACTCGAAGCGGAAGTTCTCGACGGGGATCAGCGGGCTCGACACGATGCTCGGCGGGGGGTACAGCCGCGGGAGCGTCGTCCACTTCGAACTCGGGCCGGACCTCTCGCGGGACGCCTGGAGCCTCCCCTGTCTCGCCACCGCGCGGAACTTCCTCGCACACGGCCTCGGCGTCGCGGTCGTCCCGCTCCCCGAGAGCAGCCCCGGGCTGACGCGCCGGCATCTCGACCCGGTCCTCCCCGACACCGCGTTCGAAGCCCGCTGTGACGTCTTCGAGACGTACGACCACGCGAGCGTCTCCGGCTCCGACCCGGTCGAGGAGCACGACCCCGACTGCGACGGCGCCGCCGGGTTCGACTACGACGACTACCTCGGTCGTCTCGCCGCGCTCCGCGAGGAGAGCGACGGGCCGCTGTTGCACGTCATCAGCATGGACGCGGCGGACGGTGCGCTCAGCGACGCCGTGAGCGACCACGCGAGATACGTCGCGCTCCACAACGACCTCTCCGTGTTCGTCACGAAGCCCGGCGACGGCGAACGGACGCGTGTCGACCGCATCGCGGACGTCCACCTGCGGCTCGAACGACGCGGCGAGACCGCGTTTCTGTACGGGAAGAACCCCGTGACCCCGTTCCTGGGCTTCGATACGACCGCCACGGAGGGGACGCTCGACATCGCGCTCCAGGAGATGGTGTGAGATGGCGCCACGACCAGAGACGACCGGTCCGACGGCCCGGCAGAACAGCTCCACGAACGACACCACCGACGACACAGAACAATGAGCGACGACAGTTCGAACCTGTACGTGTACGGTATCACAGAACAGACAGCGATCGAGATGGCGGTCGACGGCGTCTACGGCGCGTCGACGCTCCAGACAGTCGACTACAAGTCACTCTCGGCGCTCACCTGTCCGATCGACACGACCGAACCCGAGCGGACCGACGAGGCCGTCGCGGCCCACGACGACGTGCTCCGGACGGTGATCGAGCGCGACGACGTCCAGACCGTCGTCCCGATGGGCTTCGGCATGGCGTTCAAAAACGCCCGGACGCTGAAGGGCGTGATGCGGGGCGCACGACGGGCGTTCCGGAAGGCGTTCAACGACGTCGAGGGCTGTGTCGAACTCGGTCTCAAGGTGGTCGACCCCGCCGACGGATCGGCGGATCCGGGCGCGCTCCGGGCGACGCTCGACGCGGAACTGGACCCGCTCAGCGTCGGACAGACGGACGACGACCTGTTCAGCGACCGGCTGGTCGCCAACCGGTCGTACCTCGTCGAACAGGCCGACCGCGACGCGTTCGACGACGCCGTCGAGACGGTGGAGGCGACCCACGAGGCGATGCTCGTCAACTACACCGGCCCCTGGGCGCCGTACAACTTCGTCGACATCCGTGTCGGCGCGGAGGCGAGCAGCTGATGATCCTCGTCGACGACCTCCTGATCAAGCCGTTCGTCTCGCTGCTCGACGTGCTCCACGCGATGGTGCTCGAGGAGCTCCACGACGTCGACGCTATCCGCGACGAGATCAAGGAGAACCAGCTCCTGTACGAGCTCGGCGAGCGACCCCAGGCGGAGTACGAGCGGCGGAAGACGGAGCTGGAGACCAACCTGCAGGTCGCGGAGCAGGTTCGCGAGAAGCTCATCGACGGCAACATCGAGGTACAATAACATGACAGACGACACAGACGACGAGGAGCCGGACGACGACCGAGCTGGCGGGTCGATTCCGCTCGGGAGCGTCTTCGGGACGCTCTCCGAGCTGCTCGGCCAGCTCGAGGAACTGGACCTGGACGCCGGCGAGCGGCGGTCTGGCAGCGCCCGGCGCGGCGACGCGACGTTCGACTACAACGTCAGCGTCGGCAGCATCAATCCCGCCGGCGAGAGCCGCCGCAGCCGGCGGCGCCCGGACTGGGACATCAAAGGCGAGTCGGAGGACCACGAGTACCGCGTCCAGATCAACGACGCGGAGAACGAAGTCGTCGTCGTCGCCGACCTGCCGTCGGTGTCGGCAGAGGACCTCGAGGTCAGCACGACCGACGACGCGCTGGAGATCCGCGTCGACGGCGCGGTCGTCGAGTCGGTCCCGCTGGACTGGGACGGCGCGACCGTCACCGGCGTGACGTTCGAGAACCAGGTGCTGAAGGTGCGCGTCGAGCCGTCCGCCGACGCGGAGGGCGCCGACGAGGGAGGACCGGAGCCATGACCGACGCCGAGCAGCGGCGTCAAGAGCAGGCACGACAGCGCGACCGGGTCGTCGCGAAGGCGCTCCGGAACCGGAACGAGACGCGGCGCAGCCTCCTCGCACAGGGCCGGAAGCTCGCCCGGCGGCGCGCCGAGAACGTCGACGACGACCGGGACCGCGCGGCCGACGCGGATCGGTCGACGAACGCGAGCGCCCACTCGACGATGCCGTCGCCGGACTCGAACGCGGCTGCCGCGGCACGACACTCCCACTCGACCGTGCCGGCACAGCCGAAGGGGTCGACCGTGCCAGCGGCGGCCCGTCTCTACGGCCTCGGCCTCTACCAGCGGATCCGGTCAGAGGCCGACGAGGCACAGTCGACCGCCGACCGGTCTCCCCCCGACGGAGGCGGTGACCGATGAGCGGCCCGAAGCCGACCCGCACGCAGGGCGACCTCGCGCAGATGCTCGAGACGCTGCTCGACAAGGGCGTGGTGATAAACGCGGACATCGCCATCACCATCGGCGACACGGAGCTGCTGAGCGTGAAGCTCCGGGCGGCGATCGCGTCGTTCGAGACCGCAGCCGAGTACGGCCTCGAGTTCCCGCTCGGGACCGACCTCGAGGCGGTCGCCGAGGCGAGCGACCGGGCGTCGGCGGACGCGCCGGCGGGGGAGCAGGGGTGACCAGCGGTGGAGCTCACGATCGACGAGGGCGCGGACGTCCAGCGCGGACTGACGTCGCTCGTCGTGACCGTCGTCGAACTGCTCGTCGAGGCGCTCGAGCGCGAGGCGGTCCGCCGGATGGAGAGCGGCGAGCTCTCCGAGGCGGAGATCGAACGTCTCGGAGCGCAGCTGTCGCGCCTCGAGGCAGAGCTCGAGGGGCTGAAGACGGAGCAGGATATCGAGGGCGACGTCGACGACTTCCGCGGACAGCTGGACGGACTCGTCGACGACGCGCTCAGGAGCGTCGCGGACGGAGGGCAGGCCGGTGAGTGAGTCCGTGGAGGCGGACGGGACGACCGCCGCCGGCGCCGGTCGGTATCTCTACTGCCTCGTCGGCCTCGACGGAGCGGGCGAGAACGAGGACCCGCCACGGCTCGACACGACCGGCATCGAGGGCGCGCCGGTCACCGTCGTCGAGTCGGCGGCTGCTCCCGTCGGCGCCGTCGTCCACCCGCGGCGCGAGCCGTTCGACTCGGCCGACCTCACGGAGCTCCGGGACTGGCTGCTCGCCCACCAGCAGGTCGTCGACGCGGCCGGCGACCGCTTCGGGACGCCGCTCCCCGTCAGGTTCGACACGGTGCTGGAGGGCGACGACGACGCGGTCGCCGCGTGGCTCGGCCGGAACGCCGACCAGGTCGCGGACGCGTTCGACGAGGTGGCCGGCTGCTGGGAGTACCGCGTGACGCTGTCGTGGGACTCGACGGCGTTCGAGTCCGAGCAGCGGGCGACGGACGCACAGCTGTCGGCGATCGACCGTCGGCTCGACCAGTCCGGGGACGGCAAGCGGTTCCTGCTCGAGAAGCAGCACGACCAGCGGATGCGCGAACTGGTCCGGGAGCGGCGGGCGGCGCTGACGTCGGACCTCGTCGACCGGCTCGCCGAGCAGAGCCGCCAGGTCACGGAACGGCCGGTGCAGTCCGACGCGGCTGCCTCCCTCGGCGTCGAACTGGACGACGACGCCGTCGCACAGGTGGCACTCCTGGCGCCCCCGGACAGGGAGTCGGAGATCGGGTCGGTGCTGGACGAGGTCGCGGCGACCCCGGGCGTCGACGTCCGGTTTACGGGCCCCTGGCCGCCCTACACCTTCACCACGCAGATCACCGACGATGCGTGACCGACAGCCGGAACCGCACGCGAACAGCCGACCGGGGGCCTGACCGTGCGGCCGACGAGAGCCGACGACCACGCGATCGTCGAACTGCTCGACGTCCTGCTCGAACGGGGCGTGGTCGTCCAGGCAGATATCGTCGTGACGGTCGCCGACGTCCCGCTGATCGGGATCAGCCTCCGGGCCGCGATCGCGGGAATCGCGAAGATGACCGAGTACGACGACTACGCCTGGGACCGGCCCAGCCCCGGGTGAGGTACTCCCCCGGCGTTCTGTCGCTGCCGTGTGAGGGTGTCTCCGCCCGCCGAGAGCCGCGACGCCGTGTCTGCTCTGGTGTCGGCGGCGTCCGGGAACGCTCACTTCTGCGGCCGGCGCGCGTGAACTCTGCCAACCGAGGCCCGCCGTGGCCTGCGGTTCCGGCGAACTCCCCCGAGAGAATCCCACAGTCGACCAGACGCGCTCGCGCAGCCGCCCGCGCCCGTGCGACGGCACGCTCAAGTGGGCTCGGGAGTAGGGTGGCGTAGAGAACGATGTACGAGCACGACGTTGTCGTCGTCGGCGCGGGCGGCGCGGGACTGCGAGCCGCCATCGCGGCCCAGGAGCAGGGCGCGGATGTCGCGCTGGTGACGAAGCTCCACCCGGTCCGGTCACACACCGGCGCGGCGGAGGGCGGCATCAACGCGGCGCTCCGCGAGGGCGACTCGTGGGAGGACCACGCCTACGACACGATGAAGGGGTCCGACTACCTCGGGGACGCGCCCGCCGTGGAGACCCTGTGTCAGGACAGCCCCGAGGAGGTCATCCAGCTCGAGCACTGGGGGATGGCCTTCTCGCGCGACGACGACGGCCGGGTGTCCCAGCGGCCGTTCGGTGGCCTCTCGTTCCCCCGGACGACGTACGCCGGCGCCGAGACGGGCCACCACCTGCTGCACACGCTGTACGAGCAGGTCGTCAAGCGCGGCATCGAGGTGTACGACGAGTGGTACGTCTCGGACCTCGCCGTCACGCCGGAGGAGGACCCGGAGAGCCGGGCCTGCCACGGCGTCGTCGCCTACGACATCAAGTCCGGCGAACTGGCCGGCTTCGTGGCCCGCGAGGGCGTCGTGCTCGCGACCGGCGGCCTCGGTCAGGTGTACGACCACACCACGAACGCCGTCGCCAACACCGGCGACGGGGTCGCGATGGCCTACCGCGCCGGCGTCCCGATCGAGGACATGGAGATGATCCAGTTCCACCCGACGACGCTCCCGTCGACGGGCGTCCTCATCTCGGAGGGGGTTCGCGGCGAGGGCGGCATCCTCTACAACGGAGCGGACGAGCGGTTCCTGTTCGAGCACGGCTACGCGAACAACGCCGGG
>KI543181.1:130620-138346 GCA_000496195.1 uncultured archaeon A07HB70
CGCACGGTCGAGCGCGAACAGGCGCGGGTCGACCGGCTGCTGACGAAGGAGAACGGCGTCAACCACGCCGAGGTCCGCGCCGACGTTCAGGAGACGATGACGCGGAACGTCAACGTGTTCCGAGAGGCGGAGAGCCTCAAGACCGCGCTGGCGGACATCCGCGAGGCCCGCGAGCGCTACCAGGACGTCTACGTCTCCGACCCGTCGCGGACGTTCAACACGGACCTGATCCACACGATCGAGACGCGGAACGTCCTGGACCTCGCCGAGGCGATCACGCTCGGCGCGCTCGCGCGCGACGAGTTCCGCGGCGCTCACTGGCGCAAGGAACACCAGGAGCGGAAGGACGACGAGTGGCTGAAGCACACGATGCTGACCTGGACGGACGGCGAGCCGCGGCTCTGGTACAAGCCGGTCGTCCTCGAGGGCGAGTCGCGGGCGTACGAGCCGAGCTCCCGGAGCTACTGACGGGCCACCGCCGCCCTTAGGTGAACCGCGTCCCTCGCTGTCGTATGAACTGGCAGCGAGAGCGCGACGGACTGGTCGTCGTCGGTGTCGTCCTCGTCGTCCTCGTCGTCGCGGCGACGGGCCGCGGGGTCGGGATGGTCGCGACGTTCGTGGCGACGTTCCTCGGCGTCGTCGCCGCGCTCCGCGTCGAGTCGGCGTTCGGCGCCGAGCCGAGCGACGACGTCCACCGGGAGCGCCCCGCCGCGGCGTCGTCGACCGGCGTCGACGAACCATCGGCTGCAGAGCCACCGAACCGTGGAGACCCCGAGGAGCCGGTCGACTAAGCCCTGCGTAGTTCGCCGTCTGCCTCCTCGAGAAGTCCCCGCTCGACGGTCAGGTCGACGAGCCGCTCGCACTCCGACCGGTCGAGGTCGTACGCGCCGGCGACGAGGTCGACTGCCGCCGCCCGCTCCATCGGGAACTCGCGGTTGCCGAGGAGCCGGAGGGCGCTGCGGTAGTCTGAGCCGCCGCCGCGCTCGCCCGCGCCGAGGCCGCGCAGGCCGGTCGGCGGGTCGTCTGTCCCTCCGCGCTCTCCCGCGTTGTCGCCCTCGTCCTCGTCCGTACCGGCTGGGTGTTCGTCGGCACGCACGCTGTCCGGCGGCTCCGCCGTCTCCGCCTCGTCGTCTCGTCCGAGCGTCACCGGCTCTGCGCCGCCGGCGTCGGCGTCGCCGGCGGCGTGGCGCAGTCGGCCCAGCTTCTCCTCGCAGGCCGGACAGAGTGCGACCGTCGCGTCGCCGACGGTCGTCGACCCGACCGTCCGCCCGGCGGCGCCGCAGAAGTAACACGAGCGCAGGTCCATACGGACGTCTCGTCGCGGAGGGTGATAAACAACTACGCGGCTACTACCCCCGTATCGGGCGGGGGATACAGCCGAGGTGGTGCGTGACTTCTGTCAGTCGGTAGCACAGCCGGATCTCGACCGTCCCGGCTGTCGGTTTCACCGACTACCGCTTGATACCAGGTTATCAAGTCAGGTCGATGCTGGAGACAGCTCGCACCCACGTCGCACGCATCACGAGACTCCGGTCGAGGACGCGCCAGGCGACAACACGGCGGGTATCGACCGTGGCATCGGCAACTCCCCCGCCACCGACTACGAATGCGGGGCGAGCGAACTGTGTAAGCGCCGATGTCCAAACGCTCGGGTTTCATCCGGCGTTATCCGGAGGAGGAGGTCAAAGTCGGCCGTGGCGGAAGGCTTAGGACGGCGCTCGTTGTCGTACCCGTCGATGAGCGATCAGCGGCACGTGACGTCGTTCGAGGACCACGCCAAGCGGGCGAGCGTCGACGTCCCCGAGTCGATTCGCGAGGCGCTTCCGTTCGACGCCGGCGACCGACTCGGCGTCCGCGACGAGGACGACGCGGTGGTCGTCGTCCCGGAGCCGGCGTACCGCGGCGCGCGTGCGGTGCTCCGCGGCACCGACTCCGGGCTGCGGCTCTACGTCGACCGCACGGCGGCGTACGAGGCGGGCCTGCTCGACCGGTCCGTCGCGCTCGCGCCGCTCGACGACGGCCTCCGTGTCGAGGCAGCCGAGGCGTAGGCCTCAGGCGAACTGCTGTCGGGTGTGCGGGAGCTTCCCGCCCGCGGCGAGCAGTTCGCGCTCGCGGCTGTTCGCGTCCAGGCGCGCGACTGCCTCCCAGTCGTCGTCGACCCGGATCGTGAACTCCTCGCGGCCCTCGTCGACCGCCGTTCTGACGTCGTCGACGATCTCGACGTCGTCGCCCTGTTCGATCCGCTCGTAGGTCTCCTCGCCGATCGTGAGCGGGATCAGCCCGAAGTTGAACAGGTTGGCCTTGTGGATACGGGCGAAGCTCCGGGCGAGGACACCCTCGACGCCGAGATACATCGGACAGAGAGCGGCGTGTTCGCGCGAGGAGCCCTGGCCGTAGTTCTCACCCGCCACGAGGAACCCGCCGTCGGCCTCCAGCGCGCGGTCGGCGAACGCCTCGTCGACACGCTTGAGCGTGTGTGTCGACAGCTCGGGGACGTTCGAGCGCAGCACCGACACCTCCTGGGTAGCGGGGATAACGTGGTCGGTGGTGATGTTGTCGCCCATCTTCAGGAGCGTCGGCCCGGCGAGGTCGGCCTCGAGCGGTTCGCCCAGCGGCACCGCTTTTATGTTCGGCCCCTTCACCGGCGCGTCGTCGGCGGCCCGGTCGGGCGCGATCAGGTCGCCGTCGCTCGCGCCGACGTACTCGTCGGGCATCTCGAAGCCAGGGGGCTCGATGCCGTACTCGTCGGCGGCGTCCCGCGGGTCGACGATCTCGCCCGCGAGCGCGGAGGCCGCGGCCACCTCGGGCGAACAGAGGTAGACGGTGTCCTCCTCCATCCCCGACCGACCCTCGAAGTTGCGGTTGAACGTCCGGAGCGACACCGAGTCCGAGGCCGGGACGTGTCCCGCGCCGATACAGGCTCCACAGGTGGCCTCGGACATGTTCACGCCGGCGGCCATCAGCTCGGCGGTCCAGCCGTTTCGCGCCAGCATCTCCGCGGCCTGCTTCGACCCCGGCGCGACGACTGCCTCCGTCTTCGGGTGGATCTGTCGGCCCTCCAGGAGACGCGCGACCGGGAGGACGTCCTCGTAGGCGCCGTTCGTACAGGAGCCGACGAGCACCTGGTCGACGGGCGTGCCCGCCGCCTCGGCGACCGGCATCACGTTGTCCGGCATCGAGGGCGCGGCCACGAGCGGCTCGACCGTCGAGAGGTCGACGACCACCTCGTCGTCGTACTCGGCGTCCTCGTCGGGGGTGATCTCGACGTAGTCGTCCTCGCGGCCGAGGCGGGCGAGGAACGCCCGCGTCCGCTCGTCCGTCGGGAACACGGAGGAGGTGGCGCCGAGTTCGGTCCCCATGTTCGTGATGACCGTCCGCTCGTGAGCCGACAGCGCCTCGACGCCGGGGCCGGTGTACTCCAGCACCTTCCCGACGCCGCCTTTCACCGAGAGCCGGCGGAGCAGCTCGAGGATGACGTCTTTCGCGGTCGCCCACTCGTCCAGTTCGCCCTCAAGCCGGACGTTCACGACCGCCGGCATCTCGAGGTAGTACGGCGCGCCGCCCATGGCGACGGCGACGTCGAGGCCGCCGGATCCGATACCGAGCTGGCCGAGCCCGCCCGCAGTCGGGGTGTGCGAGTCGGCGCCGATGATCACCTTCCCGGGCGCGGTGAAGTTCTCCTTGTGGACCTGGTGGCAGATGCCCGTGCCGGGGCGGGCGAAGTGGGCGCCGTAGGTGCCACAGGCCGAGCGGAGGTAGCGGTGGTCGTCTGTGGTCCGGTGGTCGCTCTGGTAGGTCTGGTGGTCGCAGTGCTGGACCGCCTCGTCTACCTTCACCTCGTCCAGATCCAGCGCCTCGAACTGGAGCCAGACCATCGTCCCGGTCAGGTCGTGTGCGAGCGTCTGGTCGACATCGATCCCGATCTCCTCGCCGGGCTCGAGGCTTCCCTCCACGAGGTGGTCGGCGAGAATCTGCTCCGTGACGGTTCCTGACATGGTGACCTATTGCGGGGGGGTACGAGACTTAAACGTGACGTGAGACGACGGCCACCCGGGACTCGCTGTCCCGGGGGCCGCGGCTGTTTCCTCCGGCGAGCCGTCGCCCTGCCGGAGCTGTTTCTCGCCCGCAGCCGACAGCCGGCGGGACGGGGACGACCTCAGCGAGGCTGCGGCGTACAGCCCCGAGCCCCTCGCGAACTCGGCGTTCGCGGCTGCGGCGGGACGACCGGACGGGTCGTGATCGTCGCCAGTCGTGCCCCCCGGTGGTCGTGTGGTCTCCCGAGACGACACTCGCGAGGCCAGTGCCGAGAGAACCCCGGAGACCGGGTGGCGGCGTGAGCCGGGTCCGGTAGCTGTGACTCGCGTTTGAGTCTTCGGTGTATACACCCTGGAGTCTCGACTAGCAGGAGCTGATCCGTGCGAAATAGCACGTCCGCCACTGTCGATCCCCCCTGGCTGGGGCACCCAGACGAACGCGCAGAGCGAACCGACCCCACGGCAGCCGAACTCGCCCCTTCTACGTCAGTTCGCGCGGGAGGCCGGCGATGAGTCGCGTCACCGCACTCGGGCAGCGAGCGTCTCACAGCCCCGTCGGAACCTTCCTGGTCGTCCTGATACTCTACTCCGGGCTCGTCGCCACGGCCCTCTACGCGGTGTTCGGGGCCGACTTCCCGGGGCTGGCGCCGATCCCGTACGCGTGGGCCCCGATGGTCAGCGCAGGCGTGACGGTCTGGCTGTGCGGCGAGAGCGTTCGAGACTGGCTCGGACAGCTCCGCAACCTCCGGGCCGGTCTCCACTGGTACGTCGCCGGCATCGGAATTATGATGATCGGGACGGAGGCCGAGACCGTCGTCGCGGCCCTTCTCGGCGCCGACGTGGCGGTTCCGTACGCTCCGGTCGGACAGTACGTCTTCGTCTTCGCCGTCACGCTCTTTCTGGCCGGCGCGCTGGAGGAGCTAGGCTGGCGCGGCTTCCTGCAGCCCCGCCTCCAGCAGCGGTTCAGTGCGCTCCCCGCGAGCGTGGGAATCGGCATCGTGTGGGGCCTCTGGCACGTCCCGATGATACTCGCCGGCGCCGGTGATTTCACCGTCTTCTGGGAGTACATGCTGAACGTCACCACGCAGTCGGTCGTGCTCGGGTGGCTGTACAACAACACGGACGGTTCGCTGCCGGTCGTGATGATCGCACACGCATCGCACAACATGCCCTCCGTCGGAACCCCGACCGGCGACGCGCCCGCCGTGTTCACCGTGCTGTCGGGCGACGCCGTCTTCTACCTGTGCTGTGCGTTGCTGATCACGCTGTACGCCGGATCACAGACGTTGACCAGGGACGGAAGCCTGCCCGACGTCCCTGGTCGGCTCGGTGAGGGTCTCCCCCGACGTGGACCCCGCGCCGACTAGGTAGTCACGATCACCACGAGCAGGGAACTCACCGCTCCGGTCGTCGCCGTGGACGTGCTCTGGTGGGCTGCGGAGGGGCGTCTACACGCCCGAACGGAGCCGACGCGGTTCACGGCTCGGTCGTCTTCTATCGGCCTGTGGACAGCTTCCCGCTCGACGGTCGGGACACGAAGCCGTGCCTGCCGGCCGCGTCGAGCCAGCAGCGGCGCCGCGGGCGAAGGGTTGATTCGACCGGACCGACTGTTGCTGATATGGAGACGGAGGGCGAGAAAGACTACAAGCAGTTGCGGGACAGGCTGACTGCGGAGCAGATCTTCGAGCGGATCATCGTCGACGCTGACGAGGAGATCTCACGGAGCCCTCGCGAACTGTTTTTCAGCGCGCTGGCGGCGGGGTTCGCTATCACGATCACGGTGCTCCTGTACGTCACGGTCACGACGACGACGGGGAAGGGGTCGCTCCTTCGGGCGATCCTCTACCCGCTGGGGTTCGTCTACATCATCATGGGCAACTACCAGCTGTACACGGAGAACACGGTGCCGCCGGTGGCGCTGATAATCGAGCGGATGGCCAGTGTGCCGGCGCTGCTGGCGATGTGGGTGTTGATCCTGCTTGGCAACCTCGTCGGAGCGGCGGGCGGGGCGGCGGCGCTGGCCTTCGGCGGGGTGTTCTCCGGCGCCGAACAGGAGATGGCGATCTCGATCGCCTCGACAGGCCTGAAGACGGGCGTGATCCCGCTGCTGTTCAAGGGGGCGTTCGCCGGCTTCATCGTCGCCGGCGTCGTCTGGCTGGACTTCAGCGTTCGTTCGTCGATCGCTCGCTTCGCACTCATCTACATGGCCTTTCTCGCGATTCCGCTGGGCAACCTGTATCACGTCGTCGTCTCCAGCACGGAGGTGATGTATCTCGTGTTCATCGGCGAGACCACGCTCGTCGCCGGGATGGTCGGATTCGTCCTCCCGGTTCTCGTCGGCAACACGCTGGGTGGGGTCGTTCTCGTCACCATCACCAACTACTTCCAGACACCGGGCTACCTAGAGGAGAACCCCTCTCGCCGGCTCTCGGTACGGGAGTGGGCCGCCTCCTGGAACACCGGCCGTAACAAACAGGAGCTGTTCGGGGAGCGCTGAACGGCCGAGCCCCGCGGCGACCGGACGGTCCGTCCCCGGGTCGCCGGTGCGCCGTGGCGTCGGGGCTCCTCGCCCCTTCGTGCGGGCGTTATCCTCGGTCGAAGTCAGCACTCTGGCAGTCCCCTGAGCGGAGAGCCCCGTCGACGGCGTGCTCGGTGCTACTCTCCCGATAGGATAGCCGTGTCGGAACTCTGAGGACACCGAACCACCGCCGGCCCTCGCCCGTCTGTCGCGGGCGAAAACGGGAACGGCACCCGGCTGCTGAACGGGCCGGTCGCCACGAACTCGTGTGGCGCCGTCCCGGCGTAGGCCGTCACGTCGACTACGCACGGTCGGGCCGGTTCGCCCGATAGCGGGCGCTACGGGTCGTGGTCGCCGGATCGCACGGGGTCGTCGCAAGCCAGGAGTGGGATTCGAACCCACGGATTCTCGATTACAAGTCGAGCGCATGACCCGCCCATGCTCTCCTGGCCCGTCGGTGTCCGTAGCGTGTCAGCCGTCGCTTGTATCGGTGTCGTTTGCGAGCGGGCGCTCCATCTCGACACGGCGCGTCTCGTAGCCGCGGCGCCGGTAGAGCCGCCGTGCGGCTTCGTTTGCCGCCAGCGCCTCGACCGCGACGGCCTCCGCGCCGGCGTCGGTCAGCGCCCGCTCCGCCGCGTCCAGTAGCCGCCCCCGAGGCCGTCGTCGCGCCACCCTGGCGCGACGTAGAGGTCGTGAACCAGCCCCCGCGTCAGGTCCTGCTCGTACCGTCCGCGCTCTAGCTCGAAGGTGACGAACCCGACGGGACCGTCGGCGTCGGCGACGCGCAGGCCGTCCGTGACGACCTGCTGTGCGAGAAACTCCCGTGCAGTCTCCCGGTTGGCCGCGGCGGCGAGGTGTGACCCGTACTGCTGCTGGCCGGCGGCGAGGTCGACCCACAGGTCCGCGAGCGACTCGAGGTCGTCGGGTCGAGGGTCGCGGACCGTCGCGTCCGTCACGACCGACAGGTACGCCGGCTGCCGACTTCAATTGGACCACACGGAAGAGTTAACAACGAACCGGGTCCCGTATGCTGACAGTATGGGTATCGCAGAGACGTACTCGCGGGGACGTCGCCTCGCGACCCAGAACCCCGTCGGCGTGGTCGTCGCGGCGACAGCGGTCGTGTTGGCGCTCGACCTTCTCGGGGCGCTCGCGACCGGCGGGGTCGCGGTGT
>KI543181.1:140818-145047 GCA_000496195.1 uncultured archaeon A07HB70
GTTCCTGCTCGTCGAACACGACATGGACCTGATCATGGAGCAGTGCGAACACGTCATCATGATGCACCAGGGGCGGATCCTGACACAGGGGTCGCCCGCCGAGGTGCGGTCGAACGAGGACGTCGTCGAGGCGTACCTCGGGGGGGAGGTCTGATGGGCGCCGAGCCGACGGCGGGCGCGAGCCGGTCCGTGGTCGTCGACGCGCCAGACGAGGACCGCCTGCTGACCGTCCGTGACCTCGACGCGGGCTACGGCGACCTCCAGATCCTCGCCGACGTCGACCTCGACGTCCTCGAGGACGAGTACGTCGTCGTCGTCGGTCCGAACGGCGCCGGGAAGTCGACGGTGATGAAGTCCGTCTTCGGCCTGACGACGCAGATGGGGGGGTCGGTCCGGTTCGCCGACAGCGACATCACCGGCCTCGCGCCCGAGGAGATAATCCACGAGGGTATCGGCTACGTCCCGCAGAGCGACAACGTGTTCTCGTCGCTGACGGTTCGCGAGAACCTCGAGATGGGTGCGTACATCCTCGACGAGCTGCCCGAGGACGCGCTGTCGGCGGTGTTCGAGCGATTCCCGGTGCTCGAGGAGCGTCAGGGCCAGCGCGCCGGGACGATGTCGGGCGGCCAGCAGCAGATGCTCGCGATGGGCCGCGCGCTGATGCTCGACCCCGACCTGCTGCTCTTGGACGAGCCCTCTGCCGGCCTCGCGCCGGATCTCGTCGACGAGATGTTCGCCCGCATCGACGACGTCGTCGCCGCCGGGACGGCGGTGCTGATGGTCGAACAGAACGCGAAGGAGGCGCTCTCGCGGTGTGACCGCGGCTACGTGCTGGCGAACGGCGAGAACCGCTACGCCGACACCGGCGACCGACTGCTGTCGGACCCGCAGGTGCGACAGGAGTTCCTCGGCGGCTGACCAGCCGGCGCGAAAACGGGGAGACGGTGACGCGGCGCGCTGCTACTGCTCCAGCGCCGTCTCCAGCGCGGAGGTGTACGACGACGCGCCCTTGTTGAACCCGACGGCGTTCGTGACGGTGCCGTCGAAGCTGCCCTCGAACACCTCGGTGAACCGGTCCGAGAGCTGCTGGCCGTAGTCGTTGTTGACGTACAGCGTCGCGGCACTGGCGTTTCCGAGCCGCTCGGCGGCGACCTGTGCCAGCACCCGGCCCTGCAGGATGTCCGACGGCGCGGTGCGGAAGATGTAGTCGTCGTCCTCGAGGTTCGTCACCGACAGCGCCGTCGAGGAGGGCGAGCAGCCGACCATCTCGTTCGAGATGAACACCTCCTGCGAGACGGGGACGTTCACGCCGGACGAGGCCGTGCCACAGACTGCCGGAACGCCCGCGCTCGCGAGCGACTGCGCGGCGCTGACCCCGTTGCTCGGCGAGGTCTGCGTGTCTTCGATCTGTGCGTTCACCGAGAGGTCGGCGGGGTTAGCGTCGTTCACCTGGCCGACCGGGAGCCGAGCCGCCTGGATCATCGGCTGGCCGACGGAGGCGAGGTCACCCGTCTCCGGCAGGAGGATACCGACCGACAGCTCGCGACCGGAGGAGCCGGGGCCGCTGTCCGCAGCCGGCCCCGCGCCCTCGGGGTTCTCGCCCTCGAAGCTCTGGACCTCGACGGTCTCGGTCGTCTCGCCGTCGGCGAACTCCCAGATCGCGTAGGCGGCAGAGGCCGGGTCGCCCGCCTCGTTGAAGTTCGCCGCCGAGGAGGCACCCTGGAAGTTGATGTCGTCGCCCGCCGCCGCGGCCTCGACGGCCTCGACGAAGTTCTGCGGACCGAACTCCTCGCCGCCCGGGTTGGCGATCCGGCGCAGCTGGTCGCGGATTGCGGTCCCGGAGTTCTCGCCGGCGGCGGCGTTCGCGAGCGTCAGCAGCGCCACCGAGTCGTACGACTGCGAGGTGAACACCCCGGGCTCCTCGCCGTACTCCTCCTGGAACAGCGTGTTGAACGCTTCCTGGTTCGGGCCCCCCGCAGCCGGCGCCGTTCCGATGACGTTCGACATGTCGTTCCCGACCTGCGGGACCATCGATCCGTCACGGAGCCCGTCGGGCACGATGACGTCGATCTCGTCGCTGCCCATGCTGTAGAAGTCACGGAACAGCTGAATCCCCGACTCGGGGTAGCCGATGACGAGGAGCATCTCCGGGCCGCTCGACCCGCCCTCGGTCATCTCGCCCTCGGTCATCTCGCCTTCGGTCATCTCGCCCTCGGTCATCTCGCCCTCGGTGGCCTCAGAACCCCCGCCTCCGCCACTGCCGGCACAGCCAGCGAGGCCGACCACGCCGGCGGCGCCGGCGGCGCGGACGAACGTTCGTCGGTCGATATCGTTCGACATAACGTGTTCGTGAACGTACTCCCGTTTATTAATTCTGTTCGTACCTGACGTGAACGCCGCCGGTACGACGGGTCGACACGCCGGCCCTCAGGCGAACGTCTCGCTCCCCTCGTAGAACCAGAGGTCGTTCGCTCGCATCGCCCGCCCGACTGCCCGGTGGAACTCGACGAAGTCCGCGAACTCCTCCTCGTCGACCCCTTCGAAGATGTCCCGGACGGAGACGACCTGCTCCGAGTCGAGGCGCACGGGGTGGTCGCCGAACTGCTCGACGTACCACTCGGCGGTGATGGGGAAGTCCTCGTCGTCCACCTTCTTCGCGAGGACGGCGTGGCCGTACTTGCGCCGTCCCTCGCTCCCCTCCTCGCCGTCGGGATCGTGCGGCCAGTCCATACCGGCCGGTACGAGGCCCAGCGCAAAGGCGTTACGTCACGCGGGCGGCGGGACCGGGACTCGAGCCACGCCGAGACGGTTCCGTTCGCCTCGCGTCGCTCGGCTGCGCGGGCCGTGACTCGTCTGCGTCGAATCGCCGGCAGCCCCGTTCGCCGTCCGTGGCCGGCGAGCGCACGGGGCGCTCGCAGCGGTCGGCCGACCGAGACGCGGTGGGACTGGGATTCGAACCCAGGAGGCCATAGGCCACCTGCTCTCAAGGCAGGCGCAATAGTCCACTCTGCCATCCCACCGCGGGCGGGAGTCGACGCGTCGCGCGGGAAGACCTGTCGGTCTCCGTCGGACGGCGCTGCCACGCGCGATGCCAGACCGCCGAGCCGGGTCGATCGCACCGGCTACGACGTCACCGGCGGGTGATTCGTCGTTCGTTCAGCCGTCCTCGTCCCCGGCCGGTGTCTGCGTGCGACTTCCGGTGTGTGTATCGTGACCTCGAACAGCCCCTGCTCTGTACGGGTCCGGCGACACCGGCACGGGGAACGCCATGTCGCCACACGAGTCGGTGTGCAGCGCCTCGCCCGGTGCAGAGCGCCCGGTTCGACTCCGCTCGGCTGCTCGCACACGCCGCTCGTACGGGCACGAGCCACCGCGCTCGGTGAGCCCCTCTCCTCGGCGTGGCCGAACTGTCGGGGTCTCCCGGGGGGTCCCGCCGAGCGCCTCCCGTCGGGCCCCGGTGACCGCGCCGGAGACGGGGCGCCGATACTCCGAGAGCGAGTATCGGTGACCGGACGGCGCCGAGAGCAGACGCCCGCTGGCCCGGAACACGGCGCCCACGCTACTGATACCGACCGACTAGTACGAGCGTCACGAGTGTCCCGACGGTCACCAGGGCTGCGTCTTTCAGCGTGTCGTCTCTCATCAGCCACTCCGTGAGCGTAACGGCCCGACACTCCTCCGGCGCGATCACGGGCAGCTGTAGCTCGCAGACGAAGTACGTCCACTCCACGGGTTCGAACAGCACACCGCCGACCACCACGGCGCCCGCGATGGCGTCGTCTCGGCGCGGGATCGCCCCGATAAGGAGGAGTGTCAGCGCCGTCCCCGAGACGAGGTGGAGCACGCTGTCGGCCCACCACGGGGACGGCAACAGCCGGAACGGGAACACGGCTAACACTGTCACACCCAGCAGCACGGCTGCCCCGACGACCAGCCGCCTTTCGACCCGCCACTCGCCCTGTGGGCCACGCGCGCTGTCCGCCGATATGCCGTCCTGATTGCCGAACATTCGCCTCGGTTCACCCCACCTCGCGTCCCCGTCTTCGGGAACTCCGTCGCGACCACGGCTGGCCTACACGACGTCTCCGGCGTACTCTCGGGTCGGCCCGTCCCGCGTGGCGGGCGTTCCTGCGGTCGCGCTTCGTGCCGCGCGCTGCCTGTGCTGGCCCCCGGGTCGTACTGAAACGAGCCGCAGCACGGCAGTGCGGCCGTCGCGTGCGTTCGGAGAC
>KI543181.1:145243-165107 GCA_000496195.1 uncultured archaeon A07HB70
CCGGGGGCGGGCCCGAGGACTAGCTCCGCGGACCGGGACTTCATCGCGGCGCCGTCGACGACCGTCCGGGGCGTGTCGTAGGCGGTCGGGGGGAGGTAGCCGACGCTCGTCGCGTCCGCCTCGCGCAGGAGGTGGCCGACGACGTTGCCCAGGCGGGCGCTCGGCGTCGACCCCACCTGGACCTCGAACCGGACCGCGGTCGGGTCCGCGAGCGCCGGCGCGACGGCGGCCCGCACCGCGGCCTCGGGGCCCGTTCCGTCGTCGTCCGGCGGCACCCGCTCGGCGGACGGGTAGGTGACGATCAGGTCACCGCCAGCGGCGTCGGCGGCGGCGACGGCGTCGCGCAGACAGGCCTCGTACAGTGTCGCGGCCTCGGCCTCGGTGAGCGGCGCGTCCCGCGTGAGGCTCGGGAGGACGTGGCCGGGTCGGGGCGGGTCGGCCGGAACGACGAGGGTTGGCACGGCGGTGGTGGGGTCGCGGGTCGCTTCAGCCATTCGGTCGCGGGCGAACGGGCGTCGCCTACCGCGACCGCCGCCCCTTCGTCTGCCGGTAGTCGCCGGCCATCAGGTCGGCCATCCGTTCGACGAACGCCGCCGTCTCGGCGTCGCTCTGGGTCGCGAGCGCCCGCACCGGCACGAGTTCGAACCCGCGCCCCCGGACCGCGGTTGCGTGACACTCGTCGATGTCGAACGACTCGGCCGACCGGGTGGTGAACTCCGGCGCCAGCGTCCGGAGCGTCCGCTCGCCGACCGGAACGATGATCTCGGGGTTGATCGTCCGCACCTCGGCGTTGAAGAACGGCTCGCAGGCTCGCAGGTGGTCGTCGGTCGGCGTCCCGGCGCCGTGGCACCGCGTCAGGTAGGTGAGAAAGACGTTCTGAAGGTCCGGCTCCGGGTCGTCCGGCGGGGAGCGCGAGAGCCCGAGGTCGCCCAGCGCGCGCTGGAGTCGTTCGCCCGCGGCGTCGCCGGTGAACGGGACGCCGGTCGACTGCGCGCCCGCTGTCGGCGTCTCGCCGACGACGAGAAACTCCGCCTCTGCGTCTCCGTAGCCGTGGACGACGCGTTCGCGCGTCTCCGCGCGGGCGCAGTTCGTACAGTCCTCGTCCATCCCGTACGGGTTCGAGAGCCGCTCCTGCCGGGGCACGGTCGTGACAGGGGGCCGTGGGTGTTAGTCGTTGTCGGCTTCACCGTCGCCCCGGGGTGCCGGCGTCGGCTCCGGCTCTGCCCTCACGCCACCCGAGAGCGGCCCCTCGGCCGGGTCGCCGCCCCGCCGCTCGGCGGCCTCGCGGCGCTGTACCAGCCCAACCGCGTCGGCGACGTTCTCCGTCGCCACGCGGAGCGAGTCGGCGGTGTCGCCCTCGCCGAGGACGGCAGGGGCGCCCTCGTCGCCGCCGGCCCGGACCGCCGGGTCGAGCGGCACCGAGCCGAGGAGCGCGAGGTCGTTCGTCCGGGCGAACGCCGCGCCGCCGCCCCGGCCGAACAGGTCGTGGGCGGCGCCGCAGTCGGGACAGCGGAAGCCGGCCATGTTCTCGACGACTCCCAAGACGGTGGTATCGTGCCGGTCGAACATCCGCAGACCCTTGCGCGCGTCGTCGACGGCCACCCCCTGTGGCGTCGTGACGACGACGGCGCCGGCGAGGGGGAGCGTCTGGAGGATCGTCAGCTGGGTGTCACCGGTCCCCGGCGGCAGGTCGAGCACCATGTAGTCGAGCTCGCCCCACTCGACGTCCTCGACGAGCTGTGTCAGCACCTTGTGGACCATCGGCCCGCGCCAGATGACGGGGTCGTCCTCGCCGACGAGGAAGGCCATGCTCATCAGCTTCATCCCGTACCGCTCCGGCGGCACGATGCGGTCGTCCTCCGTCGCCCGCGGTGCCTGGTCCGCGGCGACCATTCGGGGCACGTTCGGGCCGTACACGTCGGCGTCGAACAGCCCGACGCGCGCGCCCAGCTTCGACAGCCCGGCAGCGACGTTGACCGCGACCGTCGACTTGCCGACGCCGCCCTTTCCGGACGCAACGGCGACGATGTTCTTCACGCCCGGCAGGACCACCTCCTCGTCGTCGACCGGCTCGGGGTCGTCCACCCGCGCCGTCAGCTCGACGTCCCGGTCGTCGTCGGCGAGGGTTTCGCGCACCCGCGCGGCGATGCGGCTCTCGGTCGGGGAGTACGGCGCTCCGAGCGCGAGCGACACGCGTATCCGCTCGTCGTCGACGTCGAGGGCGTTCACCAGCCCGAGCGAGACGATATTGCCGCCCAGGTCGGGGTCCTCGACCGCCCGGAGCTGTTCGCGAACCGCCGGCTCGTCCATACCGCGCTTGGGACGCTCCGAGTCATAAGAGTTGCCGACCGCAACCGTCGAGGGGATCGATACCGGACTGACGAAACCGTTCGTGGTTTCGATCCGGCTGGATCGTCCCACCCGCTTATGACCCCCGAGCCGCAGGAAAAATTCGTGCCTCTCGAGGACGACTACGGTCGGGCGGTGACGGGTGTCCGTGTGTCGCTCACCGACCGGTGCAACTTCGACTGTGTCTACTGTCACAACGAGGGGCTCGGCGACACGCGCGGGCCGATGGAGCCGCAAGACGACGAGATGACCGCCGACGACGTGATACGGTTCCTCGAGGTGGTCGACGGGTTCGGCGTCGACGCGGTGAAGTTCACCGGCGGGGAGCCGATGCTCCGGGACGACCTGGAAGAGATCATCCGCCGCGTTCCCGACGGAATGGAGTCGTCGATGACGACCAACGGCACCTTCCTCCCGGGCCGGGCCGAGGCGCTCGTCGACGCCGGCCTCTCGCGCGTGAACGTCTCCCAGGACGCCCTCGACTCCGAGGCGTTCGCCGCCGTCACGCAGTCCGGCGCCTACGACGCGGTGATCGAGGGCGTCCACGCCGCCGTCGACGCCGGCCTCGCGCCGGTGAAACTGAACATGGTCGTGTTCGAACACACGAAAGGCTACGTGGCGGAGATGGTGGACCACGTCGCCGACACCGACGGACTGCGCCTCCAGCTGATCGAGTACATGCCGGAGCTGACCGGCCGACCGGAGTGGAACGTCGACATCGGACGTGTCCACGACTGGCTCGCGGAGGAGGCAGCGCGCGTCGAACGCCGCGACATGCACGACCGGCGGCGCTACTTCATGGGCGGCGAGAGCGAGGAGGGCGGGATGGTCGAGGTCGTCGACCCCGTCGAGAACCCCGACTTCTGCGCGAACTGCGGCAGGGTGCGGGTCACCCACGACGGAAAGCTGAAGGGCTGTCTCAACCGAAACGACGACCTCCGACCGATGGGCGAGATGACCCGGGCGGAGGTCGAGGCGGCGTTCCGCGAGGTGGTCGCCGAGCGCGTGCCGTACTACGGCGAGTACATGGTGCGCGACGGCGACGGCGGCTGGGAAATAAACGACGACTACCTCGGCGTTCCGGCGGCGGGCGGCGACGGGCAGCCGGCACGGACCGACGGCGGGAGCTGACGGCCCGCGCCGACGCCCACCGTTAACACCCTCCCTTCCGACCGGTCGCCATGGCCGAGTGCCCACACCTCGAGTACCGCGAGACAGCCGGCGAACAGACGTTCGAGACGGCTCGGGCGTACTGCGCGGTCGCCGACGAGTTCGTCCAGCCGATGCGCGCGGACATCTGCACGGGCCGGTACGGACTGGCCCCGAGCGAGGACTGTGAGATCTACCGGGAGGCGGCGGAGACGGACCAGTGAACGCGGGCTACCACGACGGCGAGCCGGTTGTCGTCACCGCGGCGCTGACCGGCGGGGTCCACGGGAAGGAGGCCAACCCGAACCTCCCGGAGACGCCGGCCGAGATCGGCGAGGCCGCCGCGGCCTGCGAGCGGGCCGGCGCGAGCGTCGTCCACCTCCACGCCCGACGCGAGAACGGCGAGCGGGCGTTCTCGACGGACCGATTCCAGCAGGTTGCGGACGCGGTCCGCGAGGCGACCGACGACGTGATCCTCCAGCACTCGACCGGCGGCACCGCCGCGCCAGAGGACCGCCGGATCGAGCCGATCCGCACCGACCCGCCGCCGGAGATGGCCAGCCTCGACATGGGGCCGCTCAACCGCTACGACCACCTGACGAGCGAGAACACCCGCGCGTTCGTCGACCGGCTCCACGACGAGATGCGCGAGCGCGGGATCAAGCCCGAACTGGAGGTGTTCAACGACGGCCACCTGAACGAGACGCTCGCCTTTCTGGACCGGTCGGACACCACCGACCCTCCCTACCTCAACCTCGTCTTCGGCGGCGGCACGACCTCACCGCCGTCGCCGCGGCGGCTGCTCACGCACCTCGACGACGTGCCCGACGGCGCCGAGGTGAACGTCCTCGGCTTCGGGCCGCACCAGCTTCCGGTGACGACCACCTCGATGCTGGTCGGCGGACACGCCCGGGTCGGACTGGAGGACAACGTCTACTACCGGCAGGGCGAGCCGGCGACGTCGAACGCCCAGCTCGTCGAGCGGACGGCGACGGTCGCGGAACAGCTCGGTCGACCGGTGGCGACGACGACGGAGGCGCGGTCGATACTCGGGCTCTGAGGCCGTGACACCCGGTCGCACGCCGCTCGTCGGTTCGTGAGTCTTAAGTGTCGAAACGGAGACTAGCGAACGCGAACCATGTAGGGGGGCCGGCCCCCGAGTCCGAGAGGGCGACGATCACCGCAGGTTGCGGTAGCCAAGTGGCCCAAGGCGCAGGGTTGCTAACTCTGTGGCATCACTGCCTCCGGGGTTCGAATCCCCGCCGCAACGCCTACGCACGCAGTCACCAAAGTCATGAGTGCAGACCCACCGAACGACGCTGGCCCGGACGCAGTGGAGGACGACGAGGACCTCCGCTACTTCGTCCGGATCGGGCAGACGGACCTCGACGGCACCAAGAGCGTCGAGCGAAGCCTGGCCGAGATGAAAGGTATCGGAAAGCGAACGGCGCGCATCGTCGCCGAGAGCGCAGAGGTGGACCGGACGGCGACGTTCGGGCGCCTCGAGGACGACGAGATCGAACGGGTCGTCGAGGCCGTCGAGGGTCTCGGCGACCACCTCCCCGACTGGATGGCCAACCGGCGAAACGACTTCTTCACCGGCGAGACGACCCACGAGACCGGGTCGGACCTCTCCGAGACCCGCCGGCAGGATATCAACCGGATGAAGATGATCGACTCCTACAGAGGAGTCCGTCACAAGCGCGGGCAGAAGGTCCGCGGGCAGCGAACGAAGTCGACTGGCCGCACCGAGGGGACCATCGGCGTCAACGTCGAACAGATCCGCGAGGACATGGAAGATGACGAAGCCGAACTCGGGGACGAGTAGATGAGTACCGGACAGAACACGAAGCGATACGAGACGCCGAATCACCCGTACCAGGGCGAGCGCATCGCCGACGAGGGGAACCTCCTCTCCACCTACGGACTGAAGAACAAACAGGAGCTGTGGCGCACGCAGTCACAGCTCCGCCGGTTCCGCCGCGAGGCCCGCCGACTGCTCGGCGAGGCGCAGGGTGACGTCGCCGCCGCGAACGACCTCGGTGCCGACTTCCTCGCGCGTCTCCGCCGGCTCGGCGCGCTGAGCGACCAGGACGAGATCAGCGACGTGCTGTCGCTGTCGGTGACGGACCTGCTGGAGCGCCGCCTCCAGACGATCGTCTACCGCCAGGGGCTGGCGAGCACGCCGACGCAGGCCCGGCAGTTCGTCGTCCACGGACACGTCACCGTCGACGGCGCGCGGATCGACCGCCCTGGCCGGACAGTCGAGGTCGCGGAGGAGGACGCGGTCGCGTTCGACGAGACGAGTCCGCTCGCCGACGACCTCCACCCCGAACGCGCGGAGGGACAGGAATGAGGGCGGTCGTCTCACCCGCTCCCCGCGGCGACGCGGAGGTGTCCCCATGAGCGGTGAGGAGGGACCGAGCGGGAAGTGGGGTATCGCCCACATCCACGCCTCGTTCAACAACACGCTGATGACGGTCACCGACCAGACCGGCGCCGAGACGATCGCGAAGTCCAGCGGCGGGACGGTCGTGAAGCAGAACCGCGACGAGGCCTCGCCGTACGCCGCGATGCAGATGGCCGAGGTGCTCGCCGAGGAGGTCCAGGCCGCCGGGGTCGACGGCGTCCACGTCCGCGTCCGTGGGCCGGGCGGGAACCTGAACAAGTCGCCCGGGCCGGGCGCGCAGGCCGCGATCCGTGCGCTGGCCCGCGCCGGGCTGGAGATCGGCCGGATCGAGGACGTCACCCCGATTCCGCACGACGGCACCCGCGCCCCGAAGAACCGGAGACTATGAGCGCCGGAGACGGGTTCGAGGTCGAGTTCGTCGACCGGTCGGAGCGCTCGGCGCGCTTCGTCGTCCGCGGGCTGACCCCCGCGCTCGCGAACGGTATCCGGCGGGCGATGATCGCGGACGTGCCGACGTTCTCCGTCGACCACCTCCGGGTGGTCGAGAACTCGTCGGTGATGTTCGACGAGATGATCGGCCTGCGGCTCGGGCTGGTCCCGCTGACGACGCCGCTCGACGACTTCGAGGTGGGAGACACGGTGACGCTGGCGCTCGACGTGAGCGGGCCCGCAACCGCCACCTCCGGCGACATCGAGACCAGCGACGGGATGGTCCGTCCCGCCGACGACGACGTCCCGATAATCGAGCTGAAGGAGAACCAGCGGCTCGAACTCGAGGCCGAGGCGGTGCTGGAGTCCGGCAAGGGTCACGCGAAACAGCAGGGCGGGGTCGCGGTCGGCTACCGCCACCTCCAGCGCACCGAACTCGTCGGCGACGCCGACGAGTTCGGCGACGACGGGCCACAGATCGTCCGTGGCGTCGTCGAAGAGGGGGCCGCCGACGCCGCCGTCGCCGACGCGACGGACGGCGACCTGGTGCTCGCGGACGCGTTCGGTAACGACCTGCGCGAGCGATACCCCGACAAGGAGGTCCGGGTCGAGGACGTCCCCGGCGCCTTCGCCTTCCACGTCGAGTCCGACGGCTCGTTCTCCGTCGAGGAACTGGTCCTGCGCGCCGCCGAGTCGGTCGGCTCGCGCGCGGTCGAACTACGAGACGCCGTCGCCGTCTAGCATGCCCACGCGCCCCCACACTCGACCGGTCCACCCCGCAGACGGCGCCGGTGCCGCACGCGCAGTGCGAGCGCCGCGCCTGCGCGGGATCGAAACCGGTTTTAGGGGGCACAGGGTAGCACGGACCACGAGCGAGCGCAGGGATAGCCAAGTCAGGTCAACGGCGCAGCGTTCAGGGCGCTGTCCCATAGGGGTCCGCAGGTTCGAATCCTGCTCCCTGCACTCCCGACGGTCCGACTTCTGCGACACACAGGACACATCATGAGCAAGACGAATCCGAGACTGGAGCGGCTGGTCGCCGACCTGAAGTCGGCGGCCCGCGAGTCCGGCGTCGGCGTCTGGCAGGACGTCGCCGACCGGCTCGAGAAGCCGCGGCGAACACACGCGGAGGTGAACCTCGGCCGGATCGAGCGGTACGCCCGGCCCGAGGAGACGGTCGTCGTGCCCGGCAAGGTGCTGGGCTCGGGCGTCCTGCGGACGGACGTCACCGTCGCCGCCGTGGACTTCTCCTCGACCGCGGAGACGAAGATCGAGCAGGTCGGCGCCGCCGTGGCGCTGGAACAGCTGGTCGAACAGAACCCCGACGGGTCGGGCGTGCGGGTGGTCCGATGAACGCCGCGGAGTTCGACGCCGACGTCGTGGTCGACGCCCGGGACTGTATCCTCGGGCGGGTCGCGAGTGAAGTCGCGACGCGGGCGATTGCCGGCGACGCGGTCGCCGTCGTCAACGCCGAACGCGCCGTCATCACGGGGAACGAGGAGTCGACGATGTCGGTCTATCGTAAGCGAGCCGACATCGGTTCCGACTCCGGGCCGTACTACCCGAAGCGACCGGACGGTATCATGAAGCGGGCCGTCCGCGGCATGGTGCCGTACAAGACCGACCGCGGGCGCGAGGCGTTCGAGAACGTCCGCGTCTACGTCGGCAACCCCTTCGACGGGGAGGGGACGGTCGTCGAGGGCACCTCGCTGGACCGCCTGTCGAACATCAACTTCACCTCGCTCGGCGAGGTGTCGGAGCAGCTCGGAGCGAACGTCACATGGTAACGAACACCAGCGGTAAGAAGAAGACAGCCGTCGCGCGGGCGACGGTCTCGGACGGCGCCGGTCGGGTGCGGGTAAACGCCCGACCGGTCGAACTGGTCGACCCGGAACTGGCCCGGCTGAAGATGCTGGAGCCGTTCCGGGTCGTCGGCGACGACCTGCGCGAGGAGGTGGACATCGACGTCACCGTCGAGGGCGGCGGCTTCAGCGGCCAGGCCGACGCCGTCCGCACCGCGATCGCGCGCGGCCTCGTCGAACACACGAACGACGCCGAACTCCGGGACGCGTACAT
Organism: uncultured archaeon A07HB70; assembly: GCA_000496195.1. Lineage (GTDB taxonomy): Archaea > Halobacteriota > Halobacteria > Halobacteriales > Haloferacaceae > A07HB70. Next base: position 153,657 of record KI543181.1, read on the forward strand.
GGAGTTCGACCGGTCGCTGCTGGTCAACGACGTCCGGCAGACCGAGCCAAAGAAGTGGGGCGGCCCGGGCGCCCGGGCGCGCTACCAGAAGTCCTACCGCTGAGCCATGATGGTACCCGTGCGGTGTTTCACCTGTGGCAGCGTGGTCAGCCGGCACTGGGGGGAGTTCCAGGAGCGCGCCCGTGAGGGCGACGAGGACCCGAGCGAGGTGCTAGACGACCTCGGCGTCGAGCGTCACTGCTGTCGCCGGATGCTCGTCTCGCACCGCGACCTCGTCGACGTCGTGGCGCCCTACCAATGAGCGGACGACAGAGCAGCGACGGGCCGCGGTACAACCGGTACGAGAAGGCCCGTATTCTCGGCGCGCGCGCGCTACAGGTGTCGTACGGCGCGCCGGTGCTCGTCGAGACGAACCAGTCCGAGCCCATCCTCGTCGCTGCCGAGGAGTACGACGCCGGCGTCCTCCCGTTCACCGTCCGGCGGGACGGCGGGGGACGTCGATGAGCCTCGTCCGGGCCGTCGAGCTCCGGCGTGTCCTCGACTCGCGGGGAGCCCCGACCGTCGAGGCCGACGCCCTCACCGAGGACGGCGGCTTCGGCCGGGCCGCGGCGCCAGCCGGAGCGTCGACGGGCGCGCACGAGGCGGTCGAACTGCCGGCTGGGGAGGCGATCGCCGCCGCCCGTGACCACGCGGTTCCGCGGCTCGTCGGGACGGTCCACGCGGGCGACCAGCGCGCCGTCGACGCGTCCCTGCGCGCCGCCGACGGCACCGACGACCTCTCGACGGTCGGCGCGAACGCCGTCGTCGCGGCGTCGATGGCCGTCGCGAAGGCCGCCGCCGACACGCTCGGAATCCCGCTCTACCAGCACCTCGGCGGCGCGTTCCGCGGCCCCTCCTCGGACTCGTTTCCCGTGCCGCTGGGGAACGTGGTCGGCGGCGGCGAACACGCCCGCGACGCGACCGACATCCAGGAGTTCCTCGCCGTCCCCGTCGGCGCGCCGAACGTCGCCGAGGCGGCCTTCGCGAACGCCGCCGTCCACGCGCGGGTCGGCGAACTCCTCGAGGAGCGGTCGATTCCCGCCGGAAAGGGCGACGAGGGCGCGTGGGCGCCCCTGACCGACGACGAGACGGCGTTCGAGGTGGTGAGCCGGGCGGTCGCGGACGTCGCCGACGACCACGGGTTCGAGATCCGTGTCGGCCTCGACGTCGCCGCGACCGAGCTGTGGGACTCCGACGCCGGCGTCTACCGCTACAGTGACGCCGAGCGGACGCCGTCGGAGCAGGTGGACTACGTCGCCGGCCTCGTCGACACGTACGACCTCGCCTACGTCGAGGACCCGTTCGACGAGGAGGCGTTCGACGAGTTCGCCGCCCTCACCGACCGGGTCGGCAGCCGCACGACGGTCTGTGGCGACGACCTGTTCGTCACGAACGTCGAGCGACTCGACCGCGGGGTCGAGGAGGGCGCGGGAAACGCCATCCTCGTCAAGCCGAACCAGATCGGCACCCTCTCCGATACGCTCGACGCGGTCGAACTGGCGGTGGAGAACGGGTTCACGCCCGTCATCTCTCACCGCTCGGGCGAGACGGAGGACACGACGATCGCCCACCTCGCGGTCGCGACCGACGCCCCCTTCCTGAAGGCCGGCGCGGTCGGCGGCGAGCGGACGGCGAAGCTGAACGAACTGATCCGGATCGCAGACGACGCAGCCTAAGATATGAGCCAGAACCAGAACGACGCAGACGACCCCGTCGAGACCGACCCGGCGGGCGACGACCTCGAGGAATCGACGGAAGAACCGACCGAGACGGCAGCAGAGGACGCCGGTCCTCGCTTCGACGAGGACGTGATGCCCGACGAGGAGGCCGACCTCCTCATCCCGGTCGAGGACTACCTCTCTGCTGGCGTCCACATCGGCACCCAGCAGAAGACACAGGACATGGAGCGGTTCATCCACCGCGTCCGCGACGACGGCCTCTACGTCCTCGACGTGAGTCAGACGGACGGGCGCATCCGGACCGCCGCCTCGTTCCTCGCGAACTACGACCCCGAGCAGGTACTCGTCGCCTCCTCGCGACAGTACGGTCGGTTCCCGGCGGAGACGTTCGCCGACGCCGTCGGCGCGCGTGCCCGTACCGGGCGGTTCATCCCCGGGACGCTGACGAACCCTGACTACGACGGCTACATCGAGCCAGACGTCGTCGTCGTGACCGACCCGATCGGCGACTCGCAGGCCGTCACGGAGGCCATCACGGTCGGTATCCCCGTCATCGCGATGTGTGACTCGAACAACGCCACATCGAACGTCGACCTCGTCATTCCGACGAACAACAAGGGCCGACGCGCCCTCGCGGTCGTCTACTGGCTCCTCGCGAACGAGACGCTGGACCGCCGCGGCGGCGACCCCTCGTACGCACTCGAGGAGTTCGAGGCCGACCTGTAACCCCGCTGCCTGTTCCCGTCCCGTCCGCCCGAACCGTTTAGACGCGTCGCCGCGACGTGATCCTGTGAACCTGTACAGGAGCGTTCGGGCCGTCACCGGCGCCTCGGACGCCGCGGGCCACGTCGACTGGGAGGGGGTCGCCGAAGCGGCGAAGGCTGCGACCGACCCCGGCGCGGTCGCTCTCGACGACGCCGAGCGGACGGGCTACGCGAGCGACTTCCGCGACGCCCGCGACGGGGTGCGGGCCGCCGCCGGCGTCGAGTTCGACCTGCCCGCGGCCGTCGAGATTCACGACCGTCACCACTGGGTGGACGCGAACGTCGAGACGTTCCGCCGCGTGTTCGGGTCGCTGGAGGCGCGCGCGCCGGCGGCGCTCGCCGCCCCCTCGCGCGTTCTCAACACCGGCGCGATGGCAGTTGGCGTCGGCTTTCTCGCCCGACACGTCCTCGGCCAGTACGACCCGCAGCCGTTCTCCGACGAGCCACACGCCCTCTACGTTGTCCACCCGAACCTCGTCCGGACCGCGGCCGAACTGGGCGTCGACCGAGCCCGGTTCCGGCGGTGGATCGCCTTCCACGAGGTGGCCCACGCCGCGGAGTTCGCCGCGGCGCCGTGGCTCGGGGACCACGTCGAGCGGGGTATCGAGCGGAGCGTCGAGGCGCTGTCGGCGGGCCAGGTCGACACCGGTGCGTTCTCCGAACTGGACGCCACGATGACCGCCGTGGAGGGCTACGCCGAGCTGCTGATGGACCGCGCCTTCGACGGCGAGACGGACGACCTTCGGGCGCGCATCGACGCGCGGCGTGGGGGCGGGAGCGTCGTGACCCAGCTGCTCCGGCGCGCGCTCGGCCTCGGTGTCAAGCGCCGGCAGTACGAGCGCGGCGCGGCGTTCTTCGAGGCCGTCGCGGACGCCCGCGGCGTCGCTGCCGCGACGCGGGTGTGGGACCGTCCCGAGAACCTCCCGACGGACGAGGAGCTCGACGACCCGGAGCGCTGGCTCGCTCGCGTCAGCTGAACTCCCCGACCAGCCGCCGGAGAAAGAGGAGGAGTGCCAGCCCGAGGACGGCGCCGGCTGCGACGCCGCCGCCGAGCTGGACGAGCGTCCCGCCGGCGGTGAGCGCGACGAGACCGCCCGAGAGCGCGACGAGGCCGACGAAGCCGGCGCTCAGCCGGACGTTCGCGCTCCGGCGCTCCTCGTCGGTGTGGCTCGGACCGACCACTACCCGCCTCCGTCGCCGTCGTCTCGCGGCTGTGCCGCGCTCACGTGCATCGAGACGAACAGCGGCTCGTGGTCGCGGGCCTCGACGAGCCCGGTCCAGCGCGTGTCGAACTCGTGACGCCGGTCCGTGCGCGCGTCGGTCCACGCCAGCCTGACGCCGTCGACGAAGTGGGCGTGGCCGCCTCGGTCGAACGCCCGCAGCCCGGCGCTCTCGACGGTCCAGTCGGCTGTCCGTGCGGTCTGTCTCCGGAGCGCCTCGGCGACCCGGTCGCCGCCGACCAGCCGGGAGAACACGCCGATCTTGACGACGTCCGAGCGCTCGCTGAAGTACGGGTCGAGCGGCTCGCCCCGCCGGAGCGCCTCGTAGTAGTCGCGAACGAACGACTCGGTGTCGGTCTCCATGGCGGCCGAACGGCGCGGGCAGACAAGAAGACGCCGACGTCGTCGCCTCAGGCCTCGACGACGACCGTCTGGGCGGCGATGTCGAACAGCCGCTGCTCCTCGTCGCTGACGACGATGACGACGAGGCCGACTGCGAGGATGATCGGGTAGAACACGATCAACAGCAGGAAGAACACCGCCCCGACGATGCCGACGGCTATCGCGGGAACGTTGCGGATGACGACCGAGAGCAGGTCCGGTTCGCTGCCGTCCTCTGCCGCCACCCGGATGCCGAGGAGCAGCTTCCCGACCGTCTGCCCGTCGTTCGCGTACTCCAGGCCGACGCTGTAGCCGAAGTTCGTGCCGGCCAGCACCAGCGCGCCCGCGAGGACGGCGACGACCCCGAGCCCGGCGGCGAGGCCGCCGCCGCCAGGACCGCCGGTGAGCGCCGAGGCGCCGCCGCCGAGGACGACGATGATCAGGAAGAGCAGGAGTCCGGCGACCTGCGAGATGACGATGTCGACCAGTTCTGCCGCGATCCGCTTCGGAAGCACGTCCGTGTCGTTTGCACCAGTAGACACGTGTCGCTATCTCTGTGACACCGGAATGAACGTTCGTGTCCGACGCTACTGGAATCCGCGGCCGACGCCGTCCTCCTCGACGATCTGGTCGAGGTCGGCGGAGAGGAGCTCCTCGGCGTCGGCGAACTCGTCGGCGAGGGCCTCGAGCGCGTCCGGGCGCCCGGCGAGGTCGTAGGACATCGGGCCGAACGCCGGGCTGTCGACGGCGTTCATCAGGTCCTCGAACAGGTGTTCCGGCTCCGTCGGCGCGTCGGCGTGGGCCTTCACCGTCTCGCGGACGGTCCGGGCCATCGACTCGGCGTCGTCCTCGTCTTCCGGCGGCGTCTGGACCGCGAACCGACCCGGCGTCGACTCGTCCGGCAGGAGCGGGTCGAGCCCACCGTCGACCTTTCGCGCGACGCGGGTGCCGACACCCTCCACCTCGTACGGGTTGCGGGCGTACGTCTTCACGAGATAGACACCGGTCGACGGGTGGCCGACGTAGAGGTCCTCGCCGACCCCGTCCGCGCGCCGACCGCCGACCGCCCGCCAGCCGTCGGCGTCGGCGTCGGCGTCGGCCACGTCCGACAGGACGTCTTTCCAGTTCCTCACGCGCATAGGCGCTACAGGACCCCGAGACGGGAATAGCCGTCGCCTTCCGCCCGCGGCCACCGAAAGCGTCATTCGATCCGCACCACACCGACAGTCGTGAACCTCCGGGGGCCGATCACGTCAGTCGGCGACGTCCGAACGGTCGACACGGAGTACGGGAGTCGCGACCTCGTCGAGACGACGGTGCGCCCGGACCGGGGCGCAGCCGACCCCGTCACGGTGACGCTCTGGGGGAAGTGGACCCACACCGCCGACCACGCCGAACCGGGGATGGAGCTGCTGGTCACCGACGCGGAGCGCGACGACCACGGCTACGCGACGACGGGCGACTCCTACGTCGTCCTCGAGCCCGAATTCCTCGTCGACGTGACAGACGTGCGTGGCTGGGTCCAGTGTCCGCGGATCTACTACCTGAACAAGCTCTCGGGCGTCCCGCTGAAGTATCCGGTCGTCAAGGGGACGCTCGTCCACGAGGTGTTCGGCGACCTGCTGCGCGGCGTCGACCTCGACGACGCCGTCGACGACCGGGTCGCCGAGGCGGGCCTCGAACTCGGCCTCCTCGGCCGGGACGCCGCCGCGGTGCGCGACGAGGTACGGCGCAACGCTGCCGCGATCGAGGGCTGGCTGGCACAGGGGGCGCTCGGCGAGACCGACGACTGGCGCTCCGAGCGGACGCTCGTCTCCCCGACGTTCGGGCTGAAGGGGCGTGCAGACGCCGTGCGCCGGGGCGCGCCGGTCGAGCTGAAGACGGGCAAGAACACGAAGCGCGAGCCGCGGTTCCACGACAAGATGCAGGCGGCCTGCTACGCGCTGGTGCTCGACGAACACGACGAAGGCGCGGACACCGCGACCCTGCTCTACACGAAGAACGCGACGCTCGACCGGGGCGAGGCGTCGGGCGACCTCTCGCCGGCGAAGGAGTTCTCGGTCGGACGGGGGCTGAAGGAGTTCGCCGTGCGGACGCGAAACGAGATCGCCGCGATGGAGTTCTCGACGGTCGTCCCGACGGGCTACGAGGCCGACGCGAAGTGTGAGTACTGCTTCGAGCGCGACTCGTGTATGGTCGTCGCCGGCCGTCTCGGACAGGAGTCCAAGGCCGGGACGGTCGGCGACCCGCTCCCGCAGGCGGAGCGTGACTACTTCGAGCGGTTCTACGGCCATATCGAGGCCGAGCGCCGCACGGCCCACGCCGAGTACCGGAAGCTCTGGGAGCAGAGCGCCGCCGAACGCGCCGACGCCGACCGGGCGCTGGTCGGACTGGTGCCGACGGACACAGAACAGCGCCCCGACGGCCGGTGGGAGCTTCGCGCCCGTCGCCCCGGCTCCTCGGTGTCGAAGCTCCGCGAGGGCGACGTGGCGCTCGCGAGCGAGGGCGACCCCGTCGGCGGGCGGTCGGAGATGGCGCGGATCGAGCGGCTGGGCGACGAGGTGGTCGTCACCGCCGACGAGCCGCTCGACCTGTGTCGGCTCGACGTCTACCCCTCGGAGATCTCCGTCGACCGGATGCTCCGCGCGCTCCACGACTTCGCCCTGAAGAGAGACGAGTCGCGGCGGGACCTCATCCTGGGCCGGCGAGCCCCGGCGTTCGGGGACGTCGACGAGACGTTCGTCGACAACAACGAGTCACAGGACGAGGCGGTGCGCCGCGCCGTCGCCGCCGAGGACTGCGCGCTCGTCCACGGGCCGCCGGGGACCGGCAAGACGTACACGATCGCGCGGCTGGTCCGGGCGCTGGTCGCGCGCGGCGACCGGGTCCTCCTCGCGGCGTTCACGAACCGTGCGGTCGACAACGCGCTCGCGGCGCTGCGCGACCAGGGGTTCGAGGACGTCGTGCGCTACGGCACCGAGACGGGCGTCCGCGACGACATGCGGGACGTCCGCCTCGTCGCGCGCGGCGATCCGGACGAGCGCGCCGCGGCGCTGGGCGACGCGCCGGTCGTCGCCGCAACCACCTCCGGCTGCATCTCGCGGACGCTGACGGAGGAGGCGTTCGACGTCGCCGTGGTGGACGAGGCGTCACAGCTGACCGAACCGGGAACGCTCGCGGCGCTCAACCGCGCCGAGCGGTTCGTCCTCGTCGGCGACCACGAGCAGCTCCCCCCGGTCGTCCGGTCGGAGACGGACCTCCGGACGTCGCTGTTCGAGCGGCTGGTCGACGAACACCCGGCGGCGAGCGTGATGTTGAACCGGCAGTACCGGATGTGCCAGCGGATCCAGGCGTTCCCGTCTCGCGAGTTCTACGACGGCGCCCTCCGGCCCGCAACCGCGGCGGTGGCGCGCCGGCGGGTCGGCGACCTGCCGGGCGTCGACCCCGACGCGCTCCCGGCTAGCCTGCGCGACCCCGTCTCGTTCGTCGACCCGGACGGCAGGCGCGAGGGGAACGTCAACCGCGCCGAGGCCGCGCGGGTCGCGGCGGTGGTCGACGCGTTCCTCGCGGCGGGGGTCGACCCGGACGACGTCGTGGTGATCGCGCCGTTCCGCGCGCAGGTGGCCAGGATCGCCGAGCGCGTCGACGTCACCGTCGACACCGTCGACCGCTTCCAGGGGTCGAGCGAGGAGGTGGTCGTCGTCTCGTTCGTCGCGACGGGGACGCTCGACGGGCCGATATTCGAGGACCACCGGCGGGTGAACGTCGCGCTGACGCGGGCGAAACGCGCGCTCGTCCTCGTCGGCGACGCCGACGCCCTCGGCTCGGAGCCGTTCTACCGCCGGATGCTCGACTGGGCGCGGCGGTGACCGACAGCCTCAGGTGCCGGGGCCGCGGCCGCCACCCGTGACCGACGTTCACCTCCCGCTCGGCGACGGTCGGGTCGCCGTCGACCTGCCGGACTGCGACGTGACCGTCGCGGAGCCGCCCGGCGGCGACCCGGTCGACGTTCGCGCCGCCGCCGACCGCGCCCTCGACGACCCGCACGGCCCGCCGCTCGCGGACGTCGTCGACCCAGACGACACGGTGGCCGTCGTCGTCACCGACGTGACGCGCTCGACGCCGGACGGCTGTCTCCTCGACGCGCTCTTCGCCCGCCTGCCCGGCCCGGTCGGCCCGGACCGCGTGACCGTCGTCCTCGGCCTCGGCCTCCACCGCCCGATGACCGACGCGGAGATGCGCGAGGGACTCGGCGACCACGCCCGCCTCGCGGAGAACCACGACCCCGACGCCGCCCGCGAGGTCGGAACCGTCGACGGCGTGCCGGTCCGGCTGAACCCCGCCGTCGCCGACGCGGACGCCGTGCTGGCCACCGGAATGGTCGAGCCCCACCAGTACGCGGGGTTCTCCGGCGGCGCGAAGACCGTCGTCGTCGGTGCCGGCGGCGAGCCGGTGATCCGGTACACGCACGGTCCCGACATGCTGTCACGCGACGGCGTCCGTCTCGGGCGGGTCGAGGGGAACCCGTTCCGCGACGCGGTCGACCGCGCCGGCGACGTCGCCGGCCCGGCGTTCTGTATCAACGTCACGAAGGGGCCGTCGGGGATGCTCGGTGTCGCGGCAGGACGCCCGCGCGGCGTGGTGCGCGACCTCGCGGCGACGGCGCGAGACGCGCTCTCGGTCGGCGTCGAGGAGACGTACGACGCGGTGCTGGCCGGCGTCGGGTCGCCGAAGGACGCGAACCTCTACCAGACGACGCGGGCGTTCACCTACCTCGTTCTCGGCGACCACAACCCCGTCCGGACCGGTGGGCGCGTGGTCATCCCGGCCCGGCTGACGGAGGGCGCCGGCGAGGGGCGCGGCGAGCGGCGGTTCCACAGCCGCCTGCGCGGCGCCGAGAGCGCCGCCGCGCTCTACGACGAGCTGCGTGCGGGCTACGAGCCGGGCGCACAGCGCGCGTTCGTCGTCGCCCGCGCCCTGCGGGACCACGACCTGTTCGTCACCGACAGCGCCACCCCGCGGTCGTCGAGGCGTGTCTGATGGCCGCCGCCGGGGGCGTCGCCGATGCCGTCGACCCGGGCAGCGACGTGCTGGCCGTGCCCGACGCGATGAACACGCTGGTCGTCTGAGTCAGTCCTCGGCGTCGACGGCCACGCCGCCGTCGTCGCCAATCTCCGACAGCACGCGCTCGTGGAACTCCCGCAGCACCGCCGACTCGTCGTCCGCCAGCACCACGTCGCTCGCCATCAGCGTCGCCAGCCCGAACGCCTTCGGCGACGGCGACTCGACCGTCTGCTCCGTGACCGTCACCTCGCCAGACTGTACGGCTCCCATCACCTCCTCGACTCCCTCGACGTGGAGCTTGTCCTCCAGGATCTCGCGGTAGGTCTCCTCTATCACCGCGAACTCCTCGAGCTCCTGCGCGAACGAGAGCAGCATCTCGCTCGACACCTGCTGTTCGGCGGCGGACTTCTCGTACCCCTTGTACCGCTTGAGGATCATCAGCGCGCGGGTCGCGTCGATTCGGAAGTACCGCTTCAGGAGCTCCGTCCCGTCGAGCGCGGCCCGGAGGTCGGGGCGCACCTCGTCCGGCGCGATCGACCCGAGGACGTCGACGATGTCCACCCGCCGGTTGAGCGGCATCGAGACGACGAAGCCGTGGTCTGCGACGGCCACCTTGACGTTCGCGTTCGCCCGTCGCGAACACCGGTAGGCGACGAGCCGCGAGAGCCCGTCGTTGAACCGCCGGCCGTAGTTCGAGTGGACGTAGTAGCGCCGCTGGTAGTCGTCTCTGTCGCGCTCGACCTCGACCGCGAGGCGGCGGCTGGTCGACACCGACTCCCGGCCGGCGTAGCGGGCCTGCTCGTCGAACGCCCGGGCGACCGCGCGCACGGAGTTCTCGTCGAGCGGGAACCCGCGGAGCCACTCGCGGACCGCGGGTCGCCCGCCGGTCGCCAGCCGGTCGAGCAGGTCGCCCTGGAACGCCAGTATCTCGCGCCCGAGGTCGTACGAGAGCGGCAGGCGCTCGGAGAACCACGAGGGGACGTTCGGGCGCGCGCCCGTCGGGTCGACGTACGCCTTCGACCCACGGCGGTAGCGAAACTCGTAGCGGTCGCCGCCGAGGACGAACACGTCGCCCGTCTCCAGCTTGTCGAGGTAGTCCTCGTCGAGCTGGCCGACCCACCCGTCCTCGCTGCGCCTGTACACGTCGATCGTGAACGAGTCCGGGATGGTGCCGATGTTCGTCATGTAGATGACCCGCGCCATCCGCCCGCGCTTGCCGATCAGCGGCTCACCGACCGGGAACGACTCGTAGTGGTGTTCGCCGTCCGGCGGGTCGTTCTCGTCGCGCCAGACCTTCGCGTAGACGTTCTTCTCCTCGAGCCCGTCGTAGTCGGCCGTGAGATACCGGAGGAGCCGCTCCCACGCCTCGTCGGTGAACTCGCGGTACGGGTAGGCGCGCTCGAGCGTCTCGCGAACCGTCGACTCCCGCTTCGGGCCGTTGATCGCCATCCCGTAGACGTGCTGGGTGGCGACGTCGGCGGCGTTCTCGGGGACGAACACCCGGTCGACGAACCCGTCCTCGGCCCGCTGTAGCATCACCGCACACTCGACGAGTTCGTCGCGGTCCAGCGCCACCACCCGACCCTCGACGGTCTGGCCCAGCTGGTGGCCCGCCCGCCCGACGCGCTGGAGGAGCGACGCGACGGACTTCGGCGACCCCACCTGAACGACGAGGTCGATGTGTGGCATGTCGATGCCGAGTTCGAGGCTCGTCGAGGTGGTGACGACGTCGAGACTCCCCTCCTTCAGCGCCGTCTCGACGGCCTGCCGGCGGTCCTTCGAGAGCGAGCCGTGGTGACAGGCCGAGTTCGACTCGTCGTACCCGCCGCGCCCCCGGAGGTTGTGGAGCACCCGCTCGGCGCCGGAGCGGGTGTTCGTGAACACCAGCGTCGAGTCGTGGCCCCTGACGAGTTCGTCGAGCCGGTCGTAGAACCGCTCCGAGACGACGTCGCGGGGCGTGTCGATGAGGTCGTCGGTCGGGCACTCGAGCGAGAGGTCGAACTCCCTGACGAACCGCGTGTCGACCAGCTCGTAGGGCCGGGGCTCGCCGCCCGGCGACGCCCGACCGACGAGGAACTCCGCGACCTCGTCGAGCGGTTCGACGGTCGCCGAACAGCCGATACGGACGGGCGACCCCCCGCACATCGCCTCCAGCCGCTCGAGTGACACCGCGAGGTGGGTCCCGCGCTTGTTCGCCGCCAGCGAGTGAATCTCGTCGACGACGACGTACTCGACGGTCGACAGCTTCTCCTTGAACTTCGGGGAGTTCAGCAGGATCGCGAGCGTCTCCGGCGTCGTGTTCAG
>KI543181.1:165848-173136 GCA_000496195.1 uncultured archaeon A07HB70
ACGTCGACGCAGTCCGGCGCGTAGCGCAGCGCCCGCTCCGTCTCGTCCGTCCGGTCGAGCGCGACGATACAGCCCCGCCGCCCGCGCCGGTGAGCTTCGCGCCGTGGGCGCCGGCCTCGCGCGCGGTCCACACCATCGCGTCGAGCGACCGGGTGGAGACGCCGAGCGCCGACAGCAGGCCGTGGTCGAAGTCCATCAGGCCGCCGAGAACCGCGAGCGTCGACTCGTCCGCGGGGCTGCCCGCCGGGGCGTCGGCGAGCACCTCCTCGCCGTCGCGCACCACGTCGCCGATCGCGGCGACGGTGTCGGCGGCGAAGGCGTGGCGCTCGCGGAGGGCGCGAACGCCGGCGACGAGCTCGCCGGTGTCGCCCGCGCCGCCGTCGAACCCGACGACGAACGGGAGCTCCGGCGCGTCGAGCCGCCGACAGTCCGCGCCCTCGACCCGGACGGCGCCGCCGACCGCCGAGCAGAACGTGTCCGCGCGGGACGCGCCGCCCTCCTGGACGGCGTGTTCGGTGCGGTAGGCGCGTTCGGCGAGCTCCTCGCGCGGGAGCGTCACCCCGAGCGCGCGGGTGGCGGCGTCGATCGCTGCGACGGCGACGGCGGCGGACGACCCGAGTCCGGCGCCGAGGGGGATCTCCGAGTCGATCGAGAGCTCGAAGCCGGCGTCCGGGGCGTCGGCGGCGTCGCGAGCCTGCGCGACGGCCTCCTCGACGTAGCCCGTCGCGGACTGGACGAGCCGTGTCGGCACGTCCAGCTCCGGGTCGGCGTCTGCCGTCGAGCCGTCGAAGGTGACGGTGAATCCGTCGAGCGTGAGGTCCGACGCCTCGACGACCACCCGGTCGTCGTCGCGCGCCTCGACGGTCACGGCAGCCCGCCGCTCGACTGCACAGGGCACCGCCGGCTCGCCGTAGACGACGGCGTGTTCGCCGAACAGGTAGACCTTGCCCGGCGCGGTGGAGGTCGGCACGTCGCTACGGGCGCGCCTCTCGCACTTGAATCGGTCGCGCCACGGTCACGCGTCGTCGAGGTCGGCCAGCTCCGCGAGCGCGTCGTCGCCGAGCGCCCGGCTCGCGAGGACGGCGGCGACACCCAGAGCCGCGACGACGAGGAGCGCCGTCGCGGCCCGCCGGGCGAGACAGCCGCCGTCGTCCTCGGCCTCCGACTCACGGTCCGGCGTCTCGTCCTGCCCCGTCTCGGCGTCGCCTCTCTGTGCCGTCGCGGTGAACGTCGCGTCGTCGAGGCGGATCTCGAGCAGCGTGAGCTTCCGGTCGGTCACGCCCGACAGAGGCCGCGGGCGGGGCAAAGCCGTGGCGGTCGACTTTTCACCGTACCGTCCACGCAGTCAGTATGGACGAGTCGAGACGGCTGTTTCTCGAGGATCTGCTCGCAGTCCCGAGTCCGTCCGGGTTCGAGACGCGCGGCCAGCGGGTCTGGATCGACTACGTCGAGACGTTCGCCGACAGCGTGACCGTCGACGACTACGGCAACGCGGTCGCGACCCACGAGGGCGGCGACGGACCGAGCGTCGCCTTCGCGGGCCACGGAGACGAGATCGGCCTGATCGTCCGACGGGTCGAGGACAACGGCTACCTCCGGGTGGGGCGAATCGGCGGCACGGACCGCACGGTGACGCGGGGCCGGCGGGTCGTCGTCCACGCCGACGACGGACCGGTGTCGGGCGTCGTCGGACAGACGCCGATCCACCTTCGTGACGGCGAGGACGGCCCGGTCGACGTCGACAAACAGTACGTCGACGTCGGCGCCGACGACGGCGACAGGGCGCGCGAACTGGTCGACGTCGGCGACCCCGTCACCGTCGCGAGCGAGGGCGTCGTCGACCTCGCGGGCGACCGTGTCAGCGCGCGCGGCCTCGACAACCGCGTCGGCGTGTGGGCGGCGGCAGAGGGGCTGCGCCGCGCGGCGACGGCCGACGTCGGGGCGACGGTCCACGCCGTCGCGACGGTCCAAGAGGAGGTGGGACTCCAGGGTGCGAAGATGGTCGGCTCGGACCTCGACGCGGACGCAGTCGTCGCCGTCGACGTCACCCACGCCGGCGACCACCCTGGACTCGACGCCGGGCAGCAGACGCCGGTCGAACTCGGCGCCGGCCCCGTCGTCTCGCGCGGGAGCGCGAACCACCCGGTCGTCGTCGAGACGGCGCGCGTCGCCGCCGCGGCGGCGGACGTCGACGTCCAACTACAGGCCGCGGGACTCCGCACCGGAACGGACGCCGACGCTTTCTACGTCGCCGACGGTGGGACACCGGCGCTGAACCTCGGCGTGCCGAACCGATACATGCACACGCCGGTCGAGGTCGTGAGCGCGTCGGACCTGACGGCGACGGCTCGCCTCCTCCGCGCGTTCGCCGAGCGGGCGGCGACGCGGGAGTCGTTCGCGGTGGACGTGTAACGCAACGGTTAATCGGACAGCGCAGGACGCTACGGTATGGCTGGTACGATCGAGGTGCTCGTTCCGGGCGGAGAGGCCAACCCCGGCCCGCCGCTCGGTCCGGAGCTCGGCCCGACGCCGGTGAACGTCCAGGACGTCGTCGCACAGATAAACGAGGATACCGCCGCGTTCGACGGGATGGAAGTTCCCGTCACCGTCGACTACGACGACGGCGGCTCGTTCACCGTCGAGGTGGGTGTCCCGCCGACGGCCGAACTGGTCAAGGACGAGGCGGGCTTCGAGACGGGCAGCGGCGAGCCACACTCGGAGTTCGTCGCGAACCTGACCGTCGACCAGGTCCAGACGGTTGCCGAGCAGAAGCAGTCGGACCTGCTCTCGTACGACATGAAAAACGCCGCGAAGGAGGTCGTCGGCACCTGTACCTCGCTGGGCGTCACGATCGAGGGGAACGACCCACGCGAGTTCAAAGAGCGACTGGACGACGGCGAGTACGACGACCTGTTCGCCGACGAGGCTGCGGCAGCGTAACCCTCGCCGTTTTTACTCACCCCGCCGCAGAGCGGTCGTGAACCGCTACTTCGAGGATCTGTCGCTCGGCGAGCCGGGTGCGCTCGGCGAGTACGAGTTCACGCGCGAGGCGGTCGTCTCGTTCGCGGAGCAGTGGGACCCGCTACCGATGCACGTCGACGCCGACAGCCGGGGCGCCGCCCAGCACGGCGGCCTCATCGCCAGCGGCTTTCACACGCTCTGTGCGACGGCCCGCCTCGCCGGCTCGTGGCGGCGCGACGTCGCCGTGGTCGGCGGCCTCGGTATCGACGACGTCCGGTGGCTGGCGCCGGTCCGGCCGGGCGACCGGATGGCGGTGACGTACGAGCTCACCGAACTCCGGCGGTCGGAGAGCCAGCCGGAACGGGGCGTGATGGTCGGCCGGGTGACGGGCCGCGTCGACGGCGACGACGTGATCGCGTACGACGACGCGGGGCTGGTGGCGTGTGCCGACGACGAGAACGGGGGAGACTGACGCGAGACGGGCGCTTCGACGGGTTTATGCCTCGGTTGACCGACCTTCGAACCGAGACAGGACTCGCCTGTGTCACACCGTAGGAGCAGTTCCTGCGTACTACGGAGGTGAAAGATGGCAGATACGATAGAGGAAGCAGTGGCGCACGCGCTCGACGAGGCCCCGCCCCGGACGTTCCAGGAGACGGTGGACCTCGCGGTGAATCTGCGCGACTTAGACCTCAACGACCCGTCGAACCGCGTCGACGAGAGCGTGGTCCTGCCCGCCGGAACGGGACAGGAGACCCGCATCGTCGTCTTCGCGACCGGCGAGACTGCCCTTCGTGCGGAAGACGTCGCCGACGAGGTGCTCGGGCCCGACGAGCTCGAGGAGCTCGGCGACGACGACGACGCCGCGAAGGACGTCGCCGGCGAGACAGACTTCTTCGTCGCCGAGGCCGCGCTGATGCAGGATATCGGCCGGTACCTCGGGACCGTCCTCGGGCCGCGCGGCAAGATGCCGACGCCGCTCCAGCCCGACGACGACGTCGTCGAGACGATCGACCGGATGAAGAACACCGTCCAGCTTCGGTCCCGTGACCGGCGCACGTTCCACACGCGCGTCGGCGCCGAGAGCATGGACGCCGCGGAGATATCGGAGAACATCGACGTTATCGCGCGTCGACTCGAGGCGAGCCTCGAGAAGGGACCGCTGAACATCGACTCGATGTACGTCAAGACGACCATGGGCCCGTCGGTGGAGGTGCCGGCGTGAGCCGGTCGGAGACCGCCGAGGCCCGCCGGACAGACCAGATCCCGGCGTGGAAGCAGGAGGAGATCGACGAGCTCGCCGCCTTCCTCGAGGCACACGACAGTATCGGGATCGTCGGCGTGGCCGGCATCCCGAGCCGACAGCTCCAGGCGATGCGCGCCGAACTCCACGGACAGGCCGCCCTGCGCGTGAGCCGCAACACGCTGATGACCCGCGCGCTGGAGGCCGTCGACGACGGGCTGGAGGCCCTGACCGACCACGTCGCCGGACAGGTGGCGTTCGTCGGCACGAACGACAACCCGTTCGCCCTCTACCGTGAACTCGAGGCGTCGAAGACGCCCGCCCCGATCGGCGCGGGCGAGGAGGCGCCGAACGACGTCGTGATCCCCGAGGGCGACACCGGCGTCGACCCCGGGCCGTTCGTCGGCGACCTCCAGCAGGTGGGCGCCGCCGCCCGCATCATGGAGGGCTCTATCCACGTCACCGAGGACAGCACGGTGCTCGAGGCCGGCGAGGCGGTCTCCGCCGACCTCGCGAACGTGCTGGGCGAGCTCGGTATCGAGCCGAAGGAGGTCGGTCTCGACCTGCGAGCGGTCTACTCCGAGGGCGTCATGTTCGACCCCGAGGAGCTCGACATCGACGTCGACGCCTACCGCGCCGACGTCGAGGCCGCCGCAGCGCGTGCCCGGTCGCTCTCGGTCGGCGCGGCCTACCCGACCCGGCAGACCGCGGGTGCGCTGCTCGCGAAGGGCGCGGGCGAGGCCAAGTCGCTCGGCATCTCCGCCGCCGTCGAGAACGAGGAGCTGCTGCCCGACCTCGTCGCGGTGGCGGACGCGCAGGTTCGCGCGCTCGCGACCCACCTCGACGACGAGGCGCTCCCCGAGGAGCTCCGCGGCGTCGAGCCGGACGCGGCACCGACCGTCGACGAGGACGCCGGCGAGACGGACGACACAGCGGACGACGCACAGGACGACGACCACGAGGCCGAGGGAGCCGACGACGCCGACGACGACGACGACGACGACGGCGGCGACGCCCTCGGTGCGATGTTCGGCTGACCACACACACCACAATGGAGTACGTCTACACCGCGCTACTGCTGAACGAGGCTGACGAAGAGATCGACGAGACAAACGTCACCGCGGTCCTCGAGGCCGCAGGTGTCGACGTCGAGGAATCCCGGGCGAAGGCGCTCGTCGCCGCGCTCGAGGACGTCGACGTCGAGGAGGCAATCGACGCCGCCGCCGCAGCGCCCGCCGCGGGCGCCGGTGGGGGTGCGGCTGCCGGCGCCGCCGAGGAGGCGGCGGACGAAGACGAGGACGAGCCCGAGGAGGAGGCAGCCGCCGAGGAGGAGGCCGCCGACGAACCAGAGGACGACGACGACGACGACGCAAGCGGCGAGGGCCTCGGCGAGCTGTTCGGCTGAGGCTCGCGCGACCTTCCTTACCGCTCCCGGTCGCGAGCTGCGGCGCCGTGCCGACCGAAGAACTATTTCGGGCCCCGCCAGGAGCGGCGGGCATGCGCACGTCACCGGCGTTCACCGGACTCGACTGCATCGACTGCGGCGTCAGACACGACCCGACCGAGATCACGGGCCGGTGTCCCGACTGCGGCGGTATCCTCGACCCGGCGTACGACCTTGACGCCGTCGACCTGACGCGGGCTACGCTCCGGGAACGACCGTTCGAGTCGATGTGGCGCTACGCCGAGCTGCTACCGTTCGACCGCGAGGCGGCGGTCAACCTCGGGGCCGGCGCGACGCCGCTCCACGAGTGTGACCGGCTGGCCGAGGAGATGGGCGTCGGTCGCGTGCTGATCAAAGACGAGGGCCGGAACCCGACGGGGACGTTCAAGGACCGCGGGCAGGCGGCGGCGATGACCGGCGCCGTCGAGTTTGGCGCCGACGAGGTGTCGATCCCCTCGGCGGGAAACGCCGGTCACTCTCACGCGGCGTACGCCTCGCGCGCGGGCCTCGACGCGCACGTCTTCCTCCCGACACGAGCGGGCGACACCCAGAAGACGATGGTGCAGGCCCACGGCGCGGCACTCACCGAGGTGCCGGGGCCGCTGACGGAGGCCGGCGCGGCACACGACGAGCGGGCAGCCGAGGCGGG
This sequence comes from uncultured archaeon A07HB70, assembly GCA_000496195.1. GTDB lineage: Archaea > Halobacteriota > Halobacteria > Halobacteriales > Haloferacaceae > A07HB70. Next base: position 172,146 of record KI543181.1, read on the forward strand.
GTGGCACTCGCTGAAGACGTTCGTCACGCCGTACCGCCACGACGGCAAGAAGACGATGTTCTACGAGATAGCCGAGCAGATGGACTGGTCGGTCCCCGACGCCGTCGTCTACCCGACCGGTGGCGGCGTCGGACTGATCGGGATGCACAAGGCCGCCGGCGAGTTCCGCGACCTGGGGTTCACCGACGACCGACCGTCGATGTACGCCGCACAGTCGACCGGCTGTGCGCCGATCGCCGACGCGTTCGAGGCCGACGCCGAGATCCACGAGGCCGTGACCGACCCGGACACGGTGTGTAACGGGATCGAAGTCCCCGACCCGGGCGCCAGCCCGTGGGTGCTGGAGACGCTCAGGGAGAGCGACGGCGGCGCCGTCGCGACGACCGACGAGGCGATTCTCGACGCGGCGCTCGACGTCTGCCGGCTGGAGGGTGTCGAGATGGGCGTCACCTGTGCGGCGGCGGCGAGCGGCGCCGCGGCCCTGGCCGACCGCGGCGAGTTCGGCCCCGACGACACCGTCCTCCTGTTGAACACCGGCGCCGGGATCAAAGACGTCGCGACGTACGCCGAGGGCCTCGCGGCGGAGTGAGCGGCCCCGTCGTTCAAGTCCGATACCGGGACCACCCCGGCACGTGTTTCCGCCGTCCGTCGGCCTCGGGCCGGCGACGACGACTGTCGCGTACGCCGTAGTCGGGGTCTGTCTCGGGACGGCAAGCGGCCTGACGCCGGGCGTCCACGCGAACGCCTTCGCGCTCCTCCTCGCCGCCGGCGCCGGCGCGCTTCCCGGACCGGCGCTGGCCGTCGGTGCCGCGATGCTAGCCGCCGGTGTCGTCCACACTTTCCTCGACGTGGTGCCCGCGCTGGCGCTCGGTGTCCCCGACCCGTCGATGGCCGCGAGCGCCCTCCCCGGGCACCGGCTCGTGCTGGCCGGGCGGGGCCGGGAGGCGCTGCGGCTGTCGGCGCTCGGGAGCGCCGCGGGGGCGTTCGCGGC
>KI543181.1:173581-186796 GCA_000496195.1 uncultured archaeon A07HB70
TCCGGGGGGCGCTCGGCGGCGTTCTCGCGTTCGGCCTGAGCGCGGCGCTCGGCGGGGTCGCTCTCGGCCTCGACCCGGCTGCGCCGCTCCCGGTCGGGAGCGTCCTCGCGCCGCTGTTCGCCGGGCTGTTCGGCGCGCCGGTGCTGCTCGACGCGGCGCGAGGGTCGGGCGACCTGCCCGCACAGGACGACGCCCGGCTCTCGCTCCCGCGGTCGGCGGTCGGCGTGACCGCCGGGGCAGGTGCGCTCGCCGGTGCGCTCGTCGCCTACCTCCCGGGCGTCTCGGCGGGCGTCGCGGCGACGCTCGCGCTCCCGGCGGCGCCGGCAGACCACCGGGCGCGCGGGTTCGTCGTCGCACAGAGCGGCGCGAACACGGCGACGGCCACCTTCGCGCTGTTCGCGTTCTCCGGCCTCGGCGAGACGCGGACGGGCGTGACCGTGGCGCTCGACACCGCCGGCGTTCCGCCTGCGCTCGGAACGCTGGTGCCCGTCGTCGCCCTCGCCGCCGCGACAGGGGCGTGCTGGTCGTGACCGTCGGCGACCGCTACCTCAGGGTCGTCGGCCGGGTCGACGGCGCGGCGCTGGCCGCCGGTGTGCTGGCCGGTCTGGCGGTCCTCGCCGGGCTCTTCGCCGGGGTGACGGGCGTCGTGGTCTACGTCGTCGCCGGAGCCGTCGGACTGGTGCCGGTGCGACTCGGCGCCCGGCGGGTCCACCTGATGGGCGCGCTCCTGGGGCCGCTGGCGGTCGGCGTCTGACCGTGAACCGACAATCGTTAACCGCAGTGGGCCAAACAGCGGCGTATGAGCGAGAGCGAACCCGAGTCCGGGCAGGAGCGTCAGTGTGTCTCCTGCGGGATCAACATCCGCGGCATGAGCGCGGCCACCTTCGCCTGTCCCGACTGCGGGACCGAGATCAGCCGGTGTGCCCGCTGTCGCAAGCAGAGCAACCTCTACGAGTGCCCCGACTGCGGGTTCCGGGGGCCGTAGGATGGGCGACGTCGCCGCCACGATGAAGATAATGCCCGAGAGCCCCGACGTCGACCTCGACGCGCTGAAGGAGCGGCTGGAGACGGCACTCCCGGAGGGCGCGGAGGTGCGCGGCTCCGACACCGACGACGTGGCGTTCGGCCTCGTCGCGCTGCTGCTCTCCGTCGTCGTCCCCGACGACGCGGGCGGTACGGACGCCGTCGAGGAGGCGTTCGCCGGCGCAGACGGCGTCGAGAGCGTCTCCGTCGAGGAAGTCGGCCGCCTGTAACGGACACGCACGAGCGGCTACGCCGGCGTTCCGGCGTGGACCGTACTGCTTTTACGCTCGTCTGTGGTAAAACAGGCAACAGTGCCCAACTCTAACGGTCCGCTCACCGGAACACGAAGCAAGCTCTCGAACCGGCCGCGCGACCGGGGAACGTCGCCGCCGCAGCGAGCGATCCAGCAGTTCGACGAGGGCCAGAAGGTCCACCTCAGTATCGACCCGAGCGTCCCGGACGGCCGGTTCCACCACCGTTTCTCCGGACACACCGGCACCGTCGTCGGCGAGCAGGGGTCGTCGTACAAGGTAGAGATCGTCGACGGCGGGAAGACGAAGACAATCCTCGCGGCGGCAGCCCACCTCGCGGCACAGGGCCAGGACGAGTAACCCGTCAGCGCGCGACGAACGGACCGACCAGCAGCGTCCAGACGAACAGTCCTGCGGCACCTGCGGCGAGAGCCTGGACGAGCCCCGTCGTTCCCACGACGAGCCACAGCGACGCCGAGACGGCACAGAGGAGTGTCGCGCCCGCCGCGACCGTCGACCACGACAGCATCCGGGAGCCCTCCGCTACAGAGGGCGCCTCGTCCGGCGGAGCGACGAACGTCAACCCCCGGGTACCGACGCGGCGCGCCGAGATGGAGCGCTCGACCGACCAGCGGTAGCCCCGGTCCTCTCGCTCTGGGTCTCGCCAGTAGACGACGAGATAGCTGTACCGACGTGCGAGCGCCGAGAGCGACCGCCGAAGCCTCGACACCGTCGCCGGTCCGACCGCCTCGGCGAACACAACGGCTATCTCGCCGTTGACGACCACCTCGGCCTCTGACGACCCCGGCTCTCGCTCGACGACCTCGCGCTCCCAGACGTTCTCGACGCCCTCGTTCAGTCGCCGGTCGAGATGCTCGCAGAGCCCACGAGTCGCTGCCTCGTCCGGCTGCCACGCCGCTACCCCGTCGACGACGGCGTCGAACGTCGCGCGCGACCCGGCGGCGTCACCGCTCACCGTCGCCTGCCTCCGTCGCTCGTCTCTCGCCGGCACCGAGCCGGACGACGTCGTCGAGCGGCCGAGTGAGGATCCGGCGTGTCCGCTCCTCGATCGGACCGCTCCAGGTGTAGAACGCCCGGGCGTCGAGCGACCGGACGCGCTCGGCGACGAGGTAGAGCAGCTTGTACGCCTGCTGGATCGACGACCGCTCGACGACCGCCGAGACGGAGTCGAGACAGAGCCCGACCGGAGCCGTCGCGTCGTCGAGTGCCCGGACCGTCGCCTCCCCGACCGACGGCACGTCGCTCCCGCCGACAGTGACGGTGGCGTCGAGCGCCGTGGCGTCGGCCGTCTCGCCCGAACAGTCGACGACGTGATTCGCCTCGGCAGCCCACGCCTCGCCGGCGGCGGCCAGCACCGACTCCGTCCGGGGGGCGGCGTTCACCACGACTGTCGGCCCTTCCGTCTCGTCGAATCTGTCGAACGCGTACCGGAGCGCGGCTGTCGGCTCGCTCTCGACGACCAGCACGTTCGACCCGAGCGGCGGCGGGTCGCTCATTCTGGCGACCCGTCGTCACGGATGAGGCTCCCGACGTCCGCCGCGCTGAGTTCGGCCGATCCGACGAGCTCCTGCTCTGTCGCCTCGAGCTCGGCGAGCAGGCGGTCGTACTCGTCGCTCTCCGCGAGCTCTGCGCTGGATTTCTGTGTCTCCAGCAGCGCCGCGGTCCGCGCCAGCCGGTAGTGGCTACGGAGGCTGTCGTCGAACTGCCGGCGCCGGACCATCCGCTCGACGAGGGACACCAGTTCGTCCCGTGACACCGGCTTACGGACGTAGTCGTCGAACCCCATCTCGATGATGTCGAAGTCGGGGCCGACGGCGGTGACCATCGCGACGGCACAGTCGCCCGGGGCGTCCCGGATGTGTGTGAGGACCTTGCTGCCGCGGCGCTTCGGCATCCGACGGTCGAGCAGCGCCACGTCCACGGACTCGTCGTACGCCTCGACTGCCTCTGTGCCGTCGAGCGCGACGCGAACCTCGTACTCCTGCTGGAGCACGGTGGCGAAGAAGTCTGCCAGGTCCGCCTCGTCCTCGACGACCAGGACGACCGAGGTATCCTCGCACATGCCGGTAGACGACCGCTCGAAGTCTTAAACCGACAGGGACGCTTTCACGACGCGAGAGCGCACCGTCCTCCGAGATGCTCGCGCCCGCGGCGCCGTTCCTCTCCCTGTCCGCCGACGAGACGACGGAGACGGAGGCCGACGCCGCGACGCCGGCTGCGAGACGGACACCACCAAGCCGTAGCGTCGCGGACCGGCGGTACGGTGACCGCCCGTGGCTCGTGTCCACGCTGTCACGCTTCGACGCGGGCGCCGCTCCACCGACCCTGCGTGGGGCTCCCTGCCGACGCTCGACGCGGGCAGCCGGCGAAACCGCCTCGCTCCGAGGCGCTTCGTTAAGTATTCCCCCGTGCGCCGATAGTGCTGGTCGTATGAGCGAGGCAGTCTGCCGAGGGCCCGGTCAGACCCGAGGGCAGCCACACGGCGTGGAGGGTCTCGACACGCAATGACCCTGTTCAAAGAGAAGCTCGACGAGGAGTACCTCACCGTCTCGGAAGCAAAGGAGCTCCTCGCCGACGTCGAGGTGGAGCGGGCGGTGAACGACGACCGCGAGATGCGCTACGAGCTCGCGCGGGCGATCGAGCACGTCAATCGGTTCGCGGTCCTCGACCCCGAGGAGTCACGGGAGCTGGTGGCCGAACTCCGGGAGTTCGAGAAGGTCGACGAGGCGACGGCGTACAAGATAGCCGACCTGCTGCCCCGGTCGCGCGACGAGCTCCGCGCAGTGTTCGCCAAGGAGCGCTACGCGCTCGACGGCGACGAGCTCGACGAGGTGCTGAACGTCGTCGCGAAGTACGCCTGAGTGCGGTCCGTGGGACCGTGTTAGTTTAGTAACGCCTCCACGTACCGAGCGTCATGAGTGACTCCGCGACCGACGAGCGCCGAGCGGTCGTGCTCGACCTCCTGCCAAACGGCCGACCGGACGACGACCGGCCGTCGTACGAGCAGCCGGCGGTCGCGTACGCGGTCGGGGACGAAGAGTTCCGGCTGTACGAGCTCGAACTCGCCGACGACACGGACGCGGGGATCGGCGACACGGTCACGATCCGGCCCGCCGAGGCCCGGACGGCGGTCGACCGCTTTCGCGAGGTGTCGTACGACGACCTCTCGAACGCCGCGGGCTCCGAGCTCGAGTACGCGGTCACACAGATCGTCGAGGACGACCCCGAGCGGTTCGTCGGCATCTACTCCGAGGCCGACCCGCTCTCTCTGCGGATGCACCAGCTCGACCTGCTGCCGGGCGTCGGCGACACGATCCGGAACAGCGTCCTCGACGCGCGCAAGCGCGGGCCGTTCGAGAGCTTCGACGACGTCGAAGAGCGTGTCTCTGGCTTCCACGACCCCCGCGATACCCTGATCGAGCGCATCCTCACGGAGTTCCGGGACGAGGACCTGAACTACCGGCTGTTCGTCAGGCCGGGCCGCGTCGAGGGCTGAGATGACCGGCGAGCGCGACCCCGACCGGCTGCGGCGGCGGGCGGGCGTTCGGGGCGACCCGAGCCGGGACCAGCACTTTCTGGTCGACGACCGGGTGCTCGACCGGCTGCCGACGTACCTTCCGAGCGACGCCGACCGCGGCCACCTGCTGGAGGTTGGCGGCGGCACCGGCGCGCTGACCGACCGCCTGCTCGCGGCGACCGGCGGGCTGGTGACGACCGTCGAACGCGACCCCGAGCTCGCGCAGTTCCTGCGCGAGGAGTTCTCGGACCCGTCGGAGCGCGAGCGCCTGACCGTGCTCGAGGGTGACGCGACGGCGGTCGACCTGCCGGCCTACACCGCCTGCGTCTCGAACCTGCCGTACGGGGCCTCCTCGCCGATCACCTTCCGGCTGCTCCCCCGTGGTCGGCCGACCGTCGCGACCTACCAGCTGGAGTTCGCGGAGCGTCTCGTCGCCGAGCCGGGGACGGGCGAGTACAGCCGGCTCTCGGTCGCGGCGCGGCACTACGCCGACCCCGAGATCGTCGAGCGGGTCCCGCCGGAGGCGTTCGACCCGCAGCCGGCTGTCGAGAGCGCCGTGGTGCGGCTGACGCCCCGGACGCCGGACTACGACGTCGACGACGAGGCGTTCCTGCGGCTGGTCAAGGCGGTGTTCACCCAGCGGCGCAAGACGGTGCGAAACGCGATCCGGAACACGGCCCACATCAGCGGCCTCGACGACCCCGACGCGGTCGTCGCGGCAGCGGACGAGGGGCCTGCTCTCGGCGCGGGCGGGCGACCTCTCGCCCGCCGACTTCGCGGCGCTCGCGACGGTCGCCGAGCGCCACGGCGGGACGGTGGAGCGGTGACCGGCCGCCTCCCGTCACTGGTGGCCCTCCCCGGCGTGACCGCCGAGGTGCTGGCCTCGGCGCTGGTGGTCGCCGTCGTCGTCGGAGCCCGGTACCTCTCGCGGCAGTGGCTCGCCAGCCGCCGGGCCGACGGAACGCGGTCCCGGGTCCGGGTCGCGGTGTCGGGCGGCGTGACCGCCCTGACCGCTCTCGGCGTGGTCACCTTCGTCGGGATCTGGGGACTGCTCGAGCCGCTCGGGGCGGCCTACCGCGACCTCGGCCTCGGGTCGCTCGGCGGCGAACTGGTGCTGTCGGGGGTACTGCTCGGAACCGCCTACGCCCTGACGGACTTCGTCGGGCGGGTGATAGAGGAGTTTGCCGGCTCTCGCGCGGGCATCAGCGAACACCAGCGAGAGATCGTCTACCGGCTGACGCAGGTGTCTCTCTACACGGTCGTCGGCCTGACGATGATCACGCTGTTCACCGAGAACCTCGGGAGCCTGCTGGTCGGCGCGGGGTTTCTCGGCATCGTCGTCGGTATGGCCGCGCGACAGACGCTCGGGGCGGTGCTCTCCGGCTTCGTCCTGATGTTCTCGCGCCCGTTCGAGATCGGCGACTGGGTGGAGATCGGCGACAACGCGGGGATCGTCACCCAGATCACGGTCGTCAACACCCGGCTCCGGACGTTCGACGGCGAACACGTGATGCTCCCGAACGACGAGGTGTCGAGCCAGCCGATCGTCAACCGCACCCGGAAGGGCCGGCTCCGGGTCGAGGTCGAGGTCGGCGTCGACTACGGCGTCCGGCCGAAGCGTGCCGCCAACGTCGCCGTCGACGCCGTCGACGGCCTCGAGGCCGTCTCGGCGGTGCCCAGCCCGCAGGTCGTGGTGAAGCGGTTCGCCGACTCCTCGGTCGTCCTCGGCGTCCGGGCGTGGATCGACGACCCGAGCGCCCGCCGGGTGTGGCGCGCGCGGACCGCGATGATCGACGGCGTCCACGAGGCGTTCGCCCGCGAGGAGATCGAGATCCCGTTCCCGCAGCGCACCGTCTCCCGGCGCGAAGGCGATGTCGTCGCCGGCGGCAGCGACCCCGGCGAGGCCGGCGAGGCCGACCTCTCGGCAGCGACCGACGGCGGCGGCGGGTGACGCCCGACGACCGCCCGGCGCTGGCCGACCGGCGCGGCGTCCCGGACGTCTACCGTCCGGCCGAGGACTCGGCGCTCCTCGCAGCGGCGGCGGCCGAGGCAGTCGACGCCGGGGACCTCGTCTTCGAGGTTGGCGTCGGCTCCGGGTGGGTCGCCGAACGGGTCGCCGCCGAGACGGGCGCCCGCGTCGTCGGCGACGACCTCACCCCCGAGGCCTGCGCCGCGGCCCGCGACCGCGGCGTCGAGGTGGTCCGCGGGAACCTCCTCGACCCCGTTGCCGACGGGGCGGTCGACGTCGTCCTCTGTAACCCGCCGTACCTGCCGACGCCGCCCGCGGCGGAGTGGGACGACCCGCTCGAGGCCGCGCTGTCGGGCGGGCCGGACGGCCGGCGCGTGGTCGACCCGTTCCTCGACGACGCCGGTCGCGTCCTCGCGCCGGGCGGGGTCGTGCTCCTGCTCGTCTCGACGCTCACCGACCCCGAGACGGTCCGGGCCCGTGCCGCCGCGAACGGCCTCGCTGCAGAGACGGTCCGCGAGGCGTCGTACCCGTACGAGCGGCTGTTAGTCCTGCGCCTGACGACCGACGCCCCGTCGAAATAACTCCCGTGAATCGGCGTTCCGAAACCGATTAATCGCCCGCATACGAACTCGCGGCCGATGAGCGAACGCGTCGCGACGACGCCGGGGCTGTATCCCCTGCCCGACCGGGCGAAGGAGGACCTCGCGGACCTGAAGGGCCACCAGAAGGGCGACCTGATAGACGGCTCGGAGGGCCCGGCGATCACGGACGTCTACGACCGCGCCCGCGCCGAGGCCGTCGCCGACCAGGACGACGCCGGACTCGACCGGATCGTCGAGGGCCAGCTCCGGTGGGACGACCTGCTGGCACACCCACTCACCGTGAGCGACGCCGTCGAGACCGGCGGCATCGTCCGCTACTACGACAACAACAACTTCTATCGCGACCCGCAGATAGTAAACGACCTCCAGCCGACCGGAGACGTCGCCGCCGAACTCGAGGCCGTACGCGGGTCGACCGAGGGACCGCTCCAGGCGGTCCTGCCGGGGCCGTACGCGCTCGCCGACCTCGCGACCGACGAGCACTACGGCGACGAGGCGGAGCTGCTGGCCGGCGTCGCGGAGTTCCTCGCCGGCGAGGCCGAACAGCTCCCGCCCCACGAGACGCTGTTCCTCCTCGACCCGTCGCTCGTTACCAGCCCACCGGACGACGACATCGCCGAGCGCCTGCCCGCCGCGGTGGACCGCGTGGCCGGCGCCACCGACGCCGACGTGGTGCTCCACTCCTACTGGGGGGCACACGACGAGACGGCGTACGCACACCTGATGGACGCCGACATCGACGCGTTCGGCGTCGACCTGATCCACGAGCGGGAGGACACCCTGTACAACCTGACCGAGTACGGCACCCACGACGACGTCGCCCTCGGTGTCGTCGACGGGCAGAACACGCGGGTCGAGACGCCGGAGACGGTTCGCGAGCGGGCCGACTGGTTCGAGGAGCGCGTCCCGTCGCAGGCGTTCGACACCGTCTATCTCGCCGCGAACACCGAGCTGTTCTACCTGCCCGTCGCCCCGTACCGCGAGAAGCTGTCGGCCCTCGCCGCCGCCGCGGACGAGGAGGAGGTGGCCGCGTGAGCCGTCCCGCCGACAACCGCGCGCAGTTCCGCCCGGACGACCACCCGAACGACCACTTCCTCCTGACCACGGTGGTCGGGTCGTACCCGAAGCCGAAGTGGCTCGACCGCGCCCGCGAACTCGACGAGTCGGGCGACCTGGACGACGCGGCGTGGGCCGAGGCACAGGACGACGCCGCGCGCCTGATAACCGGCGAACACGAGCGGGCGGGCCTCGACACCGTCGTCGACGGCGAGATGCGCCGCGAGGAGATGACCGAGTTCTTCGCCGCCCGCATCGGCGGCTACGAGTTCAACGGGCCGGTGAAGGTCTGGGGGCACAACTACTTCGACAAGCCGTCGGTCGTCGACGAGGTCAGCTACGAGGAGCCGTGGCTGGTCGACGAGTTCGCGTTCACGAGCGACGTCGCGACCCGGCCGGTGAAGGTGCCGATCACGGGCCCCTACACCCTCGCGTCGTGGTCGTTCGACGAGGTGTACGGCGACGAGGCCGCGCTGGCCCGCGACCTCGCCGACCTCGTGAACGAGGAGGTCGAGGCGCTCGTCGACGCCGGCGCGCGCTACGTCCAGATCGACGAGCCGGCGCTCGCGACGACGCCCGACGACCACGCGCTGGTCGGCGAGTGTCTCGACCGGATCGTCGCGGGTATCTCCGAGGACGTCCGGGTCGGCCTCCACGTCTGCTACGGCGACTACTCGCGGATCTACCCCGAGGTGCTCGAGTTCCCGGTCGACGAGGTCGACCTCGAGCTGTGTAACGGCGACTACGAGCAGGTCGACGTCTTCGAGTCGCCCGAGTTCACCACCGACCTCGCGCTCGGCGTCGTCGACGCCCACGACGCCGGCGTCGAGTCGGTCGAGCAGATCGAGCAGAACATCCGGCAGGGTCTCCGGGTCGTCCCGCCCGAGCGCCTGACCGTCTCGCCGGACTGCGGGCTGAAGCTCCTGCCCCGCGAGGCCGCGTACCAGAAGACCGCGAACCTCGTGACCGCCGCGCGGAACGTCGAGGCCGACCTCGACGCGGGTCGTATCGACCTCGACACGCCCGTCCCGATCCCGTAGGAGCTCACCCGTCGCCGGCGTCTCGCCACGGCGCCGGGCGCGTCTCTGCGAGGACGTCGCTTCCGACCCGGAGCCGGCAGTCCGAGCGGGCCTCGGCGACACAGAGGAGGACGTAGCCGGCGTCGAGGTGCCGGGGCTTCAGCGCCCGCGGCGGCCGCCGGTGGTCGAGCGACCCCGGGTCGCCGTCGAGCAGCCGAGCAGCACAGGTCCCACAGGCGCCGTGGCGACAGCCGTACGGGAGCCCGGCGTCTGCCCGCTCGGCGGCGTCGAGCACCGGTTCGTCCGGCTGCGGCTCGACCGACAGCGTCCGACCGTTGGCCCACTCCAGCGTCGCCGTCGGGGTGGCGACTGCCGGCTGTTCGGCGTCGCCAGCGTCGTCCTCGCTCACGTCACTGCCAGACGTCGCTGGTGCAGTCGCCGTCCGGCCAGCGAATCTCGTGGGCCCGCGCGGGACCGTGTGGCATCTCGCCGAAGTCGACGAGGAACTCCTCGTCGAGCTCCATCTGCCCGCGCCGCGGGTCGACGTCGGCCTTCATCATCACCGACCCTCGCTCGCCCTCCTCGGGGTAGAACTGCTCGTCCCACGAGGAGAACAGCGACGTGGTCCAGTAGAGCCGCTCGCCGTCGAGCGACAGCTGGAGCATCTGCGGTCCGCCGACGACGGCCCGGTCGTCCTCGCCGGTCGGGTGGCGCGGCCCGAAGTGGCCGCCGGCCCACACCCGGTCGACGAACCGCGGGTTCGCGGGGTCCGAGACGTCGTACATCCGGACGTCGCCGTGGAGCCAGTTCGAGAAGAAGAGGTAGCGGTCGTCCATCGACACCAGCAGGTCCGTCACCAGCCCGGGCATCGGCATGTCCCAGTCGTCGTGCTCGCGGGCCTCGACGTCGATCGCCTTCTGGGCGTGGTACCGCCCGCCGTCCTCGGAGAAGTGGAAGACGTTCGAGGACAGCGCCGCTCCGACGTAGCCGTGTGTCGAGGCCGGCGAGTGGAGGAACCGCACCTCGAGGGGGAGCTGTCCCTCCTCGCCGAGGTCGAGCGTCTGCTCGACGGTTCCGTCCTCCCAGTCCCAGACCTGGAGCCGCCGGCCGTAGTTCCCCGCCTCGACGTCCTCCAGGTCGAAGCCCGGGTAGTACGTCCTCGGCGCGGCCCACTCCGTCGAGATCATCACGTTCTGGCGCGGCTGGTACCAGAAGTCGTAGTTCATCTCGATCTCGCCGGGTGGGTCCCACCGGCCCTGGACCTCGAACTCGTCGTTCACCGAGAGGAACCCGCCCGGCAGGTCGCCGTCGGCGTCGCCCAGCATCGAGATCAGGATCTCGCCGTCGGGGATACAGTGGACCGTGTGCGGGGCCGAGAGGTCGTGGTCGAAGACCTCGTCCGGCTCGATCACCTCCGCGAGCTCCGGGCTCCGCCGGTCCGCGGTGTCGACCACGTGGATACGCGAGGACCGCTGTCCCGGCACCAGCAGGTGTCGCCGCTCCAGTCCGTCGACGTGACACGACGACGAGCAGGCGTTCCAGCCGAAGTGGTGGAGCTCGTCGCCCCGGTTCGGCATCTCCACCCGGTCGACGACCTCGCCGTAGTCTCCGGAGTCCGGGTCGATGTCGACGACCGCGACGAAGTCCGGCGCGTCGACGTCCGTCCCGGTGTACAGTCCCATCACGTACGCCGTCTTCTCCGGCTCCGACTCCTCGATCGCCGCCTGCGGGGTCGCGTACCCCGGACCCTCGGCGCCGTGGTCGTGGTCGGCGCGGCTGTCTCCGTGTGTGCCACCGCCGGGCTGCTGGGTATCGCTCATGGACGTTTACTGTCTTCTCGCGCCGACGGGTGTCCCCTTCTGTGCCGGCGAATTGAGCCGCTACACGAGACGCGCCGCCGCCGGTACTGGCCGGCAGTTCGGGTCGGCTCGTCCGGCTCTCGGCGGTGTCAGCCTCGACGGTCGGCCTGTCGGCGTCGCGAGAACGGGCAATACTGTCTGGTTCCCGGGCGTCAGCGCCGGCGTGACCCGGCTGCTACTCGTACAGCCAGTCCTCGTCGATCTGCTCCCAGCCGACGAGTTCGTCGTCGTCGAAGAACAGAGCGATCTCCCGCTCGTTCGCGCCGGGGTCCTCGTGGTCGGAGCCGTGGACGACGTTCCGCCCGAGGTCGAGTCCGAAGTCGCCACGGATCGTCCCCGGCGCGGCCTCGGCAGGGTCGGTCGCGCCCATCATCTGGCGGACCTGCCGGGTCGCGTCCTGGCCCTCCCAGACGGTCGCGAAGACGGGGCCGCTGGTGATGAAGTCGGTGAGGTCGTCGAAGAACGCCTTGTCCTCGTGTTCGGCGTAGTGCTCGGCGGCGAGGTCGTCGTCCATCTGGGTGAACTTCGCGCCGGCCATCGTCAGGCCGCGGCCTTCCAGCCGCGAGACGATCTCGCCGATCAGTCCGCGCTGGACGCCGTCCGGCTTGACCATCACGAAGGTGCGCTCGCCGTCGCTCATCTCTCGCCCGCCCACTCGGTGTCGCGCGGCTCGCGCCCGAGGTCGTCGTTCGCGTCGCACTTCGAGGAGCAGTAGTGGACGACCGTTCCGTTCGTGTGGACGAACATCGTCCCGGTTCCCGGCTCGATGTCGTCGTCACAGTAGTCACAGGTTCGGCTCTGGGGCATTATCGGCCCCCGATGGAGTCGGCATCGCGCTGTGTCTCGCGGAGCTGGAGCACGTCGCCCTCGCGCACCGGCCCGAGAACGTTCCGCGTGATGATCCGACCCTGGTTGCCGCCGTCCTGGATGCGACACTTGACCTGCATCGCCTCGCCGTGCATCCCGGTCTTGCCGACGATCTCGATCACCTCGGCAGCCGTGGAGTCGCTCTCTCCCTCTGCGCCGGACATCCTACTGTAGCTCCTCGACCTTGTCCGCGACGTCCTCGGCCTGGTCCTCGGCCTCGCCGGCGTCCACCACGGCGGCGGCGGCGGAGCCGACCTCCAGCCCGGCGGCGACGCCGATCTCGTCCTGCGTCTCGACGAAGACGTACGGGATCCCGTTCTCGGCGGCGATCTCCGGCAGGTGCATCACGATCTCCTCCGGCGAGACGTCCTCCGCGATCAGGACGAGGTCGGCGTTGCCGCGCTCGACGGCCTTCGTCGTCTCGTTCGTTCCCTTTCGTACCGTGCCCGTGTCTCGCGCCACCTCGAGCGCCTCGACGGCGTCGTCGGCGAGATCCGCGGGTGTGTCGTAGTCGACGTAGATTGACATTGTTGGCTGCTCCCGCCCGACGGCTCGCGCCCCTCGCCGGTCACCGATCCCTGACGACGGGGAGCGTCATCGACCGTCGGGTCGGACGTGGACCGAGATAGCTCCCCGGCTTACAAAAGGGTGTCCAAACCCGCGGGAGCGTGGCAGACCGCCGCACGCGGCGGGCGGCGAAATCGCCTTTACCCGGCGCCGCGACCCTCCGCCGTGCTCCGCAGCCACGCCCGCGCGCTCCGCGACGAGGCGCGGGCCACCGACGAGCGTCGCCTCCTCGTCTGCGCCGGCGAGCGCACCCCGTCGTTCTCGGCTGCGCTCGACGCCGTCGACGCCGTCGTCACCCCCGACGACCGGGTGACCGTCGTCTCGACGCGCGACGACGCCGACCCGCCGGGCGACAGCGTCCGCCCGGAGCGGGCCACGTCGCTCCTCGGGTCGACGCGCGACGCCGTCGTCCTCGACGCCGGCGCCGACTTCTCGCCGACCCTGCTCGGGCAGGTCGTCGGCTG
>KI543181.1:187270-191870 GCA_000496195.1 uncultured archaeon A07HB70
CTCGACGCCGCGGCGTGTGCCGCCGCCGGCGCCGTCGTCGTCGACGAGGCGGCGGGCCTGCCGGTCGACCGTCTCGCCGAGACGCTCGCCGCGCCCGCCGTCGCCTACGTGACGACCGTCCACGGCTACGAGGGGACCGGCCGCGGATTCGACGTGCGGTTCCGGGACCGGATCGCGGCGAGCGACCACGCGGTCGGCGAGGTCCGACTCGACGAACCGATCCGCCACGCGCCGGACGACCCGGTCGAGCAGTGGGCGTTCGACGCGCTCCTCCTCGACGCCCGACCGGCTGTCGGCGAGGCCGTCGCGGACGCCGACCCGGAGACGGCGACGTACGGGCAGCCGACAGCCGCCGAACTCGTCTCCGACGACGCCCGCCTGCGCGAGGCGTTCGGCCTCCTCGCGCTCGCACACTACCGGACGGAGCCGAACGACCTCGCCCGTCTGCTCGACGCGCCGAACGTCCGGACGCGTACCCTGCGCCACGAGGGTCGGGTCGTCGCGGTGGCACTCCTCGCGCGGGAGGGCGGCCTCGACGCGGACACCCGCCGCCGGGCCTACGAGGGCGAGCGGGTCCGCGGCAACATGATACCGGACGTGCTGACCTCTCAGCTCCGGGACGAGGACGCGGGCGCCCGGACCGGCCACCGCGTGCTCAGGATCGCGGTCCACGGCGCGGTCCGGTCGCGGGGCCTCGGGGCGGCGCTGCTGGAGGCCGTCGAGCGCGAGTTCGGCGACGACGTCGACTGGCTCGGCGTCGCCTTCGGCGCGACGCCGCGGCTCTGCCGGTTCTGGGCCGCGAACGGCTACGGGACCGTCCACCTCTCGACGACACGGAACAGCCGCTCGGGCGAGTACTCCGCCGTGATGCTCCGCCCGACGAGCGCGGCAGGTCGCTCGCTCGCGGACCGTCACGCCGCGCGGTTCGCCCGCCGTGCCACCGGCGTGCTGGCCGACCCGCTCCGGGATGCCGACCCGACCGTCGTGCGCGTCGTCCTCGGCGCGACGGACGCCGACCCGGCCACGGACCTCACCGACCACGAGTGGCGGGTGATCGCCGCCGCAGCGTTCGGCCCGGGGCTGTACGACGCCGCGCCGGGCGCGTTCGCGCGGCTGGCCCGTGCCGCCCTCGTCGACGAGGGGAGCGGGCTGGACGAGCGCGCGGAGCGGCTCCTCGCCGCGAAGGCGCTCCAGCGCCGGCTGTGGCCCGATGTCGCCGACGCCCTCGGCTACGAGTCCCGACGCGCGGCGATGCGGGCCCTCGGCGAGGCCTACCGCCCGCTCGTCGACCGGTACGGCGGCACGGCTGCGGCGCGGGAGGCCGACCGCTACCGGTGACGGCAGCGGCGTGGCCAGCGGGAGGGGAGACCGTCACCTCCGGGTGTTCCGGGCCGACGACGCGGAGTCCCGCCGCGTCTGCCGACCGGCTGGTGACCGTCACCGCCGGCGCGTCCGGCCGGGCGTTCGAGAGCGGGGACGGCCGCGGCGGCCCGGTGCGAACGACAGCGAGCGAGACGGGCGACACGCGGCTGGCGGTCCGGCTACAGGTCCGTCGCCATCATCACCTCGTCGACCGGCTCGCCGTCGATGCGGTAGTGGCCGTCGCGGACGGCCTCCTCGCGCCAGCCGCGCCCGGCGAGCCAGTCGATCGCCTGGTCGTTCGTCGCGGGCAGGCTGTTGTAGAGCCGTTCGTAGCCGTGTTCGTGCGCCCAGCGTTCGCCACGCTCCAGCAGTGTCCCCCCGACGCCGTGGTCGCGCCAGGCGGGCCGGACACCGACGGTGAGCACCGCGGTGTGACGGAGCTTCTCCAGTTCGGGCAGGTCGAGGTGGACCCACCCGGCGGTGTCGCCGTCGTCCGTACACGCGACGAACACCAGCCGGGACTGGATCGGGTCACGCCGCAGCACCGCGCCCTCCTCCTCGAGGACGTCGGCGACGGACTCTGCCTCGATGTAGCGGCCGTCGGCGGCGACGGCACGGATCGCCTCGATGAGGCCGTCGCGGTCCGGGCCGCGTGCCAGCCGCACCTCGTACCCCACGCCGTCCGTCTCGTGGCGCTCCGGCGAGAGGCCGCCGAAGCTGACGGCGATCGCGTCGCCGTCGTCCCAGAGGTAGCCGTGACGCCGGAGCACCGCGAGGTGGTGGCCGAGCGCCGTCGCGTCGAGACCGAGCGCCGCGGCGAGCTCCGACTCGGTGGTCTTGCCCTCGCTGGCCACGTAGTCGTATATCTCGCGGCGCGTCGCGTCGGTCAGCGTCTCTTCGTGCGTGGTGCTCACACACACCGTATCGACTCGGCCGTGTTAGCCGTTACTCCGACTCCGGCCCGCCGTCTGCCGCGAACCGGCGCACGCGGCTCGCGTCCACGTCGATCGCGTCGACGGGGCAGACGTCGACACAGAGCATACAGTCGATACAGGCGTCCTCGCGCGCCGGGTCGGCCTTCACCTCGCTCGCCGGGTGTCCCGGCGTCTCCACCCAGTCGAACACGTCGACCGGGCAGTCCCGGAGGCAGGCGCCGTCGCCGACGCAGGCGTCGAAGTCGACGGCGACGTGTGTGCCGTGGACCCCGAGACGCTCCGGTTCGTCGACCGGTCCCCAGACGTCGTGGCCGTCGTGTTCCTCGACGACCGACCGGTCGCGCTCGAAGTCGGGGTCGATTCCCATACTCCGGCTGGTGGCTCCTCGGTAATGTGCGTTCCGTCCCGTCAGTCGTCTGCCGGCGCCGCCCCGCCCGTCGCAGCCGTCGGATCCGGCGCGACGCCGTCGGCGCTCCAGCCCCGCGACTCGTAGTAGCGGTCCAGCGCAGCCGCGAACCCCGGCAGGTCGTAGGGCACCCGGTCGTCGCTCCGGTCGAATCCGCGCTCGTTGTTCAGGTGGCGTTCGAGTTCGACCACCCGGGCGCCGAGGGCCTGGATCGCCTCGTAGTCGGTCTCGAACAGCGCCTCGAACCGTCCGGGGGTCATCTCGCCGCGCGAGAACCGGCAGACGACACCACAGTCCTCGACGGCCCGCAGGTTCTCCTGTTCGACGAGCGTCTCCACCTTCGCCTCCGCCAGCCCCGACGGGTCGTACGCCTCCGAGTCGTCCACGAGCGGGTACTCCCACGCGTAGAAGGTGGCGTACATGTGGTCGGCGCCGCGGTTCGCGACGGCGAAGCCGAGGCCCTGCCCGTTGAGCGTCCGGCCGTCGTGAGCGGAGAAGCTCATCCCCTTTACCGTCCAGTTCTCGACGCCGAGTTCGTCGTGGACGCGGTCGATACCCTCCGCGAGACGGTCGCCGACGCCCTCGCGGTAGGCTATCTTGCGTGTCGTCTCGTGGACGAGGTCGGCGTCGCCGAAGGCGTCCTCGCTCGCGAGGTAGGCGGCGACGGTGTTGCCCGCCGAGATCGTGTCCATCCCCAGCCGGTCACAGATGTCGTTCCCCTTCATGACGTCCACGACGTCGTCGACGCCGCAGTTCCCGCCGAACGCCATGATCGTCTCGAACTCCGGTCCTTCCGTCTCCAGCCCCGTCGCCTCGTCGCGGGTCGGGAGCTTGCAGGCGAACGCACACTGCGAGCAGGTCCCCTTCTCGTACTTCTTCGCCTCGACCGCGTCGCCGTTGATCGACTCGTAGCCCTCGAACCGGACGTCGTCGAAGTAGTAGGAGGGGAACGACCCAATCTCGTTCGCGAGGTCGGTGACGCTCGCGGTCCCCTGTCGCTTCATGATCGAGTCCGACGTCGCGGCGTCGCGGTGGATCGCGACGGCCTCGTCGTCCACGTCGATCCCGTGGTCGTGGTCGCCGTCGAACGTGAGGAGCTTCACGCCCTTCGCGCCGAGTGCCGCTCCGAGGCCACCGCGCCCGAACGCGCGGCTCTCTGTGGTCATGACCGACGCGAACCGGACCTCGTTCTCGCCAGCGGGCCCGACACAGGCCGTGTGTTCGGCACCGAGGTCGTGTTCGCGCTCGGCCCACGCGGTCACCTCGGGGACGGTCGCGAGCTCGAGCTCGGGGACGGCCTCGAACGTCGCCTCCGGACCGTCCGGCCCCTCGCGGACGTGGACCGCGAGGGGCTCGTCGCTCGCGCCGTGGACCTCGACGGCGGCGGCGCCCGTCCCCGCGAAGTTGCGCGAGAGGAACCCGCCGGCGTTCGAGGAGGCGACGCCGCCGGTCAGCGGCGAGTAGGCGGTCGCGGCCATCCGGCCGGTGAAGCTCATCGTCGACTGCTGGAGCGGCCCGGTCGAGAAGTAGACCCGGTTCTCCGGGCCGAGCGGGTCGGCGTCGGCCGGCGCGCGACCGGCGAGCAGGCGGGTGTTCAGCCCCCGACCGCCGACGTAGGCGGCGAGGGCGCCGTCGACGTCGACGCGCCGGGCGGTCCGTTCGCCGGCGTCGAGCGAGAGCAGGGGCCCACGGGCGTGTAGCATAGCCAACTGGGGGACGCCCAGTCATATAAACAGTTAGCCCGTCAGTCCAGGCGCCCGTGGACGGCGACGACGACGGCTGCGCCGGCGCCCTCAGCCGGCGGCTCGCGGCTCGCGACGACCACCGGCGCGGCTGCCGGGTCGGTCTCCCACGTCCGGTCGCGCCGGCGGCACGCGCCGCCCAGGCCCGCACGCAC
>KI543181.1:192810-200363 GCA_000496195.1 uncultured archaeon A07HB70
CGGCGGGCAGGACCGACGAGTACTCCACGAGATTGTAGTCCCCGACCCCGGCGGCGACGAACGCGTCGTCGAGCGCGTCGAGGTCGGTCGCGCCGACGCCCGTCGCGGCGGCGAGCGGAACCGTCGTTGGCAGCGCCACGCCCCGGAGTACGCGAGCCGCCGGTTAACGCCGTTGGTTACCGGCCGTGGTCGGTGGGCCCCAGCTGTCGTCGAGCGACTCTCGCCTTCCCGTGCGCCCGTGACCGCGCCTACCTGTGTGCGAAGTACGCGACCGCCGGGTCCCGTGCGTCCACCCGCGCGAAGCAGACGCGCTCGAACTGCACCACCTCGTCGACGGCGGCCCCGGCGAACCCCGGCTCCGCCCGGCCAGTCACGTCGCCGTCGGGCGTCCGCAGGCGGACCGGAACGCCGTCGTCGGGAACCCAGTGGACCACCGGAACGCCCTCGTCGCGGACGGCCTCGATACCGTCGTCCGTGCCGACGAGTCTGTCGCCCGACCGCCGGACTCCGCCGAGCCCCTTCAGCCAGACGCGCTCGTCCGGCGCGGGGACGTCGTCAGGCTCGAGATACACCGCGTCGCCGGCCGGGATCGACCGCCGGCCCCGCTCCTCGTGGTCGGGGTGGACCGGCGGCGTCCCCTCGGCTGGGGTGTCGGTCACGGGCAGACGCTCGCCGTCCCGGACGAGGAAGTAGCGGTCGGCGCGGTCGTCGACGAGTTCGCGGTTCTCCGCGTAGACGCTCGACATCGACAGCTCGACGTCCGACGTCGAGGTTCCGAGTTCGACCATCGCCGCGACGACGGCCTCGCCCCGGATCCCCCGGCGCTCCAGCGCCGCGAGCGTCGGCGCGCGCGGGTCGTCCCAGCCGTCGAGTCGTCCGTCCGCCACCATCTCCGAGAGCGTGGAGGTCGAGAGCGGCGCGTCGAACTCGTCGACTTGGACGTGGCCCCAGTGGACCACCTCGGGATAGGTCCAGTCGAAGTAGTCGTAGACGAACTGCTGGCGTTTCGCGGAGTCCTGGAGGTCGATGCCGCGGACGATGTGGCTCACCCCCGTCAGGTGGTCGTCGACACCCGACTGGAAGTCGAGCATCGGCCAGCACCGGTAGTCCGCGGCTGTCTCGCGGGGGTGTGGCCGGTCGACGATGCGGAACGCAACCCAGTCCCGGAGCGCCGGGTTCGGGTGCTCGATGTCGGTGCGGACCCGGAGCACCAGTTCGCCCTCGCCGTAGTCGCCGTCGACCATCCGCTCGAACTCCGCGTGTGTCTGCTCTGCGGTCTTGTCTCGGTGCGGGCAGGCCTCGCCGGCGTTTTTCAGCTCGGAGAACGCCGCCTGCGGACACGAACAGGTGTAGGCGCCGCCGGCGTCGATCAGGTCGCGGGCGTGGTCGTAGTACGTCTCGAGGCGGTCGCTCGCGCGTATCACCTCGTCCGGGGTGAAGCCGAGGTAGTCGATCGCGTCGAGGATGGCGTCGTAGGCGCCGAGGTCCGGTCGTTTCGTGTCGGGGTCGGTGTCGTCGAACCGGCAGACGAACCGACCGTCGTACCGCTGCTTGTACGTCCCGATAACAGCCGCCATCCGGGCGTGGCCGACGTGCCACGGCCCGTTCGGGTTCGGCGCGACGCGCATCGTCACCTCGCCCGCCGTCGCGTTCGGAAGGTCCGGGAGCGCCGGCTCCTCGTCGCCGTCGTCGTCTGCGTCGATCGCCGCGAGCCGGTCAGGCGCAGCCGCCGCGAGACGCTCCCGTCGCTCCGCGGCGGAGAGGTCGTTCACCCGTGCCACGACCTCCCCGACGACGCCGGGCACCTCGTCGCCGTGTTCGCGGAACTCCGGGTGGTCGCCCATCAGCGGGCCGAGCACCGCGCCGGTCTGTGCCTCGCTCCCGTGTTCGACGGCGTTTGCGAGCGCGTGGACCTCCGCCGCTCGTCTGACGGCGTCGCGCAGGTCGTCGTCCATACGGATCGGTTCGGCGGGCGAGTGAAAACGACGGCGGGTGTGAGAGCCGCGAGGCGCGACCCCGTGACGAGGCGGTGCGCCGCTAGTGGTTTCGTTCGATCAGGTAGTCCGCGAGGCCGGTCAGCATCGTCCGCGCCGGCCCCTCGGGCAGCACCGACAGCCGCTCCTTCGAGGAGGCGGTCAGCTCCGCCGCGCGCTCGCCGGCGAACTCGATACTCCCGGCCTCGCGCAGGCGGCTGACGGCGGCGTCTATCTCCTCCTCTGTCGGGTTCTCGCCGAGGAGACCGTCGACGTCGACGCCCTGCTGGCGGGCGTGGAGCGTGATGACCGTCTGCTTGCCCTCCAGCAGGTCCGACCCGCGGGCCTTGCCGAGCTCGTCCGACGGCACGGTGAGGTCGAGCACGTCGTCGTGGATCTGGAAGGCGGTGCCGGACTCGACGCCGTACTGGTAGAGCGCCTCGACCGTCCCGTCGTCTGCCCCGAGGAGGATCGCCGGGATAGCCGCCGCGGCGCCGTACAGCACCGCGGTCTTCAGCTCGATCATCCGGGTGTAGTCCGCGGGCAGGACCTCCGCGGCCTGCTCGAACTCGACGTCCAGGGCCTGTCCCTCGCAGATGCGCGTACACGTCTCCGCGAGGCGACGGATCGCGGCGAGCTGGTTCGTCGGCGCCGCGCCGGTTGCGGACATCAGCTCGAACCCCTTCGCGAACAGCGTGTCGCCGGCGAGAATCGCCGTCGAGAGGTCGTACTCGTGGTGGACGGCCCGCTCACCCCGCCGCATGTCGTCGTCGTCCATGATGTCGTCGTGGGCGAGCGTGAACGTGTGGATGAGTTCGACGCCGACGGCGGCGGCCATCACGTCGACGTCGCCGCCGGAGGGTGCCGGAAACGAGCGGTAGTCGACCCCCGGCTGCTCCACCGTGGCCTCTCCCTCGGCCAGCGACTCGGCGACGAGGAGCACCAGCGCGGGCCGCAGGCGCTTCCCGCCGGCCTCTATCAGGTGCTGGGAGGCGGCGTACAGGCGTTCGGGCTCGGCGGACGGCAGGTCTTCTACGACCGCCTCGTTGACGCGGTCGCGGCGCTCGGCGACGGCGGCGAGCATCCGCGCCCGCCGGTCACCGCCGCCATCGCCCTCGCCCATCTCACTCCACCAGCTGGATCATGTTCCCGTTCCGCGTCACGTGGAGGTCACGCCCGAGCGCGTAGCCCATCCCCTCGGCGAGGTCGACGTACGGCGAGTACCCCTTCATATCCTGATGGGCTGGGATGATATGCTGGGGCTGGAGGGTGTCGAGCATCTGGTAGTGGCCCTCCTCGCGGAGGTGGCCGGAGACGTGGACGTCGTCGTAGATGCGCGCGCCCTGCATCTTCAGGAGCCGCTCGGACTGGTAGCGCTGGCCCTCGTTCGTCGGCTCGGGGATGACCCGGGCCGAGAAGATCACCTTGTCGCCGTCCTCCAGTTCGTACGGCGTCTCGCCGCGACCCATCCGGGTGAGCATCGCGCGTGGCTCGCCCTGGTGGCCGGTGACGACCGGGAGGAAGTTGCCCTTCCCCTCCTTCATGATCCGCTTGAACGCGCGGTCCACGGACTTGCGGTGGCCGTACATCCCGAGGTCACCAGGGAAGTCGACGAAGTTCAGGCGCTCTGCGGTGCCCGAGTACTTCTCCATCGAGCGCCCGAGCAGCACCGGCTGCCGGCCGATCTCGCGGGCGAACTCGACGAGGCTCTTGACACGGGCGATGTGGCTCGAGAACGTCGTGGCGACGATACCGCCGTCGTAGTCCTCGATACTCCGCATCACGTCGTGGAGCTCCTCGCGTGCGACGGACTCGGAGGGCGTCCGGCCCTTACGTCCGGCGTTCGTACAGTCCTCGATGTAGCAGAGTACGCCCTGGCCCTCACGGCCGATCTCGCGGAACCGCTCCATGTCGATCGGGTCGCCGATGACGGGGTCGTGGTCCATCCGCTTGTCCAGCCCGTAGACGACCGCGCCCTCCGGCGTGTGGAGGACGGGGTTGATCGCGTCGATGACGGAGTGGGTGACGTTGACGAACTCGAGCGAACACCGCTCGCCGATATCCAGCTGCTCGCCGGCCTCCATCGTCTGGAGGTCGTTCTCGACCTGGAACTTGTTCTCCGACTCGATCTCCTGTTTCACCAGCTCGATCGTGAACGGCGTCGCCACGATGGGCGCGTCGTAGCGGTGTGCCAGCTTCGAGATGGCGCCGATGTGGTCGAGGTGGCCGTGCGTCGGCACGATCGCCTGCACGTCGCCCTCGAGGTCGCTCATCACCCGGTCGTCGGGGATGGCGCCCATGTCGATCAGGTCGAGGCTGTGCATCCGCTCGGTCTCGACGTTGTCGTGGATCAGCACCTGCGAGAGGTTCAGACCCATGTCGAAGACGACGACGTCGTCGCCCGCCCGAACCGCCGTCATCTGTCGTCCGACCTCTTCGTAGCCGCCGATCGTCGCGATTTCGATTTCCATAGTTCTCCGTGAAACGCCACGTTGGAAACGTGGGGAGTCGAGTGCCGCGTGCCGGTCTCCCGGCGGTCTCAGGTTCGTGTCCCCGCTGGTGCCGTCTGGCACGTTGCCCGCGGGCGTCTCGGTGGGTCGGCGTTCGGCGCCCCGGTATTAAAATCGCCCGGGTCGACCGGTCGGCGGGTCGGTAGGCTTAAAACCGGGCGTACCACCGCTCTACACGTGAGCGACCGCCCTCTCGACGCCCTCGAGGCGTCGTTGGACGACCCGGTCACGGTCGAACTGAAAGACGGCCGGGCGTTCCACGGCCTCCTCGACGGCTACGACCAGCACATGAACGTCGTGCTCGTCGACACCGCCGAGACCGTCGAGATCGACAGCGACGCACGCCGGATCCGAGACAAAACGATTATCCGCGGCGACAACGTCGTCAGGATAGAAACATGACGGGAGCCGGAACCCCGAGTCAGGGGAAGAAGAACACGACGACCCACGTCAAGTGTCGTCGCTGTGGCGAGAAGTCCTACCACGTCAAGAAGAAGGTCTGTTCCTCCTGTGGGTTCGGTACGTCCGCGAAGCGCCGCGACTACGAGTGGCAGTCGAAGGCCGGCGAGTAGTCACGCCGACACCGGACCCACGCTGGCGTCCGTCGGTATCCACGTTCGTGGATCATCGGTCGGCGGTGAGGCCCGTAACGGGGCCTTTTTTGCCCGTCGACACGGATCGTTCGGTATGCCAGATCGGGCCGGGCTGGCGGGCGCGACCGAGAAGTGTGGTGTCGTCGGCGTCGCGCTGGCCGACCGAGAGGCCGCGCGACCCGTCTACTACGCGATGTACGCGCTCCAGCACCGCGGGCAGGAGTCGGCGGGGATCGCGACCCACGACGGCTTCCAGCAGCACAGCCACGTCGAGCGCGGGCTGGTGGGCGACGCCATCTCAGAGGCGGACCTGACCGACCTGCGCGGGTCCACCGGCATCGGGCACGTCCGCTACCCGACCTCGGGCGGCCTGAACACCTGCTGCGCTCAGCCGTTCGCCGTCTCGTTCAAGTCTGGATCGCTCGGACTCGCACACAACGGCAACCTCGTCAACACCGACGAACTCCGCGCCGACCTGGAGGCGGCGGGCCACGCCTTCACCTCCGAGGGCGACACCGAGGTGATCGCACACGAACTCGCGCGGAACCTGCTCGACGCCGACCTCGTCCGGGCGGTCAAGCGGACGATGGACCGCGTCCACGGCTCGTACTCGCTGACGATCATGCACGACGAGGCGGTGCTTGGTCTGCGCGACCCGCTCGGCAACCGCCCGCTCTGTATCGGAGCACTCGACGACGGCTACGTTCTCGCGAGCGAGTCCGCGGCCGTCGACGCGCTGGACGGCGAACTCGTGCGGGACGTACGGCCCGGCGAACTGGTCGTCCTCGACCCCGACGGCAGCGGCTTCGACTCCTACCGCCTCGTCGAGGAGCCGGAGCCCGCCCACTGCTTCTTCGAACACGTCTACTTCGCCCGGCCGGACTCGGTCATCGACGACTCGCTCGTCTACGAGGTGCGGCGCGACCTCGGCCGGGCGCTGTGGCGCGAGAGCGGCGTCGAGGCCGACGTGGTGATGCCCGTTCCGGACTCCGGGCGCGCGTTCGCCTCGGGCTACGCCGAGGCCGCGAACGAGGAGGACGCGCCGGTCGAGTTCGCGGAGGGGCTGATGAAGAACCGCTACGTCGGCCGGACGTTCATCATGCCGACACAGGACGAGCGAGAACGCGCCGTCCGCCTGAAGCTCAATCCCATCCGCTCGACGGTGGCTGGCAGGCGCGTCACGCTCGTCGACGACAGCATCGTCCGCGGGACGACGTCGACACAGCTCGTCGAGCTGCTGCGCGACGCCGGCGCCGACGAGGTCCACGTCCGAATCGGCGCGCCGCCAATCAACGCGCCCTGTTACATGGGCATCGACATGGCCTCGCGCGAGGAGCTGATCGCCGCCGACCAGAGCGTCGACGAGGTGTGCGACGAGATAGGCGCAGACAGCCTCGCGTACCTCTCGATGGGCGCCGTCGCCGACGCCCTCGAGGCGGAGCAGACGGGCCTGTGTACCGGCTGTGTTACCGGCGAGTACCCGTACGACGTCGAGGGCGAGGACACCGACCGCGAGGTCGTCCCGCCCGAGGTCTAAGGCCGGAATCCGCCGTCGAACGACGCGACAGCCGCCAGCGACCGCGCCACCCTCGGGAGCCGCGACCCGCCGGCGTCTTCGACGACCGCGTCGGCGGTCTGTTCGCCGCTCAGCAGCGCCATCGGGACACCGATACCCGGTCCGGTGAACGCGCCGGTGTAGTAGAGGCCGTCGACCCCGCCCCGGCGCGAGGGACGGAGCGGCCCGGTCTGCCGGAGGGTGTGCGCGAGCCCGAGCGCCGTCCCCTCCGGGAGCGCGAACCGGTCGGCGAACGTCGAGACGGAGGCCTCGCGTTCGACGACGATCCGGTCGCGCAGGTCGACACCCGTGTGACGCTCGAGGTCGTCGAGGATCTGGTCCCGGAACGCCGCGCGCCGCGTCGCGTCGTCGTCGAGCCCCGGTGCGACGGGGACGAGGACGACGACCGTCTCGTGGCCGTCGGGCGCGACCGTCTCGTCCGTCGCGGAGGGGACGTTCACGTAGTACGAGGGGTTGTCCGGCCACGCCGGGTCGTCGAAGATGCTCGCGAAGTGCGGGCCCCAGTCCTCGGGCAGGACGAGCGAGTGGTGCGCCAGCGGGTCGACCGACCCCTCGACGCCGAGGTAGAGCAGGAACGCCGAGGGTGCGTACGTCCGCGAGTCCCAGTAGTCGTCGCCGTAGCGTCGCCCCTCAGGCGGGAGCAGGTCACGTTCGACGTGGGCGGGTTGGCGTTGCAGACGACCCGGTCGGGCGCGAGCGTCCGCCGGTCGGTCTCGACCGTCGGCCCGTGGTCGACGCCGACGACCGTCTCGCCGGTCGAGACGGCTGCTCCGAGCGCCGTCGCGAGGGCCGCGACGCCCTCGACGACGCTGTACATCCCGCCCTCGGGGTAGTAGACCCCGAGTTCCAGGTCGACGTAGCTCATCAGGCTGTACAGCGCCGGGTGTTGTGCGGCGCGCCG
>KI543181.1:200489-204555 GCA_000496195.1 uncultured archaeon A07HB70
GAAGCGCTCGAACGTCTCTGGCATCAGATACCACGAGGCCCCGGTGTCGAACGGAACCCCTCGGCCTCGATGCGGTTCGCGACGCCGCCGACCCGGCTGTTGCGCTCTATCACCTCGACGGCTGCGCCCCGGTCGGCGAGGTGACACGCTGCCGAGAGGCCGCCGAGGCCGGCGCCGACCACCACGACCGACTCGTCGGCGAGTGGCTGTTCGTCGTCGCAGGTGTCGCAGGTCACGTGTTCGGGTCGGGGCTCGGGGTCCCTCGGTCCGGCCCCGCGACTGCACGGCAGTTTAATAGACGACGTAGAGCATCGCGTAGACGGCCTCGCCGAGGAGGAAGGAGACGAACCAGAGCGACGCCGCGACCCGACCGACCCGCGGGTGGTGTGTCTCCGGGAGGGCGTCGACGGGGTGTGTCGCGGCGAGGAGCAGGGCGTAGACGACCAGGGGGACGGTGACGACGGCGAGGAGGACGTGGACGCCGAGGACGGGGAGGTAGACGGTTCGATAGACGCCCTCGGGGCCGGGGAACGGTGCGGGTCCGGCGACGCTCACCTTGTAGAGGTAGAGCGCGAGAAACGCCGCGAACAGCGCCGCCGAAGCGAGCATCAGCAGGCGGTGGTGCGCGACCCGTCCGCGGCGGATCGCGACGACGCCGCCCGGAATGGTCAGGAGCGCGAGCGCGCTCAGGGCGGCGTTGACGTGCGGGACCGCGTCGAGTACCGGGGCGGGCGCCTGCGGCAACAGCGCCGACGGGACGGCGCCGAGCGCCGACGCGAACACGAGCGCCAGCGCGACGGCAGAGAGGCCGAGCGAGAGCCCGAGGACGTGCGGACGGAGACGGCGCGCGAGTCCATCAGCCATGCGTGGAGCCGGCGCGCGACGGGCAAGAGCGCCCCGGTTCCAGCCCCGAATGGAAAGCCATTTCATACGCGCCGGGGTAGCGATACGTGGCGCGAGGAGTGCCGACTCGACGCGCGTGGGTAGCCAAGCCAGGTCAACGGCGCAGCGTTGAGGGCGCTGTCCCATAGGGGTCCGCCGGTTCGAATCCGGTCCCACGCATGCCCCGACTCGAACGCCTCCACGAGCCGTGTGTACCGCCGCCGTTCGAATCCGGTCCGCGGCGGGTCAGCCCTCTCGCTCCCGCACCACCTCGACCACTCCGCTCTCCGGGAACCGGTAGCGCCGCCCGGCCCACTCGAACTCGGTCACGAGGCGCGCCCCGAGTACCGTCACCGGGAGCAGCAGCAGCCCGGGGTACGCGAACAGCGCGTTGACCCGGCGCTCGCCGACACAGAGGTAGACGGGCACGAACACCGCCGTCAGGAGCGGGGCGACGACGAAGGGGTACGCGAGGCCGACAGCAGCCACGACCAGGTTCACGAGCGACCCGCGCCACCCCTCGTTCACGCCGACGATGCGACCGAACCTGACAATCCGGCTCACGACGGCGCCGGCGTCGCCCGCCACTTCGACGGGCGTCACCATCGACCGCACCGGGTGGACCGACGGGAGCCGCTGCGTGAGCAGGTAGTCGTCGCTCAGGACGGTCCTGAGCTCCGCCGCGAGGGACTCGACGTCCGTGGTGAGCTCCTCGCGGGTGAACGTCACGCCGCCGCCCCACGCCGTGTCGGCGACCGGCCCGACTTGGAGGGTGACGAGCAGCGCGAACAGGGCGCCGTACCACGGCTCGACGAGCCGCCACCACCCGCTGCCGGTGAAGAAGGGGACGGCGGAGGCCGGACCGTGGCACACCCCGGCGGCGACGAGTTCGTCGAGCCAGTCCGGGCCGCGCTCGAAGTCGTCGTCGGTCCAGACGAGACGGTCGTGCCGTGCCGCCTCCATCCCTCGCGCGAGCGCGTTCGCCTTCCCGGAGCAGCCGTCGGGGTCGCCAGCGACCAGCACCCTGGCACCCGCCGGCGTGTCGTGGCTGGCGACCGGGTCGTCGGCCGAGTCGCAGACGAGCAGCAGTTCGTCCTCGGCCCTGAGTCCGGCGGCCAGTTGCGCTGCGACCGGTCCCCACTCCAGCGTCGGCAACAGTACGCTCGTCGGCTCGCGTTCTGACACCGGCCGTTTCCGAGGGGCCGGCACAGTATCAGTCGTTCGCCACGCTACAGCCCCCACCCGATAGCGATGCCGGCCACCGTCACGAACGAGAGGAGGCGAGCAGCGGTGCCCCGACGCGGAGGTAGTCCGAGAACCGGTAGCCGCCAGGCCCGTAGACGAAGCGGTTCGTCTGGTAGCCGATGGGGGCGACGAGCGCCGTCGCGACGTAGAACACCCAGAGAACGCCGACGATGGGCAGAACGGCGGCGGAGGCGGCGACGAGTTCGCCGACGAGTTCGGCTGCGCCGGACTGCTCCAGGGCGACGCCGAGCGGGATGACCCCGGCGAGAGGGAAGATAACCCGCCAGTCTACCGAGTCGTACAGCTCCTGTGGCCGGAGAACGCCGGTGACGATCATGACGACGACGCCGGCGAGGGGTGCGGTCACTGTGTTCCGCCTGCCGGGTCGGTGCGCGGGTTTAACACCGCCGGGGACCCTATCGCGGCCATGGCGAAGTACTCCACCGGCGGAGGCGGCGGCGGAGGCGACGGCGAGAGCTGTGAGCTCTGTGGCCGCGACTCCAGTAGCCTCCGGACGGCAAACGTCGCCGGGGCGGAGCTGCTCGTCTGCTCGGACTGTGCCCCCCACAGCGACGACGACGGCGGGCGGTCCGGGTCGGACGGCGGACGCGGGCAGAGCCAGGGCCGCGACGACGGGCCGAGCCGCGAGACGCGCGCCGCACAGAACACCGCGCGGATCTACGACGCTGGCCGGGGCGACTCGACACACTGGGAGGAGGGCGGTACGGACTACGAGGAGGACCGCCTCCCGTACCTCGTGAGCGACTACGGCGAGCGCGCGGAGGCGGCCCGGCAGGACGCCGGTCTGACCGTCGAGGAGCTGGCCGCCGACCTCGACGCCGCGGAGGACGACATCCTCGCCGTCGAGCAGGGGCGGGCCTCCCGCGCCGGCGTCGGCGGCTCCGCCGTCCGGGCGCTGGAGGAGCGCCTCGGGGCCACCCTCGTCGACGAGACAGAGTAGTTTTGTCGCCGCCCGCCGATCGGAAGGCGTGGCACACGACTCGCTTGCGCCCGCCGAGCCGCGGGTCCGGGAGTTCGAGACGACCGTCGCCGCCGTCGACGGCGACGCCGTCGTTCTCGAGGAGACGTACTTCTACCCCGAAGGAGGCGGACAGCCCGCAGACCGCGGGACGCTCGCCGGTCACGCCGTTGCCCACGTCGACGACGGCGGCGACGGCGGTGTCCGACACCACCTGAACGCCGACCACGCGCTCTCGCCCGGCGACCGGGTCACCGGCGCCGTCGACGACGACTTCCGAACCTACTGCACCCGCGCCCACACGGCGAGCCACGTCCTGTTCGGCGCGGGCCGACGGCTCTGCGAGGCCCTCGGCTACGGCGGCTTCGACATCGGAACCGAGACCGTCCGGGTGGACCTCGCGACCCCCACCGACGTCGACGACGACCTGCTGGTCGAACTCGAGCGTCTGACCAACCGTGCGGTCTGGGAGTCCCGTCCGGTGTCGTGGGAGGAGACGGCAGCCGAGACGGCGCGCTCGCGCGACGACGTCGCGTTCAACGACGCCACCGAGGCGGGCGCCTTCGCTGACGGCGGTCGAGTCCGGCTGGTC
The DNA here is from genome assembly GCA_000496195.1 of uncultured archaeon A07HB70. Lineage (GTDB taxonomy): Archaea > Halobacteriota > Halobacteria > Halobacteriales > Haloferacaceae > A07HB70. The sequence goes on from KI543181.1 coordinate 204,188, forward strand.
GCCGTCGAGGGCTGGGACGTGGCGGCCTGCGGCGGCACGCACGTCGAGAACACCGTCGAGATCGGCCCGGTCGCGGTCGTCGACCGCTCGAACCCCGGCGCCGGTCTGACCCGCGTCGAGTTTGCCGTCGGGCCGCGGGCGCACGAGACGGGGGCGACGCGCCACCGCCAGACCCGCGCGGCGGGGCGAGAACTCGACGCGGCGCCCGACGCCGTCGCCGAGACGGCCCGGCGCCTCCGGACGGAGCGCGACGACCTGCGCGAGGCGGTCGAACGGCTCCGCCGCGACGCCGTCGAGCGGACGGTCGCGTCGTTCGACGCCGTCGAACGGGACGGCGCCACGTGGCGCGTCGGCGTCGTCGACGCGGA
>KI543181.1:204575-239645 GCA_000496195.1 uncultured archaeon A07HB70
CTCCGGCGGCACGGTGCCGGCGGGCGACGTCGTCGAGGCGGTGACGGCGGAGTTCGGCGGCGGGGGCGGGGGGAGCGCGGCGTTCGCACAGGCCGGCGGGATGAGCGCCGACCCCGACGAGGTGGCGGCCTACCTGCGGGAGTCGCGGGCGAGATAGGCGAGCGAGAGCAGTGCGACGAGCGCCGCGACGACGCCGAAGCCGGGAGCGGCGCCGAAGGAGGGGAACTCTCCGTCGTCGGTGCTGACGGTGCCGGTGGTCGTTCCCGTGCCGGCGCCGGAGACGCCCTCGACGGTCACGCGGTTGGAGGTCGTGCGGCCGCGCCGGGCGCGAACCTCCGTCTCGCCCGTCTCAGATACCGGCACGAGCGCCTCGCCGTCGCCGTCGGTCGTCGCGACCGCCTCGCCGTCGACGAGAACCGTGACGTTCGCCGCGGGGTCGTCGTAGGCGTCGGTGACCGTCACGCGGGTCGACTCGCCGACGACGACGCGCTCGTTCGCGGACTCGAGGGACAGACTCGGGAGCCGGAAGAGCGCCACCTCGACGGTCCGGTCGGACTCGCCGACCGACGCCTCGCTGGTCGCGTCGGCGTAGCCCTCGCGGGTCACCTCGACGCGGGCCTCGCTGTTGACCGGCACGGAGACGGTCGCTCGACCGGAGTCGTCGGTCCGGGCGGTCTTGTCGTCGACCCGGACCGTCGCGCCGGAGATGGCCTCGCCGGCGCGCGGGTCACGAACGTCGACGGCGAGCACCGCGTCTGCGCGCTCCGCCTCGATCCGCCGCGTCACGTCGACGCCCGTCTCCTCCGTTCGCTCGACGGTCAGGTAGCCGGTCTTCGTGAACCGGACGACGTAGCTGCCGGCCTCGATCTGCTCGGTCGTGAACTGGCCGTCGCCGTTCGTCTGGCCGGCGGCGACCTCCCGCTCGGCGCCGTCGACGACGGCGACGCGGACATCCTCGACGGCGTCACCCTGCTGGTCGTTCACACGGTAGGTGAACTGTACCGCGTCGGTCACCTCGACGGTGACCGAGTCGGTGTTCTCGCCGACGGTGCGCCGGAAGGGGAAGTTCCGCGTGTAGTCCGGGTGGTCGACGTCGAACGAGACGGTCGTCCCGACCGGCACGTCGACGAAGACCTTGCCGTTGCCGGCGGTGTCGGCGCTCGTCTGGCCGCTATCCCACGTCGCGGCCACGGCGGCGCCGGAGACGGGAGCTCCGTCCTCCGTCTCGACGGTCACGGTGACGGTCGTCGTGTCGCCGCCGGACTGGGCGACAGCCGGCGCACTCCCGGCGACGAGCGCCGCGACGAGGAGGGTGACGGTAGCCGCGATAGCCCGTCTGCTGGCTCGAACGGCCATAGTCGAGCTATTACTGTCGCGTGATATAAGCGTGTGGCGGAACGGTCTTGCCGTCGGGGACCGACCGATCAGTATGGACCGATACGAGGGGTACGACGCCGTCGTCTTCGACCTCGACGGGACGGTCGTCCACCTCGACGTCGACTGGGCGCGCGTCGACGAGGAGACAGCCGATATCCTCGAGTCTCACGGCTACCAGCCGACGGAGACGGCGTGGGGGGCGCTCGACGCGGCGGACGGCGACGCCGCCGCGGCTGTCACGGCGCTGCTGGCCGACCACGAGCGCCGGGGCGCCGAGCGCTCGTGGCGCCTGCCAGCCGCCGACGACCTCCGGGCGCTCGCCGACGCGGGCCGTCCCACCGCGGTCTGCTCGCTCAACTGTGAGGCCGCGGTCCGGGTCGCCCTGACGGAGCACGGCCTGACCGACGCCGCAGACGCCGTCGTCGGCCGCGACACCGTCGGGTCGCGCAAGCCCGACCCGGGCCGCTACTCGCGGCGCTCCGGCAGACCGGTGTCCCGCCGGAGCGTGCCCTGTTCGTCGGCGACTCCGAGTCGGACGAGCTGACGGCGACCCGCGCCGGCGTCGACTTCGCTTACGCCTACCCCGTGACCCCGGCGTAGCCCGGCGGCTTATGCCCGTCGCGCGCCTACTCCTGCCCGTGACAGACCGCGTCCCCGTCACCTACCACTGTCCGCGGTGCGGCGCCGTCGCGGAGCTCCAGCGCGACCCCTACCTCGCCGACCAGTCGGTGACGCCCTACCCGCTCGCCGGCTGGCACTACGTCGGGACCGACGAGGACTACGAGTCCGACGACGCGGACGGCGTCGTCCTCGCCTGCGGCGTCGACACCCGCGACGACGCCGACGGCTGTGGCGAGCCGTTCTACCTCTCGTTCGTCCGGTTCGAGGCGGGCCGGCGGGTTGACCCGGAGCCCGAGCCGGAGCACGTCGAACTGGCCGGCGAGGGGCCGCCGAGCCCGGAGGGGCCGGACGGCCCCGGCGGTCCCGGCTCGTTCCGCGGCTAACTCTCGCTCTCCTACCCCTTCACGTTACAGATCGGGAACGTCCGCGCCACCGTCTCGCCGATGCCCAGTTCGTCCGAGACGCGCACCACCTCGTCGACGTCCTTGTAGACGCCCGGCGCCTCCTCCGCGATCGTGGCGCCGCTCTCGGCGGCGACGTACACCTGCTGGCCCTCGCGCAGGTCGTCACGCACGTCCTCGCCCCAGAACTCCTGTTTCGCCTGCGTCCGGCTCATCAGGCGTCCGGCGCCGTGGGCCGTCGAGCCGAAGGTCAGGTCGAGCGACCGCGGCGCGCCCCGGAGGACGTAGCTCCCCGCGCCCATGCTCCCCGGCACCAGCACCGGCTGTCCGACGTCGGCATGGGCGCCCGGCAGTTCGGGCCGGCCCGCCGGGAACGCCCGTGTCGCGCCCTTGCGGTGGACGTACAGCGGCTTCGTCTCCCGGCCGACGGCGTCGGCGGCGGCGCAGGCGACGCCCTCGCCGTCCACCGGCACCGTGTGTTCCTCCAGCTTCGCGACGTTGTGTGCCACGTCGTACAGTAGTTCGACCGCCGTCGGGTCGGCGCCGAGGACGTCCGCGAACGTCTCGCGCACCCTGTGGGCGATGAGCTGACGGTTCACCCACGCGAAGTTCGTCGCGGCGCACATCGCCCCGAAGTACTCGTCCGCGAGCCGCGACCCGGCGGGGGCGGCGGCGAGTTCCGTCTCCGGGAGCCGCTCGAGGAGGTCGGCGTGCTCCTGCTCGATCGCCCGCAGGTAGTTCGTACAGACCTGGTGGCCGAGGCCACGCGAGCCACAGTGGATCAGCACGACGACCTGGTCCTCCCGCAGGCCGTACGCCGCCGCGACCTCGGGACGGTAGACGTCGGTGACCCGTTCGACCTCGAGGAAGTGGTTGCCCGAGCCGAGGCTGCCGACCTGTGCGGCGCCGCGCTCCTTTGCCTCCCGCGAGACGGCGTCCGGGTCGGCGTCGACGCGCCGCCCCTCGTCCTCACAGTGCGCGAGGTCCGCCGCGGTCGCGTACCCCTCGTCACGGGCCCACTCGACCCCGCGAGCCAGTATCTCGTCGACCGTCTCGACGTCCGTCTCGACGACACCGCCGCCGCCGAGGCCGGCGGGCACACCCGCCGCGAGCGCCTCGACCAGCTCCTCCTCGCGCCCGCGGACGTCGTCGGCGTCGAGCGGCGTGGTCAGCAGCCTGACGCCGCAGTTCGAGACCACGAATCCGTCCGCGACGAAGTTGTGTGCCTCGTGCTCGACACCGATGTCGTAGACTCGCTCCTTGCCGGCGTGTTCGACCGACACGACTGTCGCCTCGACCGTCATGTCGTCGCGGACGTCCACGTCGTCGACGAACTGTTCGTAGTCCGGAAAGTCTCTTGACGGACGAGGTCTCCCCTCGCGACCGCTCCAGACGCTACGCTCGATAAATCGGCGGTTGATATCGAACCGTCCGGCAATCTCCGACACGGGTGTCCCGCCATCTGCGAGCGCCCGCGCCTCGTCGGCTACCTCCGCTCGACGCTCGATTACGCGCTCCTTCTGCCGCAGGTACTGGAGCGCAGCGACCGCCGACCGCTGTTTCTCCGTTCCGTACCGGTACCCGACGCGCTCGAAGAACCGGATCAGGTTCTGTGAGTCGTTCCTGATCCCGAGCCGCAGCCGCTCGCGGTCGGGGCCCGACGCCGCGTCGAACCGTTCGATCGAGTTCGTTTCGATTCCGATGCTCTCCAGATACGCCCCGACCTCGCGGAGGAACTGCTCGCCGGCGTCGGCGACCGACCGTCTTCGGGTCTGTGAGACCGTTGGACAGTGGAGGTTCTTCGCGTGCTGCGCCGAGGGAGCGCTCATCTCCGCGCCGAAAAACGCCGAGAGATAGAGCGCACGCTGCCAGTCCGGAAGCCGGTCGAGACAGTCTGGCGTCGTGAATCCGCTCTCTACTTTCTTTCCTGTCGGTACGCCTATTTCGGCAAGCAGTCGCTTGAATCCACGCGCGCCGACACTGAGGCTGTACTCGGTGCGTGTGAACTCCGTCCCGTCGACCTCGTGGTCGCGTTCTCGCTCGTAGACCCGAGACGGGGTGAAGCCGAGCGCGACGATGTCCTCGCGGATCGCCTCCAGATCCTCGGCGTCGCCGTAGAACCACGTCTGCTCGCCAGAGAACGACCCGTCGCCGGTGTGGAACCCGGCGAGCTTCAGTAGCCGGGCGAACGCGTCGTCGGTCGACTCGAGCGGTAGAAGATCGTTCTCCTTCAGGAACGAGATCAGCTGGGGGTCGGCGTCGTCGAGGTCGTCTTCGTCGACCACGACGAATCGCTCGGGTGATTCGTGGTCGATCCCGCGGAACGGACTCACGAGTACCCGGTCGCCGGCCGCTATCTCGTCGAGCTCTACCATGCCGTCTGGCGTTCGGAAGGGATGGTCGGCGGTCGCGCGGACAGTCCTGCCGCCCGCCGTCTTCACCTCGTACACGTCCGTGGGCGCGGATTCGGTTGCGAGCCGAATCGTCGACTGGCACTCTCCGTCCCCCTCTGCGGCGACGGTTGCCCGCTCGTCTCCGACGTCTGTCGTGAGTTCCACGATCGGAACCCGACGACCGAACTCCAGCCGGACGTCCGTGTCTGCGGGGAGGCAGTTGATGTCGTAGCCGATGGCCCCGGGCGAGATACAGCCGTCCTCTGCGTCGATACCCGCCACGCCGCCGATCGGGAAGCCGTAGCCCTGGTGGCCGTCGGGCAGGCACGCGGTGTACGCCGCGACCCCGGGGAGGTGCGCGGCGTCCTGCACCTGCGACAGCGTCCTGTCGTCGCCGATCTGCGCCAAGAGCGCCTCGCTCGCGAACACCCGCGCGGGCACCCGCATCTCGTCCGTCCGCGCTATCTCCCAGACGTACGGCTCTACGCGTGTCAGGGTCGTATCGCCGAACTCGCGGGTCGTCATAGCAATCAGTGGACGACCGCCGGGTGAAACCCCTTCGGTCAGACGTCGAGGACGACGTACGCCCGCCAGCCGTCGGCTGTCCGTTCGACGGTCATCTCGGAGTAGGTGACGGCCTTCACCTCGCGGGCGGCGACGCCGTCGAGGGGCACGCCGCGGGCGCCGGCCTCGACGACCCACTCGCCCTCTGCCTCGCACACCGTCGCATCGCTGTCGGCGGGCAGGACCGACCGGACGTCGCGTTCGTAGATGAGCCGGTCGAGGTAGTCGAACAGCAGCGCCTCGCGGCGCTCGGCCCGGACGGTCAGGCTGAACCGCTCGCCACAGTCGGGGACGTCGTCGCACATCGCGGCGGTCATCCCGTCGGCGCAGGCCGCGAACGTCGCCCCGAGGTCAGTGCCGGTCGCCGCGATCGCGACGTCGGCGGTGTGGCCGCGGAGCGTGAACGACCCGGCGCGTGTCATCGGCTGCCGCCAGTCGTGTCCATGCCGTAGACGCACGACCGGCGCGGGCTAAACGGTTCTGTGTCGACGGTGGAGTTATATTCTACACCCGACTAACGCCGGTAGTGAGCGTCGAGGTCGAAACGCGTGTCGACGGCCCGGGGTCGGCCGAACACGTCGACGAGGCGTGGGACCTGAAGGAGCAGATCAGGCGCGAGGAGAGCGTGCTCAGACAGCGCTGGCGATTCTTCCGCGACGCCTACTCCCGGTCGACCACTCACCTCCGCCTCGTCGACGGTGATATCGTCGGCTTCGCGTCGGCGCGCCGGGACGGCTACCTCCTCTTCCTCGCGGTCGCTCCGGAGGCCCGTAGCGAGGGCCACGGTCGCCGCCTCGTCGGGGCGGTCGCAGCCGACAACGGGACGATCACCTGTCACGCCCGGACGACGAACGACGACGCACTGCGGTTCTACCGTCACCTCGGCTTCGAGGTGGTCCGCCGGGTCGACGGCTACTACGAGGACGGCGGCGACGCCTACTATCTCCGCCTCGGGGAGTCGGAGGGCGAGAGTCTCACCGAACGGCTCTCCGGCTTCTTCGGCTAGTCGGACGGCGAGAACCGCTGCTCACCGGTGATCACGGTGTCGACGAGGTGCGCCGGCGTCGCGTCGTACGCCGGGTTCTCGACGACCACCTCCTCGAGCGGCTCGAGGCTGACCTCCGCGGGCGGCCGGAACTCGTTCTCGAAGACGAACCCCTCCTCTATCACCTTCGCCGAGGAGCCGACGACGTCGAGCGGAACCCCTGCCTCCGCCGCGGCGGCGGCCAGCGGGAAGGTGCCGACGCGGTTGTACAGCGTCCCCCGGACGATACAGTCCATCCCCACCATCGCCCGGTCGATATCCGTCTGCTCGAGCAGGTAGCCGGAGGCGCCGTCGACGCCGAGGTGGACCTCGACGCCCGCCGTCTCGGCCAGCCGCCGGGCGAGCTTCCGGCCGAGGTACCGCGGCCGCGCCTCCGTGACGTACACCGTCAGTTCGCGCTCGGGAACCGCGCGTTCCATCGCCGCGAGGAGCGTCGAGGAGTAGTCGTGCGTGAGCACCACCTCGCCGTCGTCGAACGTCTCCGCGGCGCTCGCGGCGGCCCGCCGTTTGCCGTTGTCGACGCGGTCGACCACCCGCTCGACCGCCGCCTCCGTCAGGCGGCGGGCCTCCGCCAGGTCGTCGGACTGCCCCACGACGGCGTCGACCACCTCGCGCTGCGTGGTGAACAGCGAGGCGTGTGAGGGGTTCGCCCGCCGGAGCGCGCCGGAGTTGCGCTCCAGGGCGCTCTCGTACTCGTCGAGACTGGTGAACTCCCGCTCGACCAGCTCCCTCAGCGCCCGCGCGGCCTTCACCGCGACGACCGAGGAGCTGTGAGTCTCCATCCGACGAATCTCCTCGACCGTGTCGTCGATCCGTCCCATGGCAAGCCGATCCGACGGCGCCGACATGGCTCTTCCGGGCTACGCCGCGGCGCGACGGGCGTAGAGGTACACCGGTACCGCGACCAGTATCCAGACGACTGCGCCGACACGGACGGCGAAGGCTGCCCGCGCCTCCCACGTCGGGAGCGACGCGGTGAGCGCGAGGAGGCCGACGACCGGGGCTCCGACGAGGATCGTCGCCACGAACGTCACCTGCATCACCCAGCCGTAGTCGACGCCGTCCGGATCGACCTCCTCGACTGCCTCCCGCACGGGCAGTTCTGGCCCGGCGTCGGCAAATCCGTTTCGCCGCCCGATCGAGACGAACCACAATCCGACCGGTTTCGTGCTGTCCCCTCGCAGTCCTGCGATTCGCTAAAGACAGATTCATATACTTGCGGACCTAACGTGTCGTTAGGACACACATGGATTCCAGACAACACGCCGGCGAAAACGAGCAGCTCGTCCGGCGGTACGACTACGACGACGGGTGGGCGGTCGCAGCCGACCTCGGTGTCGCCGGCGAGACGGTGGACGTCGACGTCGACGTCGTCGGCAGGACGGCCATCGTGGTCGTCGACGCCGGCAGCCGGGTGCGCGAGACGGAGCTCGAACTCCCCGGTGACGCCGACCAGGCCGACGTGAACAACGGCGTGCTCACCATCTACGGATGAAGCTCGTCGTAAAGCCCCTCAAGCAGAAGGACGCGGGCCGCGGGCTCGCGGCGATAGACAAGCAGGCCGCCGCGGAACTCGGCCTCAACCCCGGCGACTTCGTCCGGATCGAGGGGAGCGACAGCACCGCTATCGCGCGGGTCTGGCCCGGCTACCCAGAGGACTCGGACACCGGCGTCGTCCGGATCGACGGTCGTCTGCGCCAGCAGGCCGGCGTCGGTATCGACGACCGCGCGGAGGTCGAAGCCGCGGACGTCAGCCCCGCCGAGCGCGTGACGGTCGCCCTGCCCCAGCAGATCGGCATCCGCGGCAACATCGAGTCGCTGGTCCGGCGCGAGCTGAACGGCCAGCCCGTCACCGCGGGCCAGTCCGTCCAGCTCCCGCTGGGTCTCGGCTTCATGGGCGGACAGGGGCAGGCGATCCCGCTGAAGATCGCCGCCACCAGCCCCGACGGAACGGTCGTGATCAACGACTCGACCGAGGTCCAGATCAGCCAGCAGCCGGCGGAGCAGATCCGCGAGTCCGGCGCCGGCGCGGGCGCAGAGGGCGCCCCCGACGTCACCTACGAGGATATCGGCGGGCTGGAGCGCGAACTCGAGCAGGTCCGGGAGATGATCGAGCTCCCGATGCGACATCCGGAGCTGTTCAAGCGCCTCGGGATCGAGCCGCCGAAGGGTGTGCTGCTCCACGGTCCGCCGGGAACTGGCAAGACGCTCATCGCCAAGGCGGTGGCGAACGAGATCGACGCCAGCTTCCAGACGATCTCCGGCCCGGAGATCATGTCGAAGTACTACGGCGAGAGCGAGGAGCAGCTCCGCGACGTGTTCGAGGAGGCGACCGAGAACGCCCCCGCGATCGTCTTCATGGACGAGCTCGACTCGATCGCCGCCAAGCGCGACGAGGCCGGCGGCGACGTCGAGCGCCGGGTCGTCGCCCAGCTCCTGTCGCTGATGGACGGCCTCGACGAGCGCGGCGAGGTCGTCGTCATCGGGGCGACGAACCGCGTCGACGCGATCGACCCCGCGCTCCGGCGCGGCGGGCGGTTCGACCGCGAGATCGAGATCGGTGTCCCCGACCGTGGCGGTCGCAAGGAGATCATGCAGGTCCACACCCGCGGGATGCCGCTGACCGACGACGTCGACCTCGACCAGTACGCCGAGTCGACCCACGGCTTCGTCGGCGCCGACCTCGAGAGCCTCGCGAAGGAGGCCGCGATGAACGCGCTCCGGCGTGTCAGGCCGGAGATCGACCTCGACGCCGAGCAGATAGACGCCGAGGTGCTCGAGTCGCTGCGGGTCACCGACGACGACATGCGCGAGGCGCTGAAGGGGATCGAGCCCTCTGCGCTCCGCGAGGTGTTCGTCGAGGTGCCCGACGTCACCTGGGCCGACGTCGGCGGGCTCGGAGACACGAAAGAGCGCCTGCGCGAGACGATCCAGTGGCCGCTCGAGTACGGCGAGGTGTTCGACGCGATGGACGTCGACGCGGCGAAGGGCGTGATGCTCTACGGTCCGCCCGGAACGGGCAAGACCCTGCTCGCGAAGGCCGTCGCGAACGAGGCGGAGTCGAACTTCATCTCGATAAAGGGCCCCGAGCTGCTGAACAAGTTCGTCGGCGAGTCCGAGAAGGGGATCCGCGAGGTGTTCTCGAAGGCCCGCGAGAACGCTCCGACCGTGATCTTCTTCGACGAGATCGACGCCATCGCCGGCGAGCGCGGCCAGGGGTCCTCCGACTCCGGGGTCGGCGAACGGATGGTCTCGCAGCTCCTGACCGAGCTCGACGGGCTGGAGACGCTGGAGGACGTCGTCGTGGTCGCCACCAGCAACCGGCCCGACCTGATCGACAGCGCCCTGCTCCGCCCGGGTCGGCTGGACCGACACGTCCACGTCCCCGTTCCGGACGAGGAGGCACGGCGCAGGATCTTCGAGGTCCACACCCGCGACAAGCCGCTGGCGAGCGACGTCGACCTCGACAGGCTGGCCCGCCGGACGGAGGGGTACGTCGGCGCGGACGTCGAGGCGGTCTGCCGCGAGGCCTCCATGGCGGCCACCCGCGAGTTCGTCAACAGCGTCCCGCGAGAGGAGATGGTCGACCGGGTCGGTAACGTCCGCGTGACGATGGACCACTTCGACCGGGCGCTCTCCGAGGTCGGCCCGAGCGTCACACAGGAGACCCGCGAGCGCTACGAGGAGATCGAACAGCGGTTCCAGCGCTCCGAGACCGCCGGCGTCGGGGACGACGCCAGCCGGACGTTCCAGTAGCCGGCGCGTCGACCGCGTTCGGTCTCCCGCTGCTCCTCGACACGGACAGCCTCTTAGCCGCGCCGGCGAAGGCTCGCCCGTGTCACGGCTCCGCGACGCCGCCCTGTTCGTCCTCCTCGGGCTCGTGTGGGGCGGCGGGTTCCCGGCGACGGAGGTGGGCCTGACCGCCGTCTCGCCGCTCGCACTGGCCGCGCTGCGCTACTACGTCGGGGGCGGCCTCCTCGTCCTCGCCCTCGCCGCCCTCCGCGGGCGCGACGTCCTCCCGACGGGACCGGGCGACGGCGCCGCGGTCGTCGCCGGCGGCGTCCTGCTCATGGGCGGCAACGCCGTCCTCTTTCTCGGCCAGCAGCTCGTCACCGGCGGCGTCGCCAGCATCCTCTTCGCCCTCATCCCCGTGCTGACCGCCGCGGGCGGGAGCCTGTTCCTCGACGACGGCGTGCCGGACGCGGTCGAACTCGCCGGCGTCGCGCTCGGCGTCGGCGGCGTCGCCCTCGTCGCCAGCCCCGGGAGCCCCGGCGCGACGCCGCGTGGCGCCGGACTCGTCGTCGTCGCCGTCGTCGCCGTCGCCGCCGGAAACGTCGCCGTCGAGCGCGCGGCGCCCGCGAGCGACGGCGTCGTCGTCGCCGGCTGGGCGATGCTCCTCGGCGCCCCCCTCGTCCACGCCTCTGCGCGGCTCGCGGGCGAGCGCCTGACCGTCGTCGCCGGCGCGACGCCCGCGGCGCTCGGCGCACTACTCTTTCTCGGTGTCGTCGCCAGCGCCCTCGCGTACACCGTCTACTTCGGGCTCATCCGTCGCGTCGGCGCCTTCCGGGTGAGCCTCGTCTCCTACGTCGTCCCCGTCGTCGCCACCGTCGTCGGCGTCGTCGCTCTCGCAGAGCCGGTCGGGCCGAGCGCTCCCGCGGGGTTCCTGCTGGTGCTCGGCGGGTTCGCCCTCGTCGAACGCGAGTCGATCCGGGACCTGCTATAGCCGCTCGGCGGCGTCTTTCTCCACCAGCGGCGCCGCGTTGTCGGCCGGCAGGCTGACGACGTCCTCGGCCTCCAGCCGGTAGCTCCGGTCGTCGACGCCGTATATCTCGCCGACGTCGGCGGTGATGCGCACGGTGGTGCGCTCCGCAGCCGGGTCGTCGTCCGGGCGCGCTCCCGCGTCGGGCCGCTCTGCCGTCTCGTCGTCTGGCACACCCGGTCCACGCCCGTTCCCGGCTGCGCGCTCGTCGCTCGTGACCGGGTCGTGTTCGCCGCCGGGTGCCGGGGGCTCCGTCTCGCCGCCGTCAACCCGCGGGTCGTCGTCCTGTCCGCCGCCCATCGCCTCGGCGAGCATCCCGGCGGGGTCGTCCGACGCCGGGAGAGGGTCGCCGCTCCCGTCTGTCGGCTCCCGACGCTCCGGCGCCGGCTCGGGCGCCTCTGTGGGCGCGTCCGGCGCCGCGCTCCGGTCCGTCGCCTCTCCGCTCCCCGACTCCTCCAGCGCCCCGAGCACCTGCGAGCGGCTGTCTCGGATGCGCTCGACGAGGTCGTCGAACAGCGCGCGCTCCTCGTCGGTCAGCCCCTCGCTGTCGTGTGGCATGTCCGCGGCGGCGAACGAGGCGTGCTTGACGACCTTGCCGACCCGGCGCTCGTACAGCGACTCGACGACCTCGGTGGCGGACTGGAGCTCGTCCGTCAGGCGCCGAACCTCCGGGTCTCCGTACGGGTCGTCGGCCTCGTTCGCCGCGCGCTCGCGGGCCGTCTTCAGCCCGGAGATGTAGTCCGCGGCGTCCCGGTAGAACGACTCCGGGAGCTGGCCGAGGCTGTCCCGTTCGCGCTCGTGCCGTCGTCGTTCGCGCAGGTCCTCCAGGTTCACGCCTCTCTCACCTTCCGTGCCCGGTCGCGCGCCATCAGGAAGACGCCGACGGGCTCCCGAACGACATACTCGCCTGCCGCCGGTCTAAAGCTACCGCCACCGACGGTCACCGGCTCGGAGCCCGGCTCCGTCACCTCCACCCGGACCTCCTGTCCGGTGAACCGCTCCGGGACCGCGTCGGTCAGGGGGTCGAACGCGGCCACGTCCGCGCGGTCGATTCGCCGGACTGCGAGGCCGGTGCCGCCGTGGAGGCTCTCGGGCAGGCGGATGAGGCGGTTCACGTCGGTCGTCACCGGCTCGTCGACCGGCGAGGAGTCGCGCTCGACCGCCTCGTCCGCGAGGCGTTCGACCAGCACCCGTGCGCCCGGTCCGCCGGCCTCGAGGTTGCCCGCCCGCACGGCCTCCGGGTTGCGCCGGAACGCCGTCAGGATCGTCTCGGCGCGTCCCTCGCCGATCCCGTCGTACGACTGGAGCCGCTCGAGTGCGTCCGCCTCCGGCGCCTCCCGGAGGTCGCTCGCCAGGTCGACCAGCAGCCCGTGGACCCGCCGGCCCCATCCGCCGCCGGCGCGCAGGACGCGCCGGGTCGTCCCCTCGACGCTCCGGGTGGCCACCAGCCCTTCGACGTCCAGGCCGGCGCCGCGGACGTAGTCGACAACCTCGCGCCGCGCCGTCGCGTCCAGCCCCCGCACCGACGGGTCGCGGGCGTGGACGTGGTAGCCCCGACTCCCGGAGAAGACCACCTCGACGTCGAACCCGAAGTCGCGCTCGAGGAGGTCGAGCAGGTTCTGGAGCGCCTCCTTGCAGGCCGCGAGCATCCCCTCGTAGCTCGTCTTCTCGGGGTCGACCGCGGGCAGGTGGTCAGCGTCGAGGTCGAAGACGAGGTCGGCGCCGCGCCAGCCCTTCCCGTCCATGTCGCGGGTCGCCGGGTCGTCGTAGCGCGCGGCGGAGAAGTAGACGTGTCGCGGCGCCTCGCCGGCGAGAAACGACGCGAGGTCGCCGAGCTCGAGCAGCGACTGGTGGCGAACCATCGTCGTTCCGCCCTCGGTGAACGGGATGTGGCCCCACTCGCGCGCGTCGGCGGCGGGCGGGGACGTGAGCGTCGCCTCCCGGTAGTAGTCGCCGAAGCGCCCCCGCAGGTACTCTCGTGTGCGCCGGTCCATCGACGGTCTGGAGACCGGAGCGACGGAGTTAGTCGTTTCGTCCCGGCTCGACCCGTATCTCGTGGGCCTCGACGTCCTCGAGCGCCGCGACCCGACCCCCGACCGTCACCGGGCCGTCGGCGCCGTCGACGGTGAACGACGCGACCTCCTCGTTCGGGTCGTACCGGACCGACGTCACCGGGCCCTCGACGACCGTCGGCGTGCCCGTCTCGACGTCGCGCCCCTCGACGCGGGCGCGCGCCTCGCCGCCGTGGGCGTCGAGATCCTTCACCGCCCGGCGGATGGTGGCGTACGTGCGCGGGAACTCCCCGGGCTCGTCGGCGTCGGCGAGCGGGTCCGCCGTCGTCCAGATGACGGTGCCGAAGAAGCCGGAGACCAGGAACCCGAGCGCCGAGCGGTCGAAGATAACCCCGTAGCGGTCGAGCTCCTCCCGGAGCGCGTCCTGTGTCGTGTAGACGGAGTACGTGCCGTCCGCGACGGCGACGACCGGCGTCGTGATGCCGCGCCGGGCGCGGGCGGTCGTCGAGACGGCGTCGTAGTCGAACGTCTCCGGCGCCGGCGCGCGCTCGGCGGGCGCGACGACGAGCTCGACGCTCGTGCCGCGGTCGACGGCCTCTGTCAGCGGCTCGCGGAACCGCCGGAGGAGGTCCGGCGTGAGCGAGACGAGCAGCTCGTACTCCGCGCTCTCGATCACCTCGCGGACGTGCCGGAGGATGGTCGCGCGGGACTTGACGAGCGTCACCGCCTCCGTGTCGCGGGCGGGCGCCGTGTAGCGCGCCGACAGCGAGGCGACCAGGTCGACGAGCGACGACTCGACGTCGCCGAACGCCTCCTCCGGGTCGACGGCGACGATCTTCATCGGTCGGGACTCCCGGAGTTCGACCAGCCCGCGGTCGGCGAGGCTCCGCGCCGTGTCGTACACCCGCGGCTGTGGGACGCCCGTCGCCTCCGCAACCTCGCTCGCGGTCAGTTCGCCGTGCTCGAGCACCGCGAGGTACGCCTCGATCTCGTACTCGCCGAGCGTGAGCCGTTCTCCGACCCGTTCGAGCGTTCGCTGGAGGTCGTCAGCCATGTTCGACCCTGATACAGGCGAGGGTATGGAACTACCGACTCGCTGCGCCGTAGCGGTGGACTTAGGACCGCAGAGCGGGAGAACTGTGACCATGGGATCCGGCGTCACGCCGGCGCAGGCGCTCCCGGCGCCCGGCGAGGCCGCCACGTACCTGCGCTCGCTGGCCGGGACCACCCCGGCGAAGCTGGCGGCGGCGGCTGTCGTCCTCGCTGTCGGGGTCGCGGCGTCGAAGTACGTCGTCCGCCTGCTCGGGCGCCCGGTCGCGCGACGGTTCGAGCGAGAGAGCGTCGCTCAAACCGTCCTCCGGACGGTCCGGACCGCCGTTGTCGCCCTCGCCGTCGCCGTCGCGGCGTCGATCCTCGGGTTCGGCGCCGGCGACGTCCTCCTCTCGGTGACGGTGTTCTCCGCCGTCCTCGGTATCGTCCTCGCGCCGATCGTCGGCAACATCGTCAGCGGCGTGTTCGTCCTCGCCGACCAGCCCTACGAGATCGGCGACATGGTCGAGATGGAGGACGGGACACGTGGGTTCGTCGACGACATCACGATCCGCTACACGAAGGTCCTCACCCTCGACAACACGTTCCGGGTCGTCCCGAACGGTACCATCCGCGAGCAGAAGGTGACCAACTACTCCGCCGAGGACCAGCGCACCCGCCTGCGGCTCTCGGTGCTCGTCACCTACGAGTGCGACCTGGACGCCGCTCGACGCCTCCTCGAGCGCGCCGCCCGCGACTGCGATGCGGTGATCGACGGCGGCCCGAACATCCGTATCGGCGCGGCGCGCTACCCCGCCGGTCCGACCGCCTACCTCGACGAGTTCGCCGACAGCGGCATCCTCATTACGCTCCGCTACTGGGCCAGCCAGCCGTACAAGCTCCTCACCGTCCGGTCGCGGGTCCAGAGCCGGTTCTGGGCGCTGATGGCCGAGGAGCAGCCGGACGTCGACTTCGCCTACCCCCACCAGCAGCTTCTCGTCGACGAGGACGACCCGCTCCGGGTCCAGGCAGGGACAGTCGACGGCGCCACGAGCCTCGACGGCGACCTGCCGGCGGACGCCGAGCGTGGCCACGACCCCGACGCCGGCTAGTCGACCGAGACCGTCACGACCTCGCAGTCGAGTTCGCGTCGGAGGTGCTGCTCGACGTCCGGCCCGTCGAACACCCGGGTGAGCATCCTTCGCCAGCGCCCGGCCTGCTTCGAGCCGATGACGACGACGTCGGCGCCCTCGGCTGCCGCCTCCTCGAGGATGGCCTCCTCGACGAGGAACCCCCGCCGGACGACGTACCGGGCGTTCTTCAGCCGACCGACCGACCGCTCTACGGCGGCCTTCAGATCCCCCCGACGGACGTCCTTGCCCTCCTGGTAGAGCGCGACGTGGAGGACGGTCAGAGTCGCACCGCGCTCCTCGGCCACCGCGACGGCACGGTTCAGGGTCGCCTCGGAGTGGTCGGAGAGCGGGAACCGCACCGGGACGACGACCACCGGCTGGCGGTCGGTCACCGCCCCGCCACCTCCTCGTTCCCGACCAGTCGCACCCGACCGTCGACCGTCGGGTCGAGGCCGTTGCGGCGCGCGTCGGCGACCAGCGTCTCGTACCCGACCCCGAGTTCGCGGCTGCGATCGCGCGCCGTGAGCGCCGAGAACTCCTGGCCCGTCCGCAGCAGGAAGTCCGGGAGCGCCACGTCGTACGTCGCCCCGGCGTCGACCGGTTCGCCGCCGACGCGCAGGTCACGCACCGCGCCCGCGCCGGTGTCGTACACCATCCGGGCGCCGGCGAGGTGGGCGTGCCACCAGTCCGGCTCGCCGAACCCGAGTGTCGCGCCGTGGGCCTGCCCGAGTGCCTCGCGTAGCCGCGCCCCGGAGACGCGTGCGAGGGTCAGCGGCTCCTCGAACGGGACGAGCGAGACGAGGTCGGCCCGCGTCACCGCGCCGACGAGCGGGTCGCCCGCCCGCACGCCGCCCGAGTTCACCAGCCCCACGTCCGCGTCGGCTGCGCGCCGGAACGCTCCGGCGACGAAGTTGCCGACCCGACACTCGCCGCCGAACGTCGTCGCCTCGTCGCGCGCCACCCGGTCTACGCGCGCAACCACCTCGTCCAGTCCCGCGTCGTGCGCCCGGTCGCGGAACCGGGCGGCGGCGTCCGGCGCGCTCGCGCCGTCGACGTCGTGGAGCCGCGCCGCGCCAGCGTCGAGGTCGACCTCCGCGACCAGCTGCCCGCCAGCCCCCGGGCGCGTCAGGAGCGTGCCAGCGACCCGCTCGGCGCGCCGGCTGTGGACGTGGCCGCCGAGGACCGCGTCGACGTCCGTCGCCCGCGCGAGTTCGTCGTCGCCGGCGCCGAGGTGCGAGAGGACGACGACGAACTCCGCGCCCCGGTCCCGCAGGGCGTCGGCGGCCCGGCGCGCCGCGACGACGGGGTCCTCGAACGAGAGCGGGGCGGCCTTCGGGTTGATGACCCCGGTGTCGGGGTCGGTGAGCCCGAGAATCCCGACCCGCCTCCCGTCCACCTCGCGGAGCGTCCACGGCTCGACGCCCGCCGCCGCGCCGAACCGGTCGCCCGTCCAGCCGGACGTTCGCGCTCAGCCACGTCGGACCGGAGGCCGCGACGAGGTCGCGCGTCCGGTCGAGTCCGAAGTCGAAGTCGTGGTTGCCGAACGTCTCGAACGCCGTGCCGGCGGCGTCGAACAGGTCGAGCGCCTGCTCGCCGCGCTCGACGAGCGCGAGGACGCCCGGTCCGAGGTCGTCGCCGGTGCCACAGACGAGCGCGTCGGCCCCGTCGAGCGCCCGGAGCCGCCCGACCAGCCGACCGACGCGGTCCGGGTCGTCGTAGACGCTCTCGAGGTCCGAGTGGTGCAGGAGCCGGGCCATCCCTCAGGCGAGCCAGGCGGCCCGCGAATATGAGTCTGGGGCTTTCGGTCAGACCTCGTCGCCGGCCAGTTCGAAGGCGACCGTCACCTCGGCCTGGTACTCGCGCTCGCCGGCCGTCTCTATCTCGACGCCGAGTTCGTCGACCTCGACCCAGTGGACGTTCTCGAGCGTCGCCTGCGCGCGGTCGACCGCGTCGTCCGCGGCGGCGTCGAACCCCTCTGTGCTCCGGCCGATCAGCGTGACCTTCTTGTAGACCACGTGACCCGAACGCCGCCCCTCCTCCCTCAATCTTCGGGCGTGTGGCAAAGCATTTGTGACGCGCTCCGGTGCGAACTGTATGACCGACGACGACGACTTCCGCGACGACCTGACCGCCGTCGAGCGGAAGTGGCAGGCCGAGTGGGAGCGCGAGGGCCTGTTCGAACCGGACCCAACGGCCGAGGAGAAGTTCTACATCACCGTCGCGTACCCGTACCCGAGCGGCGGGATGCATCTCGGGCACGTCCGGACGTACATGCTCCCGGACGTGTTCGCGCGCTACCAGCGGATGCAGGGGAAGAACGTCCTGTTTCCGATGGCGTGGCACGTCACCGGGACACCGATCATCGGCGCGCTCAACCGCGTCCAGGAGGGCGACGAGGAGCAGATATCGACGCTTCGCGAGACGTACAACGTCCCGACCGAGGTGCTGGAGGGGTTCGAGGAGCCGATGGACTACGCGCGCTACTTCATCGACAGCTCCTACAAGCCCAGCTTCAAGCGCCTCGGCTTCTCCGTCGACTGGCGCCGGGAGTTCACCACGAACGAGGAGGCGTACAACCGCTTCATCGAGTGGCAGTACGAGCGCCTGCAGGAGCGGGGAGACGTCGAGCAGGGCCTCCACCCGACGAAATACTGCCTCAAGGACGAGAACCCGGTCACGACCCACGACCTGCTGGAGGGAGAAGACGCCGAGCGCCTGGAGTACACCGTCGTCGAGTTCGAACTCGGCGACCGCGTCTTCCCCACCGCGACGCTCCGCCCCGAGACGGTGTACGGCGTCACCCACCTGCTGGTCAACCCCGAGGTCACGTACGACGTCGTCCGTGTCGACGGCGAGACGTGGCTGCTCGCCGCCGAGGCGACGACGAAGTTCGCCCACCAAGACCACGAGACGGAGGTGGTGTCGACCGTCGAGGGCGCCGACCTCGTCGGCGAGACGGCGACGAACCCAGTCACCGGCGACGAGCTGCCCGTCCTGCCGGCGACGTTCCTCGACCCCGACGAGGGAACCGGACTCGTGATGTCCGTCCCCGGCCACGCGCCGTACGACTGGATCAGCCTCCAGGACCTGAAGCAGGACCCCGACGCCCTCGCGGAGTACGGCGTCGACCGCTCCGTCGTCGAGGGCGTCGAGCCGGTGCAGATCATCGACAGCGGCGAGTACGACGGTCTGCCGGCGGCGGCGGCGTGCGAGCGCCACGGCGTGACCTCCCAGGACGACGAGGCGGCGCTGGAGGAGGCGACCGACGAGGTGTACACGACGGAGTTCAACGACGGCGTCCTCCGCGAGAACTGCGGGCGGTTCGCCGGCCAGGCCGTCGAGACGGCCAAGCCGGCGCTGATCGAGGCGTTCCGCGACGAGGGGACCTTCGACCGGCTCTACGACTTCACGGAGCCGGTCGTCTCCCGGTCCGGCGGGACCGTGGTCGTCTCGCTCCAGGAGTCGTGGTTCATCGACTACGGCGACGAGGACTGGAAGGACCAGGTCCGGCGCCACGTCGACGAGATGAACGTCATCCCCGAGGAGAAGCGCCAGGAGTTCCACGACACCGTCGACTGGCTGGAGCAGTGGCCGTGTATCCGCAACTACGGCCTCGGGACGCGCCTCCCGTTCGACGACGAGTTCATCGTCGAGCCGCTGTCGGACTCGACGATATACATGGCGTTTTACACGATCAGCCACCTGCTCGACGACGTCGACCCGTCGGCGCTCGCCCCGGCCTTCTTCGACCACGTCTTCGGCGGCGAGGGGAGCGCCGAGGAGGTCGCGGCGGCGACGGGCGTCGACGCCGAGACTGTCCGTGCGGCCCGCGAGAGCTTCTCGTACTGGTATCCGCTCGACTGGCGGACGAGCGCCTACGAGCTGATACGGAACCACCTCACGTTCATGCTGTTTCACCACACGGCGCTGTTCGACGAGCCGAACTGGCCGCAGGGGGTCGCGACGTGGGGCATGGGGCTACTGGAGGGCAAGAAGATGTCGTCCTCGAAGGGTCACGTGGTGGTCGCCGAGGAGGCGATCGACCGCCACTCGGCGGACATCATCCGGATGCACCTGTTCGCGTCGAACGAGCCCTGGCAGGACTTCGACTGGCGGCCCGACGAGGTCGAGGAGCGCGTGACACAGCTCCGCCGGTTCCGCGACCGGGTGCGCGAGTGGCACGGCGCGGGCGTCGAGCGGGACCACGGCCTCGCCGACCGGTACGTCCTCTCTCGGCTCCAGACAGTCGTGCGCGAGGCGACCGAGGCGCTCGACGACTTCCAGACCCGGAAGGCCGTCCTCGGCGGCTTCTTCGAGCTCAACAACCTGTTCAACACCTACCTCGAGAACGTCGACGAGCCGAGCGCGGACGTGCTCGACAGCCTCCTCGGGACCCAGATCCGCCTGATGGTCCCCTTCGTCCCCCACCTCTGTGAGGAGCTGTGGACCGAGACTGGCGGCGAGGGATACGTCTCGACCGCCGCGTGGCCGGCGGTCGACGAGCCGCTCGTCGACCCCGACGCCGAGCGCCGGTTCGAGTTCGTCGAGGACGCCGTCGACGACGTGCGGGCGGTCGCGGACCTCGTCGACGAGTTCGACACCGTGACGCTGGTGCTGGCCGCCGACTGGAAGCGCGACCTGTTCGGCGACCTGCGCGAGGCCGTCGAGACGCGGATGGAGTTCGGCGAGGCGATGGGCCGGCTCACGGACGGGCGCGAGGAGCACGGCGAGGCGATCCAGTCGTACCTCCGGACGTACATGGACAGCCCGCAGGACCTGCCGGACGAGGTGATGGGCCGCGACGAGGAGCGCGCGGCACTGGCCGACCGGCGGAGGGTCGTCGAGCAGCCGTTCGACGCACGCCTGGAGATCGTCGACGAGTCGGAGACGGACCACGAGCGTGCCGACCGGGCCGAACCCGGTCAGCCGGCGATCATCCTCGAGTGATCACGGCGCGCGGACCACATCGTGGCCGTCGTCGTCGAGGCCGACGACGGCCCACTCGGGATCGGGGTCGAACGCCGCGATACGGCGGCCGAGGGCCGGCGGCCCCCTGGCTGGTGACGTAGCAGCGCAAGTCCGGGGCGTCGTCGGACCGCCCGCCGTCGGCGACGGCGGGGGTGACGGACTCCTCGGCGCCGAGAACGCGCACGGCGACGGTGCGCCACTTCTGGTGGGCCACGAACTCCCTGCCCTCGTCGGTGACCGTGTAGCCGAGGCGGCGAAACAGCGCCGCCGCCTCCGCGACCGGTGGACCGCTCGCTCCGGACATCGCGCTCCCGTACACGGCCTCGTGTGTTAAGCGTTGCCACGCCGGAGCGCGGCCTGCTCAGGAGGTGCGGAACGACTCGCCGCAGCCACACTCGGAGACGACGTTCGGGTTCTCGACGTGGAAGCCGGCTGCCTGGAGGCCGGACTCGTATTCGAGCTGTGCGCCCGCGATGTAGTCGAGGCTGGCCGGGTCGACGAACACGCGGAGGCCGTTCGCGTCGACGACGGTGTCGTCCGGCTCCGGCTCGTCGTCGAACCGCAGGCCGTACGACAGCCCCGCACAGCCGCCCTGCTGGACGAACAGCCGGAGGCCTGCCACGTTCGTGTCCAGTCCCTCGCCGCTCAGGAGGTCGAGTGCCTGCTCCGCCGCCGTCTCGCTGACGGCCACCGGGGGGTTGGAGTCGGCCTCGACGGCGTCCGTACTCATGCGAGCCCGTACCGTGCCTGTGTTGTTAACCCTGACGCCCGGCGCCGCTACTCCTCCGCGTCTCCGTCCCCGTTCCGGCTGGCTCCTTCGACCCGCCGCCGGACGCTCTCGGCGTGGGCCTCCAGCCCCTCCGTCTCGGCGAGTCTGGTGACCGTCGGCGCGAGGTCCGCCAGCGCCGCCCTGTCTAGCCGCTGGACCGTGCTGGACCGCACGAACGTGTCGACCGACAGCCCGCCGTAGACCCGTGCGCCGCCGCCGGTCGGCAGGACGTGGTTCGTTCCGGAGGCGTAGTCGCCCGCCGCGACGGGCGTGTACGGCCCGAGGAACAGGCTCCCGGCGTTCGTGATCCGCTCCGCCAGCGCCTCGTCGTCGCGGGCCTGGATCGAGAGGTGTTCGGCGGCGTACTCCTCCGCGAACAGCGCCGCCTCCGCCCGGGACCGGGCGTACAACACGCCGCTGGCGTCGTTGTCGAGCGCCGCCGCGCACGTCTCGGCGCGCGCCCGGTCGGGAACCTGCTCAGTCACGGCTGCGGCGACCGCCCGTGCCGTCGTCTCGTCGTCGGTCACGGCGGTGACCGCGGCGTTCGGGTCGTGTTCGGCCTGTGCGACGAGGTCAGCCGCGACGAGGTCCGGGTCGGCGGAGTCGTCACAGACGACCAGCACCTCGCTCGGACCGGCGAGAAAGTCGATGTCGACGTCACCGCGCACCTCGGCTTTCGCCGCCGTCACGTAGGCGTTGCCCGGGCCGACCACCTTCCGCACCGCGTGGACCGTCTCGGTGCCGTAGGCGAGCGCGGCGACCGCCTGTGCGCCGCCGACGCGGTACACCCGGTCTGCGCCGGCCTCGTGTGCCGCCGCGAGCGTCGCCGGCGGCACCGGGTCGCCCGGCGGCGTCGCCACCGCGACGTGTTCGACCCCGGCCACCGTCGCCGGCACGACGCCCATGATCGCGCTCGACGGGTAGGCTGCCGCGCCGCCGGGGA
Organism: uncultured archaeon A07HB70; assembly: GCA_000496195.1. Classification (GTDB taxonomy): domain Archaea; phylum Halobacteriota; class Halobacteria; order Halobacteriales; family Haloferacaceae; genus A07HB70. The sequence continues at coordinate 226,590 of KI543181.1, forward strand.
CGTAGACGCCGACCCGGTCGAGCGGCCGGAACCGCCGCCCGAGTTCGCGCCCGTCGACCGTCTCGCGCCAGTCCGTCGGCGCCTGTCGCTCGTGGAACTCGCGGACGTTCGAGACGGCCTCGCGGATCGCCGCGAGCGTCTCGTCGTCGACTGCCTCGACCGCGCGCTCTGCCTCGTCCGTGACGTCGAGGTTGCCGACGGTCACGTCGTCGAACTCCTCGGCGAACTCCCGGAGGGCAGCGTCGCCCTCCGCTCGTACCCGCGAGACGATGGGGACGACGTCCTCGCGCACGGCGTCGACGCCGGCAGACCGCTCGAAGAACCCGCGGCGCTCGGCGGGCGAGAGGTCGGCGACGGCGCGTGCCTCGACCGCCACCTCCACGCTGGCCTCCGTCTCACCCTCGGTTCGGTCGCTCATACACGCGGTTCGCCCGGGGCCGGGAAGGTCGTTGCGGGTGCCGCCCGCGCCGCGTGACGGTCAGCCGTCTCGCCGGGACCGACGCTCGGCCGCCTCGCCGACGGCTCCGGGCGAGCGGTCCCGGCGGGCCCCACCGGCGCCGAGGAGGTTCGGACCGTCCGCGAGGCGTCCGGCCCGGAGGGAGGCCACGCCACGAACGGCCCCCGGCACACCGAGTTCACCTGAGCGCCCCCTGGCAGTCGGGTCGCGACGGCAGCCGATCCCGTCTCCGTGACGCGAGACACGCCTCGCGCTGGGCCGTCGGCTGCTGGCGAGGTAGAGTGTTCGCCCGGAACACTAACGACCGGCCTCATCTCTGGCGGTGTGCCGCATCAGCCGGGAAACCCTCGTGCCGGGCGGGTTGCGCTACGGGCAACCGGGCGGGTTGCGCTACGGGCAACCAGTCGGGCGCTCTCGCGCCGGTGTCGCGCGCCCGGGTTCGCCGCTCCGTCATCGCGCCCGTACGGGCAGGCTCGGGCGGGGACTAGAGGCGCGCGCTCGGAGTAGACGGAGCCGCGACTTGTGGCTTGCCCTACGTCCGGTATCGGTAGTCGGTCTCGTGAATCTGGCAGTACTCGCCGTCGCGCAGGCCGAACTTCCGGCGCTTGTAGCCGCCGACCATCCTCAGCGCGTCCAGCCCCGTCCCAGCGGCGTTGAGGACACCGAACATCCCCCACGCGCCGTCGCGTGCGAGCAGTTCGCGACCGGTCCGGAAGACGTGGTCCCAGTCCGACGGGTCGTACGACCGGCACATCTCCGCCAGCGCGACGTTCCGGCGCACCTCCTCGCCGACCGCCGTCTGCCACGCCTCGTTGTAGTCGGTCAGACGCCCCTCCGCGGCGAGCCGACCGGCGATGGCGCCGGTCCGCACCGCGACGTGGTCGCCGCCCTCGTGGAACGCGCTCGTCGTACCCATCGCGCCGCCGGCGACGGCGACGCCCGCTCCGACGGGCGACTCGACTGGCTGTGTCGAGGAGATGGGGTACGTCTCCGTCCCGCCCCGCTTGCCGCGGTCCTCCACGAGCGGGAAGTCCGTCTCGATGTCGTACTCGTCGCCGTACTCGTGTTCGAGGAGGCGACGGAGATACTCGCTCCCGGAGGGGACCGTCTCGTCGTCCTCGCGGAGGAGCGGGTAGCGCTCGCGCCTGTCGACGGCGGCGAGGTCGAGGTCGACCGGCATCGTCAGGCCGATACGCGCCACGCCGTCGTCGTTCGGAAACACCCACGGGTAGGCGGTGTGGCCGGGGAGGAAGCCCCACCAGAACCGGATGGCGCCGCGGACGTCCTCGGCGACAGCCGGCGGCAGACGGCGGTGTTCCTGGTAGGCGATGTGGTTCGCCTCGCGCGTCCCGAGGCGCTCGGTGACGTCGAACGACAGGAGGCGGTCGAGGACGCGGTTCGTGACGGTGCGTTGCGGGCCGTCGGCGAGGACGAGGCTGTCCGCGGTCACCTCGGTCCCGTCCGCGAGTTCGACCGCGTGGCGCCGCGGCGCGTCCGGGTCGTCGAGGCGCACGTCGGCGACGGGGGTGCCGACGCGGTAGCCGGCGCCGGCGCGCTCGGCGCGCTCCCGGAGGAAGTCGTCGAACCGCGCGCGCTGCATACAGAAGCCGAAGCTGTCGTACGACGACTCCATGCCGGTTGCGTCGAGCGTCACCGACTCGCGCGGGCCGACGAACTCGGCGCGGTCCAGCTCGTGGAGCACCACGTCGTCGGGGAACTCGTCGGGATGGATATCCATGATATCCACCCAGTAGTCGAGGATGCCGGCGGCGTCCGTCGAGTCCGGCCCCGGCTCCTCGCGGTCGGCACGGGGAACCCCCTTCTCGACGACGAGCGCGTCGCCCCCGGCCTCCGCCGCCGCGTGCCCGGCCGCGGCGCCCGCCGGGCCGCCTCCCACGACGGCAACGTCCGTCCGTTCCATACTACTAGCCGGGGCGGCGCGAGATATGAATGGTACGGATGCGGGACGGCGCGACGCCTCGCGTGGGTTTAGGTACCCCGCCCCCGGTCGGGCGGGCATGGAGGTCGCGGTCCTCAGACAGAAGGTCCACGGTCGCCCGGCGACAGAGTACGCGACGGTCCTGCGCGAGTCGCTGGCCGGCGAGGCGGTGGACGCCGACGTGACGCTCGCGCGAACGCCGGACGAGGAGCGGGCGGCGCTCGCCCGCGCCGACGTGGCGACCGGTATCGGGTTCGAGGCGTCGTGGCTGGACGTCGCCGGTGTCGACCTGTTCGCCTGCGTCTACGCCGGCACGGACCACCTGCCGCTGGACGCTCTCGCCGACCGGGGCATCGCGGTGACGAACGCCTCCGGCGTCCACGGCCCGAACGTCGCGGAGTTCGTCGTCGGCGCCGTCCTCGCGTTCGTCCGCGAGTTCTGGACCGCGCGGCGCCACCAGCGCGAGCGCCGCTGGGAGTCGTTCAACGCGACGGAGCTGGCCGGATCGACCGTCACCGTCGTCGGACAGGGCGCGATCGGTCGGGCGGTCGTCGAGCGGGTCGGCGCGTTCGACGTCGAGGCCGTCGCGGTGCGGTGGAGCCCGGAGAAGGGCGGTCCCGCCGACGAGGTGGTCGGCTACGACCGGTTCCACGAGGCGCTGGCCCGCACGGACCATCTCGTCCTCGCCTGTCCGCTCACCGACGCGACACGGGGGCTCGTCGACGCCGACGCCCTCGCCACCCTGCCGACGCACGCCACCGTGACGAACATCGCTCGCGGTCCGGTCGTCGACACCGAGGCCCTGGTCGCGGCGCTCCGGGACGACCACGTCCGCGGCGCGGCGCTCGACGTGACCGACCCCGAGCCACTCCCGGAGGACCACCCGCTCTGGGGGTTCGACGACGTCCTGATCACGCCGCACAACGCCGGCGACACGCCCCACTACTACCGGCGGCGGGCCGAGATACTGGCGCGCAACCTCGCCCGCGTCGCCGAGACGGGCGCGTTCGAGGGGCTGGAGAATCAGATCAGGTGATCCGGTTCCGGAGCGTCCCGACCCCGTCGTAGGTTATCGCGACCTCGTCGCCCGGTTCGACGAGGCCGGGGTTGTCCGGGCTGCCGAACGCGACCACGTCGCCCGGCTCGAGGGTGAACCGCTCGGAGAGGTAGGCGACGACCTCGTGCGGGTCGAACAGCATCAGTTCGGTCGTGGCCTCCTGCCGGCGCTCGCCGGCCACGTCGGTCGTCATCCCGACCGGCTCGTCGACGGGGTCGACGTCGGTCTCGATCCACGGCCCGAGCGGGCCGGAGGCGTCCCACGCCTTCCGCGCGGTCCGGCCCTGCTGGTCGAGGGCGTCTACGTCGTTCATCACCGTGTACCCGCGGAGGACACCGGGGACGTCGGCGCGGTCGAGGTCGGCACACCGTTCGTCCACCACGGCGGCGAGCTCGCCGGCGTAGGTCACCTCGTCGGAGAAGGCGGGGTACGGAACCGGGTCGCCGGGGCCGACGACGGAGGCCGGCGGCTTGATGAAGAAGTCCGGCTCCGCCGGCGTGTCGTAGCCCATCGAGTCGATCGTGGCGGCGTAGTTCCGCCCCACGCAGTACAGCGCCGAGGGCTCGCAGGGCGCGAGGAGGTCCTCGACGGCGGCCTCGTGGACCCCGTCGTCGGCGTGGACGGCGCCGTCGCGGTACTCGCCGGCTACCGGACCGTCTGACGTGTCGACGCGTGCCAGTCGCACGCCCCCTCTCCTCCGGGGCGCGACATGTCAGTTCCGGTGTCTCCCGACTGCGTGTCGTGAGGTATTTGTGATCACCTTCGAAAGCAGTTCTCGTTAATGAACGAACTCAGACGGACCCAGCTTGCGGTGCCGGCGAGCGACGAGCAGATGATGGCAAACGCCGCGGAGAGCGACGCAGACGAGGTGTTTCTCGACCTCGAGGACTCCGTCGCGCCGAACGCCAAGACCGACGCCCGAGAGCCGCTGATCCGGGCCGCACGAGAACACGACTGGTCCGACACGATCCTCTCGTACCGGATGAACGGCGTCGACACCCGCTGGTGGTACGACGACGTGGTCGAGGTGCTCACCCAGGCGGGCGAGTGTATCGACGATATCATCGTCCCGAAGGTGCCGGACGCGAGCGAACTCCAGACCGTCGACGACCTCGTGACGCAGGTGGAGGTGAACGCCGGACTAGAGCCGGGTCGTGTCGGGCTCGAGCCACAGATCGAGGACGGCGATGGGATGCACAACGTCCACGAGATCGCCAACTCGACCGACCGGCTCTCGTGTCTGATCTTCGGCCCCGGCGACTACGCCGCCGCGATGGGGACGCCCGGCCTCGACATCGGGCAGTTCCCGGACTATCCCGGCCACTACTGGCACCACGCCCTCTCGGAGTGCAACGCCGCCGCGAAGTCCGCGGGCGTCCCCTGTACCGACGGCCCCTACGCCGACATCGACGACCCCGAGGGGTTCCGGACGTCGGCAGAGCGCGCGAACATGCTCGGCTGTGACGGCAAGTGGGCGATCCACCCGAGCCAGATCGAGATCGGCAACGAGGTGTTCGCGCCGGACCCGGAGGTGGCCGAGCGCGCGAGCCGTATCGTCGACGCCTACGCCGAAGCGATGGAGGCGGGCGAGGGCGCCGTCAGCGTCGACGGCCAGATGGTCGACGAGGCGACGAACAAGATGGCACAGGAGATAGTCGAGAAGGCCGAGGCCGCCGACCTACTGTAGCTCGACCGGACAGCCCCGGACCTCTCCGCCGCGCATCCCGTCGGCGAGCCAGTGTATCGACAGCACCAGCGCGGCGAGCGCCAGCAGCGCGAACTCCAGTCCGTCGAGCGGCAGGAGCGTCAGGAGCCCGCCGGCGCCGAGGAGGCCGAGGACGCCGGCGAGCACCGCCGACCCACAGGCCGCACAGCCGGCGCCGAGGGTGCCGAGGACGACGCCGACGACGCTCCCGCCGCTCTCGGCGAGGGTGACCCGGTGCTCGCGCAGGTGGTAGGTCACCATCGCGACGTCGACGCCCGTGAGGACGCCGACGAGCGCCAGGACGGCGAAGGTGTGGAGCGCGAACGACCGGAACAGCCCGACGAACACCCGGAGCCGCGACCAGAGCGGGAGCGCCCCCCCGACGAGCACGTCGCCGACGAGCGGGAGGTTCTGCGAGAGGACGAACAGCGTCGTCGCTGCGCCGGCGGCGACGACGGCCAGCGCGGCGTAGCCCGGCGCGGCGAGCACCAGCCGAGCCGTCCGGCCCATCAGCCGCCAGTCGCGCACGCGAGTCGGGAGCCGAACACCTGGCGCCGTCACAGGTCGAGCGCCCCCGCCACGACGTCGTAGCTCGCGCTCCCGCGCACCTGTGTCTGGAGCGTCTGCTCGCGGAACAGAAACACCGTCGGCGTCGCCTCGACGCCCGCGTCCTCGCCCGCGCTCAGGTCCGTCTCGACGGCATCGTCGGCCGTGCCGGCACGCACGGCGTCGACCACGCTCGTCCCGTCGAGGGCCGTCTCGGCGTCGAGGAACGACGCCGTCATCGAGAGCACGTCGCCGTCGCCCCGCCCGCGGAACGACGACTGGTTCTCGAAGTAGTGCCCCGCGAGCGCCCAGAACGCGTCCGCCGACTCGGCGTAGGCCGCCTCCAGCGCCCGCGACGCCGGATCACCCCACGAGTAGACGACCGGCACCCCGCGGAAGACGAACGTCGCGTCGCCCGGCTCGACGAGGTTCGACCGGATCTTCGGCACCGTCTCGCGCTCGAACGCCGCACAGCGCGGGCAGGAGGGGTCCTCGAACGCGACGACGGTGCCGGTCGTCTCGCCCGGCGGCGGTCCGAGCCGTGGCTGTGCACCGATACCGCGACCGGCAGGGTGGCTGTCGAGGGTCGGGTCGTCGCTCGACGCCGTGCTGCCGGAGCCGCTACACCCGGCCAGCCCGGCGACCAGCGCCGTTCCGCCGGCGGCCAGCGCCTGACGTCTGCTGAGTCGCATGGCTGGGTGAACGCACCCGCCGGACAAGACCGTTGTTCAAACTTCGTCTTGACTCTCTTCTGTTCTCACCCGTCGAGCGGCTCGACGAGCTCGACGACGTGGCCGTCCGGGTCCTTCAGGAACGCGGTGTACGACCCCGCCTCGGGCTGGGGTCCCGGCTGCTTGACCACCCCGCCGTGGTCGACCCGCTCTACGGTCGCGTCCACGTCGTCGACGCCGAGCGCGAGGTGGTCCCACCCCGCGCCCATCTCGAACTCCTCCTCGCCGGGCGTCTCCGAGAGCTGAATCTCGATCCCGTTCTCGGCGGCGACGTACCGGTGGGTGGTGCCGTCGGCGGAGAACGACCACTCCTCCTCGAAGCCGAACTGCTCGTAGAACGCGATCGACTCCTCCGCGTCCGCGACGTTGATCGCCACGTGGATCAGGTCCATAGACACGTCTGCGGGTGACCCCGTCAAAAAGCCGCGTGGTTCGGCGACCGCGCGGGGCCGGGCGCCACGACGCCGCCCGGCGACGTCCGGACAGAGCGCCGCCGGGGTGCCCGCAGCCACAGCAGTTATACCAGCGACGAGTATGACAGTCGTTCATGGCAATTGAGGAGGCAGAGCAGTTCTACGGCCCCGGGGGAGCGGACGCGTCCGTCGACTCGCTCGGGCACGACCACCCCGACGTCGCCGAGTACGCCGCGCTCGCCGCCGACCTGCGCGACCGGGTGCGCGGCGACGTGCGCTTCGACGAGTACGCGCAGGTGCTGTACGCGACGGACGGCAGCGTCTACCAGGCCCGTCCCGCCGGCGTGGTGTTTCCGACGAGCGACGCGGACGTCCGGGCCGCCGTCGAGGTGGCGTACGACCACGAGGTGCCGGTCATGCCCCGCGGCGCCGGGTCGTCGCTCGGCGGACAGACCGTCGGCCCGGGCTGTGTCGTCGTCGACTTCACCCGGCACATGGACGATATCGTCGAGATCGACCCCGAGGCTCAGCGGGCGACGGTCCAGCCGGGCGTCGTCCAGGACCACCTCGACACGACCCTGGCGGACCACGGGCTGAAGTTCGCGCCCGACCCCGCGTCCTCGAACCGCTCGACGGTCGGCGGCGGTATCGGCAACAACTCGACCGGCGCCCACTCGGTGCGGTACGGCATCACCGACGCCTACACGGAGGAGCTGGAGGTCGTCCTCTCGGACGGCTCGCAGGTCCGGACCCGCGAGGTGGTCCTGGACTCGCCGGAGTACGAGGCCATCGTCGAGGCCGACACCCTCGAGGCACACCTCGTACGAGACGGTCCGGGGGCTGGTCGACGACCACGCGGCCGAGATCGCCGAGCGCTACCCGAACCTCAAGCGGTCGGTGTCGGGCTACAACCTCCAGAAGGCGGTCTACAAGAACGACGACGGGGAGACGGTGATCAACCTCTCGAAGCTGTTCGTCGGCGCGGAGGGGACACTCGGCGTCATCGTCGAGGCGGAGGTGTCGCTCGTCACGAAGCCAGAGGAGACGGCGCTCGTGCTCTACTGCTTCGACAGCCTCGTCGACGCGATGGAGGCCGTTCCGGAGGCGCTCGAGTTCGACGTGAGCGCCGTCGAACTGATGGACGATGAGGTGTTCCGGCTGGCCGCAAACTCCGTCGAGTTCGCGCAGTACGCCGAGCCGATCCCCGACGGGACGGCGGCGTCACTCCTCCTCGAGTACGACTCCGAACTCGTCGACGACTTCGAGGCCGCCGTCGCCGCGACGAACGACCACTTCGTCGCGGACGGAGCGGCGTTCGACGTCCTGGAGGCCTACGCCGACGAGGACCAGCGCGACCTCTGGAAGCTCCGCAAGGCCGCGATCCCCCTGCTGATGGGGCTGGAGGGCGATCCGAAGCCGTACCCGTTCATCGAGGACGCCACCGTCCCGCCGGAGGAGCTCGCGGAGTACGTCGGACAGTTCGAGGCGGTGCTCGAGAGTCACGACACCTCTGCCGCGTACTTCGCCCACGCCGGGAGCGGCACGCTCCACATCCGGCCGATCCTGAACCTGAAACAGCAGGGTGGTATCGAGAAGATGCGCTCCATCAGCGACGACGTGACCGACCTCGTGCTCGAACACCACGGGGCGTTCTCGGGCGAGCACGGCGACGGGATGGCCCGGACGGAGTTCAACCCGAAGATGTACGGCGAGGGGCTCTGGACGGCGTTCAAGCAGCTCAAGACCGCGTTCGACCCGCAGTGGCTGCTCCACCCCGGCAACGTCGTCTACCGCGACGGCCCCGACGACGTCGGGCCGGACAGCGAGCGCGGCGTCGACGCGGACATGCGCGAGAACCTGCGCTACGGCGCCGACTACCAGTCCGTCGAGCCCCAGACGACGCTCGACTTCGACGACGAGGGCGGGTTCTCCCACCTCGTCGAGCTGTGCAACGGCTGTGGCACCTGCCGACAGACCGACTCCGAGGTGATGTGCCCGACCTACCGCGCGACGAAAGAGGAGATTCAGACCACCCGCGGCCGGGCGAACATGCTCCGGGCGGCCATCAGCGGCGAACTCCCGGAGGACGAGATACACGCCGACCGGTTCCAGGAGGAGGTGCTCGACCTCTGTATCGGCTGTAAGGGCTGCAAGAGCGACTGTCCAACCGGCGTCGACATGGCGAAGCTCAAGACGGAGGTGAAACACCAGCACCACCAGGAGGAGGGCGTCTCGCTGCGCGAGCGCCTGTTCTCGAACATCGACGTGTTCTCTCGCCTCGGGTCGACGTTCGCGCCCGTCTCGAACTGGGCGCCGAAGGTTCCCGGCGCGCGACGGGTCATGGGGGAGCTGTTCGGCATCGCGCCCGAGCGGAAGCTGCCGGAGTTCGCCTCGACGTCGCTCGTCTCGTGGTTCGACGAGCGCGGCGGCTGTCGGCTCGCGCCGGGCGACGCCCGCGACCAGGTCCTCCTGTTTCCGGACACGTTCACGAACTACATCGACCCGAGCGCCGGGAAGGCCGCCGTCGAGGTGCTGGAGGCCGCGGGCGTCTACGTCGAGGTGCCGGCGGACCTCGCGCCGAGCGGCCGCGCGGCGTACTCGACGGGCCGGCTGGACCTCGCCCGTGACCGCGCCAGCGAGAACGTCGACGCGCTCCACGACCGGGTCGCGGCGGGCTGGTCCGTCGTGTTCGTCGAGCCGTCCGACGCCGTCGTGTTCCAGGACGAGTACCGCGACATGCTCTCCGGCCCGGGCGTCGAGGCGGTGTCGAGCAGCGCCTACGGCGTGCTGGAGTATCTCGACGCTCACCGCCTCGACGACGCCCTCGACGAGGCCGCCGACCCCGGGTCGCTCGCGTACCACGGCCACTGTAACCAGAAGGCGACGAACAAGGACCACCACGCCGTCGGCGTTCTGCGGCGCGCGGGCTACGACGTCGACCCGCTCGACGCCACCTGCTGCGGGATGGCCGGCTCCTTCGGCTACCACGACGAGCACTACGGCCTCTCGCAGGCGATCGGCTCGCTGCTGTTCGACAAGGTCGACGAGAGCCCCGCCGAACGGGTCGTCGCGCCCGGCGGCTCCTGCCGGTCACAGCTCGGTGACCGCGACGGCGCGGAGAAGCCGCCTCACCCGGTCGAGGCGGTTGCCGACGCCGTCGCGAGGTAGATTCGTGACACCGGCAGCCGTCACCCGGTCCGTAACCACGGCCACGCGGGTCCCTGCTCGCGGCACACCCGGAGGCTCGCCGTGACCGGCCTGCGCGTCCACGTCGGCGACGAGGCGCTGACGGCGGCGTGGGTCGAGGGCGCGCCGGAGACGCGGGCGGCGCTCGACGCGGCCCTGCCGCTCTCGGGCGACGCGCACCGCTGGGGCGACGAACTCTACGTCGACGTCCCGGTGGCGGTCGGCCCGGAGGACGCGAGCGCGTCGGTGCCGGTCGGCGCGGTCGCGTACTGGCCCGCCGGCCCGGCGCTGTGTCTGTTCTGGGGGCCGACGCCGGCGAGCTCCGGGCAGGAGCCGCGGGCGGCGTCGCCCGTCACGCTCGTCGGCCGCCTCGACGACCCGGACGCACTGGCGGCGCTGGACCCGCCGGGCGGCGTCTCGGTGCGGGTCGAGCGCCGCGACTAGATGTAGCCGCGGTCGGCGAGCAGTTCGCCGTTGAGCAGGGACGCGCCGGCGGCGCCGCGGAGCGTGTTGTGCGCGAGACAGTTGTACCGAATCCCGCCGTCGGTGTCGGTGACCCCGCCGACGGCGATGGCCATCCCGCCGTCGACGTTCCGGTCGAGCCGGGGCTGGGGGCGGTCCGGCTCCTCGAACACCCGGATCAGCGACTCTGGCGCGCTCGGCAGGTCGACGCCGGGGTAGTCCCGCATCGCTCGTGCGACCGCCGCCGGCGAGGGCTCGTCGGCCAGGTCGGCAAAGACGTTCTCGAGGTGGCCGTCGAGCGTCGGGATCCGGTTGCAGGAGGCCTCGACCCGCGCGCCGTGCCACGACACCTCGGCGCCGTCGAACTCGCCGAGGAGCTTCCGGCTCTCGGTCTCCATCTTCGCCTCCTCGCCGCCGATGTGGGGGATCGCGTTGTCGACGATCGCCATCGAGGGAACCCCGTCGTAGCCGGCGCCCGAGACGGCCTGGAGCGTCGCGACCGAGGCTCGCTCCAGTCCGAACTCGTCGAGGGCGGCGAGCGTCGGCACCATCGTGATCGTCGAGCAGTTCGGGTTCTTCACGAGCGCGCCGTCCCAGCCCCGCTCGTCCCGCTGGACCTCGATCAGGTCGAGGTGGTCGGGATTGACCTCCGGGATCGTGAGGGGGACGTCGTCGTCGAGACGCCCGTTCGAGGAGTTCGACGAGACGACGTAGCCCGCCTCACAGAAGTCGGGTTCGACCCGCTCGCCGACGCTCGACGGGAGCGACGAGAACACCAGGTCGACGTCGTCCGGGACGGCCTCGGGCCGGGTCGGCAGCACCTCTCGGTCGGCGATACCGTCCGGAATCGGCGTCTCGAGCGTCCACTTCGCGGCCTCCCGGTACGACTCGCCGACGCTCGACTCCGACGCCGTGAGCGCCCCGATCTCGAACCCGTCGTGACCGTCGAGGAGCTGGACGAACCGTTGCCCGACGGCGCCCGTCGCGCCGAGGATTCCGACCGTGTGTGTCATGGGCACGGGTGCGAGCGAAGCGCACAAGACGCTTCCGGGACGCGCGTGGCGTGCGACACCCATATATCGGCCCGCTCCGACGCGGGAGGCGTGTTCAGCAAGGTCCTCGTCGCGAACCGGGGCGAGATCGCCGTCCGGGTGATGCGTGCCTGCGAGGAGCTCGGCGTCCGAACCGTCGCGGTGTACAGCGACCCCGACCGCGACGCCGGACACGTCCGGTACGCGGACGAGGCGTACAACGTCGGACCGGCCCGCGCAGCCGACTCGTACCTCGACCAGGAGGCCGTCCTCGACGCGGCGCGGCGCGCCGACGCGGACGCGGTCCACCCCGGCTACGGCTTCCTCGCCGAGAACGCCGAGTTCGCCCGCCGCGTCGAGGCGTCGGAGTTCACCTGGGTCGGCCCCGCCGCCGACGCCATGGAGCGGCTGGGGTCGAAGACCAGCGCCCGGTCGGCGATGCGCGAGGCGGGCGTACCGGTCGTCCCGGGCACCACCGACCCCGTCGAGTCGGCTGCGGCGGTGGCCGACGTCGCCGACGAGTTCGGATATCCCGTCGCGATAAAGGCCTCCGGCGGCGGCGGCGGGCGCGGTCTCGTCGTCGTCGAGGGGCCAGCCGAGGTGGAGGAGGCGTTCGACACCGCCGTTCGCGAGGGCGAGGCGTACTTCGACGACCCGCGCGTGTACGTCGAGAAGTACGTCGACCGCCCCCGACACGTCGAGGTCCAGATCCTCGCCGATCACCACGGAAACGTCCGCCACCTCGGCGAACGCGACTGTACCCTCCAGCGCCGCCACCAGAAGCTGATCGAGGAGGGCCCGTCGCCCGCGCTCTCCGACGACCTGCGCAGCCGTATCGGCGAGGCCGCACGCCGGGGGTCCGCGAGGCCGACTACACGAACGCCGGCACCGTCGAGTTTCTCGTCGTCGACGAGGACACCGACGACGGGAGCGTCGGCGCCGACCCCGACTTCTACTTCCTCGAGGTGAACACTCGCATCCAGGTCGAACACACCGTCACCGAGCTGCTGACCGGCGTCGACGTGGTGAAGTGGCAGCTCCGGGTCGCGGCGGGCGAGGCGGTCGACTTCGCACAGGACGACGTCGAGATCCGGGGCCACGCGGTCGAGTACCGGATCAACGCCGAGCAGCCGGAGAACGACTTCTCGCCCGCCACCGGGACGCTCGCGGCGTACGACCCCCCCGGCGGGATCGGCGTCCGGGTCGACGACGCCGTGCGCCCCGGCGACGAGGTCGGCGGCGACTACGACTCGATGATCGCGAAGCTGGTCGTCGCCGCGGGCGACCGCGAGGAGTGTCTCGCCCGGTCCGAGCGCGCCCTCGCCGAGTACGACGTCGAGGGGATCCGAACCGTGATTCCCTTCCACCGCCTGATGCTGTCGGACGCGCGCTTCCGCGAGGGGAGCCACTGGACGCGCTACCTCGACGAGGCCGTCGCTCCCGAACGGATCGCCGATGCCGTCGAGATGTACGGCCCGGACGAGGCCGGGGCCGACGCGGCGGCGGACGAGACGGTCGTCGAGCGCAGC
>KI543181.1:239665-244424 GCA_000496195.1 uncultured archaeon A07HB70
GACACCGGTGACGGCGGCGCCGACGCCCCGGCGGCGGGCGGCGAGCGGGTGGCCGCAGAGATGCAGGGGACGATCCTCTCGGTCGGCGTCTCGGCGGGCGACGAGGTGGTGCCGGGCGACGTGCTCTGCGTGCTGGAGCGATGAAGATGGAGAACGACGTCGTCGCCGAGCGGGGGGGACGGTGGCGAGCGTCGCCGTCTCCGAGGGCGACAGCGTCGACATGGGCGACGCGCTGGTCGTCATCGAGTGACCGACGACACCCGGCGGGCGCTCTTGGACGCCCTCGCCGACGGTCCGGTGCGCGGCCCGGCGTTCGCCGAGGCACACGGGCTCACCCGCGCGGCGGTCTGGAAGCAGGTCGAGGCGCTGCGCGAGGCCGGGTTCGTCGTCGAGTCGACGCCGGCGGGCTACCGGGTGACCGGCGTGCCGGAGTTCGGCGCCGCGGCGGTGCTGTACGGCCTCTCAGCGCCGTACGACGCGGAGTTCCACGCCTCCATCCCGAGCACGAACAGCCGGGCCCGCGACCTCGCCGCCGAGGGCGCGGCGGACGTCGTCGTCCTCGCCGACGAGCAGACGGGCGGGCGCGGGCGCCGCGGCCGGGGCTGGACCGGTCCCTCCGGCGGCGTCTACGCCTCGCTGCTCGTCCGCCCGGACCGCCCGCCGGCGCACGCGCCGGTGTTCACGCTCGCGACGGCGGTTGCTGTCGTCCGGGCCTGTGACCCGCTCGGGGTCGACGCGCGGATCAAGTGGCCGAACGACGTTCTCGTCGACACGGGCGGCGAGGCGCGGAAGCTCGCCGGGATCCTCTCCGAGATGGAGGGCGAGGCGGGGCGGGTCGCGTGGCTCGTCGCCGGCGTCGGGGTGAACGCGAACGTCGACGCCGACGCCCTGCCGGCGGGCGCGACGAGTCTGCGGGCGGTCCGGGGCGACGTCGACCGGGCCGCGTTCGTCCGCCGCCTGCTGGAGGCGTTCCACGAGCTCGCCGCCGACCTCGAGGGCGTCCTGCCGGCGTGGCGCGAGCGCGCGGACACGCTCGGGCGACGGGTGCGCGTGGAGACGCCCGGCCGGACCGTCGTCGGCCGGGCGCGGGACGTCGAGTTCCCCGGCGCACTCGTCGTCGCGACGGACACGGGCGTCGAACGGGTCCACGCGGGCGACTGCGAGCACCTGCGGCCCGAGCCGGCAGACAGATAGCCGACGCCACCGTCGCTCCGGCCCCGTCGTCGCGTGGCCGTCCGCTCGGAGCTCGTCGCACCGACGACGGGTGACCGGCTACGCTCCGGGCAGCACCGTCTCGCGCACGTCGCCCTGGCCGGCACGGCGGACGACGGCCCGGACGGTGTTCTCGGCGCCGGCGAGGTTGTCGGAGGCGCCGTCGAGAACGAGCAGCCGGGCCTCGCGGCCGGGTTCGACGACCCCGCAGTCGAGGCCCGCCACCTCGGCGCCTGCCCGCGTCGCCATCGCCAGCACCTCGCGCGCGGTGGTGTCGAACAGCTTCGCCACGAACTCCATCTCGCGGAACATCGACGGGGCGTTGAGAAAGGCGTTGTCCGTCCCGAGCGCGACGGTGGTGCGCGCCCGGAGCGCCGCGAGGTCCGGCAGACCGACGCCGGTGACGAGGTTCGAGCGCGGGCAGACGACCACGGGCGTCTCACGCTCGGCCAGCCTGTCGAGGTGGACCTCCTGGAGGTGAACCATGTGGACGAGATGGTCCGGTTCGAGGTCCATCGCGGGGTTGACGTCGCCCGCGTCGCGCTCGCCGGCGTGGATTCCGAACGGGACGCCGGCCTCCCGGGCGGCCCGCCGCAGCGACCCGTAGTCGGCGTCGCGGGCGCCGCTCGCTCCGACCCCGTCGCCGGCTGCCATCGCGTCGGCGCTCCCGCGCGCCAGCACCGTCGCGTCCAGCCCCGTCCCGGTCTCGTCGACTGCCCGGCGGAGGTGACGGACGCCCTCGACACCGCCCTCGCGGAAGTCGACGAACGCGCCAGTCCCGGTCGACTCCATGTACCGCAGGGAACGGACCATCCCCGTGACGAGGGTGTCCGCGTCGGCACGCCGGAGGAGACGGTGTTTCAGCCCGTCCGGCGGCGCGACGAGGGCGTCCAGGTCGAGTCCCTCGCCGGCCTCCTTCGCCGTCGAGTCGCCGAGGTGGGTGTGGGCGTTGACGAACGCCGGGAGAATCAGGTCCGTCGAGTCCGTCGGCGCGGCCTCGACGGCCGTGACCCGACCGTCCTCGACGACGACGCGGCCCTCGACCGGGTCGAACGACTCGCCCTCGAGGACCGTTCCCTCCAGCACCCGTCGGTCACTCATCGGCTCACCCCTCGCGGTCGGAGCGTTTGAACGTCTCGGCTCGTCACGAGCCGGCGTCCTCGAAGTCGTCGAGGCGGCCCTGGAGGCCGGTCCGCGTCTCGCGCACCAGCGCGCCGTCGATGTCGAGGCCGAGCTCTCTGACGGCGGCGGCGCCGACGGCGTCCGTCGAATCGGCGGGGGCGTAGACGCCGAGGCGCCACTGCTCGCGCCCCGCCGCCCGGAGGGCGTCGACGAGCGGCGACTGCCGGTCCAGCCGGCGCGTCTCGCCGTTGACGACGACGCGGGTGCGCGACTCCCGCATCGACGGCGCCGGCGGCACGTCCAGCACGACCCGCTCGGGTGCGACGCCGGCACGGTCGGCCACCGCCCGCTCCGCCGCCCGCAGGCGCCCGGCGTCGGCGCCACGCACCGCCTCGGGCACGCCGTCCATCTCGGCCCACACCGCCCGCTTGAACAGCCGGCGCTCGTCGAGGCGACGCGCCGTCTCCGCGGTCGCCTCGTGCTCGCGGAGGCGCACCCGGAGCTCTGCGTCGTCCATCCGGCGCAGACGCGCCGGGTCTACCCGTCGTCCAGTAGCCGCTCGGCGGCCTGCCGGAGCATCGCCTTCGCGACCCTGGCGGCGTGGTGGCTGTAGACGGTCGGGTTCATCAGCGCGCGGGCGAGCAGGAGCGACTCGGCGCTCTGGACGTTCCCCTCGGCCAGCACCAGCTCGCCGTCGACGTACCGGAGCTCGCGGATGAGGCGCCCGGGGTCGATCGTGCCGTACGGCACCCCGGTGTGGTGGGCGTCGCGCACCAGGTAGTCCATCCGGTCGACGTCGAGTTCGCCCGACACGAGCTGGCCGTACTTTCCCTGTCCGTCGACGAGCCGGGCAACCCGCGCCGGGTCGAGACCGTGGTCGCGAAGCACCTCGCCAACCTCGCCCTCGGCCAGCAGGTCGGCCACGTCGTCGTGGTAGTGGCCGGTCGTGCGGTGAATCACGTCCTCGACGTTGTGGCTGTACGGGCCGTGGCCGACGTCGTGGAGGAGCGCCGCGGCCTCGACACGTTCTGCCCGGGCTCCGGCGACGCCGAGGCTGTCGAGCGCGCGCGAGGCGAGGTGGTAGACGCCCAGGCTGTGCTCGAACCGGGTGTGGTTCGCCGAGGGGTAGACGTAGGAGACGGTGCCGAGCTGTCGGACCCGCCGCAGGCGCTGGACAGTCGGGGTGTCGAGCAGTCCGGCAGCGACGCCGGACACCTCGACGTGGTCGTGGACGCTGTCCTTTACCGTGAGCATGCGAGTGGTGGTCGCCTCGCGTGCTAAACCGTTTGGGCCCGGGCGAGGGTTTTACTCCGCCGCCGCCCTCACCCGGCCGTGCCCGATATCGCGCTGCTCGCCGGCGGGACCGGGACACCGAAGCTCCTCGCCGGCGTTCGCCGCCTGCTCGACCCCACCCGTGTCGCCGTCGTCGGCAACACGGGCGACGACGTCGAGCTCGGCGGTCACCTCGTCTGTCCCGACCTCGACACGGTGCTGTTCGACGGCGCCGGCGTGTTGGACCGCGAGCGGTGGTGGGGGATCGCCGGCGACACGACCGCGACCCACGACCGCCTCCAGGAGCTCGCCGCCGACGTCGGCCTCGAGCCGGGGCCGCGCTACCTCCCGTCCGAGGCACAGACCGAGGGCCGGCGGATCGCCCGCCACCGCCGGTTCTCCGGCGTCGCGGAGTTCATGGAGATCGGCGACCGCGACCGGGCCGTTCACCTCACGCGGACGGGCCTGCTCGACGAGGGGCACACGCTCACCGAGGTGACTCGCACCCTCGCCGACGCGTTCGGCCTCGACGTCTCGCTCCTGCCGATGAGCGACGACCCGGTCGCCACCCTCGTCCACACCGACGAGGGACCGATGCATTTCCAGGCGTTCTGGGTCGCGCGCCGGGGCGAGCCGTCGGTCGAGGGCGTCGAGTTCCGCGGCGCCGCCGAGGCGACGACCACGCCCGCCGTCCGCGAGGCGCTGTCGGCACCCGTCGTCGTGGGGCCGTCGAACCCGGTGACCAGCGTCGGGCCGATGGTCGCGCTGGACGGGATCCGCGAGGCTCTCGACGCGACGCCGGTCGTCGCCGTCTCGCCGTTCGTCGGCCGCGAGGCGTTCTCCGGCCCGGCGCCGGACCTCATGCGCGGCACCAGCCGCGAGCCGTCGACGGCCGGCGTCGCGGCAGCCTACCCGTGGGCCGACGCGTTCGTCCTCGACGAGGCCGACCCGACGGAGCTCGACCGTCCGGTCGTCCGCACGGACACCCGAATCGACGGCCCGACGGACGCCGAGCGTGTGACGCGGGCGGCGCTCGACGCCCTCGCCGGCGCCGGCGCGGAGGTGCGGTGATGTGGGCCGCCAGCCTCTCCGGCGCCGCCGACGCCGGGTGGGCCCGCCGCGCGGCGCCCCACGTCGACCACGCGGTTCTCGG
>KI543181.1:245681-264293 GCA_000496195.1 uncultured archaeon A07HB70
CGCGACCGGGCCGCCAGCTGCGCCGGCCTCGCCGACGCGGAGCGTCTCGCTGCCGACCTGCGCGAGCGGGGCGTCAACCCCGGCACGACGGCAGACCTGACCGCCGCGTCGGCGTTCGTCGCGCTCGAACGGGGGCTCCCGGTGTGAGCGCGGACTGGCCGGTCGCGTGGGGTGGCGTGACCGAGAGCGTGGTGACGACGCTCGGGCCGAACGACCTGTGGAACGTCGCGGCGCTCGGCCTCCACGCGCCGACGGACGCGGCGGCGGACGACGACGCCGCCGCAGACGACCCCGTCACCGCCGTCACGTGGGGCAACACCCGGACCCGGCGGAACTTCGAGCGCGAGGGCGGCGGCGTCGTCCAGTTCGTCACCGACCCCCGCGACTTCGTCGACGCGGCGCTCTCCGTTCGCGAGTCCGAGACGCCGGTGCTCGACGCCGCCGCGGCGTGGGTGCGGGTCACAGCCGAGCGCACGTCGGCGGAGCGTGTCGACGGAACCCGGCGCGAGCGGTGGACGCTCGTCCCCGTCGAGTCCGAGGTGCGCGAGCGGTGCGTTCCGACCGTCGACCGGGGGTTCGCAGCCGTCGTCGAGGCAACCGTCGACGTGTCGCGGCTGGACGTCGACGCGTACGACACCGCGGCGGCGCTCGACCGGCTCGAACACTTCGCGACCGTCGTCGACTCCTGTGGCGGCCCGCGGGTCCGCGAGGCGTTCGCACGCGTCGACGAGCACGCGGCGTGGCGCGAGCGCCGCGACGACGGCTGACCCCGCGAACGCCGTCCTCGGCGGGGAGCGGAACGCATTAGTGTCGACCGACGGGAATAGAGGGCATGGCGATCAAGCCGAAGTACGTCAAGCAGCTCGGGACGCTGCTGCTAGAGCGGTATCCGAAGGCGTTCAACACCGACTTCGAGACGAACAAGGAGAACGTCTCGGAGCTGACGAACGTCGAGTCGAAGCCGGTTCGCAACCGAATCGCGGGCTACATCACGCGCAAGAAGGCCGGCGCCGCCGCCGAAGCTTAGAGCCGGTCCGTCCGCCCCGCCGCAGTCCACCGGTCCGTCGGTGCGCCGTCGGGCACCCTGACCGTCCGTCCCCGGAGCGTCTCGGCCCGGCCGGCGAACCTCCACCGCTCGCCGTCCCACGTCTCTCCCGTCCTCCCCGACGCGGCAGCCGCGGCACGCTCTGCCCGCAGGTGTGCGTAGACGGCGGCGACTGCTGCGGCTGCCTCGTCGTCGTCCGGGTCGGCCGACGAGCACTCGAGCGTCACAGCGGGATGTTCCCGTGTTTCTTCGCGGGGCGGTCCTCCCGCTTCCCGCGGTGGACCTCGAGGTCGCGCACCAGCCGCGGGCGCGTCTCCGTCGGCTCGATGACGTCGTCGACGTAGCCCCTGTCGGCGGCGGTGTACGGGTTGGCGAACTCCTCGCGGTACTCGGCGACCAGCTCCGCCCGGAGCGCCTCGGGGTCGTCCGCCTCGTCGAGTTCGTCGTCGTAGAGGACGTTCACCGCGCCCTGTGGCCCCATCACGGCGATCTCGGCGGTCGGCCACGCGTAGTTGACGTCGGCGCCGAGGTGTTTCGAGGCCATCACGTCGTAGGCGCCGCCGTAGGCCTTCCGGGTGATCACCGTCAGGAGCGGCACCGTGGCCTCGCTGTAGGCGTAGAGCAGCTTCGCGCCGTGGCGGATGATCCCTCCGTGCTCTTGATCGGTGCCGGGCATGAAGCCGGGGACGTCGACGAACGTGAGGATCGGGACGTTGAACGCGTCGCAGGTGCGGACGAACCGCGCGGCCTTCTCCGCCGCCTCGATGTCGAGCGTCCCGGCGTTCACCCGGGGCTGGTTCGCGACGACGCCGACGGCGTGGCCGTCGAGGCGGCCGAACCCGCAGACGATGTTGGCGGCGAAGCGCTCGTGTGTCTGGGTGAACGACTCCTCGTCGACGACGCGTCCGATCACGTCGGTCATGTCGTAGGGCTTCTGTGGCTCGT
The DNA here is from genome assembly GCA_000496195.1 of uncultured archaeon A07HB70. Lineage (GTDB taxonomy): Archaea > Halobacteriota > Halobacteria > Halobacteriales > Haloferacaceae > A07HB70. Next base: position 247,672 of record KI543181.1, read on the forward strand.
CGGGGACGATGGACTCGAGCGCCTCGTCCGCCCGCTCCGGGTCGTCGAACGGCTCGACCCGCGGCGGGTCCTCGACGTTGTTCTGCGGGAGGTAGGAGAGCAGGAGAGCCACCCGGTCGAGCGCCGACTCCTCGTCGGACACGGCGGCGTGTGCGACGCCGGAGGTGCCGGCGTGGGCGCGCGCGCCGCCGAGCTCCTCGAACCCGACCTGCTCGCCCGTCACCGTCTCGATCACGTCCGGACCGGTGATGAACATGTGACTGGTGTCCTCCACCATGACCGTGAAGTCGGTGAGTGCGGGCGAGTAGACGGCGCCGCCGGCGCAGGGACCCATCACGACCGATATCTGTGGCACGACGCCGGACGCCTCGGTGTTGCGCCGGAACACCTCGCCGAAGCCCGCGAGCGACGCGACACCCTCTTGAATTCGCGCGCCCGCGCTGTCGTTCAGCCCGACGACGGGGGCGCCCGCCTCGACGGCCCGGTCCATCAGCTTCGTCACCTTCTCGGCGAACACCTCGCCGAGCGACCCGCCGAAGACGGTGAAGTCGTGGGCGAAGACGAACGTCGTCCGGCCGTTGACGTCGCCGTAGCCCGTCACCACGCCGTCGCCCGGGGGGCGGGTCTCGTCCATGCCGAACTTGCTGTTCCGGTGGGTGCGGAACCGGTCTATCTCGGTGAACGTCCCGTCGTCGACCAGGTAGTCGATCCGTTCGCGGGCGGTTCGTTTCCCCCGGTCGTGCTGGGCGTCGATTCGGTCCTGCCCGCCGCCGAGGCGGGCGCGCTCGCGTTTCTCGCGGAGCTCTTCGATCCGCTCTCGCATCGTCACGGCGGACCACCAGCCATAGACCGTCAGCGGGCGGGGGCGGGGAAAGCGTTTCCGGGTGCGCTACGCCTCGCCGTACACCGGCACCGCGGCGCCGCTCGTCGGCACCGCGCCGTCGGAGCAGAGAAAGGCGATCACGGTCGCGATGTCGGTCGGGTCGACCCACTCGCCGAAGTCGGCGTCGGACATCATCTCGCGGTTCATCGGGGTGTCGATGACGCTCGGCAGGACGCAGTTCGCGCGTACGACCCCACGGTTCTCCTCGGCGATCGACTCGGTGAGTATCTTCACCCCGGCCTTCGAGGCACGGTAGAGCGCGTCGCCCGCCCCGCCGGAGAGCGCGGAGCGCGCCGCCACCGACACGACCGCGCCCTCCGTCTCTCGGAGGCGCGGGAGCGCGTGCTTCGAGGCGAGAAACGCCGTCCGCAGGTTGACGTCGAACAGGAGGTCGAACTGTGACTCCGCCGTCTCGTGGACGGGGTCGCCGCCGCGCCACGTCCCGGCGACGTTCGCCAGCGCGTCGAGCCGCCCGTAGTCGTCCGCGACACCGTCGAACAGCGCCGCGACGGTCTGCTCGTCGGTCAGATCTGCCTGCCGGTAGTCGACCGGGTCGGGCACCTCGGCCTCGCCGGGGTCGACCACGTCGACGCCGACGACGTCGGCGCCGGCGGCGACGAACGCCGCCGCGACGGCGCCGCCGAGCGCACCCGCCGCGCCCGTCACAACCGCGGCCTGTCCGTCGAAATCGAGTGTGACTGACACGCCCGCACGTCGCCGTCGCGTCGCTTCAACGTGTTGCCCGCTGCTCTCCGACCGCCGCGTAGCCGTCCGGCTGGCGTACGACCAGCCCCCGTTCTCCAGCGTCCCGACGACGGGCAGCAGCGCCAGCCTCGTCTCGTCGAGCATCGCGGCGAGGTCGCCGGTCGTCGCGGGCCCCGCCGCGGCGAGTGCGAGGTAGACGAGCTTTGCCTGTGGCGACTCCACCGCCGACGGGACCGTCGTGTCGAGACCGACCGGATTCGACGATCGCATACACGGCTTTCGACTGACGACGAAATAAATCTACGGCCTACGGCACGACGACGAGCTTCCCGAGGAACGACTCGTCCATCACCGCGCGGTGGGCCGCTACGACCCCGTCGAGGCCGTACTCGCGGGCGATCTCGACCCGGAGGCCGTCGCCCGCGAGCAGCCCCGCACACCGGTCGAGCACCCGCGCGAGCGACGGGGTATTGAACATCGACGTGAACCGGAGCGTGAGGTCCTTCGCACGGGCGCGCCCGACGTCCTCGAAGCCCGCCGCGTGGTCGTTCTCGCCGATACCGACGATCCGGGCGTCCCGTGCCGCGACCTCGGCGTCGAACGAGAGGTAGTCGTCGAGCCGGTGGTCTAACACGACATCCGGACCGCCGTCGGTGGCGTCGGCGACGGCGTCGGCGAGGTCGTCGCGGGCGTAGTCGAGAACCGTGTCCGCGCCGAGGCCGGCGACCGCGCCGTGGTACTCCGGCGCCGCGGTCGTGACGACGTTCGCGCCCGTCGTGGCGCCAATCTGGACGGCGACGTGGCCGACGCCACCGCTCCCGCCGTGGATCAGAACGTCCTCTGCGGGGTCGAGGCCGCCGTCGTCGATCAGCGCGCGGTAGGCCGTGACGGCGACGACGCCCATCGCCCCGGCCTGACGGGTGTCCGCGCCGTCGGGCAGGGCCGCGAGGCGGTCGGTCGGGACGGCGGCCTGTTCCGCGCAGGCACCCTGGTGGTTCCGCGAGAGCCCCGTGGCGACGACCCGGTCGCCGACCGCGTACGAGTCGACGTCCTCGCCGACCGCGACGACGTCGCCGGCGCCGTCGACACCCGTCGTCATCGGGAGGCCGGCGGCCCGGTACGCCCCGGACCGAAAGTAGGTGTCGACGGGGTTGACCGCCGCCGCAGCGACGTCGACGACGGCCTCGTCGTGTCGTGGCTCCGGCGTCTCGGCGTCGTCGACGGTCAGTACCTCCGGTCCGCCGTAGTCGTGGTATCGGACTGCACGCATAGACGGTGACGACAACGGGGGCGGTTATAACCGCTCTGGACCGACAGCCTCTCGTCGGCCGGTTCCGACGACTGCCCGTGTCGTCCGTCTCGCTCGTCCGGGTCGGGACGCTCGTCGGCGTCCTCGGCCTCGCGCTCGCGGCGCTGTGGGCCGTGGCGTTCGGCGCCCTCGCCGGCTGTACCGACGTCGCCTGTCCGGACCAGACGCCGGTCTACTCCGTCGCCCGCGTGACGCTCCTCCCGTCCGTACGCTCGGTTTCGGACGGCTGTAACGCCTGTGTCGTCGCCTCACCGGTTGTCTACGGGTCGATCGCGGCGCTCGCGGGCGTCGTCGTCGCGGGCGTCGGGCGGCTCCGCCGCCGGACCGGCGGGATTTAAGCAAACGTCGGTCCCCGACGGTGACGATGAAGCTCCACGAGTACCAGGCAAAGGAGGTGTTCGCCGACGCCGGTGTCGGCGTGCCGGACTCGCGGCTGGCGACGACCGCGGACGAGGCCGTCGCAGCCGTCGAGGCGGTCGGACTCCCGGCTGCGATCAAGGCGCAGGTCCACGTCGGCGGGCGCGGGAAGGCCGGCGGCATCGAACTCGTCCACACGCCCGACGGGGCGCGGGAGACGGCGGCCCGCATCCTCGGGATGGAGCTCAAGGGCTACACCGTCGACCGCGTTCTCGTCGAGGCGGCGGTCGAGTTCGTCGACGAGCTGTACGTCGGCGTGACGATGGACCGGAGCCGCGGGCGTCCGGTCGTGATGGCCTCGACCCGCGGCGGCGTGAACATCGAGGAAGTCGCCGCAGCGGAGCCGGACGCGATCGCCCGCGAGCACGTCGACCCGGCCTACGGCCTCCACCCCTACCAGGCCCGGAAGGCCGTCTACGACGCCGGCGTCGACCGCGACGTGGCGCGCGACGCCGCGGACGTGCTCCGGACGCTCTACCGGGTCTGGGACGAGCGCGACGGGTCTGACGCCGAAATAAACCCGCTGATGGTGACCGAGGACCGCGAGGTCGTCGCCGCCGACGCGGTGCTCAACGTCGACGACGACGCGCTCTTTCGCCAGCCCGACCTCGCCGAACTGGCGGACGAGGCCGCCGCGGACGACCTCGAGGCGCGCGCGAACCAGTACGGCTTCGACTACGTCCGTCTCGACGGATCCGTCGGCATCGTCGGCAACGGCGCCGGGCTGGTGATGACGACGCTCGACCTGGTCGACCACTACGGCGGGGCGCCGGCGAACTTCCTCGACATCGGCGGCGGCGCGAAGGCAGAGCGGGTGGCGAACGCGCTCGACCTGGTGTTCGCCGACGAAAACGTCGACAGCGTCGCGTTCAACATCTTCGGCGGCATCACCCGTGGCGACGAGGTCGCACGCGGCATCAACGAGGCGCTGTCCGGCTTCGAGAGGGTTCCAAAGCCCGTCGTCGTCCGCCTCGCGGGCACGAACGCCGCCGAGGGGATGGCGATCCTGAACGACGACCTCGTGACCGTCGAGGAGACGCTGGAGGGCGCGGTGAAACGCGCCGTCGCCGCAGCCGCGGAGGTGGGGGAGTGAGCGCCTTCGTCGACGGCGACACCCGCGTCGTCGTCCAGGGCATCACCGGCGGCGAGGGGCAGTTCCACGCCGAGCAGATGATCGAGTACGGCACGAACGTCGTCGCCGGCGCCGTGCCGGGCAAGGGCGGCCAGGACGTCGCGGGTGTCCCCGTCTACGACACCGTCGCCGGCGCGGTCCGCGAGGAGGACGCCGACGCCTCCGTCGTCTTCGTCCCGCCGGCCTTCGCCGCCGACGCCCTGTACGAGGCGCTGGGCGCCGACCTCGACCTCGTGGTCGCGATCACCGAAGGGGTGCCGACGCAGGACATGGCGGGGGTCAAGCGCCGCCTCGGCGAGACCGACACCGCGCTGGTCGGGCCGAACTGCCCCGGCGTCATCACGCCGGGCGAGGCGAAACTCGGCATCCTGCCCGGCAACATCTTCTCCGAGGGGAGGGTCGGGCTGGTGTCGCGGTCCGGCACGCTCACCTACCAGATCGTCGACTCGATGACCCAGCGTGGCGTCGGCCAGACGACCGCGGTCGGCATCGGTGGCGACCCGGTCATCGGAACCAGCTTCGTCGACGCGCTGGACCGGTTCGAGGCCGACCCTGAGACCGAGGTCGTGGTGATGTGTGGCGAGATCGGCGGGGAGGACGAGGAGCGCGCGGCCCGTCACGTCGCCGGGTCGATCGACACGCCGGTCGTCGGGTTCGTCGCCGGCCGGACGGCTCCGCCGGGCAAGCGGATGGGCCACGCCGGCGCCATCGTCTCCGGGAGTGGCGCGGGCACGGCGGCGTCGAAGATCGAGGCGCTGGAGAACGCGGGCGTCCCGGTCGGGGACACGCCCGAGGCGGTCGTCGAGACGGTGTCGGACCTGCTCTGAGGACGGTCAGAGGTCGCCGGTCTCGTCGAACCGCTCGCCGGGCTCCTCGGCGGTGTCGAACATCTCGTCGGCGTACTCCTCCGCGAAGTCGGTCTCCTCTGGTTCACTCGGCTCGACCTCGTAGGCGTCGATACCGAGGCGCAGTAGCTCTTCGGCGGCCTCCTCACGGTTGACGAACTCCTCGCTCGACACCCGCTCGAACTCGGCCTCTAGGTCGGTCGGTAGGGAGACGTCGATAGTGGGCATCTGTCTCGTCCGGGTCTCGGGGTGTGGGGACTTGAATGGTCCCCTCGGGCCGTCCGGTCTGGACCGCGGCGCTCTTCTCTCCGCGTCCCGGCTGTCCGTCGTGGGCCGGCTCGCGGACCTGCTGGCGGACTACCGCGGCTTCGACCGGGCGGTGTACGTCGTTCTCGTCGCGCGGTTCGTCAACGTTCTCGGCAACGGTATCGTCTACCCGTACTTCACGATCCACTTCTACCAGACGCTCTCGATCCCGTTCTCCGTCGTCGGGACGGCGCTGTTCGCGAACAACCTCGCGCTGGCGACGGGGACGCTCGCCGGCGGCGTCCTCGCCGACCGCTACGGGCGCAAGCCGGTGATGGTGGCGAGCATGGCCGGCTCTGCGGTCGCGCTGTCGGCGTACGCGCTCGTCACGACGGGGGCCGCCCTCGTCGCCGTCGCGGGGGCGGCGGGGTTCGCCGGCGGCCTCTACACCCCCGCGAGCCAGGCCGCGCTCGCGGACCTGACGGAGTCGGCGGCGCGTGACCGGGTGTTCGGCCTCCTGAAGGTCGTGAGCAACGGCGGGTTCGGCGCCGGCTTCGTCGCCGGCGGCGTGCTGTACGGCGCCGCGCGGACGGGCATTTTCGTCGTCGACGGCGTCACGAGCGGCGTCGTCGCCGTCGTCCTCGCCGTCGCGCTCCCCAGGCTCCGTGGCGGGACGGACGGCGCGCTCCGCGGCACGCTCGGCAACTGGCGAGCCGCCGTCTCGCGCCCCCGGCTCCTGGCGCTCGCGGGGCTCAACGTCGTCTTCGCGGTGGCGTACGCACAGATGGGCTCGACGGTGCCCGCGTTCGCGACGGACCAGCTCGGCCTCTCCTCCGCCGAACTCGGCGCGCTGTACGTTCTCAACCCGCTCGTGGTCGTCCTGTTCCAGCTCCCGACCGTCTCCGCCGTCGAGGCGTGGCGCCGCACCCGCGGGCTCGTCCTCTCTGCGGGCTTCTGGGCCGCCAGCTTCGTCGCCGTCCTCGTCGCCTACGAGGCGCCAGTCGCCGTCGGCGTCGGCCTCGTCGGTGCCTTCCTCGTCCTGCGGACGATTGGCGAGAACCTCCACTCGCCGCTGGTGACGGCGCTCGGGAGCGACCTGTCCGACGCGGAGGGTCGCGGCGCCGGCCTCTCGGTGCTCGAGGTGGCAAAGCGCGTCGGGTTCGGCGTCGGCCCGCTCGTCGGAGGGGTGTTCTTCGACTACGGCGTCGACGTCCTGCTCTGGCCGGCGCTCGTCGGCGCCTGTCTGCTCCTCGTCGTCGGCCTGCTGGCGTTCGAGCGGTCGCTCTCCCCCTTCGAGAACGGGATGGCCGGGGCGATGAACCCGGTTCTCTCGCGGTCCGACCCGCCCGAGTCTGACGGTTCGCAGCCGAAACGGACGGGTCGCCGCGGGACCGCCCCGAAACAGACGGCTGCGGTGACGGCGAAGCCGACGTAGCCGAGACGGAGCGGATGGCCCCCGAGAACCGCGCTACAGCCGTCGTCTGAGCCGCGACTCACTGCCTGCCGCGACAGGCGTGGCTCGCACACCACCGCCCGAGACGCGGGAACGAACGTGCTCGGCGAGACGGCGACACCGCGTCGACTATCGGACCGTCTCGAACCAGCCACGAGGGGCTGGGACGGCACGTAGCAGCGGCGTGGTTGGGACACAGCGCTGCGCTACGTGCCATACATTACGAACGAGGCTAGCGTAATATAGCTGTTGTAACGTACCGGGTAAATCAGACACGGACGATCAGCACGCGGGTGCGCTCTCGTCGGGCACGTCGCTGGTTCGGTGTCGGCAGACCCCACGCGCCGCCGATAGCTGCGCACGACGACCCTTCGAGTGACAACCACTATTCGTCCTGGCCACGTAGAGGCGATTAGAGCCTGCTCATGCAGGCCGGTTGGGACACAATGGACGCATCAGAGAACATCCAGGAAGCGATCGAAGTACTTCAGCAACTGGGGCTGAAGGAGTACGAAGCACGCTGTTTCGCCGGGCTGTCGCGTGTCGATACCGGGACGGCAAAGAAACTCGGGGAGCTGACGGAGGTGCCACGAACGCGCGTGTACGACGCGATTCGGGTGCTCGAGGCCCAGGGACTCGTCGAGATTCAGCACTCGAGCCCGCAGCGATTCCGCGCCGTGCCGCTCGAGGAGGCGGCGGAGACGCTCCGTGACCAGTACGAGGACCGCGTCGAACGGCTCCAGAGCGCACTCGAGGCGGTCGACGTGGTCGACGACGGCGACGAGAAGCCCGTCCAGCAGGTGTGGTCGATGTCCGGCCAGGACGGTATCGAGAACCGGACGAAGAAGATCGTCGGAGCCGCCGAGGACGAGGTCGTGTTCGTCCTCTGCGACGAGTCGCTGCTGACCGACTCCCTCGTCGCCACGCTGAACGAAGCAGACGGGAACACCGACCTGCTCCTCGGCGCGGACACCGAGTCGCTCGAGACGGACCTGGCCGAGGCCGTGCCGTCGGCGACGACGTTTCTCTCGGGGCTCGACTGGCTGCAGGGCACGGACGAGTACGTCGACGACACGGCGGTCGGTCGACTCGTCCTGGTCGACCGCTCGGCGATCCTCGTCAGTTCGATCATGCCGGACTCGCGCGAAGAGAAGGCCATCTACGGCGACGGGTTCGGCAACGGCCTCGTCGTCATCGCCCGGCGGCTCATGTCGCAGGGGCTGATCAGTTCGAGCGACCCACATCCCTGACGCCTCAGCGCACGTCTGGCGCGGCGGTCTCGGGCCTGTCCTCGCCGAGCCCCGACCGTACCGACCGTAGCTGGAGGTACTCGCCGCTCTCGACGGTGACCCAGTGCTGGCTGTAGACGAACGAGACGCGCCCGCCCGTCCGACACGTCCCGTCTTTCTGCCGGCCGAACAGCCTGTCCAGCGCCGCGGGATCGACGACGTCCTCGAGCGGCCGGATCGCCGCCCGTTCCAGCCCCTCGACCGCGCTCACGGCGCGCACGACTGCCGTGCTTACTCGCTCGTCTGATCCAATCTCGTACTCCATACGACACCGACGGCGACGGCGCCCAAAGCCCGCTCGATATTCACCCGAACTATCAAAATAGCACTCGGTCCGCCGTTCGTCCCCGTCATCCAGCCGCTCGTGCCCGGTTCCGGCGTCTCCCCGCCCCGCTCCCGGCGACGGCGCTCGTCGGCTACCTGACCTCTCCCGGCTGACAGTCACGTCTCGACTCCTCTCGGGTCGCCAGACGCGGCCCGCTCTGTCTGTGCGTGTGAACGAGCGACGGGCGAACACCGGCAGATCCCCCGGTGCTCGGGCCGGCTGTCACTCGTGGTCGAGACTCCACGGCGCGTCGTCCGGCAGCCCGCTGGTCTGGTAGACGCCGCGCCCGTCTGCGACCCGCGCGCCGGTCGCGTCGTGGACCGCGACGTCGACGGTCGCCGTCTCGTCGCCGTCGCGGCGGACGTCGCCGGTCGCGTGCAGGTCGTCGGTCGCGGGCCGCAGGTAGTCGATCCGGAAGTCGACCGTCGGCGTCGGCACCTCGTAGAGCGAGACGGCGGCTGCCCCGCCGACGCTGTCGGCGAGCGTGTACGTGACACCGCCCTGTGCGACGAGGTCGGCACGCGTCGACGAGTGCTCCTCCGCGAGCTCCAGGTGCCCCTCTGCGTGCCCGTCGGCTGCCTCGGTGACCTCGATTCCGACCAGTTCGCGGAACGGACTCCGGTTGAAGTACTCGAGGATAGACACACGCAGCCCTCTCGACGAACGCACTTCGGCGTTACTGACCGCCCTCCGGCGAGCGAGCCCCTCGGCACCGAGCCACCTCGACGAACCAGGGTCGACGGTGAGCAGCGTGAGACGGACGCCCTCGACAGCATCCGTCTCTGGGTTCGACGGCCTGGCGCCAACTGACCCGACCACCTCACGCCACCGGCAGACGGCCCGGCCCGGACGTCTCGACCGTGTGTCGGACGGACGCCTGTCGGCATCGAACCGGTCACGCGGCGCATCTTCCTTGCTTAGAGTGCCGGGGTTCAAGCGCAGCTCCGACAGAGGGTATCAAAAACTCTGATAGGTCGGATGTGGGCTATGAGTCGATGTTGGTGACTTTGAGGTACACCTTCTTCCCGGAGCCGTCGCCGAATAGTAGCTTTACTGTGAAGTACCTGAAACTCTTCGGTGGTGAGTCGACAACAGTGTACGTGATACCCAGTGGATCACCGTTCGTGGCCTTCTGCGTCTTGTATATGTATCCAATACCAACGTTCGAAGCCCCACCTGTAGGAATAGTCGCCTCCGAGTTCATCGGTTCGTACGACCCATCGATGCTGTAGCCCTGAGCACCGTTACCCGAGGTAAACGTGCCGTTTCCAGCTCCGGTGAGTTCTACCTCAGCGTCTCTTCCGTCAGGACCGTTATTACCGTTCTTTCCTTCTCTCGATAAGGTACTGGGTCCCCCGCTGTTCCCGTTTGAATCGTACGCGAGTCCGAACTTCTTGACCGTGACCGAGTCACAGCTTCCGCTGTTCGTCAGGTCGAAGCTGAGGACGAAACTATCACTGCCCCCGTTTGTGGTGGTATTCGTGACACAGTTCGACTGGTTTCCGCCGATAAACCCGCTCTGGTCGCTCGTACCGCCATTACCGCCATTGCCGCCGTTCCCCACGACGCCGAGTGCCGCGACCGACGTGTTCACCGACCGATTCGCCGCCGAGAGCGGTCGTGACGTGTTCTGTAGCGTGAAGTTGATCGCTCCGCTCGCCGCGGTCACGTCGAACACGACGCGGCCGTCCTCGCCGACGGCTTTGAGTCCGTCCTTATCAGCAACCTGACCGCGTCCCGTGGAGACGTTGACCGTCAGATTCTGATTCGTGTCCGAGTTTGGAACTGGGTTGCCGTACCAGTCTCGAGCCTCTAAAACGACGTCTTCGCCGGTCTGTGTCGTTTCGCTGGTTAGGTACGCCGGGTCAGTGGTGTAGGTGTCTGGCCCGACTGCCACCCGTGCGGTACGTAACTGATAGGTAACACCTGGCTCGAGCGCGAGCGTGATTCTCTCTGGACCGGGCTTCGTCACGTCGGTCACGTACGCGCTATCGTTGCCCGTCTCTGGGTCCGGGTCGTACTGTGGTCCCAGGAGTTCGATATACTGCTGTTCGCTGAGTGTCGACGGGACCGTGATTGTCACGTTGCCCTCGCTGGTGTTCGTGACTGTCGTCGCGTCTGTCGACGTGCTCACCGACTGTGGGGTGAGTGAGGCGCTCCGGAGCTGTGTACGCGAGACGTTGCCGCCCACCGAGACGATGTAGATCTCGTTCTGCCTGATGAGTGTCTGCTCGGTGACTGCCGTGCTGTTGCCGTTCTGATGCTCGTTGACCAGAACACCTGCTTGGTACGTGGTCGTCGGCGCGCTCTGGTAGACGTTGTACCCCGGACGATACGAGATCGACTTCGTCTGCAGGGTGTGGCTCCCGTTGAGATGGTCTCGTGTCTCGTCGTCTGTTGCGGTCACGTTGGCCACACGAACCGTCTGGGAGGTGCCGTTCCAGAGTGCGCCCTGTGCTGGTGGTGGATTTATCAGAAACATACGCGTCGGATACGTCGTCCCCATCGTAATCTCGGCCGTATGGACTCCTTCGGACGTGCCAGCCCGGCGGATGGTGTTATGCAGCTCTGACATGTCGTCCTGTGCCGTCATACTGTGTTGGAACTCGACCCGCTCGTTTTCGGCTGGCACAATCTGCGACTGTACGACAGTCAGTCCGAGGACGGCGATGCCGAGGAGCAGTATCGCTCCGAGCTGTAGCGTCTGCCCCCGGGTGCTCTCTCGGAAATCCACTTTGATTCGTCGTCTCATCGACACTCAAGAAAATTTTGAATCAGATATCACATACGATAATCGCGTCGAGCTTCGGATAGGCCAACCCCACAGCTCCGCGTCACGCACTGGCGGCTGCCAGTCTCGTGACTCGTCCCCCGTCCTGAGTCACCAACGACCCATCCGGTTCGTAGACGATCTTCCGTCGCCGGCATCGAGTGTGGAGGGCGAGACACGCCCGACGGCGCTTACACCCTGCAAGTAGGCCTGTGATTTCGTCAGCGCTGGGGGACTCAGTGAACCGGTGATCCACGTGCTGTGCGACGGTGGTTCCGCGTGGCTGGCTCTGGCGCGCGTTCTGCGTGTGGAGTCCGCTGAGTGGTGCGTCAGGACGGTAGCGTGGACGAATCCCCCGACGCGTACGTCTGGACCGAGACAGACGCAGACGCTGGCGATCTGGTTCAGCCGTTCCGGTCAACTCGCTTCACTCGGCGATGACTGAGAGGAGACACGACTGCCGGACACACCCCTCCATGCCGTCCTCTCTGCCGACGACGTGTCACCGGTCGAGACTGCGAGGTACCGGCAGCGATCCTTTCGAGCGCTGAATGTCTCCTCAGGGTACGAATGAGACTGTTACACCACCTGGCAGGTGTTTCGCAGCGTATCCTGCTACGGCGTAGATATCATCAGTTCCCGGATCGCCGTAATATATATTTCGTGATTGTGACGGGGAGCCTGCTCTTTTCAGCTGGCAGGTGTCGCCACGCCGATCGAAAACCCACAGACAGCGTTTGGCTACGGTACGACGCCGAACGCAGTGAGGCGAGTGGGTTGGGGCGGATTCGAACCGCCGGCCTGCTCCGTGTGAAGGAGCCGTCATAACCGGACTAGACCACCAACCCGCATAGTTTAGTACCCCGAGAGCCGGTAAAAGCGTTTCCGAGTCGGGGCGGAGCCACCCCGGTCAGTACGTCGGCTGTTCCTCCTCGACCCCTTCGCGGGCGTTGACGAGGCGCGCGAGCGTGAACAGCGCGTCCGAGAGGCGGTTGAGGTAGACGACCGCCTCGTCGTTCGCCGGCTCGTCGGTCGTGAAGGCGACGGCGCGACGCTCGGCGCGGCGGGTGACCGCCCTGGCGTGGTGGAGTGTCGCGCCCGCCTCGGAGCCGCCGGGCAGGATGAAGTTCTCGAGCGGGTCGAGCTCCTCGTCGGCGGTGTCGATTACGCCCTCGATCCACTCGACGTGTGAGGCGGCCACCTTCGGGTCCTCCTCGTCCGGGTCGGGGTTGGCGAAGTCGGCCTGGACGACGTGGAGGTGGTTCTGGACCGTCCCGAGCCAGCCGTCGACGTCGTCGTGCCCCGTCGGCCGTGCGGTCCCGACGAGGGCGTTTGCCTCGTCGACGGTGCCGTAGGCCTCGATGCGGGAGCTGGTCTTCGACACCCGCGACATGTCCCGCAGGTCGGTCAGGCCGTCGTCGCCTCGGCCGGTGTATATCTTCACGCGAGGCTCCGGTCGACGTACTCGAGGATCCGGTCGCTCTCGGCCATCGTCACCCCGTGCCCGTCGTCGACGAGGACCGGGACGCCACGCTGGCCGCTGACGCGTTTGACCTCGTTTCGCTCGGAGTGGAGCGCCTCGACCCACGCGGTCTCGTAGTCGACGCCGGCGTCTTCGAGCGCGTCGTGGACCTTCTCGCAGTACGGACAGCCGTCGAGCGCGTAGAGCGTGACAGTCACACTCGACGTTCGGTCGAATCGGACAAGAAGCTGGCGTCGTCCCGGCCCTCGTCCGGACGCGACAAGCCGCCCCGTTCCGGGAAACCGATATATGTTAGCAGTTCTAAAGATAGATTGTGACGGTGCGGACCGTCAGGGCCGACACGGCCACTCTGCCCCATACGTGGCCGCTCGCGGCGTCCTGCCCCGGCGCCGCGGGCCGGCCTGGTCCCACCGTCGCGCCGGCCGGCGCCCGGCCCCCGCCGGGTGTCCGTCCTTCTGATGCGTGCCGACCGAAGCGTTCAACAGCGCTGCCGCCACACCAGCCTGCGTGAGCGACACCGTCACCCGGTCGTGTCCCGACTGCGGAGACGACCGCGAGTTCTACACTACGGCGCGAACCGCCGTCCACCTCGGCGAGAAGCGGAAGTTCCGCTGTCCGGACTGTGGCTACGTGTTCGTCCGTATCGACGGCATCGAGGCGGGGTAGCCCCCGGCGGAGGGCTCTCGCCGGGGCGTCGCTGCTGTGCCGCCGAGCGACGCGGGCGCCGGCGACGCGTACTGTACAGGGCTCACGGAGCCGGTCTCGACGGCGAGTAGTGTGGTGGTCAGCCGCGCGCGCCCTCGACGGCTGCGACTGCGCGCCGCACCAGTGCCGCGTGCGGGTCGACCCCTGTCCGGTGACGAGCCACGCGTTCGAACGCCGTCTCGACCGCGAGGCCGTCGTGGAGGACGAGCGCGGCTGCCGCGACGGCTGGACTCCGGGACGACCCTGCCGAGCAGCGGACTAACACCCGGTCCCCGGCGTCGAGCGCGGCCCGGGTCCGGTCCGTGGCGCGCCGGAACGCAGACGGGTCGTTGCGTGGGCCGTCGCACATCGGGACGTCGACGACCACCGGCCCAGCCGCGTCCGGTGTTTCGTGTGTCAGCGAGACGACCACGTCGACGCTCCGGTCCGCGCCCGCCGCGTCGGCGGTCGTCCCGACGGACAGCCCCGGCGCTACCTCGTCCATCTCGGCTCGCCGGTCGGCGGTCGGCGACTTGACGCTACCGCCGCGTCAGTCCCCCGCGGCGTCCTCGTCGTCGAGCGCCTGCCACGACAGCCGCGGCTCCCGCGCCGCCCCGACCTGGTCGATGCGGCGCGCCGCGGTCCGCTCCGGCGCGTCCGCGACCGTCTCGTCGTCTGCCGCCGCCGCGGCGTCGAACGCCGCTGCGAGGGCGTCGAGGTCGCGCCGCGACTCGGCCTCGGTCGGCTCGGTCAGCATCGCCTCGTGGACGAACTCCGGCCACTTCGTCGTCGGCGGGTGGACGCCGTGGTCGAGCATGGCCCGCGCGAGGTCGGCTGCGTCCCGGTCGCCCGCCGTCGCCGCGAACTCGTGGTGGAACGGGCCGTACGGCACGTCGAGGCCGATCTGCTCGGCGAGGTAGTTTGCGTTCAGCACCGCCGTCGCGCTCGTGTCGCGTAGCCCCTCGTCGCCGAGACGCGCGACGTAGGCGTACGCCTTCAGGAGGACGAGCCAGTTGCCCGTGAACCCGTGGACCTTCCCGACCGACCGCTCTGGCTCGTACCGCTCGTAGCCGTCGTCGGTCTCGTGGACGTGTGGCGTCGGCAGGAACTCGGCGAGGTCGGAGACGACCCCCACCGGGCCGGCGCCCGGCCCGCCGCCGCCGTGTGGCGTCGCGAACGTCTTGTGGACGTTGTAGTGCATCACGTCGAACCCCATGTCGCCGGGGCGAGCGCGCCCGAGCAGCGCGTTCAGGTTCGCGCCGTCGTAGTAGAGCAGCCCTCCGGCGTCGTGGACGAGGTCGGCGGCCTCGACGACGTCGCGCTCGAACAGCCCGACGGTGTTCGGGTTGGTGAGCATCAGCGCCGCCGTCTCCGGCCCGACTGCCGCCGCCAGAGCATCGATGTCTACCCGTCCGTCGTCGCCGGGCGGGAGTTCGACGACCTCGTAGCCCGCCATCGCCGCCGTCGCGAAGTTGGTGCCGTGGGCGCTCGACGGCACCAGTACCTCCGAGCGCGTCTCTCCCTCGCCGTTCGCGCGGTGGTAGGCCTTCGTCACCTCGATGCCGGTGAACTCGCCCGCCGCGCCCGCCGGCGGCTGGAGCGTCACCGCGTCCATGCCGCCGATGCGGGCGAGCGCGCGCTGGAGGCGGTGTTGAACCTCCAGTACGCCCTGTACCGACTCGTCGGGCCGGTCGGGGTGGACCGCCGCCTGCGGGAGGGCGGCCACGTCCTCCAGGAACGCCGGGTTGTACTTCATCGTACACGACCCGAGCGGGTACGGCCCGGTGTCGACGCCGTAGTTCAGCGCCGACAGCCGGGTGTAGTGGCGCACCACCGTCGGCTCCGCCGGGTCCGGAAGTGCGAGCTCGTCCCGCGTCAGGTCGTCCGGAAGCGCGTCGCCGGGCTCTGCCCGCCCGGGCGCCGCCTCGGAGAGCAGGGAGACGTAGCGCTCGTCGTCGGCCCACCGCGCCTGGTCGAAGGTGTAGCCGCGGTCGTCGTCGCTCACGACACCACCTCCGCCAGCGCCGCGGTCAGGTCGTCGACGTGGGCGACTGTCTCCTCCGTAACACACACCTGAATCAGGTCGTCGTCGATGGCGTGGACCGCGAACCCCTCGTCGCGGAGGTCGTCGCGCACCCGCGCCGCGTCGCCGGGCACCCGGACCGGGAACTCACGGAAGTGGTGGGCGTCGTCGGCGGGCGCCGCCACGCCGGGGAGGTCGTCGAGCCGCGCCGCCGCGTCGCGGGCGTACCGCACCTGGTCCTCGGCGAGGTCGACCATCCCCTTCGCGCCGAGCGTCGCGACGTGTATCGCCGTCCGGAGCGCGAGCCACGCCTGGTTCGTGCAGACGTTCGACGTGGCGCGCTCCCGCCGGATATGCTGCTCGCGGGTCTGGAGCGTCAGCGTGTACGCCCGCCGGCCGGTCTCGTCCTCCGTCGCGCCGACGAGTCGACCGGGTATCTGCCGGAGGAACGCCTCGCGCGCGGCGAACAGGCCGTGACCGGTGCCGAAGCCAGCCCCGAGGCCGAGCGCGTCCGCCTCGCCGACGACGACGTCCGCGCCGGCTGCGGCGGGGGGCTCGAGCAGCGCCAGCGCGAGGACGTCCGAGCCGACACAGAACAGGGCGTCGGCGTCGTCGGCAGCCGCTCCAGCCGCGTCGAGGGCCGGCTCGACCGCGCCCCGGACCGTCGGCGTCTCGGCGTAGACGAGCAGGGTTTCGTCGTCGACGGCGTCGCGCAGGGCCGCGACGTCGACGGTCCCGCCGGCCATCGGGTACGAGGCCACCTGGAGGCCGGCGCCGTCGACGTAGCGCTCGAGCGCCGCCCGGCGCCCCGGCGCGACGTGGCCGGGCACGAGCACCGTCTCGCCGGACGCCTCCCGGACCCGCGCGGCCAGGAGCGCGGCCTCGCCGAGCGCCGTCGCGGCGTCGTACAGCGAGCAGTTCGCGACCGGCAGACCGGTCAGCTCGACGAGCATCGACTGGTACTCGAACAGCGCCTGGAGGAACCCCTGTGTCACCTCCGGCTGGTACTGGGTGTAGGAGGTGAGAAACTCCGAGCGGTCGGCGAGGTGGTCGACGAC
>KI543181.1:264313-266007 GCA_000496195.1 uncultured archaeon A07HB70
TCTCCGTCTCGTTCACGTAGACGAGTTGTAGTCATGGGTGGCTCTCTCTTACTCCATGTCGTCTGAGCCGTGAGACTCCAGCAGGCGGACGTAGCAGCGGGGTATAGCGAGCGAACACGCGCAGGATGATCTGCTGACGTGCCCCTGCCAGCGCGAGATAGCGGTTGTGATGTCGTGACGGTATATCAAACCGAGGACGCAAGCAGTATAACGACCCGCACGTTTAAGCAGAGCCACGGTAGCTTCCGCTCAGTTCGTGTTGACAGAAAGCATCAGTATTGTAATCGGTTTGTTTGAACTGCTCTATGCCGTGGCCATGAGTGTCTGGTTTCTGGCGACACTGGCAGGCCCAAAGGTATAGCTCAGTCTGAGTTCAAGACACATATAGTGTGGAAGTTTGTGACGAATAAAGAATGTTACATAGTTTGAGATTAATAAATGAATCCGCTAATCTCTGTCGCGGATTCAATGTAAATAAACGACGTTCTTTTTAATATTGTGACAGCATTCACGTCGATACCCAGCAAACTCGTGTGTTGCTCCCTCCGATAGTCACGTTGTGCCGCATGTGGGCACTGCTGGGTTCCCGCAGTAGGCTGATTCCCTCGCTGTCGTAATAATGGTGCCCCGATACGGAGTTTCAATCTCCGTATTTTTATTCATGAATTGAAGCCGTTACTTGCATCAATATAGATGTCTGCAACGGAACCATCCTTAAATACTAAACTTACTTCAATATGTGGTTTGTCAGGCCGGTCAGTGGTAACCCGCTCTCCGTTAGCCTCCTGAAATGCTATTGCCTTCTTTTGATTATTATTTTCATCGCCGTTTGAGAGGTAGAATAGACCAACAGTTGCAGACGTATTTTGATTGATCGTGTAGCCAGTATCTAACGATTGAATTTCTCCGCCATCGAACTGATGAATACCATCTTCTGGTTTGTATTTTCCCTCTGCGTTTCCTCCAGTAATCTTCACTACGTTGTCTTTACTCAAATCATCGGAACTGGGGTCACGAACCAGCATGATTGGCCCGTTGTCCTTGCTCCCGCTATAATTAATGCCGAACTTCTGAATAGTAATTGAATCACCGCAATCTCTGCTATTCTTAATATCAAAGCTAATAAATTCTGAACCTTTATTGGTTCCGCTGTTTACAACCTCTGTTACGCAACTTGACTCGCTTCCGTCTATTGTCCCGTCCTGGTTGTTCGTATTTTTATTACCACCATTATCGGCAGCGCCCAGCGCCGTGACCGACGTGTTCACCGACCGGTTCGCCGTCGAGAGCGACCGCGACGTGTTCTGTAGCGTGAAGTTGATCGCTCCGCTCGGGACAGTCACATCGAACGTGACGCGACCGTCCTGTCCGACAGTCTTGAGCCCGTCCGCGTCGGCAACCTGGCTACGCCCTGTCGAGACATTGACCGTCAGATTCTGATTCGTATCCGAGTTTGGAACTGCGTTGTTGTACCGGTCACGGACCTCTAAGACGACGTCCTCGCCGGTCTGTGTCGTCTCTCTGGTTAGGTACGCTGGATTAGTGGTGTGGGTGCCGGGTCCGACTGCCACCCGTGCTGTATGTAACTGATAGGTAACACCCGGCTCGAGCGTGAGCGTGACTCTCTCTGGACCGGGCTTCGTCACGTCGGCCACGTACGCGACGTCGTTGCCCGCCTCTGCGTCCGGGTCGTA
>KI543181.1:266027-271442 GCA_000496195.1 uncultured archaeon A07HB70
GGGGGCCGCGGGCAGTCGGTCTCGGTGTCGCTCGGGACGACCTACCCCTCTCGCGTCCTGCTCGTCAACCCGCCACCCGCCTCGGGGTCGATCCGGACCGGCCCGTCGCAGTCTGTCGCCCTGTCGAACGCCACCGCCGCCGACGACGAGACCGACGACTTCCTGAACGCCAGCGCGAACGGCCCGTACACCCTCGCGACGCGGCCCGTCACCTACCAGCCGGGCTACAACGTCTACGACAGCGCACCGACGACGACCGAACGGCTCGGCACGACGGTCAACGAGAACCCCGACGGCAACGACACGGCGGTCAGCGGGCAGACGCTCGTCGAGGGCAACGAGATAACGCTCGTCGCCGTCGAGGGGAACCTCTCTCGCGCGCAGTCCAGCGCGGTCACGGTCGACCCGCGAGCACGGAGCGCCTCGACCCGGACGATCCCCGTCAGTGACGGACCGGACGGGAACCTGACGCTCACGGTGCCGACGACGCTCTCTGCCGACCGGTGGCGGACGCTCCTCGGCGACGAGTACGACCCCTCCTTCGTCGCCGACGGCCACGTCTACCGCGTCGCCGAGGTGCCGGGCGAGGACGCCGTGAACCTCAGCTTCGACGGCGGCGTCACCTACCGGCTCCGGACCGCGCTCGTCGGCGTGGGGAGCCTCGGCCCGCCGCCCGGCCCGGCGTACGTCACCACGGAGACGGACGACGACGGCGTCACCGTCGAGGTGCGAGACCGGTACAACAACCCCGTGCCGAACTCGCGGGTGTCCGAGAACCTCACCATGACGAGCAACGACACCGCCGTCCTCTCGCCGACGAACGTCACCGTCGGCGAGGACGGGCAGGCGGCGTTCGACTACGCCGGCACCGGGACGGCGAGTCTCACGCTCGTCGACGGGTCGGGAACGCCGGTGCTCGACGCGACGAACGGGAGCGCCGTGGCGACGGTCACGTCCAGCGACGTCGGGTCCGACACCGGCGGCGGAGGAGACGGCGCGGAGATCAACCCCGTTGACGGGGTCATTGTCACCGGGGCGACCATCGTCAATCAACAGAACGGGCAAGGGAATGGGAAACTCAGCGCGGAGGTCAAGCTGACGTTCGAGAACCGCGTATCCAGCACGCGTAGTATTACACAGGCGCGACTCAGCTTCTACCAGGTCGGCGACCCGGGTACCGGCCCCGGGAGAGACACGCCACCGAAGTCGGTTCTGTTCAACAGCACCTCTCGGCTGGTCGTCGCGAGCGAGGGAGGTGGCTTCGAGTCAGTCGGACCCACGGACATCGGTGGGGGAGGAAGTGAGCAGGTGACCCTCAAATTTTACAACTCTAAAACCGGCGGTGACGAGTTCGACGTCGACCCGGGTGATTTCTTCGTGATCACGGTCGAATTCAAGAGCGGCGAGACGGCGACGTACTTCGTCGCACCAGAGGATAGTTGAGGCGGCGGCCCGCCCGGAACTGACCGCAGAAGTTCGACAGCTAACGAACTTAGCATCGACACGCTTTCCTGACCGCCGGTCGACGGCGTGGCCATGACAGACCGAGCCGTCGGGATCGACGCTATCGAGATCTGGACCGGGAAGTGTAAACTCGACCTCGCCGAGACGTTCGCGCCGGAGAAGGGCGACGACCCAGAGAAGTACACGAAGGGCCTCGGCCTCCGGGCGTCGTCGTTTCCGGACACGTACGAGGATATCGTGACGATGGCGGCAAACGCCGCCAAGTCGCTGCTGGACCGCGAGGGGCTCGCGCCGACGGACGTCGGGCGCATCGACGTCGCGACAGAGAGCGCGTTCGACAACTCCAAGCCGGTCTCGACGTACGTCGCCGGCTGTCTCGAACAGGTGTACGAGGGCGACTTCCGCCACGCCAACAAGGGCGAGCGGAAGTTCGCCTGCGTCTCCGGCACACAGTCGGTCGACGACGCCTACAACTGGATTCGGGCGGGCCGGAACCGCGGTCGGGCGGCGCTGGTCATCGCCACCGACACCGCGCTGTACGCCCGCGGCGACCCCGGCGAGGCGACGCAGGGCGCGGGCGCGGTGGCGATGCTCGTCGACGAGGACCCCTCGATCGTCTCGCTGTCGACGGACCAGGGGATCGGGAGCATGGACGAGACGGACTTCCTGAAGCCACAACAGCAGTTCCCGAGCGTCGACGGCAAGCGCTCGGTCAAGGTGTATCTCGCCCGGATGCGCGAGGCGCTGGAGGACTACGAGTCCGTCTCTGGCCGCGTCGGGGTCGAGGACTTCCGGTTCGCGCCGTTCCACACGCCGTTTCCGGGGATGGTCCGGAAGGCCGCGGTCCTCGCGTACCGCCACGTCACCCGCGGCACGGAGCTAGAGGAGGCGCTGGCGCCGGAGATCGGCCGCCAGCCCCGCGAGGACGCGTTCGACGACCGCGAGGCGTTCGAGACGGCGATGCGGGACTACGTCGACGCGCTCTCGGAGACCAGCCGCTACCGCGAGTGGTACGAGGCGACGATCGAGCCGACGATCGACATCGGTCGCCAGGTCGGCAACTGGTACACGGGGTCGGTCCACCTCGCCCGGGCCAGTGCGCTCCTCTCCGCGCTGCGAAACGACGAGGACCTCGTCGGCGAGGAGCTGCTCGTCGGGTCGTACGGCTCCGGTGCACAGGCCGAGATCCACTCCGAGACCGTGCGCGAGGGGTGGCGCGAGGGTGTCGCAGCCATCGACCTGCAGGAGCGACTCGGCGCCCGCTACGACCTCTCGTTCGACGAGTACGAGCGCATCCACGACACACACAACCACGACGTCGAGTCGGACGTCGAGCCGTTCACACAGCCGGCGAACGAGTTCGTCCACGCCGGGTGGGGACGGATGAACGAGCGGCAGTACGAGTACGTGGAGTAGGCACAGCCGCGTGCGCGGCCCGCGCCGGCTACAGCCCCCGGAGCGCCGCCAGTGTCTCGTCGAGCCCGGTCGTCGACGACGCGAGCGAGACGCCGTCGGCCCGCGCCAGCGCCGGCGCGTGCTCCCACACCTCCTCCGGCGCGAGGCCGTGGAGGAGGACGGCGTTCGGCGTCGGCGTCACGACGCGGAGCGCGACGAGCGGCGACTCGCCCCGCGTCACGCCGGTGAACACGAGCAGCCGGTCGGTGGACTGGCCGTACAGCCGGTAGAACTCCTCGCTCGACAGCCGGGTGATCGCCGCGACGCTGTTGATGACGGTGTGGCCGTGGACCACGCTCCGGTCGCCGTCGACGAGCGGCGTCGCGCCGAGCGCCTCGTACACGCGGTCCAGCGGCACGGCGGTCTGGTACTCCCGGAGGTCGTAGACGACGTCGTTCTCGAAGCCGGCGGAGTAGACGCGCGCGAACTGCCGAACCCGCCGTCCGCCGCGCGCCTCGTCGACGTCGAGGAGCGCCTCGACGGTGCGCCGGACGACGCCGATTCCGGGGTTCGCCCGCCGCCCGCTCTCGTAGTCCGAGACGACGGACGGCGAGACGCCGAGCGCGTCCGCGAGGTCGGTCTGGGAGACGTCGAAGTCCGTTCGCCACTTCCGAAGGGTCGCGCCCGGCTCGTCGCTCATCGCCACCTCGCCGGCGATGCGGCGCGCCAGCCGTGTCCGCGCGCTCGCCTCGTCGCTCGCCGGCCCCGCCTCGGATCCCATACACGTCGACCGGCAACGCCGGAAAAAAGCGTGTCGACGGCACAACTGCTTTGCTGGCCCGCTCGAACTCCGTGCCGTGCCATCGACCCTCGTCCACCTCGCGGTCGCCGCCGTCCTCGCCGCCGCGCTCCTCGGGGACCACCTCACGCCACGGCGCGCGGGCGCTGTCCTCGCCGCCGCGGCGGTTCCGGACCTCGACACGTTCGTCGGGCTGGCGGTGACCGGCGCCCACCGTGCGCTCCTCCACACGATTCTCCTGCCGCTCCTCCTCGCCGCGCTCCTCGTCGTCGACGCGCGCCGCTCTGGCCGGCTCCGGGCGCGCTACGGCGCCGCTGGCGTCCGCACGGCGTGGGTTGCCGTCGCCGCCGTCCTCGTCGGCGGCATCGCTCCGGACCTCGCTACGAACGGCGTCAACCTGCTCTATCCGGTCCACGACCAGTTCGTGAGCGCCAACGGCCGGCTGGTGCTGTCGTCCGAGCGCGGGGTCGTCCAGACGTTCGTCGACCTCTCGCCCGACCAGCCCGCCCGCACCACGGAGAACACCGCCTACTTCACCGGCGTCGACCCCGAGCCCCGGAACCCCGGCGCGGAGTCGAACCAGGCTGTCGAGCGAATCTTCCCCGTCGTCGGCTCCGGGCTCCAGCTTCTCCTCGTCGCGCTCGGGTACGGCACGCTCGCCGCGCGGCTCGCCGAGCGGCGCGACGCCGGGTAGTCGACCGACCGCTGGCTCTCGACGAGTCGCCGGACCGCGACGACGTCGAGAGCTCGGGCCGCTCGGCTGCGTCGGCGGCGAACTCGTGCGTCTCCCTCGGGGTGGCCTGTGCCGACCGGCCGACGCCGTCGTCGGCGCCGGGCGACAGTCGCTCGGCCGGAGCCGCCCCCTCGTCACGGCTACGAGCGGGCTAGCGCCGGGGGGCTACGCCCGGACCAGCACCGCGCTCGCGTCGTCTGGGGAGTCGTCGTCGACCGTCCGGAGCCGGTCACGCAGCGCCGCGACGCCCTCGTCGGCGGCGAACCGGACCATCGCCGGTGGGTCCGCGAAGACGCCGAGGCGCCCGACCAGCGGGTCGAACCCGTCGGTGTAGCACAGCACCGGGCCGTCGCCTGGCGCGCGGCGACCGGTCGTCGCGAACTCCGCCGCGAGCGGGTTGAGCCGCGCGACCCAGTAGCCGCCGGGGACGTTACAGAACGAGCGGGTCGCGCGGATGTGCGAGAGCTGTCCCTCGCGGACCTCCGCCTCGTCGGCGCCACGGGTCTTCAGCTCCGACCTGATTCGGGCGGTGCGCTCGTCGACGTGGTCCAGCACGCCCGGCGTCGAGACGCGTCCCGACGGGTCGACGAACGCCGCCGAGGTGTCGCCCAGCACGAGGTAGGAGAGCGCCCCGTCGTCGTCCCACGCCGCCGCGGCCACCTTCGCGTTCGGGAGCTCGTGGCCGGCGACGGCGCTCCGCACCGACCGGTCGGCGTCGCCCGGTACCGCCGCCGCGAGCGCACGTCCGGTCTCGCTGATCGCCGCCGCACAGGCCGGGCGCAGGTCCGCTCCGGCGTCGAGTTCGTCGACGAGCGCCCTGACGAGGCGGGCCGCGTACCACCGGCCGTCGCTCTCGCCGTCGGTGAACGACCGGTCGCCGAACCCGCTGGTGCCGTCGGCCACGGCCACCGACCGCTCGCCGACGGCGACGACGTCCTCGCAGACCTCGGCGGCGCCGTCGACCACCCGTGACACCTCCATCGTCAGCACGGAGCCGGTCGCGGAACCTAATCCTGACGACTCG
>KI543181.1:271462-273316 GCA_000496195.1 uncultured archaeon A07HB70
TCGCCGACTTCCGGCGGCTGGGCGGCACGCACCTCCTCGTCGTCAACAAGCCATCGTGGCAGCTCGGCGTCGAGGCCGACGAGGCCGCGGACTTCGACGCCGTCTTCGAGCGGACCCTCGCCGTCGTCGCGCGCGCCGACGAGATGCTTCCGGGCCGCGCGTGGCCGGTACTGGGCGTCCACCCCGGACTCGTGTCGCGGCTCGTCGACGACCGGGGGATCGCGCCAGACGAGGCGGCGACGCTCATGTGCGCGGGGCTCGAGCGCGCCGCGACGTACGTCGCCGACGGGCGGGCGCTCGCGCTCAAGTCCGGACGGCCACACTACGAGACGACCGACGACGTCTGGGCGGCGTCGAACCGCGTCCTGCGCCACGCGCTCTCGCTCGGCGCGCGCGAGGACTGTCCCGTCCAGCTCCACACCGAGGAGAGCGAGGACCTGTCCGAGGTGGCCGACTGGGCCGACGAACGGGGACTGGCGCCCGAGCGCGTCGTCAAACACTACGCCGGGCCGCGTCTCGACGGCCCGACGCCGAGCGTGATGGCCCGGAAGGAGTGGCTACGCACCCACGCCGAGCGGGGCGAGCCCTTCCTGATGGAGACGGACTTCGTCGACGACCCCGACCGCCCCGGCGCGGTGATGGGGCCGAAGACGGTGCCACGGCGGACACGCCTGCTGCTGGACGAGGGGTACGAGGCGGCAGTCCGGCGCGCGCACGTCGAGACGCCGCGGACCGTCTACGGCGTCGACACCCTGGCGACGCTGGAGCGCTGAGTCCCGCTCCGATCCCGGCATAGGAAAGGCATTTCACCCGGGCAGAGAGACGGGAGGTCATGACAGACGAGGGTGCCGACGGCGCACCGGGCGACGGCGAGGAGGAGCAGTTCTACGCCGAGGAGCGGTGGCAGAACTGGCTCGACCGCGTCGCCGACGAGGATCTCGACCCGGAGGAAGAGGAGTCGGCACGCCTGCTAATCAACCTCCAGGACGACACCGCAATCGCCGTCGCGAAGGTACTCTCGGCCCACGACGACGGCGTCATCGACGCCGAGGCCGCCGCCGAGGAGCTGACGCGCATCCGCGAGATCGTGCTGTCGGAGGTCGACCTCGCCGACGAGGACAGTCTGATGCTCATCGACGGCGTCCAGACCAGCCTCGTTCCTGTCTTCTACGCCGCCGAGGAGTACGTCGCCGCCGGCCCGTCGACGGACGCCGAGGTGGCCGAGTACGTCCGCGCCGCCGCCGACGCCGAGACCGAGAACGACGTCGACGCCGCCCTCGGCTACGTCGTCCAGGCCGGCACGCGGGTCATCGACGACGACGACCTCGACATGGACGTCGTCGACGAGATCGAGTACGGCCTCGTCTCGGAGTGGGTGAACGGCCTCGACAGCCTCCAGTCGGCGCTCGCGAACCCGGAGGTCGTCGAAGACGACTGAGTTAAACGGCTCCGGACGCAACTATCGTAAGATGCGACGCCTCGCAGAGGACCGGCGCGGCGTCACCGTCCAGATCGGCGCTATCCTCCTGTTCGGGGTTCTGATCGTCGCGCTCTCGACGTACCAGGCCGTCGCGGTTCCCGCGGAGAACGAGCAGGTCGAGTTCAACCACAACCAGGCGGTTCAGCAGGATATGCTGGAGCTCCGGAGCGCGCTGCTTCAGACCGGCGCTGGGGGCCGCGGGCAGTCGGTCTCGGTGTCGCTCGGGACGACCTACCCCTCTCGCGTCCTGCTCGTCAACCCGCCTCGGGGTCGATCAGGACTGGTGCCACGGAGCCGGTGAACGTCACGAACGTCGAGGCGACGAACCCGGAGACCCGGGACTACATCGCCGGAAACTACAGCGTCCAGCGTCG
>KI543181.1:276234-281156 GCA_000496195.1 uncultured archaeon A07HB70
CACCGGGAGCGGGGAGTCGACGAACAAGGTGGCGTCGGTCGTCGAGGACGCACGGGAGCGCCGCGAGGAGACGCTGTCGGACCACGCGGACGGGGCGTTCGCGCCGGGACCGGCGCGCGAGGCGGACGACGAGACGACGGACACGGGAGCGGAGACAGCCGACGACGACGGAGCGGGCGAGTCCGACGACACGGACGCCGAGGCCGACGGTCAGTCCGGTCTCACCGACTTCATGTGATCAGGTCGTCTGCTCGTCGGCCAGCGACTCGCCCTCGGGCGACCCGGTCGTCTGGTCGACGAGCAGCCCCGCGGCGGCGGCGAGCGAGACGGCCAGCCCCAGGGCGACTGCGTTGACGACCCGCGCCGCCGCGGTGTAGATCACGACGTCCCGGCCGAGCACCAGCGCGACGAGCACCGCAGCCGCGGCGACGAGTGCGGCGACGCGCGCCGCCGACCGGGCCGGGAGCCACCGCACAGCGGCGACGAGCGAGGCGTAGCCCGCGAGACCGACGCCGACGAACGTCGCCTGTGCGGCGGGGAGGTACGGGACGAGCGGGACGACCCGGGAGAACAGCGCCGCGACGGCGACGACGGCGGCGGCGGCGAGGAGCGCACGCCGCGCCCGCTCGCGGCCCGTGTCGTCGTACGACCCCTCCAGCGTCCGGAGGCTCGTCACGGTGAGCGCGGTGAAGATACAGAGCGCGACGGCGAGGTGGGCCGCCTGCGTCGGGACGGCGTAGCCGCCGGGAACCATCCCCGAGAGGGTGACGGTGACGGCGCCGACGGACACCTGGAGCGGCAGGAGCACGGCTGCCGCCGTCGCCACGAGGGCGGTCCGGCGGTCGGACTCGGGCGCCCGCCACGACCACGCGGCGACCCCGAGGATGAGGAAGCCGGCGACCATCGCCACGAGGCGGTGGAACCACTCGATGAACGACGGGACGCTCTGTGGCAGGACGCCGCCGTCGCAGAGCGGCCACTGCGCCGAGCAGGCGAGTCCGGCCCCCGTCGCGGCGGTGTAGACGCCGAGCGAGACGAGCGTGAGCGTCGTCGCGGCGGTGAACGCCGCGAGCCGCGGGAACGTGAGCGCCCCGCCAGTGCGCGACTGGACGGTCATATCCGCGCTCGGTGAGCGGCGCACTTGGCTCCTCCGGTCGGCGGCAGTTCGACAGACGTCGAAGCGATCGGTCGACACGATCACACGCCTTTTGCCCCGGCAGAGCAACGCGAGGGCATGGCAGACCAGCTCGACGACGAGGCGCGGGAGTACCACCGGCGGGACCCGCCCGGGAAGATCGAGATCCGGACGACGAAGCCGACGAACACGCAGCGCGACCTGTCGCTCGCGTACTCGCCCGGCGTCGCGGCGCCCTGCCGTGACATCCAGGACGACCCCGACCGCTCGTACGACTACACCGCGCGGAGCAACCTCGTCGGGGTTGTCTCCGACGGCTCTGCCGTCCTCGGCCTCGGCGACATCGGCGCCGGCGCATCGAAGCCCGTGATGGAGGGCAAAGGTGTCCTGTTCAAGCGCTTCGCCGACATCGACGTGTTCGACGTCGAACTCGACATCGACGACACCGACGCGTTCGTCGAGGCGGTCGCGGCGATGGAGCCGACGTTCGGCGGGATCAACCTCGAGGACATCTCCGCGCCCGCCTGCTTCGAGATCGAAGAGCGGCTGAGCGAGGCGATGGACATCCCCGTCTTCCACGACGACCAGCACGGCACCGCCATCATCTCCGGCGCCGGCCTGATCAACGCGACCGAGATCGTCGGCAAGGAGTTCGAGTCGCTGACGGTCGCGATCTCCGGCGCGGGCGCCTCCGCGATCGCCACGGCGAAGTTCTACGTCTCGCTCGGCATCCCCCGCGAGAACATCACGATGTGTGACTCCTCGGGGATCATCACCGAGGAGCGCGCCGCCGCGGGCGACCTGAACGAGCACAAGGCCGCGTTCGCACAGGACCTCCCGGAGGGCGGCCTCGCCGACGCCGTCGCGGACGCGGACGTCCTCGTCGGACTCTCCGTCGCCGGCATCGTCAGCCAGGAGATGGTCCGGTCGATGGCCGAGAACCCGATCATCTTCGCGATGGCAAACCCCGACCCGGAGATAACCTATCCGGACGCGAGAGCCGCGCGCGACGACACCGTCATCATGGGCACCGGGCGGTCGGACTACCCGAACCAGGTCAACAACGTCCTCGGATTCCCCTTCCTCTTTCGCGGCGCGCTCGACGTGCGAGCGACGGAGATAAACGAGGAGATGAAGCTCGCTGCCGCCGAGGCGCTCGCCGAACTCGCCCGGCGAGACGTCCCCGACGAGGTGGTGAAGGCGTACGGCGACCAGCCGCTCCAGTTCGGGCCGGAGTATATCCTGCCGAAGCCGGTCGACCCGCGGGTGATGCTCGAACTCTCCGCCGCCGTCGCGGCGGCGGCGATGGACTCGGGCTGTGCCCGGACCGGGGTGGACCTCGACTCCTACCGCGACCGGCTGGAGGCCCGGATGGGCAAGTCGCGCGAGCTGATGCGGGTGATCCACAACAAGGCCCGCTCGGACCCGAAGCGGGTCGCGCTCGCGGAAGGCACCGACGAGAAGATGATCCGCGCGGCCTACCAGCTCTCCGAGGAGGGGATCGCAGAGCCGGTGCTCATCGGCGACGGCGACACCGTCCGCGACGTCGCGACGGACCTCGGCCTCGAGTTCGACCCCGAGGTGGTCGACCCGTCGGACGGCGAACACGACCAGTACGCGGAGCGGCTCTACGAGCTCCGCGAGCGAAACGGCGTCACCCGGAACGAGGCCCAGGAGCTCATCCGGCGCGACACCAACTACCTCGCGAGCGTGATGGTGGAGACGGGCGACGCCGACGCGATGCTCACCGGCCTGACCCACCACTACCCGTCGGCACTGCGACCCCCGCTCCAGGTGGTCGGAACCGCCGACGACGCCGACTACGCCGCCGGCGTCTACGTCCTCGCGTTCGAGGACCGCGTCGTCTTCTGCGCCGACACGACGGTCAACGTCGACCCCGACGCCGAGGCGCTGGCCGAGATAACCGAGCACACCGCCGACCTCGTCCGGCAGTTCAACGTCGAGCCGCGGGCCGCGGTGCTGTCGTACTCGAACTTCGGGAGCGTCGACGACGGCACCCCCGCGCGGTCGCGCGACGCCGTCGAGCTGCTCCACGGGTCCGACA
Organism: uncultured archaeon A07HB70; assembly: GCA_000496195.1. GTDB lineage: Archaea > Halobacteriota > Halobacteria > Halobacteriales > Haloferacaceae > A07HB70. Next base: position 279,435 of record KI543181.1, read on the forward strand.
TCGACTTTCCCGTCGACGGCGAGATGCAGGCCGACACCGCCGTCGTCGAGCGGATCCTCCAGGGCACCTACGGCTTCTCCGAGCTCGACGAGCCGGCGAACGTCCTCGTGTTCCCGAACCTCGAGTCGGGCAACATCGGCTACAAGCTCCTCCAGCGGCTCGGCGGCGCCGACGCCGTCGGGCCGATGCTGGTCGGGATGGACCGTCCGGTTCACGTCCTCCAGCGCGGCGACGAGGTGAAAGACATCGTCAACCTCGGTGCCGTCGCCGTCGTCGACGCGCAGGGACGGGCTGACGACGGGTAGCCGAAGAAACAAAGACGCCCGGTGGTCGACACGTTGTCATGAGTGCCGTCCGCCGGTGGAGTCTCACGACGAAGAAACTCCTCGCTTCGCCCGGCTTCTTCTTCGAGAACTTCAATCTCCGCGAGGCGTACGGCTTCCCGCTCGCGTACGTGCTGGTGTCGGCGTTCGTCGGCGCCGCCATCCTCGGCATCGTCACCGTCGGCGCGTCGCTCGCACTCGACTCCGGCGGCCCGACCTCCGCGGCGGTCGCGGGCGGAGTCGTCGCCGCCTCGGTGTTCCTGCTCTCGCTCGTCGGATTTCTCACCCGCGTCGTCGTCGCCCACGTCGTCGTCGCCGTCACCGCGGAGGGGACGTTCGCCCGGACGCTGGAGGCGTTCGCCTACCCGACGGCGGCGACGATGGCGCTCGGCGGCGTGCCCGTCGTTGGCTTCGTCTCGCCGCTGTACGGCTACTACCTCCAGTACCGCGGGCTCGGGTCGTTCCAGGGGATGGACTCGGGGCCGGCGGTGGCGGCAATCCTGCTCGCAAACCTGGTGAGCGGCGTCGTCCTCGTCGTCTTCGTCTTCGTCGTCCTCCCGCTCCTCGTCGCGCTCGGCCTCCTCGCCGTGCTGGCGGGAACGGGAGTGGCCTAGTCGCCCGCGTGGCGGCCGGCCCGCTCGGCCCGCGACGGCGGTGGTGCGCCCTCGTCCACGCCGGCCGTTCCGTTCACGCCGTGGTCCGGCGCCGGGCGCACGCACCGGTCGGCCCCGCGGTTGACGTGTGCGAACTCCTCCGGCGCGTTCGCGAGCGGGTGTGCCGGGTTCTCCCGACCGTCGATACTCGCCGCCCGGAGCTCGGGAAAGCCGGCGATGCGGGCGCGGATGCCGCGCCAGTGGTGTTCGCTCCCGCGGGGCACCTCTGTCTCGCCGCCCGGCGCCCAGTCGGCGCCGGCGTCGGCGAGCGCCGCCCGATTGACGTTCGCGGCCAGCCGGTCCAGGTCGACGAGCACGCCGACACGCGCCGACCGCGGCGCCCGCGCGGCGAGGACGTCGAGTCCGAGGTGGAGCGCGCGGTACTCGGCGACGTTGTTGTCCGGGGCGGTGTGCGGAAGCGCCACCCGTGTCACGCGGGTGCCGTCGCGGGTCTCGATGACGGCGCCGAGCCCGCCGCCCTCGTCCCGGTAGGACCCGTCCGTCGCGACGTAGAAGTGTCGACGGTGGGTCGCGGGCGGGTGGGCGATGTGCGGGGTCGGCGCGTCGTCGAACAGGGCGCGGAGCGTCGACCGGCCGTGAACGGCCATATCTGATGTTCAGTACCGCCCGGAATAAAATCTTGGGCGGAAACGGAAAGAGGTAACCGCGGCTCGGGCCGCAGTCGACCGTGCGCGTGGCTGCCCCGGGCCGACGGAACCTCCTCCTGTTCCTCCTCCTGTCGCTCC
>KI543181.1:281176-285308 GCA_000496195.1 uncultured archaeon A07HB70
CCGGTCGGGCTGGCCGGCGTCGTCGTCGGCCTCGCCGGCGTCGTCGTCCTCGTCGGCGTCGACCCGGCGGCGCTGGCGACGACCCGTGGCCGCGGGGTCGCACTCGTCTTCGGCGCGACCGTGGCGTTCTCGCTCGGGTCGGTGCTGACCCGCCGCAGCGACTCGGCGCTGCCCTCCGAGTCGTCGACGGCGTGGACCATGCTCCTCGGCGCGCTCGTCCTCCACGCCGGGAGCCTCGCGGTCGGCGAGCGGCCGGCGGACGTGGCGCCGGTTCCGGAGGCGGTCGGTGCGCTCGTCTACCTCGCCGTCGTCGCGAGCGGCCTCGGCTTCCTCGTCTACTTCGACCTCCTCGACCGCCTCGGGCCGGTCGAGATCAACCTCGTCAGCTACGCCGCCCCCGTCGTCGCCGCCGCGACGGGGCTGGCGCTCCTCGGCGAGGTCCCGACGCTCCGCACCGCCGTCGGGTTCGTTGTCGTCTGCTGCGGGTTCGCGCTGATCAAACGCTCGGCGCTGGCGCGCGAACTCGCCCGGCTGCGCGGACAGTGACCGAAACGGATTATTCGGCCGGGCACATCCCCGGCGTCATGGAGATGAACAAGCGCACGCTCGTCGGCATCGTCCTCCTGTTCGTCGGGTCGGTACTGCTGTTTCCGGCTGCCGGCGTCGGCACGACGGGCATCGCGTGGGTGCTGGCCCCGGCGACAGTGCTCATGGCCGCCGGAACCTATCTCGTCGGCACGGACGTCTCCGGCAAGCCGGCCTGACCCCCGGGAGGTTCTTGTCGGGCGGCGCCGAGGCCCGTGACATGGCCGGCGCAGACGACCCCGAGTACGTTCACGACCACCCGAGGCTCCGCGAGTTCGTCGAGACGGTCCACGACGTCGCCGACGACCACGGGTCGGTGCCCGCGCTCTTGGACGCCGTCGAACCCGCGTTCGAGGACCTCCTCGCCGCGGACGACTGGCTCCCCGAACGGTACCGCGAACTCCCGCCCGAGGACTACGACGACAGGGGCAGGATGGGCGACGACATCGCGCAGTGGCTGCTCTACCGCGAGGACGAGCGGCTGGCGCTTTTCACGCTCGTCCTCCCGCCCGGCGCCGCCACGCCGGTCCACGACCACCTCGCGTGGGGGCTGGTCGGCCTCCACGGCGGGCGCCAGCGCGAGACGTTCTACCGCCGTGCCGACGACGGCACCGAACTGACCAGGCTCCGCGAGGAGGAGATGGGCCGCGGCGACTACTACCGGCTCGTCCCGCCGGAGAACGACATCCACGCCGTCGAGACGGTCTCCGACGAGCCGTCGGTGTCGGTCCACCTCCTCGGCGCCGACGTGGGCTGTATCGAGCGCCACGCCTACGACACCGCCGAGGACGCCGTCGATCCGTTCGTCTCCGGCTACACGAACGTCGAGTGTGAGGTGGCCGCGACGGGCGAGGGCCACTCGCACGCCGGGACCGACCCGGAACACCACCTCGGCGACGACACGGCGTGAGCGCGTCACTCCCCGACCTCGCCGCAGCCGTCGACGACGGCGACACCGTCGCCCTCGGCGGCAAGACGCTCCACCGCGCGCCGATGGCGCTCGTCCGCGAACTCGTCCGGCAGGGCCGAGAGGACCTGACGCTCGTCGGCCTCGCGAACTCGCTCGACGCCGACCTGCCCTGTGGAACGGGGGCAGCGACCGCGGTCCACTACGGCTACGTGGGGTTCGAGGCGCTCGGCCTCGCGCCGAACTACCGGCGCGCCGTCGAGACCGGCGCCGTCGACCCGGTCGAGGGCACCTGCTACACCGTCGCGACGAGCCTCCGGGCCGCGCGGGCGGGCGTCGACTCGCTCCCGGTCGCCGGCCTCGCCGGGAGCGACCTCCTCGAGGTCAACCCGACCCTCTCGCGCGTCGCCGACCCCGTCACGGGCGAGGAGCGCACGGTCGTCGAGCGGGTCCAGCCAGACGTCGCGCTCCTCCACGCCGCCGCGGCGTCGCCCGCGGGCGACCTGTGCCTCGGCGGCGCGGACCTGACCGAACGACTCTGTGCCGCCGCCGCGGACGTCGTCCTCGCCACCGCGGAACGGGTCGAGGACCGCGAGACGTTCGCCGCGCGCGCCGCGGAGACGGGCGTGCCGAACCACCTCGTCGACGCCGTCGCCGTCGTCCCCTACGGCGCACATCCGACCGCCTGTCCCGGCGAGTACGACTACGACGCGGCGGCGGTCGAGCGGTACCGCGAGCGCTCGCGCGCCGGCGACCTCTCCGGCTACGTGGCGGAGACTGTCGGCGAGAGCGAGGCCGCGTACCGCGACGCCGCCGTCGCCGGCCGGTCCGACGAGTTCGCGTGGGACGCCCCCGGCGCCGGCGCGGGCCGTGACCCGGCGCCCGACAGCGAGGTCACCGCCGCGGAGACGATGGCGGTCTGCCTCCTCCGCCGTCTCGGCTGCGTCGAGGACGCCTTCCAGGGGTTCGCGTCGCCGCTCCCGACGGCGGCGCTCCGGGCCGCAGCCGAGCGCGGCGGGACGACTCACCTCTCGGCCTCCGGCGCCGTCGACTCGCGTGCGCCGACGCCGCTCTCAACCGAGAGCGCCCGCCTGCTGGCGGGGTCGCCGGCCCGGTTCGGCTCGCCCGAGACGTTCGACCTGGCCGCCCGCGGCGACGTCGACGTGATGTTCGTCGGCGCGGCGCAGTTCGACCGCCGTGGACGGATGAACGGCACCGCCGCCGGGTCGTGGAGCAGTCCGACGGTGAAGTTCGGCGGCGGCGGCGGGAGCGGGTCGCTGCTCCCGCTCGTCGACCGCGCGTGGGGCTGGCGCACCGAGCACTCGCCGCGGACGCTCCCCGCGACCGTCGACTTCGTCACCGCCGTCGGCAACCTCGACTACCTCGTGACGCCGCTGTGTGCGTTCGAGCCGGTCGACGGCGAACTCGCCGTCACCGCGCTCCACCCCGGTGTCGACCGGTCGACCGTCCGCGACCGGACCGGCTGGGCCCCGACGTTCGCGGACCCAGCCGAGACGCCCGCGCCGACCGCCGACGAACTCGCTCTCCTCGACCGGGTCGACCCGCACCGCGTCCGTCGGTCGGGGTTCGCGCCCGACGCGCTCTGACGGCCCTACGCGACCACGTCGGCGTCGCGGAGCGCGGCGATCCGGCTGTCGTCGTAGCCCATCTCGCGCAGCACCGCGTCGGTGTGCTCGCCGAGGAGCGGCGGCGGGTCGCGCACGCTCGCCGGGGTCCGGGACATGTGCATCGGCGACCCCGGCATCTCCACCTCGCCGGCGGTCGGGTGGTCGACGCGCTCTCGCATCCCCCGGGCGTGGATCTGCTCGTGGTCGTAGACCGCCGCCATGTCGTGTATCGGCGTCGCGGGCACGTCGTGGTCGCGCATCGTCTCGACGAGCGCCGCGGCGGTGTACTCGCGGGTCTCGGCCTCGAGCATCGGCTCCAGCGTCGCCCGGTTTCGCACCCGGTCGTCGTTCGTGGCGAACCGCTCGTCGTCGACCAGCTCCTCGCGGCCCAGCGCGGCACAGAACCCCGGCCACAGGTGCTCCGACGGGACGGCGACGACGGCGTGGCCGTCGGTCGTCGGGAACGCCTGGTACGGGACGATGTTGGGTATCTTCGACCCGCTCCGCCCCGGCGGGTCGTCGGTCGCGAAGTAGAACAGCGCGGCGTAGGTGTTGAGCGCGGCGGCGGAGTCAAGCAGCGAGACGTCGAGCTTCTGTCCCTCGCCGTCGCCCAGCTCTCGCTCGAACAGCGCCGCGAGGATCCCCTGTGTCGTGTAGTAGCCCGTCGCGAGGTCGGTGATAGCGACGCCGACGCGAACCGGCTCGCCGTCCGGCGTGCCCGTGATGCTCATCATCCCGCCCTCTGCCTGTATCGCGAGGTCGTACGCCGGTCGGTGGCGGTGGGGGCCCCACTCGCCGTAGCCGGTGATGTGGGCGTAGACGAGGCCGGGGTTGCGCTCCGCGAGCGTCGGGTAGCCGAGCCCCCACTCGGCCATCTTGCCGACGCGGAAGTTGTGGAGGACGACGTCAGCCGTGTCGGCGACGTCGCGGAAGACGGCCCGTCCCTCGTCGGTCGCGAGGTTCAGCGCGACCGAGCGCTTGTTACGGTTGACGCTCAGGTAGTACGCCGCCT
>KI543181.1:286316-289986 GCA_000496195.1 uncultured archaeon A07HB70
CAAAAACCCGGGCCGACTACTCGTCGGTCCGACGGGCCCACCACTGGAGCCAGTCCGAGAGCGGGCCGCGCGTCCCCTCTACCGACACCCGGACCGTCCCGTCGAGCCGCCAGCGGGCGCGCGGCGAGTCGCAGCCGATCCGCATCGGGACGTCCACCGCGAGGCCGTCGAAGGTGAGTTCGAGGTCGTCGTCGGCGTCGATCGTGGCGTCGAGAAGCTCGTCGACCGTGTCGAACCATGTCGTCTCCGGCGGGAGCGGAGCCTGCCGTCCGGTCGCGCCGGTGTCGTTCGCCATTGTCTGTTACTGTCCGGCGGAACGCTTGTATCTTGGCCCGTGACTCGACGGTTAGCGGCCCGCGATCGCGTCGCGCGCCCGGCCGGCGACCCCCGCGAAGTCGAACGGCGGGCGTTCGTCCGGATCGACGGGTGCGACGGAACACACGACCAGCGCAGCGCCGTCGTGGTCGACCGCCGCGCCGTACGCGTCGGCGAACCCGTCGTCCGTCTCCGCCCGCCAGGACGCGAGTCCACACGCCGTCGCCGCCGCCGCGATATCCGTCGTCGCGGCGTGGCTCCGCTGGCCGCCGGTCGTCTCGTAGCCGCCGTTGTCGAAGACGACCACGACGAGGTTCGGCGGGTCGACGCCGCCGACCGTCGAGAGCGCGCCGAGCCCCATCAGCGTCGAGCCGTCGCCGTCGAGGACCGTCACCTGGTCGTCCGTCGCGAGCGCCAGCCCGAGGCCGACGGGCGTGGTGACGCCCATGCTCCCCCAGAGGTAGACGTTCCGCGGCCGGTGCCGGACCGCGGCGAGGACGTACGAGGCGACGCCGAGGTTCGAGACGACCGCGGCGTCGGGCGTCCGGTCGAGCACCGCCGCGGTACAGCCGTACTGGTCCGCGGTCACCGGTCGTCCTCCCGTGACGCCTCGGACTTATACCCCGTCACCGTCGCGTCGAGCAGGACGACGTAGGGTGTTCGCGTCGAGAACGCCGACTCGGCGGCCATCCGTGTCCGCCGGCCGACGTCCTCCGGTCGGTCCACGACGTGGTTGCGGACGCCGACGGCGTCGAGCATCTCTGGCATCCCGTAGCCCGCCGGCACCTGCGCGACGTTGAACTCGCCGAGGTCGCCCCGCCGCGAGACGAGGCCCACGAAGGGCACCCGTGCCGGCACCGCGAGCGACCCGAGGGCGTTGAACGCGGTGGCGAGCCCGCTCGACTGACACACCAGCGCGCCCCGCCTGCCGCCGAGCCACGCGCCGACGAGGACGCCGACGGCCTCCTCCTCGCGCGAGACGAGCGTCGACTCCAGCCCCGCTGCGGCCTCCAGCACCGGTGCTATCGAGGAGTCCGGCAGGTGAACCACGTGGTCGACCCCGGCCCGCTCCAGTCCGCCGACGGCTGCCGCCGCCCAGTCCGACTCCATGCTCTCGCCCCGCTCCGCCGGCGCTTGAATCCACCTCCGGCCGGCCGGACACCTCACGTGTCAGTCCCGGGCCCGTGCCGAACGGCTCCGGACGACGACGGCGTCCCGCGCAACCCGAACGCTTAGGCACGGGCACAGTCTCTGCCGGCGTATGGGTGCCGCGCAGTATATCCCGTGGATGGTCCCGGGCCACCACGTCCGCAACGGCTTCGTCTTCCTCGGCTACGCGACGTTCTCCCTGCCGTTTCTGTGGCTGATGTTCCCCGTGATGGTCTGGTACGACATGGACGACATCACGACCCCGCTGTCGGTCCTGCCGGGTATCCAGCGGGGCGGCGACGGGCTCTCGGCGGCGGTGTCGCTCGTCTACGTCGCGGTTCCGTATATGATCGTGATATTCTCGCTCCCCGGACCGGGACCGTGACACGGCACGGAGTCGTCGCTCGTCGGGTGAGAGTGGCCGGGGCGGGCTCCGAACCCGCGATCTCCGCATGTCCCAGGCGTCGAGGCTCGGCGGGCCTCTCGGGACGGAACCGCACCGAATCTCGCTGACCCTATGAGTGCGGCGCTATGTCCAGCTAAGCCACCCGGCCTGTTGTCGTTTATTTCCGAGCCGGTATTGAACGTTCCTATCTCGTCCGGGGGGAGATTTATCCGGGCTGCCGGGGACGACCGGATATGGACCTCCCCGGGGCCGCTCGCTCGGTCGTCGGCGACGAGTCCGTCGCGGCACGGGTGTCGCTCGGCGGCGAGGACCTCCTCCTCGTCACGCCGACGCGAACCGTCGTCTACCGGGCGGAGGGACTGCTGTCCGACGAGTCTGTCGCAGAGTACGACCACGACGTCGAGCGCATCGCCGTCGAGGAGTCGCGCCGGAAGGCGACTCTCCGACTCGACTACGGCACCGACGGCGAGCGGACGCTCTCGCTCCCGCGGAGCCGCGTCGACGACGCGCTCCACCCGATGATGGCCGGTGTGCTCGTCGCCGCCGGGGTGGCCGACTCCGGCGAGACGGTGACGAACACGTTCCGGTTCTCCGAACTGACCGTCGTCGTCACCAGCGCGCGCCTCGTCAAGCACGTCGGGAGCACCGCCTGGGACGAGGGCTACGAGGAGTATCCGTACGCCGACGTCACCGACCTCCGGTTCGAGGCGGGGGACCACGGCACCGCCGTCGTCCTCGTGACCGGCGACCGACAGGAGCGGTTCAAAGCACCGAACGACCGCGCCCGCGAGCTCCGCGAGGCGCTCGTCGACGCCGTCCTCGACTACCACGGCCACGACGACCTGGAGTCGTTCCGCGCCGCTCGCGCCGCAGACGCGGAGGAGTCGTCGGAGAACGACGGGATGGCCGTCGAGGGGCTGTCGCCGCTCGGCGACGACGGCGGGAGCACGTCGGCAGACGGCGCCAGCGAGGAGCCGACAGGCCCCCCCGCGCTCGACGTCGTGGGCGGCGAGACGGCGTCGGCGGACGACGACGGCGGGAGCGCCGACGATGCCGCCGACCTGGCCGCCGAGGTCAGCGCGCTCCGCGAGGAGGTAGCGCGCCAGCGCGAGGCAATCGAGGCCCAGCGCGAGCTGCTCGACCAGCTCATCGAGGAGCTCCGTCGCGGGCGGTAGTCGGGCTAGTCCCGACCGACGACCCGTCGCACACAGGTGGAGCCGAACGGCCCGAGGTCGCCGGTCGGCAGCCTGACGAAGTAGCCGGTCGAGAGTGTCGTCCCGCAGCGCCGGCAGTCGGCGTCGACCGGACGCTCGACCACGTCAGACTCGAACCGGACGGTCCCGCCGCGGCGGCGCACCCGAAGAACGCCGTCCTCCCGTTCGACGACGCCGCGGCGCGCCGCGGCGTCGAGCACCTCCCTGACGAGGCGCGGGTCCGTCGTCACCGTCTCGACACGGTCGACTGCCTCTGCGACGTCGAGCGCGTCCTCGTCAGCGCCGGCGAGGAGTTCGACGCCGAGTTCGACCCGTGCGTCGCGGTCCGTCGGGAGCGACACGTCGCCGGCTCTCGGCGTCGGAGACACAAGAAGCGACCGGCGGTGTGGACGGAGCGGAACGGATTTGTCGCTCCGCCCTGCCCACCCGCCGTGTCACGGAGCGCGAACCGGTCGGTCCGGATCGCCGGCGTCGCCGCAGTCGTCGTCCTCGCCGCCGCCCTCCTCGTCGACGCCGGGTGGGTCCTCCGCCGGCTGTCGTGGCTGGCCGCAGCCCCGACCCGGCTCCTCCCCGCGCTCGTCGTGTT
>KI543181.1:290006-295442 GCA_000496195.1 uncultured archaeon A07HB70
AGGGGCCGTGGGCCGTCGCTGGCGCCCTCGCCGGCGCGGAGCTCGGGAGCCTCGCGGCGGGGACCGGGGTGAGCGTCGACGCCCGCCTCGTCGTCGTCGCCGTCGCCGTCGCCGGCCTGCTGGTCGCCGGCCCGGCCTATCGTATCTACGCCGAGTCCCGCGGCTGAAGCAGCGACTCGCCGGTCATCGCTGCCGGAGGGTCGACGCCGAGGCGGGCGAGGAGCGTCGGCGCCACGTCACAGAGCGACCCGCCCTCGCGGACCTGCCAGCCGCCGGTCCGGTCGTCGCCGGGCGCCAGCGAGACGAACGGCACCGGGTTCGCGGTGTGGGCGGTGTGCGGGTCGCCCGGCACGCCCATGTCGTCGGCGTTGCCGTGGTCTGCGGTGACGAGGAGATGTGCCCCCGCGGCCCGGAGACGGGCGTCGAGCCGTTCGACCTGTTCGTCGACGGCCTCGCAGGCCGCGACGGCGGCGTCGAAGTCGCCGGTGTGGCCGACCATGTCGGGGTTCGCGTAGTTCAGGACGAGGACGTCCGGATCCTCGCCGTCGACCCGGTCGATCGCGCGGCTGGTCAGGTCCGCGGCGCTCATCGCCGGCGTCTCGTCGTACGTCGGCACGTCCGGGCTCTCGGCGATGAGCCGCGACTCGCCGTCGAAGACCCGCTCGCGCCCGCCGTTGAGGAAGTAGGTGACGTGTGCGAACTTCTCCGACTCGGCGGCGCGGAGCTGTGTCAGGCCCGCGTCCGCGAGGGCGCTCCCGAGCGTGTTCGGCAGGTCCGGCGGCGGGAAGGCGACGGGAAACGGGAACCGCTCGTCGTACTCCGTCATCGTCACGAGCGCGACGTCCGGCGGGTCGGCGGGCGCCTCCGGCGCGTCGACGCGGCCCGTCAGCATCGAGACGAGCTGGCGCGCCCGGTCGCCCCGGAAGTTCAGCCAGACGACGGCGTCGCCGTCGCGCAGGGCCGGGCCGCCCCGGACCAGCGTCGGCTCGACGAACTCGTCGGTGACCTCGCGCTCGTACGACCGCTCGACGGCGGCGACCGGGTCGTCGACGACCCGGTCGGCCTCGCGGGCGACGGCCGCGTCGTAGGCCCGGCGGGTTCGCGCCCAGTTCTCGTCGCGGTCCATCGCCCAGTAGCGACCGGTCACCGTCGCGACGACGCCCGCGTGGTCCGCGGTCGCGGCCCGGAGCGCGGCGAGGTGGTCCACACCCGCCGTCGGCGGGCCGTCCCGACCGTCGAGGAAGGCGTGGACCGCCGGCGACTCGCCCCGTTCGGCGGCGAGTGCGAGAAACGCGTGGAGGTGGCGCTGGTCGGCGTGGACGCCGCCCTCGCCGACGAGCCCCATCGTGTGGATCCGACCGCCCGTGGCCGCGACGTGGTCGAAGACGGCCCGGAACGCGTCGTTCTCGGCCCACGGCTCCGGCGCCACGCCGTCCGGCACCGGGCCGCCGCGCCAGCCCGCGACCGCGTCGTCGATGCGGGTGTACGCCTGCCGGACGACCCGCCCGGCGCCGAGGTTCATGTGGCCCACCTCGCTGTTGCCCATCTGGCCGTCGGGCAGCCCGACGCGGCGCCCGGCGACGGCGAGCGCCCCCGACGCACCCGCCTCGACCAGTCCGTCGACGACCGGCGTGTCGGCGGCCTTCACCGCGTCGCACCGGTCGTGGTCGCCCAGGCCCCAGCCGTCGAGAACGACGAGTGCTGCACGCACGGTCCGGGGGTCGCTCGCCGGGTACCTGAACCTCTCGCTACCGGGACACCGTCGCGAGCGCGGTCTCCATGCGGTCCAGGGCCTCGCGCAGGTCGGCCTCGTCGGTGGCGTAGGAGACGCGCATCCGGCCCTCGCCGCCCGAGCCGAACGCCTCGCCGGGGACGACGACGACGTCACGGTCGATACAGGCGTCGACGAACCCCTCGGGCACCTCGGGCATGGCGTAGAACGCCCCCTGCGGGCGCGGGCAGTCGAGTCCCATCTCGTCGAACCGGTCGACCACGATGTCGCGCCGGCGCTCGAACGTGTCGCACATCTCCGCGACGACGTCCTGTGGCCCGGTCAGCGCGGCCTCGGCGGCGTACTGTGACGCGGCGGTCGCACAGGCCTGCGCGTACTGGTGGACGCGGAGCATCCGCTCGACGCGCGCCGGCGCGCCGACGACCCAGCCCAGCCGCCACCCGGTCATGGAGTACGTCTTCGAACAGCCGCCGGCGACGACGACGTTCTCCCGCTCCCACTCGAGCGGCGAGCGGTGCTCGCCGTCGAAGACGGTGTGTTCGTACACCTCGTCGGAGAGACAGAGCACGTCGTGTTCGCGCGCGATCCGGGCGAACTCGCGGGCGTCCGCCGGCGGCGAGACGGCGCCAGTCGGGTTGCCGGGCGAGTTGACGACGAAGGCGGCGGTGTCCTCGCCGACCGCGTCCTCGACCGCCGCCGGGTCGAGGGTCAGGTCGTCGCGGAGCTCGACCGGCACCGGCTCCGCGCCCGCCACCTTCGTCAGCGCGTCGTACGAGACGAAGCCGGGGTCTGGCACCAGCACCTCGTCGCCGGGCCCGACGTGGGCCTCCATCGCGACGTGGAGCGCCTCGCTCGCGCCGGCGGTGGCGACCACCTCGTCCGGGTCGACGTCGACGCCCTGGTCGCGGGCGAACTTCGCCGCCACGGCCTCGCGGAGCGACTCGGTCCCCCTGTTGCCGGTGTAGGCGTCGGCCTTCCCCGTCTCGATCGCCTCGACTGCCGCCTGCCGTGCGTGGTCGGGCGTCGGAAAGTCCGGCTGTCCGAGTCCGAGGTTGATCGCGTCCGCGCTCGCCGCCTCGAACACCTCGCGGATGCCGCTGATCGAGATGCGCTCGACCCGCTCGGAGAACTCCATGTCCGCGTCAGGTCGGGCGGCCACCTAAACGTAGCGCGTTCCCGCCCGCTACCCCGCGGTCGGCGTCCGGCAGCCGGTCGTCTCCTCATCGTACAGCGCGAACAGCACCGCGTTCGCCGTCACCGCGATCGGGTCGGCCACGAGCGTCGAGACGGCACCGCCGACGCGCAGGGCGCCCCGGACCGCCGCGAGGTCGGGGAGTCCCCCGGACGACAGGGTGCCAGCCGAGAGCGCCGTGACGAGCGTCACGACCACGAGGACGGCAACCGGGACAGCCGAGACGCCGAAGACGGTCCAGAACTGCGAGCGCGTGAGCGTGAGGCTCCGACCGAGCGCCTCGAGCGGGCCGCTGTCCTCTAGCATCACGGACGCGACGACGAGGCGGAGGCGCACGAGCAGGTAGATACCGGGGACGACGAGCACGACGAACCCGAGAAGAACGGCGAGACCGGTCACGAGGCCGGCGACGAGCACGAGCAGCACCCTGACGCCGAACGAGTTGCCGTCGGCGGGGTCGCCGCCGAGTTCGCGGTAGGCCGCCGTCACGGCGTAGGCGTTGATCGGGAGCGAGAGCAGGTTCGCGGCGTCTTGCGAGACGAGGGTGACGAGCGCGAGGAGGACGTAGGCCCCGACCACGCCGGGGAGTGCCGGAAGCAGTCTGGCCGCGGCGCCGAGGACGGCGACCGCGCCGGCCGACTCGTCGAGGGGGAGGGCTGGGCGAGCGGGCACGCCGGGCTACGGAGCCGGCGCACGATTGAACCTGGTGGTCGCGCCCGAACGGTTATTCGCACGCCGCCGAAGGGCGAGATATGAACGACGACGCAGCAGGCGGCCCGACGGTCCTGACGGCTGACCCGACCGTGGAGCCGCGGCCCGACGCGGAGACGGCGCTCGTCACCGGCGCCTCCTCGGGCATCGGCAACGAACTCGCGGCCCGCTTCGCCGCCGACGGGAGCGACGTGGTCCTCGTCGCGCGCTCCGGCGACCGCCTGCGGGAGGTCGCGTCGGCGTTCGCCCGCCGCCACGGCGTCGCTGCGACGCCCGTGCGTGCCGACCTGTCGACGGCGGGGAGCGCCGCGGCGCTCGCCGAGACGCTCGACGGGGCGGGGCTGGTTCCGGACGTCCTCGTGAACAACGCCGGCTTCGGCGTCTACGGGCCGTTCACCGAGACGGACGGCGACGAGGAGGCGACGATGCGGCGGCTGAACGTCGAGACGCCGACCCGGCTGGCGAAGCGGTACGCGCCGGGTATCGAGCGCCGCGGCGGCGGCGTGCTGAACGTCGCCTCGATCGCGGCTATCTACCCCTCGCCCGGCGCGACGGTGTACGGCGCGACGAAGGCGTACCTGCTCTCGTTCTCCGAGGCGCTCGCGGAGGAGCTCGCGCCGGCGGCACAGGTGACGGCGCTCTGTCCCGGCGAGACAGACACCGGGTTCATGCAGCGCGGCGGGATGGCCGACGCCGGCATCGCGAGCGGGTCGCTGCTCGACCCCGCAGACGTCGCGCGGGCGGGCTACCGCGGGTTCCGGAACGGCGACCGCGTGGTGGTGCCTGGGTGGCGCGACCGGCTCCGGGCGCTGTTGAAGCGCGTCCTGCCGCGCGCGGCGGCGGTCCGGGCGGCCAAGCGGACGTGGACGCAGTGATCCGGCTCTCCTACGAGGACGGGACGGTGCGCGTCGACGCCGCCGACGAGCTCCCGGACCTGCCGGGCGTCGAGCGCGAGGAGCGCGTGAGCGGCGCGGCGGCGCGCGCGCCGGCCTACCGCTACGCCCACCTCCGGACCGTCCTCGACGAGCGCGGCCTCCCGTACGAGGACGACGTGCTCGCCCTCCCAGAGCGCGACCTCGGCCTCTCGACGACGTACGACCTGCGGCCCTACCAGCGCGAGGCGCTCACGGCGTGGACGTCGGCGGGCCGACGCGGCGTCGTCGAGCTCCCGACCGGGAGCGGCAAGACGGTGCTGGCCGTCGTGGCCGCCGCCGAGCGCGGGACGCCGACGCTCGTCGTCGCGCCGACGGTGGACCTGGTGACCCAGTGGCGCCGGGAGCTGGAGACCGAGTTCGGCGTCACCGTCGGACAGCTCGGCGGCGGCGAACAGACAGTCGAGCCGGTGACGGTCGCCACCTACGACTCGGCGTATCTCCGGGCCGGCGAGATCGGCGACCGGTTCGGCCTCGTCGTCTTCGACGAGGCCCACCACCTCGGCGGCGAGGGCTACCGGGACGCCGCGCGGCTGTCGGCGGCGCCGGCCCGCCTCGGCCTCACTGCGACGTTCGAGCGCCCGGACGGCGCCCACAAGGCGGTTGCCGACCTGGTCGGCGACCGGGTCTACCGGCTCGACCCGGACGCCCTGACCGGCGAGTACCTCGCGGAGTACGACCTGCGACGGATCGAAGTCGAGCTGACAGACGACGAGCGCGAGCGCTACGACGAGCGCCAGGAGCGGTTCGTCGACTACCTCCGGACGTCCGGGGTGTCGATGGAGAGCGGGAGCGACTGGCAGAAGCTCGTGATGCGGTCGGGCTCCGACCCGCGGGCCCGCGAGGCGATGCTGGCGAAACAGGCGGCC
>KI543181.1:296678-302179 GCA_000496195.1 uncultured archaeon A07HB70
GACACGCTCCCGCCGGACGAGAACGCGTCGAACGTCACCCCGAACTCGACGCCCGCCGTCGTCGTCCCGCCGGCGGGCACGGCCACCGCCCTCTCGCGAACGAACTCCTCGCCGTCGACGCGAACGGTCACGACGGCGCGCGCGTCCGTCCGCTCGGCGCCACGGTTGGTCACCGTCACGACCACGCGGAGCCGGTCGTCGTCGGTCGACTCGACACCGACGTCCGCGACGACGACGCTGCCCGTCCCGCCGGGCGTCCCGTCGGGCGTCGGCCCGGAGCGCGGCCCCGAGGCTCGCGGGAGGCCGGCGAGACAGCCCGGCAGGAGCGCCGGGAGGGCGGCGAGCGAGCAGAGGAGCCGACGACGGCGCACACCGACAGCCGGACCGGCGAGTCGTATCAACCTGTCCGTCCGCGACCGGGTGCTCTTTACGCCGCGCCGCGAGGAGCCGACGTGCTGACGAAGGACCTCCTGCGCGTCTCGCGCCGCGGCGGAGGGTACCAGCCGCGGTTCACGGCCCGCGAGGACCGCCCGCTGGCCGCGCGGGTGTTCGGCGTCTACGAGGCCCACGCCGGCGAACAGCGCGCGGCGCTGGCGGAGGCGCTGACCGACGTCGAGCGCGAGGCCGACTCGTTCAAGCTGGTCCGGGGCTTCGCGAAGCTCCTGGAGCGCGACGCGCGGTTCGAGACGCGGGCGCCACTCCCGCCAGAGCGCGCCCGGACCGCGGCGTTCGAGGCGGCGGAGTCGGCGGACGTCGTCGACGACGAGAGCCGCGAACGCGCGCTCGCCGCCGCCGCGGAGCGCCTCGGCGCAGTCCCAGACGACGTCGAGCGGTCGCTGTACGCCGACCGGGCGGAGCGGCAGGTGCTCGCCGCCTTCGAGCCGCGCTGGGATCCGACCGACCTGCTGGCGCAGTACGACCTCTCGCTGGCGCAGACGGCGCTGTTCGACGCGACGGAGGTGCGGGTCGACGCCGGCGACGTCCGTCGTCTCGTGGCCGCGGCCAAGCGCCTCGGACTACTGTACGAGGTGCGACCGACCGACGACGGACGGGGGCGAGAGCTCGTGTTGACCGGCCCGGACGCGCTGTTCCGGCGGACCCGGCGCTACGGGACGTCGTTCGCCCGGCTCCTCCGGACCGTCGCGGCGTCTGCCGACTGGTCGCTGACGGCGACGATAGACGACCGGGGGACGGAGCGGACGCTCCGCCTCGACGACGGCGACGTCGCCGTGCCGGACGTCGACCCGGTGACCGAGCCGGGGTACGACAGCGGCGTCGAGGCCGACTTCGCGGCCCGGTTCGAGGCGCTGGGGCTCGACTGGACGCTCGTTCGCGAGCCGGCGCCGCTCGACGCGGGCGACCGGCTGATGATCCCCGACTTCGCCTTCGACTACCAGCCGGCTGGGGCGAGCGAGCCCCGTGAGCGTGTCTTCTTCGAGGTGATGGGGTTCTGGACCCCGGAGTACGTCGAGAAGAAACTCGCCCAGGTCGACGCGGTCGACGAGCGGCTGGTCGTCGCCGTCGACGAGTCACTCGGTGTCGGCGAGGACCTCGCGGCGCGTGGGAGCCGCGTCGTCACCTACCGTGACCACGTGCGAGTAAAGGACGTCGTCGACGTCCTCCGGGAGTACGAGGCCGGACTCGTCGCCGACGCCGACCTGCCGGACGAACTCCGGCCCGACGCGGACGTGACGACGATCGCAGCCGTCGCCGCCGCCCACGGCGTGAGCGAGCGAGCGGTCGAGGAGCGGCCGTTCCCGGCCCACGAGCGGGTCGGCCGGACGCTCGTCCAGCCGGCAGTACTCGACGACCTCCGGGCGCGGGTCGAGCCGGGGATGTCGTTCGCCGAGGCAGAGACGGTGCTCGACGACGCCGGCGTCGACGACGCGAGCGCCGTCCTGTCACGACTCGGACTCCGGGTCGCGTGGGAGGGGCTGAGCGGCGGAACTGTCGAGCGAAAGAGCGGGGAGTGAGGCGCCGGTTGGCGCCTTACGACTCGACCGGGATGCTCGTGCCGTGGGAGGCCGCGTCGATCTCCATCGGGAGCGTCACCTCGAGGACACCGTTCCGGTACTGCGCCGCGATGCCGTCCTCGTCGACGTCCTTCGGGAACCGGAACCGGCGGTGGTAGGTCCGCTTCCGGCCTCGCTCGTCGTCGACGTGTTCGGCCGCGACGTTGAGGACGCCGCCGTCCCACGCGACGTCGAACTCGTCGGCCTCGAAGCCGGGCGCCTCGACGCTCAGGACGAACTCGCCGTCCTCCTCGTACAGTTCGTAGTCGGTACCACCGAAGGGAGACTCGCCCCCGAGTACGCGGGTCGGGAGGTCGAGTCCCTGCATCCACGACGTGTCTGGCGTCGTCGGCAGTGGCATGTGGCTCACCTCCGAACGCACCTCGCTGTTGGTCGCGGTTCGTAATAAATCCTTCTTGATTGTCAGTTACACACAGGCGACGGTGGCCTGTCCGGAGCGGCCTAGCGGCGCCGTCCTTTCGGCACCATCGACCGCAGTTTCCCGTACGTGTAGAGCCCGACACCGAGGGGTGCCGGGGCGCCCGCCGTCTCGCGCGCGCCGACGAGGTAGCCCCAGTCGCCGTCCCACGCCACCGCCTGTTCCTCGCCGGACATGAACCGCGCCGCCGCGTCGTCGCCGAGGACGACGACGTTCCGCGTCGCCCGGCTGCCGAACCGCTGGACGAAGTCGGTCGTGGGCTTCCAGAACTCCTGTCTGGTCCGCAGACAGGTCATCCCGAGGCCTTCCACCTCGATCGGCGACGGGTAGTCGCCGTGGACGACCCATATCTTCCCCGCGCCCTTCTCCCAGAACGTGTGGTCGGCGAACGTCTCCGGCGCGATCCCGAACCGCCCGTCGAGGTAGTCGACGACCTCCGAGCGTGCGACCCGTCCCGCGACCCGGCGCTCGTCCGGCGTCGCTGGCAGGCGGTCGAACCGGTCGCCGACGTTCCCGACCGGCCCGTCGTCGCTCATCCGCCCGCCTCCAGGCGCGCACAGAAGAACCCGCCCGTGTCGTTCTGGTGGGGGTAGACCCGCGTCGCACGTCCGACCTGCGGGTCGTACTCGTCGCCAGCCCACTCCGTGACGCCCGGACTCGTCTCCAGCTCCGCCGGCGGGGTCCACTCGACGACGCGGCAGTCCTCGGCGGCGAGGACTCCGTCGAGGACGGCCTCGTTCTCCTCCGGCGCGAACGTGCAGGTGGAGTAGACGATTGTCCCCCCGGCACGTGTCGCCTGGACGGCGCGGCGGAGAACGTCGGTCTGCAGCTCGGCCAGCGACTCGACGTGGTCCATCGTCCACTCGTCGACGACGTCCGGGTTCTTCCTGACCGTCCCCTCACACGAGCACGGAACGTCGACGAGGGCGCGGTCGAAGGTGTCGAACTCGAACGGCGCGAGCGAGTACGACCGGGCGTCCGCGCGCGTCACCGTCGTCGCGGTGACGCCGAGGCGTTCCGCGTTGTGCCGGAGCGCCGACAGGCGCCCGAGGCTGCTGTCGTTGGCGACGACGACGCCCCGGTCGTCCATCAGCGCGGCGGCGTGGGTGGCCTTGCTCCCCGGCGCGGCACAGGCGGCCCAGACGCGCTCGCCGGGCGCCGGGTCGAGCGCACGCGCCGGGAGCGCGGACACCTCCTCCTGACCGTGGAGCCAGCCGTGCGCGAACGCCCACGAGTCGCCGGGCGACGAGTCCGGCAGACGGAGCAGGTCCCCGGCCCACCCGACGCGCTCGTGGGCGATTCCTTCCTCGGCCAGCGCGCGACGGACCCGCTCGACCCCGGTCTTGACCGTGTTGACCCGGACAGTCGTCGGGAGCGGCCGGTCGCAGGCCGCGCGGAACGCCGCCGGGTCGGCTACCAGCGGCTCGTAGCGGTCGAGCGGGTTCACGCATCACTCTGGCAGGCGGGCGTGAAGTCGGTTCCGGCCCGCGGGTTTAACAGCCCGCGTGCCCCTCGGCGGGCATGGCCCAGTTCACCGAGGTGGAGCCGGCGGCGCTGTCGGCGCCGACGCTCGTCGAGGGGTTCCCCGGCGTGGGGCTGGTCGGCAAGATCGCCGTCGACCACCTCGTCGAGGCGTTCGGGATGAGCCACCACGCGAACCTCCACTGCGAGGGGCTCCCTCCCGTCGTCGGCTACGGAGCCGACGACCGGTCTGCCCGGACGCCGGTCCGGCTGTACGCCGACGAGGAGCGCGACCTGCTGGCCCTCCAGAGCGACGTGCCGGTCGCGCCGAGGGCGGCACGCTCCGTCGCGGAGTGTCTCGGCTCGGGGCTCGGCGACGAGGTGACGCCGCTGTACCTGAGCGGCATCCCCGCGGAGCGCGCCGAGTCGCCGCCGGCGGTGTACGGCACGGCGACCGGCGGCCTCGAGACCCGTCTCGCGGACGCCGGTGTCGAGGCGCCGCCAGAGCCCGGTGTCGTCTCCGGCCCGACCGGCGCCCTGCTGGCACGGGCGCTCGAGCGCGGCGACCCGGCAGCCGGCATCGTCGCCGAGTCGGACCCGAAGTTTCCCGACCCGGCCTCGGCGCGGGCCGTGCTCAGACACGCCGTCGAACCGCTCGCCGGCGTGTCGGTGCCGACCGACGACCTGGTCGAGCGCGCGAGCGAGATTCGGAAGGCCCGCGAGCGCCTCGCCCAGCAGATGCAGGATCCGGAGGCCGACGCCTCGCGCGCCCAGTCGACCGGGATGTACCAGTAGACTTCTCAACGCTTATCACCGCGCGGCGGGTGCTCACGGGCATGAGCGACGACGTCACCGGGGCCGGCGAACCGGACGGCGGACCGGCGGCGACGGGCGACGCCGACGACGTCGAACCGAGCGCCGACGACCGCCTCCGGGAGCTGGCCGAGACGGTCGCCGACCACGACGAGACGCTGGCCGAGGAGGCCGAGACACTGGCCGCGGACGTCGCCGCCCTCCGCGAACGGGCGGACCGCGCCGACGACCTGGAGTCCAGGCTGAAGCGCAAGCAGGCCGAGTTCGAGAACTACAAGAAGCGCCAGGAGCGCGAGCGCGAGCGGCTGAAGGAGCGCGCGGCTGAGGCCCTCGTCGAGCGTGTCGTCGAGGTGCGTGACGACCTGGTGCGGGCGCTCGCCCAGGACGAGGACGCGGACCTGCGCGACGGGTTGGCCGGCACGCTCGCGACGTTCGACGAGGTGCTGGCCGAGGAGGGCGTCGACCCGGTCGAACCCGACACCGGCGACGAGGTCGACCCGGCGCGCCACGAGGTGTTGATGCGCGAGGCCAGCGACCACCCAGAGGGGACGGTCGTCCGGTGTTACCGACCGGGCTACGAGATGGCGGGCCAGGTGATACAGACGGCGCAAGTGACGGTGAGCGAAGGTCCCGAGGACGGCGAGGCGAGCGACCCGGCGGCAGCCGGCGAGAACGCGGGCGAGGCCGACGCCACGGACGACGAGCCGGCGGTCGAGTAGCGCGTCGGTAAGAACCCACCGACCGCGGCGACCGGTCGAACAGCCAAACCGCAGGAC
>KI543181.1:302199-316986 GCA_000496195.1 uncultured archaeon A07HB70
CGATCAAGCGCCACATGGGCGAGGAGAACTACGCCGTCGACATCGACGGCGAGGAGTACACGCCGGAGGAGATCTCGGCGATGACCCTCCAGAAGATCAAGCGCGACGCCGAGGAGTACCTCGGCGACGAGGTCGAGCGCGCGGTCATCACGGTGCCGGCGTACTTCTCCGACCGCCAGCGCCAGGCGACGAAGGACGCCGGCGAGATCGCCGGCTTCGAGGTCGAGCGTATCATCAACGAGCCGACCGCGGCCTCGATGGCGTACGGGCTGGACGACGAGTCCGACCAGACCGTCCTCGTCTACGACCTCGGCGGCGGGACGTTCGACGTCTCTATTCTCGACCTCGGCGGCGGCGTCTACGAGGTGGTCGCCACGAACGGCGACAACGACCTCGGCGGCGACGACTGGGACTGGGCGGTCGTCGACCACGTCGCGGACGAGTTCGAGGCCGAACACGGCATCGACCTGCGCGACGACCGGCAGGCGCTCCAGCGGCTGAAGGAGGCCGCCGAGGAGGCGAAGATCGAGCTGTCGAACCGCAAGGAGACGACGATCAACGAGCAGTTCATCGCCGCCACCGACGAGGGGCCGCTCCACGTCGAGCAGTCGCTGACCCGCGCGAAGTTCGAGTCGCTCACGCGGGACCTGATCGACCGCACCGTCGACCCGACTCAGCAGGCGCTCGCGGACGCGGGCTACGACGCCGACGACATCGGCGAGGTGATCCTCGTCGGCGGCTCCACGCGGATGCCGATGGTCCGCGACAAGGTCGAGGAACTGGTCGGCAAGGAGCCCCGCAGCAGCGTCAACCCCGACGAGGCGGTCGCGCTGGGTGCGGCGATCCAGGGCGGCGTCCTCTCGGGCGACGTCGACGACATCGTCCTGCTAGACGTGACGCCGCTCTCGCTCGGCGTCGAGGTGAAAGGCGGCCTGTTCGAGCGGCTCATCGACAAGAACACCACCATTCCGACCGAGGAGTCGAAGGTGTTCACCACCGCGCAGGCGAGCCAGACGTCGGTGAACATCCGCGTCTTCCAGGGCGAGCGCGAGATAGCGGAGGAGAACGAGCTGCTCGGCGAGTTCATGCTCTCTGGTATCCCGCCCGCCCCCGCCGGGACGCCCCAGATAGAGGTGACGTTCAACATCGACGAGAACGGGATCGTCAACGTCTCCGCCGAGGACAAAGGCTCCGGCAACGAGGAGTCGATCACGATCGAGGGCGGCGCCGGCCTCTCCGACGACGAGATCGAACAGATGCAGCAGGAGGCCGAGGAGCACGCCGAGGAGGACGAGAAGCGGCGCCAGCGCATCGAGGCCCGCAACGAGGCCGAGTCGGCGGTCCAGCGCGCCGAGACGCTCCTCGAGGAGAACGAGGACGCGGTGGACGACGACCTGCGCGCGGACATCGAGGACGCGGTCGACGACGTCGAGACGGTCCTCGACGACGACGACGCGACCATCGACGAGCTGGAGTCGACGACGGAGGCGCTCTCCGACGAACTCCAGGAGATCGGCAAGCAGATGTATCAGCAGCAGGCTCAGCAGGCACAGGCCGGCCCGGGCGGTGCCGGCGGCGGTCCCGGTCCCGGTCCAGACGCCGGTCCCGGTCCGGACGACGACTACGTCGACGCCGACTTCGAGGAGACCGACGACGAGGACGAGTCGTAGCGACCCGCTCTTTTCAAGTGACCGCACCGACTATCGAACGCTAACGAATGAGTGAGGACTTCTACGAGGTACTCGGGGTCTCGCAGGACGCCACCGAGGAGGAGGTAAAGCAGGCCTACCGCGACAAGGCAACCGAGTACCATCCCGACGTCAGTGACCACCCCGACGCCGAGGAGAAGTTCAAGCAGATCAAGAAGGCGAAGGAGGTGCTGACCGACGAGGAGAAGCGAGAGATGTACGACCGCGTCGGCCACGAGCAGTTCGTCGAGGCCGAGAAGCGCGGCGGTGCCGGCGGCCCGGGCGGCGCCGGCGGCCCGGGCGGGAGGGGCGCCAACGTCGGCGGGATGGGCGGTATCGAGGACCTGTTCAACGAGTTCTTCGGCGGCGGCTCCCGGTCGCGGCAGGGCGACGACCTCGTGACGCGCATCTCGATCGACCTGGAGGAGGCCTACCGCGGCGTCGACCGGCAGGTCACCGTCCGTCGTCCGGAGCCCTGCGAGACGTGCGGCGGGAGCGGCCACCCGCCGAGCGCCGACGAGCGCACCTGTCCCGGGTGCGGCGGGCAGGGCCAGCAGACGACGGTCCAGCAGACCCCGCTCGGCCGCGTCCAGCAGACCCGCACCTGCCGCCGCTGCGAGGGCGAGGGCCGACTGTACGACGAGCGCTGTGCGACCTGTGACGGCGACGGGCAGGTCCGCCGGGAGGCGACCCTCGCCGTCGACGTCCCCGCCGGCATCGAGGACGGCCAGACACTCCGCCTGGAGGGCGAGGGCGCGCCGGGCGACCGCGGCGCGCGGCCGGGCGACCTCCTCGTCGAGGTCCGGGTCGAGGACCACCCCGACTTCGAGCGGGACGGCGCCGACCTCCACCACGACCTCGTCGTCTCGTTCCCGCAGGCCGTCTTCGGCGACACGGTGGCAGTGCCCACCGTCACCGGGAACGCCGAGTTCGAGGTTCCCCCGGGCACACAGAGCGGTCGGACCTTCCGGCTGGAGGGAAAGGGGATGCCCGAACTCGACCGGCGGCGCCGCGACCGGTACGGCGACCTCTACGTCCACGTCCAGGTGTACGTCCCCGAGTCGCTGAACAACGACCAGCGCGAGGCACTGGAGACGTTCGCCGAGGCCGGCGGCGAGGAGGTCGAACCGCCCCAGAGCTTCTTCGACCGGCTCAAGAACTCGCTCTGACCGGAACGGATAGGCGTGGGCCGCTCCAACGCCCTGTCGATGCCGACGACCCTCGAATACCGCGACGGCGACGAGCGGGCGCCCGGGATGTTCTTTCTCCGCGAGGCGCTGGACTGCGAGAACCTCGGCGTCACCGTCGTCGACGTCGACCCCAACTGGACCGGAATGGACCACGACCACGCGGCAGACGACCACGAGGAGGTGTACGTCCTCGTCGGCGGCGGCGCGGTCCTGACCGTCGAGGGCGACCACTATCCGATGAAGGAGGGGACCGCCGTCCGGGTCGAGCCGGGGGCGACCCGGCAGCTCGTCGCCGGCGACGACGGTGCCACGCTGGTCGTCGCGGGCGCGCCGTAGCGTGGACGCTCCCGCGCCGGCGGCGGACGCGACGACCCTCGGGGACCTGCTGACCCGCGACCGTCGGAGCGATAGGCAGGCGCTCCGGGCGCTCACGCCCGACGGCCTCGACCGGACGTACAGCTACCGCGACCTGCTGACGACGGCGTGGAAGGCCGGGAACTTCCTGCGCCACCTCGGGGTCCGTGGCGCCGACGAGGCGCCCGCGGCGGGCGTCTCGGCGGTCGAACTCGCGCCCGACCCGCTTCCGGAGCCGGTGCTGACGTTCCTCGGCGCAGCCGGGCTCGGCGCGCGAACCCGCTTCGACCCGCGGGCGGGCGGCGACGCCCGCGTCACCGTCGTCGCCGCCGACGACGCGGACCGCTACGACCCGCCACCGGGTGCGACCCTCGTCGTCTACGGCGGCCCGCCCGACGACCCGGGCGTCGCACACTGGGAGGAGCAGGTCTGGTCGGAGAACCCCCGTGCCCACCCGGCACGGGTCGACGCCGACGACCCGGTTCTCGTCGACGAGGCGGGGCCCGTCGACCACGCGACGGTGCTCGCGGCGGCGCGGTCGGTCGTCGACGACGCGGGCCTCGAGCCGAGCGACCGGGTCGCGGTCCGGGCGGGCCTCGACGACCCGCGCGTCGTCGCGGCGGGCGTCGTCGCGCCGCTCCTCGCCGGCGGCGAGGTCGTGTTCCCGGACGACGAGGCGCGAGGCGGGTACGTCGTCGGCGACGGGCCGGAGCCGACGCGGGTCGCCCTCCGGCGCTCCCGCGCTGACCGCGGCGGCTACGACGCCTCCCGCACGGCGTCGATCGCCTCGGGGTTCTCGATGCTCGAGAGGTCGCCGAGCTCCTCGCCCGCGTGGACAGAGCCGATGATCCGCCGGACCACCTTGCCGCTCTGCGTGCGCGGGAGGTCGGGGACGAACCGGACGTCCCGCGGGCGGAACGGCTTGCCGAGCTCCGTGCCGACGGCGTCACGCAGTTCGCCACGCACCGCGTCGCTCGGCTCGTGGTCCGGTTCGAGGACGACGAACGCCGCGATCGCCGTGCCCGCCGTCTCGTCCGGGACGCCGACGGCGGCGGCCTGGTTCGCGGCGTCGTGGCCCGTGAGCGCTCCCTCGACCTCCGCGGGACCGACCTTTCGGCCCGCGACGTTGAGTGCGTCGTCGGCCCGGCCGTGGAGGAACCAGAAGCCGTCCTCGTCCTTCTGTGCCCAGTCGCCGTGGTTCCAGAGGCCGTCGAACGTCGACCAGTACTCCTCGAGGTAGCGCTCGTCGCCGGCCCAGAGCGACTTCGTCATCGACGGGCAGGAGTCGCGGGCGACGAGGTAGCCCTGTTCGCCCGTGTCGGCGACCGACTCGCCGCGGCTGTTCACGACGTCGATGTCCATCCCGAGCCCCGGCCCTCCGAGCGTGGTGGGCTTCAGCGGCTGGTCGGGCATCGGCATCAGGAAGCAGCCACAGATCTCCGTCCCGCCGGAAATATTGATGATCGGACACTGCCCGCCGCCGACGTGGTCGTAGAACCAGCGCCACGACTCCTCGTCCCACGGCTCGCCGGTCGAGCCGAGGAGGCGGAGCGAGGAGAGGTCGTGGTCCTCGACCACCGCTGTTCCGTGACGCATCAGCGACCGGACCGCGGTCGGCGAGACGCCGAACTGCGTGATGCCGTGGCGGTCGATCATCTCGAAGAGTCGGTCCGGCCCGGGGTGGTCCGGCGCACCCCCGTAGAGAAAGACGGTGCCGCCGAAGGTGTGGTTCCCGATCAGGGTCCACGGCCCCATCATCCAGCCGATGTCCGAGACCCAGAAGAACCGGTCCCCGGGCTTCTGGTCGAAGCCGAAGTGGATCTCCTTCGCGGTCTGGACCTGGACCCCCGCGTGGGTGTGGACGATCCCCTTCGGCGTTCCCGTCGTCCCCGACGAGTAGAGCAGCATCGACGTGGCGTCCGAGGGCAGAGACCGGGTCTCGTACGCCGGGCTGGCCCCGCCGACGGCCTCGCTCCAGGCGACGTCGCGGCCCTCGGTCGTCGGGGCGTCTGCTCCGAGCCGCGACAGGACGACACAGCGGTCGACACAGCCGGCCTCGGCCATCGCCTCGTCGGCGGGCCGCTTGAGGTCGACCGTCGACCCGCGCCGGTAGAACCCGTCGGCGGTGAAGAGAACCGAACACTCGGGCTCCGCGAGCCGCGTGGCGGTCGCGTCGACGCCGAACCCGGAGAAGATCGGGACGGCGACGGCACCGGCCTTCAGACAGCCGTAGAGGACCGAGACGACCTCCGGCACCATCGGCATGTAGATGCCGACCCGGTCGCCGACGCCGACGCCGAACGACTCCAGGGCGTTCGCCACCCGGCTCGACTCGCGGGCGAGGTCGTGGTAGGTGACACGGCGGACCTCGCCGTCCTCGCCCTCCCAGAGTGTCGCGACGCGGTTTCGCGCCGCGCCCGCGGCGTGGCGGTCGACCGTGTTGTGCGCGATGTTCAGCCGGCTGCCGGGATACCAGTCGGTGAACTGTGGGCCGTCGGTGTCGTCGCGCACGGCGTCGTACGGCTCGTCGAACTCGATCCCCAGCCAGTCGACGACCTCGTCCCAGAACCAGTCCACCCCCGAGTCTGGTTCGCCCTCGACGTCGTCCGTCGTCCGGGCGATCAGTTCGTCGCCGTCGCCGACGTCGTGGGCACGGGCGAACGCGCGGACGTTCGTCGCCTCGGCGAACGCGTCGTCGGGCCGGTGAGCGACCTCGTGTTCGGTCACGCGCGAGCCCACGCGACCCGGATGGTTAACGACCCGTGGTCGGCACGTCACCGTTTTGTCTGTCGGCCCGCTACCTGCCGGTATGTACGTCCGCAACGCCAAGAACCGGGACGAGGCGTGGCTCCTCGACCAGATCGAGGCGCTCGGACTCTCCGACGTCGGCTTTCGCTCCCGTGACTTCGTGATCGCCGTCGACGAGACGACCGACAAGCGGGCGGGGTTCGGCCGGATCCGTGTCCTCGGCGACGACGAGATCTGTGAACTGAGCGACGTCGGCGTCCCGAGAGAGTGGCGCAGACAGGGCGTCGGCGCACACGTCGTCGAGCGACTGGCCGACCGGGCCGGCGACGCGGGCTTCGAGACGGTGTACGCCGTCACCGGGGAGCCCTCCTACCTCACGCAGTTGGGCTTCGAGGTCGTCGACCCGGACGGCCTGCCGGAGCCGGTCCGGAGCCGGGACCGCGACGACGGGCAGGTGCCGGCTGCGCTCGAGTCGGGCCGCTTCGAGATGCCGGCACGCCTCCGCGACGCGTTCAAAACCGCCCAGCCGGGCGGGGGCGGACCGGACGACGGGGCAGACGACCCGGACATCACCGCCGAGGAGTTCGGCATCGACCCGGACGAGGCGACGTACAAGTACGACACCGGCGACTGACGCCCGTCTGACGCACTTACTTGTGCGAGCGTGGCGCCCGGAGAGACGTGAAGGTCGATTCGCTCGGAACGGAGGCAGTCGAGATAGAACTCGACGAGGAGACGCTGGAGCGACTCGAGGAGAAGGCGTTCCGCGACCACCGGGACAGCCGGGCGGCGGCGGTCAGCGACCTGCTGGACGAGTGGCTGAAGCGCGAGCGCTGACGCCGACCGTCAGGTCCGGCCGACGAGGAAGTCCGTGCTGAACGCGATCCACGCCAGCACCGAACAGAAGAGGATCGGCGGGAGGATGGCGAACGCCCACAGCGGTTCGATACCCCACCCGAGGAGGAGGAGGACGTCCGCGAGGCCGAGCGCGAGAAACGGGGCGACCGCGAGCGCGGCCAGCCGCCGGTTCAGGCCGTCGTCGTCCGACCCGGGGCCGGACTCCGTCTCGGCGTCCCGGTCGCCGGTCGTCGCTGCCATACGGCATACTCGGCGCCCGCGCGCAAAAGCGCCGCGGTCCTACTCCTCGACCCGCGCGTCGTCGAACCGCGAGGCGAGCCGCACCGCGCCGAACAGGCCGCCGACGAACAGGAGGCCGAGCAGTCCCGCGAAGACGCCGACCGCCACCGGACCGGCCGGGAGGGGGACGAGGCCGAACGCGACGACAGGTTCGCCACGGTCGGCGCTCACGCCGCCGACGAACGACCCGACGACGAAGCCGACGACGACGGCGGCGGCTCCGAACGCCAGCAGCACCCGCCGTCCAGACGCCTGTCGCGTCGCCACACCGGCGGTCGGGACGGCGGGGTATAGACGCTTTTGCCCCCGCGGTCCGCAGTCTGGCCGTGAACGACGAGCCGCTCCTCTCGCTGGCGCGCGAGGCGACAGACGACGCCCTGGTTCCGTACTCCGAGTTCCGCGTCGGCGCCGCGCTCCTGACCGACGGCGGCGAGACGTACACCGGCGCGAACCTCGAGGTGTCGAACTACTCGAACTCGCTCCACGCCGAGGAGGTGGCCGTCGCACGGGCGCTGATGGACGGCGCCGCGTCGTTCGAGGCTGTCGCCGTCGCGTCGTCGGAGCCGGACCTGATCACCCCGTGCGGGATGTGCCGACAGACGCTCGCGGAGTTCTGCTCTCCCGGCCTCCGCGTCGTCTGCGAAGCGGACGACGGCACACGGACGTTCACGCTCGGCGACCTCCTGCCGGCGGCGTTCGACGGCGACGGTCTCCCGTAACACCCGTATCGACGCCGAGAGCGGTGCGTATCCGGCTACGCTACCGTCCAGCCGTGTCGACCGATCCCCCGCCCGAGAGGGGTAACCTCTCGCTCGAATATATATAAGGTGTTGATGTTCTATGAAGCTCTGGCCCCCATATGTACGTAAGAGTTTTTCGACTCAACGGTCGACACCGGGCTGTGGCGTGCGTCGGGACCGGTCGGGGGTCTCCACGGCGACCCGACGGGCGCCCCGGTCGCGGACGGGCCATACCTCCGTCCGACCGACCGCTCTCCGGCAGCGTTTACTCCTCCTCCCACTCCCCCCTACCCGTGGACAGCGAAGACCCGAACGACAGCCGCGGCTACCACCTCGAGGTCGGTCCCGACGACGTCGCCGACGCGGTGCTCCTGCCGGGCGACCCCGACCGCGTCGAGACCGTCGCGGCGACGTGGGACGAGGCGAACGAGGTCGCGCGCCACCGCGAGTACCACACGCTCACGGGCGCCTACGAGGGGACGCCGCTCTCGGTGACGTCGACCGGAATCGGGTCGCCGTCGGCGGCGATCGCCGTCGAGGAGCTCGCCCGCGCCGACGTCGACACGGTGATACGGGTCGGCTCGTGTGGCGCCCTCGATCCGGACGTGTCGACCGGCGACCTCGTCGTCACCGAGGGCGCCGTGCGACAGGAGGGGACGAGCGACGAGTACGTCCGCGAGGACTACCCCGCCGTCGCCAGCGGCGAGGTCGTGTCGGCGCTGGTCGCCGCCGCGGAGCGCCTCGGCCACGACTACCACGTCGGGACGACCCTGAGCGCGGACTCGTTCTACGCCGGACAGGGCCGCCCCGGCTACCGGGGCTACCTCCCCGCCCACCAGGCCGATCTCGTCGACGACCTCCGGGCGGCGAACGTCACCAACGTCGAGATGGAGGCGGCGGCGATCCTCACGCTCGCGGGGCTGTACGACCTCCGGGCCGGCGCGGTCTGCACCGTCTACGCGAACCGCGCGACCGGCGCGTTCGAGGTGACCGGCGAGCGCCGGGCGGCGGAGACGGCGAGCCTCGCGGTCCACCTCCTCGCGCGGATGGACGAGGCGAAGCGGGCCGCGGGCGCAGACCGCTGGCACGCCGGTCTGTCACTGTCGTAGGCCGGTAATACAGCCGATCTCGTCGCGCGACCGACGCGCCTTTACCCGGCGATTCCGGACCGGGGCATGTGACAGACCGTGTCGTCGTTCTGGGGTCCGGCTACGCCGGCGTCGGGGCCGTGCAGTCGTTTCAGGAGGCCGCGCCGCCGGACACGGAGCTCGTCTGGGTGTCTGACGTCGACTACCACCTGGTGCTCCACGAGGTCCACCGTGTCATCCGGAAGCCGAGCGTCGAGTCCAAGATAACCGTCCCGGTCGACGAACTCGCCTCCGGCGCCGAGTTCGTCCGGGGCACGGTCGAAGCCGTCGACACCGACGACCGGACCGTCCGCCTCGCCGGGGACGCCGACCGCCCGACGGTCGACTACGACTACCTGCTCGTCGCGATCGGCTCCGGGACGGCGTTCTACGGCATCGAGGGGCTCCGCGAGCACTCGCTGACGCTCAAGAGCCTCGACGACGCCCGAACGATCCACGACGCCGTCCGGAGTGCGGCGGCGGCGGCGAGCGACGACGACCCCGCCCACGTCGTCGTCGGCGGCGCCGGCCTCTCGGGCATCCAGTGTGCCGGCGAGGTGGCCGGCTGGCGCGACGACCACGACGCACCCGTCGAGGTGTCGCTGGTCGAGGGCCTCGACGAGGTCTTCCCGAACAACGACCCCGAGATCCAGGGGGCACTTCGGGCTCGCCTCGAGAACGCCGACGTCTCCATCCACACGGGCGAGTTCATCTCCGCCGTCGACGAGGAGACGATCTTCGTCGGCGGCGGCGAGGACGGCGATCCGACAGCGATGGCCTACGACGTCCTCGTCTGGACCGGCGGCATCACGGGGCGGGAGGCGGCGGCAGAGGCCGAGGTCGACCGGGACGAGCGGAGCCACCGCATCGAGGCCGGGACGGACTTCCAGACCAGCGACGACCGGGTGCTCGCCGTCGGCGACGCCGCCCTCGTCGAACAGGACGACGACGTCGCGCCGCCGACCGCACAGGCGGCGTGGGACGCCGCCGAGGTCGCGGGCGAGAATCTCGCGCGCGTCGTCGAGGGCCGCCCGCTCCGGACGTGGCGCCACGTCGACAAGGGGACGCTCATCTCCGTCGGCCACGAGGCCGTCGCCCACGAGGTGAAGCTGCCGGGAATCGCGCCGCTGCTTCCACGGACGTTCGGCGGCCCGGCTGCCCGGGCGCTGAAGAAGGCGGTCGCGTGCCGCTGGATCGCAGACATCTCCACGCCGGTACGGGCACTCCGGGCGTGGAGCGATATGTGAGCCGGTCCCCGCTCAGTGGTTCGGCGCCTCCGACGGCGCCTCCATCCCGTCGATGTGGAGCATCAGCGTGTTCTCGGCGTCGTCCTTGCCGTCGACGGTGCCGCTGATTACGAGCTTCGACAGCGGCGTCGGGCCGACGACGACGGTGTCATTCTCGTGGAAGTTCCGCATCGACCCCTGGAGGTGGATGACGGCGCGGCAGAGCTCCGGGTGGTGGACGCTCGTCAGGTCGATACCGCTGACGTTCGCGTCCTCGACGACCTCGCCCTCGTGGGAGAGCGGGACCGACGCCGGCTCGTCCAGGCGCTGGTGGTCGAGCGCCTCGTACGCCCGCGTGGTCGGCTTGTAGCCGCCCTTCGGACCCGGGACGCCCTCGACGAGTTGGAGCGCCTTCAGGCTCTGCATCTGGTTGCGGATCGTTCCCGCGTTGCGGTCTACCTCTTCGGCTATCTGTTCGCCCTTTACTGCGTCTTCGTGTTCCCGGAACAGGTTCACGAGCGCCGTCAGGATCGTCCGCTGGCTCGGTGTGAGCTCGATAGAGGACATAGTTGTACATGTTCGCGCAGGTTAGATAAATTCGTCGGGGATCGACACCGTTTAGTCCGGGAGCTGTCTCCCGTGGATCATGAGAGACAAGCGCGTCCTCGTCACCGGCGGCGCGGGCTTCGTCGGGTCGACGCTCGCGAACGCCCTCGCTCCGGAAAACGAGGTGCTGGCGCTCGACGACCTCTACCTCGGAACGCCAGACAACCTCGACGACGGCGTCGAGTTCGTCCGCGGGAGCGTCCTCGACGACGACTGGCCCGCCGACGTCGACGTCGTCTTTCACCTCGCGGCGCTGTCCTCGCGGTCGATGCTCGAGGAGAACCCGGAGCGCGGCACCCGGGTCAACGTCGAGGGAACCGTCAACGTCGTCGAGCGGACCCGCGAACACGCCGACACGGTCGTCTACGCCGGCACCTCGTCGATGTACGACGACGATCCACCGGCGCGCGAGGACGACCGTGTGGCCGCGGCGACCTGTTACGAGGCGGCGATGCTCTCGCGGGACCGCTACATGGAGTACTACAACGCGTACTACGACGACCTCTCGGTCGCCTCCGCCCGGTTCTCCTCCGTCTACGAGGGCTACGGCGGCAACGAGGCCCACAAGGGCGGCTACGCAAACACCGTCTCACAGTGGGCGGCGAAGATGGCCGACGGCGGGCGGCCGGTGCTGTGGGGCGACGGCTCACAGACCCGCGACTACGTCCACGTCTCCGACGTGGCCCGTGCGCTCGAGGCAATCGCCGACGAGCGCCTGACCGGCGCCTACAACGTCGGCACGGGCGAGAACTACAGCTTCGAGGAGACGGTGGCGCTGCTCAACGACGCGCTCGGCACGGATATCACCCCCGAGTACGAGCCGGTGCCGCTCGCGAACTACAACTACCAGCAGCGGTTCGACGTCACGAAGCTTCGCGGGGCGACGGGCTGGACCCCGACCGTCTCCTTCCCCGAAGGCGTGCGCAGGGTCTGTGCGCCCTACGTCGACGGCTGACCCGTGAGCGCGCCCGGAAGGCCGGTGCGCTAAGCCTCGGGCACGGCGTCGGCGTCCTCGCTCTCGTCCGTCCGCGCCACGTCGACGACCTCTATCGCGGCGACGCTGTCGTCCGCCGTCAGGTCCATGACCGTCACGCCCATCGTGTTCCGCCCGACCGTGGAGATGTTCTCGACGGGCGTGCGGATGACCTGCCCGGCCTCGCTCATCACGAGGACGTGGTCGCCTTGGCTCACGGTCTCGATGGAGCAGGCCCGGCCGTTTCGATCGTTCGTCTTGATGTCGATGAGGCCCTTGCCGTTGCGCGACTGGCGACGGTACGAGTCGATATCCGTCCGCTTGCCGTAGCCGTTCGCCGTCACCGTCAGGAGCCAGTCGTGGACGGACTCGTCGGCGGCGGCGACACCGACGACGCTGTCGTCGCCCTCGAGCCTGATACCCCGGACCCCGCGGGCCGAGCGGCCCATCGGTCGAACCTCGGACTCGTCGAACCGGATGGTCATCCCGCGCGCCGTCGCGAGGACGAGGTCGCTCTCGCCGTCTGTCACCTCGACGTCGACGAGTTCGTCGCCCTCCTCCAGGCTGATGGCCCGGATACCCGTCGAGAGGATGTTGCCGAACTCGTCGACAGAGGTGCGCTTGACCCGCCCGCCGCGCGTCGCCATCGTCAGGTAGCCGCCGTTCATCTCCGCGGTGTTGACGACGGCGGCCATCTCCTCGCCGTCGTCGAGGTCGAGGACGTTCACCGCCGACTTCCCGCGCGCCGTCCGCCCCATCTCCGGCACCTGGTAGGTCTTCAGCTGGTACACCTGTCCGTGGGTGGTGAAACAGAGCAGGTAGTCGTGGGTGTTGGCGACGAACACCGAGGAGACCCGGTCGCCCTGCTTCAGGTCCGCGCCGATGATCCCCTTCCCGCCGCGGCGCTGGGGCGAGAACTCCGACAGCGGCATCCGCTTGATGTAGTCGTCCTCGCTGACGACCACGGCGTCGTCGCGGCGCTCGATCAGGTCCTCGCGGGTCACCTCGTCGGTGCGCGGCGCGAACGTCGTCCGCCGCGGGTCGTCGTACTCGGCCTTTAGATCGAGCAGCTCCTCGCGGACGACCGCCATCAGCTCGTCCTCGTCGGCGAGGATCGTCTCGAGGCGCTCGATCCGATCCTGAACGTTCTGGTACTCCGTCTCGATCGCCGCTGCCTCCATCGACGTCAGCGACCCGAGCTGCATCGAGACGACGTGCTCGGCCTGTCGCTGCGAGAGGTCGTACGCCTCGACGAGCGCCGCCTTCGCCGCGTCGCGGTCCGCCGCGTCGCGGATGGTCTCGACGATCTCGTCGGCGCGCTCGACCGCCCGGAGCCGCCCCTCGAGAACGTGTGCGCGCTCCTCGCGCTCCGCGAGCTCGTGCGCCGAGCGCCGGCGCACGACCTCGTGGCGGTGGTCGAGGTAGACCTCGAGCGCCTCCTTCAGCGTGAGGACGCGCGGCTCGTCGTCGACGAGCGCGAGGGTGATGACGCCGAACGTCGACTCGAGGTGGCTGTCGAGCAGCCGGTTCTCGACGACGTCGGGCTGGGCGCCGCGCTTCAGCTCGATCACCACGCGGATCCCGTCGCGGTCGGACTCGTCGCGCAGGTCGCGCACGCCGTCTATCTTCCCCTCGTTGACGTCGTCGGCGATCCGCTCGACCAGCCGCGACTTGTTCTCCTGGTAGGGGAGTTCGGTGATCACGATCCGGTCGTCTGTCACCTCGTAGTCGGCCTGGACCCGGATCCGCCCACGGCCGGTGTTGTACGCGTTGAGGACGCTGTCGGCGCCGACGATCGTCGCGCCGGTCGGGAAGTCCGGCCCCTTGATCGGTCCCGGCGACCCGGCGCTCCCCTCCAGCAGGTGGTCGGTGTCGACGAGGTCGAGCACGTCGAGGTCGGGGTCGTCGATCAGCGCCACCGCGGCGTCGACCACCTCGCCGAGGTTGTGCGGCGGGACGTTCGTGCTCATCCCGACGGCGATGCCCGAGGAGCCGTTGACGAGCAGGTTCGGGAACCCGGCGGGCAGCACCTCTGGCTCCTCGAGCCGACCGTCGTAGTTCCCCACGAAGTCGACGGTGTCGCGGTCGATGTCGGCCAGCAGCTCCTCGGCGATCGGGGCCATCCGGGCCTCGGTGTAGCGCATCGCCGCCGGCGGGTCGCCGTCGACCGAGCCGAAGTTGCCCTGCCCGTCGACCAGCGGGTGCCGCATCGAGAACTCCTGGGCCATCCGCGCGAGCGCGTCGTAGATCGCCGAGTCGCCGTGCGGGTGGTAGTTGCCCATCGTCTCGCCGACGACCGAGGAGGACTTCCGGTGGCCCGCGTTCGCGGTGACACCGGCCTCGGACATCGCGTAGAGGATGCGCCGGTGGACCGGCTTGAGCCCGTCCCGCGCGTCCGGGAGCGCCCGACCCGCGATGACGCTCATCGCGTAGTCGATGTAGCTCTGCTCCATCTCCCGCTCGATGCGGGCGTCCTCGACCTCGGCGGCGAACGACTCGTCCGCCGTCGGGTCGGGATCGGCGTCGGCGTCGGAGCTCATCGTCGTCCGCGTTCTCGCCGCTCTGTCATATGTCCACCCAATCGGCGTCTGTCGCGTGCTCCTTGATGAAGTTCTTCCGCGGCTCGACGGCGTCGCCCATCAGCACCGAGAACATCTTGTCGGCGGCGGCGGCGTCCTCGGTGGTGACACGCTTCAGTACGCGGTTCTCCGGGTTCATCGTCGTCTCCCAGAGCTGGTCGGGATTCATCTCGCCGAGCCCCTTGAACCGCTGAACCTGGTCGGGAGAGCCGTCACACTCCTCGGCGACGATCCGGTCCCGCTCGGCCTCGGTCATCGCGTCGTACGTCTCCGACCCCTTCCGGACCCGGTAGAGCGGGGGCTGCGCCGCGTACACCCACCCTCGCTCGATGAGCGGCCGCATATGCCGGTAGAGCAGGGTCAGGAGGAGCGTGCGGATGTGTGCGCCGTCGACGTCTGCGTCGGTCATCAGGATGATC
>KI543181.1:317180-334627 GCA_000496195.1 uncultured archaeon A07HB70
GAGACGATCGTGCTGGCGTGTCCGGGTCTCCTCGAAGTATGTGCCGAGATGCCGGTGGACGGCGCTCTCGACGACGCCGCGTACCTCGCTGTTGCCGAGCTTCGTCTTCGTCTGCCCCTCGAACTGCGGGTCCGGGTGTTTGACAGAGACGACGGCGGTGAGCCCCTCGCGGACGTCCTCGCCGCGGAGGTTGCCGTCGAGGTCCGAGAGCATCCCGTTCGAGGCCGCGTAGTCGTTGACCACCCGGGTGAGCGCCGTCTTGAACCCGGTCATGTGTGTCCCGCCCTCGCGGGTGTTGATGTTGTTCGCGAACGCGTGGAGCGACCCCTGGAGTTCGTCGGTGGCCTGGAGCGCCACCTCGACGCTCACGCCGTCGTCCTCGGCGTCGAAGTAGACGACGTCGTCGTGGAGCGGCGTCTTCGACTCGTTGAGATACTCGACGAACTCCCGGATGCCGCCCTCGTAGCGGTGGACGCGCTCGTCGACCGCCTCGCTGCGCTCGTCGACGAGGCTAGATCTCGACGCCGGGGTTGAGGAAGGCCAGTTCGCGCAGACGGCCGTCGAGGGTCTCCGTCGTGAACGAGACGGCGTCGAATATCTCCTCGTCGGGCCAGAACCGGACCGTCGTCCCCGTCTCCTCGCCAGGGCGGAGGTCACGGACCCGTTCGAACCCGTCCGGTTCGGGTTCGCCGTGGTCGAACTGGTGGCGCCAGACCGCGCCGTCACGGCGAATCTCGACCTCCAGCCACTTCGAGAGGGCGTTGACCACGGAGACGCCGACGCCGTGGAGGCCGCCCGACACCTGGTAGGACTGCTTGTCGAACTTCCCGCCGGCGTGGAGAACAGTCATGATCACCTCTACCGCCGGTCGGTCGTACTCCTCGTGCGTGTCGACCGGGATGCCCCGGCCGTCGTCGGTGACGCTGACGGCTCCGCCCTCCTCCAGTGTCACCTCGATCTCGTCACAGTACCCCGCCAGCGCCTCGTCGATGGCGTTGTCGACCACCTCGTAGACGAGATGGTGGAGGCCGCGGGCGTCGGTCGAACCGATGTACATCGCCGGGCGCTTCTGGACGGCCTGGAGGCCCTCCAGAACCTGTATCTGCCCGGCTCCGTACTCATTTCCCTCGGACATATAATTCTGAACGTAGCTAGCGGCCCCCGTCGCATAAACCTCTCGCACGCGCGCGCGCCGCTGTCGCGCGAAGCGTCACCGAGCGTCGGACGTCCGAACTCTGTCCCGAGACACCCCCGGGGTCGTCTACGTTCACTCCGGTGTCGAACGGCTTTTAGCCGTGCCTCCTGAACTGCCTGTCGATCGAATGACCTCCTTCCAGACCGAACTCGGCGGCGGGGCCGGCGTCGCGGAGGAACTGGCAGAGAGCCAGCGCGCAATCTCTATCGCCGAGTTCTTCGAGAAGAACAAGCACATGCTCGGGTTCGACTCCGGCGCCCGGGCGCTCGTCACCGCCGTCAAGGAGGGGGTGGACAACTCGCTCGACGCGGCCGAGGAGGCCGGCCACCTTCCGGATATCTACGTCGAGATCCGCGAGGTCGGCGACTACTACCGCCTCGTCGTCGAGGACAACGGCCCCGGTATCACCCGCGAACAGGTGCCGCGGGTGTTCGGAAAGCTGCTCTACGGCTCGCGGTTCCACAAGCGCGAACAGAACCGTGGTCAGCAGGGGATCGGCATCTCCGCCGCCGTCCTCTACTCGCAGCTCACCAGCGGCAAGCCCGCGAAGATAACCTCGCGCACGCAGGAGCAGGACCGCGCGCGCTACTTCGAACTCGTCGTCGACACCGACGAGAACGAGCCCGAGGTCCGGGTGGAGGAGGGGACGACGTGGGACCGCGCCCACGGCACCCGGATCGAGCTCGAGATGGAGGCGAACATGCGCTCCCGGCAGGCGCTCCACGACTACGTCGCACAGACGGCGGTCGTCAACCCCCACGCCCGGGTCGAACTCCGCGAGCCCGGGCTCGACGAGCCGCTGAAGTTCGAACGCGCGACCGACCAGCTCCCGGCCGAGACGGAGGAGATTCGCCCCCACCCCCACGGCGTGGAGCTCGGACAGCTGATCAAGCTGCTGGAGGCGACCGACTCCTACTCCGTCTCGGGGTTCCTCCAGGAGGAGTTCACCCGTGTCGGCACGAAGACGGCCCGCAAGCTGACGGACGCGTTCCGCGACCGACATTTCGGTCGGGAGATGGCGTGGACGCCGCCTCGGGCCGGCGCGTCGTCGCTCGCCGACGACGTCGCCGAGGCGGTGGCGAACAAGACGAGCGAGGCGACAGCCGCGTTCGCCGACGACGTCGCCGACCGGCTCCGCGAGCGCGACCGGGCGAGCCACGGCGAGGTCGTCCGGGCCGCCGACGCGGCTGCCGCCGACGTCGAGGAGGCACACGGCGAGACGTTCGGCGCGACGGTGCGGGAGAACGCCGTCGCGGCGGCGTGGGCGGTCCTGACCGACCCGGACCGCCTGCGTGCGGACTGCTACCGCCTCGTCGACGAGGCCACCTCGACCCGGAAGGACGACGACGCCGTCGAGGGCCTCGCCGAGCGCCTCGTCGAGAAGTTCGACGACGACCGCCACCGGGCGACCCGCGCCGACCTGCGGTCGTACGTCGACCGATCCGCGGACCCCGTCGAGGAGGCGTTCGACGAGCCGTTCGGCGAGACCGCCCGCGAGAACGTCGTCGAGGCGCTGTGGGACGCCACGCGCACGGTCGACGACGACCTGCCTCGCGTGCGCGACGTCGCCGGCGACCGCGACACCACCTCGAACCTGCTGGAGGCGATGCGCGCGACGGAGATTCTCTCGCCCCCGACCGACTGCCTCGCGCCGATCACCGCCGAACTCGTCGAGGAGGGCCTCCGCAAGGAGTACGACGCCGAGTTCTACACCGCGGTGACCCGCGACGCGGAGGTCCACGGCGGCGACCCGTTCGTCGTCGAGGCCGGCATCGCCTACGGCGGCGAACTCGAGGACGCCGGCCCGGTCGACCTCCTGCGGTTCGCCAACCGCGTCCCGCTGGTGTATCAGCGCGGCGCCTGCGCGGTTACCGACGTGGTCAAGCGTATCGACTGGCGGAACTACGAGCTGACCCAGCCCGGCGGGAGCGGGATACCGCAGGGGCCGGCGGTCGTCCTCGTCGGCGTCGCCTCGACGAACGTCCCCTTCACCAGCGAGTCGAAGGACGCGGTGGCGAACGTTCCCGAGATCGAGGACGAGGTCGAGCTCGCCGTCCGGGAGGCCGCCCGCGACCTGAAGAGCCACCTGAAGCGCCGGCAGTCGCTGAACCGGCGCCGGCGCAAGCGCGAGGTGCTCTCCGAGATCCTCCCACAGATGGCCGACAAGGTCTCCGCGGTGACCGACCGCGAGCGCCCCGAGGTCGAGCGTGCGCTCGCGCGCATCATGAACAACGTCGGCGTCGCCCACGAGGTGGCGGACGGCACCGCGACGCTCCGGGTCCGGAACCACTCGGACCGGAGCGAGGAGGTGGAGGTGACCGCGATTCTCGACGCCGAGCCGGACGACCCGTCCGACGGTGCGGGTGTGGTCGAGATGGACGGCGAGTGGTTCCTGACGTGGGAGCCGAGCGTCGGCGCCGGCGAGACCGTCGAGCTGACCTACGACGTCGACGCCGACGCGTCGGCGGAGCTCCAGGTCGACGGCGTCGCGCCGGAGAAGCTGACCGTCGCCGGAGGTGGCCGGTGAGCACCGACGTCGGCGTCGACGACGACGACCGGACGCCGGAGGAGCGCGCCCGCGAGCGGCTCGTCGACCTCGCGGCGCAGTTCTACGACCAGATGGCCGGCGGCGACGTGCCCGAGCTCCGCCTCCCGACCCGGTCGAAGTCGAACATCGAGTACGACGAGGAGAGCGGAGTGTGGGTGTACGGCGACCGGACCTCCACCCGGAGCGCGAACAGCGTCGGCGGGGCGCGGAAGCTCCTGAAGGCCACCTACGCCGTCGAGTTTCTGGCTCGCCAGCTCGAGCAGAACCGCTCCTCGACGCTGCGGGAGCTCTACTACCTCTCGGAGTCGTGGGACTCCGAGGAGGCGGCGTTCTCCGACCAGAGCGAGTCCGACAAGCTCGTCGAGGACCTCGAGATCGTCACCGGCGTCACCCGCGAGGACTTCCACATGCGCCCCGAGGAGTCGGGCGCGACGCTGATCGGTCCGCTCGAGATCGTCGAGCAGACCCGCCGGGGCGAGCGCCGCATCCACTGTCAGGAGGACGTCGGCGAGGGGGGCTACCAGATCCCGAACAACCCGGACACGATCGAGTTCGTCGACCACGACTGCGCGTTCGTCCTCGCCGTCGAGACGGGCGGCATGCGCGACCGCCTCGTCGAGAACGGCTTCGACGACGAGATGGATGCGCTCGTCGTCCACCTCAAGGGCCAGCCGGCCCGGGCGACCCGCCGGATCACGAAGCGCATCCACGACGAGCTCGGTCTTCCGGTGGTCGTCTTTACCGACGGCGACCCGTGGTCGTACCGCATCTACGGCTCCGTCGCGTACGGGTCGATCAAGTCGGCCCACCTCTCGAAGTACCTCGCGACGCCCGAGGCGCAGTTCGTCGGCATCCAGCCGTCCGACATCGTCTCGTACGACCTGCCGACCGACCCGCTCTCGGACTCCGACGTGAACGCCCTGGAGTCGGAGCTCGACGACCCGCGCTTCCAGACCGACTACTGGGAGGACCAGATCGAGCTCCAGCTCGACATCGGGGTGAAGGCCGAGCAGCAGGCGCTCGCGGCCCGTGGGCTGGACTTCGTCACCGACACCTACCTGCCCGAGCGACTCGACGAGATGGGCGTGATCTGAGCCCTCGGAGTTAGGCATCCGGCGCCCCGACCCCGACCGTGACGACGCCGAGCCACACCTACATCCAGAACCGCGAGCGGATCCAGCCCGGCCAGACGAACAACTACGACACCGCCCACGGCGGGACGGTGATGCGCCTGATGGACGAGGTGGGCGCCATGTCGGCGATGCGGCTCGCGGGCGAGACCTGTGTCACCGCACGGGTCGACGGGCTGAACTTCGAGCGCCCGATCCCCCGCGGCGACATCGCCGTCGTCGAGTCGTGGGCCTACGACACCGGGCGGACGAGCGTCCGGGTCCGGCTGACGGTCGACCGCGAGGACCCCCGGACCGGCGGGTGCGAGCGCACCTCCGAGTCGTCGTTCGTCTTCGTCGCCGTCGACGAGGCCGGGACGCCCGTCCCGGTGCCGGAGCTGACCGTCGAGTCCGAGCGCGACGAGGAGCTGCGGCGTCGCGGCCTCGACGGCGGCCCCTGATTACGCCCAGCCTTCGTCGAGCACCACCGGCACGCCAGCCTTCGCGACGTCGCGGGCGAACGCGCCCGAGTCGGCGCGGAGGAGCCCGAGCGTGTCGTAGTGGACCGGACAGACGACGTCGGGGGCGAGCGCCCGCACGAGGTCCAGGGCGCCGGCCTCGTCCATCGCCACGTCGCCACAGATGGTCGGGAGGAGGACGGAGACGTCGAGGCCGTCCTGCTCCGGCACGCGGTCGGAGTCGCCGGTCCAGTAGACCGGGGTCCCGTCCAGGACGAACCGGACGCCGACCCCGAACCCGCGCGGGTGTACCGGGTCGCCCGACTCCCGGACGTGGGGGCCGTCCGGGTCGTTGTACGCGGGGACGGTCGTCACCGTGACGCCCCGAACCGTCGTCGTCTCGCGCTCTCCGACCCGGACGACGTCGTACGGGAGCGCCTCGGGCGGCGGCTCGCGGCCCGCCCGCGCGGCGTCGACACCGTCGTAGACGACGAGCGCCGCGTCGGCGGCGGCGACCCGCCGGACGCCGTCCGGGTCCCAGTGGTGGTCGTGGGTGACGAGGACGACGTCGCCGTCGCGGGCGTCGTACGGCGGACCGGAGGGGTGTGCGGCACCGGGAGCTGGTGGCTCCCACGTTCCCTCGAGGACGCCGTACCGGCCGGGGTCGGTGTAGACCGTCGTCTCGCCGTCGCTGGCGCGGGTCGTCGCGTAGCCGAGCCACCGGACCGTCAGTCCGTCGTGGCGGAACACGCCGGCGTGTCGGGGTGCCGTGGTAAAAAGCGGCTGGGCGCTACAGCGCCTCGTCGAGGTCCTTGAACTTCTCTATCTCGACACCGTCGCCGGTGACGACCGCGATGTTGATCCCGTTGCCGGAGGCCGTGTCGCGCTCGGAGGCGCTCTGGATGGACCGGACGGCGACGCTTCGGGCGTCCTCGGTGGAGAGGCTGTCGCCGTACTCCTGTTCGAGGACGCCGAGTGCGTACGGTGACCCGGAGCCGGAGACGGCGTACTCCTCCTCGGTCGTGCCGCCGAGTGGGTCGAGCGAGTAGACGTGCGCCCCGTCGTCGTCGACGCCGCCGAGGAGCGGCGAGACGATGAAGAAGGCCCCGGAGCGCAGGAAGTTGCCCGTCAGCGTCGCGAGCGCCTCCATGCTCATGTCCTCGCCGCGGCGGGACTCGTACAGCCGTACCTCCGCCTTCAGGTTGGAGATGAGGTTCTGGGCCGCCGAGACGGAGCCGGCGATCGTAAGGGCGCCGGTCGGGTGGATCTCCTCGACCTTCTGGACGTCCTTCGATGCGACCATCCGGCCGCCGCTCGCGCGCATGTCGGTCGCGAGGACGACGGCGTCGCCGGTGGTGAGCGCCACCGTCGTCGTGCCGGTCTTGAGCTCCTTCTCGCTCGCCTCGTCGCTCGTCCGGTCCGGAAACTCGCCGATCTCCGGCCCGAAGACGGTCTGGCGGTCGCCCGAGAGCGGGTCGCTGCCGCCGGTAGGTCCCGTCGGATTCACAGTCAGAGTCGGGGAGCCGCGCCGATAAATGTAGCCTTTCGTCCGGTCAGTGCTCCGTTGCGGCCTCGTCGTACGCCGTCCCGACCCGCTCGACGACTCGTCCCGGCAGGCCGACCGGGAGGCCGAGGTGCCGCCCCGCAAGCGCCAGCGGAACGAGCGCCAGCGCGAGAAACAGGCTCAGTTGGTACGCCACGAACAGCGTCGCACGCCGGATAGCCGCCATCATCTGCGTGACCCTCCAGCGGATCGGACCGTACAAGTATCTGTCGGGGGTGGGCGGCGACCGATCCCGGCGACGTCGTGCGATCTCTGTCTGTCCACGCCGC
This sequence comes from uncultured archaeon A07HB70, assembly GCA_000496195.1. Lineage (GTDB taxonomy): Archaea > Halobacteriota > Halobacteria > Halobacteriales > Haloferacaceae > A07HB70. The sequence continues at coordinate 324,324 of KI543181.1, forward strand.
CGGGGGTCAGGACAGACGGCGCCGCAGGCGGCGGGACGTCTGTCGAGCAGACGTCTGGAGTACGCGTAAGTTACTGGTGTAATCGAGTGCTCGTCTCCGTTCGTGTGCGGACCTCAGTTCGCGGTGCTCACGACGCGGATCACGTCGCCCTCCACGACGGCGTAGTCGTCGGCGATGCGTCGTCCGGCCCGGGCGTCGACCGCGTGGAGGTAGCCGTCGCCCACCTCCGAGTGGACGGCGTACGCGAGGTCACGGGGCGTCGACCCGCGGGGAAGGAGGAGGGCGTCGGGGCAGGACGGTCCCCTGACCGTCGGTCCAGCGCGTCTCGTTCTGGACCGGATAGGCCGTGACGTGGTCGAGGACGTCGTACACCGCCGTGTTCAGCGCCGCCTGAACGCCGGTGCCGCCCTCACGCTCCATCAGGTCCCGGACGCGGTCCAGACCCGCGGCCTGCGACTCGTCGAGATCGCCGACGACGGCGAACTCGGGGTCACCGGGGTCGTACTCGACGACACCGGCCTCTGCGGCCCGTCTGAGCGCGAGCTCGCCCGCCGCCGAGGCGGCGACGACGACGTCCGCGGCCTCCCGGAGGGCGTCGAGCGCCTCCGGGGGCGCGACGTCGGCCTTGTTCGCGACGACGACGATCGGCTTCGTCTCCTGTCGCACCTTCCGGGCCAGCTCCTCGCGGTCTTCGTCGGTCCACTGGAACGGGTCCGCCGGGTAGTCCATCGACCGGAGGACGCGCGCCACGTCCGCCGGCGTCGCGCCGACGCCGGTCAGGAGCTCCGTCAGCGCGGACTCGAGGTCGAAGTCGGGCGACCGCGACCGGCGGCCGATCCCCTCCCAGTTGCGCCCGACGACGCTCGCCAGCCAGAGGTCCATCTCCTCCTCGACGAACTCGACGTCGCGGGTCGGGTCGTAGCTTCCCCGGTCGACCGGTTCGCCCTCCTCGTTCGTCCCGCCGGAGGCGTCGACGACGTTCAGGATGACGTCGGCGTCGGTGAGCGCGTCGAGGAACTGGTTGCCGAGCCCACGCCCCTCGTGGGCGCCCGGCACCAGTCCGGCGACGTCGACGAGTTCGACGGAGGCGTACCGCTTCCCGTCGCGGCAGTACGCCGCGTCACAGCGCGCCTCGCGGTCGAGACAGGGACAGTCGGTGCGGACGTAGCTCACGCCGCGGTTCGGGTCGATCGTGGTGAACGGGTAGTTGGCGACGTCGACGTCGGCCATGGTGGCAGCCTTGTAGAACGTCGACTTACCGGCGTTCGGCTTGCCGGCCAGCGCGACGGAGAGCATACCTCTCGTGGGCCGACCGGACGGGAACCGCTTTCGATGCGCTACGTCGTCTCGTCGGCCTCGTCACCGTCGTCCGTCCGGTCGGCTGGGTCTCTCTGCTCCGTCGACCCGTCGTCCACCGGCTCGGCTCCGGCGTCGTCCAGTCCGAGGTCGTCCGTCGACCCGCGCCCGCCCCACCGCCGCCACGCGAGGACGACGCCGGCGACCGGCGGGCCGAGGAAGACGAGGAGGTACGGCGCCACGTACGCTGTCGCCACCGCCGCGGCGCGGAGCGTCACCACGACGCCGCCGACGGAGGAGAAGAACGCCTCGACGAGCGGCGTATCGTACCACGCGCTCGGCGACGGCCCGTCGGGTCGGGGCTCGCGGAGCTCCACCGTCACGGTCGCGAGCGCGACCTGCCGCTCCAGCGACGCCTTCCGCGCCTCTGCGCGCTCGATCTCCGTCTGGACGTCGGAGAGCCGGCGCTCGACGGACAGCACCTCCTCGGTGTCGTCTGCCTGCTCGTAGAGCTCGCGCAGGCGGTCGCGCTGTGCCCGGAGCGTCCGCAGGCGCGCCTCGAGATCCACCACCTGCTCGGTCACGTCCTCCGTCTGCTGGCTCGACGAGACGACCGTACCCGTCTCGTTCACCGTCTCGAGGAACGCCTCGTACTCGTCGGCGGGCACGCGGTACGTGACCGTGCCAGTCGTGTAGTTGCCCGCCCCGGTCGGGCGCCGCCTGCTGTTCGCGTTCGAGACGAAGCCGCCGCGACGCTCGGCGGCGCCGGTCAGGCGCTCCCGCGCCCGGTCGTAGCCGTCGACCCGGAGTTCGACCGTCGCGGTGTGGACCAGCTGTCTGTTCGCCGCCCGTGCGACGGGGTCACCGCCGCCGTCGCCGCCGTCGGCGACGGACTCCGCCTCAGAGACCTCGGCGTCGCCGGCGGCCCGCTGCTCGGCGCCCGCGTCGGCGCCCGCGTCGACGCTCGCGCCGCCGCCGCCGGCGCCGCTACACCCGGCGACCAGAACGAGCAGCGCGAGCAGTATCGCCCCGTGTCTGCGTGCCATACGCTCGGGTGAAAGCCGGCACACAAGACCACGTCGGTTGCTCAAAGGCGCGCTTTGGTCTCGCGACGGGGTCACTCGGGCGTCCGCGCGGAGGGCCGCCGGATACGCATCTCGCCCCGGGACCGGATCGTCCCCTCGACGGTGGAGCGCTCGTGGAGCGACAGGTCCGAACAGGAGACGTCGCCGAGCACCTCGGCGCCGGGCGCGACCGTGACGTCACCGCCCTTCGTCGTCACGTCGCCGTGGACCCGCGTTCCCTCGCCGACGGTCACGTCGCCGCGGGCGCGGAGACTCCCGAACAGGTTCGTCCGCTCGCCCACCTCGACGGACTCGGCGCGGACGTTGCCGTGGATACGGCAGTCGTCGCCGACGACGGCTGGCGTCGACACCTGCCACGCGTCGTCGGAGACGGTCGACCCGCGAGGGACCACGAGCGGGTCGGGCCCGTCCCGGTCGTCCGCCGTCAGCGCCGACGCGAGCTCCGACGCGGCCTCGTCGTCGCCGACGCGCAACAGCTGCGAGAGGACGACGAAGTAGAACACCAGCGTCGGCATCGGGTTCCGGATGACGATCCAGCCGTTTGCCTCGAACCCCTCCTCGACGTCGACGTCGTCGCCGATGTCGAGGTCGCCGGAGACCATCAGCCGGCCGCCGACCCGGACCCGTTCGCCGACGTAGGCGTCGTCTGCGACGAGGACGTTCCCGGCAACGTCGGTCCAGACGTCGAGCCGACAGTCCCCCTCCGCCTCGATGTCGCCGCCGAACTGCACCCGCTCGCCCGCCAGCACGTTTCGCCCCCGGACGCCGAACTCGACGGTCGAGTGTCCGCCGACGACGACGTCGCCCGCGGTCACGAGGTCGTGCTCCTCGACCGTCGTTCCGTCTGGCACCTCGAGGCGGTCGAGCGAGTCAGATCGCAGCGATACCACGGGCGAGGACTGTCGGTCGCGGGTTATAAACTCGCGTCAGACCTGCGTCAGACGACGCGGTCGAACGTTACTTGTCCGTCGCCGACGACGCTCGGTCATGACCGTCCTCTCGTTCGACGACGACGGCGTCGACGTGGTCTACGAGGGAATCGAGTTCCGTCTCGAGCGTTCGCTCGTCGAGGAGGCCACACAGAAGTCGTACCCGGACGTGACCGACCACGAGGTGCTGAAGATGGTGGAGGACAGTCCACAGCTGTCGGGCGAGCCACGGCGGGTGCGCGACATCGTCGACTAGTCCGCCAGCCCCGCCCGCTCCTCGGCGCACACCTTCAGTATCGACCCGGCTATCTCCGCGCCGCCCCGGAGCGGGTCGAGCGTCGTCTCGCCGACCCGCTCGTCGTAGTCGATCGCCACCTCGACGACGTCGTAGCCCCGCAGGACGGGCCGGAGCAGCAGCTCGGCGGACAGCCCGGTGTTCTGCGTCCACCGTATCTCGTGGAGCAGCCCGCGCCGGTACGCTCGCATCCCGGTCGTCACGTCGCGCAGGCGACGGCCGCAGAGGACGCTCGCGAGCGCCGCGAACGCCCTGTTGCCGGCGCGGTTGAACGCCGGCATCGTCTCTGCGCCCCGACTCACGCGGTCGCCGCTCACCACGTCCCAGCCCGCGTTCACCCGGTCGAGGAACTCCGGAATCCGCTCCATCGGGTACGTGTCGTCACAGTCGGTCGTCACCACGACGGGCCGGTCCGGACCGGGGGCGAGAACGGCCTCACGGACCGCCTCGCCGTACCCCCGTGGCTCCTGTTCGATCACCCGCGCGCCCCGCTCGCGGGCGATGTCGGGCGTCCGGTCCGAGGACGAGTCCACACAGACCACCGCTGCCCTGTCGTCGGTGACCCGGGCCACGTCGTCGAGCACCCGGCCGACCGCCTCCGCCTCGTCGTACGTCCCCATTACCACCGCCACGTCGTCGAGCGTGTAGTCCGGCACGGATGCTGGTGGCTCTCCGCCCCTCTTGAGTCGTTGTGATCAGGTCCGTGAAGCAGTCAGCGCGGCAGCACGCCGCCCGCCCGCTCCTCGTGGAGGCGCGCGCTCGCCTCTGCCGCGAGCGCCCGGAGGTTCCGGGCGTCGTCGCGGTTGTACGACACGAGCGTGTCGAGCGCCTCGTCGTCGCCGCGCTCGTACTGCCGCCAGAGACGGATCGCGTCGCGCCCGGAGAGGTCGGGACGGTCGCGGTCGACCCCGACCTCGCGCTCGACGCGCTTCAGCCCGCCCGTCAGCCCGAGCGCGGCACAGGGGTACCGCAGGTCGAGGTGCGCGGCGTCGAGTGAGACGCCGAACGACTGCTCGAGGAACGGCACGTCGAACTGCCGGCCGTTGAACGTCACGAGCAGGGGGACGTCGAGCAGGTCGGCCACCCGGTCTGCGGTGAGGTCCTCGCCGCGGACGAGCGTCGTCGTCTCGTCGCCGCGGTGGACCGAGACGGTCGTGACGACCGATCTGTCCGGCTCTAACCCCGTCGTCTCGATGTCGAAACAGGCCGCCTCGTCGCGGAACGTCTCCCACATGCGGAACCGCTCGCCGGACGGGAGGCGCTCGTGGAAGTACCGGCCGTCGCGCCGGTCGAGCCGGTCGGTCGCCTCGGCGACGAACGACTCGATGCGGTCGGCGGTCCGCTCGCCGACTCCGTAGACGTTCAGGTCGCGCCCGAACTCGTCCCACGAGGTGACGCCCGCGGTCCAGAGGCGCCGCTCGGTCGTCTCCCCGACTCCGTCGACCGGAACGAAGCTCTGTTCGAGGCGCACGGCCTGAGGAGGGACCTCCGCCACTTAGCGGTCGCGGTCGACCGCGCTCCGGAACGCCCCCGGCAGGTCCGGGAGCGCCAGAGCGAGGGGTCGCCGTTCGCCGGCCACGCGTCGCCCTCGCGCTCGGGGATCCACAGCGGCTCGCCACAGTCACAGCGCGCCCCGGTGCCGGTCGCGCCACAGGCGTAATGGGCCCGTTCGGTCACGGAGCCGAGCCACAGTCGGACGGCAAGAGTGCTCGGGCGGCACGTCGGCCCTCGCGACGGTCGAAGTGGGGGGTCGAGGCCCGGAGCCAGGGACAGATTTTCGACCCGGGCCCGTGCGCGTACGGCTGTGCATGTGACCGTACTCGGCGCCGGGACGATGGGCGCCGGCATCGCCGGGCTCTGTGCCCGGTCCGGCCACGAGACGTGGCTCCGGGACGTCGACCCGGAGGCCCTCGACGCGGCGCGCGACCGTATCGCAGCGACGTACGACGACGCCGTCGAGCGCGGCCTGCTGGCGGACGCGGAGCGCCACGAGGCGCTGGCGCGCGTCGAGGCGACGACGGACCTCGAGGAGGCTGCCGCGGACGCGACGCTCGTCGTCGAGGCAGTGCCCGAGCGGCTCGACCTGAAGCGCGAGGTGGCCGAGGAGGCCGCCGCCGCCGCGCCGGCGGCCGCCACGCTCGCGACCAACACCTCGTCGCTGTCGGTGACGGCAGTGGCGGCGGCGCTCGACCGTCCCGAGCGGTTCGTCGGGCTCCACTTTTTCAACCCGCCACACGCGATGCAGCTCGTCGAGGTGGTTCGGGGCGAGCGCACCGCCGACTCGACGGCGTCGTTCGCCGTCGACTTCGTCGAGGGACTCGACCGCACGCCGATCGTCGTCGACGACACGCCGGGCTTTGCCACCTCGCGGCTGGGTGTCGCCCTCGGCGCCGAGGCGATGCGGATGGTCGAACAGGGAGTGGCGGCCCCGGCTGACATCGACCGGGCGATGGAGCTGGGCTACAACCACCCCGTGGGGCCACTGGAGCTGACCGACGTGGTCGGGCTCGACGTCCGCCTCGACGTCCTCGAGGGCCTACGCGAGGAACTGGGCGAGCGGTTCCGCCCGCCGCAGGTGCTCCGCCGCAAGGTCCGGGCCGGAAAGCTCGGCAAGAAGACGGGCGAGGGGTTCTACATCTGGGAGGGCGACGAGCCACTCGGGAGAGACCGGTGACGGTCCGCCTCGACGTCGCCGACGGCGTCGCCACCGTCACGATCGACCGGCCCGAGGCGAGAAACGCGCTCGACGCGCCGACGCGCGAGTCGCTGGCCGAGGCGCTCGACGAGGCCGAGGCCGACGACGGCGTCCGGGTCGTCGTGATAACCGGCAGCGAGGCGTCGTCGACGTTCGTCGCCGGCGCGGACCTGACCGAACTCCGCGAGCGGAGCACGGCGGAACAGCGCGCCGCGAGCGAACTCCCGCGGGTCTACGAGCGGGTCGCGGACTGCCGCTGGCCGACGGTCGCGCGGGTGAACGGCCACGCGCTCGGCGGCGGCTGTGAGCTGGCGCTGGCCTGTGACGTCCGAATCGCGTCGACGACGGCGCAGATCGGCCAGCCCGAGATAACGCTCGGGCTGATGCCCGGCGGCGGCGGCACCCAGCGGCTCCCGCGGCTGGTCGGGCCGGACCGGGCCGCCGAACTCGCCCTGACCGGCGACCCCGTCTCCGGCGAGCGGGCCGCGGAGATCGGCCTCGTCCTCGACGCCGTCCCGCCCGACGACCTCGACGACCGGGTGGCGGCGCTGACCGGCCGGATCGCCGCCCACGCGCCGGACGCCGTCGAGGCGACCGTCGACGCCCTGCGCGAGAGCGCGCGCCTGCCGCTGGACGAGGGGCTCGCGTCCGAACGCGAGCAGTTCCTCGAGGTGTTCGACGGCCCGAACCGGCGGGAGGGGATCGACGCCTTTCTCCAGGACCGCGAGCCGGAGTGGGAGTAGCCGCGCCGCTCTCCCCGACTCGCGCGTCCACGGCGACAGGGCCCGCCCGCCGATCGTGGTCGCGACGGCGAGCACGGCGCCGTCGCCGAACGGCAACACCCACGCGACGAACCACGCTCCGCGCCACAGCGACCCGCCGATGCCGTGCCGCGTCGCGACGACGAGAAGCCCGACGAGTGGAGGGTCAGCCGACCGACCGGGGCGCTCGCGGCGGGGACGGCCAGCCCCGCGACGACGGCCACGGCACGAGCCCGGCGGAGGGCGGTCACGGGCCGCAGTTCGACCGTGCCCGTTGGCCGTTCTGGTCAGAGCTTGTTCGGGTTCGTCTCCGGCGTTGCGACCGTCTCGCGCGTCATCCACGGGAGCGCGCGGTCCACACCCCCGCCGAGGCCGGCGGAGAGCCCGAACGACGTGATCCGCCGGTGCTCGCCCCAGAGTCGAGGCCGTGCTCGTGGTTGAGTCCCCTATCCGCCGTCGGGTTCGGCGCGATCGGCCACTCGCTGGACCGTACGTAGCCGGGGCGCTGTCGACTCTGTATAGCGCCACAAGGTGTACGTATCCGGCACCAGACGCCCGTGCCCTCTGCGGAGCCGCCGACAGCGGCGTCCGGACCGTCCGTGCCGCCAGAGCCGTTCGGGAGCCACTCCCCGGTGGAAGTCGAGACTACAGCGGGTTTAGCGGGCCTGTGATGCGTGGTTTTGACCGAATCGAAGAGTGTAAAATCCTTCAGACAGCCCTCAAACGAGTGCTCCTGTTGCACTGCCAACCGTATAGCCGAATACTGTGACGTCCAGCAGTGTAGCCACTCAGACGCTCCGCTAACTCGGACGGAGTACCTCACTACCCGATCCCTGTCTCCTTCTTCAGCAGCGTCAGTGTGTTATCCGTCGTCACGATCGGCGAGTGTTCGTACTCACCAGTCGACTCAAGCTGCACGAGCAGACCAACCGCTCGCCAAATCGAGTACAACAGACACGCGAACGCGAAGTAGACGAATCGCAGTGCAAAGCTCTTCGAAGTCGTGGCGGCCATGAACCGTTTGATCGACCTGTACCCGCTCTCGATTTCCCACCGATAGCCGTACTCCGTGAGGTGTTCACTCCCGCTATTCGTCGTGAACACCGAAACTGCCGGTGATCGTCGTGCTCGGGACTTTTTCGGACGGTAGATCAGCGTCGTCTCATGCCACTCATTCTTGCCGAGGTGGGGCTTCCGGTCGGCCTCGTATCGGTCTTGATCACCCTGGAGCAATCGCTCGGCCTGGGCTTTCTCGCTGGTCTGCGTCCGCTTCGGCACGACGCAGGAGAGACCACGCTGGCTGATCATCTCCAGAACGTGCTGACTGTCGAACTCCCGATCCATCAGCACGTTATCGACGCGGACCAGTTCCTCAGCAGAGTTCAAGCGGTCCTCAACGATTTCCAAGCGGGACTCACCCTTCCGAACTGCCCGTGCGTCCAGCACAATCGGGACTGTATTGCCGACTAATTGGACAGTGGCCCACTGAGATGCGTATTCGTCGGTCTCCTCTTTCGTCCCGATGATCTCGTCCGCGTGGCCCGTTCTATCGCCCGTGAAGGGATCTGCTTCGGTGATGTCGGTGGCGACGATTCCGGCTCAGAAGAACTTCTCCGTCTCTGCGACCGCGTCGACGAGCTGCCGGATCGCCTGTCGGTACACCTCTCGAATCCGCTCGATAGAGAGGTCGCGAATGTGTTCGCGATGAGCGTGCCCAAGTGGTGTTCGGTCCCGAGCTGACTCGTGGATAACGCTCCGAGCGCCCCCATTAGCGTCCAAGTTCTCACGGAGTCCCGGACAGGTCGTAAGCCCCAGTAGGCGTTCTCGTGGTCTCCACGGTTCAGTGAGAACGCGGGAAAGACGAGGCGGCTGACGTGCTCTGAAATCGACCCGGCTTTGTCGAGAATGGATCGATTGTCTGGATCGGATCCGCCAGGATCCTCACCCCGAGGTAGAGGATTCTGTTCTGGTTCCCGTGGAACGGGGACCTCGGCGTTCTGCGCTCTGATGAGGATTGATCGAGCCGCTGCCTCAACCGTGTCGCGGAGGCCAGTCGGAAGTCGCTGGTGCCAGCTGCGCCACAGCGTCGACTGGTCCGGCACCGACTCGAGACCGAGTCGGTCGCAGAGACCGGGACGTTGGCCGAGGTACTCGACGAGTGCAGTCTCGTCGTCCCAGCCGTGGCATTCCTTCAGGAGGAATACGCGAAACAGCGTCTGTATACCATAGCTCGTCGAGCCTGCGTAGCGGTCGTGCGTTCCACATCTGGAGTATGTCAACGGAACTGAATAGACGAACCCATCAGCCGACTCGTGGGCGTCGTGTCTGGACCACCACCCGGAGACCGTACGAACGTCTGTTCCGGCCCTGCCGTTGAGCTCTGATCGTACAGCGGCGTTGAATCGTACGCTGGCCACTCGATATACGAGTGGCTGGCAATCCGTCGAAGGACGGCTCGGCGCGAACTATGGCTTGAAGACATCACCTGTACCGGAGTGATCAGACCGGCACGAACGATTCGAGATTGAGCAATACGATAGTGTCGGTCTGACAAATGACTATGAGTTCATCAGGATGCTGGTATGGCACTCACACGCTGAGAAGACGCTAAAGAGCAGAAATGAGAACAACAACGGGACTCTCTACCATCGAAAGCTATTAGTAACACATCGAGTATTATCGATTCGTATGGCGAGCTCGCTACTCGGGAAGATCACGGGGACACTGTTCGGAACTGAGTCGGGAGCTGCCGACGACACCTGCTGTGGCGTCGAGATCGAAGAAGTCGACGACGGGGAGTAGCAGATGGCTGACTCCGTTCCAGAATCGACTCGACAGACACTTGATCGCCTCTACGATAATCCGGAAGACCGCCTCACGTCGTTGTTCGAGCTGACGCCCGACGAGACGGAGGTCGAAGCGACGCGAGCGGTGTTTAAAGCGCTCTCGAACGAGCACCGGATCCGAATCCTCGAAGCGCTCAGAGACGGAGAGCTGTGCGCGTGTGAGCTTCAGGCCGTCCTCGACGCTCCCCAGTCGACCGCCGCGAGCCATCTCCGTGAGCTCAAAGACGCCGGACTCGTCAAGACCCGTCGACAGGGCAAGTGGACGTACTACCGCATCGGCGATACGGCTGTGCTCCAGTTGCTCGATATCGCGAACGCACTCGCGGAGGAGACCGCGTGATTCCGTCCGGTGTCGAGACGGCGCTGCTCGACTCCTGGGACTACTTTCTCCACCTGG
>KI543181.1:334647-336998 GCA_000496195.1 uncultured archaeon A07HB70
GGATACGTTCCCGTACCTACTGGTCGGGATGACGCTCGGTGCGCTGATTCACGGAGCAGTCCCCGCGTCGTGGCTCCAGCAAGTCGCCGGGAACCCGCTCGCGGTCCCGCTAGCCGCACTTGCAGGCGCACCCCTGTACGTCAGTATGGCAGGAATGCTCGGTATCGCTGCCCCGCTCGTCGACCAGGGCGTCCCGATCGGGACGGTCATCGCGTTCGTCGTCGGTGGCGCTGGGGTCAGCATCCCGAACCTGATCCTTCTCAACAGACTCTTCGAGCGGAAACTCCTCGTGGTCTACGCCGTCACGGTCGTCGCTATCGGAACGACGCTCGGCTACGGGCTGAACTTCCTCTTCGTCTAATCGTTCATATGCATTGAGACGACCAGTCTCAACTACTGCGGGTCGGAGTTCTACGCCGACGTTCGATACGCAGCCCTCGAGACCGAAGCCGGCGAGTTTCGGGGATACGCCAAAATCGTCCGTGACATGACGGAGCAACGACGCCGACGGCGCCGAACCGAGCGGTTCGTTGAGAAATCAGGCGATCTGGTGGCAATCGTCGATCGGACGGGATCGATCACCTACGCCAGCGGATCTTCTAACCGCGTCGTCGGGTACGACCCCGACGAACTCGTCGATGAGAATCTCTTCGATTACCTCCACCCGGGTGATCGCAAAGATGTGATGGAGCGTTTCTTTGCCGGTATCGAAGACCCGGAATCCGAGTTCCATGCGGACTGTCGGTTTGCGCCGAGTGATGGCGAGTGGCGACAGATGGAGCTACGGTGTCGAAACATACTCACCGACGACATCATCAACGGGATGCTCCTGTATCTCCGCGACTAATCGATCGAAAGGGTACGCTCGTCGGTCGGAAACTCCCTTCAGCGGACGAGGGCATATCGTCTTGGATGCATCTCCCAGGACACTACGATCGATGGGACCTGACGTGTCCCGATGCTTGGAGGCAGAGAATCCGGCTATTTTGCATCGGATTAATACCCGCTCTCCAATCCGAAAGGAGGGTCAACAGTGCAGTTGGTGAACAGTTGGAGATGAACCGCCGTATATAATAAACTCGATCCACCTTCTCCGGGAGTGCATCGCCAAGCTTGTGCGATGCCCGCGTTCTCGCCCGAAAACACGCGATTGTAGCTCCTAGCGACGGTTTCGACACACCGGCGTACACACCCGGCATACTGTAGTTACGGCGTTGGTGCTTTCTTGCCGATCAGCGATTTGTGTTCGTCATATGTGTATACGAGTACTATACGAGTTCCCTCCGTAACGTTCTCATATGAGAAATCGGCACCCCAGTTTGCCTCCGTTTGTGGGCGTGGCTTCAGCGGTGTTCGGAACTGCGTGTGATACGGCAACCTCTGCTCGTTCGGATAGCGCTCACGGATCGATGGAGTTGCCGAAGTCATGATACGGTCGAAGTCAGGACTCCGGGACGGGGCCAAGGGTATCGATGAGTCGCTGGATCACCCGCCAATCGAACTGAACGAAGTGCTCACGGCCATCTCCAACAGACGACGCCGATTCGTGATACACTATCTAAAACAGTCCACTTCGGCGGTGTCAACGGGTGAGCTGGCGACAAAATTGGCCGCGTGGGAACTCGACAAACCCGCAGACATGGTCTCCGCTTCGGAACGCAAGAACATGTACAACGCGCTCGCACAGACACACATTCGGCGGTTGTCGGAGTGTGGATTTGTCACGGAACAGGAAGATGGGGTCGAACTCACCCCCGAGGCGAGACGCATCCGGATCCATCTCGATGTCGCGCCGGACCGAGACGTTCCGTGGTCGCGGTACTACCTGATTCTCGGGGGGTTCCACCTCGCGGCCTCCGTCGCCGTTCTCGCCGTGGCCCCGTCGTCGGGAGCGATACCGATCGGGGCGTGGGGGGTGTTCGTCGCCGTCTCGATACTCGCCTCGGCGCTCGCTCACCGATACTACAGGAAACAGATGTGTATCGGCGAAGGCGACCAGCCGCCGGAGCTTCGACACGAACTGTAGGCTGGCCTGGTCACACCGGGACACGACTCGTGTTCACCCGTTCGATGGCGCGAGAACGCCGGACGGCTCGTGGATACGGCCACGATACGAGAACGGCACGTATCCAGCGGCCCTCACGTCCTGCGTCGAGGCTGGCCTCGCCGAGACGGCCGCGCCGGGAGGAACCGGCGGCCAACCAGATAGTACGGCACGGTCACAAGCGCATCGATACCAAGCACGGGCAGCCACGGGTGCTGTGTGTAGAGTGCTCGTGTAACCGACTTCGGAAACACTGCGATGTACCGCCGCTCGACGACGTAGAACCGGTGGTGGCCGATCGAGTCGG
>KI543181.1:337018-340132 GCA_000496195.1 uncultured archaeon A07HB70
GTTCGCCCCGAGTCTAACTGTTCGTCTCATTGGTCACTGACAGGTGATCGGTCGTTCGATTCGCTGGTCGAGGCTTCCGGTGTCGTACTCGATCACGACTATCGCCGCACAGTCGACATCGGCGAAGGACACGCTGTCGATCGCGCCGGGTGACACGGTTCCGGTACTCCTCGTGGTCCCGTCGGTCGTGATATCGACCCGGTCGATGTCCACCGTGATCTGGTTCGTTATCTCGACGGTGAGGTCGGCCGTGTTCTGTGTCGAATTAAAATCGGTCGTCGTCTGCGAGACGGCCAGCAGGCCCGCGTTCTGGTCGACGATGTCGACGCTGGCGGTCCGATCGAGCGTCATCGACATCGCTCCGTGTGTGCCGCTGGCCGTGATGGCCAACAACGCGAACGTGAGCGCGAATGTCCGTCTTCGGTTCATGTCGTTTTCGGTTCGTGATACCTGATATGATCGATTCTCCTCGGTTCTCACCTCAGGAAGACGGCACCGACGGCGCGTCTTCGGCTCACGCCGATTTCCTGTCGTGTGACTGGGCCTTCTTAGGGCGTCACCGCGGTGATGTCGAGGTCTAGCGAGACGTTGGCGGTCGCGGGCGCGCCATCCGCGTCGACTCTGAGCGCGAAGTCGTACGCCTCGCCGGCGTCGAGATTGTTCAGGTCGCTCAGGTTCGACCCGCTTCCGTTCGCGGTCCCATCAGCACTGGTGATGCTATTGCTCGATCCGGTGCCGTCGATCAGCACCGATTCGACGTTTCCGCTCGGATCCTGGAACTCGAACAGGAGGTTCAGTTTCGACGATCCGAGGTCGCTCCCCGAGACGCTGTTGAAATCGAACGTGAACTCTACGTCGTCGGACGTGGACTGGTTGATGATCTTCAGCGACGGCTCGCTGTTTGTTCCGTCGGTCCGATCGATCGTCCCCACGTTCACGACGCTGCCGACGTTCACGCCGCTGCCGGAAGCACCGGTGTCGCCGACTTCCGACGCCGAGGCCTCGCCGAGGTCGATCTCGACCTCGTTTGCCGCGCCTTCGTCGCCGGATTCGTTGATCACCTCCGAGTCCGTGTTCTGGATCTCGAATCCGACTACACCCGCGGGGTTATCCGAGACGATGTTCACGTTCGCCGTCCGGTCGTTGGCGTTGAACGTGGTCGTCCGGCCGTCCCGAGCACCGCTGCGCCAGCGGCGAGCGAGCCGAACCCGGCGAGGTAGGTGCGTCGGTTCATCTCAGTTAGCCCTGCGTGGCCGTGATGTTCAGAACGCCGGAGAGGTCCTCGCCTGTGCCCGAGCTGCCGTTATCAGCGTTCACGCTAATCGCGACATCGAGATTTTCACCGCTAGCAATCTCCTCGCTCGCGCCCGAGAAGGTCACAGATTCAGTACCATTAGTGCTCGAAACATTGGTCGCATCAGCAGTGAGAGTCTTCTGCGTGCTCGTGTTCGTGTCCTCAAGCACGAATTTAAGTGTCGAGCCGCCGCTGTTGGCCGAGAATCCGTTTCCTTCGAACTCGACCTCGAGTTCGACCGACGCGGTCGTCTGATTAGTAATCGTGAACGCCGGGTCATTACTCGGGTCCGTGGTATCCCCGATAGTTACCTTACTCCCGATGTTCACACCCGTTGCGTCACCCTCGGTGAAGTCAATCTCTAACTCGCCGCTGGTCAGGTTGATGATGGTACCGGGATCCTCCGTGTCGGTGAGCGCGACCGCACCGCTGGAGTCGGTCACCACGTTCGCGGTTACCGCCCGGTCGTTCAGGTTGAACGTCGTCGTTGCGGCTGTGCCGAACAGTGCGCTGGCGCCGGCGACAACCGAGCCTGCGCCGATCAGGAACTTGCGTCGATTCGAACTGTCGTAGTCTTTTTTCTCCATGGTTGGGTTGTACACACGTTCGCCGGTGCCCAACTCGCTTGCCGGGTGGAGCGTCGGTGTGTACTTCCGGGGAGGGGTGGTACCCATATTGTAATGCGACCGTAGGCGGTTCGGATACGACCGATGCCCGGCCGGGATGCGACTGAGAGGATTCACGACTGTGGCCCGTATCGAACGCGGATACGGGCCGTTTCTGCTCCGGATACGACCCGTATCTCGGGAGGATCGGACACCTGTCTTCTGGACGACACCGGTCGGAAGGCCCACACACACCTGCGACGGAGCCGTGTCGGTCGCCACGCGACGCTCCTTCTGTCACCAATCGACCGGACGCGGCCGCCAATCGCGACGTGTTGTGGGTGGCCGGTGGCAGATTCGGGGTGGCCGATCCCGATCCCGGCGTCGGCCCCCGGGCAGCGCCATCTGTCGCCCGGATTTACCGGTAATTAGCGGCTTGTTTCAATACGGCTATGCTACGTCAAGACTGATAGCTGACGCCGAGTTCGGTGTGCCAATTCATTCCATCGATGTTCCTGTACGCAGCCGTCTTCTCCGTGGCGCTCGCGCTGTGTCTGTACGCAGTGGTGCGGTATCTGCGCGACGACCGGCGGCCGGTGACCGTCGCCTTCGCCGTGGTGATGGCCGCGGTCGCGTCGTGGGAGCTGCTCAACTTCCTCGTCGATGCCGTGACCACAGAACAGCTGAAACTCCTCGGCAAAAACGCCGTGAACGCCGCCGTCTATCCGGTGTTCGCCTACGGGAACCTCGCGTTTGCCCTCGTCTACACCGACAACGAGCGATGGGTCAGGCCGGTCGCTGTCGTCTGTGTCGTCCAGATTGTCGGGATGAGCGCCGCACTCGGTTTCGCGCCGGAACTGTTGTACGAGTCCAACGGGCTGGTGACGCTGGGCCCGTTCACCGTTGCCGGGATCACTATCGACCGGTTCGTCGCGCTCGACCGGACGCTCAAGCCCGCATTCCTGATCCTGTGGGCGCACGCACAGCTGGTGACGCTGGCGACCGGCGCGATTCTCGTCCGCTATATCGATCAGACCGCGCGCACCTTCGTTCCCGGGCAGGTCGCCGCGGTGCTGGTCGGCGTCGTGGCTCCGTTGAGCGCCAGCTTCCTGCTCGTTAGCGGCGTTATCTCGCCGGCGTGGAATCCGACGGATCTCTCTTTTTTGATCACCGCAATCGCCTTCGGGTTCGTGGTGTTCCGATACCGCGTGTTCC
>KI543181.1:340152-355175 GCA_000496195.1 uncultured archaeon A07HB70
AACGGCTGACCGAGCGGTCGGCTCCCCCCGACTCCGCCAGCCGGTGGTGCCACGGGGGTTCGAACGCGTTGAACGCGGACCGAACCGGAAGCCACCGACGAGCGATCGATGATCGCCTGCGGCGGCCGCCGAGCTGTCAACGCACACGCCACCACCCTTCTCACCGGACGAGACCGATCCGTCACGCGTCGCCGCGCTCGAAGGGCGCCTCTGCGGTGTTCACGGGCTCGTCCGCGACGCCCACCTCGTCGGCCTTGTCGTCAGGAGCGGGCTGCTCGCCGATCTCGATGGCTTCCGGCTCCGACTCATCGACCTGGGGCGCCTCAGTCTGGTCCGCCGGGACCGCGGACGGTTCGAAGACGTACGTCACGTCGTCAACGATGACTACGTACCGCGGCGGGGTCTCGTCGACCTCGATGACCCGTCGGTTGCTGTCGATGGCGACGCCGACCAGCCCCTCGAGACTGTCGAGTTCGACCCGGCGGTCGGGTTCCGTCGGCGGGATGCCCTGAGAGATCCACTCCGCGTTGTCCGCTCGCTCGCTCTCGAACGCGAACTGTCGGCGTTCAGCCGGCGTCAGGTCGAGTGCGCCGGTGTATCGGAGTCCGACGGCGACGAACACCCCGAGAAGCCCGAGGACGAGTAGCGCCGGACCGCCGGCCTGCGCCACCGGCGACGGTTCGACCGAAACCTCGGTCCTCCGGGTCGTCTCGTAGGTCGCCGGGTCAGTGACCGAGGCGGTCGGCCGGTAGACGCCGCTGATCGTTCGAATGCCATTCTGCTGTTCGGTAATCGAGGTCGACAACGACAGCCGAAGCCGGTCCTCGCGCTCGTCGACGTGGCGCTCGCCCTCAACGGTGGCTTCCACGACGGTGTTCGCGACGACCACCACTTTGGTTTGCCCGGGCGTCGCGCCCAGGGCTGACTGAATCTCATCGATTCGCTCGGTGACCGCGACGGTGTCGACGGCGAACGTGGTCCGCTGTCGTTCGCCGGCCTGGAGGCCACTGACCTCTGTTGTCGCCAGTGGTTCGGACTCCTGCCAATGAACGATCGTCTCCTCGTTGTCGGTCCCGACTGACCGGACGACGAGCCGTAGCTCGGAGGTAGCAGTCGCCGTCTCGGCGTCGCCCTCGTGATGAATGATGTGTGCCCCTTCGAGCGTCGGCGTGGGTCGACTGAAGTACAGCGCGCGGTTTTTTAGCCGCTGACCCGTGCTGAACACCGCGGTATCTTCCTGAACGACGCCGCCGTGCTCGAAGGCTGTGTCGACCTCCCAACTGCCGACGGTGGAGGGTTCGGTGGTTCTTTTCGGCTCGCCGTAGCCTACGTAGACACCGTACCCACCGACGACAGTAACAAGCAGACAGGCAACGGTAATTGCGGTGAGTGATGTCGACAGTCGCAACCTGGTCTCCGGGGATAGCTGGAATCGCTTCCAGCCACCACGATACGATCGGGGAACCGAGTCGTGACGGGTCCCGCCTGGCCCGCCACCGTCACTTCCAGTACCATCGCTGGAGCTCATATATTCTATTCTCTGATGGCGGCCAAGACATTCGCCCCCCATCCGTAGGAACCAGATCGGCTGTGGCCTCGCAAGAAGAGGTCAGTATAATCTCTCAAAAAGATATATGTAGAGAGTGGATTAATCAGTTCATGTCGGTCATAAAACAAAATATCCACTCCGTCCGTACAAGGCTCCTCTGAGGTTTGCATACAAACGAAAGACAAAGAGGTCTCATAACTCCGATATCAACATATGACGAGTGATACGGACTGTTGTAACTGCGTCCCGGCGAGTCGCCGTCCCGTCTCGCCGAACCGTCGGTACTGACGTACAACGAACAGTATAGAGCCTAACGGCCGTAGCGGCTAGAATGGATACCCGCTACATCGTCAGTTGTGGGTGTGTGGGAGTGGGCAGACGCCCCCATACGGTCACTCCCACACCGACTCATAACCGTTAGCATCTGTGCTGTCTGCTCCGAAGGCTTTGATAAACACCTTCCGCTCAGCCATCCGGAGGTGGTAGAGGAACGTTGACCGGGAGATGTCAAGCCTCTTAGCAACCTCACCGGCATTGGCCTGCTGTGGCCGGTGAAAAAAGCCCAGACACGTCGCTGCACGAAGGGCCTCTTTCTGTTTGCAGGTCAACCCCCCGAACGGATCTGTGCGCTCGGAGTCGACCGTTCGTTCGCTCTTGACATACAACCTTGTCGCAGGCCAGTGATCCCGGAGCGTCTCGACGACCTGAGTCAGGTCAGTTCGTCGCGTGAATTGCGCCAATATATCGACCTGCCCGTCGATCACAGTGGTTGACTGTAGCACACCACCGTGACCGCCCACGATTTCTCCAACGGTTGGTTTGTCGACCCTCAGCTGAACGACCGCCCGTTCGTCGCTCTCGGTGACAATACCGGCCTCACGGACCGCCGGGAGCCTGCTGGCCGCGTCGACGATTATCTCACTGTCGGCGACCCCCGTTTTAGCGAGGTAGGTCGACAGCTCCCCGTCGGCCTGCCAAAGTTCCTCAACCGTGAGCGAGGCACCCGCCGGAAACGACGGGGCAGCCGCTAACGCCGCCAGTACGTGGCCGTTTTGAATCCGGAGTTCGATCTCGGTCACCGTCTTAGCCCGCAACGCTTTCTGCTGGCGGCTGACCTGATGTTTGAACGCGAGCACGGCCGCCACCTCGTCGACAAGTTCCTGTGCCACGTCGTTGCTGGCACCTGCCACGGCCACAGTAAGCGTACCCCAAGACAGTCCCTCATGTGCCACCGGGACCGATCGCACCGAGTGCAGTCCAGACCGCTCCAGTTGATCAACAAGATCGGTCTTCCTGCTCGTCTCTGTCGTAACCGTCACTGGGGCATCCGTCGCAAGCGCCTGTCGTGCCACCCGATCAATGACGCCCCCATCATTCGATCGCTGGACGACCCGATCCGACCCGTAATCGGCAACTACCTGTGGACGTGGCTCGTTTCCGTGTCCCCTCTGTTTTCGGACGACTCGGGCGGCCTCGTAGCCGTAGTCGTCCACAAGCACCCGACAGGCACTCGAAGCGACCTCCCGGTCAGTCGAGGTTTCTAAGAGGAGTTGCCTGATCGCCTCCTTGCCGTCACGTTCGGACTGAACCTGTCCGTGGGCCCGCTGGAGGTCACGCTCTCGCTGTTTCCGGCTAGAGATGTCTCGAGAATTAATCACATAGTTCCCGTCAGGTGTGGGAGTTGAGGACCCCACCGATTCGATCCATTTGTACGAGCCGTCTGCCTGTAGGTGGCGGTATTCAATCGTTTCGGGGTGGTGGCACTCGTCGGAGACGACCGTAGCGAGCGCTTCGACCACCCGGTCGCAGTCTTCGGGATGAAAGTAGTCGGCAACCTGCTCGCCGACCAGTCCGTCTTGGTCGTACCCATAGAGGCGCTCGATAGATGGACTTTCGTACAGTATTATACCCTTTGGGTCCAGAAGCGTCAGCAGATCAGTCGAGTGTAACGGAAGTTGATCAAGCGAAGAGGCATACTTCAGATCGGGAGAACGGTGTGAAATTGGCTGCTCATCGGAAGTCATAAAAATCGAACATCCTGATTTCACTTTAGTAATTTTACTAAACTAATCGGTAGCCTCGCTCAGACAGGTATGTAATTCGGTATGTGCTGGATCCCGGCGGTAGCCTCCCGGTCGATGAGGCGTTTGATACCGTACTCTTCGGCGGTCGTGGTAAGTTGGTGAATAAACGCCCGGAAGTGCGTCTTCGCGTTCGCCCGGACCAGTATGTCGGTGAGGTCCTCAACGTACACCGTGGAGACACCCTCGTCGTACGAGCGTTCGATGAGGTCGCGTACCAGCACGTTCTGTGCGTGGTCGCGCCGTCCCGTGCGTTATCGGTACAGTTGTCGAATCCGGTTTGAGGGTATTGCCCCTCGCAGAGTTCCGACTGTGGCCGGGCAATCTCGCGCGTTATGTCGCGGAACTGGTTGAACAGCCCACGTCCTTCGTAGAGGTACTGTTGGTCGGCCGCGGTCGTACAGGCGACGAGGTTGTTCGCACCAATATCCGGCGCGGCTTCTTCCGAAGCCAGCGGTGAATTCAGGCGAGAACCGTCCACGGTGTCTGACTGAAGGGTCTTGAATTGGTTCGAGGACTCGCCGTAGTGCAGTTTGAGCCGACCCTGTTTGCCGTCCCATTTCGGAACGCCCGCTACTTCGAGACGAAGGCGCCCGGTGTAGCCGAGGCCGTACTTCTCGTTGAGTTTCTTCTCGACGGGGATTTCGAGACGTGAGCGGTTTCCCAGTTCGAGTGTGCTGGTCGTTACAGATGTAGATTCGCAACGTTCGACCGTCGTCCTCGTTAGCCAAGTAGCCGGGTGGGAAACAACGTTCGCCCTTCTCTTTGAGCGAGAAAAACGACTTCCACGCACTCTTGATCTTGCGGATGAGTTGTTGGGCGGTGGCGCTTCCGAGAACACCGACGTACTGTTTGCGGTAGTCGACAGTGTCCACACACTGGTCGTGAATCTCGCCGGGAGCGAGGGGCCCGTACTCACGGTCGATCTCGTAGACAGTCCGCTGATGCGGCGTGAGGGAATCGAGACCCCGGACGGCTTGGCTATACCCGCCCCGTGACGGGCGCGGGGCGCGTTCCCCCGGCCCCGCGTGTTCCGATAGCCAGTGACCAACATCCTCTCGACCGATTAGACGTATCGCCGGGCGTGCTGAAACGCGCCCAGTACGAAGCGCTCGCGTTCTTTGTCCGTCCACCGTACGTCGGAGTGCGCAATCGTAGCTTCGCTAATCCGAAGCGCCACGCCTACCAAGTCGCCGACGAGTTGACCCGCATCTCGCCACATTTTGATGGCGCGTTCGAGCCGATCCCGAGGGCCGAACCACTCGCTGTCCGCCGCCGTCAGCGGTCGTTCGGCTGCTGCACAGAGGACGTGGCGCGCGTACACCGCATCGTTCGTCAGATCGACGACCGCATCCTCAACGTCGTCGCTCAGGAGGTACTCCGGACGATCGGCGCTCGCGGTGGTAGTCGTTCCACAGATATTGAAACGTGGACTGTGTGAGCAGCCGTGAGTTCCAGCCGCTGGATGAACAGGGAGTCGTGCCCACCACGGAGAGATGCGGCGGCGTGTTTCAAGACTGGGCCCCCGGGGCGGACCACTCGAAGGAGCGTCCGGGGTCGACAGGCCGGGGTCCGACCGTATCCGAGGTGGCCCCACGTCACCTGTGCGCCCCGACGGGCTGTTGCGAGGACCACCCGTCCGGGTTCACTCTCTGACAGTTTCTCACAGGCGCAGGGCCGCCGTCGGCTGTACCGACCAGGACCAGAACTGACACAGCCGACCTGACATCGGTTCCGACGGGCGTTCGCGGTCGGACTTGGATACCTATAGTCGCCAGATCGGCGGGTCTGAATAACAGGGCCCGATTGAGGGGCGGATCGAACAGTGATATATCTGATGACAGATGATGCGATGGCTACCGCCAGGCTCGCTCATAAGGAAGTCGAAGACGGTATGCATTGAGACGACCAGTCTCAACTACTGCCCCGTGCGTTCTGTATAGCGACATACAGTTTATGCGTCGCTACACGGACGCCGTCTCGACCCCGTCGAACAGACGGAGCGCACCGTTTACCACCGACGCGACTCTCCAGACGTCTATGTGTGGGCGCTACACGCTGTTCACGCCACGGGAGACGCTTGCCGACCGCTTCGGGGTGCGCGTGCCCGAGGACCACGAGCCGCGGTACAACTGCGCGCCCGGGCAGTCACTGCCCGTGGTGTCGAGCGAGGCGCCCGACCGCGTCGTCCGACAGGAGTGGGGGCTCGTGCCCTCGTGGGCCGACGACGGGTCGGACGCACAGATCAACGCCCGGGGCGAGACGGTGTCCGAGAAGCCGACCTTTCGCGAGTCGTTCGAGTCTCGTCGGTGTCTCGTCCCCGCCGACGGGTTCTACGAGTGGGTCGACGGACCGGCGGGCAAGGTCCCGTACCGCGTCGCCTTCGAGGACGACCGCCCGTTCGCGATGGCCGGTATCTGGGCGCGGTGGACGCCACCGACGGCACAGACCGGTCTCTCGGAGTTCGGGTCGGGCGGGCCGGCGTCGCCCGACCCACGCGAGACGTTCGCCGTGGTCACGACGGAGCCGAACAGTCTCGTCGCCGACCTGCACCACCGGATGGCCGTCGTGCTGTCCCCGGACGAGGAGGAGACGTGGCTCGAAGGGCCGCCGGCTGCGGCCCGCGACCTGCTCGGCCCGTATCCTGCCGACGAGATGACCGCCTACGAGGTGTCGACGCAGGTAAACGACGTCTCGAACGACGGACCGGAGCTCGTCGAACCGGCCTGAGGGGCTGGCCCCGGACGGGTGTCTCGCCGCAGTGCGTCGACCCGGCCGCCGGTCGCGCCGCCTCTGCCGGCTGCTCTCTGTGTCCGGACCGTGAAATCGGCGTTTCCGGTACCCTGACCGGATCCACGGTACTAGAACCACCGATTACGTGGCGTCGACGGGCGGGCAAGTGGTGCCACGGACAGCGATTACGTCCCTAATCGGCGTCTGACGGACTTTCTTCACCCGCGCGTCCGTATCTCCGGATATGGACGACGAGCGGGTGGCGGTGAAGACGTACGTCCCGGCCTACCAGCGAGAGACGTGGCGCGACCACGCCGACGACCTCGGAATGAGCCTGAGCGAGTTCCTCCGCACGATGACGCAGGCCGGGCGACGTGGGTTCGTCGACGAGAGTGCCCCGGAACCCCCGACCACGGGCGCCGACCCCACGGGTGACGCCGTCGAGACACTGATCCTCGACGCCGTCGACTCCGGCCACGCGTCGTGGGATGACCTCGTCGACGCCGCGACGGACGACGTGGAGTCGCGCCTCGACGAGACCCTGTCACGTCTTCAGGACGAGGGGCGCCTGCGGTACAGCGGCCGCGAGGGCGGGTACGTGAGGACCGACGGATGAGCGCGGGCGAGACGGCGGCGGACGCCGCCGCCGACCCGGTCGGCTACTTCCTCGAGGACATGGAACTTCACGGCAAGGCCGAGCGGACGCGTCGGTACCACGAGAGCGTCCTCCGGCGGTTCGAGTCGTTTCTCGCCGACCCCGAGCGCGCGCCGTTCGACGACCCGGTCGCCGTCCACGAGGCGACGCGCCGGCACTGCATGGCGTTCGTCCACGACCTGCGCGAGGACTGCGCGCCGGGGACGGTCGCGACGTACGCCGCCTACGTCCACCGGTTCTACGACTACATGACCAGCGTCGACGCGTTCGACGACAACCCGATGGGGCTCGTGATGGACGAACTCGACGAGTCGGTCGACCGCGACCCGGTCCGGCGGGATATCGGCGTGCGAGAGATGGGTCGGTTCGTGCGGTCGGTCGCCCACCCGCTCGACCGCGCGCTGGTGCTGACGATGCTCAAGACGGGCATCCGCGTCGGCGAGCTCTGTAACCTCGATCTGCGGGACCTCAGGCTCTCCGACGGGCTGATAGCCGACGAGTTCGGCGTCGAGCCGCGCCCCGCGATCGACGGACAGCCGCGGTCGCTGTTCGTCTCGCCGGCCCCGGAGCGCGGCGCGGTCCACAACGGTGAGGAGCGAACCGCCTCGAACAAGCGCGAACGCCCGACGGTGGCCCCCGTCGACGACGAACTCGCGGCGACGCTCCGGCGCTGGCTGGCGGTCCGGCCCGACTCGCGGTCGCCCGCAGCGCCGCTCTTTCCCCGCACGGCGTCCGCGTGGGGCGAGCGCGTCACCGCGAAGTCCGTCCGCCACGTCGTCACCGACCACGCGGGCGACTGGGGCTGGCACCGCGCGGGCGGCGGCAGCGAGGAGAACGTCACGCCACACTACTTCCGGCACTTCTTCACCACCCACCTCCGCGACCGGACCGGCGACCGTGGCGTCGTGAAGTACCTCCGCGGCGACGTCGCAGGCGACGTCGTCGACACGTACACCCACAACTGGGGCGACCAGGTTCGCCGGGTGTACGAGGCGAACGTCTACCGGCTCCTCGACCGTTCACACACGGACGCGTAAACCACATATCGCGATACAAAACGTCCGGGGCGGGGCATCGAGACACAGGGGCCAGCCGGACTGTGTGTGGCTCCGGCCGAGTCGGTGAGTCGACCGCTTCAGTCGTCCTCCCGGCGATTCCGTTCGGGTGACCTGGGGCCGTAGCGAGCCTGTGCCCCGACGGGGCCGGGCAGACACCTCGACCGTCGCCCGGCGAGTGGCGGACGCACACAACCTACTTCTGTCCCGGCCGGGAGGCTCCGGCGTGAACGTCGTCGTCTTCGGCGCCGGGAGCCTCGGGAGCCTCGTCGGCGCGGTTCTCGCCCGGCGGCACGACGTGACGCTGGTCGGGCGTGCGCCCCACGTCGAGGCGGTGCGGGCCGACGGTCTGCGGGTCGAGGGCGAGGAGTCGTTTGTCGCCCACCCGTCGGCGACGACCGGCGGCGAGGGCCTGAGCGCCGACCTCGCCGTCGTGACGGTGAAGTCATTCGACACCGGCGAAGCGGCGGCAGCGCTCGCGACGGGCGACGTCGGCGCCGCCCTGTCACTCGCGAACGGGATGGGCAACGAGGCGACACTCGCCGGGACGCTCGACGCGCCGGTGGTGGCCGGGGCGACGGCGCTCGGAGCATCCCTGCGAGGACCGGGACGTGTCGCGTGGCTCGGTCGGGGGCGCACGACCGTCGGGCCGTGGACCGACGACGCCGGACGCGCCGCGCATCGGGCGGGCGGCGCACTCCGGGTCGCCGGCTTCCCGACGACGGTGACCGACGCGGTCCGACGCCGCCTCTGGGAGAAGCTGGCGGCGAACGCCGCGATCAACCCGCTCACCGCGCTGGCGGGCGTCCGCAACGGCGCAGTTGCCGACCCACCGCTCGCGGCGACGGCGGCGGCGGCGGCGCGCGAGACGGCCCGCGCAGCGCGCCACGCGGGCGTTGACCTGCGCGACGACCGGGCCGTCGAGACGGCGACCCGCGTGGCGCGGGCGACGGCGGAGAACCGGTCGTCGATGGCGCGGGACCTGGAGGCGGGCCGCCGGACCGAGGTCGACGCGATAAACGGCCACGTGGTTGATCGAATCGGCGCGGAGCGGGCGCCGGTCAACGCGGCGCTGTCGGCGCTGGTCCGCGCCCGCGACGACCGGTGACGTTTAACGGGCGGCAGGCCGAACTGCGATCGTGCCCACCGTAGAGGACATCCGCACCACGACGCGACCGGTCACGATGCTGACGGCCTACGACGCCCCCTCGGCTGCGGTCGTGGACGAGGCAGGTGTGGACGTGGTGCTCGTGGGCGACAGCCTCGGAAACGCGGTGCTCGGCTACGACTCGACGCTCCCGGTCACCGTCGACCAGATCGCGAGCCACACGGGCGCGGTGGTCCGAGGTGTCGACGACGCACTGGTCGTCGCGGACCTGCCGTTCCTCGGCTACGGCGTCGACGAGTCCGAGACCGTCGAGAACGCCGGTCGGATGCTGAAGGAGGAGGGTGCCGACGCGGTGAAGATCGAGAGCGGCCGCCACACCGTCGACCTGACGGCGCGGCTGACCGACCTCGGCATCCCGGTGATGGCACACCTCGGGCTGACGCCACAGCACGTCAAGCAGCTCGGCGGCTACAGCCGGCAGGGCGTCGAGCAGAGCCACGCCGACGAGATCCGCGACCTGGCCGCCGCCCACGAGTCGGCGGGTGCGTTCTCGCTCGTCCTCGAACACGTCCCCTCGAACCTCGCCGCCGCCGTCGCGGACGACCTCTCGCTCCCGGTGGTCGGTATCGGCGCCGGGAGCGAGACGGACGGCCAGGTGCTCGTCCTCACCGACGTCCTCGGCCTGTCGGACCGGGCCCCGGCGTTCGCGGAGCAGTTCGGCGACGTGGCCGGCGAGATGGAACGCGCCGTGAGCGCCTACCGCGACGCGGTCCTCGGCGGCGAGTTTCCGGCGGGGGAACACGCCGTCGCCGCGGACGACCTCGACTTCGGCTCCGGCTGACGCGACCGGACCGACGCCGGCGCGGGTGGCCGTCTCTCGGGACGCGTCCGTCCGTCGGCGACGTCGGGGCGTCTCTCGGCTACGCGAGCGCCCCACAGCCGGCGGACTCGGGGTCGGCTCCCCCGTTGTCGTTCGGCGCGTGCGCCCGGCTACTCGGCGGCGCCGAGCGCGCCGGTCAGGCGCTCGCGGAACTCGTCGAGGCGCTCGGCCTCGGCCTCGAACTCGTCGGCCCGGCTGTCGATGGCGGCGACCCGGTCCTCGAGACGGTCCAGCGGCGCCTCCGTCTCGGGGTCGATGTCCTCGGCGGCCTCGCGGGCCTCCTCGACGGTCACCGTCATCTCGTCCAGGCGGCTCTCGACGCCGGCCATCGTCTCGTCGAGCGACGCGACCTCGCCCTCCAGCTGCTCGACGTCGGCCCGGAACCCCTCTATCGCCTGCTGGCCGTCACCCTCCTCGTCGAGGAAGTTCTCCAGCGCGTCGGTGTACGCCGAGAGGTCTGCCACCGTCGACTGGAGGCGGTCGAGGCGAACCTCGACGCTCGTCGGCACCGTCGGCTCGCCGCCGAGGTCGCCCTCCAGCTCCGCAGCCACCTCAGCCGCCGTCGGCACCGTCGGCTCGCCGCCGAGGTCGCCCTCCAGTTCCGCAGCCACCTCAGCCGCCGTCGGCGGCGTCTCGACGCCGAGGGCGTCGCGGAGCGCGTCGACGTCCTCGTCCGGGACGTCGCCGGCGCCAATCTCGGCGGCGACTGCCGCCGTGAGGCTCCGGTCGTCGGTCTCGCGTCTGTCGTCCGTCGTCGGTCCGCCCGTCGGGTCGAGGCTCGGCGACTCGCGCGCCGCTCCGACGTCGTCGAGGTCGATCCCGCCGCCGCCGTCGCCTCCGTCGAGCGTGATCTGGCTCTCCCCGTCGCCGTCCAGCGCGAGGCCGCCGGAGTCTCCCGACCCCGCCTCGACGCCGCCGTTCAGTGCGGCCTCGACGTCGGCGGGGCTCGCGGCGTTCTCCTCGGCTGCCAGCGCCTCGCGCACCTCCTGTGTCGTCTCCCGGTCGAGGGCGTCCTCCTCGTCGATCGCGTCCGGGGAGTCGCCGTCGTCGCCGAGCAGTTCTACCCGTGGCTCGCCGGCGAAGGCGGCGGGGTCGGCGTCGTCGACGCGCACGCCGTAGACGGTGCGGACCGACTCGCCGGGGTCGAGCGTCACCTCGAACTGGACCCGCCGGTCGCGGTATGCGGTCCACGCGTCGGCGTCGTACTCCGGATGAAAGCCCACCGCGTCCATCGTCACCGTCTCCGGGACGTCGTCCGTGAGGCGAAGCTCGACCGGCTCGTCGGCGTGTGACTCGAGATCGAACAGAACCGTCGGGACGGGAAACTCGTCGGGGGAGAACGCCTTCGAGACGCTCACCGCGCCCGCCGACACGGTGACTGCGTCGCCGGTTTCCGTGCTCGTCGCCATGAGCATCGATTGTGATACTGGCGTTGTAAGACCGGCGCCGGCGTTATCAGATCGTGATACGACCGCCAACCTGGACCACCGCGAGCCGTTCGGGAGAGGAGAGCGACCGCGCGTGGTCGTGGAGCGACTTCGGGTCGGCGGTCAGGCCGCGCCAGACGTCCCAGTGTGTCGGGAGCAGCCGGTCGGCGCCGACGGCGTTCGCGACGGCCACCGCCTCGTTCTCGTCGCAGTACCACTTCGTGCGCGTCCGCCCCCCCTCGCCGTCGGGGAGCATCCCCACCGTCCCGAACGCCACGGCGGCGACGTCGACGTCGAACCGGTCGCCGACCGCCGCCAGCGCCGGGCCGGGCTTGGTGTCGCCGCCGTGGAAGAACGTTCCCGCGTCGTGTTCGACGACGTAGCCGACCGGTCCCGTCGCGTCGGGGTCGTGGACCTCGACGACCTGTATCTCGAACGCGCCGACGGCGAACGAGTCGCCGGCCTCGACCTCCTCGAACCGACCGGCGTCGAGGTCGTACGCTCCGGTCCAGTCCTCGGACTCGACGACGGCCAGCGAGTCCGCCGGCGCGTGGTACGTCGCACGCGTGCCGGCGAGCAGCGGCCCCTGCGTCGGGCCGTGGACGTGGTCGGAGTGCTCGTGGGTCGCAAGCACCGCGTCGGCGCGCGCGACCGCCGCTGGGTCGAGCGGCACCGGAATCATCCGCACGACGCGCGGCGGATCGCCGGTGCCGCAGTAGGGGTCTATCCAGAGCGTCGTGCCGGCGTCGTCTTTCAGCGCGAAGCCGTTACAGCCGAGATACCACGCCCGCACGCCGTCCGGGTCGGCGGCGTCGACGCGGTCTGTCAGCCAGTCTCCCCAGTCGCTCGCCCCGAGTTCGTGGGCCATACGCCCGCCCCGCGCGCCGTGTCGAAGGGTCTGGCGCTTGTGGGCCGCTCGAGCGGTCCGCCGAGGCCCGGCGTCTCGTGCCGCGCCCCGCGGGTCTCGTCCCCCGTTCCGCGCGAGACCCGGCGCGAGGCGCCGCCGCTCGCTCACCACGTCCCGTGGAACGTGTCGAACGATAGCTCCTCCAGCGGTCGGTCGCCGACCGCACACTCGTACTCCCCCGGAGTCAGCATCGGGACGTGGAACTGCGGGCCGTCGTCGGTGGTGATCCGCGGACAGCCGGTGTTGACGAAGGCGTCGACGTCGAAGTTCCGGAGACGGTCCGGCGTCACCTCGTCCATCGTGATGAGGTAGGCGTCGTCGTTCGACGCGACGATGTCCTGTGCGACCTCCCACCGACCCTGTCCGATCTTCGTACAGAAGATGACACCCCAGCTCTCGGCGTCCATCGCACGGTGGACGGCGCCGTAACGCTGCTTCATGAACTTGTCCGGGTCCGCGACGGTGACGACGTTGTTCACCGGGTCGGCGATGACGACGTGTTTCTCCGGGTGTTCCATCGCCAGTCCGAGCGGGTGGAACTTCCCGCCGCCGACGTATAGCACCGTCTCCACGGGCAGGTCGGCGCTCGCGTAGTTGCAGCCGAGCACCTGTCCCTCGTGGGTGAGGCGGTCGTCGCCCCGTCGGGTGTGGACCTCCCACCCGCGCTCCTCCAGCCAGTCGACCATCTCCTCGAACCGGTTCATATGCTGCGCGGTCGTCACCACCCCGACCTCGGCGTCGTCGCCGTCGGGGTCCGGGAGCTCCGCCGTCGCGTCCTCCAGGATAGGGAACGGGTCGACGTTCGAGAACAGCGGGACGTAGACGATCTGGTCGGACTCCTTCATCGGCGAGTGTCCGAAGTGGACGAACAGGTCAGTCCGGCGCATCAGGTAGGTGTCGAG
Organism: uncultured archaeon A07HB70; assembly: GCA_000496195.1. GTDB lineage: Archaea > Halobacteriota > Halobacteria > Halobacteriales > Haloferacaceae > A07HB70. The sequence continues at coordinate 353,450 of KI543181.1, forward strand.
GTCGCAGGCGCCGTAGCAGGGCTGGCCGGAGAGCATGAACCGTACGCCGTCTGGCGCGCGCTTCCGCAGGTCGTCGACGACGCGGGTCCCGCGGCGCTTCAGTCCCTCCGGGAACTGGAGGCCGACCCGCTCCGCGCCGCGGTCGGCTATCTCCTCGAGGATGCGGTCCATCTCGTAGTCCCACTCCCGGTCGTGGCGCAGGGACATCCCGGTTCGAGTGAGGTCACCTTGCGTGCGCTCTTCGGACTCTTGACTCATTAGCAGAACGTGCGCGCCGGCGGGATTAAGCCCGGCGCTTCTGCGGCCCGGCTGCCCGCCGTGGCCGACGCGGTCCGCGCTGGGGCGTCCCGCGCCCTCGTCGTCGGTCACGAGGGGCCGGGGCTCCGCGTCGTCCACGGCTGTCGGCGGCGTGCGCGCCGCGCACGGCAGTACCACGCCCGACGCCGCGGCGTTCAAGCGATCGCACGGCGTACGACGCCTCGTGACGGACGCCGACCTCCCCCTCGACCACGTCCACGTCGCCCCCGACGACCCCTGTGACCGCGCGGTGGTCGTCCTCCACGGGCGCGGCGCGAACGAGCGCGACCTGCTCCCGGTCGCGCGCGAACTCCCGCCGCACCACGTCGTCAGCCTCCGGGCGCCCGAGCAGATGGGACCCGGCTACACGTGGTACGACCTCGACCTGTCGGACGGCGGCCTCCACCGGAGCCAGCCCGACCCCGACGGGTTCCGGCGGTCGCTCGACCTCGTCGCCGACGCTGTCGACGCCGCGCGCGAGGCGTACGGCCTCGAGACGGTGGGGCTCCTCGGGTTCAGCCAGGGCGCCATCGCCTCGCTCGGCCTCCTGCTCGAGGCCCCCGACGCGTACGCGTGGGTGGCCGCCCTCCACGGCTACCTCGCTGCGAGCCACGCCGACCGCGCGCCGGCGGGCGTCGAGGGGGTGCCGGTCTTCGTCGGCGCGGGCGACGACGACGAGGTGATCCCTCCAGGGCGCGCCGCGGAGGCCGCGGAGCGCCTGCGCGCGGTCGGAGCAGACGTCACCCACCGTAACTACCCGACGGGTCACGGCGTCGGGCGCGCCGAACTCGACGACGTGGTCGCGTTCGTCTCCGGGCGGTAGCGGGAGCGGCGCTCCGCCGCCGGCGGACAGAGGGTTCAAGCCCACCCGGGGCGGACTGGCGGCAGTGTCCGAGTCAGTGCCACGTCCCGCAGACCGGGACCCGGTCGAACTCGCCGCCGAACTGGGCGAGACGCTCGCGGCGAGCGACGAACACGAGCGGTTCGAAGCCGCGAGAGCCGCCGTCGAGGCGGACGAGACGGCACAGGCGCGCATCGACGAGTTCGAGCGCAGGCGGGCGTCCTTCCTCGCCGACCGGGAGCGCGGCGAGGCGACGCAGGCGGACCTGCGCGAGCTCGAGCGCCTCCAGTCGGACCTCCACGAGATGCCGGTCGTCGCTGAGTTCCTCGACGCGAGAGCCGACCTCGAGGCGCTGCTCGACGCCGCCACCGACGCCGTCTCCGCCCCTCTCGCCGTCGGGTTCGGCGGCGAGGCCGGCGGCTGCTGCATGGACTAGGCCTTTCTACCAGCCCGCGGCCACGCCCGCCGTGCTAGCCATCGCCGGCGGCGCGGGCGGCGCGGGGAAGACGACGACGGCCCTCGGACTCGCACGCGCGCTTCCTGGCCGGGTCGTCGTCGCCGACGCGGACGTCGACATGCCCGACCTCC
>KI543181.1:355352-367759 GCA_000496195.1 uncultured archaeon A07HB70
GCCGTCGCCCCGGGTCTCGGTGGACTCCGGGGCACCGCCGACGCGGTCCTCGTCGACTGTCCCGGCGGCGCCGGGCCGGACGCCGCCGCCCCGCTCCGGGCCGTCGACGCGGCCCTCGTCGTGACGACGGCGGAGCCACGGGCGCTCCGGAACGCGACGAAGACAGCCGCGACGGCACGGGCGCTCGGGACGGCTGTCGCCGGGGCCGTGCTGACGCGCGCCCGGCGCGCCCCGGATGGCCTCGCGGCGCTGCTGGACTGCCCGGCGCTCGGCGCGGTGCCCGACGTGGACCCACCGGTCCTGCCGGACCCGGACGCCCGTGGCGCCTACCGGCGGATCGCGCGCCAGCTGATACGTGGTGGCCCGTGCCAAGAGATTTAGTACGTCGAACTAATGTAGAATCGAAAGATGGTCGAACGGCTTCCGACCGGGATAACCGTCCTCGACAGACGCCTCGACGGAGGTATTCCGGAGGGAAGTACCGTACTCCTCGTCGCGCCGCCGGCCTCGCAGGCGGAGCTGTTCCTCTACGAGCTGACCACCACGCGCGGGACGCTCTACCTCTCGACGGTGCGTTCCGGCACCGCCGTCGAGGACGCCATCGCGAAGGTGCCCGGTCGGGTCGGGAACCCGACCGTCCGCGACATCGGCGGCGACGCGCCGCTGGACAACGCACACTCGCTGGTGCGGGAACTGCCGGAGGGCGCGAATCTCATCGTCGACGTGATGGACCCGCTCGAGCGCCGCGACCCGCAGCGCTACCGCGGGTTCCTGAACGAGCTCCAGAACCACCTCGTCAACACGAAGGGGCTGGCGGTGCTCCACGCCATGCGCGGCACCAACGTTCCGGACAACCGCGACCTGACGAAGAACATGGCCGACGTCGTGTTCGAACTCCACACCGACATCCAGGGCTCGGAGATAGAGAACCGCCTCGCGGTGCCGAAGTTCCGTGGCGGCGCCGCGCTGGAGGAGACGATCAAGCTGAAGCTGACCGAGGAGGTCACGATCGACACCAGCCGCGACATCGCCTAAACGACGGGACCGACGAGGCCCGCCCACGGGAGCGGGCTGTCGACTGCCTGACGGCCCCCGAAGCGGTCGCCGACGCCGACCAGTCGCGGCGCCGTCGCGCGAGGGAGTGGCAGCTGCGCGAACGCGAGGACGACGGGTTCGACCCGCGCCGTCGCGAGCCCGGACTCGCGCCCGTCCACGCCGCTACTCGTCGGCGTCGAGCTCCTCGACGATCTCGTCGGCGTCGACGTCGGCCTCGGCGAGCGCCTCCTCGACGTCTGCCGGAGCGCCGCCGCCACCGCCGCCCATCATCCCGCCCATGCCGCCCATCATCCCGCCGCCGCCGTCGAGCACCTCCTCGACGACGAGACGGTCGACGCCGAGACGGGCCATCATCTGCCCGGCGATCTGCTGCTTCTGGAACATCCACTGCTGGTTCATCGCCATCTGTGGCGTCGCCTCGACGACGAGTGACTCCCGATCGACTACCTGCGTCTCGGTCGTCGGCTCGGCGTCCTCGTCGTCCTCGTCCGGCTCGACTTCCACCGTCTCCTCGACCTCCTCGGTCTCGATCCGGAGGTCCGGCACCTGCTGGAGGTAGATGCCGAGCATCCCCCGGGCCTGTTCGATACGGTCCTCGACCACGTCGAGGATCTCGTACTCGTACTCGAGGTCGTCGCCCGCGAGCGGGTGGTTGAAGTCGACCCGTGCCCGCCCGCCGATGATCGTCTCGAGGTGACCCTGGTCGCCGTCGACCTGGACCTGTGCGCCGGGGTAGCGGTCGTCGTCGTCTATCTTCTCGGCGCTGACGGTTCGTACGTCGTCGGGGTCGAACTCGCCGAACGCGTCGACCGCCGGAATCTCGACGGTGTCGGTGTCGCCCTCGCCGGCCCCGACCAGCGCGTGGTCGACGGCCTCGAAGACGTGGCCCGCCCCGACGACGACGGTCCGTGGCTCGAACTCGCGGTCCTCCTCGTCGATACCGGCGTCCTCTGCCACCTCGCGCGAGGTGGTGTCGACGACCGTCCCGTCCTCGGCGGTTCGGACGGTGTAGTCGAGTCGGACGAAGTCGCCGTTCTCGAGGCCATCGTCGGCCTCCGTGTCTGCGTCGTCTCCCGCCTGCTCCTCGGCCGCTCCGTCGTTCTCGGACCCGGCGTCGTCGGTCATGGTCTGAGGTGTCGCGTGCCGGGGATAAGAATCACGTTTCGCCTCGCCCGGGTCGTTAAGCCGGCGCCGGCCCTCCGTCGGGCCGTGTACGAAGTCGAGCTGAAGATCCGGGCCGACCACGACGCCGTCCGGAAGCGTCTCGCCGACGCCGGCGCGGAGCGACGAGAGGCGGTCGTCCAGCGCGACACCTACTACGACGCGCCCCACCGCGACTTCGCGGCGACGGACGAGGCGCTTCGCATCCGCCGGGTCGAACGCGACGGGGCCGAGCAGGCGCGCGTGACGTACAAGGGACCGCTCGTCGACGACGAGTCCAAGACCCGCGAAGAGTACGAAACGGGCGTCGGCGACGGCGAGACGCTCGCGGCGGCGCTGGCGGCGCTGGGGTTCGAGCCGGCGGCGACGGTCGCGAAGCGCCGCGAGCGGTTCGGCCTCGACGGCTACGCGGTGACGCTCGACGACGTCGAGGGACTGGGCGAGTACGTCGAGGTCGAGGGCGAGGCGACCGAGGGAGACATCGAGGGCGTCCGTGAGGGCGCCGCCGGGGTCGCGCGGTCGCTCGGTCTCGACCCCGAGCGGAGCATCCGCACGTCGTACCTCGAACTCCTCCTCGACGGCGAGCCGTAGCCCATACCCGAGAGTAATACGAGACGGAAAGAAATTTTCGCAAGTTATAGCACGACCGGTCCCGACTGTCGTGTCATGACCGACCGGAACATCCGGGTGTCGACCGCCGACCGCCTCGCGGTCGACGACCAGGAGGTCGAGATCGTCGAGCGAAAGGGGATCGGCCACCCCGACTCGATCTGCGACGGGATCGCAGAGGCCGTCTCGCGGGCGCTCTGTAGCCTCTACCTCGACCGCGTGGGACGCGTGCTCCACTACAACACCGACGAGACACAGCTCGCGGCGGGGAGCGCACAGCCGCGGTTCGGCGGCGGCGAGATAACCGAACCGATCCACGTCCTCGTCGTCGGCCGCGCGACACGGGAGTTCGAGGGACAGACGTTCCCCGTCGACACGGCGGCGCTGGAGGCCGCACGCGAGTATCTCGCGGCCCACGTCCCGGAGCTGGAGTTCGGCACGGACGTCGTGGTCGACACGCGTATCGGCGAGGGGTCCGGCGACCTCCGGGACGTGTTCGGCGACGCCGGCGGCGTCCCGATGGCGAACGACACGAGCTTCGGGGTCGGACACGCGCCGCTGAGCGAGACCGAGCGGGTCGTGCTGAACGCCGAGCGCCGCCTCGTCGGCGAGTACGCCGCCGACAATCCTGCCGTCGGACCGGACCTGAAGGTGATGGGCAAGCGCGAGGGCGACCGGATCGACGTCACCGTCGCCGCCGCGATGATCGACCACCACCTCGACGGCGTCGAGGCGTACCGTGACGCCGTCGCCGGCGTCCGCGAGTTCGTCGACGAGATGGCGCGCGACTACACCGACCGCGAGGTGCGCGTCGAGGTCAACACCGCCGACGACTACGCGACCGACTCGTTCTACCTCACGACGACGGGCACGAGCGCGGAACAGGGCGACGACGGCTCGGTCGGGCGGGGGAACCGCGCGAACGGCCTCATCACGCCGAACCGGCCGATGAGCATGGAGGCGACGAGCGGCAAGAACCCGGTCAACCACATCGGCAAGATATACAACCTGCTCTCGACCGAGATCGCCGAGGCCGTCGTTGCGGACGTCGACGGCATCCGGGACCTGCGGATCCGGCTCCTGAGCCAGATCGGCCAGCCGATCGACCGTCCGCAGGTCGCGGACGCGAACGTCGTCACCGAACCGGGCGTCGACCTCGCCGACATCGACGGCGCCATCCGCGACCGCATCGACGCCGAGCTCGCCGACGTGACCGGCGTGACCCGGCGTGTCGTGGACGGCGACCTCTCGACGTTCTAGTCAGTCGTAATAACGGCGCGTCACAGCTATATACGCCACCCGGGTGCTACGAGGCGTGTTCCCCGCCGCCCCAGCCGACGACCGGGCCGTCTCGCCGGTCATCGGCGTGGTCCTGCTCGTCGCCATCACTGTCGTCCTCGCCGCCGTGGTCGGGGCGTTCGCCCTCGGGATCGGTGGGGGCCAGCGCGAGACGCCGCAGGCGGCGTTCGACTTCGAGATCGTCCTCGAGGGGTCGGGCCAGCCGGACGAGATGCGGGTCACCCACACCACGGGCGACGCCGTCCCGAGCGACGACCTCTACCTGACCGCGAGCGTCCAGGTGCAACACGAGTCCGGGTCGCCCGGCCCGAAAGACAGATTATCGTTCGTCGACCTCGGGTTCGCCGGCGACGAGGTGAGCGCCGGCGGCTCCGTCCTCGTCGAGCCGCCGGACGCCGACCCCGAACTCGAGAACAAGACCGTCCAGGTGGTCTGGGACGACGGGACGGGCCGGTCGGCGGTGCTGGCGCGGTGGCGTGGGCCCGAGGCCTGAGCGGGGCAGCCGAAACGCTTAGCCGCCGCCGCCCCGGCTCGGAACCGTGACGCGAGTCTGCCTCGTCGGAGCGGACGACGTCGACCTCCGCTACGAGCTGCTCTCGCGCGAGACGGCGCGGGCGGCGCTCGCGACGTACGACCTCGCGGCGCCGTTCGAGAACACGGTCGCCGTCGAGACGGTGTCGCTCGGCGCCGCCGTCGCCCTGCTGAACGACCTCGACTGGTACCTGCGACGGTTCGCCGAGACGGCGTGGGTGCTCGACCCCTCTGTCGACGCCGACGAGTGGCTCTCGCGCGCCCTCGCGGCGGCGGTTCGCGACGGCGACGTCGCGCCCGCGGAGACCGACCGCTACCTCCGGGTCTACGGCGTCGACGACGGGCGCCCCGTCGAGCCGATGTACGTCGCCCGCACCGGCGGACCGCTGCCGGGGTACGACCTGCGCGACGTCGAGCGGACGGTACGGGTGCGAGTAACCGAGTCGGAGTTCGAGGGGTAGGTCAGTCGGAGTCGAACAGCCCGGTCGAGACGTACCGCTCGCCGCTGTCCCAGTAGACGGTGAGGACGAGCGGGCCGTCGTCGTCGGGGTCGGCGGCCCGCTCGCCGCGCGCGCCGGGGTCGACCGGCGTCGGGTCGCCGTGGCCGGCCAGCTCCGCGGCGACCCGTCGCGCGGCGAGGTTGGACGCGCCGGAGGACTGCCCGACGAGGATACCCTCGTCGCGGGCCAGCCGCCGGACCTCCGTCTCTGCGTCGGACAGCGGGACCGTCCGCACGTCGTCGATCAGCCCGGTGTCGAGGTTGTCGCTCACGAACCCCGGGCCCATCCCCTGATAGTCGTCGCTCCCGGGCGGGTCACCGGAGAGGACGGCGTTCTCGGCGGGTTCGACGGCGACGACGCGGAGGTCGGGGTACTCCTCGCGGAGGCGGCGCGCGATTCCGGTCATCGTCCCCCCGGTCCCGACGCCCGCGACGAGGGCCGTCGGAGCACGACCGTCGAGCTGTTCCAGGATCTCCGGCCCCGTCGACTCGTAGTGTGCCCGCGGGTTCGCCGGGTTCTCGAACTGGCGCATCTGGACCCAGCCCTCGGCCTCGAGTTCGTCTGCGCGCTCCACCGCGTCGGAGATGTCACCCTCGACGAGGTCGACGGTCGCGCCGTACGCCCGCATGACGGCGCGGCGCTCCGGCGACCGCGACTCGGGCATCACGAGGCGAACGTCGTAGCCCTTCGCCGCGCCGGCCATCGCCAGCCCGATGCCGGTGTTGCCGCTCGTCGGCTCGACGATCGCGTCGCCGGGCGAGAGGTCGCCTGCCGCCTCCGCGGCCTCCACCATCGCCAGCGCCGGTCGGTCCTTCGCCGACCCGCCGGGGTTCCGCGACTCGACCTTCGCGGCCACGGTCGTCCCGGCGGGCGACCCGACCCGGACCAGCGGCGACCAGAGCGTGTCGAGGACGCTGTCGTCCATGCCGGTCCCGACGCGTTCGGCGGGGATACGCGTACCGCCCGCGGCGGGGCCAACCGACGTCGCTGACCCCCTCGCCACGAGTCGCGGCTGTTAACTCCACGGACTGCGAGCGAGTCCTCATGCTCGAGACGATGCGTCCCGGCGGAATCACGACCCGGACGGAGCCGGCGGTCGCGGAGGCCCTCGGCGCCGAGGATCTCACCTACCACGTGTGGGGCGGGGACTGGTGTGGGGACTGTCGGCGTCAGCTCCCGGCGTTCGCGGCGGCACTCGACGCCGCCGGCGTCTCGCCGGAGCGGATACACGAGTACCCCGTCGAGAAGGCCGCGGACGGCTCGAAGACCGGTCCGAACGTAGACGAGTACGGAGTCACCCGCATCCCGACGGTCGTCGTCGAGCGAGACGGCACGACGGTCGCGCGGTTCGTCGAGGACGCCGACCAGCCGGTCGCGGACTACCTCGCAGAGCGACTCGGCTGAGCCGTTTCACTTATCTAGCGGTCGACCGTGTCGTGTCGTGGGCCCGCGCAACTCTGGGGAACGGCGGCGTGCGCGGCCCGACGCGACGTGTCGCGCCCGCTCTCGCGGGCGACGACTACTCCGAGAGCCACGAGAGCGCCGCGTCCAACTCCGTCTGTGGCGGCGAACACGTCCGCCCGCGGCAGGCGTAGACCGTCGGCACCCCGTCACGCGCCTCGCGTCCCCGCCAGACCGGCGGCGCCCCGTCGAGCCCCAGCGCGTCGAGCCACGGCGCCAGCGCGTCGTCTGTCGGAGGACGACGGGCGACGACACCCCCGGACAGGTACGTCTCCGAGAGCGTCGTCCGCCACGGCTCTGGCAGGGGGTCGGCGGCGACGGTCAGTTCGACGCTGCCGCGGGCGACCCGGTCGGCGGCGAGGACCAGCGAGACGTGTTCGGTCGGGCTCCCCCGCACCTCGTCGCCGTGGGTCGCCAGCACCCGGTCGACGACCTCGTCGAACCCCTCGTCCGGCGCGAACGCCTCGAGCGAGTGGAGGAGGTCCGCCGCGACGCCGAGGCTCGACGGCGTCGAGGAGTCGCGCACCTCCTGTGGCCGGGTGAGCAGCGCCTCGCCATCGCTGTCGGTGAAGTAGAGCGTCCCGTCGTCGGCGTCCCAGAACCGCTCACGGATCGCCCGGGCGAGCGCCAGCGCGAACGCCAGCGGCTCCACCTCGCCGGTCGCCTGGTAGGTGTCGAGCGCCCCCCGCCCGAGGAAGGCGTAGTCCTCGAGGTAGCCCCGGCCCTTCACGTCGCCGTCGGCGAAGCGGCGCCGGAGGAGCCCGGCGTCCGCGTCCCACAGGTGGTCGCGGACGAACCGGAGCGCGTCGCCGGCGCGGTCCGCCAGCGCCGGGTCGAGCGTCCGCGCGCCGGCGGCGAAGGCCGACACCGCGAGGCCGTTCCACCCCGCGAGCACCTTCCCGTCTCGCGCGGGCCGCGGGCGCTCCTCGCGGGCGTCGAACATCGCCAGCCGCGCCGTCGTGAGACGCTCGACGACCGCGTCGACGGGGACGTCGTGGCGCTCGGCGAGCGCCTCGTGGCTCGTCGCAGCCGTCAGGACGGTCGTGCCGTCCTCGAAGTTGCCGCCCTCGGTGACGCCGAACCGCTCGCGCGCGAGGCGCGCGGTCAGGTCGTCGTCGACGGCGGCGTCGACCTCGCCGGGCGTCCAGACGTAGTAGCCGCCCTCTGTCGGACCGTCGCGGCCCGCCGGAGGGTCGCTCCGCGCGTCGAGCGTCGCGTAGAAGCCGCCGTCGGGGTGGGAGAGCTCGCGGTCGAGGAAGGCGAGCGTCTCGGCTGCGACACGGGCGTACCGCGACGCGCCGGTCAGGCGGTAGGCGTCGAGGTAGACCCGCGGGAGCTCTGCGTTGTCGTACAGCATCTTCTCGAAGTGTGGCACCGTCCACTCGCGGTCGGTGGCGTAGCGGTGGAACCCGCCGCCGACGTGGTCGTACGTGCCGCCCGCGGCCATCGCGTCGAGCGTCTCCCGTGCGACGGCGAGCGCCGTCTCGTCGTCGAACTCGCTCGCGGCCCGCAGGAGCAGGTCGAGCCGCCCCGGCTTCGGGAACTTCGGGCCGCTCCGCCCGAACCCGCCGTGGTCCCGGTCTGCGCTCCGGACGACGGCGTCCGTCGCGGCGCGGAGCGTCTCCTCGTCCGGCGCCTCGCCCGGCGTGTCGGGCACCGAGGAGAGGTCGTCGGCGACCGCCGCGGCCCACTCGTCGGCGCGCGACTCGATCTCGTCGCGGTCCTCGCGCCACGACGCCGCGATGTCGTCGAGGAGCTGCCGGAACCCCGGCGATCCGCGCTTCGCTTCGGGCGGGAAGTACGTGCCGACGTAGAACGGGCGACCGTCGGGCGTGAGCCACGCCGAGAGCGGCCAGCCGCCCCGTCCGGTCACCATCTGGCAGACGCTCATGTAGACGCTGTCGAGGTCCGGTCGCTCCTCGCGGTCGACCTTGACCGGGACGAACTGCTCGTTCAGGCGGTCGGCGATCCCCTCGTCCTCGAAGCTCTCCTCCTCCATCACGTGACACCAGTGGCAGGCCGCGTAGCCGACAGACAGGAACACCGGCACGTCGCGCTCGCGGGCCTCCGCGAGCGCACGCTCGTCCCACGGCTGCCAGTGGACCGGGTTGTCGGCGTGCTGGCGGAGGTACGGGCTCGCCTCCTCGTCGAGCCGGTTCCGACCCGCGCGTTCGCTCATACGGGGACGAGGGCCGGGACGCACGTAAACCCGGCCCAAGTGTTCAAGCCCCGCGGGGCCGCCGGGTCACCGTGGGTGAACTGCCGCTCCGGTCGCGACGGCTCCACCTCGCCGCCGTCGTCGGGGCGCTGGCGCCGCTGGACGTCGTACTCGTCGGCCCGGCCCTGCCAGCCGTCGCCGAGGCGTTCGGGGTGTCGAGCGGTCGGGCGGGGCTGGTCATCACCGCCTACGCCGTGCCGGGAATCGTCGCCGCGCCGCTCGTCGGTCGGCTGGCCGACCGGGTCGGGCGCCGCCCCGTCGTCGTCGTCTCGACGCTCCTGTTCGGGGTGTTCGGCGTCGCGGTCGCGGCGGTACCGACAGACGCCTTCCTCGTCGTCCTCGGCCTGCGCACCGCACAGGGCGCCGTCGGCGGGTCGATTCTCGCGTCGCTGGCGCTGACGCTCGCGGGCGACTACTTCGACGGACCGACCCGGAACGCCGCCGTCGGCTACGTCTCCGCCGCCATCACCGTCTCCGTCGCCGTCCTGCCGGCGGTCGGTGGTGCGCTCGCGGCTGTCTCGTGGCGTGCCGTCTTCCTCGCCTACGGCGCGAGCGTCGTCGTCGCCGCCGTCGCCGCCGTCGCGCTCCCGGAGCCGGCTGCGGCGGAGGGTGGCGACCTGCCGGCGCTCTCGGAGTTCCGCGAGGCGGTCGCGCTCGACCGCGCGCTCGGGGTGTACGGTCTCGGGTTCGTCGGCTACGCGCTCTTCTTCGGCGGCCTGCTCACCGCGACGCCGTTCCTGCTCTCCGGCGAGTTCGGCCTCACGAGCGGCCGCGTCGGGGCGCTCCTGACCGGCGCGAGCCTCGTCGGCGCCGTCGTCGCCCTCGGCAACGGTCGGCTGGCGCGCAGCCGCACGAGTGTCGGCCTGCTCCTGCTCTCCTTTCCCGCCTACGGCGTCGGGCTGGCGCTCGCCGGCGGAGGGCCGGCGCTCCCGACCCTCGCCGCCGGTCTCGTCGTCTTCTCCGTCGGCCACGGGCTGTTGCAGCCCTCCTTCGCCGCCGCCGTCGCGGAGCTCGGCCCTCCACGGGCCCGTGGCGCGCTGATGAGCCTCCGTACCTGCGTCATTCTCGCCGCGCAGGCCGTCGGACCGCTTGCGTTTACGACGCCCGCGCGGTTCGTCGGCGGCACCCGCGTCCTCCTGGCCGTCGGCGCGGCCCTGGCACTCGCCGTCGCGGGGGCCGGGTGGACGACACGCCGCGCCCGTGCGTGACGGGAAACGCTTACCCGGACGCCACGCCCCTCGGAGCGCATGGAGACGGTACTCGTCGTCGGCGGCGGCGGCCGGGAGCACGCAGTCGTGCGGGCGCTCGCCCCGGACTGTGAGGTGTACTGCTGTGCGTCGAACCGTAACCCCGGGATCGCGCGGCTCGCGGCGGGCGTCGAGACGGTCGACGAGACGGACGCGGGCGCGGTCGCCGACTCCGCCGAGGACGTCGGCGCCGACGCGGCGGTGATCGGCCCCGAGTCGGCGCTCGCTGCGGGCGTCGCGGACGAACTCGCCGCGCGCGGCGTCTTCCCGTTCGGGCCGCGCGCCGACGCGGCACGGATCGAGACGGACAAGTCCTACCAGCGGCGGTTCATGCGCGAGGAGTCGATCCCCGGCTGTCCGGCGTTCGAGACGTTCGACGACGCCGCCGCCGCCGCCGACTACGTCGCCGCCGCCGACGGCGACGTCGCGGTCAAGCCAGCGGGCCTGACAGGCGGCAAGGGCGTCCGGGTCACCGGCGACCAGGTGACGAGGCCGGAGGCCGCCGACTACGTCCGCGGGAGCGGCTACGACGACTGGGTCGTCGAGGAGCGCCTCGTCGGCGAGGAGTTCACCGTCCAGGCGTTCGTCGCCGACGGCGAGGTGCGCCCGACCCCGGCGGTCCAGGACCACAAGCGCGCCTACGAGGGAGACGAGGGCCCGAACACCGGCGGGATGGGGTCGTACGCCGACGCCGGGCCGGTGTTGCCGTTTCTCACGCGGGACGACTACAGCCGGGCGGTCGGGATACTCGAGGCGACGGTCGACGCTCTCGACGACTACACCGGTGTCCTCTACGGCCAGTTCATGCTCACCGCCGGGGGCATCCGTGTCGTCGAGTTCAACGCCCGCTTCGGCGACCCGGAGGCGATGAACGTCCTGCCGGCGATGGAGACGCCGCTCGTCGAGGTGGTGCGGGCCGCACGCGACGGCACCCCGCTCCCCGACCTCTCGTTTGCGCCGACCGCGACGGTGTGTAAGTACGCCGTCCCGGCGGGCTACCCGACCGACCCGGAGGGCGGGACTCGCATCTCGGTCGACGAGGACTCCGTCGGCGACGCGCTCCTGTTCTACGCGAGCGTCGACGAGCGCCCGGACGGCCTCTACACCACCACGTCGCGCTCGTTCGCCGTCGTCGGACGGGGCGAGAGTATCGCCGCCGCGGAGACACAGGCCGCCGCCGCTCTCGACGCAGCCGGCGACGGCCTGCGCGCCCGTCACGACGTCGGGACCGCAGACCTGGTCCAGCGACGGGTCGACCACGCCCGGCGTCTCCGCGGCGACTGAGGGTTTCAAGCCCTGCCCCCCGGACCAGCCGGCGTGCCAGACGTCACGCTCGAACGCGACCCCGACCGGCCACACGTCGCCCACCTCCGGGTCGACGTCGACGAGATGAACCGCCTGACCGCGCCGCGACTGGACGCGATCCGTGACCGGGTCGCCGCCGTCCCCGACGGCGTCTCCGTGCTGACCGTCGCGGCGGCGGGTCCCCTCGCCGACGCCCGCGGGCTGGCGGCGGGGCTCGACCTCCGGGCGGCGGTCGAGTTCTCGGTTGCCGACGCGCGGGAGCTGTTCGAGACGCTCCACGAGACGATGACGGCGCTCCGGGCGGTCGACGCCGCGACGGTCTGTTGCTGTGGCGGGTACACGATCGGCGCGGGGCTGGAGCTCGCGCTCGCGGCGGACTTCCGGGTCGCGACCGCGGAGGCGGCGCTCGGCCTCCCGGAGGTGGACGTCGGCATCCCGACGGTGCTGTACGGCTCGCTCCTCCCGCTGTTCGTCGGCTACGGCGACGCCGCCGAACTCGTCTTCCTCGGCGACCCGTTCCCGGGGACCCGTGCCGCCGAGGCCGGTCTCGTCCACGAGGCGCCGCCCGCCGACGACTACGCCGAGACGGTCGCGTCGTACGTCGACGCGCTGGCGGCGAAGAGCCCGCCGGTCCTACGCCACCAGAAGCGGGTCGTCCGAACGTGGCGGTCGAACGGGCTGGAGGCCGCCGCCCGCGGGTCGGTCGGGCAGGGGCTCGCCTGTTTCGCCGAGCCGGACCGCGAGGAGGCGATGCGGGCGTTCCTCGAGGACCGCGAGCCGGTCTGGGCACACGAGCGGGCGGACGACGACTGAGGCCGCAGCCGCGCGAAAGCGGTTAGTGGGCCGCCGGTCACCCGGCTGTATGACCGACGACGCCGGGACCAGCCGCCGGGCCGACCGGCTCACCCGCACCCAGACCCCCGGACCGCGCAACTCCCTGTCGGTCGTGGACCGACGCGAAGCCGCCGCTCAGGGTGGCGCTGAACTACCTGCTCGTCTGGATCGCCCGTGTCGTCCCGT
>KI543181.1:368161-376865 GCA_000496195.1 uncultured archaeon A07HB70
ACGACGTCACCCTGCTCTGTCACGAATTCCTCCAGGCCGAGTACCGCACCGGCGAGGTGGTGGTTGGCGAGCGGGCGATGGTCGGCGCGGGCGCGGTCGTGCTGCCCGGCGTCGAGATCGGCGCGGACGCGCGGGTGGCGGCGAACTCGCTCGTCGCCGACGACGTGCCGCCGGGCGCGACGGCGGCGGGCGTGCCCGCCGAAGTGGTGTCGACGGCGGACGAGTAGCCGACGACGCGCCGGCGGGTCCAGCCGGCCCACCCGCCGGTCGTGGTGACGACCGCACTCACGCTCGGACCCCCGGTCGCGCTCGCCGGAGCGACAGGTCGGTCCTCGACCCCGGGGTGGCGGGAGGACGATCAGGTTCGCACCCGGACGACGCCCTCGCGGAACACCAGCGCGTTCGGGAGAATATACTCCTCGTCGTCGCTCTCGACGTGCGTGACGAGCAGGTCCACCTCCTGGACGATGCCGCGGTGGCCGGCGATCCGAACCTGGTCGCCGATGACGTACGGCTGGTTGAGCAGGAGGTAGACGCCGGCGGCGGCGGACGTGAGGAGCGTGTGGAAGGCGACGACGCTGACGACGACGACGGCGACGACGTAGGCGGCGAGGAGCACGACGAGCGAGAGCGTCTGGACGCCCACCTGCGAGAGCGCGACCAGCACCGCGACGTAGAACACGCTGTACTTGATCGCGGTCGGGATGATGCCCGTCTGCGGCAGCTTCACTCCTTTCAGCCGCTCCGCGACGACGAGCTCGATCTTGTCGCCGACGATCAGACCGACGAGGAGGATCAACAGGGCGACGAAGACACTCGGGAGGAACTCGGCGACTCTGGTCCAGAACTGGGTGGCCGCGCGTGTGCCGGCGACCGACAGCGCGGCGAAGCCGGCGACGACGACGCTGCCGTAGGTGACGATACGGCTGACGATGCCGACCGCAGTGGTGTCGAACCGTCTGGTCGTGCGGTCGAACGCCGTCCCTTCGATCGCCTCCGGGGCGCCGAGCCGACGGAGCGCCCCGGCCGTCAGGCGTCCGACGGAGACGGCG
This sequence comes from uncultured archaeon A07HB70, assembly GCA_000496195.1. Taxonomy (GTDB): domain Archaea; phylum Halobacteriota; class Halobacteria; order Halobacteriales; family Haloferacaceae; genus A07HB70. The sequence goes on from KI543181.1 coordinate 369,214, forward strand.
ACGACGACGCCGGCGACGAAGACGGCGCCGGCGAGCCACAGCCGCGTCGAGACGCCGGTGAGCACGCGCCGCACCGCGTCGGCGGTGAACTGGTACATCGCCTCAGTAGTCCTCCGGGTCGAGTTCGAGTATCAGCCCGCCGCCTTTGAACGCCCGGACGAGGCCGTCGGACTCGGAGAGGACGATTGCCGTCGCGTTCGTGTCGCGGGTGATGGCGCCGCCGGCCATGTGCCGCGCGCCCAGTCCCTTCGGGATGTCGACGCCCTCTGCGGAGGGCTCGAGGTAGCGGTACGCGGAGACGATCTTGCCGCTGTCGGAGATGACGAAGGCGCCGTCCAGCCGCGAGAACTCCTTCAGCATCACGTTCACGATCGGGTCGCCGACGTGGACGTGGGACTTCTCGAAGGGGTTGTACGACAGGGGCCGGGACTTGTTCATCACCTTTCCGGCGTCGCCGACGGTGAACAGCGCGCCGACGGGCTTGCCCTTCTGCCCCTTCTTGCCGAGTTCGATCGCCACCTCGAAGACGTCGCGGATGACGCTCGGGTCGGCCCGCGACTCCGCGAACAGCGCGTACACCCCCGATCGCATCCCCTCGTCGACGCGGACCCGGACGAGCGTGTCCGGGTTGTCGCCGAACGTCGCCGCCGAGCAGGCGACCACGTCGCCCTCCTCGACGAACCCGTGCTCCATCGCGCCCTCGAGGCCGTAGCGTATCCGGTCCTGTACGTCGTCGAACTCCAGGGGCAGTTCGACGAACCGCTCCGCGTCGAACGGGTTCTCTGTCGCGACGACGACCGGCGTGTCGTCGTCGAGCGACCCGAACTGCTGGTGGTGCCCGCTACTCGGGGAGAACAGCACCAGCCCGTCGATGTCGGCGACGAGCGCCTCCGAGAGGTCCGAGAGCGAGCCCATTGAAGAAAATCTCGCGTGGCCCATTTAAGACGCTTGTGGGCGCCGTCTGTCGTGCGTCGTGCGATCGCGGACCGCACGCGTAAAGTGGACTGCCGCCGAGAGGCGGGCCGTGGACGCAAGCCGATTCAACGCCGTCGCCGCCGTCGTCTGCGTCGCGGGACCGCTGGCGGCGCTCGTCGTCGCCGTCGCGTTCGGCCCGACCGCGGCGTTTCAGGGCAGTATCGCGGCCTCGGCGCTCGTGACGCTCGTCTTCGCCGGCCACAACCTCCGCGCGGTCAGCGGGACGGGGTCGGTGTCGTTCGCCTCCGCAGCCGTGACCGCGCTCCTCGGCTCGTGGCTCGCCGTCGCGCCCGTCGTCTACGACGCGGGCTTCGTTCCGACCGCGGTCACGCAGTTCGTCGGCCTCCTCACCGCGACCTTCGGCGCCCACGCCGCCCTCGACGTCGTCGGCCGGTCGCTGTCCGGCGGCGAGACGTCGCGCCCGACCGCCGACGACCCGCCCGCCGGTCTCGGCGAGATACCCGACGAGTAGCGGCGTGGTCGTCCCCGACACCGGGACGGCGAGCCCACGCCGGCTGCCCGGTCCCGGCTCGGGGACGCCGACCAGATCGAACTCGTCGCCGTCGCGCTCGGAGGCCGTCCGGCCCCGGACGCGCCCGTCGAGACGACGGTCCTGTTCTAGCGGGGCGTGAGCGACGCCGGTCGCGCTCTCCCGGGGTCCGCGTGCGGTCGATCCTCGGGCCGGGATTAACGGGTATCGACGACGACGACGAGCCATGGAGGTTCGATCCATCGACCACGTGAACCTGCGAATTCCCGAGGACGGACAGCCGGAGGCCGTCGAGTTCTACGGCGACCGGCTCGGGTTCGGTATCGAGGGGGTAGAGCGGTGGCGAGCCGGCGAGAAGTCCTTCTTCGACGTGCGCCTCGCGCCAGAGCACGTTGTCCACCTCTGGCCGACGCCGGCGTTCGACCCGCCGACGGGGACGAACTACGACCACCTCGCCGTCGTCGTCGAGGACGACATCGAGGCGGTCCGGTCGCACCTCGCGGCGGCTGACGTCCCGCTCTACGACGAGCTGCCGTCGCCGCTCGGCGCGACGGGAGAGGCGCCGGCTGTCTACGTCGAGGACCCGTTCGGCTACGTCGTCGAGCTGAAGACGAGCGTCGACTGACGGGGCCACGCCGTCCCGGCCAACCGTTCGGGACTCGACAGAGATCCGGCCTCGCGGTCGAGGCGCGTCAGCGGTCGGCGAACCCGACGCCGGTGAACTCGAACCGAGCCCCACCACGCTCGCTCTCCGTCACGCCGACCGCCCAGCCGTGCGCGTCGGCGATCTGCTCGACGATCCGCAGGCCGAAGCCGGTCCCCTCCTCGACGGTGGAGTGTCCGGCCTCGAAGACCTCCTCGCGGTCAGACTCGGGGATACCCGGCCCCGTGTCCGCCACGTAGAAGCCGCCGTCCGTCGCCCCGACCGACACCGTCACCTCCCCGCTGCTGTGCTCGGCGGCGTTTCGGTAGAGGTTCTCGAACAGCTGCTGGAGCCGACTGCGGTCGGCTCGGATAGTCTGCGTCGCGTCGACGTCGAGCGTCGCCCCCGGCGTCTCGGCCGTTCGCCAGCTCTGTTCGGCGACGTCTGCGAGCACGACCGGGCCGACCTCGGCAACCGCCTCCCCCTCGCGTGCCAGTGTCAGGAGGTCGTCGACGAGCGTCTGACTCCGTCCGACCGCGTCTGCTGCCCGACTGAGGTGGCTACTCTCGCCGGTCTCCTGCGCCAGCTCGAGGCTGCCTTCGGCCACGGTGAGCGGGTTCCGCAGGTCGTGGCTGACGATGCTGGTGAACTCCTCCAGGCGCCTGTTCTGACGCTCGAGCTTCGCTCTGTGTTCGGTCTGGTCGGTGACGTTCTGTGTCAGCGCCATCGCGTGTGTGATCTCGTCGGCACCGGTCTTGACGGGAACCACCCGGTTCCGGTAGGTCTCGTCTCCGAGCGTCTGCGTGAACGTGTGGCCGCTCCCGTCGAGTGCGTCCGTCACGTAGCGGGCGAGTTCGTCGGCGGTCTCCTCGGGAAAGAGGTCGTGTGGTGTCGATCCCTCGATTTCGTCCGGTGGGATGCCGACCGCCTCCAGCTCCGTTCCACGAGCACGGACGTACCGGCAGTCGGTGTCGAACAGGAAGACGGCGCCGTTCGGCAGGTTCTCGACGAGTGTCTCATACTGACGCTTCAGCTCCAGTATCTCCCGCTCGCGTCGTTTGTGCTCGGTGACGTCCCGGGTCGTGACGAGCACGAGGTCTTCGTCGGTGCCCGCGTCGAGCGGCCTGAGCCCGAGCTCGGCGACGTCTGTCGACGCCGGTCGTCCGGGCTCGACTTCGACGGTGACCTCGTCGGTCTCGCCGGCGACGAGACGGTCGACCGCCTCTCGAACGCGCTCGAGTTCGCCCGGCGAGAGGATATCCGTCTCGGCGAGGTACGACAGCTGTCGGTCGGCCCAGTTCTGCTCGGACAGGCCCTCGAGACCGTCGACGCGGTAGTCGGCGAACCGGAGCTCGTAGCCGGCGTCGAGCACGTAGACTCCCGCGGGCACGTGCTCGATGACGGCCTGGTGCCAGTCGACCGCCGCCTCGGCCTCTCTGCGCTCGGTGACGTCGTTGATCGCCCCGCGGACGACCGTCGCGTCTCCGTCCGCGCTCACCGGCGTGTACGTCATGTCCAACAGCTGCGCCTCTCCGTCCGGGTGTTGGTAGCGGAACGTCCCGCTGGTCTGCTCGCCCGTCTGGAGTGCTCGCGTGATGGTCTGCCGGAGTTCTTCTCGGTCGTCCGGGTGGTAGTACTGCAGGCCATCTTCGAAGTCAGGGTTGGCCTGCTCTGGAACGTTTAGAATTCGGCGGGCTCCGTCGGTCATCGTGACGTCACCAGTGTCGACGTCGAGTTCGAACCCGCCGGTGCCGCCGACGAACTCGGTGAGACGCATCAGTTCGTCCGTTCTGCTGGCGCGCTTGGCCTCGCGCCGTGCTCGGACGGCGTTCTCGATTCTGTTGGCGAGGAGCGTGTACTGTTCGGTGCCGCTCTCCTTCTGGAGGTAGTCGGTGACGCCGGCGGCGATAGCGCCGCTGGCGACGGCCTCGCTGCCCTTGCCGGTGAACAGCACGAACGGGAGGTCGGGATACTCGTCCCGGACGGCCTGCAGGAACTCCAGCCCGTCCGTGCCGGGCATGTTGTAGTCCGAGACGATACAGTCGTAACGGCCGGTGTCGATCCGCTCCAGCCCGCCGTCGGCGCTGGTCGACGTCTCGACCGTGAACCGACCGTTCTCGCGCTCGAGAAACGCCCCGGTCAGATCGGCGAACTCGGGGTCGTCGTCGACGTGGAGCACCCGGATTTCCTGACGGAGGCTGGCTGACACTGATTCTGGGCTGTGTGACCAACAAGAAAACAGTTTCTCCGAACTACCGGGACCGAACTGGCTCGCAGCGTGCCCCTCGCCGCAGCTACCAGACCCCTTCGACCCGAACACCGTTCCCGTCCCGTACGCGCGACGTGGTGTGCTCCGGTCTGTTGCGTGCTCAGCGGGCGACAGGTATGACGACGGTGGCGTCCGGGTGTACGGGGCGGGACCCGAGCCTCTCGGCGTGTTCCGGCGCTCACGTTCCCGTTCGTTCTGGTTGGCAACGTCACCGGTGAGAACAGCGATGCCGGCCGATTCTGTTTCGTCTGTCGCCCGAGCGAGGCGATACTCGGCTGCTCGCGCTCCGACCCCCGAGAGTTCGACGGTCGACTCGGTTCCTCAGATTGTAGCCCATCGCCCGAGCGAGCGGCTCCAGCTACTGCTGGCGATCCACGCGCTCGGTGATGTCCTGGACGATCCCCCGAACGGAACTGGTTTCACCGTCTACCGACTGCGGTTCACCTATCGTTCGAACCCATCGGTGGTTGTTCTCCGCGTCGGTGAGCCGGAGGTCGAGATCGTACGGCTCACCGTCCTCGACGGCGGCTTCGAACGCACTCTCGATAGTCGGTCGGTCCTCGGGATGGTAGTACTGGAAGCTCTCCGTCTGAGACAGCGGTGTGTCCGCTGAAACGCCGTGGATGCGACGAAACTCGTCGCTACACCACCACTCCTCGGTGTCAGTATCGTACTCCCAAGCACCGACGTTTGCGATATCCTGAGCCGTCTCGAACAGGTCGACCTGACGTTCGAGGTCACGGTTGTTACTGTGTAAGGTGAGTGACTGGTCACGGAGTCGGAGCAGCGCCGTGAGTCGCCAGTGCAGCTCGGCCTGCTCGATCGGCATCGTGACGAGCTCGTCAACTGTTTCTGTGACAACATTATCGGCCAGCTGACCGGCATCTGTCTCGACGACATCGGATTCGGATTCGGGAAGCAACAAGAGATAGGGAAGCAAAACGGGGGCTGTCGTTTTCTTCTTCGTTCGAAGTGTGTCGTGATACTTCTGTAAGGCGGCCTTGTCGAGGATACACACGTCGAACGTCGTCTCGCCGATTCCGTCCGCCAGCTCTACCGGTTCAACGGAGGGATGACCGTCGATCCACTCGACGAGCAGCCGGCGGTTGCCCCCGTCCAGAATCAGAGGGAGAACACGAGTCCCGGATCCTGTAGTCGGTTCAGGAGTCATTATTAGGCTTAGCTACCTCGGCGGTCGCCTCTTTCTGTAGTTCGGTCTCGATGGCGACGCCTGACAGGGTCCCATCGGTGATCTGCAGCGTACCACCGTACTGATCGACGAGCGTGTCGACGAGGTAGAGGCCGAGTCCCGCAGCCGGATGATCGAGTCCCTGCTCGGTTCGACCCAAGACAGCGTCCCGCTGGTCGGGTGGAATACCCGGACCGTTGTCGGCGATCGTAACGGTGACCGTCTTCTCCTCGTCCCGGATGGTCACCTCAACGCGTGGCGTGTCAGCGTCGTTGTGCTGGACTGCGTTTTTCAGGAGGTTCCTGAACACCGACCCGAGGAGGTCGTTTGCGCGGATCTCCACCCGTGGAATCCTGCCGGTAACGGTGAACTCGGCCTGATCGAACGTCGAACGATGTTTGGCGATCTGTTCGGTCAACACGTCTGCGAGAGTAATCGCCTCCAACTCCGGTTCACCCGTCGTTTCGAGTATCTCACCGAATTCGCGCACGACTCTCATCAGATCCACAACATTCTGACTACTGTCGAGAACACGCTGGCATATCTCGGCACCCGCGTCGCCCGTGTGGGCTTCGAGGGTCGTTGTCAACCCCATGAGGACGTTCATTTCGTTCTGGATATCGTGATGCGTGACGCGATTCAACAGCAGGAGCTGGTCGGTTTTGCGTTTTAGCACGAGCGACTGGTTTCTGATCCGTGTGAGTGTGGTGAGTCTGCGCCGCAACTCCGCGATGGCAATCGGCGTCGTCAGAATCTCATCGACGACCCGCCCTACCACTTCCTCTGTCTCCGTCTCGGTCCGATCCTGAAGATCGAGCGTATTTATATCGGTGTTCGGGCATATCAACAGCACCGGGAGAAAGGACTCTGTCTCTTCCTTTCGCTCCCGCAACGCGGTGCCGTACTCACGGAGCGACTGGTCGTCGATAATCACCAGGTCGAAGTCGCCGCCGGGGATTCCAGCATAGTCGTTCGAGAGAGGCTCGTACTGTTCCTGCTGGTGTAGCCAGTCGACTAGCACCCGCTGGTTGCCCGTCGAAGAGAGCACGGGCAGGATTCGGGTCGGTGATGGCTCTGTTCCGGACGGGCCGGCGGGTGCAGACTCCGGTAGTTCAGTCAATCTTCTCCTCCCACGTCGGTGTTCCGGTGAGAATTCCACGGAGTTCGGGGAGCGACTCTCCGACCCGTAGCCCGTGTTCGGTGATCTCCAGCTCCCGGAGTTGGTTCTCGAATTCGCTGGTGCGCATCTTGAGAACGCCAATCACCTTCCGGAGCGAGCCCTTGTACTCGACGTGGCGCAGCACAACGATACTGTCGGCCAGATAGCTCATGCCTTGCTCGGTCGCGCGAAACTGGCCGGTGATGTTGTGAACTTCGTTTGTAACGAGTCCGGTCACGTCCATGTTGCGGAGATACCGCCCAATCTTGCCGAGATCCTGCATCGCTTGGGTGCCGACGCCACGGAGCGACTGTTCGAACCCGCTGGTTCCGTCGATCATCACGATCTCCGAGCCGTTGTCTTCGACTTCTGTTCGGACGTGGTGGGCGAATTCGTCGATTGTGAGTTCGTCCGGCCCGATCACCTCGACGTTGAGTGTCTCCCTGTCGATCATATCGGTTATCGGGATATTGACTGCCTCTGCACGCTCGAACAGCGTCTGTCGGTCTTCCTCGAAGCTGTAGAGCACCGAGCGCTGGCCGCGCCCTGCAGTTTCTTTCATGAACTGGAGACCTGTCGTTGTCTTGCCGACACCCGTGGGACCGCTCAGAAACGTTATCGTTCCGCTGGTGAGGCCCCCCGAGAGAAGCGAATCCAGTTCCGGGACGCCAGAGGATAGCTTCACCGTCGAACGCGTTCGTTCGTGGCGATTGGGGTCGAGCTGTGGCCACACCCGCATACCGTCACCGGTGATCTGGAGCGTGTGGTGGCCACGCCTGACGGAGGAGCCACGGAACTTCGAGACGTGTATCGTCCGGCGTCCCGGCTCTTCCACCATGTTGATGACAGCATCGACGAGAAACTGCAGGTCGTCGTCGGGCATCGACGGGGCAGCCTGCGAGGTGAGCAGAACCGTTGCCCCCTCCC
>KI543181.1:376885-382786 GCA_000496195.1 uncultured archaeon A07HB70
CAGTACCCGCTGTTGTTGGCGCTTGTTACTTGTCGTCATACTTACGATGGAATGAAAACGCATATACGTGTTTTGGATCTATTTTAAAAATCAATAATCCGGTGGGTGGATCGACACGTCAGCTGAATGGCTGTTGCTCCGATCACTCTCGACGAGTTTCGCACCTGTACCGAGACTTGTCGTGCTGGGCTGTCACACAGAGCCGTACGGAAACCGCCGGTAAGCCGACGTCGATACGCCGGTCCGGCAGTCTGCCTGCTCTAACCTGCCGGTCACCGGTCGGCAGTCTCGACGCCGGTGATGTCGAACCGGGCCCGGCGCTTCTCACGGGCCAGAGAGTCGCGCGGGAGGTCGGATCGGAGCAGCCCTCGTGCGCTTCCGGGTCCGTACCCTCACCGTAGCCAGCGGATGAGCTCGTGTCGGTATCGCCGGTAGTCTGCGAGCTGCTGGTCGTTCAGCCGTTCGGCGTTCTTCGGGTGCGAGTGTGGTGGTGCGCTCGGCGTCGACTTCGACGGTACGGCGCTCGTGGTTTGCCCGATATGACTGAGCGAGCGAGCAGAAGCAGAGCCACAGGACAGCGTGAGGACCGAGTGCGCGGGACAGGATTCGAACCTGCGGACCCCTATGGGACAGCGTCCTAAGCGCTGCGCCGTTGACCGCTTGGCTACCCGCGCGCGGACCGCCGTACCGACGGCGAGCGGTTCAACCTGTCGCTCCCTTCAAGTCCGCGCAGACTGATAGCTAACCGTGTACCGGGCACGTGACCGACTCGAACACGAGCGCTGGCTCGACCGTATCGAGTCGGGGGCGGCGGCGCTCGACCTGGACGACGAGGCGCGGTCGAACGCGGTCGACCTGTTCCTCTCGGACGTCCCGGAGGGCGACCGCGCCAAGCCCGCCGCGGCGGCGGCGAGTCTCTACGCCGGGGCGCTGCTGGCCGGCGACCAGCGGTCACAGGGCGCGGTGGCGCGGGAGATGGACGTCTCGCGGCCGAGCGTCGGGAGCCGCTGGAAGGGTCGCCTCGCGGATGCGGGGTTCGAGGTGCCGGACTGGTGACTACGGCGGGTCTGTCCCGCGCCCCTCCCGCGCCGGCGTCGGGGTGCCGTGTTCGTCGATCTCGCCGCGGACGATCCGCGTCGAGGAGATCGGCTCGCCGTCGGCAGCCGGGACGTGCCCGACTACCTCGACCCGGAGCGGGTCGAGGCCGCGTTCGCGCCGGACCTCGTTGACCCGTTCGGCGCCGTCCTCCGTCTCCGGCGAGACGACGAGCGCGTCGAACCGCGGTTCGACGGCGATTCCGGTCGGCTCCGCCAGCGGCCTGACGTCGAACTCGCGGCCGTAGTCCGACGCGAGCGGGGCGAGTTCGGCCCGCAGATCCCGCGCCCGCTCGTCGAACGGCCGGACGTAGCGGTTCTGCCGCCGGGTCTTCGGCGCGAGGTCGTCGGTCGTCAGCCCGACGGTGACGTCGCCGAGTTCGAAGGCACGCTCGAACAGCGCGCGGTGGCCGTCGTGGACGGGGTCGAACGTGCCGCCGAGAGCGACGTTCACGCCGGCTCCTCCGGCGTCACGCGGTCGCTCGGCAGGACGAGGCCCTCGCAGAGCCGGTCCAGCCCGCCCTCGTCGCACAGGCGCCGCTGGCGGGCCGTCCCGCTCTCGCCGGCGTACAGGTCGCGCAGGCGCTCGACGCCAAGACGGTCCTCCTGGCGCGCGACGTACTCGTCGAGCGCAACCTCGTCCGTACCGTCCGGCGTGAGGAAGGCCGCGTCGCGCCCGTGGCGAACCGCGCGCCACTTGTTCTCGTCCAGGAACTCCCGACGCGGGTCGGTGCCGGACTCGCCGTCGGCGTGGCGCTCCGCGAGGTCCGTGACAAGCGCGTGGACGAGTTCGACGAACGCCAGCACGCGCGTCGGGTCGCGCTGGCCGTCCGGGGCGCGCACCTCGACCGTGCCGTGGCCGGTGTGGGGGCGTACGTCGAACCAGAGCTCGCCGCGGTCACGGATCGACCCCGAGGCGACCATCCGGCGCTCGAGCCGCCGGTAGTCGTCGAAGCCGTCGAACCGGGTGGGGATCCCGGTGTTCGGCAGGCTCTCGAACACGACGGCCCGCGCGGAGGCAAGCCCGGTGTCGAACCCGTTCCAGAACGGCGAGTTGGCCGACAGCGCGAGCATCGGCGCGACGTGCCAGCGGAGCTCGTTCGCGACCCACGTCGCCCGGTCGGCGTCGTCGACACCGACGTGGACGTGGAGTCCCGCCGTCGTGTTCCGGTGTTGCGGGTACTGGATACGGTCGAGCTGTTTCCGGTACCGCTTCTTCCGGGCGTGGTCGAGCTCTCGCCAGCGCGCCGCGGGGTGGAGTCCGGCACCGGCCACCCGGTAGCCGTCCGCCGCGGCGTGGTCGGCGAGCGCCGTCCGCACCTCCCGGACGGCGTCGGCGGCTGCGTCGACAGACCCGACGGTCGGCGTCTGGGTCTCGATGGTGAACTGAAACAGCTCGTGGTCCAGCCGGTCCCGGAGCGCCGGCGGCGGGTCGTCGCCGTAGACCAGGTCGTCGATCCCCGAGGTCGGACGCCCCTGCCCGTCGACGACGAAGAACTCCTCCTCGACTCCGAGCGTCCCCCGGCGGTCGAACGACTCGCGGGATCCGGCGACGTCGGCCCCGGCGTCGACGTCGGTCATGAGAACTCTGTCGGGCGGGACCACTCAAATAGCCGTGGATCAGGAGCCGGCGGCGAGCGCACGCGCGCCGCCCCGGACCACGCGGGCACAGAGCACCGCCGTCGACAGTCCGAAGACGACGGCGAAGGCGACGACGAGCGCCGAGATCGGGTCGCTCGTCGCCGTCTCGAGGTGCCCGGCGACGAACTGACCGGCGGTGGCGACGGCGACGACGAGTGTCGCGGCCCCGCCCGCCGCCGTCGGCGCCGTCAGCTGTCCGGGGGCGTCCTCGTCGGCGAGGAGCAGGAGCACAATCGCCAGCGCGAACGGCGTTCCGACGAGGCCAAAGGCAAGGACGAGCGCGAGCAGGGGAAACAGCGCGCCGCCGACGAACACGCCCAGCCCCGAGAGCAGTGCCGTCCCGGCCAGCAGGCCGCGGTACCGCACGTCGGAGACGTCCGTCCCCCAGCCCAGCTTCTCGGCGACGAGGTACGGCGGCACGACGGTGTTGCCCCCGAGCGTCGAGACTGCGGCGCCGAGGAGGCCGGCGAGAAACAGCCGCTCCGCGAGGCCGCCGGCCACCGGGCCGAGCGCCGCCGCCGCGGACACCGGGCCAAGCTCGGTCTGGCCGCCGAGCACCGCCGCGGTGACGAGGAACACCGCGAGCGAGTAGCCGCCGAAGGCGACGAGCATCGACGAGCCGACGTCCAGCCGTGCGAGCGAGAGGTCCCGCTCGGTCCATCCGCGGGCGCGGACGGTGTACGTCTGCATCGTCACGAGCGTCACGTGGACGGCGCCGCCGAGGATACCCGCCGCGAGCAGCGCGCCGTCGACGCCGGCTGGAATCGACGGGGCCAGCCCGGTCGCAGCCGCGCCCGCGTCGATCGGGACGATCAACAGGCTCGCGCCGAACGCGACGACGACGGCCGACACCACGAGCTTGGCTCCCACCTCGGCGAGGCGGTAGCCCCGTCCGGCGAGTCCGACCGCCAGCACGACGGCCCAGCCGACGCCCGCGACCGTCGCGTCGACGCCCGTCACCGCCGCCGTCACGTCCGCAACGGTGCGGACGATGACGAGCTGTGCCAGTCCCGCCGCCAGCACCACGTCGGCGACGAGCAGCCACGCCCACCGCTCGCCGAGGTGGCGCTCGACGAGACCGACGATGCCACGGTCGGCCGGGAGCGCGAGGCGTGCGGAGAGGTACTGCGCCGTCGCTCCGAGGACCGCAGAGAGGACCACCACCCACAGGAGCGTGTAGCCGTACGCCGCGCCGGCGGTCAGGAGCGTCGCCATCGTGGCCGGACCGGCGGCGACGGCGCCGGCGAGCCAGGTCGGGCCGGTGTCGGCGACGAGTCGGCGCACACGGGTCTGGAACGAGTCGCTCACGGCTCGGAGACCGCGGTCCGTCGGACTAAACGCTATCGGCGGCCTGTAGCACCGCGTGGTCGACAGCCGTCCGTCGCCACGAACAGCCGCCCGGAGCAGTCCTCCTCGTCGGTGAGGACGCCGGGAAGGTCTGGTGCCGGCGCCTGCGCGGGGGTGTCGGCGAAGGCGCGGTCCCGGACGAGATAGCGCGCGAACACGTCGCCGAGCGTCCCCGCCGCGAGTGCCGAGACGGGCCGGCTGTCGACTGCCGCCCGCCGCGACTCGTCGCGCAGGCGGCTGGTCGCGCCCGCCTCCCGGGGCCGGAGAGCGTCGTCCCGTCCGGCGCCGGCCACGAACTCGGCTGTCGTGTCGCCGTCGTCAGACCGCCCACTCCTCCTCGGTGTAGGCCATCTCCCAGAACCGGTGCTCCAGCCGCGCGCTGGTCAGGAACGCCTCGCGCATCGCCTCGTGTTCGCCCGGCGACCGCTCTCCACACCGGTCGACGAACCGCCGCATCGTCTCGACGACCTCCCGGTACTCGTCGCTCGTGTACGTCGCTATCCACGGCGTGTACTCGTGGTCTCCGTCGGCGAGCGCCGCGGCGTGTTCGCCGATGTCGAGAAAGCCCTGTCCGCAGGGGTAAAGCGCCGCGGCCACCTCCGCGAGCGACCCCTCGTAGGCCGTGCGGATCAGGAAGTCCGTGTACGCCCGGCAGGTCGGTGCCTTCGTCGTCACCTCCAGCTCCTGCCGGGAGACGCCGTACTCCGCGGCGAACTCCCGGTGGAGGTCCATCTCGACGTTCAGCGTCGAGTGGGCGACGCCGAGCAGGTCGGTCATCGTCTCCTCGTCCCGTGCTCGCGCCCCGGCAACCGCGAAGAGCCGGGCGTAGTCCAGCAGGTACCGGTAGTCCTGGCGTATCCAGTGCTGGAACTTCGACCGGTCGAGCGTCCCCGCCGCCAGTTCGACGACGAACGGATGCTCCTTCTGGGCCGCCCAGACGTCCTCGCCGGCCTCCAGTAGCGTCTCGCTGATCGGCACGAACGGCGCTCGTCACCGGACCGACATATAGCCTGCGCCCGGTCGGCTCCGGGAGAGCCGCCGCCCGTCCGTCACCCGTCGACGCGGTCGTGGACGGCTCAGTCGGGCCGTGCGACCACCGCGAGGTGGGCGTCGTGGCGCGGGGCGAGGCGTTCCGTCGCCAGCACCTCGTAGCCGTCCCGAAGGCGCGCGAGGACGTCGTCGAAGGCGTCCTCGGGCGCGGCGGTGACGTCCTCGCTCCGGGCCTTCACCGCCAGGACGAGGCGACCGTCGGGCGCGAGGAACCGCCGGTTCCGCAGCGCCACCTCGGCCTGTCCGCGGGTGGCGACGTCCTGCACCACCGCGTCGAGGCTCGACTCGACGACGTGGGCGTAGGTCTCCGGGCGACGCGCGTCCACGAGTAGCGGGAACAGTCGGGGACGCTCCGTCGCGACGTCGACGAGGTCGCGGGCCGGACGTGGCGCGAACTCGACGGCGTAGGTGGGCCCGGCGAAGTCAGCGACGTGCGAGACGGTCGTCCCGGAGGCGGCGCCGAGGTAGAGCACCCGGTCGCCGCCGGTCAGGCCGGTGTCGAGGCCGGCGGCAAGCGTCGCGCCCAGCTTCGACCGCCCGGCGTCCCAGAGCCGCCAGCCGTCCGCCGTCGGTTCGCCGTAGACGGGCTGGCCGCGGGTCGCGAGCCGTCGCTCGCCGTCGAACCGGCGGTACGCGACGCCGTCGGGCAGGTCGGTCACCCGCCGGCCCCCGCGCCCTCCTCGTCTGCCCGCGCCCGAATCGTCGCCAGCCGCTCGCGCAGGTCCTCGTGGACCGACGGGCGACGCTCGCCGCTGTAGTGGTCGACCCG
>KI543181.1:383002-389639 GCA_000496195.1 uncultured archaeon A07HB70
GCCGGGTCGCGGTCGGCCAGCGCACGCGCACCGTCGAGGCCGCCCGGGACGTCGTCGAACAGGCTCTCGCCCCACTCGGCGGCGCGCTCCGCGAGCTCGTTCGCGAGACGGTCGGCGTCGTCCATCGCACGAATGCTGTGTTTGAGCTGCTGGTCGTCCGCGCGGCCCGCCTCCCGCGCAGCCGCCCGCGTCGTGGCTGTCGTGGCCTCGTGGAGCCTGTCGTAGTAGTCGTCCTCGTCGGTCGCGAAGCCCGACTCGACGGCGAGTGCGGGCCAGTTTCGGGGCTCGTCTGCCGTGCCGTCCTCGATCTGCTCCCGGACGCGACCCACGTCGTCGGGGTCGACCCCTTCGTACCACCCCGGTTCGCCCGCGTCGTCGGCCATGCGGCCACCTACTTCGTGAACTCGTATGTGCGTTCTGGAGTCGGCGGGCACGAGGCGGCTGTCGGCGACCTCCCGACGGTGCTCCGCCCGGCTTCAGGACTCCTCCGGCGGTGACGACGCGGCCAGTTCGGCAGCTGTGGACGCGTCCTCCGCTTCCGTCGTGTCTCCCGCCGATCCGGGGTCGACCGGCGTCGGGCCGCCGATGAACTGCCGCGTGCGTTCCGTCTGTGGGTCCTCGAAGAACGACCGCACGTCGCCTGCTTCGACGACCTCTCCGAGGTAGAGGAAGACGACCCTGTCGGCGAGCCGGCGTGCCTGCGCCATGCTGTGTGTGACCATGACGATCGTGTACTCCGATTTCAGCGCTTCGAGCGTCTCCTCGACGCTCTCGGCCGAGATTGGGTCGAGCGCCGAGGTGACCTCGTCACAGAGCAGCACCTCCGGCTCGACGGCCAGCGACCGGGCCACGCAGAGCCGCTGGATCTGGCCGGTCGACAGCTCAGCACCCGGCGCGTCCATTCGGTCGTGGACCTCCTCCCAGAGGTTCACCTTCCGGAGGTAGGTTTCGACCTTCTCGTCGAGGTCGGCCTTCGACTCGTAGTCGTCGTGAATGCGGAGCCCGTATGCGACGTTCTCGTAGATCGAGAGCGGCAGGGCAGTCGGTGTCTGTGGCACGTATCCGATCTGCTTGCGGATCTCCGGCGCCGGTTCGTCGGTGTCGTACACCGAGTCGCCGGACAGCAACACGTCACCGTCGATCTCGACGTGCTGCTGGATCTCGTGGAGCCGGTTGAGCGACTTCAGCAGCGTCGACTTGCCACAGCCGGAGGGGCCGATGATCGTCGTGAGTCTGTTCGCCGGAAACGCGATCGAGACGCCTTTGACGGCCTCGATCTCGCGGTCGCCGGTGTACGTTACCGAGAGGGTGTCGGTCTCGAGTGGGGTCTCGTTCATTCGTGTCAGCCTCCAGGGGTGTACCGCGCGTAGCGGCCTGCCAGCAGCTTCGAGACGAGGATCAGTCCGAGTACGACGACGGTCAGGACGAACGACGCCGCGTAGGCGTGGGAGCGAACCTCGGGGTTGAACGACATCGCCTGGTCGAAGATGAGCACCGGCAGCGTCGTCGCCGCGTCGAACAGGCCGCCCGGCATCCGGGTACTCCGGCCGGTGGTGAACAGCACGGTGGCCGCGTCGCCGATACCGCGGGCGAAGCCCATGATCAACCCGGCGATGATACCCGGCGCAGCCGCCCGAACCGTCATGCGTGCGCTCTCGAACCGCGTCGCGCCGAGTCCGTACGTCGACTCCCGGACCCCGTCCGGCGCCGCACGCAGCGCCTCGTCGGTGTAGCGTGTCATGATCGGATACTGGAAGATCGCGATGGCGACGACGCCGAAGAAGAGACTCGTCTGTGCGCCGATCGCGATGATGATAGTCAGCACGAAGACGCCGTAGACGATCGGCGGGGTCCCCCACAGCACGTTGAGAAACATGTTCACCGACTCGGAGAACCGCTCGCTGGAGTAGTCGCTCTGGAGGTACGTCGCCGTCGAAACCGCGAACACCATCGAGATGGCCGTCGCCGGGCCGACGACGAACACGCTCCCGAGCACCGCGTGGAGAAAGCCGCCGGTGCCCTCGAGCATGTACCGGGAGCCCGGCGGCGTGACCACGATCGCCGGATCGGTGAGCAGCACACGACCGCCCCTGACGAGGGTGACCGACACGACGAGCACCATCACCCCGACGACGAGGAGCGCCGCCGCCCGCACGGCAGCGCCGAAGAGCCGCTGTTTGGCGTAGCGGTTCATCAGTACTGCCACCGCCGCTGGAGCCGCCGCCGAAAGAGCATCGCGCCGAAGTTGAACAGCCAGACCACGACGACGAGCATCAGTCCGACGAAGATCAGCGCGGACTGCGTCAGCGGCAGCGACATCAGTTCGCCGAAGTCGTTGACGATCAGCGTCGGCAGCGTCTGGCCGGTCGAGAAGATCGAGTTCGGAAGCTGTGTCTGCCCGCCGATCAGCAGCGCCGGGACGATCGTTGCGCCGAACACGCGACCGAAGCCGAGCAGGACAGCCGAGAAGATCCCCGGGCCAGCAGCGCGAAGCAGCACCGAACGGATCGTCTCGAACTTCGTCGCGCCGACGCCGAGCGACGTCTCCCGAAGCTCGTCCGGGAGCGACTCGAGTGACTCGACCGACAGCGAGATCATGAACGGCGTGACGACGATCGCCATCACCAGGCTGACGGTGAAGATCCCGACCCCGGCCGTGCCGCCTCCGAACGCCGGCGCCACGTAGGTCCCGACGAACGGAACGACGACGATCAGCGCGACCAGCCCGAAGATCACGCTCGGGATCGCCGCCAACACGTCGATGAACGAGGCGACGAGCGTCTTTCGCCGCCCCTCGGCGTACTCGGCGATGTAGACCGCCGCGCCGACCGCGATCGGGATACCCATCGCCATCGAGAGAAACGTCACGTAGACCGTACCGACGATCGCCGGCAGGAACCCGAAGCTGTTCTGCGCCGGATTCCAGTCGGCGGAGGTGAGCATCGCGACCAGCGGGTACTCCGAGAGGATCGGCAGCGACCTGTAGAGCAGCAGCAGGGTGATCGCGGCGAACAGTGCGATCGCGAGGTAGCCTGCCGCGGTGAACCAGTAGCCGCTCAGCCGTTCGGCGAGCAGTCGCCGACCGAGCCGACCAGCGCGGGCGCGCTGGAACAGGCTCTCCGTGGTATCGGTCACGACGCTCTGCTCTCTTCGAGGGTCTGGAGCCCGTCTTCGAGCCGACGCTGCTCCAGCGGGACGTAGCCGTTCTCTGAGACGTACTGCTGGCCCTCGGTGAGAACCCACTCGACGAACGCCGCGGAGTCACTCCCGAACTCGCCGTTTGCGGCGAGCCACATCTCGCGGGCCGGCGGAGCCGGGTAGTCGCCGCGCTCGACCGCGGCGAGGAACTCCTCACGGGTCCGGTAGAACTGCTCCCCGTCCAAGAGCCCGCCGCCGTCGCGGTCCAGCGGGATCGGCCGGATGTCGCCGTCGAGTTCGCCGCTGTCAAGCCCGTAGACGTAGTTGATGTTGTTCAGCGAGATCGCGTTCTCGTTATCGCCGAGCGACTGTGCGACCGACTGGTCGCCGTTGAAGTTGCCGTCCGAGAGCCCTTCGAGTTCGTCCTGTGTGTACGCCTCCCCGTCGCCGCCGAGGAACTCACCCCACTTCTTGTAGGCTGCCGAGGCGTCGGAGCGGCCGTAGACGACGATCTCTTGGTCGACGTCGACGCCCTCGAAGAGGTCGCCCCAGTTGGCGGTCTCCTTCGTGAAGATCGCCTCCATCGCTGCTCTGGTGAGCCCCTGCGACCGGATCTCGTCGATCACCGGGTTGTTCTCGTTTACCGTCCCGACGACAGTGTCGATCAGCATGGGCACCGCGACCACTCCCTGTTCGACCTCCTCCTCGAACGGCTCTCGGCCCATCATCGCGATATCCACCTGCTCGTTGAGGAGATCCGAGATCCCGACGCCGGTGCCGCCGCCGGAGATGTCGAACGTCGCGTCGGTCTGCTCGCCGTAGATGTCGGCCCACACCTGGACCATCGGCAGCGGCCCGACGCCGCCGGAGATACGAACCGTCCCGCCGCCACCGCCGAGACAACCGGCGAGTGCGGTCGCTGTTCCAGCGGCTGTCGCACCGAGCAGCGACCGTCGCGAATAGGTCAAGCTCATGCAACATTTCTACGCACTCGGCGTGTATAATACGTTCTCACATAACAAATACACACTGTTCGCCGACATACCGGCTGTTATTTCTGCTACCTACGACGCGGGCGCGACCCGCAGCCGTTGCGTGTCTCCGATCACCCTGTCGGTTGTGCGGTGACCGCACACCAATGGCGCCCTATCTCGTGCTGTTGGGTCGTCGGCTGTCGTATACACTCCCCTAAAAAACCGGATTATGCTGCCCCTACTCGCGTTAGTCGTGTTCGGTGATAGGTTGTGCGGACCAGCGACGCCGGCTTCGCACGTCCGGCTGCGTACCGGAGTCGTCGCGCGGCCCTCCGCTCGCCCCGCCGGCCACTGTTCGGGACCGTGACCCCGGCGATACGCAGGTCACCGGGGTGGCGGCTGCGCCGTCCGCAGCCGCCGGAGAGCGGGCGTCCCCCGACACCCTGGTCGGCGCCGGCGACTAGTTGACGACCTCGGCGAACGCGACGTTCTCGCGCGCGCTGGTGATCCGGACCGTCGGCCGGTCACCGACGGAGGCTCCGGAGACGAAGACGACGTAGCCCGGGCCGACGCGCGCGAGCCCGTCGCCCTGGTCCCCGACGTCCTCGATCTCGACCTGTCGTACCTCGCCCTCGGTCACCGGCGGGCCGTCGGTCGGGTCGTCACGGTCCTCGCCCCGTGGTTCGGTGCTGTCCGGAGGCGTCTCTGCCGCGCCCGCCGTCCCGTTGAGGATACCCACCCGGTACACTTCGCCCGCGCGGAGTGTCCCGAGGTCGATCTCGCTCTTCGGGACGGTGATCGTGTACGACCCTGCGTCCTCTTCGATTCGCCCGCTGAACAGACAGCGGAGCGCCGGTGAGAGCTCCATACCCTCTCTCTCGGACCCGGCCGTCCTATCGCTGACGGTTCGGGCGCCCAGGGTCGGGACCGTGGGAACGCTTAACACGGTTGTCCGTCTACGGGTGGTATGACCGAACATCCGCCGTTCGTCTGCGCCGACTGTTCACGGCGCGTCGGCCCGGAGTCGTACCGGGCGGTCTGTCCCGACTGCGGCGGGGAGCTGCGCCGGCTCGCGGTCCGATAGGGTCATACTCTGCGCGGACGACCTGTGGCCGTGAGCGACGACCCGACGACCGTCCGATCCGTCGCGGTCACCCGCGAGGACGTCGTGCGGGCGCTGGAGTTGCGCGAGCGCGGCGGTCCCCGGGCGGTGTTGCGCGTGACGCCGCCGTTCTCCGGGCGGATGCGCGCGCGACTCCACGTCGACGGTCGCGAGGGCGAGTACGCCGACCCCGCGCCGCTCCACGTCCCGCCCGTTCGGTTCGTCGGTGACCCGCCGCCGCTGCCGGCGGCAGACGACACGGCGGACGCCCTGCGCGAGCGTCACGAACGCGCACTCGCGGGCTGGCGCCGGGCGGTCGGCGAGCGCATCGTCGAGACGACGACGCTCGAGACGCCGGAAGGACCCCACCGCGTCGCGGTGGCGGTGCTCGGCTGATCCGGCGACACGGCGCGAAGGCCCGCGGCGGAGCGCTGGCAGCGCGCGCCAGCCGTCGGCAGGGTCGTCGCGCCCCGCAGCCGCGTCGGAGATACGGCTCTACTCTCCCGGAGCCGTCACCGGGGGCGCTCGTGTTTCCCGTCCACATCCGGCGGGAACGCCGGCCCCGAGTGACACAAGGTTTTATCAATGTGATACTTACCACCTGTCGCGCGACGACCCGGACAGATCGTCATAGAACGCACGACCGCGATAGATACACCCACTGTCCACTAGCGGTGGTTTTATATACTTACGGAAATTACTATTAGTAAGCGCGGACCGCTGGACCGGCCAGGGTCCGGGTCGACTATCATGACTGACATCAAAACCCGGGACAGAGAGGCCGGCGAGCGCGCATCGACGGAGCGAGCGACGGCAGAACGGGTTGAGTCGGCCTGCCCGGAGTGCGAGGGGCCGGTCGTCTCGGACACGGAACACGGCGAGCGGGTCTGTGCGGACTGCGGACTGGTCGTCGACGAGGACAGCATCGACCGCGGACCGGAGTGGCGCGCGTTCACCGGCACGGAGCGGGACAACAAGTCCCGCGTCGGCGCTCCGACGACGAAGATGATGCACGACAAGGGGCTGTCGACGAACATCGGCTGGCAGGACAAGGACGCCTACGGTAACGCGCTCTCTGGCCGCCAGCGCGAGAAGATGCAGCGGCTGCGGACGTGGAACGAGCGGTTCCGCACGCGGGACTCGAAGGAGCGGAACCTGAAGCAGGCCCTCGGCGAGATCGACCGGATGGCCTCCGCGCTGGGCCTGCCAGAGAACGTCCGCGAGACCGCTTCGGTGATCTACCGGCGTGCGCTCGACGAGGACCTCCTGCCCGGGCGCTCGATCGAGGGCGTCTCGACGGCGGCGCTGTACGCCGCCGCCCGCCAGGCCGGCACCCCTCGCTCGCTCGACGAGATAGCGCGGGTGTCGCGGGTCGACCGGATGGAGCTCACCCGCACGTACCGGTACGTGGTGCGGGAGCTGT
>KI543181.1:391388-398074 GCA_000496195.1 uncultured archaeon A07HB70
CGTTTCGAGCGTCAGCCACGCCGGCCGACGAGGGAGCGGCGTCTGCCGGCGTCACTCGACGGAGGACCGAGAGGCCGGCGAGGACGGCGACGTGCGCGCGGGCGAACACGAGCAACACTCCCGAGCGGGTCGCCACGCCCGCCGAACGGGAGGAGCGGTCCCGCGAACGGGTCTCAGGGCCGACGCGTCCGCGGCACGACGGACGCGTCGGCTGTTCCGGGGTTCGAGGCCGCTACGACGACCGTCTACCACGGGCGACGGTCACGTCTGTCGCCGGGTGGCGGCCACACGCGACGAGGCACGGACGGCGGGGACTCCGCCGGTCGGTCCTCTCTCAGTCGTCGCAGGGGAACGGCGAGGCGGTGGGGTCGCAGCCCTCGCGGCGGCGGCGGACCCGGCAGAGTTCGGTCCGGAGCGTCTCGTGTTCGACGAGGACGAACCCGGCGACGACGACGACGAAGCCGAACACGGTGCCCGCCGACACCGGCGCGCCGAGTACGAGCCACCCAGAGACCGCGGCGAACGCGGGAAACGCGTACGAGACCAGGTTCGTCCGGACCGGTCCGACCCGCGTGACGAGCCCGACGTAGATGGCGTACGCGACCGCCGTGGCGGGCAGCCCGACGGCGAGGACGCTCGCGACCGTCGTGGCGCCGACGTCGGCGACGCGCGCCGGCGACTCGCCGGCGGCGAGGCTGGCCCCGTGGAGCAGGACGGCCCCGCCGGCCATCGCCCACGCGGTGAGCGCGACGTCGTCCATCGACGCGTCCAGCCGGCGGAGCAGGACGCTCCCGGCTGCCACCGACACCGCGGCGATCATCACGAGGGCCTGTCCGACCGCGCCGCCGCCGAACGCCGACGGCGACGGCTGGACGACGAGCAGAACGCCGCCGAGCGCCACGGCGATGCCGGCCGCGTTCACGCGAGAGAGCCGCTGTCCGAGCACGAACCACGCGAAGACGGGCGCGAGAACGGGATTCAGCCCGTACATCACCGAGGCCGCCGCCGGCGTCGTCAGGGCCTGTCCGGCGAACAGGAAGGCGTTGTTCGCCGCGACGAGGAACGTCGCCGCGACGCCGACACCGAGCACGTCGGCACGCGTCTGTGGGCGCCACCTCGTCCGCGGGCGCGAGAAGACGACGTACGCCAGCAGCGCGACGGCACCGACGTCGAACCGGAGCGCGGCGAACAGCACCGGCGGGAGCTCGCGGAGACCGGCCTTTATGCCGACGAACGAGCCGCCGAACAGCACCGCGAGGAGACCGAACAGTGCGGCGTCGCGGTAGCGCGCCGGGAGCGAGAGCCGGGCAGGAATCGACGGCAGCGTCGGCGAAGAACTCAGCTGAACCACCTGTGGAGGGCGACTACGTTCACACTAGTTGGAGGGGCTCGGACGGGAAAAAGCGTTCGAGAGAACCCGTCGCACAGGCCTCGAAATAGTCGAAAATGGACGATCAGGCGAATCTACGTCACGGTCGATCCGGTAAAAATTCGACGGGCACGTCCGTCGAAAACATCTGGGGAGCCGGCGGGTAGACGAGACTGGTGTCGGGCTACGGCGACTCCGGACCCGAGGCGTACTCTCGGGATCCAGTGGCCGGAGAACGGCTCGACAGCCGTCCCGTGCAGTCGCCGGGCGCGAGAACACGGCCAGCAGGAGCGACTGTCGTGCGCTCCAGCGGACCACGGTGTCGTCGGTCACGCGCTGCGTGGGGGCAGAGCCGCGCGCGTACCGCTGGGAGGCAGGCGGGAGGGCTATCGGCGGGACCGGACCGTCGCGAGCACCGCGCGCTCGCAGCTCTCAGCTGTCGGTCGGTCGTCGCTCGTGGTCCGGAGCGGACGCGTCGGGGCCGCCGTCGGTTCGGACGAGGGGCTGTCTCGCCGCGAGCCTGTGGTAGACGGCGCCGAAGACGACGAACACGCAGGCGTAGCCGACCGCCGAACCGACCCACGTCCCGGCGAACGACGCGGTAGTCGTCAGAAGCGAGTGGAGGAGCCCGGCCACCACCGCCGCCCCGAGCGTATCGACGTGCCTCACGGTCGACTGTTCGGACCGGTTCTGGTTGAACCCGTGTGAGTGATTAACGAGACTGAATTCGCCACGTCACGGGCACGCACGGCAGGCGGCGTCTGGTCGCGAGCCCGTCGAACCGTGGCGCCGTCGCTCGGCGTCCGCACGACCGGGCCGACCTGCCGCACGCCTGCCGGGAAGTCAGACTGGTGACGGCGAGAGGCCGGCCTTTTTCGACGCCGCACTAGTAACAGCTCGATGGCCAGGATCACGATCACGATTCCGGACGAGGTCGATCGGTGGATCGAGCAGTGTCTCGACGAGAGCGACCCGGCTGCTCCAGACACCAGAGACGAGGTCGCACGGCGGTCGCTAAAGCGGGCACGCCGCCTCGGCGACGTCGACGCCAGCCCAGAGGAGCTGGTCGGCGTGTACCGGGTGTTCGACGACCTCGACGCCGGCATCGAGGAGGTGGTCGACACCTACCGGCGCGTCGAGCAGGCCGACGGCGACGTCGAGGACGTCGTCGAGGCCCCCGAGGAGCTCGAGCAGGTGCGTGCCGAACGCGACAGGCGTGTCGACCGACTCGAGACGGAGCGCGAGCGGCTGAAGCGGGAGAAGCGGCAGATTCTCGAGGAGCGCGAGGAGAAGCGCGAGCTCGCGACGTTCGCCGAGACACAGAAGTCCGTCCTCGAGCGCCGCGAGGAGCGCGAGCGCCGGAAGGAACGGGCCGGGATTCTGACGCGCGCGAAGTGGGCGCTCGTCGGGATGGACGACGGGCAGGCGTGAGTTCGGCGCGGTATCAGCTTCGGCCACGGTGTTCCTGTGGACCCTCCCAGAGCGAGTGCCGCGGCGTGTACCACCGGCGGCCCGCCCGTGGACGGCCCCGTCAGGCACGTCGACGTCACCGGGTGCCGGGTACAGAGGCCGAGACGACCCGGTGACCGTGTCTGATTGAGCCGCCGGCTGTTCGACCGAGTGCGCCGGTGGGACCGGTGCGTGGTCTGCTACCCGTCGCCGGCTGGCTGACCAGGACGGAGCCACGTTTCGCCGAACCGCTCGGCTGTCTCTGGTCGAGCGCGGCGGCGGCCTCGAAACGGTGCTACTGGTCTGGTATCGCCATACCCGCGCGAGAATGTCCGCAGCGACGGTTACCGAGACGACCGACGACACGGCGACGGTCGCAACCTCGTCGGTCAGCTATCGACCTCGACGGCCCCGGGTCGTCGTCCGCGGGCCCGGACCGACCACCAGCCGTTGTCTCGTCCACCCTGCCACCGAGTCACACTGTAAGCCTCCTTTGAGCCTCCAGTGTCGCCTTTTGAACGCGTCCCGTGTGAGTTCGTACTGACGGCTCCCGTCAGGTGACCCAAATTATGTCCGACGGCAGAACAGCCGAATCCCCCGACGCAGTCCACCGCTCCCGGCTCCCGCTCGCGTTCGGCCTGCTGCTCGTGGTCGTCGCTCTCGCCGGCTGTGCCGGCCCGGGGTCGATCACGCTCACTGCAGCAGACGACGCGCGACTCGCCGAGGCGAACAGTCAGCCAGTCGACCCCGATGGCAAGCGCGGCCGCATCGTCGGCGAAGCCGTCGAGACCGGCGCCGCGAACGATACCGCCATCAGCGGCAGAGCAGTCGAATCTGGCGGCGAACCGTACCGATACGACGGCGCGTACTACAACCTGTCACGAACCGTCGTTGACGAGGAGGAGGCATACGTTGCCGAGCTCGAAGTCGACTACGGTCCGACGAACGTGACCGACGCCGACGCGGTCCGGTTCTCGGCGCTCCCGCCCGCCGACCGCCGTGCTCTCGGAGAGCTGTTCCCGCCAGTGTCCGACCGTCGGGACGAGGGATACGACGTGGGCAAACTCGGGGCGTACACGCCCGAGGAGCTTGCGGACTCGGCTCTCGCAGACCGAGACGAGACGACCGAGCGGGTCGTCATCGTCGACGGCGAGCGCCACCGGGTCCGTGTCGGGGAGGTCAGGCAGGCCACCCGCAAGACGTACCGCTACACCGCCGAGGAACGGTTCGCGAGCGACGAGGCCTACGCCGACCATCTCCGGGCGGAGCACCAGTTCACACTGTCGGGCGTCCCAGCCGAGGAGCGCGAGGTGCTCAGACAGGCGGCAGACGGCGGCTACACCGCCGACGGCGAGGACGACGCCGCGTTCCAGTCGGTCGTCGACCGGTTCCGCGGACGGGACGCGATTCAGAGCAGCGAGTTCGACGGTGAGTGGCTCGTGCGCTGGAACGACCAGACGTACCTCGTCGACATCCGCTTCGGGGAGTACGCCAGGAACTGAGTCTGCGCCGCAGCCGTCACACTCGTGGCCACAAGAACTTCTCGGGGGTGGATAGTGGACTGTCTGGAGAGACGGTGACGGTGATTGCGGTCACCCGTCGCGCCAGCCACCACGCGAGACGGCAGTCGTTGTCCGATCTCCCGAGAGTCGAATCGAATCCTTCCGCTGGCCCGACGGCTTCGGGTCGACGCTCGTTCCAGCAGACGACCGAGAGTCGCTCCGCGACCCGTCCGCTCCTCCACCGAGCGCGATCACCTCCCCGTGCCTCGTGGGCGCGGGCTGTGTCGTCAACTCTACCGTGCCGAGGCGAGCGATGTTCACCACCGCCGACGAGGCGAGCGGTGAACAGCCACTGCGCGACCCGAGTGGATACTGGCAGATTAAGCCAGACTCTATCGTGTTCGCAGTGTGGTCGCACCAGAGACACTGCGCGAGGAAACAGTCGTCCTCGCCTTCGACCTGTACGATACCGTGCTCGACCGCGAGTCCGTCCTCGTCCCGGCGCTCGGAGAGCTTCTCGACCGCCACGGGTCGGACGCCGACCCCAACGTGTTGCTCCGGCGGTACCTCGCGATGCATTTCCGGGACTCGCTCATCGACTCGCTCGTCGACAGCCCACACACCCCGTTCAAGGAGATCAGCCGCCGCGCGCTCACCTATCGTCTCGAGCAGATGGGCCTCGACGTGCCCGACGAGCAGGTGCGCGACGTCGTCCGACAGTGGAAGACGTTAGCGCCGTACCCGGACACGACGGGTCCACTCGAACGCCTGAGCGGCGAGTACGCGCTCGTCGGTCTGTCGAACGGTGACCCGGATATGCTCGACGCCGTGCGCGGGTCGTTCGACGTCGAGCTGGACGGCGTCGTGAGCGTCGCCGAAGCAGGGGCGTACAAGCCTCACCGTGCGAGCTACGACCTCGTCTGCGAGCGCTTCGGGGTCGCGCCCCACGAGGTTGCCTTCGTCACCGCACATACATTCGACCTGGTCGGCGCGAAGGCGGCAGGGGCCCGTGGCGTGTTCGTCAACCGCCACGGTAACCCGTACGGTGGCTGGACCCACCAGCCGGACCTGCGGGTCGGGAATCTCGACGAGCTCGCAGACGCGCTAGCGGCTTAGTCGTCGGGGTCCGGTGGCTCCGACGACCGCTGGCACCCGTACGTGCCCTTTCTCTCGCACGCCACCTCCGGCTGCGTGGAACACCTGTCGCACCGGACGGATCGCCACGCCGCCGAGTCGCCCGATTCAGAGACGGTCGTAGACCCACCGGGGGCTGTAAACGTCGGCGAGCGTGTCGCGTCCTCTATGCCCGGTGAGGCTCGAATACGACCGTCGGGCTAGCTCGGCGCTGGCTGTGGCGATACCGAGGTTGCGGCTGGGACGATCACAGAGCGGTTCACGCCCGGAGAAACGACGGTCGCAGTCGACCCCGACAGCCGCGTCCGAGGCTCGGAGTTCTCCGCGATCGACATCCAGCCCGTAGCAGCAGCGCTCGCCGATCTCGCTCCGCTCGACGACCGCCTCGCGCGGGCTGAGTGCACCGCACTCGACACCGCCGAGGGAGAACTGGTCCGTCGCTGGCCGACGAGGCGGTCGACCCTCCCGCGAGGGGCCTCCCTGAATGGTCCGACCCCGCCGGCAGCACGCCCCGGGACGTGCCAGGCGCCCGGAGGCGGCTGTCGGTCCCTCGACCCCGTCGGCCTGGTCGAGCAGCCGGCGGCGCTACCCGGACAAACGCCGCACAGTACGTCCGCACCTGGAGCTGTCCGGCGGGTCGCGCATCGGCTCGACCCCGACCGAGTAGAGCCAGGAGTTCGGGGCGCTCGGGGCAGCCGAACGGCAGGGGAGTACTATGTCACCACTCAGTCGGCGAACCCGCCGTGGTGGAGAATCTCGTCGATCGGCTTTCGCCCCTTCGGGAACTCACGCTCCTGCAGCTCGTCGGGGAGTGCTTCTGCGGGTGCGCGCTCACCGATCGCGATCATACATTCAACGCTGTACTGGTCTGGCACGTCGAGTCGCTGTGCAGCAGCCTCGTAGTCGAACCCTTGCATCGCGTGGGCGACGAGCTCACGCCGAGAGGCCTCCAGTGCGAGGTTCTGCCACGCCGCCCCCGCGTCGAACGAGTGGGTACGGGCGGGCGCTCCGTTGTGGTCGAACGTCTGCTTTGAGACGAGCGTGACGAGTACGGCTGCATTCTCGGCCCACGCTCGGTTTCCTTCGTTGAGCAGCTCGGAGAACTGCTCGAACTCCCCGTCCTCCCGAGTGGCGTACAGGAAACGCCAGTGTTGATTGTTGTACGAAGACGGCGCCCACCGTGCCGCCTCGAACAGCGGCATATACTGCTCTTCGTCGAGTGAGTCGCCCGT
>KI543181.1:399887-406642 GCA_000496195.1 uncultured archaeon A07HB70
GTCGGCAGCCACGGCTATGATCTCGCTGGATGGGACTACCTCTCTGCAGGAGAGGCCAACGTCTCTTGACTCGGCAGGCCCTCGCCGGTCTATGAACCTGACTGCGGTGCTTCACCTGGTCGCCACCCTGCTGATCGGCGCGGGGCTGTTGATCTCCGGACAGGAGCTCACGCTCGGACTATTCGGCCTCGGGGGAGCCCTGATTATCGCAGGCATCGCCGTCGCACGCCGCGACGACACGGGGGAGGATGGCCACCCGGGCCAGCAGGGGTGATTGAGGGGCACAGCCTGGTCCTATCGCCGGCTCGTTCCGTGGCCGTGCTCTCACCGGTCGGATACGCTTCGCAGGGCGAGTGCAGTATTGTGGACGACTGATCGTCGGTCGACGAGCGATCACGATGCGCCGACCGCTGTTCGTCAGGGAGTGCTACTGTCCATACTCAGGATGTCTAAGACCGACTGGAGAACGTCGATGAGACGGCCGATAACGTCGATCAGGCTACCGCCGCCGCCGCCACCTGACTGCGCTGCTGCCACCCCAGTCGCTGCAATCGACGCAACAGCCGCCGCAAGCAACAGCCGTAGTCTGCTATCCATACTTCTGTCTGTGACCAGTCTAACTTTACACTTCGGCAACGGCGCGTTCACGACGCGCCCCCACGGTCGGGTTCGAAACCCCGTCTGCTCTCTCCGGAGCCGGCTTTGGTATCGGGCTCTGGAGCGTGAACTGCCGGCATAGAAGGGTTCAGACCAGCGTCTCCGCCGGGGCTCGGGCGGTGCCAGATCGCTGAGACCGAGATTCAGGCCTGAACGGGCCACATCTGGCGTTTTACCGGAGCTGCTGTTGACCTGTGCGGCGTCCCTCCGAACAGAACTGCGGTTATTGGCCCCCAGTCCGGAGCAGCCGTGCCAGCACGTGGGGGTCCCGGCGAACGCAACTTGCAGCCGCCGCTCGCAGCACGGGGCCGAGGCGACGCGGGCGTGCTGCGACGCGCCGATGAGGAGGTCGACCGAATCGTCGGGGTCGCGAACGTACTCTCATACAGTCGACAGTTCACAGTCGCCGCCGTGCCGGCACGGCGTGGCCTCGCCGAAGCGTGTCTGGTCGTCTCGGTGAATCTCGGCGGGCGTACGGCCGAGTGCGTGAGCGGTTAGACACGGACACGCCACGCCGGCGGTCCGCACCGCCACACTGGGGCGGTGTTCGGTGAGAACCGGATGGCGTGCGGTCGAGGGCTCGGCGTCGGGGTGGTGACCGTCGTCCTCGGCGACCGTGGCGGCGTGGCGTCCGGCCCGAGCCTTCGGTTCATCTCGCGGCGTGAGGTACGTCGCCGGCTGGTCGTTACTTGCTGCGGCGAAGCCGTCGGTTCTGCCGGTCCCGGGGAGTGCGGTGACGAGTTGGGCGCAGCCACGGAGGCCGATAGCGTCACGGACGAGAGCACGGCAGTCGGGACAGAGCCACATTCCGTCGACCGCCTGCTAGTCTCTCCACAGAGGAGACACGGGGCCGCGGTCATCACGCCTCTCCTGTGCGGGCTGATTGGCCGTCTACAGGGCTCTATTCGCCAATTCGTCCGGTTCGGAGCGCGTAGAAGAGATACGTCTGTGCGTACCCCGCGTACGCGCCGCCGAGTCGCTCGCGAATCGCGCGCGACGTCTCGGCGTATGAGCCGCGCTCACAGTCCGGAAAGTGGTCTGCGATCGCCGTCTGTATCCAGGTGTCGAGCGGGACGGCGTGGAGGAAGCCGAGCGAGAACAGCAGGACACAGTCGGCCACCTTCTCGCCGACGCCGACGAACCGTGTGAGGTAGTCCCGTGCCTCCTCGTACGGCAGCTCCCGCGCGGCGGCGGGATCGGCCTCGTCCTCGGCCACCATCTCGGCGGTCCGGCGGACGTACGGCGCACGGTAGCCCAGCGAGAGCTCCCGGAGGTCCGTCTCCGTCGCCGCCGCGAGCGCGTCCGGCGTCGGGTAGGCGTGGTACGTCCGGCTGCCCGCGGTCACGCGGTCACCGAACGCCTCGGCGAGCGACACCTGCATCCCGTGGATGCGGGCGACGCGCATCTGCGCCGAGCAGATAAACGAGACGAGCGCACCGAACGGCGGGTCGCGCACCAGCCGCATCCCGGGGTAGGCGTCGAACGACCGCTGGACGAGCGGCAGGTCGGGGCAGGCCGCCCGGACCGCGGTCAGGTCGTCGTCGAGGCGCAGGAGGTGGGTGAGGAGCGGGACGGCGTCCGTCGTCGACTCCCACTCCAGCCGGCCGTCGACCTGTCGCACCCGGACCACCGCGCGGCTGTTTCCGACCCCGTCGAGCGGCGGGACGACCGTCTCGTACCACGCCGATCCGCCGTGGGCGACGTCGTCCTCGAACATCGCGCCGTCGGCCCGGGTCCAGAGATACGTCTGACCGCTCTCGAGGGTCGACTGGAGGTCGAACGGACCCGCGAGGTCGCCAGGCGGGATGGCACCGCGTTCCATGGCCGTCCGAGCGGCGTCGCGGGCATGGGCCTGACGGTTGTGACCCGCCGAGGACACCCCCGTCGGGTGTGTCGCCGGGCTCGACGGGGCCCGCGCCTGCCGCCGCCCCGGCGGAATCGTCAACAGGTGTGAGCGATAGCCCCGACTGTGGCTCCCACGCGACGACACGTCGCCGACGTCGCCCGGCGGTGGTGGCGGTACGCGCTCGGTCGGACACGGCCTCGGCCGTCGCTCCGACGCTCCTTCGCCGTCGGGATGGCGGCGACGACAGCCGTTACGATCCTGACGTACCGTGCCGTCGCCGCCGGACCGGGTGTCGAGGCGAACCCGCTCCTGCGGTGGGTGATCGGAACCCACGGCTGGACGGCGTTCGCCGTCGTCCGGTACGTCGCCGTGCTGTTCGTGTTCGCGATGCTGTGGCCCGTCGCGTCGGTGAACGAGGACTGGGCGTCGTGGAGCGAGGGAAACGGTCGGCTGGCGGCGGCGGTGCTCTCGCTAAACGCCGTGCGGGACGGTTTCGTCGTCGCGACAGGGGTCACGCCGACGCTCGAACTCCTGCGGCTGGCCGGCCTCCGCTGACGCTCAGCGGACGTGTCGGTCGGTCAGGCGCGAGAGTCTGTCGACCACGCCGTCGAGTGCCCCCTCGCGGAAGCGCCAGCGCCAGTTCCCCTCGGCGGTGCCCGGCGTGTTCAGCCGCGCCTCGCTCCCGAGCGAGAGGAGGTCCTGCGGCGTGGTGAACGCGAGCACCGAGTTCGACCCCCAGACGGCGTCGACGAGCGACCACGCGACGTCGGAGCCGTCGACGCCCAGGTTGTAGTGGAGACAGTCGCGGTGGCCGGGGTCCATGTCGCGGTAGTAGCCGACCGTCGTGTCGGTGTCGTGGGTCGCGGTGTACGCCGCCGAGTCCCGCGGGTAGTGCATCGGCTGGTACATGTGGCCTTCCTCGCACCAGTCGGCGTAGTGAGGGACGCGCATCCCCGGAACCCCGAGGCGCTCGCGCAGTCCGACCGCGCCGGGGTCGAGGAACCCCAGGTCCTCGGCGACGAACGGGAGTTCACCCTGGTCCGCGCGGAGGGCGTCGAACAGCGCCTCGCCGGGGCCCTCGACCCACTCGCCGGCGGCGGCGTCGTCTGCCTCTGCCGGGATCGCCCAGTACTCGTGGAACCCCTTGAAGTGGTCGAGGCGTGCGCCGTCGAACCGGTCGAGCAGCTGGTCGACCCGCCGACGCCACCAGCCGAAGCCAGCCGTGGCGAGCGCCTCCCAGTCGTACAGCGGGTTGCCCCACCGCTGGCCGTCGTCGCCGGGGTTCGGCGGGACGCCGGCGACGGCGTCGGGCGCGCCGTCGGCGTCGACGCGGAAGGCGTCGCGCTCGGCCCAGACGTCGGCGGAGTCGAGCCCGACGTATATCGGCAGGTCGCCGAGCAGCGAGACGCCCCGGTCGGCGGCGGCCTCGCGCAGCGCCGTCCACTGCTCCGCGAAGCAGAACTGGACGAACGCGTGGTGCTCGACCCGGTCGGCGCTGGCCTCCCGCGCCGCCGCGAGGGCGTCCGGGTCGCGCCGCCGCAGGTCCCGGGGCCAGTCGTACCACGGGTCGCCGTCGTGGACCTCCTTCAGCGCGGCGTAGAGCGCGAAGTCGTCGAGCCACGCCGTCTCGTCGCGGAAGCGCGCGAACGCGGCGCGGTCGGCCTCGTCCGCCGCCTCGCGGAACCCCTCGTGAGCGCGGTCGAGGGCGCCCGCAGTCCACGCCCGCACCCGGTCGTACGCCACCTCGTCGGCGGGAAAGTCCGGCGGGTCGAGCGGGTCGAGCCAGCCCCGGTCGACGAGCGCCGGGAGCGAGACGAGGAGCGGGTTGCCGGCGAACGCCGACGAGGACGCGTACGGCGAGTCGCCGTGAACGCCCCGGGTCGGGCCGACGGGCAGCATCTGCCAGTAGCGCTGGTCTGCGGCGGCGAGGGTGTCGAGGAAGTCGCTCGCGGGAGCCCCGAGGCCGCCGACCCCGTGCGGGCCGGGGAGCGACGTGAGGTGACAGAGGACGCCGCTCGACCGCTCGAACTGGGCGGACATACCACACGCGCGAGCGCCCGAATCTAAAACGGTTCGGTCAGCGGTACAGCGAGCGCCAGAGCATCGCGAAGCCGACGATGAAGGGGACGACCTCGGCCATGTCGAACAGCATCTGATTGCTCTCTGCGTAGGTGCCCAGCATCGACATCGCGACGCCCATGCTGATGAACGCGAAGCCGATGAACGCCGACTCCAGTCGCTCGTTCTGTTTCTGCTGGTAGGCCTGGAAGCTTATGAGGGTGATACCGCCCGCGAGGGCGAAGACGACCATCCGGAGGCCGACGAGCATCACCTGCCCGACCGACTGGAGCGGCGGAGCCACGCTCACTCCGTCTTGCGACTCAAGTCGTCCCAGAGTGTCGCGAACCTGTCGGGGACGTTCCCCTCGCGGAAGATCTGGACCTCGTACTCACCGTCGTCGAGCGAGATGACGGTGCTGTCGAACGCACACTCGAACACCCGGTAGTGGTTGCCGTCCGACGCGATTTCGGTCGTCCCCGTCACGAGGTCGTGGTTCTCGAGCTCCTCGACCCGACGGTAGACGGTCGGGAGCGAGAGGTCGAGATCATCGGCTATCTCCTTTGCCGACCGGGACTCGTGCGCGATCGACGCCAAGACGTGCCGAGCCCGGCGGTCTCCGATAGTGTCGAGGACGTTCTCGATCGGTTCCTCGTCCGAATCTTCGCCGGCCTCGCCTTCTGCCCCACTACTCATCGTACTCAGGT
This sequence comes from uncultured archaeon A07HB70, assembly GCA_000496195.1. Classification (GTDB taxonomy): domain Archaea; phylum Halobacteriota; class Halobacteria; order Halobacteriales; family Haloferacaceae; genus A07HB70. The sequence goes on from KI543181.1 coordinate 405,156, forward strand.
CCATGACCGACACACAAATGCGTTCCGACGAACCGGCTGGAGCCACACGACAAACTTATTCGGTCCGTGGCGGTTCGGTCAGAGTATGGGAGAAATCGCGGTGACGCTCCCCGACGGGTCCGAACTCGGACTCCCAGAGGGCGCGACGGTCGAGGACGCCGCGTACGCCATCGGCCCGGGTCTCGGCGACGACACGGTGGCGGGCGTGGTCGACGGCGAACTTGTCGACAAGGCGACACCGCTCCACGGCGGCGCGGACCTCGAGATCGTCACCGACGCCGCCGACGAGTACCTGCGGGTGCTGCGTCACTCCGCCGCGCACGTCTTCGCACAGGCGCTCCAGCGCCGCTATCCGGAGGCCAGCCTCGCAATCGGGCCGCCGACCGACGACGGGTTCTACTACGACGTCGTCGGTGTCGACCTCGACGCCGACGACCTGGACGAGATAGAGGCCGAAATGGAGGCGATAGTCGAGGAAGACCTGGATATCGAACGGGAGGAGCGCCCGCGCGAGGCGGCCCTGGCGACGTACGAGGACAACCGGTTCAAGCGGGACGTACTCCAGACGGAGGCCGCGGGCGAGGACCCGGTCTCGTTCTACGTCCAGGGCGAGTTCGCAGACCTCTGTCAGGGCCCGCACGTCGCGTCGACGGGCGATATCGGCGCCGTGAAGCTCCTGTCCATCGCGTCCGCGTACTGGCGCGGCGACGAGACGAACGAGCAGCTGACCCGGGTGTACGGCACCGCGTTCGGGTCGGAGAGCGACCTCCAGGACTACCTCGACCGGCGCGAAGAGGCCAAAGAGCGCGACCACCGCCGGATCGGCCGGGAGATGGACCTCTTCTCCATCCCCGAGCACTCGCCCGGCTGCGCCCACTACCACCCGAGCGGGATGCGAATCCGCCGCGAACTCGAGGAGTATATCCGGGGCAAGAACGACGAACTCGGCTACGAGGAGGTGTGGACGCCCGAGCTGAACCGCGCGGATCTCTGGAAGCCGACGGGGCACTACGACGCGTTCAAAGAGGAGGGCGAGATGTTCGCGTGGGAGCAGGACGGCTCCGAGTACGGCCTGAAGCCGATGAACTGCGCGAACCACGCGCATATCTACGATAGCGAGGCGCGGTCGTACCGCGACCTTCCGGTGCGGTTCTCCGAGTTCGGCACCGTCTATCGTAACGAGCAGTCCGGCGAGCTGTCCGGCCTCCTCCGCGTCCGGGGACTGACGCAGGACGACGGCCACGCGTTTATCCGGCGCGACCAGATCCGCGCCGAGATAACCCAGACCCTGCGGGTCATCGACGACGTCTACGCCGAGTTCGGGCTCGAGATCCTCTACAAGCTCGAGACACAGGGCGAGAACGCCGTCGGAAGCGACGAGATATGGACCGAGGCGACCGAGGCGCTGCGCGACGCCCTGGAGTCACAGGGATTAGACTACGACACCGAGGAGGGCGAGGCCGCCTTCTACGGGCCGAAGATCGGAC
>KI543181.1:407469-412395 GCA_000496195.1 uncultured archaeon A07HB70
ATCACGCAGTAGATGACCAAGTAACGCAGGAGAGCGGCGGCTCCGCCGACCCTGACGAGGTGAACCAGCCGCTCCGCGAGGCGCTGGGCTGAGTCGCCTCGCGGGCCACTCGGGTGACGATTCCACGCCCGGGTTTAAATTCGAGTGGCCGCACGGAGTCGTATGACGACCCGGCAGTTCGCCTTCCTGGTGAACGCGCCCACAGATCGGGCGGCGGCGACGATGAACGCGCTCGACCACGCGGTGTCGCTGGCCGACGCCGGCCACGAAGTGCGGGTGTACCTCGACGGTGCGGGAACGGCCTGGCCGGGCTACACCGCCGAGAATCCTGGCGAACCCGTCTCCGTTCACTACGAGGCGGCAGCCGACCGGGGCCTGGTCGTCGGCGCCTGCGGACTCTGTGCGGTGGAGTTCGATACCGCCAACGAACTGGAGCGCGAGGGGGTCCCGGTCCTGGGTGACGGGTCTGCCCACAGCATCGACACGCCCGCGCTGGCAGAGGAGGGGTTCGAGTTGGTCTTCGTCTCCTGACGGCGAGTGGCCCGCGGTAGGCAGGGCAGCCTGATACTGCTGGACGGGTGTGCGGAATCAGGCCGCGTCGGAGTCCCGACGCAGGAGCACGGCGGTCAGCCACGCCGCGAGCAGTTCCGCCGTCTTGAGTACACCCTCGGTCGGCGTGGTGACGTAGCGGCAGTAGACGGTCACGAGGACGTTCGCGTGGCTGTGACTCTCGGATTCCGGCGTCGGTCCACCGATCACAAAACCTCCGTGACCCAGTCCGTGCCAGGCGACCCACGCGAGAACCGAGGCGAGCGTGAACACGATACCCGACCGGTAGGCACGTCACAGCGGACGGTCGTCGCGGGTCGCCAGGTACGGTCCACGAGCAGGACAGCAGCGAGAGCGACGAACGAGGGCTAGCTTCCTCCGACGCGTTCGACCACACGCGAATCGACAGACACGCCCGGCACGAGGTCACTCACCGACTCGGCTGAGCCGCAGACGACGCGGTTCGAACGAGGAACGCGGTTCCGTCCGGCGATTAGTTCGACTTCAAATCTGCCGCAAGAGGAACGGGCCGGGAGGGATTTGAACCCCCGACCGACGGGTTAAGAGCCCGTCGCTCTCCCTGGCTGAGCTACCGGCCCAGGTGATCGAACGGAAGTGGTGGCCGCTCATATAGGTTTTCGTTCGACGGGGCGAATCGCACATCTTTACCGGTGCGACGGCAAAATGGGGTTCTATGAGTGCCGGGATCTCCGCGTCGTCGATGTCGTCGTACGCGATTCTCGGGTGTGGGAGCGTCGGTCACGCCGTCGCTGAGACTCTCGCGACCGACGGGAAGCAGGTCCTGATCCTCGACAAGGACGAGAGCCGCGTCGAGGCGCTCCGGGATCAGGATCTCGACGCCAGGGCGACCGACATCCGCGACGCGGGCGTCGCCGACGAGGTGGCAGACTACGACGTCGTTCTGATCCTCTCCTCGGACGTCGAGGCGAACAAGGAGGCCGTCGAACGGCTGCGCGAGGCCGGGGGCGAACAGTTCGTCGTCGCGCGTGCCGCCGACCCGGTGTCCGAGGACGAACTCGGAGAGCTCGGCGTCGACGTGGTGATCAACCCCTCGACCGTCATCGCCGACTCGGCGCTCCGGGCGCTGGAGACGGGCGAGCTAGAGTACAAGATCAGACAGCTCGCCGGGCTCTTCGACGGCGTCGAGAACCGAATGGCGATCCTCACTCACAACAACCCCGATCCGGACTCCATCGCGAGCGCCGTGGCGCTCCAGGCGGTCGCCGAGAGCCACGGCGTCGAGGCCGACATCGTCTACGACGGCGACGTCGGCCACCAGGAGAACCGCGCGTTTGTCAACCTGCTCGGTATCGACCTGCTCTCGCGCGACGAGGCGCCGGCGCTCCCGAAGTACGACCTCCTCGCGCTCGTCGACCACGTCGAGGACGGCCCGGTCGACGTCGGTGCCGACGTCCAGGTGTTCATCGACCACCACGAGCTCGACGAGCCGGTCGACGCCGAGTTCACCGACGTCCGGCCGAACGTCTCTGCCACCTCGACCATCCTCACGAAGTACATCCAGGAGTTCGACATCCGCCCGAGCGAGGCGGTCGCGACGGCGCTGCTGTACGGCATCCGGGCGGAGACGCTCGACTTCAAGCGCGACACGACGCCCGCCGACCTCACCGCCGCAGCCTACCTCTACCCGTTCGCGGACCACGACACGCTCGAACAGGTCGAGTCGCCGTCGATGAGCCCGGAGACGCTCGACGTTCTCGCCGAGGCGATCCAGAACCGAGAGGTGAAGGGGTCGCACCTGGTGTCGAACGCCGGGTTCGTCCGCGACCGGGAGGCGCTCTCGCAGGCCGCTCAACACCTGCTCAATCTCGAGGGGATCACCACGACGGCGGTGTTCGGCATCACCGACGAGCGGATCATCCTCTCGGCGCGGTCGAAGGATATCCGGATGAACATCGGCAACGTCCTCGAGGACGCGTTCGAGCAGATCGGCGAGGCGTCGGGCCACTCGACGCAGGGCGACGCCAACATCCCGCTCGGCATCTTCACCGGCGTCGACGCGAGCGCGGACAGCCGTGACACCCTGTTGTCGCTGACCGAGGAGGCGGTTCGCCGGAAGCTGTTCGAGGCAATGGGCGTCGAGAGCGGCGAGAACGGGGCTTAGACGACGACTTCCTCGTCCTCGTCGATGCTCTTCAGCCGCTCGATCGTGTCGTTGATCAGCACGACGTCGCCGACCGCACGCACCCACCGATAGGGGATCATCACGCCCTTGTTTGCGGGCACCCGGCTGCCGAACAGCTCCTCCGAGAGGCTCGAGAGCGCGAGCGCGGTGACGCCCTGCCGGTCGAGGTCCAGGCGCACGTCGTCGACTTCGCCGACGAACACGCCGCTGTTCGAGTACACCTCGCGCCCGACGAGCGTCGTGATCTCCTGGGGCTCTTCATCCATACCGCTCGGGTCGGCGCCCCGGTGCTTAAAACCGGGCGCTCGCGTCAGACGGCGCGACCAGCTCGACCGGGTGCCGCACGGTCCGCCGCCGCGAGGTCGGCTATCTGCTCCTGGCACGAGGTGCCGCTCGCGACCGTCTGCCGGTCGTCGTCCAGCTGGTCCAGCAGGTCCTCGCCGACCGCCACGCTCAGGTCGTAGTAGTCGGTCTTGTATCCGAACGATCCGGCCATGCCACAGCACTCGACGTCCGTCGTCGCCACGTCGTAGCCGAGCGCCTCGAGCACCGCGACGGTGTGGGCGTCGGCGTCGAGCGTCCGCTGCTGGCAGTGGGCGTGGTAGGTGAGGCCGGGATGGTCCGCCGGCGCGTCGTCGAGGGGGCCGGGGTCGGCGCCGTTCTCCAGCAGTCCGTAGACGTACTCCAGCAGCTCGTACGTGTTCTCGGCCAGCGCCGCGGCCCGCGGGTCCGGGTCGCCGGTGGCGACGTCTTCGCCGACGAGGCGGGCGTAGTCGCGCTCGAACATCGCGAGGTCGGAGGGCTCGACCACCACCACGTCGCGTCCGGCGTCGAGGTGTGGCCCGAGCGCGTCGAGGGTCCGTCTCGCCGCCCGGGCCGCGGTCGAGATCATCCCCTGTGACAGCGGCGCGCGACCGGACTCGGGCGTGTCCGGGACGTGGACGCGAACGCCGAGCGCCTCCAGCGTGCGGACGGCGGCCTTCCCCCGTTCGACGAGGACGTGGTCGGTGTAGAGGTCGGGGTAGAGGACGGCCTCGCGGCGCGGGTCGTCGACGGTCGACGCGCGGTCGGCGGCCCAGTCGGTCAGCGTCTCGCGCCGGAACGCGGGGAGCGGGCGGCGGCTGTCGACGTCGAGGAGCCGGTCTGCGACCAGCCGGGCGGGCCGCGACCGTGCGACGAGGTTCGAGAGCGGCGCCGTCGCGCTGGCGAGGGCCGCGAGCGTCCCGATGTTGCCGAACAGCCGCTTCGTGAGCGGCGTCGACGACTCCTCGTCGGGCGCGAGGCCGTCGACGAGGAAGTCGAACGAGCCCGCGTCGTCCCGGTTCGCTCGGTCCCGGACGACGGTGTTGATCCACGGCACGTCGATGTCGACCGGACAGGCGTCGACACAGCGCGAACAGCCGGTACAGAGGTCGACGAACTCGCCCGCCGTCTCGGCGTCCTCGACGCCGGCCTCCCACCCGCCGGCGATACCGCCCGAGTACGTCTCGCCGCCGAAGGCGTGGCCCCCGACCTGCTGGAAGTTGGCACAGGAGTTCGAGCACGCGCCACACCGGACACAGTAGAGCGTCTCGCGGAGGTGTGGGTCGTCACGCATCTCGAACCGACCGTTGTCGACGAGGACGAGGTGGAAGTCGCGCTCCCCGGCGTCGCCGAGCGGTGCGTCCGGCGCGTCGAAGTCGAGCGTCGGCGAGTCGACCGGCGGCGTCAGGAGCGAGAGGTAGGAGGTGACGTCCTGTCCCGTTCCGGACTTGCCGAGCAGCTCCGCGAACGGCGCGAGGTCCTCCACCGTCGGCACGACCTTCTCGACGCCCGCGACGACGACGTGCGTGTCGGGGACGAGCGCCGTCTTGCGGGCGTTGCCCTCGCTCGTCACCAGCGCGACGGTGCCCGAGTCGGCGGTGAGGAAGTTCGCGCCCGTCACGCCGACGTCGGCGCTCGTCACCGCCTCCAGCAGGCGTTCGCGGGCGAACCGGGTCAGCTCCACCGCGCTCTCTGGTGGGTCGTCGGCGTCGAACGTCGCGGCGAACAGCTCCGCGATCGACTCGCGCGAGCGGTGGATGGCCGGCGCGACGATGTGCGAGGGCGTCTCTTCGGCGAGCTGGAGCACCCACTCGCCGAGGTCGGTCTCGACGACGTCGACGCCGTCGGCGGCGAGGCCTTCGTTGAGTTCTATCTCCTCGGTGGTCATCGACTTCGACTTCACCACCCGG
>KI543181.1:412415-433540 GCA_000496195.1 uncultured archaeon A07HB70
AGCACGACGTCGCCGACCGCACGCACCCACCGATAGGGGATCATCACGCCCTTGTTCGCGGGCACCCGGCTGCCGAACAGCTCCTCCGAGAGGCTCGAGAGCGCGAGCGCGGTGACGCCCTGCCGGTCGAGGTCCAGGCGCACGTCGTCGACTTCGCCGACGAACACGCCGCTGTTCGAGTACACCTCGCGCCCGACGAGCGTCGTGATCTCCTGGGGCTCTTCGTCCATACCGCTCGGATTAGTGCCCCGGTGCTTAAAACCGGGCGCTCGCGTCAGACGGCGCGACCAGCTCGACCGGGTGCCGCACGTCCGCCGCCGCGAGGTCGGCTATCTGCTCCTGACACGAGGTGCCGCTCGCGACCGTCTGCCGGTCGTCGTCCAGCTGGTCCAGCAGGTCCTCGCCGACCGCCACGCTCAGGTCGTAGTAGTCGGTCTTGTACCCGAACGACCCGGCCATGCCACAGCACTCGACGTCCGTCGTCGCGACGTCGTAGCCGAGCGCCTCGAGCACCGCGACGGTGTGGGCGTCGGCGTCGAGCGTCCGCTGCTGGCAGTGGGCGTGGTAGGTGAGGCCGGGGTGGTCCGCCGGCGCGTCGACGAGGTCCGCCTCGAACGACGCCGGCGTGGTCCGGCGCACCGACGCGGCGTGGCGCTCGACCCCCTCGCGGAACCGATCGAGGCGCGGAAGTTCCTGATCGATCATACGTGTTTCCGGCGGCGCGCGACAAACGTTTGTTACGGCAGACGCCGGGCTTATAGCCGAGCCTTCCCGTGGGACGGTATGGCATCTACGTCCGGACCGTCGGGCGACCCGGCGGCCGACGAGCGGGCGAACTACGACTACGGGGGCGGCGACGTGACCCGCCCGGGGCTGGTCGACGACCTCGAGGGGCTGGTCGAGGGCGACGTGCGGTTCGACGACTACACCCGCGAACTGTACGCGACAGACGCCAGCGCCTACGAGATCACGCCGATCGGCGTCGTGTTCCCGACCGGGACCGACGACGTCGCGGCGGTCGTCGACTACTGCGCAGAGCGGGAGATCCCGGTGCTGCCACGGGGCGGCGGGACGAGTCTCGCCGGCCAGTCGGTCAACGAGGCCGTCGTCCTCGACTTCACCACCGATATGACCGACATCGTCGCGTTCGACCCGGCAGCCGAGACGGTCCGGGCCGAGGCCGGCATCTACCTCGGCGACCTGAACGAGGCGATCGCGGACCACGGCCTGAAGTTCGCGCCCGACCCGGCGTGGGGCGACAAGAGCGCGCTCGGCGGCGCGATCGGCAACAACTCGACCGGCGCGCACTCGCTGCAGTACGGCAAGACCGACGCCTACGTCGAGGAGGTGGAGGCCGTCCTCGCCGACGGCACGGTGACGACGCTCGGCGAGACGCCGCTGGCCGAGATCCGGGCCGAGGCCGACCCGGAGGGGTCGATACTGGAACGCGTCTACGCGGAGGTGGTTCGGGTCGTCGACGAGGAGGCAGCGGAGGTCGAACGGCGCTACCCCGACCTGAAGCGAAACGTCTCGGGCTACAGCCTCGACGTCCTCGTCGACGAGGCGCGCGCGGGCGAGACGGTGAACCTCGCGCGTCTCCTCGCCGGGAGCGAGGGCACCCTCGGCGTCGTGACGGAGGCGACGGTGTCGCTCGAACCCGTGCCCGAGACGAAGTCGGTGGCGCTGCTGACCTACGACGGGATGATCGAGGCGATGGAGGACGTCGCCCCGATCCTCGAACACGACCCCGCCGCGGTCGAGGTGATGGACGACGTCCTCCTCGACCTCGCCGCCGACACCGCGGAGTTCGGCGACGTGGTCGGGATGCTCCCCGACGACACCTCGTCGGTGCTGCTCGTCGAGTTCTACGCAGAGAGCGACGACCACGGGCGCGAACAGGTGGCAGGCCTCGTCGCCGACCGGTGTCCGTCTGCGGCGGACGACCGGACGGGGACGACAGACGGCGGTCGGGCGGCTGTCGCCGAGGCGCCGACGCGCGCGACGACGGCGATGGAGGCCCACGACGCCGAGACGCGGGCGAAGTTCTGGAAGATGCGCAAGTCCGGGCTCCCGATCCTGCTCTCGCGGACGAGCGACGAGAAACACATCGCGTTCATCGAGGACACCGCGGTTCCGGCGGAGAACCTCCCCGACTACGTCGCCGACTTCGAGGACGTGCTGGACGACGAGGGCACCTTTGCCTCCTACTACGCCCACGCCGGGCCGGGCGTTCTCCACATCCGCCCGCTGGTGAACACGAAGTCTCTGGAGGGTGTCGAGCAGTACGAGGCGATCGCCGACCGGGCGACGGACCTGGTCGTCGAGTACGGCGGGTCGGTGTCGGGCGAACACGGCGACGGCCGCGCCCGGACCCAGTGGAACCGGAAGCTGTACGGCGACCGGCTGTGGCGGGTGTTCCGCGACCTGAAGACCGCCTTCGACCCGGACTGGATCCTGAACCCGGGCAACGTCTGTGGCGACGTCGACATGACCGAGAACCTGCGGTTCTCGCCGTCGTACGAGTTCGACGCGGGCTTCGACCCGGCGCTGAACTGGGAGAACGAGAACGGGTTCCAGGGGATGGCGGAGCTCTGTCACGGCTGTGGCGGCTGTCGCGGTCCGCAGGAGACGACCGGCGGCGTGATGTGCCCGACCTACCGCGCCGCCGAGGAGGAGATCCAGTCGACCCGTGGCCGGGCGAACATGCTCCGACAGGCGATGAGCGGCGACATCGACCGCGGGGCGTTCGACGACGAGTTCGTCACCGAGGTGATGGACCTCTGTATCGGCTGCAAGGGCTGTGCGAAAGACTGTCCGAGCGAGGTGGACATGGCGAAGCTGAAGGCGGAGGTGGAGCACGAACACCACCAGCGCCACGGCGCGTCGTTCCGGGACCGGCTGTTCGCAAACGCCGCGACGGTGTCGAAGCTCGGGTCGCTGTTCGCGCCGCTGTCGAACGTCGCCGGCTCGCTCCCCGGGGCGGGCTGGCTCGCCGAGAAGACGCTGGGTATCGCCCGCGAGCGAGACCTGCCGCCGTTCCACCGGAAGACGTTCGCGGACTGGTTCGAGGCCCGCGGCGGCGCGCAGGTGCCCGAGGCCGAGGCCGAGCGCCGCGTGCTCCTCCCCGCCGACACCTACACCAACTACAACCGGCCCGCGGCGGGGCGGGCCGCCGTCGAGGTGCTGGAGGCCGCGGGCGTCCACGTCGAGGTGCCAGCGGACGCGGGCGACAGCGGACGGCCCGCCCACTCGAAGGGCTTCCTCGACATGGCACGGGAGCGTGCCGAGGCGAACGTCGAGGCGCTGGCGCCGCGGGTCGCCGAGGGGTGGGACGTGGTGGCAGTCGAGCCCTCCGACGCGGTGATGTTCCAGTCGGACTACCTCGACCTGCTGTCGGGCGAGGACGTCGAGCGGGTCGCCGACAACACCTACGGCGTCCTGGAGTACGTCGACGCCTTCCGGCTGGACGACGGCTTCGACGCCGACGCCGGCGAGCACCTCACGTACCACGGGCACTGTCACCAGAAGGCGACGAAGAAAGACCACCACGCAGTCGGGGTGTTGCGCCGCGCCGGCTACCGGGTCGACCCCCTCGACTCGACGTGCTGTGGCATGGCGGGGTCGTTCGGCTACGAGGCAGAGCACTACTCGATGAGTAAGGCGATCGGCCGTATCCTGTTCGACCAGGTCGAGGAGAGCCCGGGCGAACAGGTCGTCGCCCCCGGCGCCTCGTGCCGAGCGCAGCTGAAGTCCCGACCAGGGGCGAGCGCCGAGCCGCCCCACCCCGTCGAGAAGGTGGCGGCGGCACTCGCCTAAGGCCGCGACACCGGCTCCGCGTCGGCGAGTTGGTCGTCAGCCGTCCGGCGCGCCCACGCGACTGCCTCGGCGCTGTCGTTGCCGACGGTACCGACGATGCCGTCGTCGTCGTAGACGGTCACGAACATCTCTCCGCCCGTCTCCGTCTGTGTCACGGCGAGGCCGTACGGGAGCGGGTCGTCCGTCCGGTAGATGTCGACGCGTCCGGTGCCGAGCGCCTCCCGGAGCTGGTCCCGGTGGCCGCTCAGGATCCGGTTCAGCACGCCGCCGGAGACGACGACGGTGAGCTCGAGGCCGTCCTCGACGATCTGTTCGTAGTAGAGGTCCACCTGCGGGCCGATGACGGCAGAGGTGGACGCCCGGACGGCGTCCGCGCGCTCTATCACTCCTCGCTGGTATCCGAGTGACGCGTACGGCGAGTCGGGCGTCGGGCTGACGACGCTCGCGCCGACGAGTACGGCGGAGTCGACGTCGGCGTCGTTCGGGAGCGCAGAGAGGACGGTCGACGCGTCCGCAACCGCGGCGAGCCGTCTGTTCGTCCGCTCGTGTTCCCGGAGCGCGAGCGTTCCGGGGAGTGTCCGTCGCACGCCGCCGTCGACGCGCTCCGCGAGGCCGGCCCGCTCGAGTTCGCGCACCCCTCTGTCGACGGTGGAGCGCGAGACGTCGAGCGTCTCCGTCAGGTCCCGCTTGTCGACCACGTCGGTGCCGGCGGCGGCGAGCAGGTCGCGGCGTCGGGCGACGAGTGCCCGTAGTGTCGCCGCGTCGTCACCGGCCATCCGGCTGGTCCGTCCGGGCCCACAAATAAAAACACACACGGACTCCCTGGACGGTCGGTTTATAAACAGGGTAAAGATTCAATACTGTCTGGCGATCGACGGTCGACCACCCGAGGGGTAGGAATAAGCGTCTACTCGGCGTCACACAGCCTGCCGGGGAGTGCCTCTGACACGTTCTGGCCCGGCCCGACGACCGGAGGCCCGGTCCGGTCGTCACCGATTTGATCCGTCGAGCGAGGCGTGTGCCGGGTCGACCCGCTCGCTCAGGGCCGCGACGGACTCGGCGTGCGCGAGGTGGCTCAGACAGTCACAGTCGGAGGCGCCGAAGCCTTCGACCGGGCCGGGCGGGAGCGCCCGCGCGACGCGACACTCCGCGTCGGCGGCGGTAGTCACGACGTCGACGAGGTCGGTCGCCGGGTGACCGGCCAGGAAGTCGACGTGCCAGTGGCGGACGTCGTGGTCGCCTCGCGCGACCCGGCGGTGCCGGTCGACCCTGACGAACCCACCGCTCCCGAGCGCGCTCCCGGTGTAGGCGTAGGCGCCCGCGGGAAAGTGGTGCTCGCCGAGTGCGCCGACAGCGAGCGTCGCCGCCTCCGGGAGCACGAGCAGGAGGGTGTAGGTGCCGCCCGTGGTCACGCCGTCGGTGCCTCGGCGACGGCAGCCGTCCGGAGTGGCCCGAACTGCGCCCGCGCGTCGTCGGCCATCGGGTAGATCTCGTGGTAGTCGTCCGGGTCGCGCGTCCGACCGGAGGCGGCGCCGACGACGGCGGCGATACGACTGTAGTTCTCCCTGACTAGCGACCCGACGAGCGACGGGGTGCCCGCGCGCTCGGCCAGCTCCGCCGCCGCTGCCCGGCCCGCGTACACGCGGTTCCGGCGGACGTCGGCGAGGAACATCGCGAACGGCTGTTCGCCGAACTGCGCGTCGAGGAACGACTGCGCAGCCGCGCCGTCCCACGGCACCGCGCCGACGGCATCGACGCGGCGGAGCGCCGCTGCCGCGACCGAACAGTACGGACAGTCGCCGTCGTAGATGAGGACGGCGTCGTACTCCATACCGACAGTTGGACCGGCGGACGCTAAACCCCGTCGACCGCGAGCCGACAGCTACTTTAGGCGAGCCAAAAAGACGGGGCTATGCAGGACGTCTGCGTGGTCGTCCCGACGATTCGGGAGTTCGGGTGTGTCCGTGACTACGTCGCGAACGCGCGCGAGCACGGCTTCGACACGGACCGACTCCACGTCGTGCTGGTGACAGAGGACCACTGTCCGACGGAGGAGATGCGCGAGATGCTGCGCGACCTCGGCGTCGAGGGCGCGGTCTTCGACGGTCGGGCGCGGTCGGCGTGGCTGGCCGACCGCGACGTCGCGGCGTACGACCACCTGATACCGGCGCGGAGCCACGCACAGACCAGCTTCGGCCTCCTCTACCTCTGGGCGGAGGGGTTCGACTACGGCGTCTTCCTCGACGACGACACCCGCCCCCACGAGGGGCGGGATTTCTTCGGTCGACACCTCGCGAACCTCGGCCCGACGGCGGGCCTCGAGACGCGCACCTCGGACGAGCGGTGGGTGAACGTCCTCGAGGACGTCCCGTACGACCTCTACCCGCGGGGCTACCCCTACGCCGCGATGGACGAGACGGAGACGCGTCGACGGAGCGACGAGGCGGACGTCGTCGCCTCGCAGGGGCTCTGGACAGACGTACCGGACCTCGACGCGGCGCGAATCCTGGCCGACGGCGACCTGCGCGGCCAGTCGACGGTCCGGCTCTCGGCGGACGACTACGGCGACGACTTTCTCGTCGCGCCGGGAGACTACCTCACCGTCTGCTCGATGAACCTCGCCTTCCGGCGCGAGGTGGTCCCCGCGTTCTACCAGTTTCCGATGGACGACAACGAGTGGGGCGTGGGTCGGTTCGACGACATCTGGTCGGGCGTCCTGCTGAAGCGCGCCTGCGACGTCCTCGGGAGGGGCGTCCGGTCGGGTGCGCCGCTCTGTCACCACCACAAGGCGCCGCGCTCGACGTTCGACGACCTCGCGGCGGAGACGGCGGCGCTGGAGCTGAACGAACACCTCTGGCGCGTGGTCGACGACGCCGGCGACGACGCGGAGACGTTCGCGGACGTCGCCCGCGCCGCCGCGGGAGCGCTCGTCGAGGCCGGCGACGAGGACTGGCGCAACGCCGCCTTCCTCGCGCAGTGTGGCGAGTACCTCGCGGACTGGGTCGACTGTCTCGACCATCTCGCGCCGGCCCGGGCGGGCGCCGACCGACAGATATAATTGATTTAGGACGACCTAAAGCATCCATGGACAGGACGACACGACGGCGGCTCCTCCGTGGCGCCTCCGTCGCAGGGGTCGCCGGCCTCGCCGGCTGTTCGGGCCTCTTCGGCGGAGCGGCGGAGAACACCGTCGGGGAGGCGGCGGGACAGATCGGCTCCGGGCGGTCGCCGTTCGGCGACCGAACGATCGAGGGCGGCACGTCGATGGCCGAGATGCCGGCGATGTCGGGCGAGCTCACCGTCTACTCCGGGCGGGGCGAGCCGCTCGTCGGAGAGTTCGTCTCCTTCCTCGAGGAGCGCTACGACGACCTGACGCTCCGGGTGCGGTACAACAGCGCCGCGGAGCTGGTGAACCAGCTCGAGACGGAGGGGTCTGAGAGTCCGGCGGACGCCTTCTTCTCCGTCAACGCCGGGTCGCTTGGCGCCGTTGCCGAGCAGGGCCGGACCGTCGAGCTTCCCGGTGACCTCCTCGAACTGGTCCCCGGCGAGTTCCGCTCGCCCGACGGCGACTGGGTCGGCACCTCCGGGCGCGCGCGGTCGGTGCCGTTCAACACCGACGCGCTGAGCGAGGACGACGTGCCCGAGGACATCTTCGCGTTCCCGGAGACGGCGGCGTTCCGGGACTCGATCGGCTGTGCGCCGACCTACTCCTCGTTTCAGGCGTTCGTCACCGCGATGCGGGTGCTGAACGGAGACGACCGGACCCGCGAGTGGCTGAACGCGATGCTCGACCTCGGGCTGGACACCTCCTACTCGGACGAGTTCCTCGTCTCACAGGCCGTGGCCGACGGCGAACTCGACGCCGGCTTCGCGAACCACTACTACGGTTCAGCGGGTGCTCGCGGGCCGACCGAACGCGCCGGTCGCGACGGCGTTCACCCGGAGCGACGCGGGCGCCATCTTCAACGTCGCCGGCGCGGCGGCGCTCGACACCGCCGCCGACGGCGACCTCGCGGCGAACTTCGTCCGACACCTGCTCTCTGCCGAGGCACAGGACTACTTCGCGCGCGAGACGTTCGAGTACCCGCTCGTGCCCGAGATAGAGCCGATCGGTCGGCTCCCCTCCGTCGACGAACTGTCGCCGCCGGAGGGCCTCGACCTGACCGAACTCTCCGACATCGAGGGGACGGTCGAACTCCTCCGGGACGTCGGCGCGCTCTGATGGCGACGCGCAGTCGGCGCGGAGGCGAGGACGACGGGTTCGGGGTCGCCGCGACGGTGACGAGTGGCGTCGTCGCCGCCCTCCTGCTCGTCCCGGTCGCCTACCTCGTCGCGCAGGCGGCGAGCGTCGGGCTCGGGGAGTCGGTGGCCATCCTCACCCGTCCGGACACGGTCCAGGTGCTGGTCAACAGCGTCGCGCTCGTCGCCGTCGTCACCGCCGCGTCCGTCGCCGTCGGCGTCCCGCTCGCGTACCTCACGGTCCGCACGGACCTGCCGTACCGCCGGGCGACGACGATCCTGGTCTCGCTCCCGCTGGTCGTCCCCTCGTACATCGGCGCGTTCGCGTTCGTCGCCGCCTTCGGCCCGCGCGGCGCGCTCCTGCGCCTGCTCGCGCCGCTGGGCGTCGAGCGCCTGCCCGAGATCTACGGGTTCGGGGGCGCAGCGCTGGTGCTCGCTCTCTACACCTACCCCTACGTCTACATCACCACCCGCGCGGCGCTGCGGGCGCTCGACGCCCGCCTCGTCGACGCGGCCCGGACCCTCGGCGAGGGGCCGGCCAGCGCCTTCCGGCGCGTGACGTGGCCGCGGGTCCGGCCCGCCGTCGCCGCCGGCTCGCTCCTCGTCGCGCTCTACGCGCTCGCCGACTTCGGGACGCCCGCGATCATGCAGTTCGACGCGTTCACGCGGGTCATCTACGTCGACTTCACGGCCTTCCGACAGAACCGTGCCGCACTCCTCTCGCTCCAGCTCCTGGCCGCCACGCTCCTGATCCTCGGCCTCGAGTCGATGGTCCGCAGCGACGACCCGGTGTACGCCGGCGCCGGGAGCCGGAGCGGCGACCGGGTGCGCCTCGGTCCGTGGCGCTGGCCCGCGTTCGTCGGCGCCCTCGCGGTTCCCGTCCTCGCGCTGGGCGTCCCCCTCGGCGTCCTGCTGACGTGGTTCGTCCGCGAGTCGGCGACGGCGGGCGGGACGCTCGCGACGGGGCCGGGCGTCGTCCTCAACTCCGTGAGCGTGGCGGCGGCGGCGGCGCTCGTCGCCGTCCTGGTCGGCGTTCCGGTCGCGTACGCCTCCGCGACGCGGGACTCGCGGCTCGCCGGCCTGTTCGAGCGGGTGTCGTATCTCGGCTACGCCGTCCCCGGCGTCGTCCTCGGCCTGGCGCTCGTCTACCTCGGTGTCAACTCCCTCGGACCGGTCTACCCCACCGTCGCGCTCCTGATCGTCGCCTACGTCGTCCGGTTCCTCCCGCAGGCTGTCGGGTCGGTTCGCGCCGCGGTCCTCCAGGTCGACCCGGCGCTCCCGGAGGCCGCCCGGACGCTCGGTCGGTCGAGCGTCGGCGCGTTCCGTTCGGTTACGCTGCCACTCGTCGCGCCGGGCGTCGCCGGCGGCGCCGCGCTCGTCTTCCTGACGACGATGAAGGAGCTCCCCGCGACGCTCCTGCTCCGCCCGGCGGGGTTCTCGACGCTCGTCACCCGCGTGTGGACTGCCCACTCCGACGGGTACTTTGGCGCGGCGGTCGTCCCGGCCCTCGTGCTGCTCGTCGTCTCCGGACTGTCGATGCTCGTCATCATCTCGCGGGAGGGATACGATGTCAGGTAGCGGGCTGACCGGGCGCGACGCGGCGACGGCAGACGTGTCGAGCGAGGCTCCGCCGCCGGACGCACCGACGGTGCTCGAGCTCGACGACGTGTCGAAGTCGTTCGGCGACGAGGCCGTGATAGACGACCTGTCGCTGTCGGTCAGGGAGGGCGAGATACTGACGCTCCTCGGCCCCTCCGGCTGTGGCAAGACGACGACGCTCCGGCTCGTGGCCGGCCTCGACCGGCCCGACGCCGGGACCGTCCGTCTCCACGGCGAGACGGTGTCCGGGCCGGAATCGCACGTCCCGCCCGAGGACCGCGGCGTCGGCGTCGTCTTCCAGGAGTTCGCGCTGTTCCCACACCTCACCGCCGCCGAGAACGTCGGGTTCGGCCTGCAGGACCGGCCGGAGGCGGAGCGCGAGGCCCGCGTCGCGGAGCTGCTCGACCTGGTCGGACTTGCCGACCGGGGCGACGCCCATCCCGACGAGCTCTCCGGCGGCCAGCAACAGCGGGTTGCGCTCGCGCGCGCCATCGCGCCCGAACCCGCGGTCGTCCTCCTCGACGAGCCGTTCTCGAACCTCGACGTCGACCTCCGGGTCGAGATGCGCGAGGAGGTTCGGCGTATCCTCAAGACGGCCGGCGTCACCGCCGTCTCCGTCACCCACGACCAGGAGGAGGCGCTGTCGATATCCGACCGGGTCGCCGTCGTCAACGACGGCCGGATCGAGCAGTCGGGCGCCCCCGAGTCGGTGTTCCAACAGCCCGAGTCGCGGTTCGTTGCGGGCTTCCTCGGCCACGCCGCCTTTCTGCCGGGACGGGTCGTCGGCGGCGAGGTCCGCACCGGGCTCGGCCCCGTCGACAGGGCGTGCGTCGACGGCCTGACCGGGGCGTACGACCGCGTCGACGTCGACATCCTCGTCCGGCCCGACGACGTCCGTGCGGTTCCGGACGGCGACGCGCCGGACGGCCGTGTCCGGGCGCGGCGCTACCTCGGCCCGACGGTGCTCTACGAGGTGGAGCTAGACGACGGCACTGCCGTCGAGTGTATGCACAACCACGACGAGTCGCTGGCCATCGGCGAACCGGTCGAGGTCGTTCTCAGCGCGGGCCACGACCTCGCGTGGTTCCCGGCAGACCAGCGGGAGTAGCCGCGGTGCGGGACCGCGCCAGACGGCTCGCCCTCCCGGCGCTCGTCGCCCTCCTCGGCGGCGTCGCCGTCCTCGCCGTCGCCGTCGGCGTCTTCCCGCACCACTCGGTCAACGACGACGAGGCCGTCTACCTGATGCAGGCCGCGATGCTCGCCGAGGGGCAGCTGTACCTCCGCCCCGGTCCCCTCGCCGGGCTGGTCCGGCCGTGGTTCTTCGTCGCGGCGGAGCGGGCCGGCGAGGTCGTCCTCTACTCGAAGTACACGCCGCCGACAGCGGCGCTGTTCGCCCCGTTCGTCGCGCTCGGCGCGCCGCGAGCGGCGCTCGCGCTCGTCGGCGCCGGCGTCGCCGCGACGGGCTACGGCCTCGCCGCGCGGGCGTTCGACCGCCGGACCGGCGTCGTCGCCGGCGTCCTCGTCGTCGCCTCGCCGCTCTACCTGTTCACGACCGCCACCTTCCTCTCGTACGCGCCCGCGGCGCTCCTGAACGGTGCGTTCGCGCTCGCGTACCTCCGGGCGACCGCCCGCGACTCGCTCCGCTGGGGCGCGCTCGCGGGCGCGCTCTCGGGCCTCGCGTTCTGGACCCGACCGTACACTGCGGTGCTGTTCGCACTCCCGTTCGTGGGCCACGCCCTCGTCCGGCTGTGGCGCGCCGAGACGCGGCGCGTACGAGGCGTGCCGCTCGCCGTCGCCGCACTCGGCCTCTGTGGCGTCGGCGCGGCCCTCGCCTACAACGCCGCCGTCGTCGGGTCGCCGCTCACCTTCCCGTACCAGGCGTTCGCGCCGCGGGACGGCGTCGGCTTCGGGCCACACAGGCTGCTCGACTACGGCGTCGACTACAGCCCGGCGCTCGCAGCCCGGACGACGCTCGCGAACCTCGGCCTCCTCGTCGAGTTCCTCGCCGGCGGCCCGCTCGGCGCCGGCGTCGCCCTCGCCGGCGCGGCGCTGGCGCTCGGTCGGCGCGAGGGCGAGACGCGCGTCGTCGTCCTCCTCGCGGCGCTCGTCCCCTGTGTCGTCCTCGGCGAGGCGTACTTCTGGGGGACGCTCAACGGCCTCCGGAACGGTCTGTTCGAACTCCTGGGGCCCTACTACCACTACGGCCTGCTCTACCCGTTCGCGGCGTTCGGCGCACACGCGATTGTCCGGGCGGCGGCCCGGGCGCGCGCCGTCTACGCGGCGCCGGCGTCGCTCCGACCGTCGGTCGACCCGCGCCGCGTCCGCGTCGTCCTCCTCGTCTCGCTCCTCGTCGTGGCGCCCGTCGCGGGCGCGGCGGAGTACCGGGCCGTCGAGGAGCCGTACGACGCGAACCGCGAGCGGACGGTCGACCTCGCGGCGGCCTACGAGCCGTTCGAGTCGCGCGACCTCTCGGACGCCCTCGTCTTCCACCCGACGCCGTACGGCGACTGGTCTGCACACCCGTTCCAGCGCCTGCGGAACGACCCCGGCTTCGACGGCGACGCGGTGTACGCCCTCGACGAGGGGCCGGCAGCCGACTGGCGGGCCGTCGACGCGACGGCCCGCCGGCCCTACCGGTACACCTACCGGGGGACGTGGACGCCGGGCGAGGGCGACCCCGTCGTCCCGCGGCTCGTCCCGCTCGACGTCCGGACGGCGCCGCTGACCGCGACGACGACGGTCGGCGCACCCGACCGGACGACCGGGCCGGCGTCGGTGCGCGTCGAGACGCCGAGCGGCGTCGCGCGCTACCGCGTGCCCGTCGACGGCGGCGCCGTGACCGTCCGGTGGCGCGTCGCCGACCGGGTCCGGGTTCTGGGCCACGAGGTCCGGGGCGGCGCGCCGCCGCGTGTCCCGCCGGACGCGAGCGAGGTCGACCTCGCGGTGACGTTCGCGACGGCCTCCGGCGCGACGGTCACGTACCGACAGGAGGTGACGGTCAGCCGCGAGGGCAGCCGGACGCGGGTTCTGTGGCCGCCCGAGACGCGGGTCTGTCGGCTGACGCCCGACTGCGGGCGCGAGTCGACGTGGGTCGGGCCGGAGGGCGACTACGTCGACGGGGTGCGGGTGGCGACGAACGCCACGACAGCGTGACCGCGCCGCCCGCTCAGTGCCGCTCCAGCACCACGGCGTCGCGCACCCGGACCCCGCCGGGGACGCCGACCTCGTCGCCCGTGAGGAGGTCGACCGGGTCGACGGCGGCGTCGAGCGAGACGGTCGCCGGCGCCTCGCCGAAGTTCAGGACGACGACGACCCGCCCGCCCCGACCGAAGGCGGCGACGCGGTTCGGCTCCGGCCCACCCGCCACGGAGGCGCCGACGGCGTCGAGGCTCGCGCCCGGCTTCAGCGCGTCGACACGGCCGTGGGTCCGGAGGACACGACGGACGTGGGCGCGCAGCTCCTCGTCGACGACGTCCTCGTCCCAGACGATGTCGTCGCGCCGCCCGAGCTGTGCGGTCTCCTGCCCGCCGTAGACGAGGGGGACGCCGGGGAGGGTGCCGACGGCGGCGGCGGCGGCGCTCGCGGCGGGCCGGCCACACTCCACGAGGTAGCGCGTCTCGTCGTGGTTCTCTGCGTAGGTCAGGAAGCCCGCGTGGTCGGGGAAGCCCGCGCGAGCCCGGTCGGCGACGGCGTCGACGACGGCGCCCGCCGGCTCGTGGCCCTGTCCGACCTGTCGCAGACGGAAGTAGAGCGTCGAGTCGAAGTGGACGTCGAAGACGAGGTGAGCGAACTCCGGGACGTACGGGATCGTCTCGTCGACGAGGAGAAAGTCGTCGTCGACCGCCTTCACCCGGTCGCGCACCTCGCGCCAGAACGGCGTCGGGACGGCCCACGCCATGTCGACGCGAAAGCCGTCGACGAGCGGTG
The DNA here is from genome assembly GCA_000496195.1 of uncultured archaeon A07HB70. GTDB lineage: Archaea > Halobacteriota > Halobacteria > Halobacteriales > Haloferacaceae > A07HB70. Next base: position 425,997 of record KI543181.1, read on the forward strand.
CCCACTCGTCGACGACGTCGAGGATGTGACGGCGGACGGCGAGCGTCGTGAAGTCCAGGTTTGCGATGTACGGCCAGTCGAAGTAGGTCGCCGGCTCGCCCGAGTCCTGCCACTCGTACCAGTCGTGGTACGGCGAGTCGGGGTCGCCGTCGGCGTCCCGAAAGAACGGGTGCTCGCGCGCCGTGTGGTTACAGACCAGGTCGAACAGCACCCGCATCCCGCGGTCGTGGGCCGCCTCGACCAGCCGCTCGTACTCCTCGCGGGTGCCGAGGTCGTCGGCGATCGAGAGGAAGTCGACGGCGTTGTAGCCGTGGGCGTAGTCGTCGTTCTGGACGACCGGCGTCAGCCAGAGCGTGTCGACCCCGAGGTCGTCGAGGTAGTCGAGCCGCCCGGTCACGTCGGCGAGCGGGCTCTCTCCCTCGTCGGGGTCGGCGAACGACCGGACGTACACCTCGTACACCGTCGCGTCGAGCCCCCACGCCGGCGGGTCGTTCGGCCGTTCGACGGTCACGTCCCGGTCGCCGACGTCGAGGGCGACGACGTCGGGAACGGAGTAGCTCTCGCCCGGGTCGACGGCGACGGCGTGGACGCGCTGGCGCCCCGACGAGAGCGCCGTCCGGTCGAGCCGGAGCGCGTGCCCCTCGACGGCGACGCCGTCGTCGTCGTGTGTGAGGCCGTCCCGGTCGTCGAGGAGGAACTCGACGGCGAGCGCGCCGCCGTCTCGCGGGTCGTCGGGGTGGGTACGGGGCTCGGCGGCGACGGTGACGGCGTCGTCGCCCACCGTCGCGTCGAGGCGGAGACGCGGCCGCCCGCCGCCCGCCGACGGCGTCGAGTCGGGGTAGGGCGGCGTCGCCGCGCCACCCTCGGGCTCTGGGACGCTCGTCACGCCCGTCCCGGCGCTCCCGCCGTCGTCGGCGTCCGACGGCGAACACCCCGCCGGAAACGCCCGTATCGTCAGCTCGTGGGTCGTCTCGGGAGTCTCGAGCCGCACACGGTAGCGGCCGGGGACGTCGGGGACGAGCGTCGTCACCGGCCCGGCTCCGACTGTCGCGTGCGAGCCCTCCGGACCTGCGGTCACCGACCACGCGTACTCCGCGCCGGGGTCGGGGTCGCGCGGCGCGAGTTCGACCTCGTCGCCGACGGCGACGACACGGGGCGGACCGGGGTGGTTCATGCCCGGGGGTCGACGCCTGCCCACTTCGGCGTTGCCATCCGCGTCGACCGGCGGGTCTTTATTCCGGCAGGTCTTCGACGGTGCTATGCGATTACGGACCGCGCTGAACACGTACAAGCGCGCCCGTTCCGACCACGAGCGGTTCCCGGAGGAGACGAAGACGATCGGCGGCGCGCTCTCCGGCCACGGCGACCGGCTGGTCCACGTCGGCCCGAACGGCGCGCTGCGCGACCACTCGATGCCGCTCTCGGGGCTCTCCGGCATCGACCGCTCGCGGCTGGGTGTCCGCACTCCGGACGGGGTGACGTGGTTCGACGACCTGGACGCCGTCCGCCAGCACTACTACCGCGAGACGACGCTCGTCGAGACGGAGTACGACGCCGGCGCGTACACGATCCACCAGTACGACCTGACGCTCGGGCGGGCACACTGCACCCACGTCGAGCTCCGCGGGTCGGTGCCCGAGGAGGCCAGCCTGACGGCGTTCCTGACGCTCGCCCCCGACAGCCGGGAGTCGAGCGTCGGTCGGCTCATTCACGAGCGCGGCGGTCCCGACGGCTCGACGGCGCTCGAGGTGTTCCACCGCGAAGAGCACGACTACGTCACCGCGTCGACGGGCCTGTCCGACGTCCGCGGACAGGTGCCAGAGCGGTTCGAGGAGCTGCTCGACGACGCGGCGTTCGAGTTCCCGCGGCAGGCGGCGATCCGGCGGTACGAGGACACCCACCTCTCGGGCGACGTCGTGGTGTCGGCGCCGCTGGAGCGCGCGGGCCGGGGCGTGCGGACGACGCTCGTGACACAGCTCTCCGACCACGACGACGTCGGCAGGGAGGAGGCGCTCGCGGACCTGCGAAACTGCGTGACCACCCACCAGAGCGCCGAGGCGCTGCGCGAGGCGGCGCGGGCCCGCGCCGACGTCGCCGTCTCAGAGACCGTCCCGCGGTCCGAGCAGGTGCGTGCGGACCTGCGCGCCCTGGACCTGCTGACCGCGCCGGCTGGTGCCCACGTCGCCGGACCGGAGTTCGACACGTTCTACGCCAACTCGGGGGGGTACGGCTACGTCTGGTTCCGGGACGACGCCCGCATCACCGGGCACCTGATCGACGCCGACGAGCGGTTCGACATCGGCGTCGACGACACGCTCGCCGACGCCGCGCGGCTCTACTGCCGGACGCAGCTCCCGGACGGAACCTGGCCACACCGGGTCTGGGGGTCTGACGGCTCCGTCGCCCCGGGGTGGGCGAACGCGACGCTCGAGGGGTCGCGCAAGCCGGAGTACCAGCCCGACCAGACCGCGAGCGTGGTGGCCGTCCTCTCGCGCCTGCTCCGGAGCCGGCGCGACGCCCTCCCCGAGGCGCTCGTCCCCGAGGTTCGCCGGACCGTCGTCGCCGGCATCGACGGCCTCGACAGCTGGCTGGGCGACGACGGCCTCCCCGTGGCCTCGGAGAACGCGTGGGAGGACGCGATCGGGCGGTTCACCGGCACGGCGGGCGCGTATCTCGAGGCGTACAGCGAGGCCGCGCGCGCACCGCTCCGCGACCAGGTGTGCGACCACGCCCGCGAGCAGGCCGACGCGACGTACGAGGCGCTCGCGGAGCGGTGGGACGGGCACGAGGGGCGGTTCGTCCGCCGGGTGTACGGCGAGGAGCGCGACGCCAGCGCCGACGCAGACACGTTCGCGCTCGTCGACGGCCACGAGGCGTACGCCGCGCTGACCGCGCTCGACGAGCGCCGTGTCGAGCGGCTGACCGACCACGTCGAGTCGACGGTCGCGGCGCTCTACCACGAGGCCCACGGCGGCGCGGTGCGCGGCCTCGCGCGGTACGAGGGCGACGGCTGGCGGCAGGCCGGCCAGTCCGAGCCGAAGCTCTGGTCGGTGACGACGGGGTGGGGCGCGCTCGCCGCGGCACGGCTCGCCGACCGGCGCGAGTCTCGCGGGGCGACGGAGGCGGCAGAGCGCCTCCGCGAGACGGCGGCAGACCTGTACGAGCCGCTCGGCGCCGACGGCCCGTTCGCCTCCGCCGCCGGTCACCTCTCGGAGCAGGTGTTCGACGACGGCGAGCGCGACAGCGCGACGCCGATCGGCTGGGCACACGCCCTGCGGCTGGCGACGACCGCGCGGCTGGACGCCGCCGACGCGCTGCCGGCGGCGAGCGACGGGCCGGCGGGACCGGCCGAGCGGATGCGCTGGACGACGGGCGAGAAGTTCGGCATCGGCACCGTCGCGGACCACGACACGACCGACCCGTCTCGCGTCTGGTACACCCTGACCGCGGGCGCGCTGACCGAGCCGCGGTTCCCGCGAGTCGACACGATGAACCTGCGGACGCTCGACTTCCTCGTCGTCGACGCCGACGAGGGGTCGACGTACACCGCGCGCACCCACCGCGAGCGCCGTGACGGGGAGGACGGCCTCGAGCGGCGGGCCGAGCCGACCGCCGACCGCGCGCTCTGCTACCGCCACGTCGTCCGCGAACCGGGCGACGGCCGGGGGCACGCGTGGCGCCTGACCGCGGAGTACGCCGCCGACCCGGACGGCGACGCGGTCCTCGCGGACGTCGAGTTCGAGTCCGACGACGGCGGCGACTACCGGGTGTACGTCGTCGGCGACGTCGCGCTCGCGAACGGCGGCGCGGAGGACCGGGGCCTGCGACTCGGTCGTCCCGGCGAACACCACCTCGTCGCACGGGCCGCCGCGGCGTACGACGCCAACCGGTCACAGACGCGTGAGGAGACGGTGGCGCTGTCGCTGACGTCTGCAACCCGGTTCGCGTGGGCGACTGCGGAGACGGCTGGCAGCCCGCGGCTCAAGGCGCTGTTCGCCGACGGCGAGCGGCCCGAGCAGACGACGTCGACGGACGGGGCGAACGTCGTCCTCGTCGGCGAGGTCGGCGACGGGACACGGGTGTCGGAGACGCTCGCGCTCGGGTTCGGCACGGAGTCCGACACCGCGGCGGCGCTTGGCGAGGCCCAGGGCGCGCTGACGGCGGGGTTCGAGAACGTGCGCTCGGGCTACGCCGCGTCGTGGCACGACTACCTCGACGACGTCGGCGTCCCCGACAGCGTGACCGACGACCCCGAACTCCGGCGTCAGTACGACACCGCGATGATGACGCTCCGGGCCTGCGAGGACAAGCAGTACCGGGGCGCGAGCGTCGCCTCGCCCTCTGTCCCGTGGGGCGAGGACGTCGTCATCGACGATGCGCGGGGCTACGGCTACAACTTCGTCTGGTCGCGCGACCTCTACCAGGTGGCGACCGCCCATCTCGCGGCGGGCGACGTGACGACGCCGGCCGACGCGCTGTCGTACGTCTACCACCACCAGCAGGACGAGCGGGGGTTCATCCCGCAGAACACCTACCTCGACGGCCAGACGCGCTGGGGCGGCGAGCAGATGGACAACATCTCCTACCCCGCGGTGCTAGCGTACCTCCTCGCGGAGCGCGGCGTCGGCATCGAGGAGGCCAACTACGCCTACCGGCATCTCAAGCGGTCGGCGGACTACGTCGCGCGAAACGGCCCGGCGACCGCACAGGAGCGGTGGGAGGAGGAGGACGGCTACTCGCCGTCGTCGATCGCCGCGGAGGTGGCGGGACTGGTCTGTGCGGGCGCACTCGCCGCCGATGCGGGCCACGACGCCGACGCACTCGTCTGGACCGCACTGGCCGACGACTGGGCCGCGAACGTCGAGGCGTGGTGTGCCACCGCGACGGGCGGCGAGCGCTACAGTCTGTCGGCGCCGTACTACGTCCGGGTGACCCGCGACGGCGACCCGAACGCCGGCCACCGGCGGACGCTCGCGAACGCCGGCCCGACGCTCGACGAACGCGACGTCGTCGACGCGGGCTTTCTCGACCTGGTGCGTCTCGGCATCAGGTCGGCGGACGACCCGGTCGTGCGGAACTCCGTCGACGCCGTCGACGAGGTGATCCGCGTCGAGACGCCGGCTGGCCCCGGCTTCTACCGGTACAACGGCGACGGCTACGGCGAACGTGGCGGCGACGAGGCCGGCGCGCCGTGGACGCCGGAGACGGGCGGTGTCGGGCGGCTCTGGCCGCTCCTGACCGGCGAGCGCGGCGAGTACGCGCTCCGGACCGACGACGACGAGGACCCGACCGACCTGCTCCGGACGCTCGCCGGCTTCGCCAACGAGGGCCGGATGCTCCCCGAGCAGGTGTGGGACCGGGCGACCGAGACGGAGTACGGCTGGTCGTTCGGCGAGGGCACCGGGTCGGCGACGCCGCTGGCGTGGGCCCAGGCCGGCTTCGTCCGGCTCGCACACGGTGTCGACGCCGACAGCCCCGTCTGTACGCCGTCCGTCGTCGAGGAGCGCTACGGCGACGGCGGGCCGCCGGACTGGCCGGCGCTCCGGGTCGAGACGCGGTTCGTCTCCGGGCGCCTCGTCGTCGAGGGCGAGACGGACGCGGCGGTCGTCGCGGTCCGGACCCCGGCGGACGCGGCGCTCGTCGAGCCAGAGGGCGGCGAGTTCGCGGTCGAACTCGGCGTCGAGGCGGGCGAGAACCTGCTGACCGTCGCCGCCGGGACGAGCACCGACGTCCGCGAGGCCGGCACCGCAGTCGTCCGGCGCCGGCTCTGAACACGGGGGCTTTTGCGCGCCCGTCGCGAAACGGCAGCGTGCCGACCTACACCCGCCGGACGCGTGTCGAGGCACCGTTCGCGGCGGTCTGGGAGTTTCACTCGCGCATCGAGGGGCTGGAGGCGCTGACGCCGGGCTGGACGAACCTGCGCGTCGAGGCCGTCACCGGGCCGGACGGCGACCCCGACCCCGACGTCCTGGCGGCGGACAGCCGGATTCGGCTCTCCGTGCGCCCGTTCGGCGTGGGCCCGCGCCAGCGCGTCGTCTCGCTCATCACCGACCGCGAGTCGGGCGACGGCAGCGCCCGCTTCGTCGACGAGATGGTGGAGGGCCCGCCCGTCGCGTGGGAACACACGCACAGCTTCTTCGACGACGGCGACGAGACGGTCGTCCAGGATCGCGTGGCGTACGACCTCCCGACCGCCGTCGGGAGCGCGCTCTCGCCGCTCGGCCGCGTCGGCCTCGGGCCGCTCTTTCGGTACCGGCACCGCCGGACCCGGGAGCTACTGGAGGGCCCCGGTTCGCCGGAGCGTCCCGTGTGAACCAGTACCGTGCGAAAAAATATTAAGGATAGAACGGCGAGTTCATGCCATGGCGACAGGCCAGCGCACGGCGTCGTACCACGTGTGCAGCTGCGGGGAGAGCTTCGACACGACGGAGGCGCTCCTCGCACACGCCCGAGAGGACCACGGGCTCTGGGTACACTGAGGCCTGCGCGCCCGGTGCTGCCGTCGCCCGCGAGTTCCGTGGCACCCCGGAGCAGTCCGTGAGCGACCGCGTCACCGTTACCGTCCTCGGAGACGAGGGGCGCACCGTTCTCGAGACGACACGCGGGCGAGTGCTCCGCGACGTCCTCCGCGAGAACGACTGCTCGCCGTACACCCGGCTGACGGCGCACGCGAACTGCGGTGGCCGGGGGCTCTGTGCCACCTGTGGCGTCCGGGTGCGCGAGGGGTCGGTCTCGCCGACACACTGGCACGACCGCCTCGCAGACTGGGCCGGCTACCCGCGGCTCTCCTGTCAGCTGACGGTTGACGACGACGTGGTCGTCGAACTCCCGGACAAGCGGGTGTGGGGCGGACGCGAGTAGCGGCGCCCGGAGGGCTGCTACACGAACAGAAGCGGTGACATCGCCGCCGCTCCGGCGCCGAAGCCGAGAACCAGCTCCCGGTAGCCGCGGTTCGGGAGCGATCTGCCGGTCTCGAGCGCCTCCGGAACGAACTCGGTCGCGACGAGGTACACCATCGCACCGGCGGCGAACCCGTAGCCGAACGGGAGAAACGACTGTGCCCAGGTGACGAACGCGTACGCGACGACCGCCCCGACCGGCTGCGGGAGACTCGAGAAGACCGCCGCGCCGACCATCCGCCAGTTCGAGAGGCCCATCGCCCGCATCGGGATGGCGATCGCCGTTCCCTCGGGGACGTTGTGTATCGAGATCGCGACGGTCATGAACACGGCCAGCACCGGAACGGAGGTCCCGAACAGCGCGACTCCCCCGTCGAGGCCGAGTTCGGCGAAGGAGACGCCGACGGCGACCCCCTCCGGGAAGCTGTGGACGGTGAGGATCCCGAGAATGAGCAGGAGCGTCTTCGGGTCCCCCTCGGCCACCGCCCGCGCCTCGACGGCGTGGTCGTCGCTACCTCCGTCGGTCTCCGGTGTCGGCGCGTCGGCCCCAGCGTCCGTGGCGTCGTCGCCGTGAGTGTCGGTCGTGCCGACGTCGACGCGGTCGAGCATCCGGTCGCCGACCTCGACGAGAGCAACACCGGTCAG
>KI543181.1:433560-435437 GCA_000496195.1 uncultured archaeon A07HB70
AAAATAAAGAACTGTCTTTTGGTATACCAAAACTCACCGACCCCCCGGGCTACGGCGTGCCGTGGGTGGCGGGACACGGGTCGACGACGCGTGCGTCCCCCAGCGGGTCGGGGTCGGGCCGTCGGCTCGCTCGCAGCAGGACCACCGGTCGGCAGAGCCGGGGTTTCGGGGCGCGGTCTCCGGTGCCGTGCGACCGTCTGGTGACCACCGTGCTGGGGGTCGTCGACACCCAGAGCCACGCCGGACCGGCGCCGCCGGGCGTCGCGGGACTCCGGCGCCGCACCGAGCTGGCCTCGCTCGTGCGGCTCCCCGGGGTCGGCTCGTGACTCCGCCACCCTGGCACCGATACCTGTGGGACTGCGAGCGGGTGGAGAGCATCCTTCTCGGCCTGTTCGTTGCTCCGGGCGCCGTCGTTCCGGTCGTCGGGGTCTACCAGTCCTCTCGCGACGGGCGCGGGGACTGGAGTCCCCTCGACGTCACGAACGGTCGGGACGAGCGTCCAGACACGGCTGTCACGGGCTTAGCCGAGAATAACTGTCGCGGCTGTGAGCGACAGGACGCTCACGGTGAGCATCACTGCGAGCACGACGAGCGCGGGAGCCACACCCGTCTCGCGGAGGTCTGCAACCCGGATCTCCGTTCCGAGACCGACGAACGCCAGTAGAAACAGCCAGTTGACCGCGTTCGACATCGACGTCTGCTGTTCCGGAGAGAGGACACCGACACTCGCCAGCGCGACGAGTATCAGAAACCCGAGCACGAACTTCGGGAAGTTCGCCCACATCAGACGCAGGGAGCCGGAGGTGTCGGACTGGTACCGCGTGTAGTAGCTCGCGTAGCCGAGCGCGACGACTCCGATCAGCGCGTTGCGGGCGAGTTTCGTCATCGTCGCCCACTGGCCCGCGGTTTCCGAATGGGCGAACCCAACCGCGATCGCCGGACCAGTCGAGAGCATACTCACGCCCGCCCAGACCCCGAACACGGGTCCGGAGAGGTCGAGCGTCGCGCCGACGATCGGGTAGACGACGATGGTGATCGCGTCCATGAGCAGCACGACACCCGCGGCGTACGCGATCTGTGTCTCCCGGGCAGACACCGCGCCGCCGACTGCGACAACCGCAGAGACCCCGCAGATCCCGGTTCCCGCGGCGAGTAGCGAGCCGAACCGCTCGCCGATTCCGTCCGCGTTCCGGGCGACGAGCTCGACGCCGACGAGCGTGAGCGTGACCGCTCCGGCGAGGAGCACGAGCGCGTCGGCGCCGACTCTGACGATATCGCCGACCGTCAACGACCCGCCGAGAAGGACGATCCCAGCAGCGAGCCACACACCGTGTGTCTCTACCCCGGCGCGACTCCAGTCGGGAACACCGACGGTGTTCGCGACGACGGTTCCGAGCCCGATAGCAACGAGCAGTTCGTTTGTTCCGACGACCGACGAGAGACCGTACGCCGTCACCGCCCCCACGCAGAGGAGCACGACTCCGGGAACCACCCGGCGAGCGCTGCTCACCACGGGACGGTGATGCCGAACCCAACGATCAGGACGACGACAGTCGTTCCCACGTACAGCCCCTGCCAGTCGGCGTCCAGCGAGGACCACCGGTCGGTCAGCGGACCGATCGCGCGTGCGACCCAGTTGTCCACTACATCACGAACTATTCGGCCACGGATGTACCGTCGTGGCTACGGGCAACAGTTGCCGTCGACTGCGGTCGGTATCCGGACGCCGAGATCCGACCGCACGCCAGCCCGTCGGTGAAGCCGGTGAACAGTTGAGTCTCTGCCGACTTAGTGTCGGTGAGAGCGACAGAATCTGCCTGTTCGGGCAGGACTCGGTGTCCTCCGCGCGAGATTCTTCGGGAAATTTTGCCGATGTA
>KI543181.1:436696-441633 GCA_000496195.1 uncultured archaeon A07HB70
CCGACCGCCGGCGCCGTCTTGAATCCGTGGCCCGAGAGCCCGCAGGCGACGACAATCCGCTCGGCGCCGGGCGCGCGGTCGACGACGTAGCCGCCGTCCGGCGAGTCGGTTACCGGGCAGGCGCCGACGCCGAGTGCACCGGTCGCGCCGCCGAGAAACTCGTCGACGAACCGCACGGCGTCGCGCTCCTCGCCGGGAGCGGGCCGGGCGAGGCGCGACGGGTCGACGCCGGCCTCGTCCGTGTCGGTCCGGCCGACCTTGACTCCCGGCGTGCGGTGGGCAGGCAGGCCGTAGACGTGCTGCCCGTCGCGCGTCTCGACGACGAAGACGGGGCAGGCGTCCGGCGCGACCCGGTCGGGGTCTGTGGCTCCGACGCGGGCGTAGACGTGTCGTTTCACGGTCAGCAGGTCCGACAGTTCGGGGACCAGCGCGCCGGTCCACGGCCCCGCGGCGACGACGGCGGCGCCGGCCTCGTAGGTCCCCGCAGACGAGACGACGCGCACGCCGCCGCCCGCCGCTCGGACCGCGTCGACGCGAACGTTCGCCCGGACCCGCGCGCCGGCAGCCCGGGCCTCCCGGACAAGCGCCGACAGGCACCGCTCCGGGTCGAGCAGTCCGCCGTCGGGCTGGTAGAGCGCCCGGTAGCCCTCGCCGAGCGTCCACGCCGGGAACCGGTCGTCGACGCCGTCGCCGGGGAGCACCTCGTGGTCGACCCCGCCGCTCGCGCACGTCTCGCGCGCGCCGGCAACCAGGTCGCTCTCCGGCGGCCCGACGGTCAGCGAGCCCGTGCGGCGAAAGAGCGCGCCGGGCGCCGCTCGCCGGCTGTCGAGCGCCCGCCACGCGGCGAGCGACCGGCGCAGCAGCGGGAGATACGTCGCCCCCTCGTGGTAGGCGAGTCGGAAGATGCGGCGCCGTCCGTGCGAGGACCCGACGGCGTTGGGCACCCCGTGGCGGTCCAGCACCAGCACCTCGTGGCCGTCGCGCGCGAGGCGGTGAGCCGTGGCGGCGCCGGCGGCGCCACAGCCGACGACGAGGACGTCGGGGTCGGCGGTGGTCCGTGCCACGCCGATATCCTCGGGCGCCCGCGACCTATGCCTGCCGCTCAGAGCCGCGTCTCCCGCACCCGCACGCCCTTGCCGGCGAGGTGACGGGTGCGGTTGCGCGCGAACTCCTCCTCGCCGGTGCCCTGCGTCGCGAGGACGTACACCAGCGCCTCGCCGCCGGGACGCATCGTTCGGCCCGCGCGCTGTGCGCCCTGTCGGCGCGACCCGCCGAGACCGCTCGCCACGACGGCCACCTCGGCGTTCGGCAGGTCGATCCCCTCGTCGCCGACGCGGGAGACGGCGAGCGTCTCGAGCCGTCCGTCGCGGAACGCGCCGAGCAGCCGCTCGCGCTCGTAGTGTGGCGTCTCGCCGGAGAGAAACGGAACGTCGAGCGCGGCGGCGACCGTCTCGCCCTGGTCGAGGTAGTCGACGAAGACGAGCGTCTGCTCGCCCTCGTGTGTGGCCAGCAGTCGCCGCACCTCGTCGACCTTCGCGGGGTTGGTCGCGGCGAGCAGCCGGCGCTCGTGGCCATCTGCCGACGCCCAGGCGTTTCGCTCGTCGTCGTCCTCCCACGGCACGAACCGGAGTTCGACCGTCGGCTCGGCGACGTGGCCGGCGTCGAACAGCGCGTCCCAGTCCGTCCCGATCGGCGGGCCGACCAGCGTGAAGATCTCCGTCTCGGCGTCGTCCTCGCGGACGGGACTCGCGGTGAGCCCCAGTCGGTGTCTCGACTGCAGGTCGGCGGCCCGGCGGTGGACCGGGCTCGGCATGTGGTGGGCCTCGTCGAAGACGACCAGCCCCCACTCCCGGTCGTCGAACAGGCTCCGGTGGCGGTCCATCCCCGCGACGTGGTAGGTGGCGACGGTGACGGGCCGGAGCTGTTTCGTCCCGCCGTGGTACTCGCCGACCTGCTCCGCCGCGAGCGTGGTGTGGGCGAGGATCTCGTCGTGCCACTGCCGCGCGAGTTCACGGCTCGGCACCAGGACGAGCGTCTCGCCGCCGACAGCAGCGAGGATACCGAGGGCGGCGACGGTCTTGCCGCTCCCGGGCGGGCCGACGAGCACGCCCGCCGAGCGGTCGAGAAAGCGGTCGACCCAGTCGCGCTGGTAGTCCCGGAGTTCGGCGGTCAGGTCGACGTCGAGCGGGTCACCGGTCTCGAGGTCACGCTCGTCGCGGACGGGGTAGCCCGCCTCGTAGAGCGCGCGCTTGATGCTCGCCTCCTCGCCCTCCCGGACCCAGGCCGTCGTGTCGTCGACCGGACCGTGGAGTTCGGCCTCGCCGAGGTGCTGTTCGGCGACGTTGCCCATCAGCTCGGGCGTCTCGGCGGTCAGTACGGTGTAGCCGTCGTCGTGGCTGCGGAGGGTGAACAGCCGGGCGCGCTCCCACTGGTCCTCGATCCACGCCTCGAGCCCCTCGTCGCGCCGCGGGAGCACGCTCCGGAGCGTCACGAGGAGGTCCGCGAGGTCCTCGAACGGCGCGTTCCAGACGTCCGCCGGCTCGACGACGTAGCGGTAGCCCTGGTGGCCCGTGGTGTCGGTGAGCCGGGCGACCTGCGAGAGCCGGGCGCGGGTGAACTGTGTCGGACGGTGGGCGACGATCTCGCGCCGGTCAGGAAAGACGACGACCCGCTCGCCGTCGGCCAGCCGCGACCACTCGGTCGGGTAGAAGACGACCGGGTCGTCGGAGACGTCCACGCGGCCCGCGTCGTCGGCCTCGGTCAGCGCCGACAGCGCCGCGTCGGCCTCGGCCTGCGTACAGCCGACCAGCCGGGCGACCTCCGACGCGGTGGCGACCGGCCGCTCCTCGCGCCGGAGGGCGTCGAGGAAGTCGCCGAGGTCGAGCGCCGGGTCGCCGTCGCCGTCGTCGTCGGTCACGTCGGTGTTCCGCGCCCGACGGGCAAACGGCTTGCGTCCGCCGTCGACGGGAACCGTCTTGAGTGGCCGGACCGTACGACTCGTATGACACTTACTGCGGGCGGCGACCTCCTCGAGCGAGGGGTGCGAGCCTGCGAGGAGCGGGGGTACAGGGTCGACAGGCCCGAGGGTGGTCGGGAGCCGGCGGCGGTGGCCGAGCCGACGCCGGAGACGGAGCCGTTCGGAGCCGACCGGCCCGTCGCGGTCGAACCCGTCCCCGCGGCCGACGCCACGCCGACGACGCTCGTCTCGCGGCTCTGGGACGACTTCGACCGCGGGCGCGAGGCGCTGTTCGTCGTTCCCGAGGCGGCGGTTCCGGGCGCCGTCGACGTGTTGCGCGACCCGCCCTTCCTCGCGAGCGAGTCGGCAGACGGCAACCGGACGTTCTACCTCGGGCCGGACCGCGTGCCGCTCGCCGACGGCGGGTACGCACTCGCGCGGCCGGCGGGCGAGTACCGCTGGGTCGAGGAGCCGGCGGCGGCGGTAGAGCGCGCCGGCGGCGCGGTCGACGGCGAGGAGACCCGCCTGGTGCTCCGTGCCGGCGGCGGCCCGGTCGCCGTCCTCGACGGTGTCGACGCGCTCGACTGCCCGCCCGCCGACCGGTTCCCCTTCTCCTACGCCCGCGACGACCAGGGCCGTATCGGGGTCCGATCACACGACGGCACCTCCATCGGCGCCGTCGACGGGGTGCGGGCGCTCCGCGACGACGGGTTCGAGCCGGTGCCGATGCCGCTGGTGCCAGAACACGTCTTCGCCGACCCGACGGCCGCGGCGGCGTCGTGGACGCTCGCGAGCGTCGGACCGGACGGCCTCGCGCTGCGCTAGTCTGCGGTGTCGCGCGGCGGCTCCCGGCGTCGGTCGGGCATCCGCTCGGCGGCGGTCCGGACGTCCTCGCCGACGTCGAGGAACTCCGGGAACTCGTCGAGCGTGGTGACGCCGTCGAGGTATGCGTAGCGCACGCTCGCCCCGGCGTCGGCGGGGTCGAACACCTGCGTCGGCTGGCCGCGGCGCACGCCGACGAACGGGCGACCGTCCCGGTCTAACTGTGGCGCGACACCGTACTGGAGGTAACAGGTGACGACGGCGAGTGCGCTCGCGAGCGGAACGAACCCGGGCGTGAGAGGATACCGTGACCGGGCGTCGTGGTGTGAGACGGTGACGACGTAGCCGCCGCCCAGCCGGCGGCAGTCGAGTGTCCGGTCCGCGCGACGCCACCGGGTCCGGTCTGCGGTCGATTCGACGAGCCGCCAGCCGTCTCCGGTCGTTCCGCCGCCGGCCCGGAGACGGGTGACGACGGCCCGAAGCCGGTCGCGGAGGCGGACGATCGAGGCGGGGAGCCGCATCGGTTGTACGTACGTGCTACCTGCTTATCGTCCTGTCGGCGGCTCAGCCGAGCAGGCCGAGCCCCTCGATGCGCTCGACGATACCCTCGACGGCGTGGGTGGCGTCGTCAGTCCGCTTCCCGCCGGTGATCACGATCTTTCCGGAGCCGAACAGGAGGATGACGACGTCGGGTTCGTCCATCCGGTAGACCAGGCCGGGGAACTGCTCGGGTTCGTACTCGACGTCCTCGAGGCCGAGACCGATGGCGAGCGCGTTCAGGTTCAGCGTGTGGCCCAGGTCGGCGCTGGAGACGATGTTCTGGACCGTCACCTCCGGGTCGTCCTCGACCGGGATCGACAGCCCGCGGAGCTTCTCGAAGATGATGTCCAGCGCCTCGTGGACGTCGTCGATGCTCTTCGCGCCCGTACAGACGATCTTCCCGGATCGGAAGATGAGCGCCGCCGCCTTCGGGTCCTGCGTCCGGTACACCAGTCCGGGAAAGTTGTCGGGGTTGAAGTCGGCGCCCGGGAGGTCGGCCGCAAGCGCCTCGAGGTCGAGCTCCTGCCCGATCCCGGTCGATGCGACCACGTTCTGTATCTCGATCGTGTCAACCGGCCCGTTCATGTTCGGCCTGACGCTCGTTCCCCACCTACTTAAA
>KI543181.1:441653-446010 GCA_000496195.1 uncultured archaeon A07HB70
ACGAGGCCGAGGTGGCGGCGCGCGAGCGCCGGGTCGTCGCAGGTCAGCGCGCGGTCGACGGCTGCCGACTGGACCGCCCTCACGGCGGCGAGAGCGCCTCCTCGACGAGCGTCCCGTCTGGGTCGAGCGTCACCGTCCCGAGCCGAACCGTCTCGCCGGCAGACGTCTCGCGCGCGACGTCGCCCAGCACCGCGTCCCGGTCGAGACGCTCCCAGACGGCCTCCGCGACGCGCTCCTGGAACGCCTCGCGGTCGCGCCACGCGGCGTCGACGTCGGAGGGCACGCGGACGACCAGGCGGAGGCTGTCGTCGTCGACGTGGACGGCGACGCCGAACGTGTCGGACACGGTTCGAGCGTGAGGTCGCGCGCGGCTTAGACGCGTCGTTCGGCGGTCAGTCGTCGAGCGCCGCCGCCAGCGCCGCGAGCGCCGCCTCCGCGCTCGCCCGCTTCACCGCCCCTCGGTCGCCGTCGAAGACGTGGCGCTCGGACCGCGCGAACGACGCGCCGCTCCCCCACGGCGCCGCGCCCGCGACGCCGACGTAGACGAGGCCGACGGGCTTCTCGGTCGTCCCGCCCGTCGGTCCCGCGATGCCCGTCGTCGAGACGCCCCACGCGACGCCGGCGGCGTCGCGAGCGCCGCGCGCCATCGCCTCGGCAACCGGCGCGGAGACGGCGCCGTGGGCGTCCAGCGACTCGCGGGACACCCCGAGCGCCTCGAGCTTCGCGTCGTTCGAGTACGCCACCGTCGCGCGGTCGAAGTAGTCGGACGAGCCGGGCACGTCGGTCAGTAGCGACCCGACCAGCCCGCCGGTCAGCGACTCGGCGAGCGCCACCCGCTCGCCGCGCGTCCGGAGCCGTTCGCCGACCCGCCGCTCGATCGGTTCGTCGGTCACGGGTAGATGTCGGGCGCCGCGTACAAAGCTGTCAGGACAGCGCCCGCTCGACGCGTGCGGCTGTGCCGAGGAGGCGCGCCTCCTCAAACGCCCCGGCCTGGAGCTGAAGACCGACGGGCAGGCCGTCGACGTCGCCGTTCGGAAGCGTCACGGCGGGCTGTCGGGTGACGTCCGCCGGTCGGGTGGTGTGCGCGTAGTCGAAGCCGGGGTCGTCGGCGTCCGTGAGCCGCGGCGCGACGCCGGGGGTCGTCGGCGTCACGAGGGCGTCGACGCCGGCGAGGGCGTCCTCGAACGACTCCCGGACCGCCTCGCGGGCGGCCTGCGCACGGGCGTACCACCCGCCACCGCGCTCTATGAGCCGTGCGCCGGCGAGCAGCTTGCTCCGGTAGTACGCCCCGACGCGGTCGCCGTACGCCCGCGTCCGGGCGGTAACCGCCTCGACGTGAGCCGGGTCGACGACACCGCCACGACGGTACGGCGCCCCGCCCGCCCGCCAGTGAGCGGCCAGTTCGGTGAGGCTGAGCAGGTTCTTGATCGTCCGTGTCCGGTCGTAGTGGTCGACAGATACCCGCTCGACGCCGACGCCCGCGGCTGCCAGCCGCTCGACCGCCGCCTCCGTCCGTGCGACGACGTCCGGACGCACCGCCTCGCCGAGTCCCTGCTCGACGACACCGAGCGTCAGGTCCGCGGCCTCGGGGGGCTCCGCGGCGGCCTCGTCGTAGCCGCCGACACGATAGCCGTCCCGCGCTGCGGCGACGGCGCTCGCCGGGTCCGCGGGCGTCGCCCCCGCGACGGCGTCAAGCAGGCGCGCACAGCCACGAACCGAGTCGGCAATCGGGCCGAGGTGGTCCTGCGTGTAGGTGTTCTCGAGGACACCAGACAGCGGCACCAGCCCGTGTGTCGGCTTCAGGCCGACGACGCCACAGAACGCCGCGGGTATCCGTACCGACCCGCCGGTGTCGGAGCCGATGGCGGCGTCGACGTCGCCCGTGACCACCGCGACGGCGCTCCCGCCGGACGACCCGCCGGCGGTTCGTGCCGGGTCGTGAGGGTTCCGCACCGGCCCGTCGGCACCCGTCGTGCCGCGCGCGCTCCCGGCGAACTCGTCACACGCCAGGGTCGCGGCGATGTCGGCGCCAGCCGTTCGGAGTCGCTCGACGACCGCGGCGTCACGTCCAGGAACGTGGCCGCGCATCACGGCGCTTCCACACTCCATCGGCACACCTGCGACGGCGATAATCTCCTTTACTCCGACGGCTGTTCCCGAGAGTGGCCCCTCGTCCGCGGCAGGAGCGTCACACCAGTGTGCGACCGCGCCGTAGGGGTTCGTCTCGGGCGCGTGCCACGACCGGTCGCCGCCGGACCGGCTGTCGACCACCGTCGGGAGCGTCCGCAGGTCGTCCAGCGGCGCGAGAAACTCCTCGACCTGTGCACGCACCGTCTCGGCCTGCGTGTCCGGGAGTCCGATGCCGAACTCGTCGGCCAGCCGCGCCAGCTCGTCGCGGGACAGCGGGTCCATGGCCGGCGGTCGGCTGCCCCGGTGTTAGCTCTTCGGCGTCCGGTCGGGAGGTTTAGGCCGCGGCGGCGCGCAGTCGGGGGCGTGACGCTCGAACCGACCCGTGCCGCGGCGTACCTGTGTGGCGCGCTCGCCGGCGGCCTGACGACGGCGGCGCTCGTCGGCGTCCGTGACCGTGCGCTGCGGGGGGCACTGGCCGCGCTCGCCGGCGCGCTGGCGTGTGGCGCCGCCGCCGTCGGGCTGGAGGAGTGGACCCAGATTCAACAGGCAGCGCAGTCGCAGTAGCGCTCGCAGACCGGGTTCGCGCAGTCCGGCGACCGCGCGGCGCAGAACTCCCGCCCGTGGCTGATGAGCAGGACGTGGAGCGGATACGTCAGCTCGTCCGGCACGACGCCGTCCAGCACGTCGTGGGCGCGGGCGTTCGACGCCGACTCCGGCACCAGCCCGAACCGCTTCGACACCCGCTCGACGTGGGTGTCGACCGCCATCGTCGGCTTGCCGAAGTGGAAGTTGAGGACGACGCTCGCGGTCTTCGGCCCGACGCCCTTTATCCCTGTCAGCCACGCCTTCGCCTCGTCCGTCGGCATCGCGTCGAGGAAGGCGAGCGAGTAGGCGCCGCCCGTCTCCTCGCGCACCGACACGAGCGAGCGCTGGATACGCGCGGCCTTCTGGTCCGGCAGGCCGGCGACACGGATCGTGTCCGCGAGCTCGTCGTGGGGCGCCGCCTCGATCGCCGCGTAGTCGTCGTAGCGGTCGAACAGCGCGGCGGCGGCCCGCCTGGTGTTCTGGTCGGCGACGTTCTGCGAGAGAATCGTCGTCAGGAGCTGTCGTACGCCCTCGCCGGGCTCGCCGCCGTGGGCGTCGGTCCGCTCGACCGGGCCGTGGAGGTCGACGAGTGCCGTGTGGAGGTCCCGAACCGCCGGGTCGTCCCAATCAGTCACGGGAGGTCGAACGGGCGTGTCCGTCTTGAACGGACCGACACGCCACGGAGGGGAAGCTACTTGCCGTCGAACCGGGACGGTGGCCCGTGCAGGCCGGACTCGTCGAGCTGATCCGTGGCGTCGTCGGGAGCGACCCGCTCCTCGGCGGCGTCGTCGGCGGACTGGTCATCGCGGCGATGAACCTGTTCGGCGCGTCGCTGATCCTCGTCTGGCGCGACCCGACGGAGCGCGCGCTGGACGGCGCGCTCGGCTTCGCCGCCGGCGTGATGCTCGCCGCGGCGTTCACGAGCCTCATCATCCCCGGCATCGAGATATACTCGGGTGGGAACCCGGTGCCGACGCTCGTCGGCGTCGCTCTCGGTGCGCTCTTTCTGGACCGGAGCGACGCCATCGTCCCGCACGCCCACTACCTGCTGACCGGGAGCCGTCGCCCCGACGCCGCGCGGTCCGGGGAAGAGGGAAGCATCGACACGGACGCCCTCACCGGGGTCGTCCTGTTCATCTTCGCCATCACGCTCCACAACGTGCCGGAGGGGCTGGCCGTCGGCGTCGCGTTCGGCGCTGCCGCCGCGGACCCGGCGGCGCTCGGCGGCGCAGTCGGCCTGATGCTCGCCATCGGTATCCAGAACATCCCGGAGGGGCTGGCGGTGTCGGTGGCCGCGGTGAACGCCGGGCTAGACCGCCGGGCGTACGCCGTACTCAGCGGTCTCCGGTCCGGGCTCGTCGAGCTCCCGCTGGCGATACTCGGCGCCGTCGCCGTCGTCGCCGTCGAACCGCTACTCCCGTACGCGATGGGCTTCGCCGCCGGCGCGATGCTGTTCGTCATCTCCGACGAGATCGTGCCCGAGACCCACACCCGGGGCAACGAGCGGCTGGCGACGCTCGGGCTGATGGCGGGAGCCATCGTGATGCTCTACCTCGACGTGTCGCTGGGGTGACCGACGGGCCACCCGGTCGACGACTCCGCCGCTCAGCGCAGCCGCCCGAACAGCCGGTAGTCGCGGTCG
>KI543181.1:448765-455031 GCA_000496195.1 uncultured archaeon A07HB70
GCGCTCGCGCTCCGGTCGCGGGACACAGGTGACAAGCTATTTGCCCGTACGGCGGCCAACGTACGCACTCGTGTACGATCAGCCCTCCACCGACAAGCGCCGGGCGGACGCCGTCTCGCCCCGGAGCCGCCCGTGACTGGCGCCCGCGCCGCGGGCGTCGCGGCTCTCGCCGTCCTCGTCGCTCTCTCGACCGTCGCGCCGGCAGTCGCACAGACGAACGGCGAGTCCGGGCAGGTGATCGGGAGCCCGAGTATCGACGTCGTCGCGTCCTCGCCGGAGGTCGAGCCCGGGACACAGACGCAGCTGGAGCTCACGCTCTCGAACCGCGGGTCGATCGACCGCGGCGGTCCGGCACAGTACGAGGAGCGCGTGACGACGGCGCGCGGCGTGATCGTCACGGTCGACACCGGATCGGGGCCGATCGAAGTCACCTCCGGCTCTGTCGGCGTCGGCAACCTCCCGACCGGGACGGAGTCGGTGCCGCCCGTCGACATCACCGTCGCCGAGAGCGCGAAGCCGGGGACCTACCGGGTGCCGGTCACGGTGGCTTACGCCTACACCCGTGGGGTGAACTACGACGTCTACGGCGCCGAGTACAACGACTTCACAGAAGAGGAGACACACTACGTGACGATCCGGGTGCGGGATCAGGCGCGGTTCGAGGTTGTCGAGCAGTCCTCGACCGCACAGGTCGGCGACCGCGGCACGCTCTCGGTGACCGCCGAGAACGTCGGGACGCGCACGGCGCGCGACGCAAGCGTGGTCGCGGAGTCGCGGAGCGACGAGATCACCTTCGGCACCGGCTCCGAGCGGTCGACGGCGAGCGTCGGGACGTGGGAGCCGGGCGAGCGCCGGACCGTCGACTACACCGTCTCGACCGCCGACGAGGCGACACTCCGGGACTACACGGTCGACCTCTCGGTCGACTACCTGGACACGGACGGTATCGACCGGGTCTCGCGGACGCTGAACGTCGGGCTCCGGCCCGTCGCCGAACAGTCGTTCTCGCTGACGAACGTCTCGGCCGGGCTTCGGGTCGGCGAGGAGGGTCGGATCACCGGCACGGTCGTCAACGAGGGCCCGACGACGGCGCGAAGTCCCGTCGTCGTCCTCTCGACGAACAGCCCGGACGTGACCGTCGACTCGGCGGAGTACGCCGCCGACACCCTCGATCCCGGCGAGCGCGCGCGCGTCGACTACAGCGTCACGGTGAGCTCTGCGGCGAGTCCGAGCGCCCAGCAGTTCGAGTTCACCACCCGATACCGCAACAGCCGCAACAGCGTCAAGACGAGCGACGCGCTGGAGACACGGGCGCAGATCGAGCCCCGGCGCGACCGGTTCGTGGTCGAGACCACGACGGATGGCATCACGGCGGGCCAGACGAAGGCCGTGACCGTCCGGATCACGAACAACGGCGACCAGCCGCTGACGAACGTCGAGGCGAAGGCGTTCGTCCAGAGCCCGCTGTCGAGCGACAACGACGAGGGGATCGTCCCCGGCCGGCTCGAGCCGGGCGAGACGGCGACCTTCGCGATCGCCCTGAGCGCGGCCAACGGCGCGCTCCCGAAGGAGTACCCGGTCTCGTTCGACCTCCAGTACGAGATGCCAGACGGCGACACCGAGATCTCCAAGACGTACACGACCGCGGTGCGCGTGACCGAGTCCGAGGGCGGCGGCTTCCCCGTCTCGCTCACCGCCGGAGCGCTCGCCGTCGCCGCCGCCGTCGGTGTCGTCGGCTGGCGCCGCCGGTCGGGCTGACCAGTGCGGCTCCAGTTCGACTACCAGCGATACATCGACGTCGTCGACGGCTGGATAGCCGAC
The DNA here is from genome assembly GCA_000496195.1 of uncultured archaeon A07HB70. Lineage (GTDB taxonomy): Archaea > Halobacteriota > Halobacteria > Halobacteriales > Haloferacaceae > A07HB70. The sequence goes on from KI543181.1 coordinate 450,587, forward strand.
CGGCCGAAGCGAGTGATCCTCGCCTTTCTGCTGCTGTCGGGCGTGCTGGCGCTCGGCCTCGGGCAGTCAAGCACCGAGTCGGGGACGAGTCAGTTCGTCGACGACGTGCCTGCGGCCGACGCGCTGGAGGAGGTCAACGACAACTTCGAGCGGGTGACCTTCGAGCGGTCGGAGGGGACGACACAGCTGATCCAGTCGAATCGGAACGTCCTCGCGAAGCCGGCGCTGTTGCGGATGCTCCGGGCACAGCACCGGCTGTCACGGAATCCGGAGCTCCAGGTCGAGTCGTCGACGAGCGTCGCGCGGGCCGTCGCGCGCACGCTCGACCCGGAGGCGACGACCTACGAGGCGCAGATCCGCGCCGTCGAGGGCGCGACGCCGGCAGAGATCGACCGCGCGGTCCAGACCGCCGTCGAGCGAACCCCCGGCCTGCGGGCGAGCCTGAGCAACGACTTCAACGCGCAGTCGGCCTCTGCCTCCGCGACCATCGGGGTCGTCAGACACTCGCTCCGGGACGACACGGACGGCGGACCGGGCTCCAGCGGGTCGAGCCCGCTGACCGACATCCAGCAGCACGCGGTGTTCGTCGTCGACTCCGTCGGCGGCGACATCACCGTGTTCGGGAGCGGGCTGACCTCCGAGGAGTTCTCGTCGGTCATCGGCGACTCGCTCCGGCTGGTCGTCCCCGCTGCGGCCGGACTGATCCTGTTTTTCCTCGCGTTCGCCTACCGCGACCCGGTCGACCTGCTGCTCGGGGTCGTCTCGCTCGCGATGGCGATGCTCTGGACGTTCGGGTTCATGGGCCTGACGGGGATCGCCTTCTCCCAGCTGTTGATCGCCGTCCCGCCGCTCCTGCTCGCGGTCGGGATCGACTTCGGCATCCACGCGATCAACAGATACCGCGAGGAGCGGGTTCAGGGGACGGCGATCGCGGCGTCGATGCGGACCACGACCGACCAGCTGCTGGTCGCGTTCGCCATCGTCACCGGAACGACGGTGATCGGCTTCGGCGCGAACCTGAGCAGCACGCTCGGCTCTATCCGTGACTTCGGTCTCGTCGCCGCGATCGGTATCGTGTTCACCTTCCTGATCTTCGGGATCTTCCTCCCCGCGGCGAAGGTGTACGCCGACGGCCTGCGCGAGCGGTGGGGCGTCCCCGCGTTCGGCTCACGGCCGCTCGGCGCCGAGGACTCCCTCCTCGGTGCCGTCCTCCCGGTCGGCATACAGATCGCTCGGGTCGCGCCGAAGCTGTTTCTCGTGGTCATCCTCCTCAGCACGGCGTGGCTCGGCCACTACGGCGCCGGTGTCGACAGCCGGTTCACACAGGACGACTTCCTCCCGCCCGAGGACAACCCGGCGTACCTCGAGTACCTGCCACAGGAGCTCCAGCCGCGGGACTACACGGTGGCGGAGACGACGAACTTCCTCGAGGCGCGGTTCCAGACCGGCGAGGAGGACACCACGACGGTGTACGTCGAGGGGTCGCTGACGAACGACGGCGCGCTCGAATCCATGTGGCGCGCGGGCGACGATCCCCCCGACTCGTTCGTCGCCGACGGCGGCCACGCCCGCGAGACCTCTATCGTGACCGTGATCCGCTCGTACGCCGAGCGTAACCCCGAGTTCGCCCGGCTCGTCGCCCGGAACGACCGGAACACGAACGGGATTCCGGACGACAACCTCGTGGTCATCTACGACGCCCTGCTCGACTCGCCGGCGCGCGAGCGGGCGCTGAACTACATCACCGACAGCTACACCGCCGCGCGGGTCGAGTACGCGGTGGAGGCCGACGCCACACAGGATGCGGTGACCGACGACACCCGCGCCGTCGCCGACCGGTTCCGGGTCGAGGCGACCGCGACGGGGGGCGTCGTCGTTCTGAAGGCCGTCTCGGACGTCATCGGCGAGTCGGCGTTCGTCAGCCTCGTCTACGCGCTCGCCGGCACCGGGGTGTTTCTCGTCGTCGCCTACACGGTGCTCGAGGGCCGGCCCTCTCTCGGCGTCGTCAATCTCCTCCCGATCGCGGTCACGGTGGCGGGCATCGCCGCGACGATGCGATACCTCGACATCCCGTTCAACGTCCTGACCGGTACGATCCTCTCGATCGGGATCGGCCTCGGCGTCGACTACTCGGCGCACATGGTCCACCGCTTCTCCGAGGAGTACGACGGCGAAGACGTGTTCGCGGCGCTCGTCGCCGCCGTTCGCGGGACGGGCGGCGCGCTGACGGGGAGTATGCTCACAACCGTCACGGGCATCGGCGTGCTGGTCATCGCGATCACGCCCGTTCTCGGCCAGTTCGGCGTCCTGACCGGCGCGACGGTGCTCTACTCCTACCTCGCCTCGGTCGTCGTTCTCCCGCCGGCGCTTGTCGTGTGGGCACAGGTCGTCGACGGCGACGAGGCGCTACAGCAGGGCGAGAGCACGCCAGCAGGCGAGAGGGCCGACGACGGGGCGACAGCCGCCCGGCGGCAGTGACGGTGCCGCGCCGCCGGGCACCCGCCACCGCGGCTCTGTCCGGCTGTCGTCCCCGAACCGTGGCGTATAATCGTCCCCGGTAGAAGGGTAACCCGGACCGATGCGAGAGCTACTCGCCGAGTACCGCGACATCGACCACCCGCGGAACATCGGGCTGATCAGCCTCTCGCACGGTATAAACGAGTTCTACTCGATCGTCATCCCGCCGATAGTCCCGCTGCTGGTGACAGACCTCGGCATCACGTACGCACAGGCCGGGCTCCTGCTGACTGTCTTCTTCGCGATGTACTCGCTCTTCCAGCTTCCGGCAGGGCTGGTCGCCGACCGACTCGGAAAGAAGCGCGTTCTCGTCGCGGGCCTGGCGGCAATGGCGGGGAGCCTGGGTCTCGCGAGCACGGCGGGGTCGTACGAGGCGCTGCTCGCCGCACAGGCGCTCGCGGGCATCGGCGGGAGCACGTACCACCCGACCGGGATGTCGCTGGTCAGCGACCTCGAGCGCGAGGCGACGGAGGGGCGGGCGATGGGCGTGTTCGGCTTCGGCGGGATGCTCGGCGTCGCGGCGGCGCCGGTCGTCGTCGGGGGCGTCGCGGCGGTGTTCGGCTGGCGCGCCGCGCTAATCGCCGCCGCCGTCGGCGGCCTCGCCTTCGTCGCCGTCTTTCAGGTCGCGTTTCGAGCGCCCGACTTCGCGCCGGATGCCGGGAGCGAGGCCGAGCCGGACGGCGGGGTGGCAGCCGAGTCGGGCGAGGACGGCGCCGGCCCCGTCGCGCGGCTCCGCGGGCGCGTCGCCCGGACGCTCCGGTTCCGGATGACACCCGGAGTCGCGGTCCTGACGGCCATCACGTTCCTCATCTCGCTCCAGCTCAGGGCGCTCCACACGTTCGCGACCGGCTTCCTCGTCGACGGGGTCGGTCGGACGACGTCGGTCGCGAACGGCCTCTTCTTCGTGATGCTCGCCGCGAGCGCCGTCGCCTCCATCTGGGTCGGCGGCCTCGCGGACCGGTTCGACCGCCGGCTGATCGGCGCCGTCGCGGCGGGCGTCACGTCGGTCGTCCTCGGGGGGATGGTCGTCCTGCCCGCGCTCGACGGCGCGGTCGGCCGGTGGCCGACGACGGCTGTCCTCGCCGTCTCGTTCGGCCTCCTCGGACTGGCGGTGTACGGCTGCTCGCCGGTGAAGAACGCGCTCATCTCCGAGTACGCGACCGAGGAGTCGAGCGGGAGCCTGTTCGGCGTGATGCAGACGACGTCGGCTGTCGGCAGCGCCCTCGGCCCCGCGCTGTTCGGCGCCGTCGCGACCGACCTCGGCGTGGGCGTCGCCTTCCCGCTGGTCGCGGCGGTGAGCCTCCTCATCGCGGCGGGGTTCGTGGCGCTCGGGCGCGTCGGCCGGGCGCCGTAGCCGTCGGCTACCCGCGCAGCAGCTGGATGACCTCGTCGACGACCGGCGCCCCGACCGCGAGGACGTACCGACTCTGCGCCTCGAACACCGTCTCGGGGCTCGGGAACCCGTCCTGCTGCGGGCAGGTGACGACCCACGCGCCGCGGGGGAGCGCCACCTCGTCGAGACGCTTGCCCGCGACGGGCGCGTCGGCGGCGACCTCGATCTCGATCAGGTCGAGCTCCGGCGTCACCTCCTCGATCGTCCGGACCCCGCCGCCGGTCACGGCGGTCACGTCGTTCGCCGCCGCGTGCGCGGCGAGCTCCTCCGGGTAGACGACCGCGTCGACCATCTCCTCGTACTCCGCGTCGTCGCCGTGGTCGATCCGCGCGACCGTCCGGATGTCGGGCTCGATCCGCCGTGCGGTCATGCAGATGCCGAGGTTCGTCATCGAGCCGTAGTCGGTGAGCGACGCGACGACGTCTGCGCTCTCGAGGTCGGTCTGTCGGAGGATGCTCGGCCGCCCGCCGTCGCCCTGTATCACCGTCGCGACGTACTGGTCGGTGAGGAACTCGACCCGGTCCTCGTCCTTCTC
>KI543182.1:0-2263 GCA_000496195.1 uncultured archaeon A07HB70
CCGTCGTCACGGGCGGAACAGCGCTGATCCTCGTCCTCGGTGTAACACCCGCAGTAGCGGCAGATGTGCGGATCGAGGGAGACGGTGCGGCTCACCGCGACGACCCCCTGCCTGCAGCGACCAGACGCGGCGCTCGCGGGGGTGAGAATATCCGCCCCGTCCTAAGCGGATGGGACCGCCCGGATTCGAACCGGGGTCACGGGCACCCAAGGCCCGAAGTATACCAGGCTAACCCACGGTCCCTGCCTCACGTGGCGCCGGTTCGCCGATATGCGTTTCGCTCCCGTTACTCCTCGTCGGCCAGCGCCGTCTCTGCGACGATCTCGTACGGGCTCGCGCCGCGCCGGACCGCGTCGAGGAGGCGGAACGCTTCCGCCGGCGCGAGGAAGTGTTCGGTCACCGCGCGGCCCAGCGGCGTCGGGTCGAGGCCGTCGACGAACCCCCAGTCGAGCAGCCGCGCGACCGCACGCTCGGTGTCGACGTCGCCGACCATCTGCCCGTTCAGGCGCTTGGTCGCCGCCCCGCCGACGACGAGATTCGCCAGCGTCTCCTCGGCGGCAGTCGCCTCGTCGTACCGGGTCGAGACGTCCTCCATCTCGCCTTTCAGGAGCGTGAACGCCACCTCGTCCTCGGTCCGGTCCGCCGCGTGGTGGTACCGTCCGTCGGGTTCGACGAGCAGGTAGACCCGCCCGCGGTCGTGGTAGTCGGGCCGGCCCGCGCGTCCGAGCATCTGCTCGAACTCCTGGACCGAGAGCCACTCGATGCCCATCGCGAGGGAGTCGAACACCACCTGTGAGGCCGGGAAGTCGACGCCGGCGGCGAGCGCCGCCGTGGTGACGACGGCGGCGAGGTCCTGGTCTCCGAACTTTCGCTCGACGGTCTTCCGGCGGCTGTAGTCGAGGCCGGCGTGGTACGGCGCGGCGTCGTAGTCCAGCTTCCGCGCGAGCTCGTGACACCGCCGCCGGGAGTTCGTGAACACGATCGTCTGGCCGCGGTACCCCTTCGAGGACGTGCTGTCGAACTCCCGCCTGACCAGGCGGTTCGTCACCCGCGCCTTCTCGCGCTCGTCCGCGAAGGTGACGTGGCGCTCGATCGGCACCGGCCGCTCCTCGAACTCGACGAGACGGGCGTCGAGCCGCCCGGCCAGCCACTCGGGGTTGCCGACCGTCGCGGAGAGGTACACCCACTGCGCCGTCGGGCAGACGTGCCGCAGGCGGGTGATCAGCCCGTCGAGACGGTGGCCCCGCTCCGGCTCCTTGAGGGTGTGGACCTCGTCGATGACCACCGTCCCCACCTCGCCGATGTCCTTGCCCGTCCGGAGGGCGTGGTCGACGCCCTCGTAGGTGCCGACGATCACGTCGGCGTCGGGGTCGAACCGGGTCGAGTCGCCGCTCACGCGGCTCGCCCCGACCCGGATGGTCACGTCGAGGTGGTCGCCGTAGCGGTCGGTGAACGTCTCGGCCTTCTGGTTGGCGAGCGCGACGAGTGGAACGAGAAAGAGCAGCTTCCCCTCGCCCCGGAGCGCCCGGTCGACACCGGCGAGTTCGCCGACGAGGGTCTTCCCCGTCGCCGTCGCGCTCACGACGAGCTGGTCGTGGCCCTCCATCACCCCGGCCTCGACGGCGCGGGACTGGACGGGCAGGAGCTCCTCGAACCGCCCCCGGGTCGTCTCGCTCATCGTCGGGTGGAGGTCCAGGTCCGCGACCGCGACGGGTGACACCTCGCCGACCGTCGCCGAGACGGTGTCGAACCGGGTGAGGTCGGGGTCGAGCTCGCCGGACAGCAGGTCGACGATGCGGTCGAGGTCGCCGACCTTGACCATCAGCTCCTCGAGCCGCTCTCTCGCCGCGCTCGTCAGGCCGCCGGCGTGGGCCACCTCTCGCTCGAGTTCGGCGCTCGCACACGACGGACAGATCGTCTCGCTCCCTGCCGACACCGCCGTCTCCGCCGTGATCGGCGAGTACCGCCCCTTCGTCGCGCAGTACCGGCAGGTCCGCACGACCAGCGCGTCGAGCTGGTAGCCGGCGAACAGCTCCTGTAGCCGTTCGCGCGACCGGGGCGGGGTCTGCTCGGAGACCCGGATGCGCTCGGCCCGGCGCGCGAGTTCGACGAACTCCGCGGGGTCGCGATGGTCCTCGCTCGACCCCTTCTTGACGCGGAACCGCCCGGGCCGTGGGCCGGCGTCGGTCTGCTTCAGCTCGAGGACGGCCCGGAGTACCCGGTCGCCGTCGCGCGTGACGGCGGTCTGGATGTCCTGTCCGTC
>KI543182.1:3250-4704 GCA_000496195.1 uncultured archaeon A07HB70
ACGCGACAGCCGAGACGGCTACGTCGACGAGTCACACGTCACGCGAACGGCATCCTGATCGCCTCCGGTGGCCCGGAATTGCTCTTCTGTGACGTGTCACCGTGGCGAACTCGAGCACAGTCGTCCGCGTGGTCGTGGGTGATCTGGGTCGTGTAGCGGTCTTCCTGGTCCCAGACCCCGGTGTGAGACGTCGAGCCGGTACACGCGGCTGCTCACCGTGTCGGGTGCCTCCCCGTCTTCGACTGGAGACTCGCCGATTACACCCACGAGATGACCCGCACCCGGTGCTCAGTGTGATCGTCCAGTCGTCGGCTCGTGAGGCGCTCCTTCGAGGGATCGGGGACGATCTGACCACCGTCGAAACCCCCCTCTGTGACTCGTAACGTTGGTTCTGGTTGCTCCGAGAACCACCGAAAATCGCAGGACCGGGGCGGCGTGAAGGTCCGGGTGCGAGAATCGAACCCGCGTCTCAGCCTCCACAAGGCTGAAGGATAGTCCACTACCCTAACCCGGACACGCGTATCAGATCGCCCGTCGCGGTCAAGTACGTTACGACTTGAGTGGTCGCGTGTGTCGGCGACACACGCCCGCCCGCTATTCGGTGTTCCTCTCGGCCTCGTGTGGCCACGGCTGACGTCGGAGACGGGACCGGGCTCGTGCCCCCGGGAGTGGTGTTCGCTCCGCGACGCGGACTGGCTGACGCTCCTGGACGACGCAACGGTCCTCGGCGTCGGCGCCGACCGCGTGGCCACCGGCGGTTCGCCGACGGGGACCGCGCCCGCCTCTCCCGGCGTCTGATCGACGGCTTTTCGACGACGACTCCCCACCTCGTTCTGTGGCGATCACGGACAAGATCTACCTGAAGAACCACCGGCAGATCGCGTCCCAACTGGACGCATCGCTCCCGCGAAGCGCGTTCGCCGGCGCGACTCTCGAACTCCTCTACGCGGGCGACGGGCTGTCGACGGTGGACGACGCAACCCGCGACCGTCTGCTCGATTTCGCCGAGGACTTTCTCGACTGCAGCGAGGAGGCCGTCTACACCGGCTACCCGGAGCGCCAGTTCGTCGCGTACCTGCTCGACCTGCGGGCACAGGGGTTCTCGCCGGACGCCATCGTCGACGTGATGGGCGACGACTACCTGCTGTACGCCTACCCGGGTGACGTCCGGTCGTTCCTCGACAGCGCCATCCGGACGCTGGAGGCGGTCGAGCGGCTGGCCGATGTCGACGGCCACGAGGAGACGGCGCGGGAGGCCCGGTCGGTCCGGAACGATCTCGTCGCTAACCGATCCGGACGAGGGCTCGTCGCCGCTGGCGTCGGGGTCGCGGTCGCTTACGACGACGCTCCTCGCCCCGACCTCCGGATCGAGTCGTCGAGATGGATCACCTCGTCGTCGCTTCGACCGCTCGCGCAGTGTGACGTACGCTGTACTCGTCGAGCTGCTCGCGCAG
>KI543182.1:4724-8321 GCA_000496195.1 uncultured archaeon A07HB70
TGGGTCGACGTCGACGCCGACGTGACCGCCGCCGTCTCGCAGATGGCGAACGCGACGTCGGTCGCCTGCCCGTCCGTGGCCCGGACGGCTCGCTCGTCGGCTTTCTCACCCGGTCGACGTGATGACCGCGTTCGAGATTCTCCAGCAGCGGGACGGACCGACCCCGTTCCCGACCGGACACAGTACCGCGACGCGAGGTAGCGCCGCCCGACCACGGCAGCCCGAACTCGTCGTCGACCCCCTCCGCCTCGTGGTCGAGCGACAGCGTCTCGACGCCCTCGGCGGACGCGTGGAGCGGTCTCCCCGGCTCGACGGCTCCGTCGCGCGTCACCGCGAACCCGGCGCCCCCGGCGCGCAACACGGGGCGGCTGTCGCCCGCCTCGACGACGCCGCCGAACCCGTGGAGGCCGCGCTCCGCCGCCCAATCCGTGACCGGGACTGGGCCGTCGCGGGTCTCGTTGGCGCCGCGCTCCCTCGTACCGCCGGCCAGCCCCCCGTCGTCTCGGGACACGCCCGGCCGTTCTGTCGCCGCGGGCAAGAGCCCGCGGTAGGACGTGGCGTCGCACCTCGGCTGGACTCAGCGCCGGCACGAGACCGTCGCCTCGACGGCGTAGCTGTCGGTGTTGCGCGCCTCCGGACCGTCGTCGCTGGCGGTCCGGACGGTCGCCTCGCCGGGCGCGAGCCCGCCGGCGAGCGTCGTCCGTCCGCTCGGCTCGGGCAGCCCGAGCGACGTCCCCTGACGGAACTTCACGACCGCCTCGTAGTCGACGGCGGCGTCTCCCTCGTTGACGAACCGGAGCCGAACCCGCGGCACCCGCCCGGTCGAGACCCGCGCCGCCGCCTCGACGACGCGGAACGAGTCGGCACAGGGGGGTTCGCCCGACACCGTCACCGTCGCGCCGGCGTTCCGTCCGGCCTCCGCCGGGTCCTCGCGCCCCTGCCCGGCGGCGACGCAGCCGGCGAGCCCGCCGGCCAGCGCGGCTCCGCAGACCCCTCGGAGTACTCGCCGCCTCCGCCACGACTGATCGACCATACCGACCACACGTGCCACCGGTAGTTAGGTAGCGTGATAGAGTCACCCCTTACCCGCGAGCGGCGACCGGCGTCGGCAGCGAGCCGGAGAGAGAACTGTACACCCTCGCTGTGCCGGTCGGCCTTCGCGGTCGATCCGTGCACCGTCCGGCGTGTCTGGCCGGTCACGGCCCTCAGCCGCCCGGCGGCGCCGATGACAGGATTTAGTTGCGGAGCCACGAAGCCGAACTGTACAGGATGGCCGAGGCAGTTCTCAACTGGGCCGGCGGAAAGCGCCACCTCCTCGACGAGCTGTACCGCCGCCTCCCCGCCGCGTTCGGCGCGTACCACGAGCCGATGGTCGGCAGCGGCGCGCTGTTCTTCGACCTCGAACCGGACGGCGGCACGATCAACGACACGAACCCGCGGCTCGTCGGCTTCTACGAGCGGGTCCGGGACCGTCCCGACGACCTGGTCGCTCGGCTCCGCGAGCTCTCCGGGCCGGAGTCGGCGCCGGACCCTGGGCTGGCGTTCTCGGAGACCGGTCGCGACGGGTCGGCGATCCAGAGCTACCACTACCAGCAGCGCGAGCGGTTCAACCGCCGGCCGAACGGCGAGGCGTTCGACGACCTCGAGGAGGCTGCCCTGCTCCTGTACCTCAACCGGACGTGTTACAACGGGCTCTACCGCGAGAACCGGAGCGGCGAGTTCAACGTGCCGGTCGGTCGGTACGCGAACCCGGACTGGGTGCGCGCAGACGCGGTCAGGGCGGCGAGCCGCGCCCTCGACGGAGCGACGGTACACAACCGGGACGTCGCGTACGTCGACGAGACCGCCGAACCGGGCGACCTGGTGTATCTCGATCCGCCGTACGAGCCGACGAGCCCACCGCGTCGTTCACCGACTACAGCGCCGAGGGGTTCGACCGCGAGGACCAGACACGGCTGCTCGACCTGGCGCGACGGCTGGACAGCCGCGGCGTCCACGTCGCTATCAGCAACAGCGGCGTAATCTACGACCTCTACGACGAGGCCGGGTTCGACGTCGACCGGGCGGGTGCGACCCGAGCCATCAACAGCGACGGGACCAACAGAGACGAAGTCGAGGAGATCGTCGCGACGAACGTGCCGCTCGCCGAACGGGGCCGCCGGGGCCAGGCACGGCTCGGTGAGTACTAGCAGCCCCGGGTCGTCGACCGCCACGTCGCACACCCTCCCGGTCAGACGGTCCGGCGACGGGTCGCTCGGCTCCACAGACGAGCGGGCTCCTGTCGACGGGTCGTCCGACGAGTTGCACTCACGGGCGACTGTCGAGTCGGACACAGCCTCGGACGTCAGCTTCGGGCGAGCCCCCGAGCCGACGACCCCTCTACGCCGCCGACACTCTGTCGTCGCGGCCCGGACGCCAGGCTCTCCGTCTCGGCCGGGCTGCGCAGCGGCGCACCACTGACTCCTCTCAGGCCGACAGCCCGTGTTCACCGATCCTCACGTCTCCGATATCGACCTGTATCCCGTCTCGGTACCGCGGATCGACCTCGACCGTCCAGCCGTGGCTGCTCCCGATTGCCCGTATCGTCGGAAACACGGTTCCGGTCTCCGCGCTCGGCACTGCCTCGCCGTACGCGAACAGGGCCTCTATCCGGTTCTCGGGGACCTGCTGGCCATCGACGGTGATCACGATCTCCGACCGGCCAGTCTCGACTGTCACCCGTTCTGCGTCCTCGAACTCGGCGAACTGCACGACGTTGGTGAACAGTTCGGTCAGCACCGGTCGGCTCGCCACCACCGTCGCGTCTCGCTCGACCTGTATCTCCACGTCGTCTGCGCCGATGTCCGCCGACGCCGCCTCGACGACCGCGTCGAGCGAACACTCCTCGACCGACTCGACCGTCTGTTCGCGTGCCGCGAGTCTCGCCAGGTCGGTCACGATCCGATCTATCCGTCGGTGTGCGTCTCTGACCGCGTCGACGCTCGTCCTCGCCGACTCGGTGTCGGCCGGCGGTCGGTCGGCGGCGATCACGTCGAAGTGTCCCCTCGCCACTGCCAGCGCATTCCGCAGTTCGTGCGTGATCGCGTCGGCGAAGTCGTCGAGCTGGTCGCTCTGCCGCTCGAGCTGTCGTCGCTGGCGCTCGACGCGGGTGACGTCCGTACAGACAACTGCCCGTCCAACGACCGCGCCGGTGCGTGTCAGCGGCGTCGAGACGACCTGTAGATACCGCGGCCCGGCGTCGTGCTCTCGACCACCCGTCGTGAGTACGTCGTCGTCGCCCAGCGCCTCGGCCAGCCGCGGGACGACGGCGTCGAGCGGCTGGTCCTCGCCGTCTGCGAGCTCGGGAAACGCCTCGACTGCACGCCGATTGTAGTCCCGGACGCGTCCCTCGTCGTCGATCAGGACGATCTTCTCGTCGAGGCTGTCTACGAGCTGATTTCGCCAGAACTGTGGCACTGCGACGAACTGCTCGTCGACGACGTACAGCGTGCCGACCGCGAACACCGCGACCCCGACCGGTTCGTAGTGAAGCGTGAGGAGTCCGATCGTCTCGAGGCTGAGTACGTAGAAGACAGCCGGGAGCGCAGTCGCCGCGAC
>KI543182.1:10110-11211 GCA_000496195.1 uncultured archaeon A07HB70
TCGTCATGCTCGAGACGCTCGAAGACCTACTCAAGAGCGCGCTCGCCCGCGGAGCGTCGCTCTCGGAGTTCTGGACGAACCGGCGGACCTACGCTCGTCTCCTCGGGATGACGCTCCTGACGGCGATCGAGCGCTCCGAGCGGCTGGTCACGTCGATGGAGGCCCGGGGCTACGACGGCGACATTACGCTGTACGGGGATGTCCCGCGACCCCCCGCTCGTGAGGTCGTCGCCGTCGTCGCCTGCTACGCGGGCGTCGTTGCCTACGCGCTGGTCGTTGCCTACCAGGTGATTCCGGTATGAGTACCGGTCGCTCCGAGGCTCGGACGCCGCTGGTCGATCTTCGGTGTGAGGCCCACACCTACCCCGACGGCACCGTCGGGATGCACGACGTCGACTTTTCCGTGTATCCCGACGAGGTGGTCGCGCTCGTCGGCGGCAACGGGGCGGGCAAGTCGACGCTGCTGGAACACCTGAACGCCACCCTCGTCCCCGACGAGGGCGAGCTGGTCGTCGACGGCGCGCCGGTCACCGAGGCGAACAGAGCCCACGCCCGGCGGGAGGTCGGGTTCGTCTTCCAGGACGCCGACACACAGCTGGTTGCGCCCACGGTGCTGGACGACGTGCTGTTCGGCCTCCAGAACTACGGGATGGCTGGCGAGGAGGCAGAGCGTCGTGCCCGAGCGGCGCTGGCGACGGTCGACGCCGCACATCTCGAGGACCGGATTCCCCACTACCTCAGCGGCGGCGAGAAGCGCCTCGTCGGGCTCGCCGGCGTGCTCGTCCTGGAGCCGAGTGTGGTCGTCCTCGACGAGCCGCTGGCGGGCCTGGACCCCGAACGGTCGCGGCTGGTCGCCGACCAGATCCGCCAGATCCACGAGGACGATATCAGCGTGGTGCTCTCGACACACGATCTCGAATTTGCCGCGGAGGCAGCCGACCGGGTCTGTGTGATGGCTGACGGCGACATCGTCGGCAGCGGCACGCCGCGGGAGGTGTTCTACGACGACAGCCTGCTAGAGCGGACGAACATCCACCCGCCGACGCCGGTCCGCGTCGCCCGGGCCACGGGGCTCGACACAGCGCTCGGCCGGTCACGGAA
>KI543182.1:11569-15867 GCA_000496195.1 uncultured archaeon A07HB70
CTCTCCAGCGCCGAGACGGCGGCGTCGCGGTGGACGGCCGTCTCCTCGCTGTACCGCTCGGCGGCCAGCCGGGCGTACTCGTTCGCGTCGTCGTCGAACGCGGCGACGCGCTCGACGGTCGCCTGCGCCGTCTCGACGACCCAGCGGTCCCGCGTCGCGGCGTCGACGGCCGTGATGGACTCGGGCCGGGCACTCACGTTCGTCCCGCCGTCGTCCGTCTCGAACGTTCGGGGCTTGCCGACCACGGCGACGTACTCCGGCGGCTCGGCGTCCCGGAGCGCGCCCGCGGCCTCTGGCTGGTACTGCCCGGCGTAGACGTAGAACGTCCCCGTCGGGTCGACGATCCGGCCGCGCCAGTACTCCGAGTCCTCGCCGACGTCCTCCGTCTCGGTGAGCGTCCCGACGAGGAAGACGCGGTTTGCCCGCTCGCCGGTCGGCAGGAGCGCGTACACCGGCGCGCGCTCGTCGTCGGACTCTTTGAACGTGTGTGTGGCGTCGTTGAACTCGCTCGCGAAGACGCGGCGTGCGACCTCGCGGGTTGGAACGTCGCCGGACATTATACCGACCTCGCCTCGACCAGCGCCCGCTCGGCGTCGTCCGCCGACGGCCCGCCCAGCTCCTCGAACGCGTCGACCAGCAGGTAGCGGCCGAGCGTCGGGCCCCGGACCCGGTAGTACCGTCCGAGAATCTCCTCGCGCATCTCGTCGCCGACGACGGCGGTGTCGAGCGCGTCCTTTGCCTTCTGCTTTGCCTCCTCCAGTCCGACGCCGGTCAGCTCGGCGGTCGTCTCGCGGTCGAAGATGGCCTCGTGGACCGCCTCGCCGTCGTCGAGAACGCCCTTGATCCGCAGGTCGAACTCGCCGTCGACCTGTCCGTGCTCGGAGCACCGGCCGTTCTGGAGGACGCGCGTACAGTCCGCCTCCGGACAGCGCTTGATCAGCCCGCTGCCCGACTGGACGTCGACCAGCGCGCCGGTCACCTCGTCGGCGTCGTCGCCAACCTCGACCGCCTCGTCGAGGCGCTCGACCGTCGTCGTGCGGTTGAGCTTCACCGAGTAGTTGCCCTGGTACTCGTCGGTGACGACGTTGCCGAGGGCGTAGGAGACGCCCTCCTCCAGCGGCTCGACGTCGGACGTCTCGAACGCGACGAACCGGGTCGTCCCCGACTCGTCGCCGACCAGGCCGACCTGCGCGACGGCGTCGCTCTGGGCGTCCCAGAGGTCGACCACCTGTACCCGCAGGTCGACCCACTCGTCGTCGCTCTCGATGTCGCCGACCTGCGCGTGCTCCGACCCGCCCGCCCGGATCTGGTCACGCTCCACCCCTGCCTCGTCGAGATAGTGGTTGGTGACGCTCCGGCGCGCCTCGTCGACGGGGACACGGTACTCCTCGACGAGGTTTCGCAGGCGCTCCTCGACCTCGTCTGCGTCGACGTCGACGTGGTCCGAGAACTGTGCCGCTACCTCTTCCGCGTGGGTTCGCAACTCGCTCATGGGTGCTCGCCTCCGCGTGTGTTCAGTGGGAGGCACACGACGGTTGGTGCGGTTCGATATTTAACGTTCCGTCACCGGGGCGGAAGTGGTGGGGTCGGGCGACGCTTTTGTGTCGTCCGGTCCCCTCACGGCCCGTATGGACCTCGCCGCGCGCCTCCGCCGCGCCGCACGGCGTGCCGGTCGGACCGCCGCCGAGGCCCGTCGTGCCTACCGCGAGGGCCGCCGGGCCGCCGGCCTCCCCGAGGACGACGAGGGCCGCGCCCGCATCGTCTGCCGGCGCCACGCCGAGCGCCGGGCCGTCGCCGTCGACGCCGAGGGTCGCCCTGCCTGCTTCGAGGCCGACCACCCCGACTGCGAGGGCTGTGCCGAGGACGTGCGCGAGGGGGCGGTCGAGACGTGGTGAGGACGGCGGCCTGTGTCCTCGCCGGCGGCACCGGCACCCGGCTCTACCCCGCCTCGCGCCCGGACCGACCGAAGCAGTTCCTCTCGCTCGGCGGCCCGGACGACCGGTCGCTCCTCGCCCGGACCGTCGACCGGGTCGGGTTCGCCGACAGCGTCGTCGTCTCGACGCGCCCGGACCTCGCGGCGGGCGTGCGGACCCGTGTCGACGCCGAGCCGGTCGTCGAACCCGCGCCCCGCGACACCGGCCCCGCCGTCACCTACGTCACCTACCGCCTCCACGAACGCGACGACGACCCCGTCGTCCTCGTCTGCCCGAGCGACCACGCGGTCGGCGACGACGCGGCCTTCCGCGCGACGGCCGAGCGCGCCGTCCGCGTCGCCGCCCGGACCGACCGCCTCGTGGCCCTCGGTGTCGACCCGACGCGTCCGGACCCCGGATACGGCTACCTCGAACCCGGCGCCGACGCGGGCGACCACCGTCTGCTCGACCGGTTCCACGAGAAGCCCGACCGCGAGACGGCCCGCGACTACCTCGCCCGCGGCTTCCGGTGGAACGCGGGAATCTTCGCGTGGCGTGCGAGCGCCTTCCTCGACGCGGCGCGCGACTCTCCGCTCGCGCCGCTGCTCGGGTGCCTCGACGACGGCGACCCGGAGGCCGGCTTCGCGGCTGTCCCCGCGGTCAGCGTCGACGAGGCGGTGATGGAGGACGCGGCGGCCCGCGACCGGGCGGCGCTCGTGCCCGCCGACTTCCAGTGGGACGACCTCGGGACCTGGGACGCGGTCGGGCGGCTCGCGGACGGGGCGGAGAACGCGGCGTTCGGCGACCTGACGGCGCTCGACGCCAGCGACAGCGTCGTCTACGCCGACGACGCCCACGTCTCGCTCGTCGGTGTCGAGGGGCTCGCCGTCGTCGCCGTCGACGACCGGGTGCTGGTCGTGCCTCGCGACCGCGCGAACGAGGTCCGGGCGCTGGTCGAGCGACTCCGCGACGAGGGACGGTACGAGAGCGAGCGTTAGGAGCGCAGGGCGCCGCCGTCGACCGGCAGACAGACGCCGTTGACGAAGCCACCCCGGCTGCTCGCGAGGTAGGCAACCGTGTCGCCGAGCTCCCGCGGGTCGCCGATACGGCCGAGCGGCACCCTCTCTGCGTAGCTCGCGAGCCCCGATTCGTAGTCGGCGTACTCGCCCGTCTCGACGCCGTGTTCGACCAGTCCCTCGATACGGCTCGTCTCGAACGGCCCCGGCAGGACGGCGTTCGTCCGCACCGCGGGCGCGAACGCCCGCGCCGTCGTCTTCACCAGCCCGACGACCCCGCGCCGGACGGCGTTCGACAGCACCAGCCCGTCCATCGGCTCGCGGACCGTGCGCGACGCGACACAGGTGATCGTTCCCCCGCCGTCGGCGACGTAGGGGTGGGCCGCCCGGACTGCCCGGACGACGCTCATCACGAGGAGGTCGTAGGCGGCGTACCACGCCTCGTCGTCGAGGTCCAGCACCCCGCCCGGCGGCGGGCCGCCGGCGCTCGTGACGAGGTGGTCGATCGCTCCGAACCGCTCGACCGTCGCCTCGACGAGCCGCTCGAGGTCGCTCCCGTCGGTGACGTCCGCGCGGACGCCGAGCACCTCGCCCGGCCCGACGTCGGCGAGGCGCTCTCGTGCCGCCGCGAGACGCTCCGGGTCGCGGCCACAGACCGCGACGTGGGCGCCCTCGCGGGCGAGCGATTCGGCGCTCGCGCCGCCCAGTCCCGCGGTGCTCGCCGTCGTCAGTGCGACGTCGCCGTCGAGTCCGAGGTCCATATCCGCCGCGTCGGCGGGGTGGGGTAGAAAGCTACCGGCGGCGGCGGACCCGCACCGCCCCGTCGCCCGTGACGCCGACGAGGAGCGGGTCGACGACGCGCTGGCCCTCGACGGCGTCGCCCGCGCCGTCGCCGACGAGACGCATCAGGTCCGGCGCGGTGTGGTTCACCTTCACGCCCGCCTCGTCGGCGGCGTCGTACACCAGCCCCGGTACGTCGTAGAGGTCCGCCCCCGGTTCGATCGTCACCCGGACGGGTGCGGAGAGCGCGTCGGCGAACGCGACCGTCTCGCGCGCCCGCTCGACGTTGTCGCGGGCCGACCGCTCGACCGCAGAGACGTTCGCCCGCGAGGTGCCCAGCCGGTCGCCGATATCGGACTGCGTGAGCCCCTGCTCCCGGAGCGCCAGCACCTCCGCCTGCCGGCGGGTGAGCACGCTCGCACCGGCGTCGAAGCCGGCGCGGTCGAGAACCCGGTCGACCTCCGGGTCGTGCTCGCCCCCGGCGTCGTCGGCCCCCGCCATCGCGCGCTACGAGCCCCAGAAGTCCTCGCGGCTGCCGAGCCGTTCCCGGCGGTCGCCCTCGCGTCGCTCGGCTCCGTCCCGCCCACCG
>KI543182.1:17519-19790 GCA_000496195.1 uncultured archaeon A07HB70
CCAGCGCGCGTCGTCCTGCCGGAAGTGCGGCTACAAGAACCTCCGCAAGAAGGCGAAAGAGCGACGCAGCGCCTGACGCGACTACTCCGCGCGGAACAGGTATATCAAGACGACGATCAGGAGCACCTGTGCGATCTTGTCGACGGCGCCGAACGTCCCGACCGCCCCGACGGCGAGCGGCCCCTCCGGAAGCACGTTCAGCGCGTACCAGATCGCGAGCTGCGCGCCGGTGAACGGCACTCCGACGAGGTAGAGCAGCCGGCGACGGTAGCCGACCAGCAGGAGTACGATGGCGCCGAGAAAGCCCAGCCCGGCGAGGAGAAACGAGATGCCGAGGCCGCTCGGCACGCGCACCCCGAGGACCAGGTGAACCGCCGCCGTCACGAGAGCGAGGACCACCCCGAACCAGTGGACCGCGGTCATCGACTCCGTCTCTACCGACAGTCCCGACGAAGTACTCGCCTCTGTTGCCATACCCGGGGGTCGACCGCGACAGACAAAAACCGCGGGGCTGCTACCCGTCCTGGTACTTCGGCTCGCGGCGCTCGGCACGAGTCAGCGCGCGCTCGACGACCGTTCGCACGGACTCGTCTGCCGTCTCGCCCGCGACGAACGGCCCGCCGTGGCCCGCGTACATCGCCTCGACCGTCTCCGGAGCTCGGTCGAGGAGGTCGTACAGGCTCTCGATCAGGCGCTCACGGGACTGGTCGGCGGCGTCCGTCCGGCCGAAGCTCCCGTCGGCGAACGCGCCGTCGTCGTACACCACGACGTCGCCGCTGAACAGCGTCCGGTCGGAGACGAGCGCGACGTGGTCGCTCGCGTGGCCGGGCGTGTGGACGACGTCGAACGTCTCGTCGCCCATCGCCACGCTGTCGCCGTCCGCGAGCGACCCGTCGCGCCGCGGGTGGTCGTCGTGGGCGTAGAGCACCGGGTCGAAGGCGTCCAGCACCTCGTCCAGCCGCCCGACGTGGTCGCCGTGCTGGTGGGTCAGGACGACGTGGTCGAGGCCGTCGACGTGGCTCCGGACCGCGTCGGCGACCCCCGGCACCGTCCCGGCGTCGACGAGCGTCGGCGTCTCGCCGCCGACGAGGTAGGCGTTGCACGTGAACTGCTCCGCACCCTCGGTGAGGTTCACGACGTTCACGGCTGTGTGTCGCCCGCCCGGAACAAAACCCTGTTCGACGCCCGTGCGACTTTTCCCGCGTGGCCCCTTACCACACACCGATGGGCTTCGGGAGCTACGACGAGTCCGAGCAGGAGAATCAAGAACTGGACCTCGACGACGACGAGGAGGGGGTCAAGACCAGCGAGACGGACCACGAGGGCGACGTCGAGTTCGAGATCGGCGCCTCGAACGACGAACTGATCGACAAGCTCGAGCAGATCAAAGACGACGACGAGGAGTAGCGCCCCAGCCGTGAGTCCGGGCGCCCGCGCGCTCGGCGTCGCGTTCTCCGGCGACGGCGACGACTCCGGGAGCCTCGTCGCCTGCGCCGCCGTCGTCCGTGCCGACCGCGTCGCGGACGGCCTCGCTCTCGACGCCCGACCCGTCGCCGACGGCGCCGCCACCGCCGCGGTCCAGTCTCTCCTCGCGCGGGTCGACCGTCCGGACGCGAGCCACCTCCTCGTCGCCGGCGTCGCCCCGACGTGGTTCGACGTCGTCGACCTCGGCGCCGTCCGCGCCGCCGCCGACCGCCCCGTCCTCGCCGTGAGCTTCGAGCCCAGCCCCGGCCTCGCCGACGCGATCGACGAGGCGTTTGCCGGCGAGGCCCGTGCCGCCCGCCGCGCCCGCTACGACGCCCTCCCCTCCCGCCGCCGCGTCGACGTCGGCGAGCGACGGCTGTTCGTCCGGGCGCTCGGCTGTGCGCACGACGAGGCCGCACGGGTCGTCCGTGCACACACTCCCGAGGGACAGGGCCGCCCCGAACCGCTTCGGGTGGCGCGGCTGGGCGCGCGGGCAGGCCGGGCGCTGGCCGGCGACGGCGGGGCAGCCGACCGGTAAGTTCAGAAACTGGGCGCCCCAGCAGACGGTGTGGACGACACCGACGCCGCGCGGCGCGAGGGTCCCGACGTCGTCGCCTGCGAGCGGTGCCCGGCGCTCGCCGACTGTCGATCCCGGATCGTCAACGGCGACGGGCCGGGGGACGCGGCGCTCCTGTTCGTCGGCGAGGCGCCGGGCGAGACGGAGGACCGCGAGGGGAGCCCGTTCGTCGGACGGTCGGGCGACGTGCTGGACGACGCCCTCCGTGACGCCGGCCTCGCCCGCACGGA
>KI543182.1:20656-40375 GCA_000496195.1 uncultured archaeon A07HB70
CGACCCGACCGCGGCGGAGCTGACCAGCTGTCGGGACCACCTCGACGCCGAGGTCGCCGCCGTCGACCCCGACCTCGTCGTGACGCTCGGGAAGGTGCCGAGCGAACACCTCCTCGACCGGTCGGTCGCGGTGACGAACGAGGCAGGGTCGGTCGACGAGGCACGACTCGGCGGCTGCGCCCGGCGGGTGCTCGTCTCGCTCCACCCGGCGGCGACGCTGTACGACGCGAGCCAGCGCGAGGCGTTCGCGGCGGCGGTTGCGGAGGCGGCGGCGCTGGCCGGGGTCGGCGCAGCCGACGGCGGGCAGTCACGGCTCGGCGACTACTGACCGACCCGCCGTGACGCGCGCTTCGGGCGCGTGTCGCGGGGCGGAACCGACTTGTGCCCGCGCCGTCGACGCGTCACATGGTCGATCTTGCGGTCGTGGACTACGGGATCAACAACCTCCGGAGCGCCACGCGGGGGCTAGAGCGGGCGGGCGCGGACGTCGACGTCGTCGAGACACCCGACGCGCTGGCCGGCGCCGACGGCGTCGTCCTCCCCGGCGTCGGCGCGTTCGGCGACGGGATGGAGAACGCCGGGCCGTTCCGCGCGGTGCTGACCGACGCCGCTGCCGACGGCACGCCCCTGCTCGGCATCTGTCTCGGCATGCAGATGCTGCTCTCCGGGAGCGAGGAGGCAGAACGCGAGGGGCAGGGCGACGCCGAGGGACTCGGGGTGATCCCCGGTCGGAACGTCCGGTTCCGGGACGCTCCGAAGGTGCCGCACATGGGCTGGAACGACCTGACTGTCGAGCGCGACCACCCCGTCCTGGCGGGCGTCGACGGCGAGTACGCCTACTTCGTCCACTCGTACTACGCCCGCCCGGACGACTCCGGGGCGGTGGCGGCGACGACGGCACACGGCGAGCGGTTCCCCGCCGTCGTCGCGAGCGACAACGTCGTCGGGACGCAGTTCCACCCCGAGAAGAGCGGCGAGACCGGCCTGCGGCTACTGGAGAACTTCGTCGCGTTCTGCGCGGAACGACGCGCTTAACCACAGACCGCGTCACCGCGCTCCCATGGACGTACTCACCCTCGGCCCCGCGGGCACCTACTCGCACCGGGCGGCCCGCGCGGTCGACGGCGACGGCGACGTCGACTTCCGCGAGTCCGTCACCGCAATCGTCGAGGCGGTCGCCCGCGGCGCCGTCGGTCGCGGGGTGGTGCCGATCGAGAACAGCATCGAGGGGTCGGTGACCGAGACGCTCGACGCCCTCGCGGACTACGAGGTGGCCGTCGTCGAGGAGATTGTCACCCCGATCCGCCACGCGCTGCTGGCACGGGACGACGCGTTCGAGGCCGTCGCCAGCCACTCGCAGGCGCTCGCACAGTGCCGGGGCTACCTCGAGGAGCACCACCCCGGCGCGCGGCTGGAGGCGGTCGCGAGCACCGCCCGTGGCGTCGAACGCGCCCGCGACGACCCGGCGGTCGCCGGGATCGGCCACCCGGACAACGCCGGCGACGGCGTCCACGTTCTCGCCGAGGATATCCAGGACCGCGACTCGAACGCCACCCGATTTTTCGTCGTCGCGCCGCCCGCCGACCGCGACGACGCCGGCGGGAAGTCGAGCGTGGTGGTCTACCCGAACGCGAACTACCCCGGACTCCTGCTGGAGATGCTGGAGGCGTTCGCCGACCGCGAGGTCAATCTCTCGCGGGTCGAGTCCCGTCCGAGCGGCGAGCGACTGGGCGACTACCTGTTCCACATCGACTTCGAGGCCGGCCTGTACGAGCGGCGAGCACAGACCGCCGTCGAGCGGCTCGAGGCGATCGCCGAGGCCGGCTGGGTCCGGCGGCTCGGCTCCTACGACACCCGTCACGTCCTGTACTGACGGGTGATAGCACGGCTCGCTACGGATTTATCACTCGGGGAACGTACCATTAGTATGGTACGAACGACACCCTTCGACGAGACGTTCGAGCGGACGATGAGCGGCGTCACGGACCGCGCGTTCGACCTCGACGTGGCCGACTACGACGACGAACTCGTCGTGACGGCCGACCTGCCGGGCTACGACCGCGAGGACATTGAGGTCGCCGTCGCGAACCGGACGTTCACGCTCCGCGCGTCGCGGGGCCACGACGAGGTGACGGACGGGCACGAGGGCGGGGGCGCGGGCACCTACCTCCGCCGCGAGCGCCGCCGCGACTCCGTCTCGCGCTCCGTCTCGCTGCCCGCCGCGGTCGACGAGACCGCCGCGAGCGCGACCTACCGCAACGGCGTCCTGACGGTCACGCTGCCGAAGACAGCCGCGACCGACGGCTCGCACCGGATCGACGTCGAGTAGCCCCACGGTCCCGCCCTCCACCTACGACCCGTGTCTGACGCCATCTCCGACCCCGAACCGCTCCGCGCCGGCTACCGCGCGCGCCGTGACGCCGAGATGGACGCGGTCGGGTAGACGTACCTCTTAGTCCTCGTCCTCCTCTTCGTCCCCTTCCTCCCGCTGATAGTCATCGGCTGGCTGGTCTCGAAGCTCTTCGAGCTCCTCGCGACCGTCCCTGGCGACGACTAGATGCCGAGCAGATCGAACTCCGTCCCGACGTCGTCGTCGGTCGCTCGCTCGTAGACGACGTGCGAGGCCGCGACGTCCTGGACCGCCAGCCCCGTCGAGTCGAAGACGGTGATACCCGTCTCCGCGGTCCGGCCGGGGGCCGCCCCTGCCACGACCGCGCCGAGTTCGGCGTGGATCGCGTCCTCGTCGAGCAGCCCCGCCTCCCACGGGACGCTGATCTCGCCCGAGTGGACACACTGGTCCCGGTCGTCGATGACGACCGTCGCGTCGGTCAGAATCGCGCTCTCGAGCTCCTGCTTCCCGGCGGCGTCGGCGCCCATCGCGTTGAGGTGGGTTCGCTCGCCGACGGCGGAGCGCTCGACGATCGGCTCCGTGACCGGGGTGGTCGACGAGACGACGTCGCAGGCGGCGGCCTCCGCGACGCTCCCGGCGCGCGCGTCGAACCCCTCCTCCGTCGCGTGGTCGACGAGCGCCGCCGTGGCCTCCGGGTCGGCGTCGGCGACGACCACACGCTCGACCGGCCGGACCGACGCGACGAACCTGAGTTGAGCGTACGACTGTGCGCCCGCGCCGACGAGGCCGAGCGACGACGCGTCGGCGACGGCGAGGTGGTCGGTCGCGACGGCGGCTGCGGCGCCGGTCCGCAGGCGTGTGAGCTCGACGCCGTCGAGCACCGCGAGCGGCCGGGCCGTCTCGGGGTCGGAGTACACCATCACCCCCATTACCGTCGGGAGGTCGAACCGCTCCGGGTTCTCGGGGTGGGAGTTGACCCACTTCAACCCCGCCGCGTCCCACGATCCGCCGTCGACGTAGGCGGGCATCGCCCGGAAGTCGCCGCCGTAGCGAGGCAGGTCGACGTACGATTTCGACGGCATCACGACGTCACCGCGGTGCGCCGCGACGAAGGCGTCCGCCACCGCGTCGACAGCCGCTGCCGCTGGCGCGCACGTCCGCACGTCGTCGCCGTCGAGGAGTCGGAGCACACCGTTTCTCCCGGCGGCGCACACTTATGAGTGCCGCGCCGGCCGTTAAGCCGGATTAACTGCCGTGAAACGGCCACGAACGGCGGGAATCCGGCTTCGCGGTTGGGGGCCTCTATCCCTCTCTCGCCCCGCTCTCCGGGCGCACTATGACACCGACCCGAGTCGCCGCACTCGCGCTCGCCGCCCTGCTGGTCGCCTCGGTCCGGCGCTGGCGCAGTAACCACAGCCGCCTGCCTGCGGTCGACGCGCCGACGGCCAATCTGCTTCCGTTCTCTCGCGTCGGACACGGCTGAACGCCGAGCGACGGCGTAGTCGCCGCTGGCCGGAGCGTCGCGCCGGGAGAAAGGCGGCGAGTGTCTACCTGCCGTCGGTCACATCGCGCCGCCCATACCGCCCATACCGCCCATACCGCCGGGGGCGCCGCCCGGGCCGCCGTCGTCGTCGTCGCTCTCGCCGGCGTCGAGTACGTCGTCGATCTTCAGGATGAGGTTCGCGGCCTCGGCGGCGGAGGCGATCGCCTGCTGTTTCGCCGTCGCCGGCTCGACGACGCCCGCCCCGTAGCTGTCGACGACCTCGCCGCTGAACACGTCGAGGCCGGCGTTGACGTCGCCGTCGTCGTGGGCCGCCCGCAGGTCGACGAGCGCGTCGATGCCGTCGAGCCCGGCGTTCGTCGCGAGGGTGCGCGGCACCAGCTCCAGCGCGTCGGCGAACGCCTCGACCGCGAGCTGCTCGCGTCCCTCGACGCCGTCGGCGTGGTCGCGCAGGCGTCGGGCGAGCTCGATCTCGGTCGCGCCGGCGCCGCCGACGACCCGTCCGTCGCCGGCCGCGGTGGCGACGACGTTGAGCGCGTCCATCACGCCGCGCTCCAGCTCGTCGATCACCTGCTGGGTCGACCCGCGGAGCATGATGGTCACGCCGTGGGTCTCCTCGCCGGTCCCCTGGATCCGGAACGTCTCGGTCTCGTCGTGCCAGTGGACCGAGCCGTGACCGAGGTCGTCCTCGGTCGCCGTCTCGAGGCTGTTGACGATGCGCGCGCCAAGCACCTCCTTCAGGAACGCCATGTCGCTCTTGTTCGTCCGGCGCATCGCGAGGATGCCGGCCTCCTTCAGGTAGTGGTGGGCGATGTCGTCGATGCCCTTCTGACAGAGCAGGACGTCGACGCCGAGCTCCTCGAGCGCCTCGACCTGCTCTCTCAGCTCCCGTTCCTCGGCCTCGAGGAACCGGTCGACCGTCTCGTGGCTCTCCGCCCGGACCGAGATGTCGGTGTCGGTTTCGCTGGCCTCGAGCGGGTCGAGCGAGAGAAGGACGTTCGCGTCCTCGAACTGTCGCGGCATGTCCGAGAGGAGCGGCTCCTTGCTGATGACCCCGCCGTCGATGAGCTCTGACTCCTCGACGCCGCGACCGGTTTCGGTCCCCGTCTCGACGTAGCCGAGGTCGACGACGGTCGTCCCGTCGTCGGCGTCGACGCTGACGGCCTGGACGGCCTCGACGATGATATCCGCGAGGACGCGCTTGTTGACCTCGGCGCCCTTGCCCGTCATCGCCGTCTCGGCGACGGCGCGGAGGCGCTCCTCGTCGCCCTCGACCTGCGTCGCCATCTTCGCGACCTCGGTGCGTGCGACCTCGCTCGCCTCGGTGAACCCGCGGATGATCGAGGTGGGGTGGATCTCCCGGTCGATGAACTCCTCGGCGAGCTTCAGGAGCTCGCCCGCGACCGCGACAGCCGTCGTCGTGCCGTCGCCGGCCTCCTCCTCCTGGGTCTGTGCCACCTCGACGACCATCTGTGCCGTCGGGTTCTCGATGTCCATCTCCTCGAGGATCGTCACGCCGTCGTTCGTGACGGTGACGTCGCCCGTCGAGCCGACGAGCATCTTGTCCATCCCCTTCGGCCCGAGCGTCGACCGCACCGCCTCCGCGACGGCTCGCGCCGCCGAGATGTTGTGTTCCTGGGCGTCGCGGTCCCGGATCTGCTGGGCGTCCTCTCCCATGATCATGACGGGTCCCCCCGCCATCCGGCGTTGGCTCATAATCGACTCAAACTGACTTGCCGTTCTATATGAACGTGACGAAACTGCCCCTCGCTGCCGACGCCTCCGAGACCGCCCAGACCCCGTGCCGGTGGCGTCTCGCGGCCCGTCGCCGGCCTCGGTCGCGCCTGGCACGGCGCCGGCGTCCGCCCGGATTTAAGAGCCGTTCGTCCGTTTCGCCAGGCTTAACCTCCTGACCGACTGTTCAACTACATGAATTGCAGACGCGCGACGGTTCTCGTACTCTCGGCTCTTCTCGTCTCTGCGGCGCTCGCCCTCCCGGCAGGCGCGAACACGGTCATCATCGGTGAACCGGACATCACGGCCACCTCACCGACGGGCACCGTACAGGCGAGCGAAGAGACGACGCTGACAGTCGCGGTGACGAACGACGGTGAGCTGGAGCGGGGCGACCAGCGGAACCCGCGGTTCGAAGACCGGGTGACGACCGCACGGAACGTCCGGGTCGAGGTCGTCGAGTCCGGTATCGACGCGCCGGTCGACGTCAAGACGGGCACGCAGACGCTCGGTCGGCTTCCGACCAGCCAGACGACGCCGCTGGAGTACCGCATCGAGGTCGGGGCAGCCGAGCCGGGCACCTACCGGGTGCCGGTTCGGATCGAGTACAGCCACACCCGCTCTGTCGTCGTCGACGAGTTCGAACAGCCGGAGTTCACGACGGTGACGCGGACGGTCCGGACGTCGGTCCAGATCCGGGTCGAGGCCCGACCGCAGTTCCAGGTTACCGGCGGCGACGCAGACAGCCTCTTCGCCGGCGACACCGACCGGCTGTCGCTGACCGTCGAGAACACCGGGACACGGACGGCGACGGACACCCGCCTCGACCTCTCGGCAGGCGCACCCGCGGTGTTCTTCGGTCCGACGGACGCCCCGCAGCGACAGACGGGCGTCTTCGTCGGTCGGCTGGCGCCGGGCGAGCAGCGCGAGGTGTCCGTGCGGGTCGGCGCGACGGGCGACGCCGCGCCGGGATCGTACCCCGTCCAGACGAACGTCGTCTTCGAGAACCCGAACGGCGTGACCGGGAGCGCAGACCCGCAGACCGTCGGCGTGACCGTCGGCGCGGAGCGGCGGTTCGCCCTGCGGAACGTCGAGACCGAGCGGTTCCGGGTCGACGAGAGTAAGGCACAGATCACCGCCGACCTCGCGAACACCGGGGAGGCGCCCGCTCGACAGGTCGTGGTACGGATGCAGAACGCCCCCGACTCGCCGGTGACGCCGACGAACGGCGAGTCGGCGGTCGGCGATCTCGCGCCGGGCGAATCGGCGCCGGTGAGCTTCACTATCTCGGTCGCCCAGGACGCCGAGCCGGGCACCAACAGCTTCGCGTTCGCCGTGGAGTACGAGAACGCGGCGGGCAACGTGCGGACCGTCGGCGACCCCATACGGCAGGCGCTGACGATCGAGCCCCGTATGCAGTCGTTCGTGGTGACGGACGTCTCGACGGAGGTCTCGCCCGGCGGCTCCGCGAACCTCGACGTGACGCTCCGGTACAACGGCGAGGAGCCGGTGTCGGCCGTGAACGCCCGGCTGTTCCCGACCGACCCGCTCTCGTCGGCCGACGACGGGGCCTTCCTCGGCCAGATGGCGCCGGGTGAGACCGCTACCGCGACGTTTGCTGTCAGCGCCGGAAGCTCCGCGCTCCCGAAGACGTACGACTCCTCCGTCCAGGTGCGCTACGACGACACCGACGGCGACACGCAGTTCACCGACGGCCTGCCCGTCGGCGTGTCCGTGAGCCAATCGGACGGCGGCCCGCCCGTCGTGCCGATTGCGGTCGGGGCCGTGATCGTGCTTGCCGGAGGCGCATACGTCCTCCTACGGCGGCGATAGCGTGATCAGCTCTGCTTTCGCGACGCTCGGCGCGGTTATAGAGCGCCACCCGCTGGTCACCCTCGGCGTCGCTCTCGTCCTCCTCGTCGCCGCGTTCGGCGGAGCCGCCCAGATCACGAGCGTCACCGGTAACGATGCGTTCACCGCCGAAAACCCGACGCTCGAACGCTTCCAGGACACCTTCGACCGCTCGACCGTCGCCGTCCTCGTTCGCGGACAGGTAACCGACCCGCGGACGATGCGGGCCATCGACCGCTTCGACCGCCGGCTCTCCGCCCGCGAGAACGTCCAGACGGTCACGAGTCCCGCGGACCGCGTGCGGGCAGCCTACGGGGAGATCCCGGGCGACGAGGAGCGCATCGCCCGCGTCGTCGGGAACGAGGACACCGTGTTCGTCACGATCGTCCTCGACACCGGCCTCTCGCAGGAGGAGCAGCGCCCCGTCTACACGGACGCGGTCGATGCGAGCGAGTGGGCGCAGTTCCCGGCTGGCGTCGATGTCATCGTCACCGGGCAGGCCGCGTTCTCGTCGCAGCTCTCCGCGGCGATCCAGTCCTCGACCCAGCAACAGCTCGGGCTCGCGGTCGGCCTGATGATCGTCGCGCTCTTCTTTCTCTTCCGCGGCGTCCGCCTCCGGCTCCTCCCGGTCGTCGCCGTCTTCGTCGGCGTGATCTACACCTTCGGCGCGATCGGTTACGCGGGGATCCCGAACTCGACGCTCACGAGCGCCGTCTTCCCCATCCTGATCGGACTGGGGATCGACTACTCCGTCCAGTTCCACGAGCGCTACGAGGAGGAACTCGCGCGCGCGCCACCCCGCGAGGCGCTGCCGCGGGCGCTCTCGGCCATCGGCCCCGCCGTCTTCATCGCGATGCTCGCCGCGGCGCTCGGCTTCGGCGCGACGTGGATCTCGACGCTCGACTCGCCCGCGTTCGTCTGGTTCGCACAGACCTCGATCTTCGGGGTGATCCTCACTTTCCTCACCGCCCTCATTGTCCTCACTCCGGTCCTCACGATCTGGGCGCGTGTCCGCGGTCGGTACGGCGGACAGGACCCGAAGACTCGGGCGGCGACCGCGGCGGACGGCGGGGAGCGTGTCGACGACACGGAGCGCGAGCCGGCTGACGGGCCGACGGACGACCCCGACCGCCCGGCACCCGCCGACGGCGTGAGCGCCGCCGACGAGGGGGACACCCCCGGTCGGTTCGGGCGCGCGCTCGGCACCGGGTCCCGCGCGCTCGCATCTCACCCCGTGCTCGTCCTCGTCCTCGCTGCCCTGCTCACCACCGGTGGCGTACAGGCCAGCACGCAACTGGACACGCTCGCGGACACCGAGGAGTTCATTCCGCAGGACCTGCCCGCGCTCCTCGACTTAGAGCAGTTCCGTGCCCAGACCGGCGGCGGATCGGCGGTCCAGTTCGACGTCCTCGTGGCGGGCGGGGTGACCCAGCCCGAGACGCTCAGGTGGATGGAGCAGTTCGACCGCGTCGCGATGGGGACGCCGAGCGTCGTCGGCGTCGAGACCCCCGCAGAGGTGGTGATGCGGCACAACGACGGGCGCATCCCCGAGACGGAGGCGGGCGTCGAGCGGGCGCTAGCCCGTGCGCCCGCGACCGAGCGCCAGCGGTTCGTCGACGACGGCTACGGCCGGATCGTCGTGGTCAGCCGCCCGGACCTCTCGACGGAGGGCACTCTCTCCTTCATCTCGAACGTCCGCTCCGCGCTCCAGTTCTCCCAGCCGCCGCCGGGCGTGGACGCCCAGTTGACCGGAACCGACGTCGTCTCGACGCCGTCGACGCTCGACCAGATCGAGAGTCGCAACACCACCACGGTCCTCGGGTTCGGGTTCGTCTTCGTCGCCCTCCTGCTCTACTACCGCGACCTGACGCGAGCGATCGCGCCGGTCGTCCCGATGGCGTTCGTCGTCGGGTGGCAGGGCCTCTACATGTACGGGCTGGGCATCCGGGTGTCGCCGCTGGGGGCGAGCCTCGGCGCGCTCACGGTCGGCATCGGCGCCGAGTACACCGTGATCGTGATGGAGCGGTACTACGAGGAGGTCGAGCAGGGTGCCTCGCCGCTCGACGCGGTGGAGACGGCCGCGACACGGGTCGGCAAGGCCATCTCGGTGTCGGGGATGACGACGGTGTTCGGCTTCTCCGCGCTCGCGGCGTCGCCGTTCCCGATCATCGCCGACTTCGGCTTCCTCACCGTCGGCGTCATCGCCCTGACGCTCGTGGCGGCGCTCGCCACCCTGCCGCCGACGCTCGTGATACTCGACCGGATCGAGCGCGCGGTCGGGCGGCGCGCGTGACCGACCCCGCCGCGCCGCGGGCTTTTCACGCCCCGGTCGGGAGCAACGTGTCGTGACCATCTCGGACCCAGCCGGCGACGACGCCGACGTCCACGCCGCGATCCACGAGGCTACCTACCGTGCGCTCTGTCGCCACGGCTACCACCAGACGACGATCCAGCAGATCGCCGACGAGTTCGAGAAGTCGAAGTCGCTGCTGTACTACCACTACGAGGACAAGGGCGAACTGCTGACCGACTTCCTCCGGCACCTGCTCGACGAGCTCGCCGAGCGGCTGACCGTCGAGGGCGCGGACCCGTACGACGACCTGCTGATCCTCGTCGACCGGCTCGTGCCCGTCCCGATGGACGAGGAGGCGGTGCAGTTCCGCCGGGTTCTCCTCGAGATCCGCGCCGCCGCGTCCCACGACGAGCGCCACCGCGAGCTCGTCCGGCGCTCGGACGGTCTCATCCGGTCGGCGTTCGCGGACGTGATCCGGCGTGGCGCCGAGACCGGACGGTTCGACCCCGCCGTCGACCCGGACGAGGCCGCCGAGTTCGTCCACACGGCGCTCCTCGGGACGATGATCCGCGGCGTGACCCTCGACGACCCCGAGACAGTTGCGCGCACCCGCCGGACGCTGGAGCGCTACGTCGACCGGTACCTCCTGGTCGAGTAGCGCGCGCCGCCCTCTCGCACCAGACGTCGGCGTCCGCGTGGCCCGACAGCACGCCCGAACGAGAGCGACGCCGGGGGACTTCGGGTCGACGTGACCGGCGTCACGCCCGGCCCCCGAGGTGCGACGGTCCCGGTGCCAGCTGCACGCTCCTCGGCGTCTGCCGAGCGGTCGGCCGCTCTCGGACCGCTCGCCGGGGCCAGCGGAGGAAACGCGGTGCGATGTCGACCGGTCCGCCTCGCGGCGGCGAGGCGACACGCCGCCGTGGCTCAGTAGGGGTCGAACGCGGGCCGCGAGTCCGCGCCGCGGGGCGGCCGAACCGCCCGCAGCACTCGTCTGTGAGGCCACGGCCCCGCCCGGTGAAGATGAGCAAGACGCCAGGGCTCCGTGTGCCGTGTGACTGTCGGCCCGTCGACGACGGGGTTGAGATGCGGCACGGCCTCGGTCACGCGGCAGACTCGGAAGGTGCTGCCGAGACGACTCACGGTCGTGGTACGGAGCGAGGAGTACTACCGGTTCGCCCGGCTCGACGCTGGCAGACGTCGAACACGCCGGGACGGGGATTTGAACCCCGGATCCCAGAGGGAACACGCTTTCCAGGCGTGCGCCTTACCACTCGGCCATCCCGGCTCGGCGCGGCCGTAGTCCGCTCCGAGGCTTAACGCTGTTCGTTCCGCCCGCGCCGGGCGAACAGCGGCGCCGCGAGGTAGGAGAGCACGGCGCTCGCGACGGCGACGGCGGTCCCGACCCCGAGGAGTGCGGGCGTGTCGACCCCGAGCGCCGCGACGAGGCGGTAGCCCTGTGCGAGGGCGAGAAACGAGAGCCCGCCGACGAGCCCCCAGAGAAGCGCGTCGCGTCCTCGCGGCGTCATCGCCGCCCTCCGGCCCGGACACGAGCCGTCTCGTCTCTGGCCACGGGTCCCGCGGTTCAGAGCACCTCGCCGGCCTCGTGGGTCAGCACCTCGACGTCGTACCCCCGCGCCGCCAGCGCGCCCAGCAGCCGCTCGACGTGCTCCGGGCCGCGGGTCTCGAGTTCGATTTCGACCCGCGCGTCCCGCATCGCCACGTCCCGCGCGGTCCGGTCGTGGTGGAAGGCGGTGATGTTCGCGCCCTGGTCGGCGATGACCGCCGACAGCTCCCGGAGCGCGCCGGGGCGGTCTTTCAGTACCGTCTCGAGCTTCAGATACCGGCCCGTGGCGATCAGGCCGCGCAGGACGACGGTCGTGAGGACGTTCAGGTCGATGTTGCCGCCACACAGCGCCGGGACGATGACCTCGTCCTCGCGGTAGTCGAACTCCTCGTCGATGAGAGCGGCGAGCGCGACCGCGCCGGCGCCCTCGACGAGCGCCTTCTCGCGCTCGAGGAGGCGGGTGAGCGCAACGGCGGTCTGCTCGTCGTCGACCTCGACGACCTCGTCGACGCGCTCGCTGATCACGTCGAACGTGCGCTCGCCGACCCGCCGGGTGGCGATGCCGTCCGCGATCGTCTCGACCTCGTCGCGTTCGTAGACGGTCCCCTGCGAGAGCGACCGACGGACGCTCGCGGCGCCTTTCGCCTGGACGCCGACCACCCGGGTGTCGGGGTCGAGCCCCTTCACTGCCGTCGCGATCCCGGAGACGAGTCCGCCGCCGCCGATCGGGACGACGACCGTGTCGACGCCGGGACAGTCCTCGACGATCTCGAGGCCGATCGTCCCCTGTCCGGCCATCACCGCCTCGTCGTCGAAGGCGTGGACGTAGGTCATCCCCTCCTCGCGCTCGACCTCGTGTGCCCGGACCTGCGCCTCGTCGTAGTCCTCGCCGTAGAGGACGACCTCGCCGCCGTAGCGCTCGGTCGCCTGTACCTTCGAGATCGGCGCGTGTTCGGGCATCACGATGAGCGAGTCCACGCCCGACCGCGTCGCCGCCAGCGCGACGCCCTGGGCGTGGTTGCCGGCGCTCGCGGTGACGACGCCCGCCGCCCGGTTCTCCTCCGACAGCGTGGCGATCCGGTTGAGCGCGCCACGGATCTTGAACGCGCCCGTCCGCTGGAAGTTCTCGAGCTTCAGGTGGACCTCGGCGCCGGTTCGCTCGGAGAACCCGGGTGAGTACTCGAGCGGCGTGTGTCGCGCGACGTCGGCGACCCGGTCACGGGCCGCCTCGACGTCGGAGAGCGAAAGCATATCCTCTCTGCCGGCGGCGACCGGGTTCACCGTTTCGGTTCAAAAGGGGAGGACGGGTACCGGGGGAGAGCGTGTGACCCGCGCTAAACACGACAACCCGGCCCCACCTAAACCCGACCCGTCCGGAGTGAAAGTGAAACTGAAACTAGAGGCTGCCGTAGACGCGGCGGCGAGGCGCGCCCCGCCCTACCGCTCTCCGACCGGCACGAACTCGCGGTGCTCCGGCCCGACGTAGCGGGCGCGCGGGCGGATCAGCCGATTGTCCTTCCACTGCTCCATCACGTGTGCGATCCAGCCGCCGACGCGGCTGATCACGAAGATTGGGGTGTAGATGTCGATCGGGATGCCCATCTGGTAGTACATGGAGGCGGAGTAGAAGTCGACGTTCGGCGCGATGCGCTTCTCCTCGAGCATGAACTCCTCGACCGCCTCGGAGTAGCGGAACCACTTCTCGTCGCCCGACGCCTCGCCGAGCGCCTGCGAGCGCTCGCTGAGAATTCGCGCCCGCGGGTCCTTGACGTTGTAGACGCGGTGGCCGAAGCCGGCGACCCGGCGACCCTCCGCGAGGGCGTCCTGTACCCACCGGAGCGGGTCCTTCGTGCTCTCGTCCACCTCGAGGAGCATCCGCATCACGTTCTGGTTCGCGCCGCCGTGGAGCGCCCCGGAGAGCGTGCCGACGGCGCTCGTCACCGCCGAGTGAAGGTCCGCCAGCGTCGAGGCGGTGACCATCGCGGCGAACGTCGATGCGTTCAGCCCGTGGTCGGCGTGGAGCACGAGCGCCATGTCGAACGTCTTCGCCGCGACGTCGTCCGGCTCCTCGCCGTTGAGCATGTAGAGGAAGTTCGCGGCGTGGGCGAGGTCCGGGTTCGGCGCGACCGGCTCCTCTCCCCGGCGCAGCCGGTCGAACGCCGCGAGTGCGGTCGGGAGCTTCGCGGTGATCCGCCGCCCCTTCCGGACGTTCGCGGGGATGGACTGGACGTCGCCGTCCCCCGCGTCCGGGTCGTAGGCCGAGAGCATCGACGTGACCGTCCGTATCATGGCCATCGGGCTCTCGTCGGCGCGGGCGAGACACTCGATGGCGTTCAGCACCTCGGGGTCGAGTTCGCGCTCCGCCGCCATCCCGCCGCGAAACGCGTCGAGCAGGGCCCGGGTCGGGAGTTCGCCGTGCCACAGCAGGTAGAGCACCTCCTCGTAGCTCGCGTTCCGGGCGAGGTCGTCGATGTTGTACCCCCGGTAGACGAGCCGTCCCTCGTCTCCGTCGATCTCGCTGAGCGACGACTCGGCGACGAGAACGCCCTCGAGCCCGCGTTTGAGCTCCGCGCTCGTCTCTTCTGACATGTGCCGAGGGTTTGTGGGTGGGGCGAAAAGCGTTGCCGTCAGCCGGAAAGGATTTAGGCAGCCGCCGGCGCGAGACGTGCTATGGACCCCCGCGAGGTCGAGTACGAGCCGGTCGGCGTCAAGGAGGTGCTGGCCGAGATGAAAGACACCGCAGAGCTCCTCATCGACCTGTCGTACTCTTCGGTCCTGCTGGAGAGCCCGGAGGTGGCGGAGGAGGTGCTCGAACTCGAAGAGCAGGTGGACCTCCTCCAGATGCGCGCACGGATGAGCCTCCTGCTCGCGGCGCGCAACCCGGCGGACGCCGAGCGGCTGGCGCCCGTCCTCGGCGTCGTCGGCGCCGCGGAGAAGATCGCCGACGCCGCGGGCGACATCGCGAAGATCGCGATCGAGGAGATCGGGCTCCCGGACGCGCTTCGGGCGGCGCTCCCCGACGCCGTCGAGACGCTCGTCCGGGGCACGGTCGCGCCCGAGTCGCCGTTCGCCGGCCGGCCGCTCGCCGACTCGAACATGGAGACCGAGACGGGCGTCCGCGTCATCGCCGTCCGGCGCGCCGGCGAGTGGCTGCTCGACCCCGACCGCGACACCGTCCTGCGCGCCGACGACGTGGTGCTCCTGCGGGGGAGCGAGGACCACGTCACCGACGTCTACGAACTGGTCACCGGCGAGCGGTACGAGCCGCCGGCGCCGGCGGAGCCGGCGGTCGACGACCTCGAGCGGGCGGTACGAACGATCGTCCTCATGAAGGACGTGAGCGAACTCGCCGTCGACCTCGCCTACGGCGCCGTCCTGTTCGACAGCGAGGCGGTCGCCGAGGAGGTGGCAGAACTGGAGGTGGAGGTCGACCACCACAAGTCGATGCTGGAGGCGTGGGCGCTCCGGGCCGCCGGGCGGGTCGACGACCCGACCACCCTCCGGGGCCTGATGCGTCTCGCCTCCGCGACGGAGGTGATCAGCGACGCCGCGAACGAGATAAGCGAGGGCGTCCTCTGGGGCATCGACGCCCACCCAGTCGTCGCCGCCGCCGTCGAGGAGTCCGACGAGGTGATCGTCCGGCTGACAGCCGCGGCGGACGCGCCGCTCGCTGGCACGGCGCTCGGTGACCGGCGCGTCCGCACGGAGACGGGCAGCCGGGTGATCGCCGTCCGCCGCCCGGACGACGAGTGGGTGCTCTCGCCCGGCCCGGAGACTGTCGTCGAGGCCGGCGACGTCCTGCTGGCGAAGGGGACCCGCGCGAGCGCCGACCGTCTCGCCGGCCTCGTCGGCTCCAGCCGCTCGTTCGACAGTTAGCCCCGACGAACGGCGCGGTACGCGGCGACGAGCGTCAGGAGCGCCCCGACGATCGCCGCCGTCCCGGACGCGAGCACGAGCGCGAGCAGCAGGAACCAGCCCTCCGGACCGACGAGGGGGAACGTCTGCCGGCCGGCGGGGGGACCGAGGAGCTCGAACACCCGGACGACGTACAGCGCGGCGCCGAGGAGGAGGCCGACGACGGCGCCGACGGCGGCGTTCCGGCGCACGCGCAGGCGCTCGACGAGCACACCGACCCCCGGCCGCTCGGGGACGTCGCGGCCCGCGCCGCCGTCTGCCTCGCGGTCGCTCACGCCCGCCCGTCGGCGCGCCCCGGTAAAACGTCCGTCGGCTCGTCGGGCGGACGGGTCGCCGGTTCCGAACGCCTAAAGAGTCGGCCGTTCCGACTCCGGGTGTGATAACGGTCGGAACCGCACACGCCGCCCCCGGAGAGGTCGACACCGGTCGGCTGGAGGTCGGCGAGGGGCGCGACGGCGGGACCGTCGACCTGCCAGTCGCCGTTGCCAACGGCGCCTACGACGGCGATCGGCTCTACATGCAGGCGGCCAGCGACGGCGACGAGGTAAACGGCGTCGGCGTCGTCTCGCGGGTGGTGCCACGGCTCGACCCCGACGAGCTACGGGGCAGCGTCGTCGTCGTCGGCGTCGTCAACTACCACGGCTTCGTCGTCGGCGAGCACCGCAACCCGGTCGACGACACGAAGCTCAACCGTGCGTACCCCGGTGACCGCGCCGGCACGTCGAGCGAGCGAATCGCCGCCGCGACGTACGCGCTGGCGAGCGAGGCCGACCTGGTGATCGACCTCCACCAGGGGTCGACCTCGCGGATGATCGAGGAGGTCCGGGTGCGCTGTGGCCGACGCCACCGCCTCCACCGCGAGTGCCTCCAGCTCGCCCGCACGTTCGGCTGTGGCCACATCCTCGACCAGAAGGGACCAGACGGCCAGCTGGCCCGGGTCGCGCCCGACGACGGTATCCCGACCGTCGACCCGGAGCTCGGGGGGAGCGTCGGCTTCGACGAGCGGTCGATCCGGGCCGGCGTCGAGGGGGTGTTCAACGTCCTGCGGGACTACGACTTCCTCGACGGCAGCTCCGCCGTCGAGGCGCAGGTGCGCGCGACCGGGTTCGACCAGTACGGCGCCCCCTCGGGCGGCATCGTCGACTTCGCCGTCGACCTGGGCGACCGGGTGAGCGCCGGCGACCCGCTGTTCGAGGTGACCGACGTGTTCGGGACGCCGAAGGCCAGCGTGACCGCCGACTCGAACGGCGTGTTCTGGCGCTCGCGGCGCCTCCCCCAGGTCGCCACCGGCGAGTACGTCTGCTCGGTCGGCACCGACCTCGACACCTACTGACCGTGTCCGCCCGCCTCGCCTGCCCGGACTGTGGCGCCACGCACGACGACCGCTGGCGCTGTGACTGCGGCGCGCCGCTCTCGTACGCCGCCCTCCCCGCGCTCCCCGACGACCCGCCCGACCCCGCGACGCTGGACCGCGAGCGGGGGCTGTGGGCGTTCGCCGACGCGCTCCCGGAGCCGTTCGACGCCCGCGCGACGCTCGGCGAGGGGTTCACGCCCGAGGTCGACGCGCCCGCGTTCGGCTGCCGGGTGACGCTGGAGGCCGTCTCGCCGACGGCGTCGTTCAAGGACCGCGGCGCGACGACGACGGTCGCCAGGGCGCTCGCCCTCGGCGTCGACCGTCTCGTCGACGACTCCTCCGGCAACGCCGCCGCCGCGCTCGCGACCTACGCCGCCCGCGCCGGAATCGACTGCGAGGTGTACGTCCCGGCGTCGGTCAAGGCCGGGAAGCTCCGGGCCGTCGAGGCGGCTGGCGCGACGCCCGTCCGGGTCGAGGGCAGCCGGGCCGCCGTCACCGACGCCTGCGTCGCCGCGGTGGCGAACGGGGACGGGTGGTACGCCAGCCACGCGTGGCGCCCCTCCTTTCTCGCCGGCACCGCGACGTGGGCGTACGAGGTCGCGGCGCGCCGGGACTGGACCGCGCCCGACGCCGTCGTCGCGCCGGTCGGCCACGGGACGCTGTTTCTCGGCGCGTGGCGGGGGTTCCGTCGGCTCCGCGCGGCGGGCTGGACTGGCCGCGTACCGCGGCTCTACGCCGCACAGGCCGCCGGCACGGCGCCCGTGGTCGCCGCGCTCCACGGCGACGGAGCGGCGGCGGGCGACAACGACGCCGCCGACGGTATCCAGATCGGGTCGCCGGTCCGGCACGCCGAGCTACTGCGTGCGGTCCGGGCGTCCGGGGGCGACGCACTCGCCGTCGACCGGGCGACGACCGAGGAGGCGCTGGACCGCCTCGCCCGGGCCGGCCTGTACGTCGAGCCGACCTGTGCCGTCGCGCCCGCGGCCCTGGAGCGACTCCGTGACCGCGGCGCGGTCGGCCCCGACGAGGACGTCGTCGTGCCGCTGACCGGGAGCGGGCTGAAGACGGACTGACCGGACCCCTCCCGCTCCCGCTGCCGCCCCCTGCGGCGCTACATCCCCATGTCTGCCGCCGCCCCGGGCACCGGCAGGTCGCCCGGTCGGACGCCGAGCAGCTCCGCGGCGTGGTCGAGCGCCATGTCGAAGCCGTAGTACCGCTCCAGCTCGTCGCCGTTCGCCCGGACCATCAGCATCGCGTACCCCTCTGCGTTCTGGGCGACAGTCGCCGCCCGCCCGTCGCGCTCGAAGGTCAACAGGCGCTCGCCGTCGCGCTCCTCGTACCGCGCCCGCAGGTCGTCGGTATCGGCACTCGTCTCTTCCATACGACTCTCTGGGGCCGACGGCACTTCAGGGCTACCACGCGTCGCGCATACGCGACCGCGCACGCGTGCCGACAAGCATTACCCGGTGGGGATCATATCATGCTGTATGGCGGAACCGACCGATCTGGAGAACCTGCGCCGCGGGACGGACCTCGTCAAGCGCGGGTTCGCGCGGATGCAACAGGGCGGCGTCATCATGGACGTGGTGACGCGAGAGCAGGCGCGGATCGCCGAGGACATCGGCGCAGTCGCGGTGATGGCCCTCGAGGCCGTCCCCGCGGACATCCGCAAGCGTGGCGGCGTCGCGCGGATGCCCGACCCGGCGAACGTCGAGGGTATCATCGACGAGGTGTCGATCCCGGCGATGGGGAAGTCTCGGATCGGTCACCGGAAGGAGGCCGAGATCCTCGAGGCTCTCGGCGTCGACATGATCGACGAGAGCGAGGTGCTCACGCCGGCGGACGACCGCTACCACATCGACAAGCGCGAGTTCACCGCGCCGTTCGTCTGTGGAGCGCGCAACCTGCAGGAGGCGCTGCGCCGCATCGACGAGGGCGCGGCGATGATCCGCACGAAGGGCGAGGCCGGCACGGGCGACGTGAACCAGGCCGTCCACCACCAGCGCAACATCAAGGGTGCGATCCGACAGCTGACGGGGATGAACCACGAGGAGCGCGAGAAGTGGGCCCGCGAACACGAGGCGCCCGGCCACCTCGTCCACGAGACGGCGGAGATGGGCCGGCTCCCGGTCGTCAACTTCGCCGCTGGCGGCATCGCAACCCCTGCCGACGCCGCGCTGATGATGTACCACGGCTGCGACGGCATCTTCGTCGGCTCCGGCGTCTTCGGCGCCGAGGACCCCGAGCGGATGGGCACCGCGATCGTCGACGCGGTCAACGACTGGGACAATCCCGAGGCTCTCGCGCAGGTCGCCGGCGCCGCCGGCAGCGGCATGTCCGGCGAGTCGAACGCCTCCCTCCCGGAGGAGGAGCAGCTCCAGGACCGCGGCGTCTGAGATGCGCGTCGCCGTCGTCGGGGTCCAGGGTGACGTGGCCGAACACGTCACAGCGGTCGAGCGTGCCGCGGCCAGCCGCGGCCACGCCGTCGAGGCGACGGCGGTGCGGAACGCCGGCGTCGTCCCCGACTGCGACGCCGTTGCCCTCCCTGGCGGCGAGTCGACGACGATCTCGCGGCTCCTCCACAGGCGCGATATCGCGCCGGAGCTCGTCGCCCACGTCGAGGCCGGCAAGCCGCTCTTTGCCACCTGTGCCGGCCTCATCGTCGCCGCCCGCGACGCCCGTGACAGCCGCGTCGAGACGCTCGACGTCCTTGACGTCGCCGTCGACCGCAACGCCTTCGGCCGACAGCGCGACAGCTTCGAGAGCAGGCTGGACGTCGCCGGCCTCGACGACCCGTTCCCCGCCGTGTTCATCCGCGCGCCCGCCGTCGCCGACGTCGGCCCCGACGTCGAGGTGCTCGCGACCGTCGACGGTCAGCCCGTCGCCGTCCGGGAGGGGCCGGTCGTCGGCCTCGCCTTCCACCCGGAGCTAACCGACGACTTCAGGCTCCACGACGTGGCGCTGTTCGACCCGCTCGCGGGCGACTGACCGCTCACCGCTCCGGGTGGACCGGCGCGTCGAACCCGCCGCGACACAGCGGCTGCGCGACGTGTCGGCGTGCCCGCGGCGGCACCTCGTACCACCCCTCGTCGAGCAGCCGCTCGACCGGCTGCTCGACCCGACCGGGTGCCGCGGTCCCGCAGTCACGGCACCGGTA
>KI543182.1:41512-42899 GCA_000496195.1 uncultured archaeon A07HB70
CCCGCCCGACTCGCCGCGCGGCTGTCGGGTCGACGTCGGCCTGGACGGCGCAGGCGGCGTTGCCGCGGGTCTTCGCCGCGACGGCAGGGTTACACCGGACCAACAGGCACCGCTCGACCCTCGCGCCCGCGTCCGCGAGACGGGCCGCCAGCCGCGCCGCGAGGTAGGTGGTACACATCCCGTCGCGGCTGTCGGTGTCGTCGACGGCGACGACCGTCACGGGCACCTCCGTCGGGGCGGCGGGCCGGCGTCGGCGACGTCAGCGTCCCGTCGTCCGCACACGGCCCATCGTCGGGCCGGAGGCGCTTCGGCGTTTCCATTCTCGCGGGTCGCTCCCGGCCGACGGCGCCGTGAGCCCCGACACAACGTATATATACAACGGTAGGACTAGGTTAGGTTATGTCCCGGACCGCGCTGGTCGAGAACCTCGCCGCGATGCTCCGCGACGCGGGCTTTCTCGTCAGCGACCGGTGTGCGATCAGACCCAAGAGCTTCGACCTCGCGGCGCGGCGCGGCGAGGACCTGCTCCTGGGTGAAGATTCTCGGGAACGTCGACGGGTCTCGACGGCGCGACGGGTGCGGAGCTCCGGCGTCTCGGCACCTACCTCGACGCCACGCCGCTGGTCATCGGGCTGCGGACCCGCGACGAGGAGCTGAAGCCCGAGGTCGTCTACTTCCGACACGGCGTCCCCGTGTTTCACCCGGACACGGCGTACGACCTGTTCGTCGAGACCGTCCCGCCGCTCATCTACGCGGCGCCGGGCGGCCTCTACGTCAACATCGACGGCAACCTGCTGGCCGACGAGCGGGAGGCCCGCGACTGGAGCCTCGGGCGGCTGGCGAACGAACTCGGTGTCTCTCGCCGCACCGTCTCGAAGTACGAGGACGGGATGAACGCCAGCGTCGAAGTGGCGGTCCAGCTTGAGAAGCTGTTCGACAGGCCGTTCTCCGCGCCCGTCTCCGTCCTCGAGGGCGCCGATGACGTGCGCGACGCCGACCCGACGCCGGACGACCCGGAGGCCGACCCGGACGACGAACACGTCGTCGCCGTGCTCTCCCGCGCCGGCTTCACCGTCCACCCGACGGTCCGGTCGCCGTTCGACTCCGTCACCGAGGACGACGAGGCCGAACACCTGCTCACCGGCCACTCTGCGTTCGACCGTGCGGCGAAAAAGCGCGCCGAACTGCTCTCCTCGCTCGGCGAGGTGACCCGTACCCGCGCCGTCTACTTCGCCGAGGACCGGCCGAAGCGCCGCGCCGTCGGGGGCACCGCTATCGTCGCCTGCGAGGAGCTGCGCGAGACGAACGGGCCCGAAGAGGTCCGGCGTCTCGTCCGCGAGCGCGCCGACGAGGCAACCGAGGCCGCCGACCGGGCGTGACAGAGCAG
>KI543182.1:43040-48769 GCA_000496195.1 uncultured archaeon A07HB70
CTCGCCGGCGGGCACACAGCCGACCGCTCCGGAGCCGCGGTTCGCCCCCGACGCGCGCTCGACGCTGTGCGGAGCAGCCGCGACACGACCCCCGGAGCCCGGCGCTACGCGTACGTCCGGTCGAGGTAGGCGACGATGTCGTCGCTCTCGGGCATCCCGTGGACGTCGTTCTCGGGGTCGACGATGACGGGCACGCCCGTCTGGCCGCTGACCTCTTCGACCGCCGTCCGCTCGGAGTGTGACCGCGGTACTTCGATCGACTCGTACTCCAGGTTCAGCGCTGCCAGCTTGTCCTTCACCTTCGCGCAGTAGGGACAGCCCGGCAGTTCGTACAGCGTGAGGTTCGTCACACGTGTTGAGAGGGCCGCCGTTCACAAGAACCGTTCGCTCGTCGGCGGGCAGCGCACATCCCCGTCAGCCCGTCAGCCCGGTCAGCCCGTCCACGAGCCGCCGTCGCGCGAGGACGACCTCCGCGCCGCCCCACGTGACCCCGACGAGGAGCGCCAGCACGACGTAGCCAAAGCCCCACGGCGGGAGCCAGACGGGCCGCACCCACGGCACGACGTGCGACCAGCGCTCGGCGAACGACGTCGCCGGGCCGGCGAGCGGCGTCCCCGCGAGCGCGCCGGCGAGCCACGTCGCCGGGCCGACCGCCGTGGCGGCGTCGCTCTCGCCGCCCCGGACCTCGTAGGTTCCCGTGACCCCCAGTTCGGCCATCGTCGGGCCGTTCGACCCGTCGCCGGTCCCGATCCGCTCGGCGTCGTACGGCCCCCAGGTGGCGCGGTACTCCCACACCACCTCGCCGGTCGGTGTCACCTCGATCACCCGCTGGTTCAGCGTGTCCGTGACGAGCGTGTTGCCGTTCGGGAGGCGGTCGGCGTCGCGGGGCCACGACAGGCCCGACCGCAGCGTCCAGGTTCGGGTCCACTCGCCGTCGCGCCGGGCGTACTCGACGACCCGGTCGTTCTCCGAGTCGGCGACGAGCACCGTCGGCTCCCCGTTCGGCCCGGTCAGGAGGTCGGGGTTGTGCTGTTCGTGCAGGACGTCGTGGTCGTCGTCCCGCCCGAGACGCCAGACGATCTCCTTCGTCTCGCGGTCGATCTTGATCACCTGGTCGAAGTTCCGCGGCGAGACGAGGAAGGCCGACCCGTCGTCGACGACGTCGACGTCGTTGACGTGGGTCCAGTCCTCGCCGAACCCGCCGTCGGTGTCGTTCGGGTAGTGGTTCCGGAACGTCCACTCCCAGAGCACCGTGTCGTTCTGCCGGTCGTAGACGAACACCCGGTCGTTCGAGACGCCGCGCTCGGCGTCCCAGTTGCGCATGTTCGCGACGACGAGGTGGCCCTCGGGCGTCAGGTCGACGTCGTGGGTGTCGCGGGCGTCGATGCGCTCGCGCCACTCCACCTCGCGGGTCTCGCGGTCCATCCGGACGACGACGGTCGCCCGCCGCGAGATCGAGGTGACGAGGAGGTCGCCGTCCGGCAGCGGGTCGACGTCGTAGTACCACGCGGCCCGGCCCGAGCCGTTGTACACCCAGGCCGTCTGTGCGTCGCGGTCTGCGGCCAGGAGGCGCGGGGGCTTCTTCGGATTGCCCGTCCCGTCCCAGTGGAACCCCTGGACGCCGACGACAGTCTGTCCCCCCGCCGGTTCGGCCACCCGGCCGCTTCCGAGCGTGGAGCGCTGGTCGGGGTCGAAGGCGAGGGTCGTCCCCGCCGTCGCGAGGAGGAGCGACCCGACGAGGAGGGCGGCGGCGACGCGGGCGATGCGACGGCGTTCCACGTTCCGTCTCCGGGACAGCGGCGGTCATAAGCCCCGCGGATCGGCTCAGAACGACAGCTGGCCGGAGAGGAGGCCGCTCGTCCGCACGAAGAAGTAGACGACGAACGCGCCCGCGAGGACGTAGTGGCCGGGGCGGAGGTCGCCGGCCTTGCCGGCTGCCAGCTTCACCACCGGGT
Organism: uncultured archaeon A07HB70; assembly: GCA_000496195.1. GTDB lineage: Archaea > Halobacteriota > Halobacteria > Halobacteriales > Haloferacaceae > A07HB70. Next base: position 44,996 of record KI543182.1, read on the forward strand.
AGGAGATGATACCGGCGGCGATGCCGAACGCGATGGAGTAGGTGAACGGCATCACGAGGATCGTCAGCCCCGCCGGCACCGCGTCGGTGACGTCGTCCCACGCAATCTCGACGACGTTGCGGAGCATCACGACGCCGATGACCACCAGCGCGATGTGGGAGGCGTAGAGCGGCACCGCGGTCGCCAGCGGCACCAGCGCCAGCGCGAAGACGAACAGCACGGCGACGGTGAGCGCCGTCAGCCCGGTCCGGCCGCCCTCCTCGACGCCCGAGGCGGACTCGATATACGTGGTGACGGTGGAGGTACCGAGCGCCCCCCCGACGGTGGTGCCGACGGCGTCGGCCATCAGCGGGCGGTCGATGCCGGGCAGGTCGCCGTCGTCGTCGAGGAATCCGCCGGCCTGTCCGACGCCGACGAGCGTCCCCGCGGTGTCGAAGAAGTCGACGAAGAAGAAGGTGAACACGACGAGCGCGAAGCTGAACGACTCGATGCCCGACAGTCCCGAGACGAACGCGCCCGCGAGCGGCGTGATGTCGTACCGGGGCGCGAACGCCAGCGAGAAGTCGAGGCCGCCGTTGCGGACGAACGCCGGCGCGACCGTCCCCGGCTCGACGAGGCCGACGAACGTCACCGCCATCCCGGCCAGCGTCGTCAGGACGATGCCGACGACAATCGACCCGCGAACCCCGCGGGCGTAGAGCGCGAAGGTGACGAACAGGCCGAACACCGAGAGCACCGCGACCGGGTCGCTCGCCACGCCACCGAGGGTCAGGAGCGTCGCCGGGTCGTCGACGACGACGTTCATCGCCTGGAGGCCGATGATCGTGAGGAACAGGCCGATACCGCTCCCCACGGCCAGCTTCACCGGCTCCGGGAACACCCGGATGATATACTCGCGGGCGCCGACGGCGGTGAGCAGGACGAAGATCACCCCCTCGACGACGACCGCCGCGAGCGCCGTCTGCCACGGCACCCCGAGGGCGCCGACGACGGTGAACGCGAAGAAGGCGTTGAGCCCCAGCCCCGGCGCCTGCGCGAACGGTCGATTGGCGTACAGCGCCATGATCAGCGTCGCGGCGGCGGCGGCGAGGATGGTGATCACCGCGAGCATCGACACCACCGCCGGCCGCGAGAGCCCCTGGACGGCGATGCCGGGCGCGTTCTCGCCCGCCGCGAGGACGTTCGGGTTGACGACCACGATGTAGCTCATCGTCAGGAACGTCGTCACCCCGGCCAGCACCTCCGTCGAGACCGAGGTGTCGTGTTCGTCGAGGTCGAAGAACCCCGCCAGCGCCCCGTCTCCCCCGCCGTCGCTCGTTGCCATCTCACCCACTACTGCAGTAAGCACCCACTTGAAATTTGATACAGCCTCGCGACACCTGCGATCCACACTCGTGGATCGATCAGCCGAGTCGGACGAGCGCCTCGACCGGCGCGTCCGTCCGCTCCCGGGCCCGAGCGAGCCCCTCGTCGCCGGCCGCGATGAGCGCCGCGACGCCGACCACCTCCGCGTCCGTGCGCTCCGCGATGTCGAGCAGGAGGGTCTGTGTCTCGCCCGAGCGCACCAGGTCGTCGACGACGAGGACGCGCTCGCCGGCCGAGAGCGCCGCCGCCGGGAGGTAGTAGGTGAGTTCGATCCCCGACGCCAGCCGGTCGCGCGCCTCGACGAACTCCTCGACTGCCGTCTCGCGTGTCTTCTTGGCGTACGCGACACGGGCGCCGAGGCTGGAGGCGACCGCCGCGCCGAAGGTGATGCCGTCCGTCGCCGCCGTCAGCACGGCGTCCGGCGCGGGGTCGTCGAACGCCGTCGCGACGACCGGCGCGACGAGGTCGAGAAACGGCTGGTCGAAGACCACCCCGGAGTTGTCGACGTAGCCCTCGTCGTCCAGCCGGATCCGCTCCTCGAGCTCCGCGGCGACCGTCTCGCGGCCGGCGCCCTCGACGACGGCCCGCGCCCGCTCCGCCCCCGGCAGGACGTGGCCGTTGACGTAGCGGTTGAGGTCGCCCGCGGGGAGCCCCGTCTCGGCGGCGAGTTCGTCGTACGTCCGGCTCCGCTTCAGCGCCCGGAGCACGGCGACCGCGCGGAGCTGTAGCCGGGCCTTTGCTGCCCTGTTCACACCAGGCCGGGAACCCGCACGAACATGAACATACCGACGTCGAATCGGGGCAGGATACACACGGACGCGCCTCTTCGGGGCCGAGACCTACCGCTCCGCTGCCAGCAGGTCGCTCGCGGTCACCAGCGCCTCCAGCGTCACGCCGTGGTCCGCCAGCAGGTCGCTCGCTCCCTCCTCCCGGTCGACGACGACCAGCACCCGGTCGACGGCGCCACCGGCCTCGCGCAGCGCCTCGACGGCGTCGAGCGCCGACCGGCCCGTGGTCGCCACGTCCTCCAGCACGACGACGCGCTCGCCCTCGGTCAGGTCGCCCTCGATACGGTTGCCGGTGCCGTACTCCTTCGTCGCCTTCCGCGCGATCAGGTACGGCTCGCCCGTCTCCAGCGCCGTCGCGACGACGAGCGGCACCGCGCCGACGGCGACGCCGGCGAGCCGCGCCCCGTCGACGCGCTCCGCGAACGCCCGCGCCACCAGCGCGAGCGGTGTCGGCTCCGTCCCGAACCGGTACTTGTCGACGTAGTACTCGCTCGTCCCGCCGTGTGAGAGCTCGAACTCGCCGTAGCGAACCGCGTCGGCGGCGCGTAACGCCGCGACGAGCTCGCCGGTGTCGACCATACGGCCCCACGCCGCCGCCGAGCTGTTAAGCGCGCCGGTCGGCGAAGCGCCGCTCACCACGGCTCCGCCTTCAGCCCGGCTCCGTACGCCGCGGCGTTCGTCAGGAGGTGGAGCAGCGGCGTCGCGGCCACCACGACGGCGAGCGCGGCGAGCGAGAACGTCGTCCGTGTCCACGCGGGCGCGACGACTGCGGCCAGCGCCAGCGCCCCGACGACGAAGTCGAGCTGGTCCAGCCCCGGCGCCGCGGCGCCGCGCTCGCGGTCCAGCCGCCGCTTGGCGAACGAGGCGACGACGTCGCCGAGCATCGCGCCCGCGGCGAGGCCGACCGCCGCCCGAAGCGGGAAGCCGGCGAGGGCGACGCCGAGCGCGTCGACGACAGCCGGGCGAACGAGGTTCAGCGCGCCCGCGACGGCGAGCCCCGCCCCGATACCGGCGACGGTGCCGCGCCACGTCTTGCCGTCGCCGAGGAGGCGCGCGCCGCCGAGCGTCCGTCCGGCGTCGACCGGCGGACCGCCGCCGAACAGGACCGCGGCGTTGTTCGGGACGTAGGCGGGCAGCATCGCCCACAGCGCCCCGACGACGACCGTCAGCAGATCCATAGGCACCGTGTGGCGGGGCCGGTCTTAGCCCCGACGGTCCGACACGGGGATCTCCTCGCCCGCCTCGAGTCCGGACCGTACGGCGGCGTGGAGCCGCGCCGCGCCCGCGACCCAGTCGCCGGCGACGTAGAGGCCGGCGTCGGCGGCGTCGGCGACGGGGCCGGACGCGACGCCCTCGTCCGGGAGCGCGTGGCGCCAGAACTTGTGGTCGGTCCACGCCGGGTCCGCGAGGCGCTCGTCGCCGACGACGCTCGCGGCGTGGTCGGCGAGCGCCGTCGTCGTCTCCGTCGGGTCGGCGTCGGCGTGGGCGACAGACCAGTCCGGACTCGCCTGGACGACGAGCACCGTCTGGCCCGCCGGGACGTGGCCCGGCTTGTGCTCCTCGCGGGAGATCCACCCGACCTCGTGGTTCTTGTCGACGTTCACCAGCCCGTAGTACGGGC
>KI543182.1:48789-56224 GCA_000496195.1 uncultured archaeon A07HB70
CGGCGCACGCGCCGCGCCCGCACTCCGTGTTCGACACGCGCCCCGGTCCCGTCGAGCAGCCGCTCCGCGAGCGTCCGAGATCCCGGCCCGGTAGCTCCGCTTGCTGTCGTCGCTGTCCCGCCCCGACGACACCGTTCCCGACTCGTCGAAGACGTCGACCGGCCCCGCCACCTCGACGAGTCCCTCGCCGTCGAGGGTGTCGCGCACGAGTTCGACGACGCCCTCGTCGTCGTCTTTCAGGTAGTTCGCGCCGTAGTCGTAGGTGATCTGGTGCCCGTCGTACGCCCGGGTCCGGGCCGCCGCGCGCCCGCAGACGACGTCCGACTTCTCGAGCACCGTGACGGTCGCGCCGCGGTCCGTGAGCGTCCGCGCGGCGGCGGCGCCCGCCGCGCCCGCGCCGACGATGCCGACGTGTGTCACGTCGATCTGTCGGGCCGCGGCGGGGAAAAGGAAGCCGATCGGGCCGACGACCCCGTCCGGGTCTGCTCGACGGCGTGGAGAGATCACGGGATACGGTACCGGCTGTCGAACGCGTGATCCGTCTGTGGTGTTTATGTTGATCGACGGTGACGTCTGGCGCATGCGACTCCCGGAGACGCGTGACCTGTTCAGCAGACGAGTCTCGTTCCCGACCACGGCGGAGACGGTCCAGAGCGAGATCGGCGACGTGTCGCTCGAGGCGCCGATGGGCGACGAGGAGACGATCGGCGAGGTGCTGTCCCGGTGCCCGCACGAGGAGTTCGAGAACGCCGACGCGCTGTACGACGCGCTCGTGACGTTCGTCGGCGACGCCTACGTCGGCCGGAAGTTCTACGACGACCGTGGCTCGCAGGGCGGGATGGACGACGAGGAGGTGTCGTTCTGATGGGCGTCACGCTCGTCTCCGGCGTCCCCGGCGTCGGCGCCTCGACGGTGTGCGAGACGACGCGACGCCGTCTCGACGGCGACTACCAGCTCGTCAACTTTCGGGACGTGATGCTGGAACAGGCCGCGGCGCGCGGCCTCGCGGAGCAGCGCGACGACCTGCCGCGGCTGACGGCCCGCGAGACGCGGCGGCTCCAGCGCCGCGCCGGCGAGTACGTCGCCGACCGGAGCGAGGTGCGCGACGTCCTCCTCAACACCTACCTCGCGGTCGAGACGGAGGACGGCTACCTGCCGGGGCTGGCGAGCGACGTCTTCGACGGCGTCGCCCCCGAGCGGTTCGTCCTCCTCGAGGCCGCGCCGGAGACGATCGTCCGACGACGCCGTGAGAGCACCCGCCCGCACGACAACACCGTCCGCGAGGTCCGGTTCCAGCAGGAGCTCAACCGCACGGCGACGGTCGAGCTCGCCGCACAGACCGGCGCACCGGTACGACACGTCGAGAACGAGGAGGCGGTCGACGACGTCGCGGCAGAGCTGGTCGCCGCGCTCCGCTGATCAGTACTCGTCGTACTCGTCGACGAGCTCTCGGGTCTGTCGCCGCCGGCGTACGTAGCCGCGCGCGACGAGGACAACGACCGCGACGAAAATCGCCGACTGGAAGCTCAGGAGCGCGACGAACTCCACAGTCACTCCGGGCACAGTACAGGTGTAGTGGTCGAGCCAAATAGGCCTTCTGGGGCGGTGCGCCTCTGCCCGCGTCGCGCGGGGCTTACCCACGCGGCGCCCCGACGACGGGCCGTGACGCGTGTCGACCTCCACGACGACCTCGACGGCCAGACAGCACTGGTGACGGGCGCGACGCGGGGCATCGGGCGACGAATCGCTACAGAGCTCGCCGACCTCGGCGCGACGGTGTACGCCGGCGCGCGCGAGGTCGCCGACGTCGACGCGACCGACCGGCAGCCGATTCGGCTCGACGTGACCGACGACGACGAGGTCGCCGCGGCAGCCGAGCGGGTCCGCGACGAGACGGGCCGCCTCGACGTTCTGGTGAACAACGCCGGGGTGTTCGAGCGAGCCGGGCCTCTCCACGAGACGTCGATGGAGACGGTCGACCGGACGCTCGGCGTGAACCTCCGCGGCCCGGTGCTGGTGACCCGCCACGCCCTCCCGCTCCTCCGCGAGACGGACCGCCCGCGGGTCGTCACCCTCTCATCGGGGCTCGGGCGCTACACCGACGGACAGATGGGCGGGGGCTACCCGCCCTACCGGGTCTCGAAGGCCGCCGTCGGCGGCCTGACGGCCTACCTCGACGCCGAGTACGGCGACGAGGGGCTCCTCGCGAGTGCGGCCAGCCCGGGCTGGGTTCGGACGGCGATGGGCGGGTCGGAGGCGACCCGGAGCGTCGCCGAGGGCGCGGACACGCCCGTCTGGCTGGCGCGGATGCGCGACGGGCCGGGAGGTCGGCTCTGGAAGGACCGCGAGACGGTGTCGTGGTGAGCACGCGGCGCGGCCCCTCGAGTCGGCTCCAGTCCTAGCTTGTCGCCGCCGTGTTCACGCGTGCCGTATCCCCACGCCACCCGAGGGCGTGGCGGTTCCCGGTCCGACGGCAGCTGTCGACACGGGAGCCCTCGGCGACAGCCGAGCCCGCCCGTCTCGTCCGGAGGGCTCGACCGGGACCGCGCCGACGGGAATCTGCCCGAACGACAATCATAAATATTTATACTAGCGGGACTGTTTGTCGTCTCCGTAGATGACTGACAGTCGTGTTTCACGACGGCGATTCGTCGAGGCGGTTGGTATCGGGGGCGTTGTCGGACTGGCTGGCTGCTCCGGCTCCGGCGGCTCCGGGGGCTCGGAGGAGACCGAGGGCGAGATGACAGAGGGCGAGATGACCGAGGGCGAGATGACAGAGGGCGAGATGACCGAAGGGGGGTCCAGCGGCGGTTCGAGCAGCGACCCCATCCCCGTCGGCACGCTCGCTCCGTTCAGCCAGGGGCTCGGCTGGGTCGGCCCGAACGCCGCCCGTGGCCGCGACGTGGCGCTCCAGTCGATAAACGAGGAGCTCGTCCTCGGCCGCGAGGTCGAGATAAACGAGCAGGACACCGAGACGACGCCGCAGGCGGCGGTCTCCGGGTTCACGACGCTCGACCAGGCGGGCGTGGTCGCGATGCTCGGCCCGTCGAGTTCGGTTATTCCGAACCTGTTCCAGCCGATCAGCGACGCCGGACTCCCGACGCTCTCGGTCTCCGCCGGGACGATCCAGATGAACGACGTCGGCGGCCCCGACGCGTACCTCTGGCGGACGGTCCCGAGCGACTCCATCGCCGGCCGTGCGCAGGGCCAGTACGCGCTCGATCAGGGGTTCGAGAGCATGGCAGTGTCCTACAAGGACGACAAGGGCTCGCAGTCGTTCTCGGCCTCTGTCGCCGACTACTTCACCGGGCAGGGCGGCTCGCAGGTCGCCGACGTCCCGCTGGCGATCGAGACCGACTCCTACCGCAGCGAGGTGCAGGAGATCGTCGACTCGGAGCCGGACGTCATCTCGATGACCGCCGGAACCGAGGTGTCCGCGCTGTTCATGCAGAACTACATCGAGGCGGGCGCCGACATCCCGCTGTTCCTCGGGAACGACGTGCTGACCCCCGACTTCATCGAGCGGGTCGGCGCCGACGTGATGGCCGAGAGTCCGGTCTTCGGCCAGGCGCCCGCGCCGGGCCCGGCGTTCGACCAGTTCGAGCAGCGCCACCGTGACCTCCACGGCGAGGCGCCGGGCACCTTCGGCGCCGCCGGCTACGACGCGATGAACCTCATCGCGCTCGCAGCGGTGCGGGGCGGCGCGGCAGACCGCGAGACGATCACGCAGAACATCAACCCGGTCGCCCGTCCGGACGGCACGGAGGTCTCGACGTTCGCAGATGGCAAGTCCGAGCTCGAGGCCGGCAACGAGATCAACTACCAGGGCGCTTCGAACCCGCAGGACTTCAACGAGTTCGGCGACCCCGTCGGGCCGTTTGCCGTGCTCGAGGTCAGCGACGCGAGCTGGGCCGAGCTGACGACCTTCTCGGCGGACGAACTGACGACGTAGCGCTCCAGCCGGGCCGCCCGGCCCGCGGGCAACTTCACTGACGTCCCTCACATTCAATGAGCACGACCCCGATACGACAGTTAGACGCACGAACTCGCAACAGATGGCACTACTAGACCTCTTTTTAGTCGTCGGTATCATCGCAGGGGTCTACTCCCTGCTCGCGATCGGCATGAACATGCACTGGGGTGACACCGGCCTGCTGAACTTCGCGCACGCGGCCTTCTTCGCCGTCGGCGCGTACACGTCGGCGATCCTCACCACGCCGACCCCGGAGGCGGGGCTGCTGGCGGAACGGACGGTCGGGTTCGACCTCCCCGTCGTCGTCGGCATCGTCGCCGGGACGGTGCTGGCCGCCGTCCTCGGGTTCGTCATCGCGACGACGAGCGTCCGTCTGGAGGGCGACTACCTCGCGATGGTGACGCTGAGTTCGGCGGAGCTGGTCCGCCTGGTCATCCACAACGAGGCGTGGCTCACGACCGGCGCACAGACGCTGAAGAATATCCCTCGGCCCATGGAGTCGACGGTGGCGACCCTGCCCGTCAGCTACGACGTGTTCTACTTCCTCCTGGTCTGGGCGCTCGTGGGTGCCACGTACCTCCTGTTCGAGCGGATGTCGAACGGCCCCTTCGGCCGGGTGCTCCACGCGATCCGCGAGAACGACGACGTGGCGCTGGCGCTCGGCAAGGACGTCACGCAGTTCAAGCTGAAGTCGTTCGCCATCGGAGCGGGCGTCGCCGGCCTCGCCGGGACGCTGTGGGCGCACTACGTCTACGCCATCTCGCCCGTGATGTTCCTCCCGAGCATCACCTTCCTCATCTGGGCGGCGGTGATAATCGGCGGCGCCGGCAGCTACGCCGGCGCGATCGTCGGCGCCGTGGTCATCGTCTTCCTGCGGCAGGTCACCCGGTTTATCCCCGGGTCGGTCCCGTTCTCGGACCAGATGTCGTACCTCCGCCTGATGCTCGTCGGGGTCGTCCTCGTGGCCGTCCTGTACTACCGACCGGAGGGACTGCTCGGCAACGCCGAACGGCTCCAGGCCGGCACCTCGGAGGGAGAGTGAGGTGGTCCTCGACCCGCAGTTCATCTGGAACGGCATCGTCGTCGGGAGCATCATCTCCGTCTCCGCGCTGGGGCTGACGCTCATCTTCGGCATCCTGAACTTCATCAACATCGCCTACGGCGACTACATGGCGACCGGGGCGTACCTCGCGTTCGCGCTGAACGCCCAGATTGGCCTGCCGCTCGGGGTTGCGATCGTCGCCGGCGTCGCCGGGATGGCCGCCGGTGCCGTCCTGATCGACAAGCTGGTGTTCGAGCACTTCCGCACCAGCAGCCCGGTCACCCTTCTCATCGTCTCCATCGGCGTCGCGTTCTTCATCAGGAACCTGATACGGGCGATATGGGGGCCGACCGGGAACTTCTACGACGTGCCGATCGAGGCGAACCCGAACCTGTTCGGGGTCCGGTACAGCGTCGAACAGCTCTCGATCATCGTCGCCAGCCTCCTGCTCCTGACCGCCGTCTACGTCCTGCTCCGGCGCACCCGGATCGGGATCGCGATGCGCGCCGCCTCCGACGACCGGACGCTCACGCGCATCCGCGGCGTCGACACCGAGCGGCTGGTGCTGTACGTCTGGATCGCCGGCGGCGCGATCGCCGGTCTCGGCGGGATCATGCTCGGTCTCGACGCACAGATCCGGCCGAACATGGGGTTCACGGCACTGATCCCGATCTTCGCGGCGACGATACTCGGCGGCATCGGCGACCCGAAGGGCGCCGTCGCCGGCGGGTTCGCGATCGGCATTCTCCAGGAGGTGAGCGTCGTCGTCGTCCCCTCGGAGTACAAGTTCGCGGTCGCGCTGGCGGCACTCATCGTCGGCCTGCTGCTCCGTCCGGACGGCCTGTTCGGGGAGGCGACCCGATGACGCTGCTCAGCGTCGACGGCATACGGAAGACGTTCGGCGGCATCGTCGCCGTCGAGGACGTGAGCTTCGACGTCGACCGAAACGAGATCGTCGGGGTCATCGGCCCGAACGGCGCCGGCAAGTCGACGACCTTCCGGCTCCTCACGGGGTTTCACACCCCCGACGCTGGCACCGTCGAGTTCGACGGCGAGGACGTCACCGACCACTCGCCGGACGCGCGCGCCCGCAGCGGGATGATCCGGACCTTCCAGATCGCACAGGAGCTCACCGGGATGCCGGTGATGCAGAACATGCTGCTCGCGGCGCAGGGTCACCCGGGCGAGCGCGCGGTGACCTCGGCGCTCGGGATCGGCGGCACGAGCGCGTTCGAGGCAGACCAGCGCGACCGGGCCGAGGAGCTGCTGAAGCTGCTCGAGCTGTGGGAGCTCCGCGACGAGTACGCCGGCAACCTCTCCGGCGGCCAGCGGAAGCTGCTCGAGCTCGGCCGGTCGCTGATGGCCGACCCCGACCTCCTCCTGCTGGACGAGCCGATGGCGGGGGTCAACCCCGACCTGACCGACCGCCTGCTCGAGCGGATCCTCGAGCTGCGTGACCAGCGCGACATGACCTTTCTGTTCGTCGAACACGACATCGATGCCGTGATGCGGGTCGCCGACACCGTCGTCGGGATGCACAACGGCGCGGTGCTGTCGATGGGCAGCCCCGAGGAGGTCCAGTCCGACGACCGGATGCTGGAGGCGTACCTGGGAGGTGAGGTCTGATGCTGCTCGAGGCCAGGGACGTCGTCAGCGGCTACGGCGACGCGACCATCCTCAACGGCGTCGACCTCTCGGTTGCCGACGACGAGATGGTCTGCATCATCGGCCCGAACGGCGCCGGCAAGTCGACGCTGCTCAAGACGATCGTCGGCATCGTCGACACCTGGGAGGGACAGATCGAGTTCGCAGACGAGGACATCACCGAGCTCCCGCCCGAGCGGGTGGTCGACCACGGCATCTGCTACGTCCCACAGGACGACAACGTGTTCGCCGACCTGACGATCCGCGAGAACCTGCGCATGGGCGCGTGGGCCGCAGAGGGCGACGACTGGTTCGACTTCGACGAGCGCGTCGAGGCGGTGTACGAGCAGTTCCCGGTACTCCGTGAGCGCCTCGGCCAGACAGCCGGGTCGCTCAGCGGCGGGCAGCAGCAGATGGTCGCGATGGCGACCGCGCTGATGCTCGACCCCGACCTCCTGATCCTCGACGAGCCCTCCGCCGGCCTCGCGCCGAAGCTCATCGACGACGTGTTCGAGCGGATCGCCGAGATAAACGACGCCGGCACCCCGATCCTGATGGTCGAGCAGAACGCCCGGCGGGCGCTCCGCGAGTCCGACCGCGGGGTCGTCCTCGACATGGGTGAGAACCACATCGAGGGCACCGGCGGGGACCTGCTCGACTCCGACGAGGTCGCGGAGCTGTACCTCGGCGCCACCTGACCGACGGTGCGACCGGTCCCGCCCCGTCGCTTCTGCCGCGCGGTCCGCCGCCTCGACGCCGAGGCGCTGGCGGCGTTC
>KI543182.1:56636-78346 GCA_000496195.1 uncultured archaeon A07HB70
CGACCTCTACCGGACGGCCCTGTACGGGCTGCCGCCCGCAGCCGCGGACGACTGCTGTCGGCGCCACCTCGGCGTCCCGGCGCGTCACGACCCCGACCCGACCCCGCCGGCGACGCGTGCCGCCGTCGCCCTCGTCTTCCTCCTCGTCCTCGCCGTCGTCGCCGGGACGGCACTCGGGGGCGACCGTCCCGCCCGGCTGCCGGTCGGCGAGCCGCGGGCGGCAGCCGAGCCGACGGCCACGCCGACGCCGACGGGGCTCCCTCCGTCGTCGCTTGGCGCGGCCCACGCCGCGGCGCTCCGCGGGACGGCCTTTGCCTTCCGGATCAACCGGACGGTTCGGAACGCCGACGGCACCCTTCGGTCGCGGGTGATCACCACGGGCTGTGTCTCGACGGACCGTCAGACGATCGCGGCGGCCACGACCGTCTCCGGACCGAACGCGGCGCTGTTCGCCGAGCGCCTGCGAAACGAGACCACGGTCGCGTTCTACGCCGACGGCGAGTCGCTCGTCCGCGCGACGGCAACCGGGCGGCTGACGACCGTCGAGCGCATCCCGCCGGAGGCGTACGACCCGACCACGCGCTTCTTTCTCGTGCCCGACCCCCGCGAACCGGGCGAGAAGCTCCGCGGCGTCCGGCTCCGGACGACGGAGCGTGACGGCGTCCGCCGGGTCGAGGGGGTCCTGTTCGAGAACGCGACCGTCTTCGCCCGCGCCCGTGGCGTCACCGCGCCGCGGAACCTCTCTGCCCGCGCCGCCGTCGACGACGGCCTCGTCCGGCGCTACCGGCTCTCGTACGACGCGACGTTCGTCGACCGGCGTATCGCCGTCGAGCAGTCCGGGGGGTTCCGGCGCGCGGCGGCCGCGCCCGACCGTCCGGAGTGGGCCCTGAAGCGGGGCAGCATCGCAGCCGACGCCGGGGCGGTCCGCCGGAGCGTCGCCGCGGCCTGCGCGCCCGAGCGTTAAGTGGCAGACGGGCGAGCGAGGCCCGTGGAGATAACGAACGTGCGGACGGTGCGGCTCCGGGCCGGCCTGGACCGGCCGCTCGGCGTCTCCGACGACCGGACGATCGACGCGCGGACGGCCTGTCTCGTCGTCGTGGAGACGGACGCCGGCGTGCGGGGCGTCGGCGAGGCCGTCGGTCCTCCCTCGGCGGTCACCGAACGAATCGTCGACGAGCGGCTGGCGCCGCGGCTGGCCGGCGCGGACCCGCTCGCCGTCGAGCGCCAGTGGCGCCGGCTCCTGACCGACGACCTGTACAAGGAGCGAAAGGGCGCGGTCGTCGCCGCCGTCAGCGGCGTCGACATCGCGCTGTGGGATATCGCCGGGAGAACCCGCGACGAGCCGGTCTACCGCCTGCTCGGCGGCGACACGGGCGGAACGGGGTCGCTCCGGGCGTACGCGAGCGACCTGTTCTGGGACGACCCCGAGCGGATGGCCGACCGCGCCGCGTCCTACGTCGAGCAGGGGTTCACGGGCGTGAAATGTCACCTCGGACGAGGGCTCGCGGCGGACGAGGCGCGGGTCGCGGCGCTCCGGGACGCCGTCGGCGACGCCGCGCTGATGGTCGACCTGAACTGCGGCTACGACCGGGCCGAGGCGCGCCGGGTCGGGCAGATGCTCGCCGACTACGACGTCTACTGGTACGAGGAGCCGCTCGCGCCACACGACGTCGCGGGGCTGGCCGACCTCGCGCGGTCGCTCGATGTCCCGCTGGCGACGGGCGAGAACGAGTACACGAAGTGGGGCTTTCGCGACCTGTTCGAGGCCGGCGCGGTGGACTACGCGATGCCCGACGCGATGCGCTGTGGCGGGCTGACGGAGGCGAAGAAGATCTGCGCGCTCGCCGAGGCCCACGGCGTCACCGTCACCCCGCACTGTTTCACCACCGGGGTCGGCCTCGCGGCGACGATGCACCTCGCCGCCGCCACGCCCGCCTTCGAGTGGCTGGAGTTCGACGTCACCGACTTCCCGCTGTTCGGGTCGCTGCTCGCCGAGCCGCTGACCGTCGAGGACGGGCGGGTCACCCTCCCCGAGGCGCCGGGTCTCGGCGTGGACATCGACGTGCCGGCGGTCGAGGAGTACCGCGTCTGACCCGCGGACAGCCATCGCGCCACGATTTAGTGTCCCCGACGGAATCGGGGCGTATGGAGAAGTGGCGGCGACGAACAGTCTACTACACGCTCGTGCTGTTCGGGTCGATGCTCCTGTACGCCGTTCTCTACCAGAACGGGATGCGGGTGTACGAGGGCGAGCGGCTGAGCTTCCTCCACTCGTTCCGGATCGTCGTCGAGACGTACACCACGACCGGGTTCGGGTCGGACGCGCCGTGGCAGACCGCGACGATGAACGTCCTCGTGACCGTGATGAACCTGACCGGGGTCTTTCTGATCTTCCTGGCGCTCCCGGTGCTCGCCTTTCCGCTGCTGGAGGACGTGCTCTCGACGACCGTCCCCCGGTCGGTCGGGGACGACTTCGACGACCACGTCGTCGTCTGCACGTACACCACCCGCGCCGACGCCCTCATCGAGGAGCTCGGCTCCTGGGACGTCGACTACGTCATCGTCGAACCGGACCGCGAGCGGTCGGTCGAACTGTACGAGAGCGGCTACAGCGTCATCCACGAGGACCCGGAGTCGGTGACGGCGCTCGAGCAGGCGAATCTCGCCGACGCACGCGCGCTCGTCGCCGACGTCTCCGACCAGGTCGACGCGAGTATCGTCCTGGCCGCACAGGAGGTCGCGGAGGACGTCCCGGTCGTCAGCGTCGTCGAGGAGCCAGACCGCACGGCGTACCACCGGCTGGCCGGCGCCGACGACGTGCTCTCGCCGCGGCCGCTGCTCGGCGAGAGCCTCGCGTCGAAGGTGACCACCTCGGTCACGACCGACCTCGACGACGTGATCGAGCTCGGCGACGAGTTCGAGATCGTCGAGCTCCCGATCCACCGGCGGAGTCGGCTCGCCGGCCAGACGCTGGCCGAGAGCGGCATCCGCGAGACCGCCGGCGTCAACGTCATCGGCGCGTGGTTCCGCGGCGAGTTCGAGAGCCCGCCCGACCCGAACGCGCCGATCACGAACGGCACCGTCCTGCTCGCGACCGGCCCGGAGAGCCAGCTCCAGGAGGTCGAGGAGCTCACGCGCTCGGCGGTCCGGCGGTTCGAGCGCGGCTCGACGGTCGTCGTCGGCCACGGACAGGTCGGCCAGACGATCACGAGCGCGCTCGACGACGCCGACATCCCGCACACGGTCGTCGACCAGGTGGACGGCGACGGCGTCGACGTCGTCGGGGACGCGACCGACCCGGAGACGCTCCGGGCGATCGGCCTCGAGGACGCGAACTCGGTGATCCTCGCGCTCCCGGACGACACCACGGCGGAGTTCGCGACGCTCGTGGCCCGGGAGCTGAACCCGCAGACGGAGATCATCGCCCGCGCCGAGGAGGCACAGAGCATCCCGAAGATGTACCGCGCCGGCGCCGACTACGTCCTGTCGCTCGCGACCGTCAGCGGGCGGATGATCGCCTCGACGATACTCGAGGACGAGGACGTGCTCTCGCTGGACTCGCAGGTCGAGGTCATCCGTACCAGTGCGCCGGAGCTCGTCGGGCAGACGCTGGCCGAGTCGCTCGTCCGGTCGAAGACCGGCTGTACCGTCGTGGCGATCGAGCGCGACGGTGAACTGGTCACGGGCATCGGCCCGGACGCCCGCATCGAGGAGGACGACACCCTCGTGGTCGCCGGCACAGACGAGGGGATCCGGCGGTTCAACGAGCAGATGTGCTGAGCCGCCCGTCGCTCCGGCTCGCCGACGCCGTGACCCCGGACCCGACCGACGGCGCGTTCGCGGCCACGTCGCGGGCGGGACACGCCCGGACGGCGACAGTCTCCCGTGGTCAGCGCTCCGCCGGTCGGTCGCGGGCGATCGGCTCCGGGATCTCGTCGCCGCTACGCAGCGCCGCGTCTGCGTGTACCACCCTCGACTCGATGTCGTCGTCGGCGAGCGTGGCGACGAACTCGAGCGACCGCGCGTGCGATCCGAACGGCGTCCCCGAGAGGGGGGACAGCGGTCCGTCGAAACACCCCGGGTCGTCGTACTTCTTCGAGTGGAGCTCCTCCGTCGAGAGCCCTCGGAGCTGTCGTTCGACGCCCCGTCGAGTCGCCTCGTCGATCCAGCCGATTCGTTCGTAGTACCGGAGCGAACAGAGCGCGCCGCCGGTCCCGAACGTGTTCGCGAGGTAGCGAGCCCACCGGAGCGCCGTCTCCATCTGTCCCGGCGCGATCCCTCCGCTGAGGTACGGTCTGCTTGCGGTGTTGGCCTGCACAGCTGTCCTTCGGTGTGTTCCACCCAAAACCCCCGCCCGGTATCGACTGCTGAGTTCCGCCGCTCACCCGATCAGGCCGCCGATCACGACCCGGGTGCCGGCGGCAACGACGCCGCTCAGCCAGGTCAGGAGCACGAAGTGGACGAGACCGCTCACGACGTTGCCCCGGTCGACGAGCCGGATCATCAGCGCCGACAAGAGCGCGTTGACCAGCATGACGCCGACCAGGAGCAGCTCCATCAGCCCCAGGTCGTAGTTCTCGGTCGAGAACAGCGACCCGACGAACTCGCCGTTCTCCCCGGAGATCTGCTCGGTGATCTGCAGCATCTGCTCGGCGATGCCCAGCCCGATGAACGCCGAGAACATCGACGCCGCGGTGATCCCGTAGATGACGCCGACGAGCGTCCTGGCGGCCTGTGCTCGCTTCTCGCGCACCCGCAACACCTCCTGGATGTTCGACGAGATGATCGACCCGAGCTGCTTCGGTTCGCCGCCCATCCGCCGCCCGACGACGTACATATCGCCGAACCTGTGGATCAGGTACGACCCCGTCTCGGCGGCGAACAGCCGCCAGGCCCGTTCCGAGTCGATCCGGATCTGGAGACGGCGGTACAGCCCCTCGACGTTCGACGTCAGCTCGCCGAAGTTCTTCTTCCGGAGCGAGGACAGCACGTTCGCGGTCGACGTCTGCTTCACGGACTCGACCGAGCCGAGCGCCCGGATGAACGACGGGAACCCCTCGTCACGACCGACGACCTCGCGCTGTTTGCGGGTCATCGCGACGCCGGGGAGCAGCAGCGGCGTGACGGCGACGGCCGGGTAGATCGGGACCGGCAGGATATCCGGCGCGACCGGGGCGCGCCCGGAGACGACGGCCACGGCGGCGGCGGTCGACACCAGTGACAGCCCGCCTCCGACGACGAGCGCCGGTCGGATCCGGGCGGCGGGCGACCGGCCGTCGTCGAGGTCGACCCAGATCGGGTCCTTCGGCGAGACGGCGTTGATGACGAACAGGAACCCGACCTGGACGACGACGAAGACGCCGACGACCCCGCCGATGAGCACCTCCGGCGACACGCCGATCAGGATCGGGAGCACCGTCGCGAACACGAGGATGAACGTCGTCGAGAGCATCAGCGACAGGTACAGCTCCTTCAGCACGTCGAGTTTCCCCAGCGCCGACTCGTAGCGGATCACGAACTCCTGGATGATCGACTCCTGCTCGTCGACGAGGAACTCCTCGATCCCCTGTCCGGCGCCGATCGAGTAGGAGAGCCGCTCGAGGAAGTCGGTAAGCAGGGGCGAGGCGACCTGCTTCGACCGGCGCCGGCAGGCGTCGTCGAGCGACTGGTTCCAGGTGTCGACCAGCGCGGTGATCTGGCCCATCTCCTCCGCCAGCGGCCCGTACTCGTCGATCTGCGCGAGGGTGCGGAACACCTCGACCCGGTCGATGTTGGTCGTCGAGAGGACGGTGATGTGTGTCAGGAACAGGTGGAACTGCTCGCGCGTCTGGCGCCGCGCGCGGTCGGCGGCGAGCTTCGGGTAGAGCACGGCGACGACGAGCGCGAGGACGCCGACGCCGGCGAGCGGCAGCGCGACGGTCGCCGAGAGCGAGAGCACGACCGCCGCGACCGCGGCCACGAGGAGCAGCCCGACAGCCGGCAGGAGCACGAGCAGCGCGTACCGGCGAACCGGGATCGACATGTACCGGTACGCGTCGACGACCGACTGCAGGAGTTCGCGGAGCGCTCCGTCCGTTCGTGACTCGCTCGCCACGGCTCAGCGTCTCCCGGGACCCGCCGCGGTGAGCCCCTGTGTCTCGATCGGGAGCCCCTCGACGCCGTCGCGCTGGAACCGCTCGATCGCGTCGTTCACCTCGTGGTAGCCGAGCACGTCCGCGTCGATCAGCCGGCGAATCGTCTCCGCACGCCTGTCGAGTTCGTCGTAGATGTCTCGGGTGTCCTCGTAGCCCAGCAGCGTCGCGATCTGGTCCTCGAGGACGTGGCTGTTGTTGCGGCCCTTGAACTCGACCGTGTCGTCCCGCGGGTTCCAGGAGAACGCCTCGCGGGTGACGACCCCGCCCTCGTGGTCGGAGTAGCCCTCGATCTCCTGGATGCTCGTGACCCGGCGCAGGACGTCGTCGCCCTGCTTGACGCGGTTCTGGAACAGCGCCACGTCGCAGTTGTCCATGAACGTCTCGGGGACGTTGATCGGGTTCGAGGTGAACCGCTGGATCATCGAGACGATGTCGCTCGCGTGGAAGGTGAGCAACACCGGGTGACCGGTCTGTGCGGCCTGAAACGCCATCTGCGCCTCCGCGCCCCGGACCTCGCCGACGACGATGTAGTCCGGACGCGAGCGCAGCGCCGCGGCGACGAGGTCGAACATGTCGACGTCAGACCCCTCGCCGCCCGACTCGCGGGTCAGCAGCTGCTGCCAGTTGTCGTGTGGCGGATTCACCTCCGCGGTGTCCTCCGCGGTGTAGATCTTGTGGTCCCGCGGGATGAACGAGAACATCGAGTTGAGCGTCGTCGTCTTTCCGGAGGCCGTCTCGCCGACGACGAACACGGTCTGCTCGTTCTCCATACAGAGCCAGAGGTACGCGGCGAGTTCGGGCGAGAGCGTCCCCCACTTCGTGATCTGGAAGATCGACAGCGGCACGTCCTCGCCCTGTCGAACCGTCATCGACGGCCCCTTGACGCTCACGTCGTCGGAGTAGATGATGTTGATCCGCGAGCCGTTCGGCAGCGTCGAGTCGATGATCGGGTTCGAGTCGGACACCGGCGCGTCCATCCGCTCGCCGATGTTCCGGATCCAGCTCTCGAACTCCTCGAGGCTGCCGAAGTCGATCGTCGTCTCAACCATCCCGAACACCCCGTGTTCGACGTAGCAGGCGTGCGGGCCGATGACGTGGATATCCTCGTTCTCGGGGTCGGCCATCACCGGCTCCATCGCGCCCAGGCCGACGATATCCCGCTGGAGGACGTACCGGAGCCGGTCGTACGTCTCCCGGTCGACGACGAACTGGTCGCCGACCACCGACGACCGAATCCGTCCGAGCAGCGCGCCGCCGCCGTCGTCGACGGTCATGATCTCCGAGAGGAGGTCGTCGAGGTGCTCCCGGAACTCCGCCTCCGTCGTCGGGGCCGGACGGTTCGCGGAGCGGTCGAGCACCTCCGCGCGGACCCGTCCGTACAGGTCGCCGTCGTCCCCGGAGAGCGTCGGCTCGAGACAGTGGTACGTGATCTCCTCGCCCCGCTCGCCGTGGACGTGGGCGTAGATCGGCGGCTCCGTCGGAAAGAGCACGTTCGGCGTCCGTGTCGCGTGCTCCTCGCCCGGCTCTTCGACGTAGTCGGGCAGCCCGCCGCCGCGCGCGACGACCGACTCGAGGTGCGCCCGGACGTGGCCGTGCTCCGCCGCGACGGCGGCCAGGTCTCCGTCCAGCCGGTCGAGCACGCTCCCGCTCATCTCACGCGACCGTCCGTGACTCGATGACGACCCCACGGCCCTGCTGGACCGAGAAGCTGATCGTGTCGTCGACCGGCCTGTTCATCCCGGCGAACCGCCGGACGAGCGCCTGCTTCTGGATCTCCTGTCCGACGACGCTGCTCTCGAGTTCGAGATAGACGTCGGCGGCGCTGCGCACGGGGCGGAGCGCCCGCTCGGTGAGCGTCGAGGGGTCGACCGTCAGCACGACCACCTTGCCGGCTGCCAGCGCCTGTTCGAGACGCCCGACCACCCGTTCGGCGGCGCGGTCCTCGTCACCGGTGCCGAGCGTCGGTCTGAACGCGGCGTCGTTCCGGCAGAGCGCGCCGAACCCGTCGACGACGACCGCCCGCGCCGACCAGTGCGCGCCGTGACCGAGGAGCGGTCCGAGCAGGTCCCGCTCGCGGTCGGTCGGGGCGTGGAAGTACGTCAGCAGCCCGCCGAGCAGGTGGTCGACCACGTCGTACGACAACGAGTGCATCTGACGGACGTACTCCCGCGCGGGCGCCTCCGTCGAGACCACGCCGACCGCCGTCGACTCGGTGCAGAGCCCGTAGACGAACCGCGAGGCGAGCACGGACTTTCCGGTTCCGGTGTCGCCCTCGAGCAGGACGAGGCTCCCCTCGGGGAACCCCCCGCCGATGGCGTTGTCGACGCGGTCGCGGTCCCGGAGGCCGACAGAGAGGTGGTTCACGCTCTGAACCTGACCGTCTCGCGGTTGCCCGTGACGACGACCGTCGCGCGGCTGTCGCCGGTCACGGTCAGCGGCTGTACGTCGACCTCGACCCGGACGACCGCGCCCGGACGCCACCCGTCGTCGTCGCTCACCACGGTCACGGTGTGGGCCGACGCCGGACGGTACTGGCCGTCGACCAGCACCTCGATCGCCGACGCGTCGGCGGAGAGCGACCGGCTCCCGGTGTTTTTCACCAGCAGTGTGACGTTCTCCGTCCCGTCGTCGTACACCGCGTCGCTCCCGGGGTCGCTTATGATCTCGACGTCGGTCTCGATCGTCGCCGACACCGCCGCGCCGCGCTCGTCGACGGAGTCCGCCACGTCGCCGACCGTCGTGACCAGCACCCCAGAGACGCTCGCGGCGACGCTGACGGCGGCGATGAAGATGACGAGCTCCGACACGGACGCGCTCGCCACTCAGCTCACCTCCACGGCCGTCGCGACCGAGAGCCCCGGGCCGGTGACGACGACGACGCGCCCGGGCTCGGTCGGCTCCAGAACCTCGATCCGGAGCCGCTCGCCGCCGAGCCACGCCGCCGTACTCCCGTCTCCCTCGACGGTGGTGTCGTCGGCGGTCACCTCGTGGTACTCGCCGTCGACGAGCAGGTCGACCCGGTCGACGGCCAGCGGGGTCGTGCCGCCGTTCGTGACCGTGACGACGAGCCGGTCGGCGCTGGCGTTGTACGTCGCGTTCGCCGTCCCGAGCGCGGCGTTCTGCCGGTCGAGCGCGCGCTCTCGCCCGTCGTCGACCGCGTCGGCGTGCCGCTCGGCGTACTGGCTGACCGCGGGGTAGAGCACAGCCGCACTCACCAGCAGCCCGACGTA
The DNA here is from genome assembly GCA_000496195.1 of uncultured archaeon A07HB70. Lineage (GTDB taxonomy): Archaea > Halobacteriota > Halobacteria > Halobacteriales > Haloferacaceae > A07HB70. Next base: position 66,001 of record KI543182.1, read on the forward strand.
CACGACAGCCGTGGCGCCGCTGACGCTGAACCCCATTATTCGGTGAGCCGGTCGAGCGCGCGGAGGTACGCGCTCGACACGCGGTGTTCTTCGACGCTCGGTTCGTCGCTCTCCGTCGGGTCGACGAACACGTCGAGCGACGGGCCGCCAATGAGGTCGATCGCGTGGTCGCGCGTCGCCGACGAGATCATCCCGAGGTCGTGGTACTGCTCGACCGCCCGGAACGCTCCCGCTGGCCCGGACCGCTGTATCAGCCGCGAGAGCCACTCCATCATCAGGAGCTCGGCGGCGTACCCCTCCGGTACCGACTCGAGCACGTACTCGTCTGCCGACGCCGGCTCCGCAGCGCCCTCGGCCCCGCCCGACTCGCCGTTCGCGTGCCCGCCGCTCGCCGCGTCGTCGGGCGTCTCCGCCGCCGAGCCGAGGTCGTCGAACGACACCGAGCCGTTCTCCGCCGCCGGGCCGGTGTCGGACGCGTCCGGCGTCGGGTCGGGGTCGTCGAACGACACCGGGTCGCTCTCCGCCGCCGCCCCGGACTCGTCTCCCGGCGCGTCCGTGGCGTCGTGTCGTTCGTCCGCCCGTGCAGACTCGTCGACGACGGGCGTGCCCTCCGCCGGCGACTGGTCCGCGCCGTCGTCGACGAACGGGTTCTGTGACGCCGCGACCTGGTCGTATATCCCGGCGAGCCGCCGGACGGTCTCGTTTACCTCCTCGACCGACTCCATCGTCTCTCGCTGGGTGTTCTGGATCTCGCCGAGCGAGGTGGTCGTCGACTCGATGTCGTCCTCGAGCTCGTCGATCCGGCTCGACAGCTCCGTCGCAGCCGGTCCCTCGGGCCCCTGCATACCGCCGTTCGGGCGGCCGGGCGCCTCCGACCCCGCCAGCTCTTCGGGCTCCGCTGGCGGCGCTCCCGGCTCGTCTCCCTCGTCTTCCGACTCGTCTCCGAGCACCTGTGTGATAGATTCGAACATGACGACGTGGCCGCTCGTACCAGACAGACGGGGAGCAGTCCTAAATCGCGTCTGCCGAACTCGGCCCGCGTTTCGAGTCTCGATCCGAGCTCTGAGTCGGGTCGTGAAACCGATCTCCGGACTAAATGGATAGCACCCCTCCCTACGGACGGGACGAAATGAACGGCCCACAACTCAACGACGTCGACCGCGGCCAGGTCGGCATCGGCACGCTGATCGTGTTCATCGCGCTGGTGCTGGTCGCCGCGGTCGCCGCGGGTGTCCTGATCAACACGGCTGGTGACCTCCAGTCGAAGGCGTCAGACACCGGCGACGACGCACAAGCGCAGGTCTCGAATCAGATCGACGTGGTCTCGGCGACAGCAGAAATCAGCAGTGACAATATCACCGAGCTCACGCTCGTGGTGAAGAAGTCGCCGGGCTCGGACCCGATCGACCTCTCGGCTGCGACGATCGAGTACACGAGCGGCTCGGACTCCAAGACGCTGACTCACGAAGCTAGCAGCTCCGCCAAGTTCACTACGACCGAAGAGAAAGGCAACGGCGACGATATTCTCGACACCTCGACCGAGCGAATCGAGATCGCAATCAATCTCGGAAGTTCTTCCCAGCCCTCGCAGCTCGGTGGCGGCGGCAGCGCACAGATCGAGATCGTCGACCAGTCCGGCGCGACGACGACCTTCGGCGTGAACATCCCGGAGGTCATCACCAGCGACGACAAATTCGTCAGCGTCTGACGACAGCGCTTTCTCTTTTCACCACAAGTAGGGGGCGTGGCCCCCGACGACACCGACGACGAGGACGTGCTCGCGCCGCACGATATCGAGGAGCGCCTCGCGCGTGACGAGGTCCGCCGTCTCGACGACGACCGGTACGTCGTGTCGCCGTCGGACGAGTCGTCCACGGAGTCGGTCGCGTCGGCGGTCGACGCGCTCCCGGACGGCACCCACGCGCTGACCGCCGCCGCCCGCGCGGAGTCGACGGCCGACACGCTCACGCACGACGGCGACGACGTCGTCGCGGCGTTCGAGGCGCTCGTCCGGTGGTACGCGGGGCTGGTCGCCCCGGACGAGTCCGCCGCCGCCGCCGCGGCGACGCTCCTGCGTCACTCGTCGCTGGCGGTCGACGTCTCCGTCGACCCGGAGGAGTGAGCGTCCGCGAGGCGGCGGCTGGTGGCGTCGGTGTCAGTCTGTCGAACAGCCGCCCGTACTGCCGGTGACGCGAACGGTGCGTCGGGCTCCGACGCTCAGTCGAGTTCGTCGAGCGCCGCCTGGAAAAACAGTCCCATCGCGAAGTGCTGCTCCATCGACGACTCGACGCGGCGCAGGAGCTCCTCCTCGTCGTCGATATCGTACTCCTTCGTGTGGACGAGCTCGTGGAGACTCAGCTGCCCGGACTCCTCGAGGTCGTGGAGCCGCGGGTAGATCGTTCCCGGACTGATGTGCGCTCCGAAGACGGAGACGAGGTCGCTCATCAGCGCCTTCCCGTGGCTATCCGACGACCGACCGGCGACCAGGAGGAGCAGAATCTCGTCGAGATTCTGCTTGATCGTCTCCTCGTCGAGGGGAAGCTCCTCGCCGGACAGCGCCTCGGCGACGCTGTTCTGTACGAGCTCCATCTGCTGGTCGGGAGCGACCCTCACCGCCGGACCGTCCGAGTTCTCGACGTCCCGCTGGAGACGACCGAGTGCCGTCCCGTCGTCACTCTCGTCTGCCTGTATCGCTCTCTGCATGAGGCAATTATCAACTGTGCGGCTATCCACCTAAATACGGCAGCGAGGTAAGTTGATCTGAATCCGCGTTACGCCGGCTGAATCCACGCCGAAGGATTAAGACCCCGATGACACGCGCAGCCGGTGTAGCGTCTCACAGACCCGGTGTCGGCCTCAGTCCGTCCGGACCGCTGGCTCGAGCAGACGACGGTCGGCTCTCTCCGGGCCGGGACGTCGTCTGCCGCGCGTCAGACGCGCGTCGGGGATCGCTTCGGGTGGAACACGGCTGTCGCTGGTCGGTGTGAAAAACAGAGGAGTGTTGACCGACCGGTCGGGGTCGGGCGGGCTACTCGTCGGAGGCGTCGCCGCCGTCCGTAACGACCTCGACGTCGACGTCGCGGTCGTCCTCGAACGCCGGCGGGCGCCCCTCGTCGGCCTCGGTTTCGTCTTCCGCCTCGTCGACCGTTCGGCGTGCCGTCCAGTCGGCCTCGTAGTGGTGACACATAGCACGCGTAACGAGGGGCTGGTCCGTTAAGAACGTTCGGTCGGTCGAGGCGTCCGTCCGCGCGCTCGCCGCCGGCGCGGCACCGACCGTCCCCGTCGTCTCGGCCTCCACGCCGGCTCCGGCGAAGACGAGCGGTCAGGCAGCGAGTCACCCCTCGCCCGGCACGTCGGCGACCGGCGCCTCGTCGGCCTGGGCCCGCCACAGCCCGGCGTACTCGCCGCCGCCGGCGAGCAGTTCGTCGTGGGTTCCCGACTCGACCACCTGTCCCTCCTCCATCACGACGATCTGGTCGGCGTCACGGATCGTCGAGAGCCGGTGGGCGACGACGAACGCCGTCCGGTCGGCGACGAGGCGGTCGATACCCGCCTCGATCCGCTCCTCGGTCTCCGTGTCGACGTCGCTGGTCGCCTCGTCGAAGACGATGATCGCCGGGTCGTTCAGGAGCGCGCGCGCGATGGCGATCCGCTGGCGCTGGCCCCCCGAGAGCTTCACCCCGCGCTCGCCGATCTGGGTGTCGTAGCCCTCGGGCAGGCCGCGGACGAACTCGTCCGCGGCGGCGGCGTCGGCGGCGGCCTCGACCCGGTCGCGGTGGCTCCGGTCGCCGCGCCGCTCGGCCTCGAGCGCCGCCTCGTCGCCGTACGCGACGTTCTCCGCGACCGTCCCGGAGAACAGGTACGGCGACTGCTCGACGACCGCGACCTCGTCGCGGAGCGCCGTGAGGTCGTACTCGCGCACGTCCCGCCCGTCGACCAGCACCCGCCCGCCGTCGACGTCGTACAGCCGCGGGACGAGGCTCACGAGCGTCGACTTGCCCGCGCCGGTCGCGCCGGCGAGGCCGACGGTGTCGCCCGGCGCCACGTCGAGCGAGACGCCGTCGACGACCGTCTCGCGGCTGTCGTAGGCGAACGAGACGTCGTCGAACGTCACCCGGCCCGCGACCCCGTCGGGAACGTGTGGGTCCGCGGGGCTCGTGAGCGACGGCTCGCGCCCCAGCAGGCCGAACACCCGTTCGGCGCTCGACTTGGCGAGCTGGTACTTGTTCGCCGAGCGGCCGATCCGGCGCATCGGCGAGTAGAGCCGCCGGAGGTAGAGAAAGAAGGCCGCGAACGCACCGGTGGTGATGAGCGCCGCCTCGCCGGAGGGCGTCGTGATGATCGAGCGCCCGCCGACGAACAGGACGACGACGAACACGACGCCGGTGAGCAGGCGGAGCGCCGCGAAAAAGCCCCGGCGGATCCGGAGCGCCCACACCTTCTGGTCGTGGTACTCGGCGCTCTGTGTGGCGACCCGGTCGCGCTCGAACCCGTACCGGTCGAACGCCTTCACGACCGCGACACCGCCGAGGTTGTTCTCCAGCCGACCGTTCAGCCGCGCCACGGTCTCGCGGATCGACCGGTACCGCGGCTCGATCCACCGCAGGAAGAGGGCGCTCGCGAGCCCGACGAGCGGCACCGGCGCCAGCGCAACCAGCGCGAGCGTCGGCGAGTAGTACCACAGCACAGCTGCGATACCGCCGACGGTGGCGACGACCCGGACGAACTGCCGGAACTCTGTGTTGAGAAAGCCCTCCAGCCGGTTGACGTCGCTGTTCAGAACCGACATCAGCTCGCCGGTCTGGTGGTCGGCGAAGAAGCCCATCGAGAGGTGTTGGATGTGGTCGTACGTGTCGTTACGGAGGTCGCGCTGAATCTTCTGTGCCGACGACTGGAGGAGGTACCGCGAGCCGAACCGCGTCGCCGACCGGAGCAGGTACGCGAGCGCGGCGATGACGACGAGCCGGCGCAGGAGCGCGAGCCGTGCCGCCTCGCCGGCGACCGGTGCCGCCGGGACGAGGCCGAGGGCCGCGAGCAGCCCCGGCTCTGCCGACCCGAGCACCACCCGGTCGATCGCCGTCGCGACGACGACGGGCGGGACCAGTCTGGTGGCGCGCGTTCCGACCGCGGCGAGGACGCCCACCGAGAGCCGCGGCCAGTACGTCCGGGCGTAGCCGAGGAGGTTCACCATCGGGTGGCCGTCGACCGTCTCACGGACGCCCTCGAGGCCGCCGTCGTCGCTCACGCGGGCGTCACCGCCCGCCGACCGCGCCAGTTCACGACAGTCCGAGCGCCCCCGGCGGAATAAGTGCTGGCCGGCGTGACGACAGCCCGTCGCCGCGGCGCCGAGCCGGCCCGTCAGCCGTCACAGCAGACCGTGTACCCGACGTCGGCGTCCCGGAGCGCGGCGGCGCGTTCGCAGAGCGCCGCCGGCGTCTCGAACAGGCCGAACTTGCTCACCGTCTCGCCGTCGGCGCGGAGCGCCAGGCTCCACCGCGGTCTGTCGGCGCCGTGGCGCTCGACGAGGAGCGTCCGGTCCGGGAGCCGGACCCGGAGCCGGTCGGCGGACTCGTCGACGACCCGGGCCGCCGGGACGCCGAGCGCCGCGGCCAGCCGGGGGCGGATCGCAGCCGCGTCGTCGTCTTCGGTCACGTGCGTCCTCCGTCCCGGAGGGTCGAATGGCTGTCGCCCGACGCAACCGTTAGGTGCCGACAGCCCCTCGTTCCTACGTGTCTCGTTCTGGGCCGCCGGTAGACGATCCTGTCCGCTGTACAGCGTGCCGTGCGGCGCTTCGGGCCGGCGGCCGCACGTCCGTGTCGTTCCTGCTCCTCGACCGCCTGCGCATCCCGGTCGTCGGCTGCGAAGACCACCTCGACAAGTTCGCGTCGACGTGTGAACTGACGACGGTCGCGGACGCCGAGCTGCTGTCACACCCGCCTGCGGGCGGGATCCCCTGTCCGTCGTGCCGGCTCGCCCCGCACGAGCCGACGCGGGCTGTCGTCCCTATCGACGGCGGCGCCGTCGCCGTCGTCGCGTGTCCCGAACACCGCGACGCGGTCGTCGAGCGCTACGGCGCCGGCGTCGAGACGCGCCAGCAGCTGACGACCGACGTGGCGGACAGCCGCTGACCGCGGGGCCGTCGTTCGCGGCGAACGGCCCGCGACGGCGGGCGCCGCGCGTCGCTACCGGAGGGAGGACAGGCTGGAGGGCGCCGCAGTTCGACGCCGGGGCTACTCGTCTGTCGACGCTTCGTCCGCGCGCTTGCGCTTCCGGACGCGCTGTGCGCGGATGCGGTCGGCGATATCTCGGGGCTCGGCGGTGGCAGATTGGGGCATTACGGGGGATCAGCCGGCGGAGGAACCGGCACCAGCGGCTACGGGAGGGGCTCAAAAAACGACGCCGGAGGCTCAAACCGTCGCTTAAGCTCGTGGGTCGGTACCACGACTGTCCCGACCGTTCGGACGGCACTGTGGCACGCGCCTCCGGGCGACGACGCTCCCCCGAGACGCGAGACCCGCTGTCGCCCCGGCCGAGCGTCGCGGTCGTCGCGCCGAGCGCGTGAGGGCCTGCGCGAGACGCGTCCCGGTGTCTGTCCGTCCCGCCGCTGCCCGCGCGGCGCGCGCACGCACACGCGAGGTTCAAGTGGCCGCGACGTGTACCTGTGGTATGAGCAAGAACGACCGCAGCCCGGCGGCCACGTCGCTCCCCGGGTACGACGAGGTGGACGTCTCCGTGCTCGTGGTCGGCGCCGGAGCAGCCGGCGCCAGAGCCGCGATCGAACTCGCCGACCAGGGCGTCGAGGACGTCCTCGTGCTCGGCAAGCGGAGCCACGGCGACGCCCACACGACCTGGGCTCGCGGCGGCATCAACGGCGCACTCGGCACCCACGACCCGGAGGACAGCTGGGCGATCCACGCCGCGGACACGCTCAACGAGGGCCACTTCCTCAACGACCCCGCGAAGGTCGAGACGGTGGCAAAGCAGATGCCGGACCGGCTGCGCGAGCTCGACGAGTGGGGGATGGACTACTCCCGGACCGACGACGGCGAGATCGACCAGCGCTTCTTCGGCGCACAGTCGTTCCGCCGCACCGCCTTCGCCGGCGACCACACCGGCGAGTCCCTGCTGAACGCGCTGGTCGACCGTGCCCAGGAGCTGTCGATCCCGTACCGCGAGGACGTGATGATCACGAAGCTGGTCTCGGACGACGACGCGGTGTACGGGGCCGTCGGCTTCGACATGGACAGCGGCGAGTTCGTCCTGTTCAACGCCGGGACGGTCGTGCTCGCGGCGGGCGGGTACGCGGCCGTCTACAACCGACACACGTCGCGTGACGACGAGAACAACGGCGACGGCCCGGCGCTCGCCTACGACGCCGGAGCGTCGCTGATGGACATGGAGTTCGTCCAGTTCCACCCGACGGGGATGGCCGTCGACGAGTCCGACCCCGAGTGGGAGCCCTGGAGCGGGCGGCTCGTGACCGAGGCCGTCCGTGGCGAGGGCGGACGGCTGTACAACACCGACGGCGAGCGGTTCATGGAGCGGTACTCGCCCGACCAGATGGAGCTCGACGCCCGCGACGTCGTCGCCCGCGCCATCGCACAGGAGGTCGCCGAGGGCCGCGGGACCGACAACGGCGGCGTATACCTCGATATCTCGCACCGCGACGCCGAGTTCATCCAGGAGCGGCTGCCCCGGATGTACGAGCGCTTCGCGGAGCTGGGCGTCGACATGGCCGAGGAGCCGGTCGAGGTCGCGCCGACCAGCCACTACGGGATGGGCGGCGTCGTCGTCGACGACCACGGCGAGACCGACGTCGACGGGCTGTTCGCGGTTGGCGAGACGATGGCCGGCGTCCACGGCGCGAACCGGCTCGGCGGCAACTCGCTCGCCGAAACCGTCGCCTTCGGCACGGTGGCCGGCGACCGGATCGCCGACCGAGTCGACGGCCCCGGGTCGGTTCCGGACGACCTGGTCGAGAGCGTCGTCGAGCCACAGATCGCCGGGCTCGCCGAAACCGCCGGGCGCGACGGCATCCACGACGTCGACGCCGTCTTCGCGGAGCTACAGGATCTCATGTGGGAGCACGCCGGACTCCTCCGCGACGAGGAGTCGCTGTCGGCCGGGCTCGACGCGCTCGCCCGCGTCCGCGAGAAGGCCGGCGACCTGGACGTCGGGCCGATCACGAGCCGGTCGTTCGAGTACGCGGTCGACGTCGGATTCATGCTGACGACCGCCGAAACCGTCCTCCGGGGCGCACGCGAGCGGACCGAGTCTCGGGGCGCGCACTACCGGACCGACTACCCCGACGTCGACGAGGCCTGGCAGCAGAACATCACCTACGAGCGGGCCGACCTCGGCGGTATGCGGACCGACGTCAGTCCCGTCGGCAGCCCCGACGAGACCGTGCAGGCGGCGCTCGACGAGGGCCACGAGCTCGACTACCACCAGCTGGAGTAGCCCGGGTGACGATGGACGTCGGCGTCTCCGTCGGCCCGTACGTCGACCGGATCGAGACGCTCCCGCCGCTGTTCGAGCACGTCGAAGTCGCGATCGGCGAGGGCGAACGACCGCTGAGCGCGCTCGATACGGGCGCCCTCGCCGACGAGCTCTCGGCTCACGGCTTCGGCGCGACGGTCCACCTCCCGTACAGACAGCCGCTGGCGACGCCGGTCGCGCGGGTCGACAGCGCGACGCTCGCGTATCTCGACGAGCTGCTCGCCGCGGCAGCCGCGCTCGGCGCGACGACAGCCGTCGCCCACCCGCGCTCCCGGGGGTCCGGACGGGACCACCTCGTCGACCGGATGGCCGCGCTGCGCGAGCGCGGCGCGGACCACGGCGTCACCGTCTGTTTCGAGACTGTCGGGTACGCCGGCGGCGTGTCGCTCGACCGTGTCGGCGAGCTGGCCGCCGACGCAGACGCCGCGGTCTGTCTCGACGTCGGCTACGCGTACCTCGAGGCGGGAACCGACGGCACGAGCGCGTTCCTCGAGTCGTACGGCGACCTCGTCGACCACCTCCACGTCCACGGCGCGCGCCACCGTGGCGACACCCACATCCCGGTCGGGAGCGGCGACGTCGAGTACGAGGCGCTCGGACCGGCCCTGGCCGACGCGGCCCCGACGACCGCGACGGTCGAGGTGTTCACCGAGCAGCCGGACTACCTCGCGGCGTCTGCCGAGCGGTTCGAGGCGGCGCTCGACGGGGCGTAGCCACCTCTCCCCCCGACGCCCGTCGCCCCCGCGCTCGACACGGGGGACTTTGTTCAGCCGCCCGTAGGACACCTATGGCCGACCAGCCCTCGCGGCTCCCGACGGCGTGGCTCTCGCCGCTCGCGGCGTCGGTCGACCGTGTCCTGGCCCGGCACGGCTACGACATCGCGGCGACGACCGACGCGTTCGACGACGCAGTTCCGGGCGACGGCGGGCTGTTCGACCCCGCGACCACCGCCGCAGAACTCCGGGCCGCAGCCGAGCGTCTCGGCGACACGGCGCCGTCTCCGGTGCCGTCGCCCGCCCCGGCGCTCGACGGCGCGACGGCTGTCTGCTACACCGACGGCGGCTCGCGTGGGAACCCCGGACCCGCGGGCGCCGGCGCGGTCGTCGCGACTGCCGCGGGCGACCCGGTCGTTCGTGTCGGGCGCCCGGTCGGCTCGCGCACCGACGCGAACGTCGCCGAGTACGCCGCGCTCCACCTCGGGCTCGACCGGCTGTTCGCGTGCTGTACGCCGTCGGCGGTCGAGGTCCGGAGCGACTCGCGGACCGTCATCGACGACGTCTGGGGCGACGGCGAGGCGACCGTCGACGGCGTGACACGGTACCGCCAGCGGATCACGGCGCTGCTGGCGACGGTTCCGGACCACCGTGTCGTCCACCTCGCCGACCACGAGCCGAACCCGGCGGACGCGCTCGCGACCGTCGGCGCGGATATCGCTGCGCTCGGCCCCGGGGGCTGAGCCGGTCGGATCACCGGGACGGGTCACCGATGGCGCCCCGCCGCTACGGGGGCCGTCTGACCGTCCGCTCGCCGTGGTCGTAGACGCGACCGTACAGCTCGACGCACGACCCGATCACCCGGCGTGTCGTGTCGACGGTGGTCTCCGCCCGCGTGTAGACGTGCGGCGTCGCGACGCCGTCGTACACGCTCGTCTCGCTCGTGGTCTGTGTCGACCCGAACAGCACCGCCCACGGCCCGGGAAGCGCGAGTTCCCGCCGAAGGTCGGCCTCGAACGCGTCGTCGATCGGCGGGAGGTGGAGCGTCGCCTCCGCGACGGCGCCTCGCCCGCCTCCCGTCGCCTCGACGTGGACACTCGACCGGCGCGTCACCATGATGTGGTCGTCGTTCAGCGGGTCGGGCCACGCGCCGGCGTCGAAGAGCCGGAAGTCGACGTAACGCCGCCGGTGACCCGGTACACCGACCCGTGGCCGTCGAGATACCTCGTCAGCCGCCGTCGCGCGGCACCGCCCGTGTCGCCGTCGGACATCGCGGCTCCTCCCTGCGAGACGGTGCGGGCTCGACACACGCGAGCCTGTTCCCCCGCTCCGGGCGTGCGAGCGCACCACGCTCCGACGGCGGCCCGGACCGACTCACGTACCGGTGTCGTCCCGTGGTTCGCGAGCGCCGGGTCGTGGACGTCGACGACCCGCCCATCCCCGACGATGTCGGTGCCGGCGCCGTCGCCAGGCGGCGGTGTGAGGCCCGGAACGGTGGGTGCAGCCGTACGGACGACGGTCCGTCCAGGCACGTCACGCGCGTACTGGCTCGTCTCGCCCGCCGACGGTGATGGTGAATCCGACGTCACGGAGCCGCTCGGCCAGCGGCTCACCGACGCCGGACGCGGGTGTCACGACCCCACCGGTCAGCGGTGTGTCGGTGTCGTCCCGGAGCAGACAGATCGCGCTCTCGGCGAGCATGCGCGCGGTCGCGCCGTAGCCGGGGTCGAGCGCCGCGCCGAACTCGCCCTCGACGACGAACGACCCGTCGTCGGCTGTTCCGCGTCCGAGGAGACGCACGGTGAAGTGGCCGTTCTCGATCTGCTCGCTCGTCGGCCCCTCGCCCGGGTCGGGAAACACGAACCGGCGCATCCCCGACCGGATCGGGTCGACGGACATCGCCGCTCTGAACAGCCCGAGTCCACCGGCGACGACGCCCGCACCGACCGCACCGCCGACGCCGGATCCGGTCGGGATGACCTCTGTACACCGGAACCCTCGGCCCCACGGATAGCCGAGGAGGGCGCTACTGCGCCGGACGACCCGTTCGTTCACCGGCGCCATGGGCGACGGTGCCGTCCAGCCCGACCGGAGTCGGTCGTTCCGTGGCCAGCGCTGCTCGCCCGGGTCGTCTCCCGCTCGCTCGCCCGACGGCGCCAGCGAGTACGGATTGTCGAGCGTCTGTCGGGCAGTCGGGTCGTTCGACACGGCGTCGAACAGCTCACCGAAGCTGGCCAGCGTCCCGCCGCTGACACCCCCGTCGCCCGACTCGAGATATATCTGTACCCTGTCACAGTGGGCGTCGTACGCCTCGGCTGCGAACGACTGCACGAGCAGCGTCCCGATATCCGCGGGCACGGAGTCGAACCCACAGCTGTGAACGATGCGTGTCTCCGCGTCGACTGCCTCGCCGTGGAACCGGTCGACGGTCTTCCGAATCCAGTTTATCTCTCCGGTCAGGTCACAGTAGTCGGTACTGGTCTCGACACACGCCTCGACCAGCGGCGTTCCGTACACCGTGTACGGGCCCACGGTCGTACAGATCACCCGGGTCCGCCGCGTGATGTCTCGAAGGCTCTCCGGCTCCGTCGCGTCGCCGACGACGACCGGGATACTGTCCCACCGCTCGCTCTGTCGAACGAGGTCGCGCTCGAGCGCGTCGAGACGCTCCCGACTCCGACCGCCGAGCGCCAGCGACACCGCGTCCGGAGCGTACTGCCCCGTGAGATACTCGGAGACGAGCCGTCCTGCGAACCCGGTCGCGCCCCACACGACGAGGTCGTACGGTCGGTCGGCGGTTGCCATGCGATCACGCATCATGATGCGGCAGCGTACTAAATCAACAGGACCTCGCCCGCCACGCCGACGTGGGTCATCATCCATGTGTACTCGCCGATTGAGCCCCCGGGCTCACAGTCAGACCGCGGTCACGTGGCGACGCAGATCGGCGACAGCCGTCGAATCGGGGCGACGACCCGACCGACGTGAACGTCGTCTCGCACAACACCGACGCAGGGACGACACGCCCGCCAGCACCAGACGGCATTACGACAGTGACGTTCGAGCTCACCGTACGCCGCACCACGAGTAACCGGGCAGCGGACACGGTCGTGTGGACCAGTCAGCGTCGATCC
>KI543182.1:78366-79693 GCA_000496195.1 uncultured archaeon A07HB70
CCGCTCGCTCTGTCGACGAGGTCGCGCTCGAGCGCGTCGAGACGCTCCCGACTCCGACCGCCGAGCGCCAGCGACACCGCGTCCGGAGCGTACTGCCCCGTGAGATACTCGGAGACGAGCCGTCCTGCGAACCCGGTCGCGCCCCACACGACGAGGTCGTACGGTCGGTCGGCGGTTGCCATGCGATCACGCCACCACCGTGCGGCAGCGTACTAAATCAACAGGACCTCGCCCGCCACGCCGACGTGGGTCATCATCCCTGCGTGTACTCGCCGACTGAGCCCCCGGGACACGGTAGCTGTACCCGATGACGGACTTGCCGCGGTCACCCCATTCCATCGTAAGGGCTGACGACCGCCAGGTCCACGGTATGGTCAGCCTTTCAGGTGAGTTCGTCGGGCCCACGTACTACGGTCCCGACGAACCGACATCTAATCACCCACCCTCCTCAGGTCGCTGTCCGCACGGGTCTCGCTGACTCCCCTCGGCGGTTCGGAACACAGACTCGCCCTGCCCTGCGACCCAGCGATCCCGCGCTTCGTGTCGCGTACGTTGCCGTGTGTTCTACCGCTGTCTCGTCACGTAACGTGTCGACGACGCGACCACGCAGTCCAACGGTGGGCTCCGCGCCGAACCGACGGCGGGCGGCGCAGATGTCGACTCTCGACGCCGGCTCGATGCTCCAGACGTGGTGTGCTCGTCCGGAACTTCACCCCCGGGCTCGCAGTCAGACCGCGGTCACGTGGCGACGCGGCTCGGCGACAGCCGTCGAATCGGGGCGACGACCCGACCGACGTGAACGTCGTCTCGCACAACACCGACGCAGGGACGGCACGCCCGCCAGCATCAGACGGCATTACGACAGTGACGTTCGAACTCACCGTACGCCGCATCACGAGTAACCGGGCAGCGGACACGGTCGTGTGGACCGGTCAGCGTCGATCCGGTGTGTTCCGGGTGCTCACTACCACACCGACCGCAGAATCGACGCCGCGTCGTCGACGCCGAGGGGTCGGGGGTTCGCCTCGAGGTGGCGCTCGGAGTGGGTCGCCCGCTCGGCAAGCGCCGGCAGGTCGCCCTCCGTCGCGCCGACGTCGCGGAGCGACCGGTCGAGGCCGAGATCGCGCCGCAGCGCGGTGACCCCCTCCACTACCCGCTCGGCGCGGTCGCGTGGCGCGCCGTCGGCGCCGTAGAGCCGCGTCCCGAGGCGGTCGAGACGGTCGACGGTCGCCGGGAGATTGTACGCGACCACCTCGGGCAGGACCATCGCGACCGCCTCGCCGTGGGGGACGTCGTAGGTCGCCTGAATCCCGTACGCGACCGCGTG
>KI543182.1:79713-81048 GCA_000496195.1 uncultured archaeon A07HB70
CGATCCGGTCACCGGCCCGGTCGGTGATCGTCGCCTGAAGCCACGGGTCTCGCGGGGCGAAATCAGGAGCGACGTGGAGTCGGTAGCTGCCGTCGAGCGTGAACGTCCCGGCGTCGAACGCCGCGTGGTGGGTCCAGTTCGCGACGAACACGTTCTCCAGATCCTCGGCGTGTTCTGGGTGCTCGCTCCGGGCGAGGACGTGTGCGACCGTCAGGAGCGCCTGATGTTCGATCTCGGTGAAGACGCCCCTCCCACCGTACCGCTCGATCACCGTGGCTCGGAACGCGTCACTCACCCGGTGTTCGCGGCGCTGTGACGTCCGGATGCGAGCGTGCGTGTCGGGTGGCGGACCTGTGTCGTCGGGCTCACCGATCGCCCTGCGCCCGAGTGGTGTAATATGGCTTCGTCCGTCGCGGTACGAGAGTAAGCCCAGTACCTGAAGCCACTCGCGGTGCCGGCGCCCGACGTCCTCGGCGACAGAGTCACGCGACGCGGCGCTCGCGAGGACGTCTCCGATCTCGTGGTCGTCGAGCGGTCGGTCTGCGAGCGTCTCGAGGATGGCGTCGAATCCGACGACGCCCGAGCGAAAGCCGTCGAAGAGATCGAGCGGGTCGCGGGACGCCAGATACGCGGCACCGGCCTCCCCAACCGCTATCTGCGGGCCGTCGCGGTCGACGACGGCACAGGTCTCGAGAAAGTCGAGGTTCCGCTCGACGAACGACTCGCTGCCGCCACCCGTGTTCGTCGCGACCCACTCGACGGCGTCGTCGAACGTCGGTGCTGTCGCATCGACGAACTGAAGCAAGCGCCGGAGATTTGCCATCCGATCTGTCGTCCCGCCGTAGAATCGGTCGGTCGAGACGCGACGGCTCTCTGCCATCGATACCGGATCACCGGCGTGGCACTTCAGTCGACAGGGTCACGAAAGCTTAGACCGGGTCCCGTTCGCCACACTGGCGTGTTCGGACTGCGGGAACGGTCGCCGGCACGCCCACGCGCTCTGTTGTAGTCTTCAGTGCGCGTCGAGTCGCGTCCGTGTCTCGTCCGCGAGCGCCCGTTCGATCCGCTCGCGCCGCCAGCCGAACGGCGACAGCACGCTCGCGGCGGCCCGAACGGCCCGGTCGCGGTAGAACCCGCGGTCGTACGCGTCGGGCGTCTCACTCGCCAGCCGCACCCGGTCACGGGAGTCGTCATCGTCGTCGCGTATCCCTCCGTCGTGCGGCGACTCGGGGTCGCGCCGAGCGGGTGGCGGTGAGGTGAGACGAGGCGTCGCACGGTGCGCCCCGACCGGCACGGTCGCCGGAGCCGGTCCGATCGTGCAGAGGTGGGTGCCGG
>KI543182.1:83321-86872 GCA_000496195.1 uncultured archaeon A07HB70
GACACCGACCGTCGCCCCGCCTCGGCGCAGGTGTCGGGCCGCGTCAGTCGGGCGCCGTCAGGACGAACTCGGTCTCCTCGGCGACGCCGATCCGGGCGAACTGCTCGCGGATGTGCGCCTTCGCGCCGGCGACTGCGGCCCCTCGGTCGGCGAACCCCCGCGGCGACGGGCGCTCGAACGCGACCCGGACGACACCGTCGTCGAGGCGGAGCGGCTGCCCGCCGCTCTCGACGGCGTAGAACGAGTCACACACCCAGACGTACGGCGCGCGAACGTCCGGCGCCCCCCGGTACGACGGCGCCTCCTCGCCCGGTTCGTACAGCGTCCCGGTGACGCCCGTGCCGCCGGCCAGCCCACAGACGAGCAACACACTATCGGTACGGGCCGACCGTCCAAGTCTCCCACGGTCACGGGTGTCTGACCGCGGTTGGTGGCCACCCCGGCGGTGTCGGCAGGACCGCTGTGGAGTCGAACACACGCCGACGTCACGACGTCTTCGGCCGAATAAACGCCGTGACGACCGACGAGCGGACGAGTACGGTCCTCGGTGTCCGTAACCCGCTCGACGACGATATCGACGACGAGACACCGACGACAGTCCCGAGTGACTGTTCCGTCTGTCTCTGTGCGCCCGCCGCTCGATACGCCTCGGCGACTGTGAGCGGCCAGCCGACGGCATCGCGTGCGCTCACCCGGTCTCCCCGGCTCACGCCTTGGAGCGGCCCCGCAGGTTCATCTGGTGGGTCGCGCGAGGGGCGGGTACGGGCGAGTGGCTGGTCCACGACGAGATCGAACGACACGCACAGTAGCGACCCGACAGCCCGGCGCACGCCTTCGAGGGCCGGACGCTCACCTTCGGCAGTTCGACGGGCGGGTGAACGCGGCGACGCGCGAGCGCACTGCCGGCGCCAGCGTGTGGCTCGTCTTGCCCGTGCCAGGCGGCCCCTGGAGGCCCGAGATCGCCGGCTCGCCGTGTTCGACGAACGCCCGTTGACCTCCTCTCGAAGCCGTGTACGCGGCAACGCCGGACGGAACGACGGCGGCCCGGCTCGTTGCGGACGACGAACGTTCAAGTGCGAGGCCGCTACGAACTCCGGCGTGGACTCGGCGACGCCGAGTGGTGATCGCGGCTCGACCGACCGGCTGTCCGTCCCGGACCGGGCGCTGTACGCGCTGTTCGCCCGCCACGCCGACGCGGGTCGCCACCGGACCGACCGGCGGCGCTACCGCGGGACGGACCTGCGAACGAGCTTCGACGTCTTCCTCGCGCGGGCGTACGGCCTGTCGTGGCTCGCCGGTCTCGTCTGTGCCACCGTCGGCTGGGCCGGTGCGACGGTGGCGCTTCGTGCCGTCTCGCTCCCCGCGCCGGTGGACGCCGTCCCCGGTCCCGCCGTCACCGTCGGCGTCGCACTCGTCGCCGGCCTCGCCGGCAAGCGCGCCGTCGTCCGGGCCGCCGGGCTCTACCTCCGGTGGCTGGCGAGCGCCCGCCGCACGGACATCGAGCGGACGCTCCCCGGCGCGGTGCGGTATCTCCACGTTCTCGCCTCCGGGAGTGACGGCCCGCGCGAGATGCTTCGGCGCGTCGCCGCGACCGGAGCGTACGGCGAGACGGCGGTGGCGGTCCGGACGGTGCTGAACACCGCGTCGCTCGCGGGCAGCCTCGACGAGGGGCTGCGCCGCGTCGCGCGCGACACGCCCTCGAGAGACCTGCTCGCGCCGTTCCTGCTGAAGTTCGACGAACACGCCGACCAGGGCGAGCGCGAGCTCGCGGCCTATCTCGAGATGGAGAGCCGGATGCTCGGCCACCGGCGGGACAGGGCGCGTCAGCGCGCCGAGGGCTTCCTCGAACTGCTCGCGGAGGTGTTCATGGTGCTTCTCGTCCTGCCCGCGCTGCTGGTCATCGTGCTCACGGTGATGGCCGTCATCGCGCCCGGCCTCTCTGCGCCCGTCCAGACGCCGCTCGGGACGACGACGACGCGTGGGCTCGTCGTCTACGCGAGCGCCGCGTTCGTCGTCGTCGCGGGGCTCGGCGCGAGCCTCGTCGTCCTCGGCCTCCGTCCCCCCGGCCAGACGGTCGACTACGAGCGGCCCGGCGGCGCTCTCGCCGTCCTCGCGTCGGCGCTCTCGAACCCGGCGAGCGCAGCCGTCGTCCTCCTCGTTCCGGGCGTCGCCGCCGGAGCCGCCCTCGTCCGCGCCGGCTTCGACCCCGTCACCGCCGCGCTCGGCGCGTACACGGCCTACGGCGTCCCCGTCGGCCTCGTCGCGGTCCGGCGCGCGCGCCGCGACGACGCGAAGGACGCGGAGCTGAAGGACTTCGTCCACGCCGTCTCCGGCCACGTCAACCTCGGTCGACCGTTTCCCGAGGCGGTCGAACTCGTCGCGCGCGACGTCGACCTCGGGGCGCTGAACGACGACGTCGCCGACCTCGCGCTCAACATCGGGCTGGCGACGGAGCCGGGCGAGGGGTCGACCCGCGCGGCGGCGCTGGCGCGGTTCACCGAGCGGGTCGGGACGCCGCTGGCCGAGCAGACGGTCGGGCTCGTCGCCGGCGCGCTCGACGCCGGGAGCGACGCGGGAACGGTGTTCGACACGCTCCAGACGGAGGTCGGGCGGCTCTACCACCAGAAGCGGAAGCTCCGCTCCGCGATGCTGGTGTACGTCGCCGTCGGCTGGACGACGGCGCTGCTCGTCGTCGGCATCACCGTCGCCGTCGGCCTGCGGGTGTTCGACGGGTTCTCACAGCTCGCGGCGCTGTCCGAGTCGACGGGCTACCTGCTCGACGGCACGGCTGTCGACCTCTCCCGGGCACGCTACCGGCTGTACGTCGTCACGCAGGCGACGATGCTCGGCTCCGGCTGGTTCGCGGGCGTCGCCTCGCGCGGGTGGTACGAGGCGCTGCTCCACTCGGGGGTTCTCGTGGCCGTCTGCTACGCCGTCTTCGCCGCGACGGGGATGGTGTAGGACGCCACGACCGCCCCGAGGCGCTCGGCGGCGCGGGTGTCGCCGGCGTCTACGCTGCTGGGCCGGTCGCCGTACACGCTCTCGGCGTGACCGGAGGCGGGACGGCGAGTCCTCACTCCGTGACCCGCCGGGCGAGACGACGACACTCTTGAGCCAGCGCGGAGTCATCCTCCCGGATGGACGGGCTCGAACTGACGCTCCGCCTGGTCGGCGGCGTTTTGCTCATCCTCGCGAACGGGTTCTTCGTCGCGATCGAGTTCGCGCTCACCCGCGTGCGACAGTATCCCGAGTCCGAGTTCGACGTCCCGGGGCTCCGGCGAGCCTGGGCGATGACACAGGACCTCGAGATCTATCTCACGAGCTGTCAGGTCGGCATCTCCGCGACGAGTATCGCCGTCGGCATCGTCGCGGAACCGGCGCTGACGTCGTTGATCGATCCAGTCTTCGAGCGTACGCTGCTCACGTCGATCGGTGCGGGTGGCATCCTCGCGTTCGTCATCATCAACCTGCTCCACCTGACACACGGCGAACAGACGCCCACGTATCTCGGGGTCGAGCGGACGAAGTTCGTCGCCCGGTACGGTGCGACA
>KI543183.1:0-1713 GCA_000496195.1 uncultured archaeon A07HB70
CTTGAGGACGCCGTCGAGGGCCTGACCCGGCTCGCGCTGGCCGACCCCGACGGGCGGCCCGACGACCACGTCGTCTACAACCAGGTCACGCGGGCGATCTCGATCGTCGAGGTCGCGACGACAATCGCAGACGTGGCGAGTGAGCTCGACCGCGACGTCGCCGTCGAGCACTTCGAGAACCCGCGGGACGAAGACGAGACCCACAAGATGGAGATCGACAACAGCCGCTACGACGCGCTGATCGGCGGCGGGCGCCAGTCCTTCGAGAGCGGCGTGCGCGATATCCTCGCGACACTCACCGACTACGAGACGACGATCACCGCCCACGAGGACCGGTTCCTGCCGGGCGTGCTGACCGACGGGACCGACTGATGGACGTCCTCGTCACCGGCGGCTGTGGCTACATCGGGAGCGCGCTCGTCCCGAGACTGCTCGAGGCCCCCGAGGTCAGCCGCGTCACGGTGCTCGACTCGCTCGACGACGGCTCGCCGCGCGCTCTCGGCGCGACCGGTCTGGGCCGAACCGACCGGCTCCAGTTCTGTCGCGGCGACGTCCGCGAGTACGACGCCGTCGAGCGCGCGATGGCCGGCGCCGACACGGTGATCCACCTCGCGGCGATCACCGGCGCGGCGAGCACCCACGACCGCCGCGAAGAGACGTTCGCGGTCAACCGCGACGGGACGGCGAACGTCTGTACCGCCGCAGGAGAGCTCGGCGTCGAGAACGTCGTCCTCGCTTCGTCGTGTAACACCTACGGCCGGGCGACGAGCACGGCACTCGACGAGACGACCGACCCCGAGCCGCTGAACCCCTACGCCGAGTCGAAGCTCGCTGCCGAGTCGATCCTCCGCGAGGCGGCTGCGGAGCACGGCTTCGACGGGACGGCGCTGCGGATGAGCACGAACTACGGCGACGCGCCGGGGGTCCGGTTCAACCTCGTGGTCAACCACTTCGTGTTCCGTGCGCTCACCGGTCGGCCGCTGACGGTCTACGGCGACGGGTCGAACTGGCGGCCGTTCATCCACGTTCGCGACGCGGCACGGGCGTACGCGCACGCCGCCCGCCACCCCGGTCGGTGGTCGCGGTTCGTCTACAACGTCGGCGCCGACGAGGAGAACTACCGGATCGACGAGGTCGCGGCGGTCGTCCGCGAGGCGCTCGACCACGACCTCGAGGTGACCTATCTCGAGGAGCAACAGCCCGGCCCGTCGTACAACGTCGCGTTCGACCGGCTCGCCGAGACCGGCTTCGAGCCGACGACGACACTCCGGGAGGGAGTCGTCGAGCTCGCCGACCGGTTCCGGACGACTGACAGGCGTGCGGCTCCGCCGTCCCAGCCATGACCGACGACAGCACACCGACGGTTGCGGTCACGGGCGCGGCGGGCTACATCGGCAGTCGCGTCGTGGCGCTGTTCCAGGAGCACCACCCCGAGTGGTCGGTCCGGGCGCTCGACAACTTCTATCTCGGCGACGTCCGCCAGATCGGTGACGTCACGGTCGAACACGTCGATATCAGACACCGCGACCGACTCGACGACGCGCTCGACGGCGCGGACGTCGTCTGCCACCTGGCGGCGATCAGCGGCGTCGACGACTGTGAGACCCGACACGACCTCGCTTACGAGGTGAACGTCACCGGCACGAGCAACGTCGCGTGGTGGTGTCGCAAGACCGGCGCCGGGCTCGCCTTCCCGTTCAGCATGGCCGTGCT
>KI543183.1:4129-29588 GCA_000496195.1 uncultured archaeon A07HB70
CGGAACCGCTTCGGGATGGTCGCCTGCCCGTGCTTGCTAACAGCTAACGATTTGTTTTTCAGAACTATTCGATCGTTCTGTCTCACTCATCATTCATAATTTGCCCTGCGTTCATAGATAACTCTTTTTGACCTCATCAGATGGACGCGGCGTTTGCATCTCCGAGACTGATCCGTCCGACTCCGAGGGCCGGACTCCACCGCGATCACTGGGATGAGGTCACTCTCTCCGAGAGCCACCGGATGCTTCAGGAACGACTGGTGACGGTCGCCCGTGCGTTCAATTCCCGTTCTCCCGTGGAACACGACGTGCACAGCAGACTGTCCGATCGCGCACAGCCGCACGGACGAGCCCCACGCTGCCGGCTGACGGACCTCTGTCCTCTACGTGTACGAGCGCGCCGGGGAACGCCGCTCCGACCCACACGAGGTCGCTGACGAGTGCGATCCCGACGTGGCGGCGGTCTGCTACGCGCTGGCGTACTACCACGCGAACCCCGAGGAGATATACGAAAGTCAGAACCAGCGCGACGGACCACCCCTGGACGGGTGAGCTTCCGCCCGCCACGTGTCAGAAGTGTGCCTGTCACGGGGCACGAGTGGGCAGTTCAGCACCGAACGAGGACGCTCGTCGCGTAGCCCCTCGCTTTTGACCCGAGACCGTCGATACGCACTCGATGCACCAGTTTCCCGAGACGCCCCCACTCGACGACGGTGCCGACCTCCGCGGCCACCTGTGGATACAGGAACTCCCGACTGGCGGTCGCTTTCGATTCTCCGTCGCGGAGTCGGGACTCATTACGTTCGGCACGGCCGACGAGACGTTCGCCGGCGTCGACGCGGTCCCGCCGCCGTTCCGGCGCGCCGCGGAGGCGGTCGGCACCCGGCTCGACCGAGCCGCGCTCCGCGACGCAACCGAACAGCCGGGTCGGGTGACGCTTTTCGGCCGCGCGACTCGCAACGAGGGCGTCGACTACGACTGGACCGCACTCCCGCCGTTCGTCGGCATCGACGTCTGGTCCCCGCGCAGCGACCGGCTTCTCCCGCCCGACACCGCCACGACCGTCTTCGGACGGCTCGGTCTCCCGACGCCTCCCGCCGTCGAGAAAGAGCTGCGAGCCGCCCACGCCGAGCTCGGCCAGTACCGGACCGCCGCAGGCTTCCCGCCCTCGGTCTGGCGGGACGGCCCCGCTGCCGCCGTGCTGATCCGCGACAAGACGGGCGGTCGCGCCCAGCTCGAACGCCCGGACCGCGACCCACTGCCTGCCCCTGTGACACAGCCGCCTGCCGAACTGGCAGCCGAACACGCGACCGACGACCGCATCGAGCGGACCGCAGACGAGCTCACCGCGGCGGGACAGTCCCCGACCGCCGACGCCATCCGCACGCGACTCGTCGCGGACCTCGCCCGCGAACGGTACGCTCAGCTCCGTGGCACCACCGCGACACAGGCGTTCCAGTCGGCTGTCGCCGCACGTGTCCAGGCGTACTTGGGGCAGTGAACTCCCCGACTCGCAGCCGACACCGGGCGAGGTGCCTGCCGACGAGGCCGTCGTCGAGTCGTGTGCGACGCTCGCACTCATGTCCGCCCCGCCCCGACGAGCGTCTCGAGTTCGGCTGCCTCGCCGAGGACGCCCGTCACCTCGGCCCACGACCGCTCGCCCGCGACGCGCTTGAGGACCCCCGAGAACGACTCGCCAGCCCGCGGGCCACGAGGCGTTCGGAGATCGAAGAGCCCGCATCTCCCCGCCGCCGTTATCTATGTGTACGTGTATGTGCACACTATGGCAACAAAGACAATCACCGTGACCGAGGAAGCGTACGAACGGCTACGTGAGATGAAACGGGAGGATGAGAGCTTCACAGACGTGCTACTCAGGATGACCGGTGGCGACACGGACGTCATGAAGGGGTTTGGTGCGTGGAAAGACACTGGCCTCCGCGATGAGGTCGAAGCAGCACGCGAGGAACTCGACGAGGATTTCGAGGAGCGCCAGGATGAACTGTTTGGACACTAGCGCGCTCGTCGACTACCTCCACGGCGAGGAGTCGATAGCGACGTTCCTCCAAGAGAACGAGCAACGCCCGCTGTTTGCCCCGACAGTGGCCCTACATGAGGTCTTCGTCGGCGGGGCTCGCCTCCGCGGAGAGGGTGGCATCGAGGACACCCGCGAGGATCTCGAGTGGGTCGAACCATTGGAGCTTTCCGCCGACAGCGCCGCTGAAGCGGCGCTAATCGGTGCCGAACTCCACGATGCGGGAGCGGATATCGGGCCGATGGACGTCTTGATCGCGGGAACGGTTCGGAACGCTGGCGGGACGATAGTCACCGCAGATGACCACTTCGAGCGCGTCGATGGGCTCGATCTTCACCAGTACCGATGACCGACACCGACCCGTCAACTGCGTTGCCGTCGGCGGGTCGCTCTGTGCCTCAGAAACGTACGAAGCCAGCTTCGTGCTGCATCGTGAGAGCGGTCGACACCCAGCAGGTCTAAGATAGCGACCGTCTCCCTGGTCGACAGCCCCACCACCGGAGACGAACCCCAAAGTGCCGAACGGATGTCTGCGTGCGCTCGTTCTCCCGAACGTCTTGGCTGTCCTCAGCTACCGTCTCGCCGAGGACGCCCGTCACCTCGGTCCACGACCGCTCGCCCGCGACGCGCTTGAGGACCCCCGAGAACGACTCGTCAGCCCGCGGGCCACGAGGCGTTCGGACGCCTCCTCGTCGAGCGAGGTCGTCTTCGTCGCCGCTCCGACACACAGCCGTGTGTACAAGCATATGCCCGGCGACGATCGTGCTGTAATCATGGCTACGTCGGCGTTCGTCCCGCCGCTCCGGATCGTGCTCGGCGTCCTCGCCGGCGTCGTCGCGACGCTGGCGATGGGCGTGGCGATGGCTCGCCTGCCGGAGGGCGAGACCCCGCCGGCGGTCGCCGCCGCGGTGCTGACGGAGCGACGGGTCGGTGAGGGGCCCGCTCGGCTGGCGGCGGTCGTCCACCACGCCGCCGGGTGGCTGACCGGCGGGCTGTTCGTCACGCTGTTGCTGTTCGCCGAGGCGGCGCTCGGTCGGTCGTCGGTCGCGTACCTGGCGACGACGGCGCTCCTGCTCGTGCTGATGGTCGGCTTCTTCGCCGGCGTCGTCCTGCCACGCGTCGCGCTCGCCCGCCAGCGCCTCCGGACCGTGGTGCGGGACTGGACCGTCTCGGCGACGGTCTACCTGACCGCGCTCGTGGCGCTCGTGTGGGCGGGGTCGGCGGCGCTGGCGGCGGCCTGACGGTCTCGGAGCGCACGCGATCGCACGGTGACCGCGGCCTCGACGAGCGGTACTCGCCCCGGCGGCGTCGATCGTCGCGACCGGGTCGACGCGTCTGCTCTGACGGTCCCCGCACGTCCCCGTTCGCGCCGGCTCCGCACTCCCGTACGTGTCTCGCGCCACGGGGCGTGCTACCGAGCGGTCTGCGTTCGACGCGGTCGGACGGCGCTGGAGACGGCTGCCGACTCTGGGTCCGACCGGTCGAGGCGCCCCCTCAATCGACGACAAACTACTTTATGTTGTTTCTCAAGAACGACGTATGGACCGCGACGGCGCCGTCGTGCTCGCAGCCGGAGAGGGGGACACGGCTTCGCCCGCTCACCCGCAACCGTCCGAAGCCGATGCTCCCGGCAGCCGACCGCCCGATCCTGGCGTGTGTGCTCGACGCACTCGTCGACGCCGGCTTCGACGACCTCCACCTCGTCGTCGGCTACGAGCGCGACCGCGTCCAAGACCACTTCGGGCCGACGTTCCGCACCAATCCGCTCACCTACCACGTCCAGGAGAAACAGCTCGGCAGCGGCCACGCCCTGCTCCAGGCCCGAGACGCTCTGGACGGCGACTTCCTCGTGGTCAACGGCGACCAGATCACGGCCGAGTCGACGATCACTGCGGTCGCGGACGCCCACACCCGGTCCGATCGGGTCACGGTCGCCGCCCGCGAGAGCAGCCGTGCCCCGGCGTACGGCGCCGTCCGGATGGACGACGGTCGGGTCGTCGACCTGGTCGAGAAGCCCCAGACCGGCACGTTCCGGCTGATGAACGCGGGCGTCTACGCGTTCGGTCCCTCCGTGTTCGCCGACATCGAGGCGACCGACCGCGAGCAGGGCGAACTCGCGCTCACCGACGTCATCGCGCGCCACATCGACGCCCGCGGCGCGGTCCGGGGCGTCCGGACCGAGGGGCTCTGGGTCGACGCCACCTACCCGTGGGACCTCCCGGTGGTCACGCGCGAACTCCTCGCCCGTGGGCGGGTCGCGGCGCCCGAGCGCGCCGCGGGCCAGCACGTCTCGCCCGACGCGACCGTCGCCGACGCCGCCGTCCTCCAGCCCCCGGTCGCCGTGGCCGCCGACGCCGTCGTCGGGCCGAACGCCGTCGTCGGGCCGAACGTCGTCGTCGGACAGAACGCGACTGTCGGCGCCGGCGCAGCCGTTCGGCGTTCGGTCGTCGACACCGACGCGCGGGTCGGCACGACCGCGACCGTCGCCGACTCCGTGCTCGGCCAGCGGGTTCGGCTCGGCGACGGAGCCGTCCTCCCCGGCGACACGACCGACGTCCGCGTCGGCACCACCGTCCACCCCGAGGTGCGCCTCGGCGCCGTGGTGGCCGACGGCGCACGACTGGGCGGCGGCGTCACGGTCGCGCCGGGGACGCTGGTCGGTCCGGACGCCCGCGTCGCTCCGGGGCGCGCACGTCGACGGGACCGTCGGCGAGGGCGTGGAGGTGCGGCGCTGATGTGCGGGATCGTCGGCTGTGTCGGCCACGGCGTCGACGTCCAGGCGACGCTGCTGGACGGCCTCGCCAACCTCGAGTACCGCGGGTACGACTCCGCCGGGATCGCGACCGCGGGCGAGACACTCTCGATGGCCAAGCGGGCGGGCGAACTCGACGCGCTCGTCGCCGCACTCGAGGACCGGGACGCCGCCCTCGACGGGCCCGCCGGCGTGGGGCACACGCGGTGGAGCACCCACGGCTCGCCGTCGGACGCGAACGCGCACCCACACACCGACGAGGCCGGGCGGGTCGCGGTCGTCCACAACGGCATCATCGAGAACTACCAGTCGCTCCGCGACGAGCTTGAGGCCGCGGGCGTGACGTTCGCGAGCGACACCGACACGGAGGTCGTCCCACACCTGCTCGGCCGGTATCTCGACGAGGGGACGACACTGGAGGCGGCGTTCCGCGAGACCGTCGCCCGGCTCGAGGGGAGCTACGCGCTCGCGGCGGTCGCACGGGGGACCGACACGGTCGTCGCGACGCGGTCGGACTCGCCGCTGGTTCTCGGCATCGGCGAGGACGCGACGTTCTTCGCGAGCGACGTGCCCGCCTTCCTCGAGCACACCCGGGACGTCGTCTACCTCGAGGACGGCCAGTTCGCGACGCTCCGGCCGGAGGGCTGGACCGTCACCGACGCCGACGGCTCGCCCGCCGACGTCGAGGTCACGACCGTCGCGTGGGACCCCGAGCAGACGGGCAAGAGCGGCTACGACCACTTCATGCTGAAGGAGATCCACGAGCAGCCGACCGCGCTCCGGCAGTGTCTGAGCGGCCGGGTCGACGAGCTCGCCGGGGAGATCACCGTCGCGGAGCTCGACGCGCTCGACTCGTTCGGCTCGGTCCAGCTGGTCGCCTGTGGCACCTCCTATCACGCCGCGCTGTACGGCGCGACGCTGCTCCAGCAGCAGGGTATCCCGGCACAGGCCACCCTCGCGAACGAGTACGCGACCGCACCCGCGCCCCGGCGCGCCGACACGCTCGTCGTCGGCGTCACACAGAGCGGCGAGACGGCGGACACGCTGCGCGCGCTCCGCGAGGCCCGGGGCCGCGGCGCGACCACCCTCGCGGTGACGAACGTGGTCGACAGCACCGCCGCCCGGGAGTGCGACCACGCGCTCTACATCCGGGCCGGCCCGGAGGTCGGCGTCGCGGCGACGAAGACGTTCTCCTCGCAGCTGGTCGCGCTCAACCTCCTGGCCGACCGGATGACGACCTCCGCGTACCGGAACCCTCGCGACCTCGTCGCCGCGCTCCGCGACCTCCCGGGGCAGGTCCAGACCGTCCTCGACGACTCGCGGGCCGCGAGCGTCGTCGACGAGTATCTCGACCGGACGGCGTACTTCTTCGTCGGCCGGACCTACCACCACCCGGTCGCGCTGGAGGGTGCGCTCAAGTTCAAGGAGATCACCTACGAGCACGCCGAGGGGTTCGCCGCCGGCGAGCTGAAACACGGCCCGCTCGCGCTCGTCACCGCGGACACCCCCGTGTTCGCGGTCGTCACGGGAACCGACGAGGCCGCCCAGAAGACGATCGGCAACGTCAAAGAGGTCGAGGCGCGCGACGCGCCGGTCGTCGCGGTGACCGACGGCCAGTCCGACGTCGCCCGCTACGCCGACCACGTCCTCACGATCCCCGAGAGCCACCCCCGCACCGCGCCGGTGCTGGCGAACGTCCAGCTCCAGCTCGTCGCCTACCACGTCGCCGACCGGCTGGGGCGGTCGATCGACAAGCCCCGGAACCTCGCGAAGAGCGTCACCGTCGAGTGACCCGGAGAGACGGGCCGCGCGCTAGTAGCGCTGCGAGGCGCTCCGCCGGCTCCGACCGGCCCGTGCGCTCGTCGGCGCGGGCCTCGCCGGCGACGCGAATCGCCCCGTCCGTGTCGCAGGGGCGCCGTCGCTCGGACGTGTGATACTCCGGTGAAGAAGTGTCGTCCGTCGTGCGTTACGACGGACGGTCGTGCTCGTCAGTTACGGACGAGATTCGTCGCGCGCGGTCCCTTCGGGGACGATTCGATCTCGAACTCGACTTCCTGCCCCTCCTCGAGGTCTGCACCGCCAACGTCCTCCATGTGGAAGAACACGTCCTCGTCGTCGTCGACGCCGTCGTCGTCAGTCGAAATGAACCCGTAGCCGCCAGTGTCGTTGAAGAAATCAACTTTGCCGTCTGCCATTACAGACACACGTACACGTCCTCGGGGGATAACGCTTCCGAGCGTCGTGTTACCACGACCGTCGGCGACAGTCTGTCTGCACGTTCCCCCGGCCAGCCCGCGTGACCGCCCGGTGTCGAGGCCGGGTCACACGACTTATTCCGCCCACGACCGTACGCTACGGTAGTGGACACAGCGTGAGTGCCGACGTCAGCCGACGTCCGGTCCCGGCGTGTGGAGCCGACGGAACCGGGTCCCACGAGGACCGTCCGTGAGCGTTCGAGAGCGCCTCGGCGGGCTGTTCAAGAGCCAGTCGGAGCTGAACCTGACCGACGGGTCGATCCCGAAGTCGCTGTTCTACCTCTCCTTTCCGATCGTCGTCACCAACCTCCTCCAGGTCGGCTACAACCTCGCCGACACGTTCTGGCTCGGGCGGTACAGCACCGAGGCCCTCGCCGCCATCAGCCTCGGGTTCCCGCTCGTCTACCTGTTCATCTCGCTCGGACTCGGGTTCACGGTGGCGGGCAGCGTCCTCGTCGCCCAGCACACCGGGGCAGACGAGCCCGAACGGGCCGAGTACGCCGCCTCGCAGACGGTCAGCCTCACGCTCCTGGCCGGCGCGGGCCTCGGGGCGCTCGGGTTCGTGTTCGTCTCGGACCTGCTACGGGTGTTCGGCGCGTCCCAGACCGTGCTGACGCTCGCGACGGAGTATATGGAGGTGATCAGCCTCGGGCTGCCGTTCCTGTTCGGCTTCACCGTCTTCATCGCCCTGATGCGGGGCGCCGGCGACACGGTCACGCCGATGCTGGTGATGCTCGGCACGGTCGTGCTCAACGTCGCCATCGACCCGCTGCTCATCTTCGGCGTCGGACCGCTGCCGCCGATGGGCGTCGAGGGGGCAGCCGTCGCGACCGTCGTCTCCCGCGGGTCGGCGATGGTCGTCGGCTTCTGGCTGATGCTTCGCGGCGCCCACGGCATCCGGATCCACCCCCGACAGATGGTGCCGGACCTCGAGTACAGCCGGACGCTCGTGCGGATCGGCGTCCCGGCGTCGGTCGAGAACACCGGCAGAGCGGTCTCGATAAACGCCGTTCTGCTCATCGTCACGCTGTTCTCGACGCCCGTCGTCGCGGCGTTCGGCGTCGGCATCCGCGTCTTCTCGATGGTGTTCATGCCCGCGATCGCGATCGACCGCGGCGTCGAGACGATGACCGGACAGAACATCGGCGCGGGACGAGCGGACCGCGTCGTCGCGACGAACCGGTTCGCCGCGAAGGCGTCGTTCCTGATCCTGTCGGCCCTCGGCGTCCTCACCTTCGTCTTCGCCCCGGAGATCATCCGGCTGTTCGACGACTCGCCGGCGGTCGTCGCCGAGGGGGCGACGTTTCTCCGGTGGATCGCGCCGACCTTCGGGTTCGTCGGCGTCCTGCGCGCGTACAGCGGCGGGTTCCGGGGCGCCGGCAAGACCCTGACCGCCGCCGCGATCGCGGTCGTCCTGTTCGGATTCGTCCGGCTGCCGATCGCCTACGTCGCCTCGCAGGGGCTCGTCCCCGTCGACATCTGGCTGTTCAGCAGCCCGACGCCGTCGGGGATCTGGCTCGCGTTCCCCGTCTCAGGAATCGTCGCCGCCGCCGTCGCGACCGTCTGGTTCGAACTGGGCAACTGGCGCGGGATGGAGCTGACCGGGCAGTCTGCCGAGAGCGACGCCGACGACGCCGGTGACGACGCGCCCGGCGGTGGTGGCCCGCCCGACGGGACCGACGGAACCCTCGACCCCGGGACCACGGGCGAGACCTGACCGACGACAGGCCGGTCCCGGACGACGCGTGGCCCGTGCGCTGCCCGACGTCCCTCGCGACCACCCAGTCCGGGCGTGGTCTCCGACGCCCCCGTCACGACACGCCGAGGGGCGGGCGGCGCGGAACGTCCCCGCCCGGGAGCTCAGCCACGGAACAGGTTCAGCACCTCGTCGACGACGTCCGGCTCCACGCCGACGATGTAGTGCTCCCCGGGGTCGAGCTCCGTGTCGGCGCGTGCGACCTGTGTCCGGTTCCGATCCGAGATGACGAGACTCCCCTTCGGGAGGCTGATATCCGAGAGGGGATGCCCGGCGACCGGGGCGTCCTCGGCGACCTCGATCTCCAGAATCTCGAGGTCGTGGTGGCCGCCGACGATGGTCCGCACCTCGTCGCCCGAGAGGATGTCGGCAGCCGCGCTCGCGCTGAGCTCCTGCGGCAGGATCGTCGCGTCGGCGATCCCGTCGTACTCGTCTTCGGTTCCCGTTCCCGTCCGCGCGAGCGTCCGGATATCCGGCGCGATCCGCTCTGCGGCCATGCAGATCGCGAGGTTGGTGCCGGGCTCGTCGGTCAGCGCCGCGATGGCGTCGGCCCGCTCGAGGGACGCCTGTTCCAGCACCGACGGCGCCGTCGCGTCCCCGTGCAGGACGACCGCGACGTGTTCGTCCGCGAGCGCCGCCGACTGTGCCTCCTCCTTCTCGATCAGCACGACGTCGTCGCCACGGTCCGCGAGCTCTCTCGCCGTTCGTCGCCCGATACGGCCGCCGCCGGCGATGACGAAGCGTCTTTTCACTGGCATAGGTGTCTCTCCGGGTCTACCCGGCGGTAGACGCCCACGACGTTCGCCCGGGTGACTATTCAACCCCCTGTCGTTTCACGGCCCCGGCTACCGACTCCCGCGCCGGCCCGTGACCCGCGGTGACCGGTCCTCTCACACGTCGTCCCGGCGTGGCCGGTCGGCGCCCGGGGGCCATGTGCGCGCACGGGTCGTCCGTCGCGGCGCTCCGGGCGCGACCCGGTGAGCGCCGTTCGACCGGCGGCGCTCCCCCGACGACGCCACCGCCCGGCTGGTGCGTTCCCCGCACGCGCCTCTCGGGGTCCGCAGCGGTGGCCCCGGGAGCACGCGTCCTTGCCCGCCACATCTGATCCTTCGATACGCGTGTCGATATCCGGTTACGATAGATAGATGCAGCAATACTCGGGCAACGATGATACGCACAGCCAAGTTATTTAGACAGAGAGCAACGTGCGACAACATACAGATGCCCGAGGATGTCCGCGCGCCGCCGAGCCGGCCAGGCGCCTGCCGGCGCGCGTCCGCAGAGTTCCGACCGCGCCGACGTGGGGTGACCGGATGACCGACGCGGCCGACCCGCGACGCAGCATCGAGATCGAGTACTGGGTCGTCGACGACGACGGCTATCTCACCGACCCCGGCCCGCTGGTCGACGCGGCGCCAGGGGCCGAGCGGGAGTTCGTCGAGCCGGTGCTCGAGGTCAAGACCGATCCCTGTGGGACCACCGCCGAGCTCCGCACACAGCTGTACGACCGGCTCGGACGCGTCCTCGCCGCCGCCGACGACGCGGACAGACGGCTGGTGCCGCTCGCGACGCCGCTCGCCGCCGACTCGATCGCCGACCGGGGCAGCGAGCGCACCCGGATCCAGGACCGCGTCGTCGGCGACGCGTTCGAGTGTGTGCGCCACTGCGCGGGCACCCACCTCCACGTCGAGCAGCGCCCCGGCCGCGCGATCGACCAGCTCAACGTCCTCACGGCGGTCGACCCCGCGCTGGCGCTGGTCAACTCCGCGCCGCATTTCCGGGGAGAGCGAGTCGCCGCCAGCGCCCGCTCGGAGGTCTACCGGTGGCGCGCGTACGACAGCCTCCCCCACCAGGGAGCGCTGTGGCGCTACGCGCCGGACACCGAGGCGTGGGCCACCCGGCTCCAGCGGCGGTACGAGGAGTTCGTGACCGAGGCGATGCTCGTGGGGTTCGACCGGGCCGAGGTGGCGTCGCAGTTCACCCCCGAGAGCGCGGTCTGGACGCCGGTGAAGCTCCGCGCGGCCTTCTCGACCGTCGAGTGGCGCTCCCCGGACGCGGCGCTCCCGAGTCAGGTGCTCCGGCTGGCCGACCAGGTGGGCGCGCTGCTCGACCGCCTCGACGACGCCGAGGTCCGTATCGAGGGGGAGACCGGCGCCGTGACCGACGAGGCGGTCGTCCTCCCCGAGTTCGAGACCGTCCAGCGACACGTCGACCGGGCGATCCGGACGGGGCTGTCGTCGCCGGCGCTCCGGTCGTACCTGACCCGGATGGGGTTCGACGTGTCGGCGTTCGACCCGCTGACCGCGGAGTTCGACGCCGGGACGCTCACGCCGGCGGACGCACGGGACCGCCGGCTGCGGTACGCCGACCGGCTCGAGCAGGAGGTCCGGGCAGCCACCCCGATCGGCGCCGACTGACTCTTCCGCGAGTGTCACGCCGGCGCTCCGGCGGTTGAGCCCAGACACGGTCCGACACCCCTCTGTTTCGTATCCAGATTCTTATCTGTTCATCCGATTGTCAGATCGCCTCCGTCGGCCCGGCACGTGGCCTCACCGCCGCGGTGTCCGAGACGACGGTGGCCGTCGCGCACGCGGAGCGCCCGACGGGCCAGATCCCCGATAGACCGACTTCCCTCCGGGGTCTCACGACCGCGGCGCGTCCAGCCGGTCACGAACCGTGCGTCGACACCGGGGTCCGGGAACGCGTCGCGAATCTCCTCGAAAGGACTATGATAGATAGCCAGAGAGGTTCGGGCACCCGATGACTCGCAGACGCCCTCGACACGCTCCGACGATGTCGCCCGCGCGTCCCGAGTGCGCCGACAGAGGGGGCGATGGTCCACGTGAGTGAGGAGACCGGCACGGTCGGCGGCTGGGCGCTCGACGTCGCGACCGGCGAGGTCGTCCTGACGGCCGGGGCGCGGCGCATCTACGGCGTCGACCGCCAGCGACTCACCGTCGGCCACTGGCTCGCCCTGTACCATCCGGCGGAGCGGAGTGAGCTCCGGACGACGGTCGACCGGGCCGTCGAAACCGGGGCGGAGACGACGGGATCCTGGCGACTGCGCTCGTCCGACGGCACGTACCGCCGGGTCGACCTCGAGATGACGCCGGTCGCCGCCGACGGCGAGGTGACGACGGTTCAGGGGACGGTCAGCGACGCCGCCGCGCGCGAGCGGCGCGACCGGCAGCTCCGGCAGTACCGGGACCTGCTCGACAGCCTCGACGACGCCGTCTTCATCATCGACCAGGACCGAACCGTCGTCGACGCGAACGAGCGGGCGCTCGCGAACGTCGACCGAACCGACGAGACGGTCGGCGAGCCGATCATGCCGCTCGTCGAGGCGTACGCCGCCGACAGTGCCGACGCCGCGGCGTTCGAGCGGGCGCTCGAGACGGCGCTGGACGACGGCGCGACGAGCCCCGACCCGGTCGAGATGACGCTCGCGGTCGACGGCGCCCGCCCCGTCTTCGACTACCGGCTCTCGTGTGTCTCGACGCGGTCCTCGGCGGCAGCCGACACACCTGCCCGGGCCGTCGCCGTCGTCGCCCGCGAGATAACCGACCAGGCGGCGCAGGCCGCCGAGCTCCGACAGCTCCGCGACCTGTTCGACGAGGTCGAGCGCATCGCCGACATCGGCGCCTGGGAGTACGACCCGGAGACGGACACCCCGACGAACACCGCCGGCGCGCGGCGCGTCTACGGCGTCGACCCCGAGGCCGACCTGTCGCTCGCGGAGGCGTTCGAGTTCTTCCACCCGGAGGACCGAGAGCGGCTCAGAGACCGGTTCGAGACGTGCCTCGAGACCGGCGAGCCGTACGAACTCGACGCGCGGCTGACCCGAGCCGACGGCGAACGGCGGTGGGTCGCCGCGTGCGGCGAGCGGGTCCAGACGGCCGACGGGCACCCCGTGATCCGGGGCTACATCCAGGACATCACCGACGAGATGGAGCGCCTCGACCGGCTCGAACAGATCGAGACGCTGTTCGAGCACACCCAGGACATGCTGTTCATCGTCAGCCACTCGGACGGGTCGTTCGTGGTCGAGCGGGTGAACGCCGCGTTCGAGGACGCGACCGGCCTGTCGACCGAGGACCTCCAGGGGAAGACACCAAGTGAGGTCTTCGGCGACGAGCGCGGCCGGGAGACCGAGGAGACGTACCGCCGGTGTGTCGAGACCGGCGACCCGCTCGACTACGAGGAGACGGTCAGCGCGGCGAAGCTCCCGGCGAGAGCGTCCCCGACCGACGACGGCCTGACCCACTGGGAGACCCGCATCGCGCCCGTCGAGGCCGACGGCGGCGTCGACTGGATCGTCGGCGCCACCCGGGACGTCAGCGAGCGCAAGCGGCGCGTCCGGGCGCTCGAGCGGACGAACGAGCGGCTGGACGAGTTCGCCAGCATCGTCAGCCACGACCTCCACACCCCGCTGAGCGTCGCCGAGGGGCGGCTCGACCTGGCCCGCGAGGCCTGCGAGAACGAGCACCCACAGCTCGACGCCGTCGCCGACGCGATCGACCGGAGTCAGGCGCTCGTCGACGACCTGCTGACGCTCGTGCGCAGCGGCGAGACGGTCGAGCACGCCGAGCCCGTCTCGCTCGCGAACCTCGCCGAGCGGTGCTGGGACGTGACCCCGACGGCGGAGGCGTCGCTCGCCGTCGAGACCGACCGGACGGTGGCCGCCGACGCGGGACAGCTCCGACAGCTGCTGGCGAACCTGTTCGGCAACGCCGTCGAGCACGGCGGCGACGACGTCACGGTGACGGTCGGGGATCTTCCGGACGGCGACGGGTTCTACGTCGCGGACGACGGCTCGGGGATTCCCGAGACCCACCGGGACCGGCTGTTCGAGGCGGGTCACTCGACCGCCGAGGACGGCGCCGGACTCGGACTGCGGATCGTCGAGCGGATCGCCGCCGCACACGGCTGGACGGTCTCGGCGACGACGAGCGACGCTGGCGGCGCCCGGTTCGAGCTGACAGGCGCCGACACCGCCGAGTGACGGGCCCGCGCGTCGTCGAGCGCCCGGGCGGCAGTTCGCCGCTTCGCCCGCCGCGGCGCCGACCGGACGGCCCGGCAGTTCCCCAAACCGTATGCCGCCGTCGCGAGTTGACCCGACCGTGCAGACTGTCGTCCTCGCTGCGGGGCAGGGCACGCGGATGCGCCCGCTCACGGCCCGTCGCCCGAAGCCGATGCTCCCGGTCGCCGACCGGCCGCTCGTCGCACACACGGCGGCAGCCGCCGTCGCGGCCGGTGCCTCCCGGCTGGTCCTCGTCGTCGGCTACGAGGCCGACGCCGTCCGGGAGCAGTTCGGCGACACGTACGCCGGTGTGCCGGTCACGTACGCCGACCAGCGGAGCCAGCGAGGAACCGCCGACGCCGTCCGGGCCGCCCGTCCGCACCTCGAGGACGGCCCCTTCGCGGTGCTGAACGGCGACGCGCTCTACGACCGGCCGTCGCTGGCGGCGCTGTACGACGCCGCACCGGCGGTCGGGTCGTTCCGCGTCGACGACCCGAGCGTGTACGGCGTCCTCGAGACGGTCGACCGGGGCGACGACGCGGTCGCGACCGGCGTCGTCGAGAAGCCAGCCGACCCGCCCTCGGACCTGATCAACGCCGGGGCGTACGCCTTTCCCGCGGCGGCACAGGACTGGCTCGACGTCCCCGAGAGCAGCCGCGGCGAACACGAACTCACCGACGTGCTCGGGCGCGTCTGCGAGGCAGCCGACGTCCGCGCCGTCCCGTTCGACCGCTGGCTCGACGTCGGGCGCCCGTGGGAGCTGCTCGCGGCGAACGAGTGGAAACTCGGCGCCGCCGAGCGCGCGGTTCGCGGCGACGTCCACCCCGACGCCGAGTGCCGCGGCGCCGTCGTCGTCGAGGACGGCGCCCGCGTCGACCGCGGCGTGGTGGTCGAGGGTCCGACCCGGATCCGCGCGGGCGCGACCGTCGGGCCGAACGCGTACGTCCGCGGCGCGACGCTGGTCGGCCCGGACGCGACGGTTGGCCACGCCGTCGAGGTGAAAAACAGCGTCCTCATGGCCGGGGCGACCGTCGGCCACCTCTCGTACGTCGGCGACAGCATCCTGGGCCGGAACGTGAACTTCGGCGCCGGAACGACCGTCGCCAACCTCCGGCACGACGACGCGGACGTGCGAACCCGGGTCAAGGACGAGACGGTCTCGACGGGCCGGCGCAAGTTCGGAGCCGTCTGTGGCGACGGGGTCAAGACGGGGGTCCAGACGAGCCTGAACGCCGGCGTCGTCCTCCCGACCGACAGCCGCACGGGCCCCGGTGAGTCGGTGCTCCGGAGCCCGCAGTCCCGGGAGTAGCGCGCTCGCCGGCTGCGCCGTCGGCCGACGCCTCGCCCGTCGGTGTCCGTGGCTCTGCCGGCTCCGGGACGGGCGGCCCCGTCTCGCCCTGCTCTCGTGGGGAGGCGCCTCGGCCCCGTCGGCGCCTACGACCGTCACGTCCACGCTCAGGGCCGGTGACACGGCCCTTCGGAGCCACAGTGGCCGGGTCAGTCCTCGCCGTCCAGCGCGGCCTCGACCGTCGCCGCCGCCGCCGCCAGCAGGTCGTCGGCACGGCTGTCGTCCCGTGCCTCCGCGGTGATCCGGACCAGCGGCTGCGTGCCGCTCGCGCGGATCAGCACCCAGCCGTCGCCGTGGTCGACGCGCACGCCGTCGAGCGTCGAGACGTCGTCGTGGGCGGCGTGGACCCGCTCGGAGACACGACGCATCACCGCCGTCTTCGCGCCGGTCTCGACGCTGGTCCGCCGGATCGGGTAGGCGTCGAACCGGTCGAGCAGCGCCGACAGCGGACCGCGCGCGTCGACGACCGACGCGAGCCGACAGGCCGCGAGCGGGCCGTCCGGACACAGCGTCTCGTCGGGCCAGATCCACGCGCCGCTTGGCTCGCCGCCGAAGACCACGTCGCCTGCCCGCGCCGCCTCGGCGACGAAGACGTCGCCGACGGGCGTCCGTTCGGTCGTCCCGCCGGCGTCGGCGACGGCGTCGGCGACGAGGAGACTCGTGTCGACCGGCACCGCGACACGGCTGCCGTCGCCCCCGTCGAGCGCCGCCACCGCGAACAGCGCGAGCAGCTCGTCGCCGCCGACGAACCGGCCGGTCTCGTCGACGGCCATCGTCCGGTCGGCGTCGCCGTCGTGGGCAACCCCCAGGTCCGCGTCGGTCGCGGCGACGTGGGCACAGAGCGACCCGCACGTCGCCGCGGTCGGCTCGCTCGGCCGCGCGGGGAAGCGCCCGTCCACCTCGGCGTTCAGCGTCTCGACCGTCGCGCCGAGCGCCCGAAGCGCGTCGACCGTGACGCCGCCGGCCCCGTTGCCGACGTCGACGACGACCGACAGGTCGTCGACCGGCGCCACGGCGTCGCAGACCGCCGCCCGGTGGCGCGCCGTCGCGTCGCCGACCCGCGCCGTCCCGCCCACGTCGTCCCACGCCGCCGTCGTCCCATCGTCTCGGTCGATCGCGGCCTCGAGGCCGTCGCGCCGGGCCTCGTCGAACGCCATCCCGCTCGGCGTCCAGAACTTGAACCCGTTGTCCGGCGGCGGGTTGTGCGACGCGGTGACGACGACGCCCGCGTCGGCGTCCTGCCACGAGACGCTCCGCGCGAGCGTCGGCGTCGCCACCCGGCCGTGGCGGCACACGGTCGTGCCACAGCCGCGGGCGCCCGCGGCGAGGGCGTCGGCGAGCACGGCGCCCGTCTCGCGCCCGTCCCGGCCGAGGACGACCCGGTCGTAGCCGCAGCCGGCGAGCGCACGGCCGATCCTGTCCCGCCAGCGCGGTGTCGACGGCCTCTCCGAACGGCCCGCGGATGCCACTGGTCCCGAACACGGGCCGACGTCTCCGGTCGGCCACATGAACACACCGCCCTGGCGCCGGTCGCCCCCTCGCCGCTCCGGCCGCTGTCGACGCCGCGCTACCGCTCGTGCCCCCGCCGAGCGAGCGCGTGTGCCCGCTCGTTGTGCGGACTCGGGACCGACCGGTAGGTGACCTGCGGGATGTCGGCGAGCCGCTCGCGGATCCGGGCGACCCGTCGCCGCTCGACCCTGCCGCTCGGTGTCACGACCGTCGTCGGGTCGACCGCGCGCAGGACGGCGTCGGCGTCGCCGCGGACGTGGAGCGACGCCACGCGGTCGAACGCCCGGTCGACCGCCGCGACGGCGTCGGCCAGCGCGCGGTACTCGAGCGCCGTGTTCGAGACGAAGGCGTCGACCGACCGCGAGCACTCGAACTGTCGCGTCGCGCCCTGGACGACGACGTAGCCGACCGCGCCCGACCGCGGCGTCGCGTTCTCCGGACCGTACAGGACGCTCGCGTCGAACGCGAGCTCCAGCGACGCGCCGAACGACGACACGGCCGTGATACTCCGGGCACCGGTATCGGTCTTGCGCCCCGGAGCCGACGCGCGCCGTCCGGCCCGAACGACGTGGCTCACCCGCCTCTCTCCGCCGGCCAAACCGTTATTCGCCCGTGGCCGCTGAGAGGCCTATGGCCGAACGTCCACACAGTCCACCCGGACTGCCGCTGGTCGGGAGCGCGCTCGACCTCGGCGACGACCCGCTCCGGTTCGTGACCGGGCTCCAGCGGGCCTACGGCGACCGGTACCCGCTCGTCCAGGTCGACCCCGTCACGGGCCCGACGACGAACGTCCTCGTCGACGCGGGGGTCGTCCACGAGGTGCTGGGCGACCGCGAGCGGTTCCGGCGCCCGAACCTCGGCCCACAGGCCGGGCGGAGGCAGGGGCTGATCTCCAGCGACGGCGACCTCTGGGAGACCCAACGCGAGATCATCCAGCCGGAGTTCGTCGGCAAGCGGCTCGCGTCGTACGCCGACACCACGGGCGACGCCGTCGAGGCGCTGCTCACCGAGTGGCCCGAGGCGGGCGAGTGCGACCTGCTCGGCGAGATCGGGGCGCTGACGCTCCAGGTGATCGCCCGGTCGCTGTTCAGCTACGACGTCACCCGTGCGGAGAGCCGGCGCGTCCGGAACGCGCTCGACACCTTCGGCGAGGAGCTCGCGTTCTCGCCGCTCGGGATCGTGCTTCCCGACAGCCTCCAGCCGGGGCCGTCGACCGCGTTCGAGGACGCGAACGACGCGCTCGACGCGTTCGCAAACGACGTGATCGACCGCCACCGCGCCCGTGACGACCCGCCGCGCAACATGCTCGCGGCGCTGATGGCCGCCAAGCGCGACCCGTCGGTCGAGCTGTCGGAGGACGAACTCGTCGACGAGACGGTGCTCTTTCTCACCGCCGGCCACGAGACAACGGCGCTCACCATCACCTACGCGTTCTACTGGCTCTCGCAGCGCCCCGACGTCCGGCGTCGTGTCCGTGCCGAGGCCGACGCGGTCCTCGACGGCGACCGACCCGGCTGGGACGACCTCCCGGCGCTCGAGGCGACCGAGCGGGTCGTCCGCGAGACACTCCGGCTCACGCCCGCGGCGTGGAACGTCATCCGCGAGACGAGACGACCGGTCCGGCTCGGCGGCTACCGGCTCGACGAGGGCGAACTCCTGTTCGCGTCGCCGTACGCCCACGGCCGCGACCCGGCGGCGTGGGACGACCCCGACCAGTTCAGGCCGGAACGGTGGGGCGCCGACGCGTCGCGGGCCGCCGACTCGTACTTCCCGTTCGGGAGCGGGCCGCGGTCGTGTGTCGGGCGGCAGCTGGCGCTGATCGAGGCGCAGTTCGCGCTCGCGGGGATCCTCAGCCGCTACGACGTCGAGGTGCTGGTCGACGAGTTCGACTTCCGTCCGGCGGTGACGCTCCAGCCGACCGGCGACGTCCCGGCGCGACTGACGGCGCGGGACTGACCCGCGTTCGACCGGCTGGCTGCCGTCCGTTCCGGCCCTGCCCGCCGGCCGTGTCTGTCGACTCGAGAGGACGTACCGGCGCCGCACGGTACGGTCGGCACCCGGGCCCGCTCCGCCCGCGCTCCCGTGCGCGCACTCCCCGCCAACCGATCTGCCGGTGCCGACGGATACCCTCCAGCGACCGGTACAGTCCGAGCCACCGCTCGGCGGCGGCTGAACGGACGACCGGGACCGTCGACCGACGCGGCGCCGTCAGGCTCCGACGACCAGGTCGAACACGCCGACCGTCTCGCCGACGACCCACCCCACGAAGACGAGATACGCGCACAGGAGCGCGTACGACTCGGCGTCGGTGAGCGTCAGGTCGGTCCGGAGGAAGGCGAACAGCAGTACCGTCGCCAGCGTCAGCACTCCGAACATGGGCGTCGCGACGGCAAACGAAACGGAAGCAGTTCCCGCGATCAGCACCCCGACGGGAATCGCGACGAGCAGGTCGAAGGTGTTCGACCCGAACACGTTGCCGAGACTCGTCTCGCCGCTCCCACTCTGCGCCGACCGGACACTCACCAGTGCGTCCGGAAGACTGGTCGCTCCTGCGATGACGGTGACGCCGGCCAGAAACCCCGGGATACCGAAGGTCGCGTTCAGTCCCTTGACCGCGCCGACGAGTAGCTCGACAGCGACGAGAATCGTGACCAGACCGGCAACGAGTCGTGCCCACTCGCGTCGCAGGTCTACGCCGCCACCGGCGTCGGCTGCCTCGTAGTCGCCGACGTCCTGCCACTGGATGAACAGGTAGAGCCCGTACACCAACAGCGGCACCAGCGCGAGCGAACGGGTGACGTTTCCGTCGAGCGGCCCGCCGCCGGCGACCGGATAGTAGATAACCGCCAGCGCGAAGGTGATCACCAGCGCGGATACGGCTATCATGTAGAACTGCGCCTCCTTGTACACGATCGCGCGATTCACGTCCAGCGCCTCGCTGGTCGCTATTCCGGAGAGCGCCGGGATCACCAGGATGTTGAAGATAGCCGACCCGACGATAGCTCCGACACCCATTCCAAACGACCCGGTCGTCGCAGTAATCACGACGCTCGCGAGCTCCGGGACGCTCGACCCGACCGCGACGACGATCGATCCCTGGACGACGGCAGGCAGGCCGTAGTGTGTCGAGAGCCGGTCAGCGGACCGTTCGAGCCACGTACTCCCGAACCAGATGGTCGCCGTGGCGACGAGGACGACGACCACGTGTCCCGGCGTCGTGTCCGGGAGGAACTCGCTCAGGACCATCTCGACCGTCCCGTGGAGACGACCGCCCCCGCGAACGCCGTCACGACGGCGCTCGCCGGCTCTGGCAGGCTGTCGTGTGCCGAGCGGTGTTCTGCGAACGCCCCGTGTAGCCCGCTCCCGGCACAGCTCATCGCCGTGGCGGCGACGACGGCGGCGTGGCGTCCGGCAGGACCATCCACTCGATGCTCGGTGCCGGCAGTGGCAAGAACCCCTCCTCCTCCGAGCGCTGGAGACGGCCCGACCCGAGCGTGCCCCCCGGCGCAGACGGTCACACGGACGCCTGGCTCCTCCCGCCGGGTCCGTGATGACTTCCTGTCTCCGCCACGAACCCGCCGTCGATGGAGGGCGCCGACCGGTTCATGTTCTACGCCGTGCTTGCCACGCTGTCGCTGATACTGGTCGGACTCGCCGTCGCGCTCCTCGGCGGATGAGCGGCTCCCGGCGAGGAGAGCCGACCGCCGTCCGGCGGTGACCTCCTCGCTGATTTAAGTGTTGCAGTCGCACGTCTGAGTCTGCCGCCGTGGTTATATCACGCGTCTGGAGAGCACAGTCGGTGAACTACTACACGCTCGTTCAGGTCGTGACGGTGTTGATTCTGCTCGCCCTCGCAGTGGTCGGCGCCGGGGTGGTCTTCGTGACGGGCTGAGCGACGCCGGTCGGGCACCGGCGTGTCCGTGGTCGCCGGCGTCGGGCTGCTGTCCCGGTCGGCCCGTCTGCTCGTATCGCGGCCTGGCCGACCGGCAGTCCGGACCCCGCGGCGGACGGTCGACTGTCGGGTC
Source organism: uncultured archaeon A07HB70 (assembly GCA_000496195.1). Lineage (GTDB taxonomy): Archaea > Halobacteriota > Halobacteria > Halobacteriales > Haloferacaceae > A07HB70. The sequence continues at coordinate 24,830 of KI543183.1, forward strand.
CGGGCGACACCGGGGTCGGTCAAGCGCCGACTGTACCCTTCGCCGAGATGATGTCCCCCGGAGCGCTACCCCGACCTGCATGCCGCTCTCAGCCACGACGGCTGTCCGAACCGGCGCGGCTCGGTTGCTGTCACGAACCGGGGCGCTCCTGACCGCCGTCTACGCGACGCTACTGGTGGTGTATCAGCTATCGATAAACGGCCTGATCGTCGGGGCGCTCCCGGCCGGCGGGAGTGGTCCCGCGTCGGTCGCGACGTACCCGGCGCCGGCAGCCGTCTACGGACTCGCGGTGCTCGTCTGTTTCGCCGCCCTCTCGGCGGTCACCGTGGTCGCCGTGCGGACGTTCGTCGCCGGGCGGACCGACACGATCCCGCGCGAGTTCTACACCCGACGACTCGCGTGGGCGACCGCCAACCTCCTCGTCGGCGGCGTCGTCTACGGACTCCTGGTACTGCTCGGGCTGGTACTGCTCGTGATCCCGGGGATCGTCGCGTACGTCGGCCTGATCTTCTACACGATGTACGTCGCCACGGAGGACGAGAACCTCGTCACGGCCCTCCGGCAGAGCTGGCGGCTCGTCCGCTCCGAGTTCCTGCCGGTGCTCCTGCTGACTCTCGCCCTCGTCGTCGGGGCCGGCGTCGTCGGCGGCGTCCTCGGCATCGCCGTCGGCGGCGTGGCGACAGTCGCCGGCGTCGCCGGCTTGGCCGGCGTCGTCTCCGCCGTCGTGAACGCGCCGCTCACGCTGTTCCTGCTCGCGGTCCTCTCGGCGGCGTTCGCGCAGCTCCGCGGGGGAGACGAGGGCGGCCTCGGCGGCGCGGCCCAGACCGACGAGGGACTCGCCGACGGGTCGCCGGCCTCGCGCTGAGGACGGTCCGTCGCGTCCGCTCCCGGCGGCGTTCGCTCGACGACCGACCGCTCTCGCGCGCCGTCCGCCGGCGTTCTGCCGACACGCTCGCTTTTCTCGACGTGGGTGAGCGGCGCCGCTGTCCCGGGGTCGCGACGGCGCGAGCCGACGCCTCGGGAGACGAGGAACGGCGGCACGAGTCGCGACTGTGCGGGTCGTGTGCCGACGGAGATAGAACGTCTCAGCCGCGTTCAGAGCCCGCGAGACGCGCTCACGGCGCCGTTGCCGACCTCCACCAGCGCGGTCTGGTCGGGCCGGTCGCCGAGACTGCCGTCGACGGCGTCGCTCGCGCCGCTCGCGAGGCGTGCGGTGACCCGCGTCGCCCCGCGCGGCGCGACGTCGGTCGGACACCGGATCTCGCCGGGGCCGAGCCGGTAGGTCTCGACCGTCGTCCCGCCCGTCTCGGCAGCCGTCAGCTCGACGGTCACGCGGTACGCGCGGCTGTGGTCGTAGTTCCGGAGGACGAGTTCGCTACACCGGGCGTCCGGGCGGCTGGAGAGCTGGTCCGACGCCTCGGTCGTCGTGCTGCGCACGGCTCACCGCCCCCCGTTCTCGACGGCGCCGACGACGAGCGTCCCGAGCACGAGCGTCCCGAGGACGGCGAGGACAGCCGCCGGGACGACCGCGCCGGCGGCGAACGTCCCTCCGGCGGCGCCGAGGACACCACACCCGAGCGCCACGGGATAGGTGGAGCCGGACGTGTCCGTGGCGTCGCCTGCGTGCTCGCCGCGGTGATTACGGACGCCCACGGTCACCCACCCCCACCCGCGACGCCGCTGCCGATCGCCGCGCCGCAGCCGGTACACGCGACCACGTAGAACCGCTTCGACGACCGGAAGATGCCGGCGATCTTCGCGTCCAGGTCGGCGAACTCCACGTCTGATTCCGCCTCGATCGTTGCGTCACACTCGGGGCAGTGGACCATTCGTACTTCGACAGTCACACGGTGGTTGTGAAAGCGCGCCGAACGCTCAAACAGCCGTTGTAGCGTGTGTGACATTCACACCCGGCCGGTCGCGCCGGCGGTCCGCTCGCGACCGTGCCGCGCACGCTTCCCGCCCGGCGTCGACGGCGCGTGGCTCCGGTTCGGCCCGTCGCGCAGGCCCCCGGCGAGCGACGTCTCGCACCCCGACGCCGACCGGTTCGGGGAGCGCTGCCCCCGCGTTTACACGACGGCTAGCCGCTCGTCCCCACTTATGATCGCCGGGGTCGTTACCGGACACGTGGTTTCCCAGACTGACCGCGGACGCTCTCCACCCGTCGCTCGTCTCGCCGCCGGCCCGCCGACGGGCCGGCCAGCCGACCGACCCGCGCCGGGACTCGACCCGACCCGACCGTGAGCGACGACCCGCTCCGTGAGGCGATCTGTGACTGTATCGCTCCCGGGAGTCTCGACCTCGTGACGGTCGTCGACCGCCTCAACGACCGGTGGCCGGACCGGCGAATCCGCGCCGAGGTCGAGTCGATGGTCACCGCCGGGGTCCTCGAGCGACACCCCTCCGCCGACCGGGTCTACCGCGTCGTCGACGAGTCACGGCGCGACCGGGTGACGCGGCTCCGAGACCTCCGGAGCGACGCGCAGGGCTAATCGGCGCTCGCACGGACACGCGACCTCTCCGGTCGTCGACCCGGGCTACGGCTGCCGCGGGTTCCCCACGCCGACGACGAGTCCTCGTTCGGCGGACTGGCTCCGGACGTCCTCGAGCGCGAGGACGACCGCACCGCTGTCGTCACCGAGCCGAGCGTGGCAGACGGCCTCGACCGGCCCGACGGTGCTCGACCGCGATGTCCAAACTCATAAACCCGGGCTATGTCAGTTCCGGGCATGCGCCGTCTCTCGGTGACCGCCCTCGCGCTTCTCGTCTGTCTCGCCGCGCTGGCGGCCCCGCTCGCGGCTGCCGACGGAGCGTACGACCTCACGAGCGACAGTGCGGTCGACGTCCCCGACCGACAGGTCGAGGTCCAGGGCGACACGTTCACCATCTCCTCGGTCACCCGGGCCGACCCGGGCGACACCATCTCGGTGACGGTCACGGCGCCGTCCGGCGCCGAGACGACGACCCTCCTCTACGACAACGAGCAGCAGATCGTCGACGCCGCCGACAGCACCGGCACGAGCACCGTCGAGTTCGACCTGAGCGGCTACGACGCCGGGACCTTCTCGCTCGTGCTCCAGGACGACGGCGCGCGCGAGGCCGCTCACCCCGTCGTCGTCCGGGGCTACTCCGTCACCAGCGACGCGCCGACGTCGGTCGGGCCGGACGACACGTTCAGCGTCACCGCGGACGTCTCGAAGCTCCGCGGCGACGACCTGACGCGCGTCGAGGTGGTGGTCGCGAACGACGCGACGACGCTGCGAGCCGACGCCACGGCTGCGAACGGGGACACGTACGAGGCATCCGTCGACGCGAGTCGCCTCGGCACGGGGAGCTACCAGGTGTACGCGACCGTCCGTGGCCCCGAACAGGCGCTTGGCAACGACGAACTGCTGGGCCTGGACGACCCGTCGACGCTCGAGGTCGAGGAGCAGTCCTCTGGCGGCGGTGGCGGCGGCGGCGGCGTCTCGACCGCGACCGACACCGACACGCCGACGCCCGACGGGACCGCGACCGACACCGACACGCCGACGCCGACCGGCCCACAGCCGGACGAGCGCGTCACGGCCGAGATCGTCGACGAGCGCTCCGGCGAGCCGGGCGTGACGGTCGCGGTCGAGACGCAGACGCTCTCGACTATCACCTTCGCCGACGAGTCGGTTCAGCTCGCCGGCGACGTCACCGTCGAGCGCGGACCGGCTGCCGCCGCGCCGTTCGACGACCAGTTCGGCGCCGACGCCGTCCTGACCGCCGTCGACGTCTCCGTGCCGCCGGCGGCGGCGGGGAGCGGGGCAACGCTCCGGTTCACCGTCGACGCCGCGGCGCTCGGCGACCGCGGCCTCGCCACCGTCGGGGTCGTCCGAGAGGTCGACGGCGGGGTCGAACTCCTGCCGACCGACGCCGAGCGGTCGGGGTCGACGGTCACGGTGACCGCCCAGACGCCCGGCTTCTCGCGGTTCGCGGTCGTCAGCCTCGACCGCCTCGCGCCCGGCACGCCCGACGCGACCGACGCGCCGTCGGCGACCCCGACCCCGACAGCCGACGGCGCCGTCACGCCCGTCGACAGCCCCGCGCCGACGACGAGCGGCGACGGCGACTCGGACGTCTTCGTCCTCCTCGGACTGCTCGGAACTGCCGCCGTCCTCGCCGCGCGCCTGTCCGGGCGCTGACCCGTGTCTGTCTCCGTTCTCGGTCGGTCCGTCGGCGTTCCGGGGGCTCTCCTCGCGCTCCTCGTCGTCGCGCTCGTCGCCGGCGTCGTGACCGTCGGCGCCACCTCGACGGCGCCGTACGACCCCTACAACGCCGACTGGACGGGCACCTCGGAGCTGCGGCGGCTCGCCGACGGGGACGGGCGGACGGTCGTGTTCGCGCCCGCCGCGGGCGGGCCGGAGACGACTCACCTCGTGGTGGGCGCGCCGGCGAACGCGAGCGACGACCGGGTCGCGGGGGTCGCGCGGTCCGTTCGCGCGGGCGGGACGCTCGTCGTCGCCGACGAGTCGCCCGCGGCGAACGCCTACCTCGCGGGCGTCGGCGCAGACGCGCGGGTCCAGCCGGGACTACGTCATTCCTGACGACGTGAAGGGCCTCGCGCTCTAGACGCTCGTCCACCGCGTCGTCCTCGGCACCGACGCCCGAACTGTCGGAACAGTCGCCGCGGGAGGTCGTCGGTCGGCTCGTCGACGAGACGGCGCCGCCGGGTGCAGAGGCGACGTTCGACCCCGCGACCGACGACTGAGCCGTGCCGGCCCGCCGCGAGCTC
>KI543183.1:29608-33721 GCA_000496195.1 uncultured archaeon A07HB70
GCCTCGCAGCCGTCCTCGCCCGCGACCGCCCGGCGGTCGACCGACAACGGCTTACCCGCGTGGCGAGAGCGTGGATAGAGATGCGAGACCGGGAGGCCGAGCGCCGTGACGACGAGTGAGCGGGCGACGGCACCGCAGGACGTCCACGCCGCCGTCGCCGACGCCGTCGGTCGGGTGCTGGTCGGCAACGACGACCTCGTGCGGGGACTCACCGTCGCCGTCCTGACCGGCGGACACGTGCTCCTCCAGGGCGTCCCCGGCGTCGGCAAGACGACTGCCGCACGGCTGTTCGCCCGCGCGACCGGCCTCGACTACGGTCGGATCCAGATGACGCCCGACGTCCTCCCCGCCGACGTCACCGGCACACACGTCTACCGCCAGCAGACCGGCGAGTTCGAACTCCAGGAGGGGCCGGTGTTCGCGAACGTCGTCGTCGCCGACGAGATCAACCGCGCGACGCCGAAGACACAGAGCGCGCTCCTGGAGGCGATGCAGGAGGGCACCGTCACGATCGAGGGCAACACCCGCTCGCTCCCCGACCCGTTTCTCGTGGTCGCGACGCAGAACCCGGTCGAGACACAGGGTGTCTTCGCGCTCCCGGAGGCCCAGCGCGACCGCTTCCTGTTCGAACTCCGGGTCGAGATCCCCGACCGCGAGCGCGAACTCGTGATCCTCGACCGGTTCGACACCGACCCCGACCTCGGCCCGGACGACGTCGACCCCGCCGTCTCGCGGGCGGACCTGCTCGCCGCCCGCGACGTCGTCGGTGCCGTCCACGTCGCCCGGCCGGCGAAGGAGTACGTCCTCGACCTCGCCGCGGCGACGCGGGACGACCCCGCGCTGGAGTACGGCGCCTCGCCCCGTGCCGCGCTCGCGCTCCTCCGCGCCGCGAAGGGCGCGGCGGCGCTCGCCGGCCGGGACTACGTCATCCCGGACGACCTGAAGGGCCTCGCGCTCCAGACGCTCGCCCACCGCGTCGTCCTCGGCACCGACGCCGAACTGTCGGACCAGTCGCCGCGGGAGGTCGTCGGTCGGCTCGTCGACGAGACGGCGCCGCCGGGTGCAGAGGCGACGTTCGACCCCGCGACCGACGACTGAGCCGTGCCGGCCCGCCGCGAGCTCGGCCCGGTCAGGAGACGTCGGGGGCGCGCTCGCCGGTCCGGCCCGGCAGTTCCACCTCGAGTTCGAGCTCCGGCTCGCCGGCGCCCTCGTAGTCGAGCTCGAGTTCGACCGGCTCCCCGAAGTCGAACGGGAGCGTCCACTCGCCGTCCGGGTCCTCGATCGTGAGGCTGTCGCCGTCGCGCAGGCGCTCGCCGACGGCGACGAGGAACGCCCCGGCCGCTGCGGCGTCGAGCCGGTACTCCCGCTCGAACTCACGCCCCGGTCGGATCGTCGTCGGTTCTGCCGTCGCGCCGTCTTCGTGCGTGTCGCCAGCCATCGGTCGTGCCAGCGCCCGCGGCGAGGAAAGCCCGTTGTCGCTGCGACGGAAGACACTTGTCAGGCGCCCGTATATGGCGCCGATATGGACGTCGACGACTTCGTGACCGCGAACGAACCGGCGGCTGGCGGCGCGGCGTTCCAGCTCGAACACAGCAAGCTCCTCGACGTCGCCGTCGACGGCAGCGTAACGGCGAAGTCGGGGTCGATGGTGGCGTACACCGGCGACCTGACGTTCCGCGGGGTGTCCTCCGCCGAGGGCGGGCTGACGGGGCTGATCAAGGAGAAGGCGACGGGCGAGGGGACGCCGGTGATGCGCGTCGAGGGACAGGGCCACCTCTACCTCGCCGACGACGCGAAGGACGTCCAGGTGCTGTCGCTCGGCAGCGGCGAGTCCATCTCGGTCAACGGCGACGACGTCCTGGCGTTCGCGGACCCGGTGAGCTACGAGATATCGACGATCGACAGCCTCGCCGGCTCGTCGTCGGGCGGACTCACGAACGTCTTCCTCGAGGGCCCGGGCAACGTCGCGATCACCACCCACGGCGACCCGCTGGTGCTCCGTCCCCCGGTCCGCACCGACCCGGACGCGACGGTGGCGTGGAGCGGCGTCAGTCCCGGCAGCCGGGTCGACACCGGCCTCTCCGAGATAATCGGCTCGTCGTCCGGCGAGGCCTACCAGCTCGAGTTCGAGGGCGACGACGGCTTCGTCGTCGTCCAGCCGTTCGAGGAGCGGACCGGAACCTAAGCGACGACGCTGACACAGGCGTCACAGACCGACGCCGGCGGGTCGTCGACCGGGGACCCGGTCCGGTCGTCTGTCGTCTCGTCCGGACGGGTCACCGTGGTCCGGCTGCTGACGACGGCGAACGGCTCGACGATCCCCAGCCGGATCACCGCCCGCGACACCGCCGGGTCCACCGTGTCGCCCGCACACCCGCTCCGCGTCGGGCCGCCACAGTCGGGACAGGGCGCCTCGCCGACCGGCGGAGCGGGCGCCGCGCTCCCGACCAGGTCGGCGAGGTGGTACCACCGCCCCGGTTCGGCGGTGATCAGCGGGGAGACGTCCGGGGGGACCAGAACCGGAAAATCGCCGTCTGCCCTGTCACGAACCGCGATTCGAACCGCCCGTCGCCCCTCGACGTCGACGCCCCGGCGGGTGATCGGCGTCACCTGGCGGTCGAACAGCCGACCGACAGGCACCCTCCGACGCGTTCCCCCGGTGAGTTCTCCGTTCGTCATATGTCACGGCTGCCCGTTCGTAACAATTTTAGACGTTTCTAATAAAACTAGTGGCGTCCTCACACGGGGCCACCGCTCTGTGTGACCCGTACTCAGACGCCCCGGCGGTGTCCGACGCCCCGAGTCGGAAGATAGAACCACCGTCCCCGCGCCCGGACGGCTGGTGCGCGTCAGTCACTACTTCGAGTGGGAGGGGCAGATCACGGGCGGGCACGCACAGTCCGTCCGGAACCAGCGGACGATGCTGGAGCGCCGCGGCGTCGCGTACACGACGGCGCCGGACCTCTCGGCTGACCTCCTCCACCTGAACAACATGGGCCCGCGGTCGCTCTACCACGCCCGCCGGGCCCGCGACCGGTCGACCCCCGTCCTCGTCCACGCCCACCAGACGGCGGCGGACTTCCGGGAGAGCTTCGCGCTCTCGAACCTCGTCGCCCCGCTCCTGCGGCCCTACCTCTCGCGCGCGTACGGCCTCGCGGATCACCTGATCTGTCCCTCGGAACACACGGCGCGCGTCCTCGACGACTACTGCGACACGCCGCGAACGGTCGTCTCGAACGGCTTCGACCCGGCGAAGATCGACGGCCACGACGACCCGGCCCTCCGCGAGGCGTACCTCGACCGCCACGACCTCGACCCGCCCGTCGTGTTCATGGTGGGGCACGTCATCGAGCGGAAGGGGCTGCGGGCGTTCGTCGAGACGGCGCGGCGGATGCCCGACGTCGACTTCGCGTGGTTCGGCTACCTCAACCCCGGCGGCGGGACCGTCGACCGGCTCCTTCGCTCGCGGACGACGACCCGACTGGTGCGCGAGTCGCCGGCCAACTGTACGTTCACCGGCTACGTCGACGAGATCGCGGGCGCGTTCGCGGCGGGCGACGTGTTCTTCTTTCCGACGAAAAACGAGAACGAGGGGATGGCCCTCCTGGAGGCGATGGCGACGGGCGCGCCGCCGGTTGTGCGCGACATCGAGACGTTCGGGTGGCTCGACGGCGGCGAGACGGCGCTGAAGGAGACGGACGTCCCGGGGTTCGTCGGCGCGCTCCGGACGCTCCTCGACGACCCGGAGCGCCGCGCCGCGGTTGGCCGGGCGGCGGCTCGCGCCAGCGAGGCCTACGAGCTCGACGCGGTGGCCGACGACCTCGTCGCGGCCTACGACCGGCTGGTGTGAGCTGCCCCCGCCTCGGGACCGACGGCGCGGCCTCAGAGGAGCAGCGCCCCCGCGACCACGACCGTCACCGCGACGGTCAGGAGCGCCGAGAGCGCGCTCGCGAACCGCGGCGTCGGCCCGCGGGCGTCCAGGCGTCCCGCTGCCCGGACCGCCTCGGGGTCGAGGAACACCGACAGGTCGCCGGTGCTCGGCGCCGCCCAGAACGCGAGCGCGGCGGTGAGCGGGAAGGCGAGAGACGCGCCGAGCGCCGGTCCCAGCCCGAC
>KI543183.1:33741-45905 GCA_000496195.1 uncultured archaeon A07HB70
TGAGCGACGACGCGCGGCGCCACCCCGAGTCCGCGTGGCGCGACCGGCTCTCGCCGGAGGCGTACCGCGTCCTGCGCGAGGGCGGGACGGAGCCGCCGGGCGACTCGGACCTCCTCGCCGTCTCCGACCCCGGGACCTACCGGTGTGCCGGCTGTGACCGCCCGCTGTTCGACGGCGCCGAGAAGTTCGCCTCGGGAACCGGGTGGCCGAGCTTCACGGCTCCGCGAGCGGACGCGGTCCGCGAACGACCCGACCACGGGCTGACCGAGGTGTGCTGTGCGGGCTGTGACGGCCACCTCGGGCACGTCTTCGACGACGGTCCCGAGCCGACGGGGCTGCGCTACTGCGTCAACGGCACCGCGCTGCGGTTCGACCCGGACGGGTAGCGCCCGGCGCCGTCGGACCTCGACGCGGCCCCCGCCGGCCCGGGGGCGACGCCGTGGTCGTCCGCGCGTGCTACCGGGTCGCGGACCCGAGCGAGCGCGGCGTTCTCGCCCTGCAGTCGGCGTGCGCACGGGCGCCGACGGAGCGGGTCGAACTCGCGGCGTCGGCCCGACCGACTCGCGCGGCGCAGACGTCCCCGACAGTTTTCTACCTACGCCGGCTACCTCGTCGTGTGATACGCCGCACCGAGACGCGACAGGACGGGGGCCGGTGAGCGGTGGACGACCCGGTCCGCGTCCTCCACGTCGACGACGACGGGGCCTTCGTCCGGATGGCCGCCGCGCGGCTCGAGAGCGAGGCAGAGCGCCTGAGCGTCGAGACCGAGACGTGTCCGACCGACGCGCTCGACCGCCTCGACGAGGGGTTCGACTGTCTGGTCGTCGACCACGACATGCCGGTGCTGAACGGCATCGCGCTCCTCGAACGGGTCCGCGAGCGAGACTCCGACCTGCCGGTCGTGCTGTTCACTGGCAAGGGGTCCGAACAGGTGGCGAGCGAGGCCATCTCCGCCGGCGTCACCGACTACCTCCAGAAGGGCGGCGGCGGTAACAACTTCACCGTCCTGGCGAACCGCGTCCTCAACGCCGTCGAGGCGCGGCGTGCCCGCGAGCAGGTCCGTCGGCGCGCGGCGGCGATGGACGCCGCCGACGAGGGGATCGCCATCCTCGACGAGACGGGGCGGTACGCCGACGTGAACGAGGCGTACGCCGCGGTTCAGGGGACGACTCCTGCCGCGCTCCGTGGCCGGCACTGGCAGGACACCCTCGCCGACGACGAGGCCGGTCAAGTCGAGCGCGACGCCATGCCGGCGCTCGCCGACGGCGAGCCGTGGTCGGGGACGGTCGACGGCGAACGCGCCGACGGAACCCACTACCGGAAGCGGCTCTCGCTCGCGCCCCTGCCCGACGGGGGTCACGTCTGTGTCATCCGGGACGTCACCGAGGCCGAGCGCCGCCGTCGCCGCCTCCAGGAGTACCGCCGGGCGCTCGAGAAGTTCCCCGACCCGGTCGCCGTCCTCGACGAGACGGGCCAGTTCCGGTTCGCCAACGAGGCACTGACAGAGTTCGTCGGGCGCGACGACGCGACCCTCCTCGGTGAGCACTTCTCCGTCGTGAAGCCCTCGTCCGCCCTCGACCCGACGCGCGAGGCGTTCGAGCGGGCGCTCGAGGCCGGCGAGCCGGTCCGACTGGAGTCGATGCTCCTCGACGCCGACGGTGACCCGGTCGACTGCGAGGACCAGGTCGTCCCGCTGTCCGACGAGCGCCCTCGAACGGTCGCGGTCCACCACCGCCTCGCGCCGTGACTGCGGTCGCGTCGCTCCCTGCTCACGACGCCGACGAGGCCCGGTCGTGAGCATCGCCGACGAGTTCGACGAGTGGGCGCGCCGCGGGAAGGACCGCGGCATGGAGGAGCGCCACTGGCACACCGCGAAGGAGGCGCTCCGGCGGATGCCCGTCGAGGCCGGCGAGACGGTCCTCGACCTCGGCACGGGGTCGGGCTACGCGCTCCGGGCGCTTCGCGAGACGGCGGACATCGGCCGGGGCGTCGGCGTCGACCGCTCGCCCGCGATGCTCGCGAACGCCCGGTCGTACGCCGACGACCCGCAGATCGCGTTCTGCCGCGCGGACTTCGGCGGCCTCCCGCTGGCAGCGGGACGCGTCGACCACGTCTTCACGATGGAGGCGTTCTACTACGCGACCGACCCCGCCGCGGCGCTCCGGGAGGTCGAACGGGTCCTGCGTCCCGGCGGGACGTTCTCGTGTGCGGTGAACTTCTACGCCGAGAACGTCCACTCGCACGGCTGGGCCGAGGCGATGGACGTCGACCTGACGCTGTGGAGCGCGGCGGACTACCGCGCGGCGTTCCGCGACGCGGGCCTCCACGTCGCGGCGCAGGACAACGTCCCCGACCGGGAGGTCGAGATTCCGCCGGCCGCGGAGTTCCCGACCGAGGACTGGGACTCCCGCGCGGCGATGGTCGAGCGCTACCGCGAGTTCGGGACGCTGCTGACCGTCGGCGTCGCGCCCTGACGACCGGACGCTACGGCTCGACCCGCGCAACCGGCGCGTCGTCGGCGTCCACCGCGACGTACAGCGCCCCGTCCGACGCGTTCGCCACGTCCCGGACCCGCCACCCGCGGTCCTCGAGCAGGGGGTCGACCTCCGTCACCCGGCTCCCGTCGACGTGGAGGTGCGCGAGCGACCGCGACGCCAGCCCGCCGACGAACAGGTCGCCGCGCCACGGGCCGTGGCGGCCCTCGTAGAACGTCGCGCCGCTGGGCGGGAACCCGCCGCTCCCGCAGGGCCACGAGTGGACCGGCGCGACCACGTCGTCGCGGTCGGCGTGGCTCACCCCGACCGGCTCGTCCGTCCCGTACCTGCAGCTCTCGTCGGCGACCGGCCACCCGTAGTTCGCGCCGGCCCGTAGCAGGTTGATCTCGTCGCCGTCGCGCTCCCCGAACTCCGTCGCCCAGACGGCGCCGGTGTCGGGGTGGACCGCCAGCCCCTGCGAGTTCCGGTGTCCGTAGCTGAACACCGCGCCCGCCGCCGCCCGGTCGACGAACGGGTTGTCATCCGGGACGCTCCCGTCGGGCCGGAGGCGCAGGGTCGTTCCGAGGCTGTTCGTCGGGTCCTGCGCGACGTGGTCCGGCCCGAAGTTCTTGAACTGCCGGTCGCCGACGGTGACGTACATCGCGCCGGCGCGGTCGAACGCGACCCGTGACCCGAAGTGGCCGCTCGACTCGACGAACGGCTCGGCGGTGTACAGCGCCTCGAACCCGTCGAGCCGGGGCCCGTCGGTCACGAGCCGACCCCGACCGACGCGGGTGCTCGACGACCCGTCGGGCCGTCCGACCGCGTAGGTGAGGTACAGCAGCGGCTCCTCCGGGTAGTTCGGGCCGACCGTCGCGTCGAGGAGGCCGCCCTGTCCCGACGCGAACACGTCGGGCGTCCCCTCGACACGCGCCCGGTCGCCCGTCGACCGACTGACGAGCCACAGGTCGCCGGGGCGCTCGGTGACGAGGAGCGCCGGCTCGTCGGGCAGCGGCTCGACCGCCCACGGGCTGGCGAAGCCGGTCGCGACCGGCTCGACGGTCGGCCCCGCCGTCGCCGGGGCGTCGGTCGGTCGACCGGCTGTCTGGCCGGCACACCCGGCAGTCGTGGCGCCTGCGGCGAGCGACAGAAACGTCCGTCGACGCACGGCTGCGCTCTGCCCGCGACGCCCCTAAGCGATCCGCTCCCCTCGGCCTACGCCTCGGACGCCGGCGTCTCGAGGCCCAGCTCGGCGAGGAGTGTCCGGGCGGCCTCGGCGCTCGACGGCGGTCCGCGGGCGGTGATCAGGTCGCCGTCGACGGTCACGCTCGTGTCGGCGTCGAGCTCGGCGTCCCAGTCGGCGCCGGCGGCGCGCACCTCGTCCTCGACGCGGTACGGGAGCTTCCGGCCGTCCGGAAGCAGGTCGTCGTCGTCGACGATACCGGCCTCCCACTCGTTCGGGAACCCCGTCACCGACCGACCCGCGGCGACACGGCTGCCGTCGTCGCCGACGAACGCGAGGATTCCGACCGCGTGGCAGACGACGAGCGCCACGCCGTCGTCGCCGGCCACGGCCTCACCGAGCGCCGCGCGGGCGTGGGCGTCCTGGTTGACGTCCCAGACGGTGCCGTGGCCGCCGGGGAACACGACGGCGTCGTAGTCGGCGGCGTCGACGCGCGCGAGCGCGACCGGGCTGTTCAGCCGCTCGTCCGTCTCGTGGACCTCGCGGGCGTGGTCCGCGTACGCCTCGCCGACGTCGTCCGGGTCGAGCGACCGATCGTCGACGACGGGCGGGTCGCCCGTCGGCGTCGCGACGGTCACGTCGACGCCCGCCTCGGTGAGCGTGGTCAGCGGCTCGACACACTCCTCGGCCCAGTAGCCCTCCTCGCTGACGACGAATAGCGCCTCAGTCACGCCCCTCAGTTGGCGCGCGAGTGGCAAGTCGGTTCCGCTCCGGCTACTCGCCGCGCGCGAACGAGACGAACCGCTCGGTCGGAACGTCACACCGCACCGCGGGCTTGATACCGCCGAGGTGGACGCCACGCTCGGTCCGTCTGGTCGGGCACAGCGCCGCCGCGACGGACTCGGCCATGTAGTAGTTCGGCCCCGCGCGGGCGCCGCTGAGGCGCACCACGCTGTCGAGGAGGCCGCCGCGCGACCCCTCGACGACGACCACGTCCCGCGGACGGTCGGTGAACGACCGGTCGTGGTAGTAGAGCGCGCCGTTGCCGGCGAACCGCTTGGCGTGGGCGTTCTCGGGGTGGGCGGCGAGGCGGTCACGCACCTCGTCGGCGGCGAGCGAGGGCGGCAGCACCGTCGGCTCCGCGGCGACCTCGAACCACGCGAACAGGTGACGGCGCTTGTAGTCGGACTCGGGCGTCGGGAAGCCGGCGTAGAAGCCGACCGCGTCGCCGGGCCCGAGGCCGCGGAGCGCCGCGACGTAGCCCGGTCGGTGCTCGCCGTAGGTCAGGGCGTCGAGGTTCGGGTCGTGGTGGACCGGCTGGTCGGCAACCGCCGGGCCGTCGAGCCACGGCCCCTCGCTGTTCGGGCGGACGGCGGTCAGCAGGTCCGCGAGGGTGCCGTCGGCCCGACGGCGCGGGATGGTGCCGTACGTCGCCGTCTCGCTCGTCGGCCCCTTCTCCGGGATCGGGACGTACTCGACGTGGCCCGTCTCGTCGACGGACGGCACCGGACGAACGTTGCCGGTGTCGCCGGCGACGCCACAGAGGACGACGGTCACGCCGGGTCCTCCGGCGAGTCGTGAGGAGCAGCCGAGATGCTCGGCGCCACGCCTGCTCCTCGGTCCCGCGGGTCAAAAGCGCCGCGTAGTTGAAGTCGCGGGCAGCCGAACTGCCCGGGCGTGTTCGCGAACCGAACAGCGGCCGGTCGACGGCTGGCGAGTCTGCTCGCGGAGCGTGGCGTCGCCGCGGACGTCGTCCTCGCGGTGCCGCGCGGCGGCCTCCCGACGGGGCGAGCCGTCGCGGACGAACTGGAGGCCCCCCTCGACGTCGTCGTCGCGCGAAAGGTGAGCGCGCCGCACAACGACGAACTCGCGCTCGGCGCGGCGGCGAGCGACGGAGCCGTCTGGGTGAGCGACGAGCTGGTCGACCGGGTCGGCGCGGACGACGCCTACCTCGACCGCGAGACGGCGCGTGCCCGCGACGAGGCCGCGGCGAAGGAGCGGCGCTACCGCGAGGGCAGAGCCCCGCTCGACCTCTCCGGCGAGCGGGTAGTCGTCGTCGACGACGGCGCCGCGACTGGCGCGACGGCCCTGGCCTGCCTCCGGCGTGCCGACGCCCTCGGCGCCGGACGGATGACCCTCGCGCTTCCGGTCGCCCCTCCAGAGGCCGTCGAGCGGCTGCGCGGCGAGGCCGACGCGGTGGTCGTCGTCGAGTCGCCGGCGTCGTTCGGCGCGGTCGGGCGGTTCTACCGCGACTTCGACCAGGTCGACGACGAGGCGGCGCGGTCGTACCTCCACGATTAAGCCCGCCGCGCCAGAGCGTCGGTGTATGGCCGGAGACGAGCAAGGGGACCGAGACTGGACCGGAAACGCCGACTGCCACGAGTACCGCGGCGCCGCCGTCGACGTGACCTTCGACGGCGCGCGGTGTCTCGGCGTCCGGGCCTGTGTCGAGGGGCTCCCGGACGCCTTCGACCCGGACCGGCGGCCGTGGGTCGACCCCGACGCCGCCGACGCCGACGCGGTGCGGGACGTCGTCGAGCGGTGCCCGACCGGCGCGCTGACGCACGACGGCGACGAGGCGCCGCCGGCCCGAAACGTCGCCGTCGTCGTCGCCGACGGCCCGGTCCACCTGCGCGGCGACCTGCGGGTCCGGGACGACGACGGCGAGGCCCTGGCCCGCGAGACGCGGCTGGCGCTCTGCCGGTGCGGTCGGACAGACAGCCGCCCGCTCTGTGACGGGAGCCACGAGCGGACGTTCGACGCTGGCGGCGTCGACCCGGCGCGGGCCGTCGAGGCGGCGCTCGAGGCGGCCACCGGAGACGGTGACGAGCACGGTCCGCTCGTGGTCACGCTCCGGCGCGACGGCCCGGTCCACCTCGACGGCGAGTTCGTCCTGCTCCGGGCCGGCGACCGTGTCGCCGACGACGAGACGGCGCTCTGTCGCTGTGGCGCCTCGCCCGTGAAGCCGTTCTGCGACGGCACACACGAGTCGGTCGGGTGGGAGACGGCGCCGGACGGCACGTAGCGGACGAGGGCCCGTGCCGTCCGGCTGCGACGCGGCGGGAGACACGCCCGGTCGAGAACGAACTGACCTCGACTGTGGCCGCCGCGAGGGCCGCGCGGAGGCCGCCAACGAGGCACGCGAGGCACGCGCCCCAGCGACTTGCGAGGTACGCGCCCGACTTACGACGCGTGCGGGCGCGCCGGCCGACGACCCTGTCGCCGGCGCGGCGGCTCTCTCGTCCTCGCCGCCTAAACCGCATATCGCGATAGCGAACCTCCCGATCAAGAGCTGAGACTACTGTGCTCGACACGTCGAGCACGGATGTACTGCTGTCCAACTCGACTGGACTGGTCGAGACGAACGGTCGAACGGGCGTTCGATCCGGACCGGTTCGGCGCTAACAGCGATGAACCCGGTCGCGCGGGAACGTGAGTGACGTCTCCGTGCCCACGACTGGCGGCGAGGAGGCGAACGCCTCGACGGTGACGTCGTCGAAAGCGAGCGTCACGCGGTTCGTCGCATCCTCGCGCACGACGCGCTCGACGGTCGCAGACAGGTCTCCGTCGGCATCGTCGAGCCTGATCGCTTCGGGTCTGATGGCGACGTGGTCCGCCGCGTCGGTCCCGATATCGTCGGCCTCTCCGTCGTGGTCGAACGGACTCCGACCGCTCCCGTCGAAGCGTGCCTGGGACCCGGTGTCGTCGTCGAGAACCCGTCGTAGCGTGTGCGCCGCAGAGAGGTCGATGACATTTGATCCGGTGAATCGGGCGACCATCGGCGACTGCGGGCGCTCGAACACGTCCTCGGGCGTTCCACGCTGGACGACCTGCCCGTCCTGCATCACGACGATTCGGTCGGCGATTGCGCGGGCGGTCGTGCGGTTGTGCGTCACGTGCACTGCGGTCACGTCGGCAAGAACGTCGGCAAGATCGTCCCGAAGGGCCTGTCGTGTCGGGACGTCAAGTGCCGCCAGCGGCTCGTCGAGGAGCATCACGGAGGGGCGGATCGCGAGCGCCCGGGCGAGAGCGACCCGCTGTTTCTCTCCGCCCGACAGTGTCGGGGGGTTTCGCTCTGCGAGGTGGGCGACACCGAGTTCCGAGAGCAGTTCGTCGGCATCGCGCGACGACTCCCGGTACCGTGTGCCGTACTCGACGTTCTCCCGGACGGTCATGTGCGGAAAGAGTGCGTAGTCCTGGAACACGAAGCCGAATCCCCGCTTCTCCGGCGGACGCTCGGTGATATCTGTTCCGTTCGTCATCACTACCCCAGCGTGTTCGTGGAAGCCGGCGACCGTCTCCAACAGCAGCGTCTTGCCGCTCCCACTCGGACCGAGCACGACGCAGGTCTCGTCCGATTCGACCTCGATTGCGGCATCAACGGTGAACGGTTCCGCACCATCGGCAGTAAACGTCGAGCGGATATCGGCGGTGAGACCCGTCACGGCATTCCTCCTGCTGTGCCATCATCGGTCAGATAACGGACGACGAGGAAGATTGCTGCCGAGACAGCCAGGAGTAAGAACGCGACCGCCCCACTCTCTTCGAGGCCGCCTTGGAGGTACGTGTTGTACACGAACACGGGCGCGTGTTTGGTGGTCACCTCCTCTCCTGCGAACGGGTAGAAGAACGTCACAGAGTAGGCGACGACGGCGACGGCGCCAAACTCGGAGACCGCGCGGGCCCACGCGAGCACACCGCCGGTGATCATGCCCCGGACAGCGAGCGGGCCGGTCACCCGCCGGAACGTCTCCCACTTGTTGGCGCCGTGAACTCGGGAGGCGTACTCGAGGCGTTCGTCGATCGCCTCGAACGCCTCGCGGCTGGCGTTGACCGCGTACGGGGCCGAGACGAACGCCATCGCCAGCACCATCCCGATCATCGTTCCCAGCACCGAGAACTGCGGAAATGCCCCGCCTTCTCCGAAGCCAAACAAGACGATGATACCCGCGACAGAGTGCGGAACGACCAGTGGAAGGTCGACGAGACTCTCGACGAGGGGCTGGCCGGAGAACCCCTTCGCCAGCAGGTGTGCCAGCGGAACGCCACACAGGAGACTGAGTAGCGCCGCCAACAGCGGACCGTACACCCCGAGATAGAGCACGCGATGAACATCCGGGTTCAGTGCCTTCTCGACGACGAGCGAGGGGGTCTGCCGCGCGACGAACATGAACAGCGGGAGGCCCAAGGCGACCATGAGGAGACTACCAGCGGTTGCCGTCGCGACAGTGAACGAGGTGCCGTCGAGCGCGTACGCGGTGACAGCCGTGCTGCCCACGATGAAGTAGGCGTACCAGGTCGGCTGGCCGACCGAGTAGGCAGCGGTGAACGCCAGCGCCTGGACGACGACGAATGCGATCACCAGTGGCGTCCGCCCGACTGCGCTGATCTCGAGTCGACGCTCAGTCCCCGTTGCCATGATACGTGATTCTGGGCACGTTGTAGATAGCTACCGGTGAGATACCGACGGACCCCAGCTACAGTTCCAGCGGGCCGAGCGTGCTCTGTGCGCTGGCGACGTCCATCACGCTGTCGGGGACGGCGTCCTCGGAACTCGCCGGCACGACGATCGGATCGACGGGGACCAGCCCCTGCTCCTCGAGTATCGCCCGACCGGGCTCGGTTGCGAAGTACTCGACCCACTGGGCGCCGCGGCCCGGGGCCTCGGCGACGCTCGGAACGGTCAGCCCGTACGCGATCGGCGCGCCGGTGAAGGTGCCGCTGTCGGTCTCGACTTCGGCCTTCGCGTAATGCTGTGCGTACTCGCTCGTCGCCTGCGAGAGATCAACCTCCTGCTGGAGGTCGATGTACGGCAGCCCAGAGGTGGCCGAGATGGACTGATAGTACAACACGTAGTCGAGCTCGCCCGATTCGAGCTGTCCCTCCAGGTTCGTTTCGGTCCCCGTCGGAACGGCGGTGTTGCTCATCAGCGCGTCGAGCGTCGCGTCGTCGTAGAGCCGCTCGCCCTGGAACTCCTCGGCGCCCAACTGCAACATCATCACCGCGCGGTAGCCGCCGGGGTCGACTGCCGGGTCCGAGTGACCGACCGTGATGCCGTCCCTCGACATCACCTCCCACCAGTTGTCCTTGGAGATGTCCTCTGCCCCCGGAGAGTCTTCGCGGTACTGGATAGACATCGAGTTCGTGGTGAAGATGGCGTACCAGTCGCCGTAGTCGGGGAGGACCCGGTTGCGGATGAGCCGGAAGTCGGAGGTTCCGAGGACGTCCGCCGACCGTCTCTGCTGGGTAATCTTCTGGGTCGAGGCGACCGACCCCTTTGCTTCCCGGTTTACGTCGATGCCGAACTCCTCCTCGAACTGCGGCTCGGCGGCCGAGAACGGCGGCGCGAGCGACCCCGCGTGGAAGATGGTCATAGAGTCGGCCATCTGTGTGCTTGTGGGAGTCTCACTGTGCGCTTCCCCGCTTCCACCGTTCTCGGCCGGACTGTCGGTCGGCGTGCTACCACCCACCACCACTGCCACCGGTGCAGCCCGCGAGTCCGAGTGCCGCCGCGGTTGCGCTACCGGCGAGGAACGCGCGTCGCGTCCGATGTTCTGTCATCGATATATAGCCGTTGTTTCAACGCCGGCATAACTGCTTTGCTCCCTGCCCAGCTTGGTCCAGTATGGAGGCAGAGTTCGACGCACAGCTTCGGGCAGATACTGCGGAGTTCACAAAGAAAGACGCGTCACTCCTCGAAGCAGTAGACGAGATTGGGTCGATTCTCAAAGCCGCTGACGAACTCGGTCGGTCGTACTCCCACTCACATCAGCGGATAACTGCACTAGAAGACGCGTTCGGGACGCTCGTTGAACGACAACGCGGAGGATCAGGCGGCGGTGGAAGCACTCTGACCGAGAACGCGCGCGAGTTGCTCTCTCGGTTCGACCGGCTTCGTACGGGTTACTCGTCGATTGCAGAAACCACCGAAGCAGTGTTAGACGGGACTGTCGCGGCGCGAACTGCCGAACTCGGGACCGTGATGACCGCTGCTGGTCAACTCCGGGCAGTCGTCCCCACAGATCACGACCTGGTGCAGGTGAGTCTCCGTGCTGATACGGTAACGCTACACGACCCGGATGAGACTCCGACGGAGAGCGCGACGAGTGCCCGGAACCGATTCGACGGGCACGTGCTCAGTATCGATCGCGGCGGCGCAGTTGTTCTGGTTTCTGTCGATATCGGGGCCAGAGACCCCATCTATGCCCTCATAACTGCAGATAGTAGAGAGCGACTCGAACTCGAACCAGGTCGTCAGATCGTCGCGTCCGTCAAAGCGACAGCAACGCGTGCGACTCCCAGACAGAGGTACTAGCGGGCTCTCGGAGGCTCCCGGCTGGGGACCGGTGCAGCACTCGAGTCTGCCCGCGACGGCGATTCTGACGCCGTGATGGTTCACGCACGCGGTCTCGAGGACGAGTCCACGCGCAACGGAACGGGGTCAACCGTCGTGACCCCATCTTCAACGGCTCCGTGATCGTCTGTCTATCCGGCGGTTCAACGGCGACCCCGGCGTCACCTCCACCGGGCGCTTCTGGCACGGAGACGACTCCGACCACCGGTGTCGTGTGTTCGAGAAGGGCGGGGAGATACAACAGCGCGGTACGCGAGCCCCTCACGACGCCTCGCTTCGCCCCGGGACGCGAGGAAGCGTGGCGCAAACAGACGTCCACACGGTCGCTAACGAACCCGTCGCGGTAGCCGTCGAACACGACTGCGACGTGATCGTGTTCGAGGAGCCGACCGACGTGCGCGAGCGACTTCCACAGGCGAACTGCCACCAGTACGGGCGTTCCGACGCCTGTTCGAGTACGTCTCCCACGAGCCCCCGGAACGCGGTATCTCCGTAGAACAGGTCGAACCGAAGACGTCCACACGCTGTTCTCGGACGGACCGTGGGTTCACGCGCGAAGCCACTCGACACGGAGAACGGTTCTGTTGCCAACAGTACGGGACGAGGTGAACGCGGACTACGGTACGCCCGCAGGCGAACTCACGGCCCCGTTCCTCGCCCACGCCGGGGAACGGAGACGCAGAAGCAGGCGTGCAGACGGTGTGACGGCGAACGAGGAGTTCCAGCCCACTGTCGGTGACCGATTGCCGGGAGTCTACGTCAAGCTCCCCGCAAGAGCCGAGGCGCGGAGTGCAGGGGGGGTCGTTCACCCGAGTCCACTGCCCGACGAGTCGGCAGCGTCGTCTCACCGACACGTGCGGTGTTGGCATCACCCCGCCCGCGTTCCGCGAACTCCAGGTCTATCCGGCCGTTACCCCCGCTGAGGCGGCTGATCTTCGAGATAGACAGCACGAACTTTCGCCTCAGCTACGACAATGACGAAACACCGCCCTACCCTCGGTCCGGGATCAGATGTATCGAATCGTGCGGAATCAGCACCTGGACCTCCGAGCCGCTCTCGAGCGCCAGCCGTTCGAACGTCGACGGACGAACGTTCGCCGTGAGAGCGACCGATCCCGTTTCGATCTCGATCCGGTATTCGCTCCCCTCGTTC
>KI543183.1:47017-48829 GCA_000496195.1 uncultured archaeon A07HB70
CAACAGCGCCGCGGCGGCGATCAACACCAACAGTACCGCCACTGGATAGGCGTTATCCAGGCCGAGTTCGACGAACGCGACCCAGATCTGGACCGGCATCGTTCGGGGATAGTACGCCAGCATCATCGTCGCGCCGAACTCACCGATCGCTCTCGCGAAGGCGAGCGTCACGCCGGCGAGGATCCCCGGGCCAGCGAGTGGTAGCGTCACGTTTCGAGCGGTCGTCCACCGACTCTTTCCGAGCGAGCGAGAGGCGTATTCGAGCGTCTGGTCGACGCTCTCGAACGCCGCCTTGGTGGTGACGACCACGAACGGCGACGCGACGAACGTCTGGGCAAGTACCACCCCGGCGAGCGACCGTGTGAGTGGGACCCCGGCAGCGATCGCGGCTTCACCGAGCGGTGAGCCACGCCCGAAGACGGTGAGCAACACGATGCCGCCGACCGTCGGGGGAAGTACCAGCGGGAGGACGACGACTGCGAGGACACCCTTCGTCACGGCCCCGTCGGTGCGTGCGAGCCAGTACGCGAGCGGCAGGCCGAACAGGGTGGCGACGACCGTGCTGATTGACGCCGACAGAAGCGACGTCGTCGCCGAATCCACGACAGTCGGATCGCTCATCCGAGCGAGGACATCCCCGGCCGGGACCGAGAGAAACAGCGATACCAGGGGCACGACGTAGTACAGGAGTAACACGCCCCCGAGGACGAGCGCGACGCTGAGCCAGTCGACCCCGAACGTGTCCGCTCCCGACCGATTCGAACCTGAACCCGTCGCCATTCAGATCAGGACAGTGACGTCCGAAACCGTCGACGATAGCTGGTTATCTGATCCGCCCAGTCGGGACTGCGTCTCGCCGGACTGGTCGGTTGCCTGTCTGACACGCCGGGGCACGTCGCCGCTAAAGCCAGGGAACTGATCGCGCAGGAGGAATCCGTGTTCTTCGAGGTGACGCCCGGTCGTATGGACGTCGAACACGGAAACCGCAGCGTCGCTCATGTGCCGGATGGTCGAGCCGTAACTGATGAGCCCACCCTGGATCTCCTGGCCGCTCGGCAGTGTGTACGAGACTGTTGAGTACCACTCCTCGGCGTACCGTGGACTGCTCAGATTGATCTGATCCGGCAGCTCGATGTACTCGTAACCGCGCTCGACGGCCATACTGCGGTAGGCGATCGCGGCGTCGATAGAGCCAGTCTCGAACTGACTGATCAAGGACGTCTCGGGATAGATCTGGTCCCGTTGGAGGATCTGTGCTCTGAGATTCGACGCGTCGTCGTAGTGCCGTGAGGCGAGTTCGAGCATGAACCGTGTACGGTATCCGAGCGGGTCCTGGTCGGGGTCGGTTCGACCGATGTTCACCTCTCCGTCGACCATTGGTTCGTACCAGCGCTCGGCTCCGGCATCGGCCAGGCGTTCCCCGCCATCTGTGTCCGGATTGTACGCGATCACGACGGAGTTGCTGGTAAACACGGCGTGCCACGGAGGTGAGAGCGGCCTCTCGAAGAGGGCCACGTCCGCGACGGTGACGATGTCGGGGTCGCGTTGCCCCTCGTCGATCATTCGAGCGACCGTCGCCGAGCCATGCGCCTCGATGTTGACCGGGATGTCCACGGCAGGCTTGAGCCCGTTGGCCAGTGCGTTCTGGAGGCTGCCAGCCGCGAGGATGGCAACCGTCGTCGATTGGCTCCGCTCTCGGGGGCTCCCACCCGTACAGCCCGCAGTACCGGCGACGGCTGCCGTGCCAGCAGTCAGGAGAAATCGTCGTCGCGAAGTAGGAGATCCACGAGTCATCCGTACGAGATAGAGAAC
>KI543183.1:48849-73546 GCA_000496195.1 uncultured archaeon A07HB70
AGATAGAGAACTGTTTGAAAAAAAGCTTATGTCAAACGTATCTGTTTGTCTCTGTATGACCGCTGCGGAATCGACGACGCTGACCGAGCGGCAGGTGGAGGTGCTCGAACTCCGAGAGCAGGGCCAGACACAGCAGGAGGTCGCGGACCGACTCGGAACGACCGACTCCAACATCAGTGCGATCGAACGAGCGGCAGAACAGAACATCGAACGGTCTCGTCGAACGCTAGAACTCGTCCGGACGGTTCGGTCGCCGGTCCAGTTCTCCGTCTCTCCGGGGACGAGCTTCGACGAGGTGGTCGCCAGCGTCTACTCACACGCAGACGACGCTGGCATCAAAGTCGCCTACTGTCGTCCGGAGCTCTACACACATCTCTACGGGATTCTCGAGGAGTGTGCGACCCAGAACGAACTGAAGACGACCGTCGACATCGGAATCACCAACGAGGGCGAGGTGCGGGTCTTCACCGAGGGGTTCTGAGCGTGTCGTCGGCCCGTGATTCTCAGTGAACCGTCGACGTATCGCTCGGCGTTCGCACGCCGAGTGGCCCGTGTACGGCTCGACGCCGCCGTACGACCGACCCTCGCTCGCTGTGCTGAACTCGGACGTACGCGTCGTGTCGGAGACCTGGCTTGACCACGACGGGCCAGTTCATCCGCTCGCTTCCGCTGTCTACGATGATCGGTCAGCGTGGTCCCAAACCCGATGCAGACGAGCGAAAGCCCCCGGGCAAGCGGGCGCAAGATCGGTACGAGCCCGACCGAACGCGCCATCTCGGGCCTCGACTCCTCTGCGTCGCGTTCGCGTGTCTGCTCTGCTCGGTCTGGCGAACTGTCGATACGCTCGTGCAGCTTGAGTTGACCGGCGAGTACGAGGCCTCGCCGATTGTGACGGCCGACAGTACGCTCGCGCCCTAAGCAGGAGACACAGAGTAGATAGCCGCTCAGTCCGGGCTGCTGCGACCGGGTGGCGACGCTGTCGACAGTCTCGGACTTTCAAAATATTGACAATACGACAGGAACGGCCGCTTGAGAGGCGATTCGGAGCAGTTTCTGACCGCGGACGCGGTCGAGGCCACACGCTACAGGGCCGCCACCCTCAGTGTAGTCTCAACTCCCGGGGCCACCGGTTCTGTATCGCGGCATACGGTTTACGAGCGTCACGAGCGTCGTGCTGCTGGCGCGGGAACGCTCGGCGCCGGCAGCGTGCCAGGGAGTGATTCGACCGAACTCACGGTGGCGGTGCGCGACCGGCCACGTCTACGACACGCGGGTTCCTCGACGGCTGGGTCGGCCCGTCAGGCGACCCCGGCGGGCGAGTGGCCTCGCGCGTACGCCTGCGCCCCGTCGACGGGCAGTTCGACGAGCAGCCAGACGGCTTCCGAAGCCCTCGACCGGCGCCGGTCTCCCGGTCCGTGTTCCGCGCGCAGACCGCAAGTGCCATGATCTCGCGCCTCAAAGCACGGCTGTGAACCGGCGAGCCTACCTCGCGGGTCTCGGCGTCGCCGCCACTGCCGGCTGTGTCGCCGGCGCGTTCGAGACGACGAACTCCCGCGCCCGGCCCGTCGTCGACGACCGGCCCGACGCCGTCTACCGTCCGACACACCAGGAGGGGATGCGCGTCGTCGGCACCCGGCTGGCGGGGGACCTGACGGTCGCCGTCACGTACAGCTATCCCCACCGGTTCTGGACCGTCGAGCGGTCGGACGACGGGTGGACGACGGCCCGGACGGCGGTGGAGCAGGACGACGCCGTCCACCTGATGGCCGTGCCGTTTCACGAGCCGACGGGGACGGTCGTCCCGAGCGCCGGGCTCTCGGCGGCGGTGACCCGCGACGGCTCGCTCGTGAGCCAGGAGGTGGTCTACCCGATGCTCTCACAGCGCATGGGCGTCCACTACGGGACGAACGTCCCGCTCCCGGGCGACGGCGACTACGAGGTGACCGTCCGCGTCGGCGGCACCTCCGTTCGGCGGTACGGCGGGCTCGCGGGGCTGTCCGGCGATCCCGCGACGGCGACGGTGTCGTTCGCCTACCGCGCGGCCGAGCGCGACGATATCGACTACGAGCAGTTCGACCGGGCCGGCGCCCGCGATGCCGTCCCGCCGGCGTCGATGGCGGCGCTTCCGGACGGGCGCGTCCCGGCGTCGCTCCCCGGCGACCGCCTCTGGCGCGGGTCGCTCGGCGACGCGCGGTTCGTCGCCGTCCGCCTCGACGCCGACCGGTTCGGCGGGTCGTACCTCGCCGTCTCCGCGCAGACGCCGTACAACCGGCTCCCGATCCCCGGATTCGGCCTGTCCGCGCGCGTCGACGGCGACGAGACCCGCCTCCGGCCGGCGCTCGACCCCGAACTCGGCGCCCACTACGGCGCCCGCCTCGACCGCCCGCCGACCGACGCCCGCCTCACAGTCGACGTCCCCGCGCAGGTCGCCCGCCACGAGGGGTACGAGACGGCGTTTCTCGCGACGGGCACCCCCGACCTCGTGTGACCGATACTAGTGTTTAACAACTCGCGGCGCC
Organism: uncultured archaeon A07HB70; assembly: GCA_000496195.1. GTDB lineage: Archaea > Halobacteriota > Halobacteria > Halobacteriales > Haloferacaceae > A07HB70. Next base: position 51,369 of record KI543183.1, read on the forward strand.
CGAGCTAGTTCGTGACCGTCGTCAGCGTCTCGATGCCGGAAGAACTGCTGGAGCGCATCGACGCGTTCGCCGAAGACCACGGCTACACCGGCCGGAGCGAGGTGGTCCGCGAGGCGTCGCGGAACCTCCTCGGCGAGTTCGAGGACACGAAACTCGAGGGCCGCGAACTGATGGGCGTGGTGACGGTGGTGTTCGACTACGAGACGACCACCGTCGAGGAGCGGATGATGCGCCTGCGCCACGAGCACGAGGGTATCGTCGCCTCGAACTTCCACAGCCACGTCGGTGACCGGTACTGTATGGAACTGTTCGTCCTCGAGGGGTCCCTGGAGGAGATCTCCGAGTTCGTCGGGAAGATCCGCGCGACGCGGGACACGCTCACCGTCGACTACTCGGTCCTGCCCGTCGACGACTTCGGCGCGGTCCCGAGCTAGGCCGACGGAGCCATGACCGCGCCGCCCGCAGTCCCGCCGTGACGCGCTCTGTCGCCCTCCTCGGCCACGGCTTCGCCGCCCGGGCGCACGCGAACGCCCTCGCCCGCCTCCCGATGTTCTTCCCCGACGCCCCGTCCGTCGAGCGGTCGGTCCTCGTCGGTCGCGACCCCGACCGTGCCGCGGCGGCGGCGGACCGCCTCGGGTTCGCCCGCGCGACGACGGACCTCGACGGGGCACTGGCCGACGTCGACGCGCTCTACGTCGCGGCCCCGAACGACCGCCACGCTGCGGCGAGCACCGCCGCCCTCGACCGCGACGTCGCCGTCCTCTGCGAGAAACCGCTCGCGCCGACCGTCGACGCCGCCGAGCGGATGGCGCGGGCCGCCGACCGGTCTGGCGCCGTCGCGGGGACGGCGTTCAACTACCGATTCTCGCCGCCCACCCGGGCGGCCCGCCGGCTGATATCGGCGGGCGACCTCGGAACGGTCCGGCGGGTCCGGGCGCACTACCTCCAGGACTGGCTGGTCGACCCCGACGCGCCGTGGTCGTGGCGCCTCGACGCCGACCGAGCCGGGAGCGGCGCGCTGGGCGACCTCTCGGCCCACAGCGTCGACCTCGTGTCGTTCCTCCTCGACGACCGGGTCGAACGGGTCGCCGGCGACCTCCAGACCGTCGTCGACGAGCGCCCGGCCCCGGACGGCGACGGGACCCGTCCGGTCACGGTCGACGACGCCGCGACCGTTCGGGCGCGGTTCGCGGGCGGCGCCCGCGCGACGCTCGAGGCGTCTCGCGTCGCGACCGGTCACCGAAACACCCACCGGGTCGCCGTCGAGGGGGACGAGGGCGCCGTCCGGTTCGACCCCGGCCAGCCGAACGAGATGGCGGTCTGTCGCGACCCGACGGACGGGTTCGAGACGGTGGACCTCACCGACCCCGGCGGTCCCTACGCCGACCGGTGGTGGCCGCCCGGCCACGCGCTCGGGTGGGAGCACGCCGTCGTCCACGAGAGCGCGGCGTTCCTCGACTGTGTCGCGGCCGGCGAGCCGTTCCGGCCATCGTTCGCGGACGGGCTGGCGGTCCAGCGCGTCCTCGGGGCCGTCGAACGCGCCGCCGCCGAGGGGTCGTGGGTCGCAGTGTGACCACCCGTCGCGGAGGTCGAACGGGCCGACCGCGAGCGTCCGCCTCGCTACCGCGGCGCACACCGACCCGAGCGCGCTCGTGGCCAGCACCCCGATCGTATCGAGCAGTGGCCAGTTCCACAGGGGCCGCGACCGGCTGACGGAGACGGTCACGGGCAACGCGCCGGCCACGAGAGTTATGTTCACGGCGAGCGGGCCGGAACCGTGACCGACTGGATCGGCGAGACGTTCACGAGCACCGTCGGCTGGGACCACCTCGAGCGGCTGATCGACGTCGGGAGCCGGATGGCCGGGAGCGCGGGCGAGCGCCGCGCCGCCGAGGCGACGCGCGACGCCCTCGTGGCTGCCGGCGCGCGCGACGCCCGGCTCTCCGGGTTCGACCTCCGTGGCTGGACCCGCGGGTCGTCGGCGGTCCGGGCCGACGGCGACGAGGTCGCGCGTGACGCGGTCGCGCTCCCGCGAAGTCCGTCGGCAGCGGCGACCGGCCGGCTGGTCGACGTCGGCCACGGCCTCCCCGCCGACTTCGACCGCGACCTCTCGGGCGCCGTCGCTCTGGCGCGGACGGACGTGCCAGACTGGCACGACCGCTTCGTCCACCGGCGCGAGAAGTACTGCCGTGCCGTCGAGGCCGGCGCGGCGGCCTTCGTCTTTCGCAACCACGTCCCCGGCTGTCTCGCGCCGACCGGCAGCGTCGGGGGGACGAACGAGCCGATCGGCGCCGTCCCCGCCGTCGGGGTCTCGCGGGAGGACGGCGCGCGGCTGGCGCGGCGGCACACGGGCGACCCCGTGACTGTCGCCGTCGACGCCGACATCGGGCCGACGACGAGTCAGAACGTCCACGCCGACGTCGGCCCGGACACCGACGAGGCGGTTCTCCTGACGAGCCACGTCGACGCCCACGACATCGCGGAGGGCGCGCGCGACAACGGCGCGGGGACGGCGACGGTCGTCGAGGTGGTCCGGGCGCTGGCGTCGCGCGGCGGCCTCGAGCGGCGGGTCCACGTCTGCTGCTTCGGCGCGGAGGAGGTCGGACTGGCCGGGTCGAGCCACGCCGCCGCCGAGACGCCGCTCGACGACGTGCGCGCCGTCGTCAACCTCGACGGCGTCGTCGGCGCCCGGACGCTCGCGCTCAACACGAACGGGTTCGACGGGTTCGAGGCCGCCGCCGACCGGGTGCGCGAGCGGTTCGACCACCCGGTCGTCGTCCGCCCGGAGCTGATGCCCCACAGCGACCACTGGCCCTACGTCGTCGACGGGGTGCCGGGCGTCCACGCGACGAGCGACACCGGCGACGCGGGTCGAGGGTGGGGTCACACCCGCGCCGACACGCTGGACAAGCTGGAGGCGCGGACGCTCCGCGAGCAGGCGGTGCTGCTGACGGCGCTGGTCGCCGGCGTCGCCGCCGACCCGCCCACGCGCCGCCGGCCAGACGCGGTTGCGGCGCAGGCCGAGGCCGAGAACCGCGCCCAGGGGATGCGCGTCACCGGCGACTGGCCGTTCTAGAGGCGCGCGCGCAGCACGCCGCCGTCGGACGGCGAGTCGTTCGCGAAGTTACAGACGAACAGGTCGCCGGCGGGGCCGAACAGCACGTCCGAGGGAAAGACGAGGCCGTCGCTCCCGGTGAGCAGGGCCTCCGTCTCGCCGGCGCCGTCGACGCGGACGACGCGGTTCTGGGCGTTCGCGGCGACGTAGACGTCGCCGCCGCGGGCCGTGATCCCGTCGGCACCGAACACCGACTCGTCCGCCACGAGCGTCTCGGCGCCGCCGGCGCCCCCGTCTGCCGCGAGCGGCACCCGGAGGACGCGCCCGACGCCGCCGGCGGCGCGGGTCACCGCGACGTAGACGTCGTCCCCGCTCCGCGCGACCCCGTTCGCGCCGAAGCTCTCCGTCGAGAGCCGGCCGTCCGTCAGCCACGCCCGCCGGCTGCCGTCGGTACCGACCGAGAGCACCCGACCCGCCCGCGACTCGGTGACCAGCAGCCGGTCGCCGTCGTCGTCGTACAGCAGGTCGTTCGGAAACCCGGAGATCCCGACGAGCTGTGTCGCCTCGCCGCCCGGCGGCACCGCCCACACGCCGCTGTGGTCGTCGCCCGTCGCGACGCAGACGTAGACGGTTCCGTCCGGCGCCGTCTCGACACCGACGGCGCCGGGGAGGGCCGCGATCTGGTCGGTATCGGCGAGCCCGAGGCCTGTCTCCCCGGTCCGGTCGGCGGCCAGCCGCCGGACCTCGCCGGCGGTGATCCCGACGTGGAGCGCGCCGTCGGGGCCGAACGCGAGGTTCTCGGGCACCCGCTCGCCCGGAATCGCCACCACCGTCTCGACGGTCCGGCGTGGCGCCGCGGCACAGCCGGCGACGCCGCCGAGCGCCGCCGCCCCGCCGGCGGCGAGCAGGCGCCGTCGCGTCACCCGTCTGTCGGTCATCGGCGGACCGACGCCCCGGCTCGGCTTATGACTGTCCGTCGGGCCGCACGCGCGCCAGCCGCGCGGCGTTCGCGGTGATGCCGACGGTCATCCCGGCGTCGCCGGCGAGCACCGCGAGCCAGATCGGGACGAGGCCGAACGGCACGCCGACGACGAGCGCCGCCTTGACCAGCAGGCTGGCGGCGACGTTCTGCCGGATAACCCCGACCGCGCGGCGCGAGAGGTCGAACAGGTACGGGAGCCGCGAGACGTCGTCGGCCATCAGGGCGACGTCTGCCGTCTCGAGGGCGGCGTCGCTGCCCGCGGCGCCCATCGCGACGCCGACGGTCGCGGCGGCGAGCGCCGGCGCGTCGTTGACGCCGTCGCCGACCATCGCGACGCCGTCGTGGTCGGCGACCAGCTCCTCCACCGCGGCCACCTTCTCTGCCGGCAGGAGCCCCGCCCGGTGGTCGTCGACGCCGACCTCGCCGGCGACGGCACGGGCCGTCCGCTCGTTGTCGCCGGTGAGCATCACCGTCTCGACGCCCCGCTCGCGCAGACGCCCGACCGTCTGCCTCGCCTCCGGGCGCACCTCGTCGGCGAGGGCGACGACGCCCTCGACCTCCCCGTCGTCCGGCCGACCGACCAGCACGACGGTCTTGCCCTCGGACTGGAGGCGCGGCACCACGCCGTCGAGGAGGTCCAGACAGTCGGCGTGCTCACAGAGCCGGCGGGCCGCCCCCGACCCGTCGCCGGTCGCGTGGACGTGCGAGAGGTCGAACCCGAGGTCCGCGAACAGGGCGGGCTCGCCCGCGACGTGGGGGGTGCCGTCGAGGGCGGCGCGCACGCCCCGACCGGTGATGCTCTCGAAGTCGTCGACAGCCGGCCCGCTCCCGCCGCCGGCCTCGGCGACGATCGCCTCGCCGATCGGGTGTTCGCTCCGGCGCTCGACGCCGCGGGCACACCGCAGGACGTCCGCCTCGGTGTTGCCGTTCAGCGCAACCACGTCGGTCACCGTCAGCTCGCCACGGGTGAGCGTCCCCGTCTTGTCGAACGCGACGACGTCGACGGCGCCCGCGGCCTCCAGGGCGTCGCCGCCCTTCACGAGCACGCCCGACCGCGCCGCGCTGGTGACGCCCGAGACGACGGAGACGGGCGTGGCGATGACGAACGCGCAGGGACAGGCGAGGACGAGGAGCGTCAGGCCGTACACGACCGCCGTCGCCGTCGTCACGCCGAGGACGGCGGGGCTGGCGAGCGTCACGACGGCGGCGAGACCGACGACCGCGGGGGTGTACCGGGCGGCGAACCGCTCGACGAACTGCTCGCGGTCCGCGCGGGCGGCGCTCGCGTCCTCGACGAGTTCGACGACGCGCGCGAGCGTCGACTCCGACGCCGGTGCGGTCGCCCGCACCTCGACGTAGCCCTCCTCGGCGACGGTGCCGGCGTACACCTCGTCGCCGACGGCGACGTCGACGGGGACGCTCTCGCCCGTCACGGCGGACTGGTCGACGGCGCTCGACCCCTCCACGACCTCGCCGTCGGTCGGGACGCGCTCGCCCGGCCTGACGACCACGCGGTCGCCGACGGCGACGTCGCCGGCGGGGACGACCCGCTCCGTGCCGTCGCGCACCACCGTCGCCTCGTCCGGCGCGAGCTCCATCAGCTCCTCCAGCGACGACCGCGCCCGGTCCACGGACGCCCGCTCCAGCAGTTCGGCGACGCTGAACAGCGCCGCGAGCGTCGCGGCCTCGACGTACAGCGACCGGCCGAAGGCGACGCTCGCGGCCAGCGCACCGACGATGGCCGCCGACATCAGGAAGTCCATGTCGAGGCTGCGCGCCCGGAGCGACCGGACGCCGTTCGCGAGAATCGCCCGCCCGCCGACGGCGACGCTCCCGAGGAACAGCGCGTCGGCGGCGGACAGGTCGACGACCCCCGCCGCCAGCACCCGCGCGTCTGCCCCCGGCACGACCGCAACGGCGAGGCCGCCGACCAGGAGGAGTCCCGCGACGAGCGTCTCCGCCGCGCGCCTGCTCCGCCAGGCGCTCTCCGTCTCCGCGTCGTCGGGCACCACCCCGTAGCCCGCCGCCTCGACGGCTGCGACGACGTCCTCCTCGCCCGTCGCCTCGGGGTCGTAGGTCACCTGGACCCGACCGGCAGCCGGGTCGGTGCGGTGGGTGACGACGCCCTCCGCGTCGCCAAGCGCCGCCTCGACCTTCGACGCGCAGGAGGCACAGTCCATCGACGGCACCGAGAGCCGGACCGCCGTCCCGGGCGCGCTCTGGCGCCCGTCGTCCGCCTCGCCGCGTGGCCCCTCGGCTGTCATCGAACCGAGTTACGGTGTCTGCAGTTATTAACCTGACTGATACAGAAGGGGCATATATTGTGTCGTATTAATAATTTATTCGGTCTAAGTTAATAGCCGGCGCTACGCCTCGACCGGCGCCTCGACGGCGGTCACGTCCAGCAGCGCCTCGGCTGCCTCGTCGTCGTAGACGAGCACCTCTCCGGCGACGACGAGGCCGGTGCCGGGCGTCGGTCCGACGACGACGGGGTCGCCGACCGCTATCGACGAGCGCGCCCCGGAGAAGCGGACGAGCGCGCGACAGGCCGACGGGTGGCGGACGCTCCGGAAGGAGATCTCGTCGACGGTGACGTCGAGACGGTCGAACTCGTGGGCGAGCGTGAGCGCCTCGCCGCCGCTCGGCTCCGCCCCGCCGAGGACCGTCTCCGCCGTGTCGGTCGGCTCGTAGCCGCCGTGCGGGCCGGTGAACCCCTCGACGAGACCGAGCGTCCCCAGCACCTGCATGTGGTTGTGGATCGTCCCCGGATGTCGGTCGAGTTCGTCCGCGATCTCCTCGGCGGTCACCGGCGCGTCCGTCTCCCGGTGACCGTCGGTCAGCGTGGCAAGTATCTCGCGCTGACGCGCTGTCAGGTCCATCGGGGTCTGTCGGGCGTTTCGGGGGCGCGGGCATACGTGTTTGGGTCCCCGGCACCGGAGGCCTCAACCGCGTCCAGTCCCACTGTTGAACGTGGCGACCGACACCTACCGGTGCCTGCACTGTCAGGATCACACCGTCGCGCGCGCCTTCGACGTCTCTCACATCTCCATGACCTGCCCCGTCTGTGAGTCGTTCGAGCGGCTGGTCAACGATCGCGTCGTCGAGCAGTTTCGGGCGCTGGAGAACTCGTCCCCCGAGAGCCTCGACTGGGACCGCCTCGACCGAACCGAGAAGCTGTTCGTCGCCGAGCGCGTGGCGCGCCGAGGCCGCGACGCGAGCGAGTTCTCCGTCGCGGGCGTGAGCGACGACACCGGCACGGCGGCAGGCGACGCGAGCGGCGAGCGGCCCGAGCCGACCGAGGCGTCCGGCGACGAGTCCGCGGAGGACACCGGCGGCGACGAGCAGACGGCCGACTGACCCGGTCCGCGACTGTCTTGGGTCGTGGCCCCGTACGGCGGCGTGTGACCGACCAGACGATCACGGTGTACTCGGACTACGTCTGTCCGTTCTGCTACCTCGGGCGGGTGTCGCTCGACCGGTACCAGTCGACGCGCGACGACCCGCTGCGGATCGACTGGCACCCGTTCGACCTCCGCGCACAGAAGCGTCGACCCGACGGGAGTATCGACCACTCGGTCGACGACGGGAAAGACGGGGACTACTTCGAGCAGGCGCGCCAGAACGTCCGCCGCCTCGCCGACGACTACGACGTCGAGATGGCCGTCGAGATAGCGAGTGACGTCGACTCGCTGCCCGCACAGCTCGTCTCCGCCTTCCTGCGCGACGACGGGGACTACGAGACGTGGCTGGCCTTCGACGAGGCCGTCTTCGACGCGCTCTGGACAGCGGGCCGGGACATCGGCGACACGGCCCTGCTCGTCGAACTCGCGGCGGACGCCGGCGCCGACACGGCGGCGGTCCGGGCGGCGCTGGACGACGAGACCCTCCGCGAAGAGCTCCGGGCGGCCTTCGACGCCGCCCGACAGGCGGGCGTCACGGGCGTCCCGACGTTCGTCGCCGACGGCCACGCGGCCCGCGGAGCGGTGCCGCCCGAACACCTCGAGCGGCTCGTCGTGGGGTAGCGCGGCGCTCGGACACGGTCGCCGAAGACGGGCCTCAGACCGCGATGAACTCGGCCAGAGCGCCGTCGTCCGCCAGGCGGTCGGCGCCGAGTTCGTCGACGATGGTCCCGCGTTCGATCGCGTAACAGCGCTCTGCCATCCCCTGGATGACGCCGAGATTCTGCTCGACGAACAGGATCGTCGTCCCCAGCTCCTCGTTGATACTGGGGATGTCCTCGGTGATCTGCTGGACGATGGACGGCTGGATACCTTCGCTTGGCTCGTCCAGCAGCAGGAGGTCGGGGTTCCCCACCAACGCCCGGGCGATAGCGAGCATCTGCTGTTGCCCGCCGCTCATCGTCCCGGCCTTCTGGCTCGCCCGCTCCTCGAGGATGGGGAAGTAGTCGTAGACGGTGCCGTACAGCAGGTCCTCGGCGTCGGCGTTGACCCCTTCGGCGACGAGCAGGTTCTGTTCGACGGTCAGGTCCGGGAACACGTCCCGACTCTGCGGGATATACCCGACGCCGGCCCTGGCACGCTCGTCGGCTGCCCAGTCGGTGATCTCCGTCCCGTCGTAGGTGACACTCCCATCTATCGGGTCGAGCAGGCCGATGAGCGCCTTCATCAGCGTCGTCTTGCCCGCGCCGTTCTTGCCGACGATACCGACGATCTCGCCGTCGTCGACGGTCAGGCTCACGTCCCGCAGGATCGGCGTGTCGCCGTAGCCGACCGTCAGGTCCGTCGTGGTCAGCATCACTCGGCCCCCAGGTAGATCTTCCGCACCGCGTCGTCGTTCCTGATCGCCTCGATCTCGGCCTCGCGGAACACGTCGCCCTGGTGGAGCACCGTCACCTCGTCGGCGATACGGTCGACGAAGTCGATGTCGTGTTCGATGACGACGAAGGTGATCCCCTCGTCGTTGAGCCTCGTGACGAGGTTCGCCACCTCGCGGCGCTCCTCGACGGACAGCCCCGCGACGGGCTCGTCCAGCAGCAGCAGGTTCGGGTCGAGCGCCGCGGCCATCCCGATCTCCAGGCGCTGTTGCTGGCCGTGCGAGAGGTCCGCCGCCTCCGTGCGGGCCTCCTCGGCGAGTCCCACGCGGGCGAGCGCAGCCGCGACCTGCTCCGTGAGGTCCCCTTCGACGACGCGCTGGAGTGGCAGGCGAACGTTCTCGGCGGCGGTCAGCGACTCGAACACCGACGGCACCTGGAACTTCATCCCGATCCCCTCCCGGACCCGCTGGTGCGGGTCGAGGTCGGTCACGTCCGTCCCGTCGTAGTAGATCTTGCCCTCGGTCGGGACGTGACGACCGGTGATGAGCTTCAGGAGCGTCGACTTCCCGGCGCCGTTCGGGCCGATCAGACACCGGAGCTCTCCCTCCCGGACGCCGAACTCGACGCTGTCGATGGCGGTCAGGCCGCCGAACTGCATGGTGAGGTCCTCGGTCTTGAGGAGGCGGTCTGTCCCGGCACCGGTCGCCTTCACTGCGGGTGTCTCCCGAACTGCCGGGTCTTGCCCGGCCTCGTCGGTGGAGCTCATTCGGCGGTGCCCTCCCTGTCGGCGGCGGGCGTGTCCTCGCCGACCATCCTGCGGCCCTCGACGAACCCGACCGTCTTCCGGTGGACGAACGGGACGATCCCCTCCGGCAGCGCGAGCACGACGATCAGCAGGAGCGTCCCGACGACGACCGTCGCCCAGGCGCTCCCGGTGATAGCGAGCTGCTGGCGGAACCACTCGATCGCGACCGTCGCGAGGACGCCCCCGAGCAGCGACTCGCGGCCGCCGACGGTCACCCAGACGACCGGCAGCGTCGCGAAGGCCAACGAGTAGACGCTCGGGTCGATGTAGTTCCCCCACGACGCGTAGAGCACGCCCGACAGGCCCGCGAGGCCCCCACCGAGCGTGAACACGACGAGCTTGACCCGTCGGATGTCGTAGCCGAGCATCTCCACGCGGTCCTCGTCCTCCCGGACGGCGACCATGGCGTAGCCGAACCGACCGTTGACCAGCAGACGCAGCCCGAGGTACGACACCACGAGAATCGTCAGCACCAGCCAGTAGAAGCTGGCACCGCTGAAGCTCACGGCGGCGCCCTCTGTTCCGACGGCGAGGTTGGGGATGCCGGGCATCCCGTTGAACCCCCCGAGCGGAACCTCGCCGATCGTCCACTCGTCGCCGGCGGTCTGTGCCATGAACGTCTGCATCACCAGCGTCACCACGAGCGTGATGATGGCGACGAACACGCCGCTGACGTCCCCGTAGAACATGAAGTAGCCCAGCAGAAACGCCACGACGGTGGCGACGAGGACGGCGACGGGGATGGCCATCGTCACCCCGAGCGTGCTCCCGAGATTGATGCTGACGATACCGAACGTGTAGCCGGCGAAGCCGAAGAACACGACCTGGCCGAAGCTCAACACGCCGGCGTACCCCCAGACGAGCGACAGCGACATCGCCAGCAGGCCGTACAGCATAAACAGCGCGGTGTTGCCGGCGGTGTAGGCCGAGACGACGAGCGGGTAGGCCGCCGCGAGCGCGAGCGCGACGGTCAGCCCGGCCCAGAACACGCGGGTGTTGCCGATGGTGTTCGGCCCCTCGAACCGGCCGAACAGCCGTTCGTACGGCGACGTCACGTGTTCTCACGCTCCATTCGTTCCCGGACCCCCTCGACGGCGCCAGAGAGGCCGTTCGGGAGGAATCGGAGGATGAGCACCGCCACGAACAGGAGTGCGATCTGACCGATAAACGTGCCGTAGACGTTGCTGAACAGGGCGTTGACCAGCCCGAGACCGCCGCCGGCCAGCGTGGTCCCCAGGAGCACCGACGCGCCGCCGGTGACGACGGCGACGAACGCCTCGACGAGGAACGAAGACCCCATGCCGGGGACGATAGACATCGTCGGCGCGTACAGCGCGCCGGTCAGGCCGGCCAGCGCCGACCCGATGCCGAAGGTGACGGTGTACATCCGGTCGGTCTCGACGCCCATCGCGCTCGCAGTGTCGGCGTCCTGGATCGTCGCCCGGGCGCGGATACCGAACTCCGTGCGGGTGAACACGACGTAGGCAGCCGCCAGCACGGCGAGGGCAACGCTAGACAGCAGGACGCGGTACATCGAGTACGAGAACTGCCCGTACTGGACCGACCCGAGTGGGATGCCGATGCTCGACAGGGAGTTTCCGAACACGATGCGCGTCAGCTGTGTCAGCGCCAGCCCCAGCGCGAACGTCGCGACCATCGAGTCGAGCGGCCGGTCGTACAGCCGTCTGACGACAGACCGCTCCAGCACCAGTCCCATGACGGTCGTCGCGAGGACGCCGACCGGGATTGAGAGCAGCAGCGGCGCGCCGGCGTTGTACGCGAGCGTCGTCCCGTACGCCCCGACCATGATGAACTCGCCGTGGGCGAGGTTGATCACCCCCATCATCCCGAAGATGATGGCCAGCCCGATAGCCGCGAGCACGATGAACGCGAAGCTATCGAGGAACTGAAACAGCAGATTCACCACATTGACCATCTACCCCGCCTCCTCGTAGTAGTCCTGTGGGGTGTACTGCGTCTCCTCGTCCTCCTGCGTGAGGTCACAGCCGACCGTCCCCGAGAGGAACTGCTCCGGGATGACGCGGTTCTCGACGGCCTCGACGTTGTGCTGGTCGTCGCACCGCATCACCCACATGTGGTGGTCGACGTGGTGGGTCGCGCCGTCGAGGGCGATCTCCTCGCCCTCTGGCGCCTCCGGCGCGCCGTAGGTGATCCCCGACTCGAGGGCGGCCTTCACCTCCTCCTGGTCGGTCGTGCCGGCCTGCTCGACCGCCTGCTTGTACATGTACACCGAGAAGTAGTTGGTCTGTGCCTCCTCGTTGAGGTACGGCGCGTCGGGCCACATCTCGAAGTAGCGGTCGACGAACCCGCCGTCGTCGGTGTTGCGCGTCGTCGGAATCTCCTCCATGTAGTTGACGCCGGCGAAGATGTTCGACATCGCCGGGGCGTCGAGCCGGCGGTGCTCGTAGCCCTGCGCCATCGCCGTCGAGGTGCCGATCGGCACCTCCAGCCCCGCCGAGGCCTTCTGCTCGTAGAACGCGGTGTGGTTCGCGCCGACGAGCATCGACATCACGAAGTCGGGGTCGGCCTCCTGGATGCGGTTGATGACGGAGCCGAAGTCCGTCTCCGACAGCGGGATGAACTCCTCGTCGAGCACGTTCGCCCCGTTCTCGCTGGCCAGGACCTTCACCCAGTCCGCAGAGAGCTGGCCGAAGTTGTAGTCCGCGGCGATCGTGTAGATATCCGTCCCGTACTCGTCGACGAGGTACGGCAGGACGGCACCGAGCTGCTGGCGGGCCGTCGGCCCGACGGCGAAGACGTTGTGATCACACACCCCGCCCTCGTACTGGGTCGTGTAGAAGTAGAGCTGGTCCTCGCGGTCGATCGTCGGTCGGATCGTCTCGCGGGTCGCCGAGGAGTAGCCGGCCCACAGCACGTCGACATCCTCCTGCTGGATCGCGCGTTCGGTCAGCTCCTTGTAGCGCTGGTTGTCCGACTGCGGGTCCGGGTCGAACACCTCGATCTGCCGACCGTTGATCCCGCCCGCCTCGTTTATCTCCTCGATGGCGAGCAGCGTCGCCTTGTGCTTCGGGTCGCCGACCAGCGCGAAGTTGCCCGACCGGTCCTCGAGTACGCCGATCGTGATGGGCTCGTCGCCCGACTCGCCGGCCGAGCCGCCGCCCCCGCCGCCCCCGCCGCTACAGCCCGCGAGGCCGACCGTGGCGAGCGCGGTTCCCGTCGCGAGAAACGCACGCCTGCTCCGCTCGCTCACGCGCTGGCCCTCCGACTGCTCACCGCGCCGTCTACTGCGCGCCGCAATACACCGAGTGTTCCGACAGTTCTGCGCCCGTTCCGACAACAGGCGTTCACCGTAATGCTCACGAGCTTTCAGAACCCGTGACGGAACTAAAACCTTCTCCACCGAGCCGTACAAATACATAACCTTGTGGGGTGACGTAGGATGACGTTCGAGGAAATACATATTCTATTACGAATTTGTACACGTCGCCGGCGGATAACTGGACGGACGCGATGCCGACCGCGCGGCCCCGAGCGGCGGACGACGGCGCTCAGAGCCCGGCCGTCACCAGCCGAACGCCGACGACGAGGAGGAGTCCGAGCACCGCCCGGGCCCGCCAGCGCTCGGTGACCCGGCTCCGGAGCCGCTTCCCGACGGCGACGCCGGCGAGCGCCGGCCCCGCCGCCGCCGCGGAGGCGAGCGCGACCGCCGCGCTCGGGTAGAGTCCGAGGAGGGCGGCGGCGCCGACGCGGACGCCGTTGAGGCCGAGAAATGCGAGCGCGACGACGCCGACGAACGTCCGGTGTGGGAGGTCACACGACCGGAGGTAGGCGATCAGCTGGACGCCGACGTTCGTCCCGCCGAACAGCAGTCCCGAGACGAGCCCGACGCCCGCCATCGCGGGTCCCGTCTCGACGAAACACCGCTCCTCGACGGCGCGCCGGCCCGGAAGCGGGGCGACTCGGCCCGCGACGAAGCCGACCGAGAGGACGCCGAGCGCGACCCGAAGCGGGTCTGCCGGCAGGCGACCGAGCGCCGCGAGGCCGACGAGGGTGCCGACCAGCGCGGCGGCCAGGAGCGGCCAGAACCGTCGCCCACACTGCCGGACCTCGGCGGCCGAGAGCTCCCGGACGAGCGAGCCGTTGACGGCCACGACCGGGAGGATGACGAACACGACCGCCGTCGTCGGGTCGACGAGCGTCGCGAGCGTCGTCGTCGCGACGAGCGCGAACCCGAACCCGGCGACGCCGTTGACAGCTCCCGCGGCGGCGACGACGCCGGCGAGGACGAGCAGGCCGGTCGGCCCGAGTGTCCCGAGTCCCACCGCTCTCGGTTCCCGGGCGGGGAATAAGTAGTCTCGTACCGGCGCGAGGCCGTCTCAGTCGTCTCCCGGCGTCTCGACGGTGCCGCTCGGCCCGAGCGGCTCCTTCGGACGGATCGGCGAGCCCTCGGACAGCCCCGCGTCGGCCAGCGCCATGCTCCCGAGCACCTCGATGACGAGGCGGTTGGCGAAGCCGCTGGTGATGCCGCCGTTGTACGAGGAGGTGTCGCTCACGTCGTACTGCGGCGCCACCTCGACGACGTCGAAGCCGAAGTCGTCCGGGTCGAGCGCCTTCACGACCTCGCGCACCATGTAGATGGCCTCGCGCGGGACGAGTCCGCCCGGCTCCGGTTCGCCGGTGCCGGGGCAGTACGCCGGCTCCATCACGTCGACGTCGAACGACACCCAGACCGCGTCGGTGCCGTCGGTGGCGCGCTCGACGGCGTCCTGGACGATCGCGTCGAGGTCCATCTCGCCAACCTGCATCGCGGTGTACCACTTCATGTCGGCCTCGCGCATCCCCTCGTACGTGTCGGGACCGGGCCAGAATCCGCGCGGGCCGATCAGCGTGTAGTTCTCGCCCGCGACGATGTCGTCGTCGTACACGCGCTTGACCCACGCGCCGTGGTCGTACTCGAAGCCGGTGAGTCCGTCCTCGCCGGTGTCGGCGTGGCAGTCGAAGTGGACCAGCCCGACGTCCTCGTAGCCGTTCGCCTCCGCCCAGCCCTTTATATCGGGGTAGCTGATGGAGTGGTCGCCGCCGATGACCACCGGCGTCGCCTGTTCGCTGATCTCGTAGACGGCGTCCTCGATGCTGAGCTGGCTCTTCCGGGTCTGGCCGGGCGACACCGCCGCGTCACCCGTGTCGACCACCTTGTACCGGTCGAACGGGTCGACCCCCGTCTCGATGTTGAAATGCTCGTACGGAGGCGAGGGGACCGTCGACGCCGCCCTGACGGCCCGGGGCCCGTAGCGGGTGCCGGGCCGGATGGTCGTCGCCGTGTCGAGCGGCGCGCCGAGGACGGCGACGTCGACGTCCGCCGCCGCCAGGTCCTCGCGGTCGACCTGCGGGAGCTTCAGGAACGACGGCACCCCGCTGAAGATCGGTTCGTTCGCGTCCTTGTGCTTCTCGCCGTAGATGTCTTCGCCGGTGCGTTCGTTCGACATAGGTCGTGATATTTCCGCCAGAGGTTCCGATTCGGTGTATCTCTCCGGCAAACGTGGTGTGATCGTCGGGCGGTAAAGCCGTTCCTTTGGATGGGTATTACTCGAACGGGGGAGGACCAGCCCGCATGTACCGTTCCAGTCTCCTCTAGGTGTTCTAGGACAGGTCGGTCGTGACGAGGTCGGGGTCCGACCGGAACCCCAGCCGCGTCGCGACGGAGAGGCTGTCGCGGGCGTGGGTCGCCGTCCGCTCGAGGAGGACGAGCGCGCGCTGGAGCGCCAGGAGCGGCTCGGGGCGCTCGGTCTCGAGGCGGCGCTGGAGCGCCGCGACGGCGTCGTCGACGCGGTCGAACTCGTCCCGCGCCGCCTCCGTGGCGGCGTAGTCCGGCGCCGTCACGGCGTCGACGGTCGTGGCCACCGCCGTGTCGAGGGCGTCGTCGACGGCGGCGAGCAGGTCGGCTGTCTCGTCGTCGGCGGCGGCGCCGTCCTCGACGAGTTCGGCGACGTCGTTGGCGACGCCCGCCATCAGCACGAGGTCCTGTGCGACCGACCGGTAGCCGATGAGCGGGAAGCCCGTGTCGATGCCGACGGACTCGTTGAGGTGCGGGTTGCGGTAGGTGGCGAAGACGAGGCGGAGGAACAGGTAGAACAGCTTCTCGACCTGTTCGTGCCGGCCGTCGACCGTCCGGGCGGCCCCGGCGTCGCCCTCGACGAGCGCCTCGAGCGCGTCTGCCCGCATCGCCGCCTCGGTCCGGCCGATCCGGCCGAGGAGCGTCGGGAGGTCGAAGTCCCCCGGCGCGACGGAGCAGCGGACGGTGACTCGCTGCTCGCTCTGCTCGACGACGCCCAGCCCCATCAGGCGGCGCTCGGCGTCGAGGACGGCGTCGACCTGTGCCGGCGTCAGCGGCGACGACGACTCGATCCGGACCAGCCCCCGCCCGAGGACGTACTGGACGAGGACCGCCCGGCCCACCGCCGCGGCGGACAGCGAGTCGACGTCGACGACCGCGGTGTCCTCCTCGACGTCCGGTCGGTCGGGAACGACGAGGAGCGCCCCGCCCTGCTCGTCGCGCTGAACGATCATCTCGTCGCCCTTCGCGACTCCGTGTCGGCGCGCCCACTCTGCCGGGAGCGTCACCGCCAGCGTCGAGGAGCCGAGCTGCTGTACCTTTCGCGTCATCCGCACGGGATCACTCACCGCTCGACTCCTGCCGTATCGAACTCCTGTTCGTCCATCGTGACGGGTAACGATTCGTACAAGACTCCTCCTGTTAGTGCTGACGGTCCGAAACCCACCGAGAAGTGGACAGCTGGTGGACGTTCGGTCAGTCGTCGGAGGTGACCGGCGCGGTGCCCTCAGACGTGACCCGCGGCGTCGGGTAGCTGTCCTTCGTCAGCGCGGCGACGGCGAGGAACACCGTCAGGCCGACCAGCGGCGCGATGAACGTCACGAGACCGTCCCAGCCCGCGGGGACGATGCTGTTCTCGAAGTAGAGCAGGTTGTTCTGGATCGCGTACGTCGTCGGGATGGTGACGAAGAAGAAGAGGCGAGTGAGCGACCCGGAGAGTATCCCGGCC
Organism: uncultured archaeon A07HB70; assembly: GCA_000496195.1. Taxonomy (GTDB): domain Archaea; phylum Halobacteriota; class Halobacteria; order Halobacteriales; family Haloferacaceae; genus A07HB70. Next base: position 68,028 of record KI543183.1, read on the forward strand.
AGCGCCGCCGGCTGTGTCGCGATCTCGGGCTTGTAGATCCCGAACGCCAGGGGGACGATCAGCCCGGCGAACGTGATGTCGAACGCCAGCACGAGCAGCATCCCGGTCGCGCTCACCCGGATGGCGAAGAAGGCGCCGAGGACGGTGATCGGCACCGCCATCACGCGCGTCACCGCGAGCAGCCTGTCCGACCCAGCCGAGAGGAGGCCCGAGCCGTCGGCCTTGACCCCCTCGCCGGGCGACCCCGGGTCGCGGATGCCCAGCACGTTCCGGGCGAGCGCCGCCGACGTGCCGAGGATGGCGCCGTCACTCGTCGAGAGCGACGCGGCGACGATGCCGCCGAGCACCAGCACCGCGAGCCACGGCGGGACGGCCTCCTGGAGCAGGACGTACAGCACGGCCTGGTTGCCGGCCTCGACCCCGATCGACTGGAGGATGCTCCCGGCCGACAGCGCGACGATCGAGAACGGGATGCCGATGACGAGCGTGCCGGCGGCCCCCGCGAAGCAGGCCTTCTGGGCCGTCTCGGGACTGTCGGCGGCGAACACACGCTCCATGAAGTCGATGGCGACGATGTCGCCGAGCGCCAGCGCGAAGATGGTCGCGAGGTTGATCCACGAGCCGGCGGAGTTGTCGAGCGGGTTGATCTGGACGAGTGCCGTCGGGCCCATCCCCTGCGGGACCGTGAACCCGTAGTTCATGCCGACGTAGACGATCAGCGCGATGGAGCCGAAGAAGGCGACCACCGCCTGGATTATATCCGTGTACGCGACCGCGAACAGCCCGCCCGCGATCGTGTAGAGGAAGGCGATGACCGAGATGATCAGGACGCCCTGGACGAACGTCGTCCCCATGAACGTCTGGAACAGGAACCCGCCCGCGACGAGGTTCCCGCCCAGCAGCAGCGAGAACGCGAGGACCATGATCAACGCGGAGACGACCTCGACGACCCGCCCGTACTTCCGGCGGAAGAAGTCCGGCAGCGTCAGCAGGTCCATCTTGTTCATCGGCTTCGCGAAGAACAGCCCGGTGATGAACAGACACCCCGCCAGCCCGATCGGGAGCGCGGCGCCCGCCCAGAACCCGAAGCTCGCGGTCAGGTCGGTGTTTCCGAGTGTCGCGTTCGCGTCGAGCGACTGCGCCATCAGTGTCGCCGCCGCCACCGGCAGTATCAGCCCCCGACCGGCGACGATGTAATTCACGCTGTCGCCCTGAATCTTCCGCGAGACGTACAGGCCGACGCCCATTATCGCGACGATGAGTACGGTCAGCCCGTACAGGATCATGCTCATCTGCGCTCACCCCCGACCACGATCCGGCAGCGATACTCAGAATAACCATCCGAACGTTCGTCCCTGTCCCGACGTGTGTGGTGGCCCGTTCGCATCTGGAACTCAACAGAGTCGATTTGTTCATCGTTGATAAACTGTATGGTGGAATTGTTTACCTTCTACCGAAACGAGTCTACATGCATTCACACTAACGGCACACAAGTAGCCGTACGGACGGTTCGAGTCTGATCTTCTCTCCTAATACACTGACGCGAATATAAGGATATAGCGCGACGCGGGTCGACAGTTCGTGCTATACATGATACTAACTGGGCAATCGTTCATATTTCTTCCGGTGCGCGAGCGCAGTACTCGGTTTTACAAACGTATTTACCGCCGCGTGGTCGAACGGGCCCACAGATGGTTCGTCAACAACCGGAGGTCCCGGCCGATGACTGAGCAGCCGCCGGGAGCCGTCCTCCCGGCAGAGGGAAGCGTGACGCTGAACGAGGGGCGCGAGACGGCGGAGGTACGGGTCGCCAACCGCGGCGACCGGCCCGTCCAGGTCGGCTCGCACGTCCACTTCTTCGAGGTGAACGCGGCCCTCGCGTTCGACCGCGAGGCGGCGTTCGGCCGGCGGCTGAACGTCCCCGCCGGCACCGCCGTCCGGTTCGAGCCGGGCGACGAGCAGACCGTCGAGCTCGTCGACATCGGCGGCAAGCGCGTCGCCCGCGGCATGAACGGGCTGACCGAGGGGAGCGTCGACGTCGACCCCGCTCCGGCGCTCTCGCGCCTGCGCGACGCCGGCTTCGCCGACACCGGCACCGGGTCGGAGGACGGATGACCCGAGAGCTGGACCGCGACGCCTACGCGGAGCTCTACGGCCCGACGACCGGCGACCGGGTCCGGCTCGGCGACACGGAGCTGTACGCGAGCGTCGAGACGGACTACCGCACGCCGGGCGACGAAGCCGTCTTCGGCGGCGGGAAGACGACCCGAGACGGCCTCGGGATGGCGCCGGGCGTCACCCAGCGCGAGGGGGCACTCGACTGGGTCGTCACGAACGCGACGGTGCTCGACCCCGTCCTCGGCGTGGTCGCCGGCGACATCGGGATCCGGAACGGCGAGATAGCCGGCGTCGGCAAGGCCGGCAACCCGGACACGATGGATGGCGTCGACATGGTGATCGGCCCCTCGACGGACGTCTACCCCGCCGAGGGGAAGATCGCGACCGCCGGCGCGCTCGATATCCACGTCCACTGGAACTCCGCGCAGCTCCACGAACACGCGCTGGCGGGCGGCGTGACGACGATGCTCGGCGGCGGCTACGGCGGCGGCGCTACCACCTGTACGACCGGCCCGGAGAACGTCAAGCGCCACCTCCAGGCGGCGGAGGCGTGGCCGGTGAACGTCGGCTTCTACGGAAAGGGAAACGCCTCCGACCCCGCGCCGCTGCGCGAGCAGGTCGAGGCCGGCGTCTGCTCGCTGAAGCTCCACGAGGACTGGGGGTCGACGCCGGCGGCGATCGACACCTGCCTCGCGGTCGCCGAGGACGAGGACATCCAGGTCGCGATGCACACGGACACGCTGAACGAGGCCGGCTTCGTCGAGAACACCTTCGACGCCGTCGACGGGCGCTCGATCCACCTGTTTCACATCGAGGGCGCGGGCGGCGGGCACGCGCCGGACATCATCGAGATGGTGGGCGAGCCGAACGTCCTCCCGTCGTCGACGAACCCGTCGATGCCGTACACGACGAACACCTTCGACGAACACCTCGACATGGTGATGGTCTGTCACCACCTCAACCCGGACGTCCCGGAGGACGTGGCGTTCGCGGAGTCGCGCGTCCGCGCCGAGACGATCGCCGCCGAGGACGTCCTCCACGACGAGGGCGCCATCTCGATGATGACAACCGACTCGCAGGCGATGGGGCGGATGGCCGAGCTCGTCCCGCGGACGTGGCAGACGGCGTCGAAGATGAAGGCCCAGCGCGGGCCGCTCCCGGAGGACGAGGGGACCGGTGCCGACAACCACCGGATCAAGCGCTACCTCGCAAAGTACACCGTGAACCCCGCGATCGCCGCGGGGATCGAGCCGTACGTCGGCACGCTGGAGCCCGGCAAGCTGGCCGATATCTGCCTCTGGGATCCGGCCTTCTTCGGGGTCAAGCCCGCGATGGTGTTCAAGAGCGGCTTCCCGGTCCACTCGGAGATGGGCGAGGCGAACGGCTCGCTGATGACCTGCGAACCGGTCAAACAGCGCGTCCGGGCCGGCGGCGTCGGGAAGGCGAAACACGCCCTCTCGCTCGCCTTCGTCTCGCCCGCCGCCGCCGACGCCGGCGTCGGCGAGGAGTACGGCCTCGACACGCCCGTCGTCCCCGTCGAGGGGACGCGAACGCCCGGCAAGGCGGACATGCTGTACAACGACTACTGCCCCGACGACATCGAGGTAGACCCCGAGACGTTCGAGGTGTTCGTCGACGGGGAGCACGTCACCTGTGACCCGGCGGACGAGCTGCCACTCGCACAGCGGTACACGATCTGAAATGAAGCTGACACCGAAAGAGGAGGAACGGCTGACAGTGTTCACCGCCGCGGAGGTGGCCCGGCGCCGCAAGGAGCGCGGCGTGAGGCTGAGCCACCCCGAGGCCGTGGCGTACGTCAGTGACTGGTGTATCGAGCGCGCCCGCGACGGGCAGAGCGTCGCCGAGATCCGCTCCGGCGCGTCGCAGCTGCTCGGGCGCGAGGACGTGATGGACGGCGTCCCCGAGATGATCGACATGGTACAGGTCGAGCCGGTGTTTCCGGACGGGACGAAGCTCGTCACCGTCCACGACCCGATCCGGTCGGACGCCGTCGGGGAGGCCGGAGAGTGAGTCCCGGCCACCGCGACGTCGCCACCGTCGGCGTGGGCGGCCCGGTCGGCTCCGGCAAGACGTCGCTCCTGTCCAAACTCGTCCCGCGCCTGCGCGAGGACGGCCTCGAGGTGGGCGTCATCGCGAACGACATCCTGACCCAGGAGGACGCCGACCGCCTGCGCCGGCGGTTCGCGGGCGTCGTCCCGGAGGACCTCGTCGCGGGCGTCGAGACGGGCGCGTGTCCGCACACGGGCATCCGCGAGGACCCGTCGACGAACCTGCGACAGGTCGACGCGTTCGTCGACGCCCACCCCGACCTCGACGTGGTGCTCATCGAGAGCGGCGGTGACAACCTCGCGGCGACGTTCGACCCCGGTCTCGCGGACTACTCGCTGTACGTCATCAGCGTCGCGGAGGGCGACGACATCCCGCGCAAGCGCGGTCCCGGCGTCGTGGACTGTGACCTCCTGGTGGTCAACAAGACCGACCTCGCGCCCCACGTCGGCGCGGACCTGGAGACGATGCGCCGCGACGCGAGCGACGTGCGCGACGGCCCGTTCGTCTTCACCGACTGCAAGGCCGCCGACGGCATCGAGGCGGTGCTGACCCACGTCCGCAGGGAGGTGCTGTTCGACTGATGGCCGCCGACGGCGACGCCCCCCACCAGTCGTTCGAGGGGTACGCCGCCGAGTCGGTTCCGCAGGCGGCGGTCGGCGCGCCGGGAAAGGACGGTCGGCTCGAGCTGCGCTTCCGTGCCGCCACGGGCGGCACCCGTCTCGTCCACGACTACGCGACCGCTCCGTTCCACGTCTCGGGGACGCTCGACCACGACCCTCACCCGGACGCCGAGACGGTGTTCGTCCAGTCGCCAACCGGCGGCGTCGCGCAGGGCGACCGGCTCGCGCGACACGTCGACGTCGGCGACGACGCCGTCGCGTACGTCTCCGCCGGGAGCGCGACGAAGGTGCAGTCGATGACGCGCAACTACGCCGCGAGCGAGGCGTCGCTCTCCGTCGCGTCCGGCGGCCACCTCGACCACGTCCCGGAGCCGACGATTCTCCACGCCGACGCCCGCTACCACCGGGAGACGACCCTCGACGTCGCGCACGACGCGACGTGCGTCCTCGGCGAGGTGGTCGTCCCCGGTCGTCTCGCCCGCGGCGAGCGGTTCGCGTTCGAGCGGTTCCGCTCGCACACCCGCGTCCGCGGCCCCGACGGCCTGCTGTTCGCGGACGCGACCCACCTCGCGCCCGGCGCCGACGGCCCCCCGCCCGACGAACCGGGCGTCCTCGGCGAGTTCGCGGTACTCGGGACGCTGCTCGTCGTCGCGCCCGCCCGCGACGCCGCCGCGCTGAGCGACGCGTGCCACGAGGCCGCCACGGGCGGGG
>KI543183.1:73566-76910 GCA_000496195.1 uncultured archaeon A07HB70
AGCCGCGCCGTGGTCGACCTCCGGCCCGTCGAGGCCGTCGGGTTCGACGCCGCCGCGCTCGCTCCGCCTCGCGCGCTCGAGGTCGGCCACGCGGTCGGGAACCGTCACTGGGACCTCGCGACGCGCGGCGACGAGACGCTGGTGCGGGGCGCGGACGGCCCCGAGCGGACCGCCGCAGCCCTGGAGCCGATGCTCCCGCCGACCGTCGAGACACGTGTCGTCTCGGTGCCGCCGTCGACGTTCGACGACGGTGACAGCCGGTCGGCGGGACACGGCCACGCGCACCCGGACGGCCACGGCTCCGCCCCAGCCGACGAGGGAGGCGAGTCGTGACTGCTGTCGTCTCACTCCGTGCTCACGGCTCGCCGGAGGGCTCGCCGTGACCGACGACGCCCGTCTCGAGGCGTTCCGTCTCGCCGACTCCGCGCTCCCGGTCGGCTCCGACTCGCTCTCGTACGGGCTGGAGCAGTTCGTCGCCGACGGGCGGGTCGAAGACGCCGACGACCTCGCGGCCCTGCTGGAGGCGCGCCTCCGCCGCGGGCTCGGCCCCGGTGACCTCGTCGCGCTCCGACACGCGCACGCCGCCGCGCGCGCGAACGACCTCGCCGCGGTCTGTGCCGCAGACCGCCGGCTCGCGGCGACGACGCTCGCGGCGGAGTTCCGCGAGAGCGCCCGCCTCGCGGGCGGGCGCCTGCTCTCGCTCCAGCGCGACCTCCGGGACGACCCGTTCCTCGACCGCTACGCCGTGCGCGTGGACGACGGAGCGACGCCGGGCTTTCACCCCGTCGTCCTCGGGGTCGTGACGGGCCGGACGGGCGTCGACGAGCGAACGGCCTGTCTCGTCTGCTGTCACGGCCTCGTCACCGGTCTCCTCGGCGCCGCCCAGCGCCTGCTGTCCGTCGGCCACGCCGACGCCCAGCGCCTCCTCGACGAGACGCGGCCCGCCGTCGTCGCCGCCGTCGACGAGAGCGCGGGCCGCTCGCTCGGCGAGATGGCGCCGTTCGCGCCGCTGACCGAGGTGCTGTCTGCGGACCACGAGCGCGCCGACCGGCGGCTGTTCGTCAGCTGACCGCCGCGCCGACATGGAACGATACATACCTCCTCACCGGTAACGGTCGGCCGAGATGGTCGCGTCTCAGCCCGCGTCCGTGACGACGCTCGTCGTCGCCCGCGCGCTCGGCTACCTGCTCGTCGTCGCGACGAGCGCCGGGCTGCTCTGGTATCTGCGCGCGTTCGCCCTCCGGCTGCTCGCGGCGCCGTACCGCGACCGCTGGCGCTACCTCGCCGTCGGCGTCGGCGCCGTCGGCGTCTACGGCGTCGCGGGGCTCGCCGAGCTGTTCGTCACGGCCGGCGCGACCCCGTTCCGTCGCGGCGCGACGCTGTTCGTCTTCCTGTTCTGTGCGGTCGGTATGCGCGGCGTCCACCGCTCCGTCGAGGGCGCCGGTCGACGGCGCAGCCGTCCGGTCGCGCCCGCCGCCGTCGTCGCCCTGGTCGCCGCGTGGTGGGCGACGCACCTGTTCGCCGCGCCCGTCGTCGTCGCCGCCGTCGAGGTGGCGGGGCTGCTTGCGGCCACGTCGTTCACGGTTTACCACGCCGTCGGCACCGTCGACGCGGCGGAGGGGACCAGTGTCGCCGCCGTCGTCCGGCAGTTCCTCCCGGCGCTGCTCGCACTCGCGGTCGTCGGCGTCGCGGAACACCTCGGGGTCGCCGTGCCGGGCGCCGCGCCGGCCGGTCGCGGGGCGGCGCTCGTCGGCACCGCCGTCGCCGGCGCGTTCCTGTTCTCGACGATGACCGCCATCCGCCAGCAGGGCGGCGAGGTCGAGCGGATGTACGACGAGACGACCTGGCGCGCGGACGGCAGCCCGGAGGCCCGTCCCGCCGACGGCGACGACGACTAGGCGCCGAGGGCGTCCGCGAGGTCGTGAAACCCCTCACGACGACGTCGGGGTCGACGCCCGCGAACTCCTCCCACGGCTCGCCGTACCGGTCGACCCACGCGGCCTGCATTCCGGCGTGTTTCGCGCCGAGGACGTCGAACGACGGTCCGGCGGCGTGGAGAATCCGCTCGATCGACGTCGGCGCTCGCGGCGTACGGCCTGACCGTGCCGCCCGTCGACTCGCGGTTCGCCGAGGACCGTCTCGACGACCTGGTCTACTACGTCCTGCGCGACTACGTCGGCTACGGTATCCTCACCGTGCCGATCCGTGATCCGCACCTGGAGGACGTCGAGGCCAACCGCGTCGGCGAGCGCGTGAAGGTGATTCCCCGTGCCGACGAGGTGCCGGTCGGACGGGTGCCGGCGAATCTCGCGTTCGAGGACGAGACGGCGTTCGTCAACGTCGTCAGCCAGCTCGCGGCGAGCGACGGCACCGAGCTGAACGCCTCGACCCCGACGGCGAAGGTGAACCTCGACCCGCCGGGCGTCGACGAGACGATCCGGTGTGCGGTCGCGCTTCCGGTCGTCAGCGAGGGCGGCCCGCACGTCTCCGTCCGGAAGCAGGCCGCGGACGTCATGACGCCGCCCGAGTTGGTCGAGCGCGGTGCCGTCTCCGTCGACCTCGTGACGCTGCTCTGGCTCTGTTACGAGCACCGCGCGGTGGTGCTGTTCTCCGGGCCAACCGGCGTCGGGAAGACGACGCTGATGAACGCACATATGCCGTTCGTCCCGTACGACGACCGGCCCGTCTCGATCGACGAGGGGTCCCGCGAGGTCCGTCTGCCACACGAGACGGGCGTCTCGCTGACGACCCGCGACCACGAGAACGAGTACAAGCGCGTCTCGATGGCCCAGCTGATGACCGAGACGAACTACCTCAACCCCGACGTCGAGGTCATCGCCGAGGTCAACACCCCGGCCTCGTTCGAGACGTTCGCCGAGACGATCAACACCGGTCACGGCGTCATCGGTACCACCCACTCGGAGGACGTCGAGACGCTCGTCAACCGCGTCATCGAGCAGGGGCTGCCGGCGTACCTCCTGGAGGAGATCGACCTCGTGGTGTTCCCGCACCACGTCGACGGCGAGCGCTACGTCGCCGAGGCCGTCGAGTTCACCGGCGCCGACCGCGACCTCGGGCCGACGGGCGCCGTCGAGCGGCCCGGCCTCGCGGGCGGCACCGTGGAGAAGGCAGGGCGAGAGATCCACTGGAACACGGCGCTCGAGCGCGACGTCGACGGGACGTTCCGCCTCGACTACGCCCACCCGACGCTCGGAGACGCGACGCGGGACGTCGGGCTGGCGCTGTTCGAGCGCATCGCCGACGCCACCGACCGGCCGGTCGAGGCCGTCGAGCGCGAGTTCCACCGCAAGCGGGGCTACGTCGAGTACATGGTGCGCGAGGGC
>KI543183.1:76930-84225 GCA_000496195.1 uncultured archaeon A07HB70
GCGGATGTACGACGAGACGACCTGGCGCGCAGACGGCAGCCCGGAGGCCCGCCTCGTCGACGGCGACGACTAGGCGCCGAGAGTGTCTGCGAGGTCGTGAAACCCTTCCACGACGACGTCGGGGTCGACGCCTGCGAACGCCTCCCACGGCTCGCCGTATCGGTCGACCCACGCGGCCTGCATTCCGGCGTGTTTCGCGCCGAGGACGTCGAACGACGGTCCGGCGGCGTGGAGAATCCGCTCGATCGACGTGCCGGTCCGGGCGGCGGCGTGGCGGTAGATCCGCGGGTGTGGCTTGAACGTCTTCACCTCGTCTGCGCTCACTGTGCCGGCGACGTGGTCGGTCAGACCGCCGTTCTCGACCATCGACGAGAGCATCGCGGGGTCGCCGTTCGAGACGACGTACACCTCGTAGCCGGCGTCGCGAAGCCGTTCGACCCCGGGACGGACGTCGTCGAAGGCGTCGAGGTCGTGGTAGACCTCGAGGATCGCGTCGCGCTCCTCGGCGGGCAGGTCGACGTCGTTCGCCGCCAGCGCGAACGAGAGGGCGTCGCGGTTCATCTCGTAGAACGGCTGGTAGAAGCCGACGAAGGTGCCGACCATCGTGTAGGTGAGCGACCGAGAGCGCCACAGCCGCGATATCGGCTCCGGGTCCGCGACCCGTTCGGCCAGCGCGCGGTCCGCGGCCCGCGGGTCGACCAGCGTGCCGTACGAGTCGACGGTGACCGTCTCGACGCGGTCGGTGTCGAGCGCCATACCTCCCGCTCGCCCGCCCCGGGCAAATGCCTGTGCCCCGGTGAAAAGGACTAATCCGCGCCCCCGACAACGGTAGTCTATGTACCATGTCGTCGCCGGCGTCGACGAGGACGTAGAGCGCGCGCGCAACTGTGCCCGGGCCGTCGCCGACCTTCCCGGCCCGCCGAGCGAGCGGACGGTGTGGCTGCTTCACTCGTTCACCGACAACCCCTCCGGCGCGTCGGCGCCGCAGGTGCGGTCGGTGCGCGAGGCGACGGAGCTGCTCGAGGAGGCCGGCGCGGACGTCGAGGTCCGGGAGTCGAGCGGCGACCCTGCCCGCGCGCTCCTCGAGGCCGCCGAGGAGGCCGACGCCGACCTCGTCGTGGTCGCCGGGCGGCGAGAGCGCTCGCCCGCCGGGAAGGCGGTGTTCGGCAGCACGACACAGACCGTGATCCTCGAGGCCGACCGGTCGGTGCTCGTCGCCGGGACGACACAGGACGACTGACCGCCGCTCGTGGCGCCGCTCTCCCGTGCCGCGTTCGCGGCGGCGCTCGTCCGCCGCTCGCGCGACGAGCTCGCGGCGTTCGTCGCGGCAGTAGAGCGCGCCCGTGGCCGGTCTGCGCGTGTCGAGGACGGGGTGGTGGTCGTCGACGACGGAGACGGCGAGTGGCGCCTCTGGGTCCACGACCCCGGACGTCTCGGCTCCCGGACCGCCCGTTTCGCCCGCGCCCTGCGCCGCCGGGCCGTCGACCCACCGCCCGACGCAGACGGGGTCGTCACCCCGCTCCGCGACCCGCCGGCCTCCTCTGACCTCCCGGTCGTCGACGCCGACGACCTGCGTGACCTCGCGCTGTACGGCGTCCCGGTGGCGGAGCGCGACCGCCTGTTCCGGACCCACCTCGGGCGCTCCCCGACAGCCGCGCCGGACGCGACGACCCGCTCCCCGGCGCTCGTCGCCGCCGGCGTCGTCCTCGCGGCGCTCGTCGTCGTCGGCCTCGCCGCCGGAGTCCCCCCGGACGTGTCGGGGGGCGTCGGCGAACGGCCCACGTCGCCCGCGGCGGACGACACGCCGGCGGAGCGGTACCCGCCGGGGCTGACCGAGGCGGGCGTTGCGGACCCGCAGGCGCTCGGCAGCGCCCACGAGGGCGCGCTGTCCAACGAGTCGTACACGCTCCGGTCGACCCGGACGGTCCAGACGACCGACGGCGACGTGCGGTCGCGGCTGTCGGTGACCGTCCAGGTCGACGAGCGCCGCGCGTTTCTCGCCCGCGCCGAGACGGCCGGCCCGGCGGCGCCGGTGTTCCTCGGCGACCCGCCGGCCCGCGGCGTCTACTGGTCGAACGGCACGACCTACGCGCGCCGGCTCACCAGCGACGGCGAGCGGGTGTACAACACGTTCGACCCGGTCGGCCGGGCCGGGACGTGGCGCTACTGGACGGCGACGGTGCCGTTCGGCGGCGGCCGCGCCGGCCCGGCAGAGACGTACGCGGACCTGTTCGGCGCGGCGGAGACGCGCGTGGTCACCACGCGCGAACCGGACGGCGTGCGCCGGTACTTCGTCGTCGGCGAGACGCTCGCGCCGACCGGCGTCGAGGGGTCAGCGGTGGAGAACGCCGCGCTGGAGGCAGCGGTGACGCCGTCCGGGGTCGTGCAGGCGCTCTCGCTCGCCTACGAGGCGACCGTCGACGGCGAGCGCGTGATCGTCCGGTGGCGCGTCAGCTACGAGGCCGTCGGCCGGACGACCGTTCGGGAGCCGGCGTGGCTGGACCGGGCACTCCGGGGCGAACGGACGACAGCGAACGAGACGGCGAACGAGAGCGACGCCGTGACGACCGCGACGCCGACGTCGTGGCACTCCGCCTCTCCGACGCCGGTGACGGCCTCGCGTGCCGCCTACGCCCCGTAGACGTCCCCGAACAGGTCCGCGTAGGCCGACGGCGACTGCCGGCCCGTGACGGCCTCGACGAGCTCGCCGTCGCGGAAACAGCAGACCGCCGGCGCGGCGTCGACGCCCGTCGCCCGACAGAAGTCGGGGCAGGACTCGCCGTCCAGCCCCGCCACGGGCGCGTCGGTCTCGGCTGCCAGCGCCGCCAGCACCGCGTCGAGGTCGGCCTTCAGCGCGTCGCAGGGCTCGCAGCGGCGCTTCCACACCGTCACCACCGCGTCGCCGCCGTCGACGAAGCCGCGCCACGACTGGTCGTCGACCGCCTCGAACCGGCCGGGAACCGGCGAGAGCCCGCCCACCTCGGCGACGGCGCCCGCCGCGACGGCGAGGCGCCCGACCGGCGGCGGGTCGTCGACGAACGACCGGAGCGCGAGCAGCGCGGCGAGCTCGTCGCCGGTCACCGACCGCGCGCGCTCGCCGTCCGGGTCGACGCCGAACAGCTCCGCGACCGTCTCGCGGACGCGCTCCTCGCCCTCGTAGCTGTCCTCGTACACCGAGAGCGTGCGGTCGAACGCGTCTGTCAGGTGGAGCGCGCCGTCGGCTGTCTCGTCGAGGACGTCGGCCGCGACGAGGGCGTCCACCACAGCCGCCGGGTCGTCGGCGTCGAGCGTAGTGTCCACGCTCACACCCCCAGGTACCGCTGGCGCGTCTCGTCGTCCTCGCGCAGCTCTGCCGCGCTCCCGTCGAAGACGATACCGCCTTGGTCGACGACGTACGCCCGGTCGGCGATGTTGATCGCCGCAGCGGCGTTCTGCTCGACGAGCAGGATCGTCGTCCCGGCCTCGCTGATGCGCTCTATCGCCCGCTCGACGCTCTGGATGATCTGTGGCGCCAGCCCCTCGTAGGGCTCGTCGAGCATCAGCAGGTCGGTGTTCTGCCGGAGCGCGCGGGCGATGGCGAGCATCTGCTGCTCCCCGCCCGAGAGTGTGCCGGCCGACTGCCCCCGGCGCTCGTCGAGGCGGGGGAACTCCTCGTAGATCTCGTCGGTCGTCATGCCGGCGTGCTCCGCCGAGACGCCCGTCCCGCCGAGCAGGTTCGTCTTGTTCCGGTACACATCCGCGAGGTGGAGGTTCTCCTCGACGGTGAGGTTCGCGAACACCCGCCGCTCCTCCGGGACGAGCGAGATGCCGGCCATCGACACCTGCTCCGGGCTGTCGCCCGTAACGTCGTCCCCTTTGAACAGCACCCGGCCCTCGCGCACCTCGGGCGGGCGCGCCGCCGAGACCGCCCGCAGGGTGGTCGTCTTGCCCGCGCCGTTTCGCCCGAGGAGCGCGCACACCTCGCCCTCCTCGACGCGCAGCGAGAGGTCCCGGAGGATGTGGCTCTCGCCGTAGTAGGCGTCGACACCCTCGACGGAGAGGAGGGCGCCGTCGGTCGCGCTCACAGCTCGACCCCTCCGAGATACGCCTCTTGGACGTCGGGGTCGCCCTGGACCGCCTCCGGCGGGCCGTCGGCGATGACCCCGCCGCGGTTCAGCACGAGAATGCGGTCGGCGATGCGGAAGATGACCTCCATGTCGTGTTCGACGATCAGGATCGTCAGCCCGAGGTCCCGCTGGAGGTCCTCCACGAGGTCGACCGTGTCGGCCGTCTCGTCCGGGCTCATCCCCGCCGTCGGCTCGTCCATGAACAGCATCTCCGGCTCCGAGGCCAGCGCGACCGCGATCTCGAGCCGGCGCTTGTCGCCGTACGGCAGGCTGCGCGCCTCGATCTCCCGCTCGGCGCCCAGGTCGACGGCGTCGAGCATCCGATCGACGATCTCGTGGACCCCCTCCATCCGGTCGCGTCGCCGCAGGAAGTCGAGCGAGAACGACCCGTTCTCGGCTGCCAGCGCGGCCATCTCGACGTTCTCGGCGACCGTCATCGAGGGGAACAGCGAGGCCGTCTGGAACGACTTGCTCATCCCCGCCTGGACCGTCTCGTGGGGGGCGGCGTCGGTGATGTCGTCGCCGTCGAACTCGACGACGCCCGCCGTCGGCGTCAGCAGGCCGGTGACGCAGTTGATCAGCGTCGACTTGCCGGCGCCGTTCGGGCCGATGACCGCGCGGGTCTCGCCCGACTCGACGCCGAAGCTCACGGCGTCGACGGCGGTGAGGCCGCCGAACTCCTTCGTCAGCCCGTCGATACGGAGGAGGCTCACTGCTCCTCGCCTCCGTCGGCAGCCGTCTCGGTCCGGCCATCCCCGTCCACCGCCCCGAGCACGACCGCACCGACGCGCTCTGCCGCCCCCGCGACGCCGCCTGGCAGCACCCAGACGACGAGGACGAAGACGGCACCGAGCACCAGCCGCCACAGCGAGCCGATCGAGCCGATGAGCGGGAGGCTCACCCCGGAGACGACGTTCGAGATGTACTCGAAGATGAGGGCGCCGAACATCGGCCCGACGAGCGAGCCGGTGCCGCCGAGGACGGTCATGATGACGAAGTCGCCCGAGACGATCCAGTACAGCGCCGAGTTCGGGTGGATGAACCCCTCGTGGACGGTGAACAGGGCGCCGCCGACGCCGGCGAACGCCGCCGAGACGACGAACGCCGTCAGCTTGTACCGCTCGACGTCGAGGCCGACGAACGCGACGCGCTGCTGGTTCTCGCCGACCGCCCTGAAGATCAGCCCGTACGGCGAGTTGACGATCCGGCTCGCGGCTGCCACCGCGAGAAACGCGAGCGTCGCGACGAAGACGTACGTCAGCGTCCCGAGGAAGGGGACGTGGGTCTCGAGCGGGAGCGCGCCGACGCCGAACAGGCCGTTCACGCCGACGTCGGAGAAGCCGTTGTCGCCGTTCGTGAGCCACGAGCCGGGGCCGATCGCCCAGAAGTAGAGCATCTGTCCGAACGTGAGCGTCAGGACGGCGAAGTAGACCCCCGAGCGCCGGATGGAGACGTAGCCGATCGGGACGGCGATCGCGACGGCGACGGCTGCGCCGACGAGCACCATCACGATCGGACTGCCGAACTGCGTGCTGACCAGCGCCGCCGTGTACGCCGCGGTGCCGAAGAAGGCCGCGTCGCCGCCCCCACAGCAGGCCGGTGTAGCCCAGGAGGAGATTGAACCCGACGACGACGATGCCGTAGATGAGCACGAGCGACGGCAGACCCTCGTAGCCGCCGATGCTGAGGCCGACCACGTCGGCGACGGCTCCGAGCAGGTCCACGAGGACGAACGGGAATATCAGGAACGCCACCGCCGTCCCGGCGAGGACGAACGCGTCGCGGCTCCGAACCGCCCGGTAGCGGTCGGCGATGGTCGGGTCGGGTGCCGGCTCCTCGACGACGGTCCCGCCGTCGCCCGCGGTCCGGTCGCTCACTCTCCCACCCCGCTGGGGAAGATGCCCTCCGGACGGAACACTAGCACCAGTGCCACCAGCAGGTACAGCACGATCTGGGCCCACTGCGCGAACGGCGACTGTGTCACGGCGGCGACGACGACGCCGAGCACCACGCCGCCGACGATGGCGCCGGGCACCGACCCCGCGCCCCCGACGACGATCGTGAGGAAGGCGGGCACCAGCGCGCGCTCGGTGCCGATCTGCGGGCTGATCGTCTGGAACGACACGCCGATGAGCCCCGCCAGCGCCGCCAGCGCCGCGCCGACGCCGAACACGAGGCTGTACGACCGCTCGATCCGGATCCCGAGCAGCCGGACCATCTCGGAGTCGTGCGTGCCGGCCTGGACGACCAGCCCGAAGTCCGTCTCCTCGATCAGCAGGTACGTCGCCGCGATAACCGCGACGGCGATGCCGACGATGAACAGCCGCCACTTCGGGAACGCGCCGACGACCGGGAGCGTGACCGGCCCGGAGACGCTGACGCCGAGAATCTCGCGCGGCGTCACCGGCTGGAAGGTGTCGCCCCCGACGACGAACTTGAACACCTCCGTGACGATGAGCGCGAGCCCGAAGGTGACGAGCAGCTGGTCGGTCTCCGGGCGGTCGTAGAACGGCTCCGCGACGAACCGCTCCATCAGTACGCCGACGCCGAGACCGACGAGCGGGACGATTACGAGGGCGGCGAGGAAGCCGAACGCGAGGCCGAACGACTCGATCCCGGCGCTGTTGAGCAGGCCACTGTTGAGCGTCGACTCCCGGAAGACGAACATCCCGGTGTAGGCGCCGACGAGGTAGAGCGCGCCGTGTGCGAGGTTCAGAAACTCCATCGTCCCGAGGATGATGGTCAGTCCGATCCCGAGCAGGGCGAAGATCGCGCCCTGCTGGAGACCGTTGAGCAGTATCGAGGCGACGTCTGCGAGCAGCGTCATGGTGGTGTAGTCGTGATCAACGGTTGTCGAGTGTTAGAACGTTGTGGCGGCGTGACCGCGTTTCGGAGCGCGTGGCCGTCGGCTGCGTGCCGGGCCGGCCTACTCGTCGCCGTACGCGCCGAGGGTACACTCCGACGACGGGCCGGCGTCGCAGGCGTAGCCGATGTCGTCGCGCGCGGTCTGGCCGACGACGTTGAGCAGCCGGCTGTCGGTCTGCTCGTCCTCCGGCAGGCCGCGCACGACGAGGACGTCGTGCTGTGCCTGGTGGTCGCAGGCGCGCATGGTCTCGTCGCCGAGACCGAACCCGCTGTAGGTGTGGTCCTCCAGCGCCCGGATGACCTCCGGCGGGTAGAACGTCTCGG
>KI543183.1:84275-86661 GCA_000496195.1 uncultured archaeon A07HB70
ATCCCCGACTGGGAGCAGTGAGACAGCACGAACCGGGGTGAGCGAAACGACGACTGCGGAGTGACGCCCGGCTGCCGATACAGCCCGGCGTGAGTTCAGAGGTCGTCGGGCACGCCGTCGAGGTCCGACGGGACGTACTGGGTCGTCTCCGTCTCTGCCGTGAGGTCACAGCCGATGTCCTGCAGGAACGACGGCTCGATGCGTTCGCCCTCGTCGCCGGTGAGGAACTCGATCTCGTGGTTCTCGTCGGCACGGGCGATTCGCATGTTGTGTGACATGTGGTGTGTCGGGCCGTTGAGCGAGACGTCGCCCTCCGGCGCGGTGACGTCCATCCCCTCCTCTAGCGCCGAGATGACCTCGGCCTGGTCCGTCGTGCCGGCCTGCTCTGCGGCCTGCTTGTAGAGCTTTGCCGAGAAGTAGTTGTTGTGGGCGCTCTGGTTGAGATACCGGGCGTCCGGAAACATATCGTAGTAGCGGTCGACAAACTCCTGATTGCGATCGGTCGGGATCTCCTCCATGTAGTTGGTCCCGACGTGAACGTTCCGCAGTGCCGGCGGGTCCAGCCGCAGGTGCTCGTAGGTCAGCGCCATGCTCGTCGACGTGCCGATAGGAACGTCCACCCCCGTCGCGGCACGCTGATTGTAGAAGGAGGTGTGGTTCTGGCCGACGAGGATGGACATCACGACGTCCGGGTCTGCCTCCTGAATACGGTTGATAGAGGAGCTGAACTGCGTCTGCGAGAGTGGGACGAACTCCTCGCCGATGACACTCGCGCCCATGTTCTCCGCGATGATCTTGATCCAGTCCGCCGAGAGCTGGCCGAAGTTGTAGTCCGCGGCGATCGTGTAGACGTCCGATCCGTACTCGTCGACGAGGTACTGCATAACCGGGACGAGCTGCTGGCGGGCCGTTGCTCCCATCGGGAACGTGTACTTGTCACAGACACCACCCTCGTACTGTGTGGTGTAGAAGTACAGCTGCTCGTTACGGTCGACGATCGGTCGGACGGCCTCGCGAACGGAACTCCGGATACCACACCACAGCGCGTCGACGTTCTCCTGTTCGATGAGTCGACTGGCGTTCTGCTGGAACCGGTCGATCTCGGACTGTGGGTCCGGGGTGAACAGTTCGACGTCGCGACCGAGGATACCGCCGTCCGCGTTGATCTCCTCGACTGCGAGCTGGCTGGCCTGGACCTTCGGTGTCCCACCGAGTGCCGCGTTGCCCGACTGTGCGTCGATGACGCCGAGTTTCACCGGCCCGTCGTCGGACCCCGCGCTGCCGCTCGTCCCTCCCTGACTGGCGCTACTGGAGCAGCCGGCGAGGCCCGTCGCCGCGGCGACGGCTCCGGCGGCTGTCCCGAGGTATCGACGCCGAGAGAGCCTGCCGGACTCCCCGTCGGGTGCTTCACTCACCGGCGATCACCGACCGGCAGTACGGACTTGCTTTCGTTTTATTTTCCGCGCTATCTGCCCCTTTGTTTTCAGCTACTTCCACGATCTGGTTCAGACAAAGATAGTATATGACTTTTTCGATGAAGAGATACACAATCCGGACTCGGCGTTCGCTTCCGCCCGAACAGCAGGCGATCGCCGAGCTACGGTGACGTCCGAACTGGAACGGACGCGGGCACACCGGGGGCCAGGCGGTCGGCCAGCGACAGGAGGTCGCCGTCGGCGGTAGCCGGACAGACGAGCGTGACCCCGAGATGTGCGCCGTCCGGGCGGGTCCCGGCCGGGACGGCCACCGCGGACAGGTCGAGTAGGTTCACGTAGTTCGTGTAACGCCCCAGGTTTGAGTTGGTCCTCAGTGGCGCGTCGGCGACCTCGTCGACGGTGTACGTGGTCCCCGTCGTCGGCGTGAGCAGACAGTCTACGTCGGCAAGGATATCCGCGGTCGCGCGCCGGTTGGCCCGCAGTTCGTACATCGCCTCGAAGGTATCCACCGCGGAGTAGTCGGCTCCCTCTGTGATGACCTCTCGTGTCACCTCGAGCAGAGCGCCGGGGTCGTTCGCGACCAGATCTGCGACGACCGAGAGCCGCTCGGCGACCCACGGACCGTCGTACAGGAGTTCAGCCGTCTCGCGGAACGGCCTCTCGGGGACGGTGGTGACCGTCCCGCCGGCCTCTGTGACCCGGTCGAGCGCCGCGTCGTAGACGGCTTCGGCTCCGGTGTCGCCGAAGAACGTCGGGTCCGCGAACACGCCGACGGTCGGCGTGTCCGGCGTAGTCCGGTCGAGCGACACCGTGTCGGCGGTGCGCCGAGAGTAGGGGTCAGCGGGGTCGTACCCGACGAGAACACCGCCCACGCACCGGGCGTCGGCGACCGTGGTAGCGAAGACGGCGACACAGTCGAGCGTCCGACACGCCGGCACGACGCCGTCGGT
>KI543183.1:86711-104792 GCA_000496195.1 uncultured archaeon A07HB70
CCCCGACTGCGGAACGTTGAAGCC
Source organism: uncultured archaeon A07HB70 (assembly GCA_000496195.1). Taxonomy (GTDB): domain Archaea; phylum Halobacteriota; class Halobacteria; order Halobacteriales; family Haloferacaceae; genus A07HB70. Next base: position 86,736 of record KI543183.1, read on the forward strand.
GAACACGACCTCGTCGCCCTCGACGGGGTAGTTGCCGAGTTCGGGGAACTCGCTGCTGCCGCCGCCGCCGCCGCCACCGGAACAGCCCGCGAGCCCGGCGATACCGCCAGCACCGACGAGTTTCAGTGCGTCACGACGACTGATCGGACCGTCTGCCTGCGACATGTTCACTCCCACAACGGTAGTATACAAATAATTGTCCATAATCGTTCACCGATATCGTCGGCGAACGACGTTCGCCTACCCCTCGCCGATCATCCGCTCCTCGTCGGCCCACTCCCGCTGCCGGAGTTCGTACTTCTGTATCTTGCCCGTCGCGGTCTTGGGCAGGTCGTCGACGAACTCCACCTCGCGGGGCCGCTTGAACGACGCCAGACGGTCGCGGCAGAACGCGACCAGGTCGTCCGCGGTCACGCCGGGGTCGTCGGGGTTGCCGCTCGTCGGCACGACGAACGCCTTCGGCGACTCGCCCCACTCCTCGCTCGGCGCGGGAATCACGGCGGCGTCGGCAACCGACCCGTGGTCGAAGAGGACGTCCTCCAGTTCGATGCTGGAGACGTTCTCGCCGCCGGTGACGATGATGTCGCTCTTGCGGTCCTGGATCGAGATGAAGCCGTTCTCGTCGACGACGGCGAGGTCGCCGGTGTGGTAGTAGCCCTCGACCCGCTCGGAGAACGCCGTCGCCGTCGCCTCCGGCTGTTCCCAGTAGCCGTCCATCACCTGGTTCCCCCGGACGACCACCTCGCCCAGCGTCTCGTCGTCCTGTGGAACGTCCTCGCCGTCCTCGTCGACGACCCGGACCTCGGTGCCGAGGTAGCCGATCCCCTGTCGCTTCTTCAGCGCGAAGCGGTCGGGCGAGTCGTCGTCGAAGAAGCGCCGGGCGTCCGAGGTGGTGACGAGCGGTCCCGTCTCCGTCGCGCCGTAGACGTGGATGAGTGTCCACCCGAACTCGTCCTCGACGGTCCGGATCGTCGCCTCCGGCGGCGCCGACCCCGCCGTCGCGGCCCGGACCGAGTTCGCGCCCGTCGTCTGGACGTCGCCGCCCCGGTCGTCGTAGCTGTTCATCAGCATGTTCAGCACCGTCGGCGCGGCACAGAGATACGAGACGTCCTCGGCGGCGACCGTCCGGAACGTCTCCGCGGCGTCGACGCCGCGGGTGCAGACGTGTCGCGCCCCCTGTCCCGTCACCGCGTAGATGTGTCCCCAGCCGTTGACGTGGAACATCGGGAGCGTCCAGAGGTAGACGTCGTCGTCCGATATCCGCTGGTGGTGCGAGACGAGGTACGCGTGGAGCGCCTCGGTCCGGTGGGTCCGACAGACGCCCTTCGGGTCGCCCGTCGTCCCGGAGGTGTAGTTGATCGTGATCACCTCGTCCTCGCTCATCTCTGGCCGGTCGTACGCGCCGCCGCCCGCCACCAGCTCGTCGAACGCCTCCCAGTCGCCGTCGACGGCCCCGGTGTCGTTCGTCACGAACGTCTCGACCGGCACCTCGTCGCGAACCGCCTCCACCTTCTCGGCGTACTCGTAGTCGGCGTACACCGCCGTCACGCCGGCGTCGGCGAGAATGTACGCGAAGTCGTCGGCGGTCAGCCGGTAGTTCAGCGGGGTGTGGACCGCACCGGTCTGGAGGATGCCGTACGCCGCCTCGAGGTGGTAGTGGGTGTTCGGGTCCAGGACGGCGACGCGGTCGCCCTTCTCGACGCCACGCGCCTGCAGCCCGGCGGCGAAGCCGTCCGCGCGGGCGCCGAGTTCGTCGTAGGTGTACCGGTCCCCGGTCGTCGCGAGGACGGCCTCGTGGTCACCGTAGTACCGACGCGCCCGGTCGAGGAAGTCGGTTGCGAGCAGCGGTTTCTTCACAGACGTTCCTGAGAGTCGGTCGGCAAATACGTTACCCCGCCGGCTCCGCGAACCCGGCGCCGCGAACGGCGCTGTCGCCGGTCACTCCCGTGTCAGCGCGGATTGAAGTCGTCGCGGCACGACTCTCACGTATGGCAGACCAGACGCCCACGCCGGGCATCCACCACGTCACCTGCGTCGTGGGCGACCCGCAGCGGACCCTCGACTTCTGGGCCGAGACACTCGGCCTCCGCCTCGTCAAGCGCTCGGTCAACCAGGACGACCCGAGCGCGCACCACTTCTTTTTCGCCGACGCCGAGGGCACGCCCGGCACCAGCGTGACGTTCTTTCCGTGGGCGGACGCCGGGTCCGGGACCGTCGGCGCCGGACAGGTCTCCCGAACCGCGTTCCGTGTTCCCGCCGACAGCCTCGACTACTGGGCGACCAGGTTCGACGACCACGGCGTCGACTACGACGACCGGGTCGAGCGGTTCGGCGAGACGGTCCTCCCGTTCCGCGACCCCGACGGCCTGCCGGTCGAACTCGTCGCCGTCGACCTGCCGGCCGACGACCCGACCGTCCCGTGGACGGCGTTCGTCCCCGAGGACGCCGCGATCCGTGGCTTTCACTCCGTGACGCTCTGGCTGGCTGACCCCGGCGCCACGGCAGACCTGCTCGAGACGATGGGGCTGTCGGCGGTCGGCACCGAACCAGATCCGGGCGCCGCAGCCGGCGACGAGCGCACCCGCTTCGCCGCCGACGGCCCGGTCGGACGCTACGTCGACGTCGTGCCCGCGGTGGCGAGCAGCCGGCAGGGCCACGGGACGGTCCACCACGTCGCCTTCCAGACGCCGACCGACGAGGACCAGGCGTCGATGCGGGCGGCAGTGCGCGCGGCGGGGCTGCGCCCGACCGAGCAGATCGACCGCCACTGGTTCCGGTCGGTCTACGTCCGCGAGCACAACGGCGTGCTCTTCGAACTCGCGACGAGCGGTCCGGGCTACACGAGCGACGAGCCGCTCGCGGACCTCGGCGGACGGCTGGTCCTCCCGGGCGAGTTCGAGGCGCGGCGCGACCAGATCGAGGCGGGACTGGCGGACGTGACCGTCCCGCGGGCGGACACGGCGTCGGCTGACGACCGACCGGCGTAGCCGTCTGTTCCTGCCGGTGGACGCCCACGTCAGCCCGATGCCGCCCCGCGAGGGGTCGGGCATCCCGAGGGCGGACTGGTCGTGTTTGCCCGCGCGGTCGCTCGCGACGCTGACCGGTGTAGCGGCGCGTCGGCGGTCCGCGAACCGACGCCAGACAGCCGGGGATCGTCAGCCCCGACGACCGACCGTCGTCGCGGTAGCGCGTCCCGAACCGGACGCCCTGTGCGACCGTCTCGGCCGGGTCGGCGCCGACCTCGTCGAGTCCGACGACGGCCTTCGCGGCGACGACGGAGATTCCCGCGCAGGCCGGCACGCCGTCGGCCCACGGGTCGAACGTGTCCCCGCCCGAGCGCTCGAACCGCGCGCGGTGCCAGTGACCGGTCAGCAGGCCGTCCGCGACTCCCCCCGCGAGCGGACCCGTCACGCACGGGCAGTGGCTGTCGACCGAGTACACCTCGCCCTCCCGCTCGGCGCCGCGATCGGAGGTGAATTTATACCCGATACTCACATTGACTACTATACTCATGGGGCTGATCGAACTGATCGCAGACGGCGGCCAGGCCGGGGAACGCTCGGCACACCACGAGTGCCGCGACTGTGGCCAGAACGTCGCCCAGGGCGTCGACACCTGTCCCGAGTGCGGCGGCGACGTGGCCGTCTACACGCTCTGACCGGGCCGCTCCTCCCGACGCTGCGGCTGTCGACAGCCGAGAGTCCACTCTGTCCCACGACCACCGGCTCGGCCGGGTCGTCAGCCGACTCGCGTGTCCTTCGCCGCGTGGCGTCGGTTCGACCCGCGTCCGATTTGCCTCTATCCACTAACTATTTGTATTGTCGTCCAAACGTGTACCTATGAACGATTTCCCTCGACGTTCGACTGGTCGCGAGGCGATCGGGTGGACGGACGACGCTCCGCGGGTGGTCGCGTGAGCACCGAACAGCCGCCGCGGGACGGCGCGGACGCCGACCTGACACACCTGTACGACGACCCGGACGACCCCTCCGAGGTGACGATCGTCCCGGCGGGGTCGCCGCCGGAGCGGTACCTCACGGAGTGGGTCACGGCGGACACGGCGGCGGTCGTCTCGCTCGTGGAGATGCGGTAGCCGCGGACGCGCCGTTCTTATGTGTCCCCGTACAACGGAGCGTATGGCGAGCGCGACACGCGACGAGCGGTTCGGCGAGTGGCCGTTGAAGCGACTGATGACCGAGGTGGTCGGCTCGGGCACAAAGTCGGCAGCGGACATGACCCGCGCGCAGGCGACAGAGGCGTTCGAGCGCATCCTCGCGGACGACCCCGACCCGACGACGCTCGGGGCGTTCTGGCTGGCGAACCGCTGGAAGCACAACGTCCCGGAGGAGCTCGCGGCCTTCGTCGACGTGATGGACGACCGTGTCGAGCGGGTCGCGCCGGACTGTGACCCGGTCGACTGCGGCGCGAACTACGACGGCAAGGGTGAGACGGCGATTCTCGGCGTCGCCGCCGGCCTCGTCTCCGCCGCCGCTGGCGTCCCCGTCGTCGTCCACTCGGGCGACCGGGTGCCCACACAGAAGCAGGATGCGTACAAACACGTCCTCGACGAACTCGGCGTCGACACCAGCCGCTCGCCCGCCGAGTCCGCCGCGATGATCGACGAGACGGGCTTTGGCTTCTACTACCAGCCGGCGTTCAACCCCGCGATCCACGGCCTCCACGGCCGGCGGGACCAGATGGGCGTGCGGACGTTCGTCAACACCGTCGAGACGCTCGCCAACCCCGCCGACGCCGACGTCCACCTCGGCTCCTTCTACCACCTCGCGTTCGCGAAGAAGCTCTGTGAGACCGTCGAGCGCGCCGACTCCGCGTCGTTCGACCGGGTGATCATGTTCCAGGGGATGGAGGGGTACGACGACATCCGCCCCGGCTACACGAAGGTCGCGGAGTGGCACGCCGACGGCGCCTTCGACGACTTCGAGATCGAGACCGCCGAGTACGGGATGACGTTCGACCGCGACGGCCTCGCCGTCGACGAGACGGACGTCGCCGGCGACTCCGCGCAGATCACCGAGTCGGTGGTGACCGGCGAGCGGACCGACGGGTTCGCCGACGCCGTCGCGCTGAACGCCGCGGTACGCATCTACGCCGGCGGCGGCGCCGACACCCTCGACGAGGGCCTCGAGACGGCGCGGGACGTCCTCGCCTCCGGCGATGCCGCCGACGTCCTCGCCGGCCTGCGCGCGCACTGACCGCTCTGCCGGCCCCCCACAACGTTTTGCTCGTCCCGCCCGACCCTCGGCTGTGACCGGACGCCGAAGTACGGGTGTCGCCGCGCTCGACAGTCTCCTCGACGGCGGCGTGCCCGCCGGCGGGCTGGTCGCCCTGCTCGCCGAGCCGAGTTCGCCGGCAGAGCGCCTGCTGTACGCCGCGAGCGCCGCGAACACGACGCGGTACCTGACGACGCTCCGCCCCGCCGCGGAGGTCCGGGACGGCCTCGACGCCCACGGCGCCGCGGACACGACCGTCGCGGCGGTGTCGGGCGACGACCTCCTGTCGTCACCGACGGAACACGTCGCGGCGCTGGACCGCGGGTCGCTGCTCGTCGTCGACCCCGTCACGGAGGCCGAACAGGGCGGGCGGGAGAGCTACCGTGACCTCCTGGAGACGGTCAAGCGCGAACTCCGCGCGACCGACGGAGTCTGTCTCTGCTACTGCCCGCAGACGACGCCGCCGACGCTCCGGCGCGACCTGACGCTCGGCCTCGCCGACCACGTCTGGTCGCTGTCGACCGCGTACGCCCCGACCGGGGTCACGCCGCGGCTCTGGGTCCGGCGCGCCCGCGGCCTGTCGCTCCCGGCGGCAGGCCTCGGCCTGCGGTTCGGCGCGTCTGGCGTCGAGGGCTACCGGCTGGACGGCTGACCCGACCACAACGGGTTTCCCCGTGCCCGCTCGAATGGGTCCGTGATACCGGCCACGCTCCACACGAACCACGGCGACGTCTCGGTCGAACTGTACGACGAGCGCGCACCCCGTACCGTCGCGAACTTCGTCGGCCTGGCGACGGGCGAACGCCCGTGGGACGACCCGCAGACGGGCGAGCGCCGGACGGACCCGCTGTACGACGACGTCGCGTTCCACCGGGTCATCGCGGAGTTCATGCTCCAGGGCGGCGACCCGACCGAGACCGGTCGCGGCGGACCGGGCTACGAGTTCGAGGACGAGTTCCACCCCGAACTGAGCCACGACGGCCCCGGCGTGCTGTCGATGGCGAACTCCGGCCCGGACACGAACGGCTCGCAGTTCTTCGTCACGCTCGACGCCCAGCCACACCTCGACGACAAACACGCCGTCTTCGGCCGCGTGACCGAGGGAATGGACGTCGTCGAGGCGATCGGCTCGCTCCCGACCGACCGGGACGACCAGCCGACGCGGGAGGCAACGCTGGAGTCGGTGAGCGTCTCGGGCGACTACGACCACCTGGACCTGTCGCGGCCCGACCAGTAGGGCGAGCCCCGTGTTCCGCGCCGGCCCGCCTCGGGCGCTGAACTGGCGCCACAACTAACCTTCCCGAGGGGCTGTTCGCTCGTATGGGACTGCTCGACCGGACGGGTGAGCGCGCGCGCCGGCGGGTCGACCGCCTGCTCGAGACGCTCGAGGATCCGGCGGAGACCGCCGCGTACGACACAGAGCAGCTACGAGACGAACTCGACGCCGCCGACGCCGCGGTTGTCGACCTGGTCGCCGAACGAAAGCGCCAGGAGGCGCGTGCCGACCGGCTCTCCGACCGGGTCGAGGAGCACGCGACCCGCGCACGCGAGGCCGTCGCAGCCGACCGCGAGGACCTCGCGCGGGAGCTCCTCGGCCGGAAACACGAGGCCGAGCGCCGCCGCGCCGACGCCGCCGACCGGGCCGCCGACCTCCGCGACGCCGAGGCGGAGCTGCGCGAGCGCCGGAACCGGCTCCACGAGCGGGCGCGGACGGAGCGGGTCCGGGCGACCGAACGCGCCGCCGAGGAGCGCCTCGCGACGGCGTCGGCGACGGTGGAGGGGCTGTCGGCGTCGTCGTCGGTCGACGAGTCCGAGGCCCGCGCCGCCGCGCTCGCGGAGCTGCGCGACGACGGCTTCTTCGACGACCCGGCGACGGAACTGGAGCGCGAGCAGACCCGCGAGGAGGTCGAGGCGGAACTCGACACGCTCCGGACGCAGATCCGGGGCGAGGACGACGAGGCCGAAGACACACCCTGACCGACAGATGAATGACGGTCGGCGCCCGAGCGCGGACATGAGCACCGACGACACCGAGGAGGTGGTCCGGGCCAGCGACCTCGGCGGCGACGGCCCGCCGGTCGAGGAGAAGCCGTACAAGATCGTCTTCGAGGCCGCCGGCTGCTTCGGCGCCGGGCGGTGCGCGCAGGTGTCCGACAACTGGGAGCTCGACATCGAGACCGGCCTCGCGCGTCCTCGGTCGTTCTACCTCGACGAGGACGAACTCGACGACAACCTCCGGGCGGCGGAGGTCTGTCCGGCGAAGAAGGACCGCGGGGTGATCCACGTCGTCGACCGGCGGACGGACGAGGAGCTCGCGCCCGACCCGCACGGCGACGGGACGCTGAGCGTCGACTGGTAGCCGAGCGCAAGCGACTTGCGAGCCCCGGACGAACTCCGGACCGCGCGGGGGTGGCCGAGCGGCCTAAGGCGGCGGACTTAAGATCCGCTCTCCGTAGGGAGGTCCTGGGTTCGAATCCCAGTCCCCGCAGTAACCGACGACCGGGATGCCCCGGTCGCCTGCCCCGTCGAAACAGACGCACGACGCTTCGGCCCTCCAGAGCGAAGCGCCAAGCGGGACTCACGGGTCATATTACAAAAATGCGTCTCTCCGTTTTCAGCTCGTGAAACTCGCCGTCGAACGCGGCGCTTTTGCCCCGGCCACGCCTCTCACGCGCCGTGAGTGAGCTCCCGGACCGGGTTCGGCGCGCCTTCCGCGACGCCGACGCCTTCGAACTGACGCCCGCAGGGACGTACCGGCAGACGACGACGACGTTCGACGCCGAGGTCGCGGTCTCCGTCGCAGAGAGCGGCGAGACGCGCCTCGAGGCCGAGGTCCGGATGCCGATGCTCTCGGCTGTGGTCGAGGGCGACGTCGCCGAGGTCGTCGAGGACGGCTGGTACGACACGCTCGTGCGCCGCGTCGTGGACGTCGGCGGCGTGACCGCCGGCGACCACGACCTCGACCCGACGGTCGAACGAGCGGACGGCGAGGCCGTCGCGCGCGTCACCCTCGTCGACATCGATCCGACCCGCGGCGCCGCGGACGCGAAGGCGTTCGTCGACTTCGTCGAGGGGACGTACGTCCAGGGGATCATCCCCGGCTACGAGTACACCGAACCGGCTGCCGGACTGGTCGCGGAGGGCCGGCGGGCCGCGGGCGAGGAGTAGCCCGTCTCACCTCCTCGCGTGTCACGCGTCCATCGCGAGGTACGTCTGGGTGTCCGTGACGCCGTCGATGCCGGAGACCGCGGAGACGACGGCGGCCCGGACGGCGGCGGGCGAGTCCACCTCCACCCGGACCACGAAGTCGACGTCGCCGGCGACGACGTGAACCCGGTCGACGCCCTCGACGGCCCGCATCGCGGCCGCGAGGCGGTCGGCGTCACCCGTCGACGCCTCGACGAGGACGTAGGCTACCACCACCGGCGGACCCTCCGGTTCACGCGCTCGAATACGGGGTCCGGGGTCAAAAACCTCCCTCACGGCTTTACCCTCCGCCCGCGTACCGCCGGCGTGGTCCACGCGTTCGTGATGGTGGAGACGGCGACGGGCGCCGCCGAGTCGGTCGTCGAGGCGGCGCTCGACCGGGACGCGGTGTCCGAGGCACACGTCGTCGCCGGCGAGTACGACGTCATCGCGGAGGTGACCGGCGACTCCGTCGACACGGTGTTACGAAGCGCCGCCGCGCTGCGCTCCGTCGACGACGTTCGCGACAGCACGACGTACGTCGCGATGGCCGACTAGCCGGCAACCCGGTCGACGTACGTCTCGCGGGTGATGTCGCCGCGGGCGAACGCGGCGGCGTCCGCCGTGTCGACGACGGCGCGCGCCCGCCGGTCGCCGACCCGTGCGGTGATCTGGAGCCGTGCCGCGTCGCCCCCGCTCTCGGCGTACGCGGCGTAGGCGACCGCGACGTCGACGACCTCGACGGCGAGGACGTCGCCCGACTCCGCGCTGGAGCGAAAGGAGAGCTGGAGCGTCCGGCCGGACCACGAGAGCGCCGTGTCGGCGTGGCTCTCGGCGACGCGCCCGTGGAACTCCGCGGCGGTGAGACGCCCGTCGTCGTCCGGCGACTCGGCGGGGACGGCGCCGTACCGGTAGCCGAACACCGGGTCGGAGACGACGAAGACGCCCGCGCTCGCCAGCGTCGCGACGGCGACGACGACGAGGACGGCGAGCGCGGCGGCGACGACCGGCGCGTTCTCGCGGAGGATGGCGACGGTGCTCGGAACACGCGTCTCCTCGTCGAAGTCGCTCGCGCGCACCTCGGTCTGCTCGAAGCTCATGCCGCCACAGCGCCGACAGGGCGGGTTGTTCTTCGGCGCGGCGTTGCCGCAGTTCGTACAGCGCCACTCCGTGTAGCCCCGCTCCGGCGTCCGGTCTCTCGCGTCGCTCATCGCCGCCCCACGTCGCCGCGCCGTTCGGCAATCACTGTCCGTGTCGAGGGACGGCGCCCACTTTCGTCTTGTCACTGCTGGCCGGCGGCAAGCGCGAGAGTGAAGTCCGTCGCCCGCGGCACACCGACATGATCGTCGAGTGGCTGCTCACCGCCGTCGTGCTGGCGCTCCACGCGCTCGTCGCGGCGGTGATGACCCGCTACTTCCGGATCCGGCTCGCGACGGACTGGGGGACGGTGCTCTACACGCTCCTGTTCGTCCCCGTGGTGTTGCTGCTGCTGACGCAGGTGTTCACCGGCGTCCTGGGCATCGGGCCGAACCTCGGGAGCGCCGCGGTGGCGCTCGCGGTGATGGTGGGGCTCCCGCTCGCGGTTGGCGTGACGGTCGACGTGTTGTATATGCGCCCGCCGGAGGCGTACGACCTGCCAGAGCCGGAGCGCTAGCGCCGCCGCTCGACGGCGTCGACGGCGCGTTCCCGGACCCGCTCGACGGACTGTGTGGCGTCGACACGGACGAACCGCTCCGGCGCTGCCCGCGCCAGCCGGTCGTAGTTCGCACAGACCCGCTCGAGGTAGTCGGCGCGCTCGAACTTGTTCGCGGCTGCGGAGCGTTCGGCAGCCGTCTCGGGGTCGAGATCGAGGAGGATCGTGAGGTCCGGGACGGGCGCGAACGGCCCGTGGAGGTCCCGGACGTAGGCGACGGCGTCGCCGTCGAAGCCGTCGTGGGCGGCGAGGGTCGCGCCCTGGTAGGCGACACGGGAGTCGACGTAGCGGTCGGAGACGACGAGATCGCCCCGTGCCAGCGCCGGCTGTACGACCCGCGAGAGGTGGTCTGCGTGGTCGGCGGCGTACAGGAACAGCTCGGCGACCGGGTCGGCGCCGTCGTCGCCGAGCGACCGCTCGACCGCGTCGCCGTACCACGAGTCGGTCGGCTCGCGCGTGAACGTTGCGTCCGGGAACCGGTCGCGTAGCTCCGCCGCGAGCGTCGACTTCCCGCTCCCGTCCGGTCCCTCGATCGTGACGAGCACGCGCCGACCTGCGCACGACGGGACAAAGAGTCGTGTGGCGGCCCCCCCGCGCCGGCGACCCGGCGATATTTATGACCGCCCGCCCGCAACCGGGGGATATGGACGTACTCGCCGTCGGCGGCACCGGCTTCGTCGGCACACACCTCTGTCGGGAGCTCGTCGACCGCGGCCACGACGTGACCGCGCTCTCGCGGTCGCCCGACGACGCCCCGGCGGGCGTCGAGACGGCGACGGGCGACGTCACCGCCTACGACTCGGTCGAGGGGGCGTTCGAGGGGCGCGACGCGGTCGTCAACCTCGTTGCCCTGTCGCCGCTGTTCAAGCCCGACGGCGGCGACGAGATGCACGACCACGTCCACCGACGCGGAACCGAGCACTGCGTCCGTGCCGCCGAGACCCACGACGTCGAGCGGCTCGTCCAGCTGAGCGCACTCGGCGCCGACCCAGCCGGCGCGACGGCGTACATCCGGGCGAAGGGCCGCGCCGAGGAGATCGTCCGCGGCTCGGACCTGGACTGGACGATCTTCCGCCCCTCGGTGGTGTTCGGCGAGGGCGGGGAGTTCGTCTCGTTCACGAAGCGGCTCAAGGGCATGTTCGCACCCGGCGTGCCGGTCTACCCGCTCCCCGGCGGCGGCGAGACCCGGTTCCAGCCTATCTGGGTCGGCGACCTCGTCCCGACGGTCGCGGCTGCCCTCGAGGGCGGCCACGAGGGCGAGACCTACGAACTCGGCGGACCGGAGACGCTGACGCTCCGCGAGGTGGTCCAGCTCGTCTACGCCTCCGAGGACCGGTCGGTGACCGTCGTCGGCCTGCCGATGGCGCTCGCCGGCGTCGGCCTGTCGGTGATGGACGCGGTGCCGGGGATGCCCATGGGAAAGGACCAGTACCGGTCGCTGAAGTTCGACAACACCACGTCTGAGAACGAGGTCGGCGCGTTCGGTGTCAGCCAGTCCGATCTGCGGTCGCTCTCGTCGTATCTGGGCGTCTGACGCTGGCATAAGGCTTATTCCGCTCTTGTCCGTCGGCCCGAGCGATGGAGTGGGGATAACAGATGAAACTCGCGATGGTCGGGTTCGGCCAGGCCGGCGGCAAGATCCTCGACACGTTCCTCGAGTACGACAGACAGACCGGCGGGGACATCGTCAACGCCGCGGTCGCGGTCAACACCGCGAAGGCCGACCTGATGGGACTCGAAGAGATCCCAGAGGAGAACCGGGTACTGATCGGCCAGTCACGGGTGAAGGGCCACGGCGTCGGCGCCGACAACGAACTCGGCGCGGAGCTGGCCGAGGAGGACATCGACGAGATCCAGAACGCGATCGACCAGGTGCCGGTCCACGAGGTGGACGCGTTCCTGATCATCGCCGGCCTCGGCGGCGGGACCGGGAGCGGCGGCGCGCCGGTGCTGGCGAAACACCTCAAGCGCATCTACACGGAGCCGGTGTACGGCCTCGGCGTCCTCCCGGGGAGCGACGAGGGTGGCATCTACACGCTCAACGCCGCCCGCTCGTTCCAGACGTTCGTCCACGAGGTCGACAACCTCCTGGTGTTCGACAACGACGCGTGGCGCCAGACCGGCGAGTCCGTCCAGACGGGCTACGACGAGATCAACTGGGAGATCGTCAGGCGGTTCGGCGCGCTGTTCGGCGCCGGCGAGGTCGGCTCCGGCGACGAGGTCGCCGAGTCGGTCGTCGACTCCTCGGAGATCATCAACACGCTCTCGGGCGGCGGCGTCTCGACCGTCGGCTACGCGAGCGACGAGGTCGACCCCGTCGACTCGGGCGGGTTCCTCTCGAAGCTCCGGGGCGGGAACGACTCGTTCGAGGACCAGCTCGACACGGCACAGACCACGAACCGGATCACGAGCCTCGTCCGCAAGGCTGCGCTCGGGCGCCTGACGCTTCCGTGCGAGCTCGAGGGTGCCGAGCGCGCGCTGCTCGTGATGGCCGGCCCGCCGGCCTACCTCAACCGGAAGGGGATCGAGCGCGGCCGAAAGTGGCTGGAGGAGCAGACCGGCTCGATGGAGGTGCGCGGCGGCGACTACCCGCTGTCGGACTCCGAACACGTGGCGGGCGCCGTCCTGCTGTCGGGCGTGCCGAACGTCCCACGGATAAAGGAGCTCCAGCAGGTCGCGATCGAGGCACAGGACAACATCGAGGAGATCCGCGACGAGTCCGCAGACAACTTCGAGGACCTGGTGAGTGATGACGAGGACGAGCTGGAGTCGCTGTTCTAGCCTCCTCGTCTGTCTCCTGCTCGTCGCCTCGTTCGCCGCCCCGCCGCGGCGGTGACCGTCGGCGACACCACCGTCCCGGAGGAGGGGCAGGTGGACGAGCAGGTGACGGCGGAGTTCCAGCTCACGGAGCTGTACCAGAACCCGACGCTGGAGCGGTGGCAGCTCTCGGGCCGGACCGCGCTCCAGGACGTGACGTGGGTCGTCGAGTACTACGACCAGACCGGCGCGCGGACGGGCCAGCAGGAGTTCTCCGGGCAGGAGTTCTCCGGCGCCGTCGTCGACGCGAACGAGGGCACCAGCGAGGTGGTCGTCCGGGTGACCGGGACGGTGCCGCCGGTCTCGGAGTACAGCTACGACCCGCCACAGCAGTTCCTCGTCGCAGAGCTCACCCGCGGTCAGGAGGGCGGGGCGTCGGGGACGGTCGAGACGTGGCGCACTCACCACTTCACGAGCCAGAGCGACAGCGCCCGCGCGGCGCTCGACGAGGCGCGCGCGGCGATCGACGGCGCCGAGTCTGCCGGCGCGGCCCCGACGGACGCCCGGGAGTCGTTCGCCAGCGCGACCGACGCCTACCGGAACGAGAACTTCGACAACGCCGAGCGGCTCGCGACCCGCGCGACGGACGAGGCCGAGAGCGCCCGTGCCGGCGCCGAGCGGCGCCGGACGCTCCTGTTCGGCGGCGCCGGCGTCCTCGCCCTCGCCGTCCTCGTCGGCGGCGCGTGGTACTGGCGGTCACAGCAGGACAGCTACGACGAGCTGGCGTAGCCCCGTGATCCTCGTCCCCTTCGACGCCCGCCGCCCGAAGACACGGCTCGCGGACGTGCTGGACGCCGACGAGCGCCGCGCGTTCGCGGACGCGATGCTCCGCGACGTCGTCTCGGCGGCGCGCGCAGCCGACCACGAGGTCCGCGTGCTGGCCACCGCCCCCGTCGCCGGCCTCTCGGTCCCCGTCGACGTCGACGACCGGCCGCTCACGCCCGCCGTGAACGACGTCCTCGCCGACGCCGACGGCGTCGACCCGGTCGCCGTCCTGACCGCCGACCTGCCGCTCGTCGACGGCCCGACCGTCGAGCGGCTGTTGGCGGCGGCGGCGCCGGAGACCGTCGTCATCGCGCCCGGCCTCGGCGGCGGGACGAACGCGCTCGTCGTCGGCCACCCGGCGTTCCGGGCCGACTACCACGGCGTCTCCGTCCGCGACCACCGGGCCGCGGCGCGGTCGGTCGGCGCGACGGTTCGCGAGGTCGACTCCCGCCGGCTCGCGACCGACGTCGACGACCCCGGCGACCTCGCCGAGGTGCTGATCCACGCGCCGGAGTCGCGCGCGGGCCGGTGGCTCGCCGACGCCGGGTTCGGGGTTCACGGCGACGACGGGCGGGCAGCCGCCGGGCGGTAGCGGTCGCGGCGCTTTTTTACTACCCCTCCTGAGAACTCGTCGATGACGAGGCTCGCGGTCGCCGGGGGGGCACCGGTCCGGATCGACGACGACGCCGTCGAGCGCCTGCTCCGGGTCTCGCCGGCGGACGTCCCGACCGCCGACGCCATGACGTTCTCGCGGAACGTCTTCCTGCCGCTGACGACCGCCTGCCGATACACCTGTACGTACTGCACGTTCTACGACGTCCCCGGCGAGGCGAGCCTGATGTCGCCCGCCGAGGTGCGCGAGACGTGCCGGCGCGGCGCCGACGCCGGCTGCACGGAGGCGCTGTTCACCCTCGGCGACGACCCGGACGACCGCTACGTCGACGTCCGGCGCGGGCTCGCCGACCTCGGCCACGACTCCATCTACGGCTACCTCCGGCGGGCGTGTGAGATCGCGCTCGACGAGGGGCTCCTCCCGCACGTCAACCCCGGCGACATGAGCCGCGAGACGATAGCCCGTCTGAAGCCCGTCTCGGCGTCGATGGGCGCGATGCTGGAGACGACGGCGGACGTCGACGCCCACGCCGGCGGGCGCCGGAAGGAGCCGGCAGAGCGGCTGGCGACGATCCGTGCCGCGGGCGAGGCGAGCGTGCCGTTCACGACCGGGCTGCTCGTCGGCATCGGCGAGACGCCGCGCGACCGGGCCGAGAGCCTCCTCGCGATCGCGGCGCTGCACGCCGACCACGACCACGTCCAGGAGGTGATCGTCCAGAACGTCACGCCGAACGAGCGCTCGGACTTCACCCGTCCCGACGTCGAGACTGTCCGCCGGACCGTGGCGATGGCGCGTGCGGCGCTCCCGCCCGAGGTGTCGGTCCAGGTGCCGCCGAACCTCTCGCCGACCCGGTCGCTCGTCGACTGCGGCGTCGACGACCTCGGCGGCGTCTCGCCCGTCACCGTCGACCACGTCAACCCGGGGTACGCGTGGCCGGCGACGGAGGAGCTGGTCGCCGTCGCGGACACGGCCGGTGTCCCGCTGTACGAGCGCCTGCCGGCCTACGACCGCTACCTGCCGGCCCGCCACCGCCGCCCCGGTGTCGACCCGGCCCCCGACGGGGAGTGGGTCGGGGAGCGCGCCCGTGGTCTCGTCTCCGCTGCCGGGGTCCACGGGGCGCGGCTCCGTGCGGTCGCGCGGCGGGACGCGCCGCTCGACCCCGGCGTCGACGCGGCGCGCGCGGGGGACTGACCCCGCTCTCCTGCCGGACCGCTCCCCTGCTCAGCCCGGCCCGTTCAGGAGCGACTCGGCGAGCGCCGGCACCCGCTTTCGCACCAGGGAGTACCCTCCCGCGAGGACGAGCATCGCGGCCACGAGCGCCCGGACCGGCGGGTCGTAGACGACGAGCGCCGGCGCCGCGAGGACGACGGCGAGGAGGAGGTCCTCGGGCGCGCCGTCGTAGCGCACCCAGTACCGCGGCGCGACCCACCGGCGGGCGACGTGGAGGTAGACGCCGTTCGTCGAGGTTCGCTCCCACGGGCGCAGCTCGTCGCCGGCCCCGGCGGCGTCCGAGACGGAGTGGACGGCAGCCGCGAGCGCCGCCAGCGCGAGGCCGACGGCGAGCGCCGAGGGCACGAGGACGGCGACGGCGCCGAACAGCGCCGCAGGCAGCCAGTAGAGGGCGGGAAAGTGGACTGTCCGGCGGTGGGCGCCGACGACGAGGTCGAGGTCCGGAAGGAGGCCGCCGGCGACCGCACCAGCCGCCGCGGGGACGGCGTACGCAGGTGCGACGACGGCGACGGTCGCGGCGAGTGCGAGCCCCGCGGCGACGTGGGTAAACGCCATCACGGGCGGATCAGTCGTCTGCCGGCTGCCGCGGCGCGTCGGCTCAGTATCGGCGTCCCGTCGGCCCGCGGGCCGAGCCGTGGGCCGTACGGCCCCTCCTCCGGGAGCGTCCGGCGCGTCCGGTAGTCGGTCGAGCGCTCGACCGGCTCGCGACCGACGGCGCGTATCATCCGGGCGTAGTCCTCGAACGACCGGAACTCACCGTGTGTCCCGCCGGCGCGGGTCGTTATCTCCTCCGAGAGGATCGTTCCCATCAGGTCGTCGGCGCCACAGGAGAGCAGCTTCAGCGCCTTCTCGTCGCCGAACTTGACCCACGACGACTGGAGGTGGTCGACGTTGTCGAGGAACAGGCGCGAGACGGCGATCATCAGGGCGTCCTCGGCGTCGCTCGCGCCGCCGTCGACGAGGCCGCGCTCGTACAGCGGGGTGTTCGGGTGGACGAACGAGAGGGGGACGAACTCGCGGATCGCGCCGGTGCGGTCCTGCAGGTCGCGCACGACGTCTAGGTGGAGCGCCCGGTGACGGACGTTCTCGACGTGACCGTACATGATGGTCGCCGTCAGGTCCAGCCCCGCGGCGGCGGCGCCCTCCATCGCGGCGACCCACTCGCCGGAGTCGATCTTGCCCGGACAGATCTCCTCGCGCACCTCGTCGACGAGGATCTCGGCGGCGGTGCCGGGAGCGCTGTCGAGGCCGGCCTCGCGCAGACGCTCGTAGGTCTCGCGGTACGACCGGTCGACCCCGCGACGAGCGTGGGCGGCCTCCTCTGGCGTCATCGAGTGGACGTGGACGCCGTCGACGGCCATCGCGCGCAGCTGCTCGAGATAGGTGCCGGGGTCGGTGCCGTACACCTCGGGGGGGCGGTAGTTCACGCCCGCACGGCCCGCCAGCGCCTCGTGGTGGTCCTCGTCGAGGACGAGCGCAGGGTGGAGCCCGGAGACGGAGCAGACCTCGTAGACGCCGCGTGCGACCGCGTCGCGGACGACCGACCGAGACTCGGCGGGCGTACGGGTGTAGCCGACGTCGGGGGATTCGCCCTCGAACGTCGCGGCGGCGTCTTTGAAGTTACAGAACAGGCAGCCGGTGTTGCAGGCCGTCGTGACGTTGTTGTTGACGTTCGCGACGAACGTCACCTCGTCGCCGACGACCTCCCGCCGGCGGGCGTCGGCGGCCTCGAGCACCTGCTCCGTGCGCGCCGGATCCAGCCCCTCGCGGTCCGTGCCGGCCGCGAGGAGCTCCGTCGCGTCGTCGACGTCGAGGCGGTCGCCCGCCCGTGCCTTCGCGAGCGCGTTCTCGAACGACTGGTCGGTCGCGACCGCGTGAGACCAGTCGAACGACGCGGGCGCTGTCACACTCGCTTCCGGGAGTCGACGGGCAAAAGTCCCGCGGACCCGGCCACAACCGCTACGAGTCTCGGCCGCGAACGCCCCGTCGTGTGGCACGACCTCACCCACCGCATCGACGCCGAGACGCCGCGGCTGCCCTTCCTCGACGCGCCGCGGATCACGGCGCTCGAGGAGCCGCTGCTCGCGGCCTCGGAGCTCACGATCGCCACCCACGCGGGCACCCACGTCGAGGCGCCGCGCCACCGCTTCCCGGACGGCGACGGCATCGAGGCGTATCCGCCGGGCCGGCTCCTCGGCGCGGGCGTCGCGTGGTCGCCGGACGCCGGCGCACGGGCGCCGATCACGGCGACGGCGCTCGCCCCGGTTCTCGACGCCTGCTCGCCGGGCGACGCGCTCCTCGTCCACACCGGCTGGGACGCCCACGCCGGGACCCCGCGGTACGAGGACCCATCCGTACCTGACGCCCGCGGCGGCGGAGCGCGTCGCGGACGCCGGCCTCTCGTGGGTCGGCCTCGACACGCCGACGCCGGAGAACCCGGCGGCGCTCGCAGCCGACCCGGACCCGGCCGACCCGGCGGCGTTCCCGGTCCACACTGCCCTCCTCGGCGCGGACGTCCTCGT
>KI543183.1:104812-108399 GCA_000496195.1 uncultured archaeon A07HB70
GGGCGAGATGCCCGACGCCGTGCCGCACAAGGGGGCCGCGCTCTGTACGATGGGCGCGTTCAACTTCACGATTCTCGAGGTGAACGAGGTGCCGACGCACTACCGCGGCGTGGTCGTCGACGACGAGGTCCAGCCGCTCGCCGGGGCTGACGACCCGCCGACGGAGATGGCGGTGGCGCTCGGGAGCCGCCCGCCGCTCCCGCGCGACGACGACGGCCACGACTACGACGCCTACCACGCCGCGGCGGGCGACGCCTGCGTCGTCCCCCTCGAGGTGGTGTTCCGCAACGCCGTCCCGCCGGCGTCGAGTCTCCGTCGCCGCTACGCGCCGCGCGAGGCGGGTCTCGACCGCGAGACGTGGCCGGAGGGGACGGTCGAGCTCCCCGACCCGCTGGTGGAGTTCTCGACGAAGTTCGAGGCCCAGGACCGCTACCTCGACCGCGCGGAGGCCGCCCGGATCGCGGGTCGGGCCGACCTCGACAGGGTCGAGACGCTCGCGGGCGCGGTCAACCACGTCCTCACCGACCGGGCCGAACGCGCCGGCATGACACACTTAGACGGGAAGATCGAGGTGCTCGCCAGCGACGGCGGCCTGTACGTCGCCGACGTCGCCGGGACGTTCGACGAGAACCGCTACACGTACGACGGCCAGCCGATCTCGAAGGAGGTGCTCCGTGAGTACCACCGCGAACACCAGTCCGAGTGGGTGCAGGCCGTCGAGCGGGCGAAGGCGGCGGCGCGCGGGACCGACGACGACTGGCACACGCGCTGCGACCGCTCGCCGGCTCCCCTCCCGGACGCGGCTGTCGAGGCCGCGAGCGACCTCTACGCCGCGGGCGTGAACCACTACACCGACGAGGCGTGGTTCGACGCGCCGTCGCTCGAGGCGGCCGTCGACGCGGCTGCGAGCCTCTAGTCGGCGCCGTCGCTCGGCGGCGTGGCCTCGGCAGGCGTGACGTCGCGGTCGCGCGGCTCCGCCGGCTGGTTGTCGCCGACGTCGGTCGGGAGTCCGAGCTGGTAGTCGTCCTCGTCGGCGGCGTCGCGGAGCTCTGTGCGGCCCCAGTGGGACGTGACGGCGTCGTCGAGGTGGAGGCAGACGGCCTCGACGAGCGCCGCCGCCTCGAGCGGCTGGCCGCGGGCGCGCATCTCCTCGACGCTCGCGCCGTCGGGCACGTCGAACGCGCGCTGGGCGATGATCGGCCCCTGGTCGAGGTCCGTGGTGACGTAGTGCGCGGTGACGCCCGCGACCCGGACGCCGTCTTCTCTGGCCTGCCGGTAGGCAGCGGCGCCGGGGAAGGCCGGCAGGAGCGAGGGGTGGACGTTGATGATCCGGTCCTCGTACCTGAAGACGACGTCCGGCGAGAGGATGCGCATGTATCGCGCGAGCGCGACGAGGTCGACCCGGTACTCCTCCAGCAGGTCGAGGATCCGTTCCTCGTCGGGGACGCCCGACTCGTCGCCGACGTCGTAGAACGGGACGTCGTGGTCGGCCGCGAGCGGTTCGAGGTCGTCGTGGTTGCCGATGACGACGGCTATCTCGGCGTCCAGCCGCCCGGCGTCGCGGGCGGCGAACAGCTTCTCGAGGCAGTGGCTCTCTTTCGTGACGAGGACGGCGACCCGGTCGCGCTCGCGGTCTTCGGGGAACCGGACCGTCACCTCGACGCCGCGCTCCTCGCCCACCTCCGCGAGGCGCTCGCGGAGGGTCTCGCGCCGGCAGACCATCTCCGAGAGGTCCGCGTGGAGGGTCATGCGGAAGATCCCTTCGCGGACGTTCTGGTCGATATCCTCGACGTTGACGCCGCGTTCGAACAGCGCCCCTGTCACGCCGGCGACGATTCCGGACTTGTCCTCGCCGATCACCGTGATCTCTGCGTACTCCCGTGTCATCTCGGCGTGGACCTCTGCGTGATCATCGGTGGCGGTCGGGAGTCGACGTTGAAGTCGCTTCCGTTCGGAGCGACGGCGTGAGCCACGCTCCCACACGGCTGCGTCGAAACCGCTTTGTCCTGCGGCGCTGGACCGACGCCCGTGACGACGTACACCGCGACGGTGACCGTCCGGCTGAAGCGGGGTGTGCTCGACCCCGAGGCCGACACCACACGCCGCGCGCTGGAGCGGCTCGGATTCGAGCTACAGGGACTCCGCTCCGCGGACCGGTTCGAGGTCGACCTGGAGGCCGACTCCGCGGCAGCCGCGCGCGACCGGGCCGACGAGATGGCCGAGCGGCTGCTGGCGAACCCGACCGTTCACGACTACGAGGTCGCGGTCGCGGAGCGATGACCGTCCCGGCTCTCGCGGCGCTGTACGCCGACCACGGGCCGCTCGCGACCCCCGGTCCCGCCACGGCGACGCCGCCGGCAGGCAACGGAGCCCGACCGTGGTAGTCGCGGTCGTCCAGTTCGGCGGCTCGAACTGCGACCGCGACGCCGTCCGCGCGCTCTCACACGTCGGCGTCGACGCCGAACGCGTCTGGCACGCCGACGGCCTGCCCGACGACGTCGACGGCGTGGTGCTCCCCGGCGGCTTCTCCTACGGCGACTACCTCCGGGCCGGCGCGATGGCCGCGCGCGCCCCGGTGATGGACGAGGTGCGCGCCGCCGCCGCCGACGGCGTCCCCGTCCTCGGCGTCTGTAACGGCGCACAGGTCGGCTGTGAGGCGGGGCTGGTACCGGGCGCGTTCACGACGAACGCCGGCGCGCGCTTCCGCTGTGAGCGCGTCCACGTCCGGGTCGAACGCGCCGACACCCCGTTCACCCGCGCGTACGAGGAGGGAGACGTCCTCGACCTACCGATCGCTCACGGCGAGGGACGGTTCGAGGCGGGCGACGAGACGTACAGCCGCCTCGTCGCCGACGACCGGGTGATCTTTCGCTACTGCGACGCCGACGGGACCGTCGGCGCGGCGAACCCGAACGGCTCCCGCGGCGCGGTCGCCGGCCTCCTCGGCGACGAACCGTCGGTCGCGGTGCTGATGCCCCACCCCGAGCGCGCGACGCTCCCCCGGCTGAGTTCGGGCGACGGCGCCGGAGTTCTCCGGGCGTTCGCCCCGTGACCGTGGCCACCTCGGTCGCGACAGAAGACTGATCGTCTCGTCGACCGGTGGTCGTCGCTGGAGGATACGTCGCCCGACGCGTCCGACGAGCAGCCGTCCGCGGACTGACCGCGCTCACGGCTCGATCAGTCTGTGAGGAGGCACGGCAACTCCGGAGGCGATGCTTGCGACGGCGAGATGCTCCCACCCGTCGCGCGAGTCGTACCAGCGGAACACGGGCCAGCACGTGTGGACGAGCGTACGCAGGCGCTGTCGAGGACCCACGCTCGCGACGAGAGCAGTGTCTATCGGCGAACATTACTCTTTGGAGCGCTGTCACGCTCGCCGAGCGCCGTGTGGGCCGCAGGTGGTCGCTCGGAGCGACGCTACCGTGCGAGCGGCTGGCAGAACCCGGTCTCCTCGTCGAGCACCGTCTCCACGTCGCGTGGCAGTCGCAGTCGACCTGTTCGAACACCGTCGGTCCTGCCGCAGTCGAAGTCCTTCACCGCCGTCTCGACCCGTTCGTCGCACTCGCCGCAGTGTGTGCGCCCCGCTC
>KI543183.1:108419-109600 GCA_000496195.1 uncultured archaeon A07HB70
GGCGCGAGTGGGCAGAGAGCCGCCGAGAGCTGGCGACCCGTGACGGGCTGAAGACGTTCGTCGTCGAGACGCTCCAGTCCTACCGGAAGCGTCAGTGGCGCGGCTGGCTCCGGAGCCGCCTTCGCGGTGGCCTCAACGCCGTCTCCGGGGGACTCCTCGCCACGCTCTCGCCCGGCTGGCTCGCGCCGGTCTCCGGGCCCGTCGCATCGGCGGCGAGCGTGGCGTTCAGCGAGACACAGCGCTGGCTCGAGGATATCGTGATGGGCAAGTTCGACGCCGTAAGCAGGCGATACTCGCGGGTGATGCTCCAGGGGAGCGCTCTGGTCACGGCTGCCAGGGATCGACTGTGGCACCTCGTGACCGGCGAGGATCGGTCGTCGGCCAGCCGGTCGGTGTCGTCTATCACGGGCGAGCACGCTGCGGCGCTGGACGAGCTGGGCATCGAGTCGGTCGACCAGCTCGCGGAGGCCGACCCGGACCATCTCGCGAACACGCTCGAGATCGACCAGACGGTGATCGAGGGGTGGGCCGACCGGGCCCAGCGGTTCGGAACGAAGGCTGATCGGCCTCCGATCACGGAGACGAGAAACGCCAAGCGCGTTCGCCAGATGGTCGACCGGATCGGTAGGCGCTTCCGGTGAGCGTCGGTATCGAGTCGATACAGCAGCTGTCGGCTGTAGATTCCGACCGTGACGACGCCGCAGTCGCCGATTGGGTCGAAACTGCCCGGATACACCGGGAGTACGTGAGAGATCCAGCAGCAGACAGGTAGGATCGATGAGATACCAACAGACACGGGCGTTCATATACGATCTATTCGCGCCGCGTCTCGGCGGCCGCCTCGGCGCGGCATTCGACTGGGGAATCATGGCCCTGATCGTCGTGAATATTCTCGCAGTGCTGGTCGAGACGATAGACCCGATCGCAGCCGCGTACGGAGACGAACTGTATCTCGTCGAACTCGTCTCGGTGAGTGTGTTCACTGTCGAGTACCTCGCACACGTGTGGTCGATCACCGAGGCTCGGGAGTACGACGACCCGGTCTGGGGGCGCATCCGATTTGCCGTCACCCGCTCATGATCGTCGACCTCCTCGCTATCCTGCCGTTCTACCTGTCGGGCGTGTAGTCGTAGACACCCGCTTCCTCCGGCTATGCGGCTGTTCCGAGTGGTGCGACTGCT
>KI543183.1:109620-110852 GCA_000496195.1 uncultured archaeon A07HB70
CGGCCTCGACCTCTCCGAGGAGGAGCTGATAGAGGCCGGCGAGCGCATCTACAACCTCGAGCGGTACTACAACAACGTCGCCGGGTTCGACGGCTCCGACGACAGCCTGCCGAACCGGTTCGTGGAGGGCGCCGAGGGCGCCATCCCCGGCCAGGGTGGCTCCGAGGGCGAGCTCTGCGAACTCGAGCCGATGAAGCAGGAGTACTACGAGCACCGCGGCTGGGTCGACGGCGTCGTGCCCGAGGAGAAGCTCGTGGAGCTCGACATCGACGTCGGTCCCGGCACCGGCGTCAGCACCGGCGAGGGCCACGCGCCCGCCGACGACTGACTGCCCACGCGCCACCTCCCCGTTTTTCACCCGCTTTCGAGCAGCGGCCACGCGCGTACTCGTCGTGCCCCTGTCACCGCCCGTCGTGGCGGACGCGCCGGTCGACGACGACACCGACGGTGACGGCGTTCCAAACACGGCCGATTCCGAACCCAGAACAGAGGCGCTGAGCGAGATCGGCGGACAGGTCGTCGACGCGAACGGCGATCCAGTGACCGGTGGGACGGCGACAGTCGTTCGCACGAACGGTCAACACCGCGAGACGGTGCAGATCGACGCCAACGGTAGCTACGCTGCCGAGGTTCCTGCAGGAACCCACCAGACCATCGTCGATGCACCTGGGTCGCCGACACGGGTGCGCGAGGATATCACCGCCGAACCGGGAACACCGGCGTCGTCGGACATCACACTCGAAGACTCGGGGACGCTCACCGGCGTGTTCGACAATCCGAGCGGAGCCGCCGCGGCCAAGATCCCCGTCCAGATTTCGGGTGGTGACGAGACCTACTACACGAGGACGAACAGCACCGGCGGCTGCAGCGTCTCGGTCTCACCCGGTTCGTACGTTGTTGCGCCGCTCGGCAACAGTGCCGGGAACAGCTCCCGGAACGTGAGTATCGCACTCAATGAGACCGTCGAAACATCGGCGACCCTGCAGCCACAGTCGGTCGATCCCACGGCCTCGCTCAGCATCGTCGACGGTCCGAGGAGCACAACGACTGACGCTCACAGGATGGTGGTGATCCCGGAGGTCACGGACGGGCTCCTCCAGGTCCAGATCGCGCACGCGAGCGACCCGAACCGCAATACCGACGTCGTTCAGCACCAGTCGGAGCTCGAGGGGTTCGGCGTGACTGCCGAAACCACGTTCGAGATCACGGTGACCGTCACGAACTACACGGCT
>KI543183.1:110872-114774 GCA_000496195.1 uncultured archaeon A07HB70
CTCCCACGTCGCGTGGCAGTCGCAGTCGACCTGTTCGAACACCCGTCGGGTCCTGCCGCAGGTCGAAGTCCTTCACCGCCGTCTCGACCCGTTCGTCGCACTCGCCGCAGTTGTGTGCGCCCCGCTCCTCGCCCGCGCCGACGGGGTCGGAGACGACGATCGCGTCCGCGTCGGCGGTCCGTTCGAGCGCCGCCGCGACGGACCAGAGCCACGGCGGGCGGTAGCCCCCGCGAAAGTGGAGCTCGTCGACCATCGTGTACCGCTGGACGTTGCAGGGGTTCATCGAGACGGTGTGGGCGTGGTCGGCCGTGCGGCGGATCGAGTCGACCATGTCCGCGAGCGCCTCCCGTTCGGTCAGGAATGGCGGCTTCATCAGCAGGTAGGCCTTGACGCCCGCGCCGGCGGCCCGCGCCGTCTCGCTCGCCGTCACGAAGTCGGCCCAGTCGAAGTACTTGTTCACGCAGTCGTGGCGCACGCGGTCGGTCGCCGTCTCCAGCCCGACCGCGACGTCGACGGCGAGACCGCGGTCGAGGAAGTCGTCGAGCTTCGGCGCCGCGACGAAGTCCGGCAGGCTCTCGACGACGACGCGTTCGCGCCCGGCGAACGTCTCCGCGACCAGCCGCCGGCTCTCGGCTGGCACCTCGCGTTCGTCGAGGAAGGAGCCGGAGGTGTAGATCTTCACCAGCGGGCAAGGGCCGTCGTGGTGGGCGCGCTCGTGTGCGAGGACGGCCTCGACCTGGTCCCGCAGCGCCTCGTGGGGGACCGTGCCGCCGTCGACCGACTCGGCGACGTAGCCACACATCGTACAGCCGCCGGCGCGGGCCCACCGACAGCCGCCGGTGTTGAGGACGACGGTGAGCGAGTCCCGAACTCCGTCGGGCGTGCGGTCCTCGTCGACCCACACCCGCGTCGGCTCGTGCGGGTCGTAGGAGGCGTCGTTCTCGGCCCGGATCGACCGCATCGCGGCGTTGTGGGCGTCCATCCCTCGCCCGCGCTCGCGGGCCTCCGGGGTCGACTCGCTCATGAGACGTCGTTCGGGCGGGCGGGCAAAGCGGTGTCGCCTCGACGCCGCAGGTTCAATAGTCTCGGGCGCGTAGTATAGCTACGTGTATCGCCGCGCCATACTGGCTGCCGTCCCCCTGCTCGCCGGCTGTTCTGCGTTCTCCGGAGGCGACGAGCGGACGACGACAGAGACGGCGCCGACCGCGACCCGGTCGCCGACGCCCGCGCTCCCGCTGACGGCGAGCGACCCGGCTTCGACCCTCGAGACGGCCCGGGGCATCGACGTGCGGAACGGGCGGTCGGAGACGGTGTTCACCACCGTCGTCGTCGAGGACGGCGACCGGACGGTGTACTCCGCGAGCGGGACGGTCGGACGCGACGAGACCTGGCGCCACGAGAACCTCGTCGCCCGCCCCGGTATCTACCGCGTCGTCGTCGAGACGGAGACCGGCGAGCGGACGGTCCACGGCTGGGTCGTCGGCGAGCAGTGGGGCAGCCGCAACCTGGTCGCCCGGCTGGTCACCGGCGCGGTCACGACCCGACAGTACGGTATCTGTTCGCCCGACTGTCCGCCGATGCGGGCAGAGGGCGAGAGCGTCCCGCTCCCGAGGGAGAGCCGTACCGACCCCGGCCAGGAGGTCTCCGGCGCCGTCACCCTCGAGAACGCCCGCGAGCAGACCGCCCCCGTCTCGCTCCGGGTCGCGACCGGCGACGAGACGCTCGTCGACTACCGCTACCAGGTCCCGCCGGGCGTCCGGGCGATCGTCCCGGTCGCGCGGACCGACGGCGTCTACGACCTCGCCGTGAGCGGCCCGGACCGGCGCCTCGAGCGCCGGTGGCACGTCCCGGAGGAGCCGTTCCCGCAGTTCCGGGTCGGCGTCGACGGCGTCGCGTCCGACTGTGAGTTCGGCCAGACACGGATCACCGGCGTCCGCAACTCCGGCGGGTCGACACGGACGGTCGGCGTCGCGGTGCAGAGCGGCGACCGGACGGGCGAGTCGGAGACCGTCGCGCTCTCGCCGGACGAGAGCCGGTCGCTCGGACTCGCCGTCGCCCCCGGACCGACGACGCTCTCGGTGTTCGTCGACGGAACGGAGCGCCTGACTGCCGGGTGGACGATCTGTCCCGGCGGGCCGCTCCGGGTCATCGTCGTCGACGGGACGGTGTTCGTCCGCAACGACGGTCGGGTGGTCGCGAGCGCGTTCGCCGGCGGCTGAGGACGAAACCGTCTGTGGTTACTATCTGGCCGTAACATAGTTTATCACTCGGGTGTTATCCATTAACGACCATTACATGACCGAACTGGGTGGATTCCGCGACCACGTGGCTCGTGTCGACCTCTCCGAGGGCGACGTGCGCTACGAGGGCGTAGACGACGACGACGCGAAGAAGTATATCGGGGCGCGCGGCCTCGGGGTCAAGTACGTGTTCGACGCAGGCCCGAACGTCGACGCACTCGGCCCGGACAACCCGCTCTGCTTCATGAACGGCCCCCTCACGGGGACGCAGGCGACGATGAGCGGCCGCATCGCCGTGACGACGAAGTCGCCGCTGACGGAGACGGTGACCGACTCCCACCACGGCGGCTGGTCGGGCGCACGCCTGAAGTGGGCGGGCTTCGACGGCCTCGTGTTCGAGGGTCAGGCCGACGACCCGGTGTACGCAGTCGTCGAGGACGGCGAGGTCGAACTGCGCGACGCGAGCGACCTCTGGGGCGCGGGCGTCCACGAGACGGTGGACACGCTCGGCGAGGAGGTCGAGGGAGAGATGGGCAAGAACCTCTCCGTGATGACGATCGGGCCTGCGGGCGAGAACGAGGTGCGCTACGCCTGTATCGTCAACGAGGACGACCGCGCGTCGGGCCGCGGCGGCACCGGCTGTGTCATGGGCAACAAGGGGCTGAAGGCCGTCGTCGTGCGCTCGGGCACGAAGATGCCAAAGCCCGCGGACTCCGAGACGTTCCGGCAGGGCGCGAAACAGGCGATGGAGGTCATCCGTGAGTCCGACGTCACCGCGCCGAACGAGGGCGGCCTGTCGATGTACGGGACGAACGTCCTGATGAACGTCACGGAGGAGATGGACGGGCTGCCGACCCGGAACGCGCAGTACACCTCCGGCGCCTCCGAGGCAGCGGGGTCGTCCGACGGGCCGACAATCGACCCGGAGGGCGTCTCCGGCGAGAACGTCCGCGAGAACATCCTCGTCGACGAGCCGACCTGTCACTCCTGTCCCGTGGCCTGCAAGAAGGAGGTCGAGGTCCAGGTCAACCACAAGGGCCAGGACATGAACGTCCGCATGGAGTCGTTCGAGTACGAGTCCGCGTGGGCGCTCGGCCCGAACTCGATGAACGACGACCGCGACAAGGTCGCCCTCATGATCGACCGCTGTAACGACGTGGGGGTCGACACCATCGAGGTCGGGAACATGATGGCGATGGGCATGGAGATGACCGAGGACGGCAAGCTCGACGACCTCGGCGACGGGATCGAGTGGGGCGACTCCGACACCATGATCGAGATGATCGACCGGATCGCCCGCCGCGAGGACGACCTCGCGGACCTGCTGGCCGACGGCGCCGCCGCCGTCGCCGAGCAGATGAACGCCCACGAGAACTCCCTCGCGGTGAAGGGCCAGACGATCCCCGCGTACGACCCGCGCTGTATGAAGGGGATGGGCATCGGCTACGCCACCTCGAACCGCGGGGCCTGTCACCTGCGGGGCTACACGCCCGCCGCCGAAATCCTCGGCATTCCGGAGAAGGTCGACCCGTACGCGTGGGAGGGCAAAGGCGAACTCTGTGCGACCTTCCAGGACCTCCACGCGATCTCGGACTCGTTCGACATCTGCAAGTTCAGCGCGTTCGCCGAGGGAATCGAGGAGTACGTGCTCCAGTACAACGG
>KI543183.1:114794-130072 GCA_000496195.1 uncultured archaeon A07HB70
AGGAGGAGCTGATAGAGGCCGGCGAGCGCATCTACAACCTCGAGCGGTACTACAACAACGTCGCCGGGTTCGACGGCTCCGACGACAGCCTGCCGAACCGGTTCGTGGAGGGCGCCGAGGGCGCCATCCCCGGCCAGGGTGGCTCCGAGGGCGAGCTCTGCGAACTCGAGCCGATGAAGCAGGAGTACTACGAGCACCGCGGCTGGGTCGACGGCGTCGTGCCCGAGGAGAAGCTCGTGGAGCTCGACATCGACGTCGGTCCCGGCACCGGCGTCAGCACCGGCGAGGGCCACGCGCCCGCCGACGACTGACTGCCCACGCGCCACCTCCCCGTTTTTTACCCGCCTTCGAGCAGCAGCCACGCGCGTACTCGTCGCGCCCCTGTCACCGCCCGTCGTGGCGGACGCGCCGGTCGTCGACGCGAACGGCGATCCAGTGACCGGTGGGACGGCGACAGTCGTTCGCACGAACGGTCAACACCGCGAGACGGTGCAGATCGACGCCAACGGTAGCTACGCTGCCGAGGTTCCTGCAGGAACCCACCAGACCATCGTCGATGCACCTGGGTCGCCGACACGGGTGCGCGAGGATATCACCGCCGAACCGGGAACACCGGCGTCGTCGGACATCACACTCGAAGACTCGGGGACGCTCACCGGCGTGTTCGACAATCCGAGCGGAACCGCCGCGGCCAAGATCCCCGTCCAAATTTCGGGTGGTGACGAGACCTACTACACGAGGACGAACAGCACCGGCGGCTACAGCGTCTCGGTCTCACCCGGTTCGTACGTTGTTGCGCCGCTCGGGACCAGCGCCGGAAACAGCTCCCAGAACGTGCGTGTCGCACCCGGTGAGACCGTCGCAACATCTGCGACCCTGCAGCCACGGTCGGTCGATCCCACGGCCTCGCTCGGCATCGTCGACCTCCTCGCTATCCTGCCGTTCTACCTGTCGGGCGTGTTAGTCGTCGACACCCGCTTCCTCCGGGCGATGCGGCTGTTCCGGGTGGTGCGACTGCTGAAAATCGCGCGGTACTCCGAGACGATGCGGTCGTTCTCGACGGTGCTTCGATCGCAAAAGGAGAAGTTGGTCGTCGCAGCCGCGATGAGTCTCATCCTGCTCGTACTGTCGTCGTCTGTGATGTACCAGCTCGAACACGAGGCACAGCCCGAACTCTTCAGCTCGATTCCGGCGACGCTGTGGTGGGGCGCGATGACGCTCACGACAGTTGGATACGGCGATATATACCCGGTGACGAGGCTGGGACAGGTCGCCGGAGCGCTCATCGCGGTGTTCGGAATCGGGCTGTTTGCCCTTCCAGCGTCGATCCTGGCTGCGGGCTTCATCGAAGACTCTCAGTCAGACACGCAAGCCTCCTGCCCACACTGTGGGGAGTCGCTGCGCGACCACTGAACACGCCGGCGACGAGCCGATAGTACCAGTTGGCCCTGACAGCAGGGGGTGAGCGGTAGGACAGTCTCGAGCGTGACCTCCCGACGCCGACAGCGCCGCACCAGCGACACGAGACGACTCGCCGGGCCGCTACGCGAGGAAGACGTGCCGCGGCCGGTCGGCCAGCACCTCGCGGCCCCAGTCGACCGTGTCACGGAAGCCCTCGGAGGCGAAGAAGTCCATGGCGTCGTCACGGGCGCGCCACCCGCTTGCGATGAACATGTCGTTCTCGTCGTCGACGTTCACCATCAGGTCCGTCTGGCGGTGGCCCTCGGAGTCGTCCAAGAGGCCGAGTACCGTGTCGAAGCGGCTGGTGAAGTCCTCGCGGTACTCCGGCTCGACGGTGTAGAACATCCCCATCGTCCCGAAGCCGGACTCCTCGCCGGCGCGGGCGACGACGCCCGGCAGGTCCGAGAGAAAGCCCGCAGCCGTCTCCGCCGCCGACGCGGTGTCCCAGACGCTCACCACGGCGGTCCGGTCGCGGCGGCGCGCGGCGTAGACGGCGGTGCGGGCGTGGGTGTCGTAGTGCTCGAAGTTGCCGCGCAGGCCGTCCACCTCCTCCGCGAGTCCGTCGGGGTCGGCCTCGGAGTAGAGAACCACGGCGTGGACGTCCTCGCCGCGGGGCTGGCCGGCGTAGACGTCGAGGTCGGCGAGTTCACCGCGGATGTCGTCCGCGTCGGCGTCGCTCTCTGACCCGTCGCTCTCGCTCTCGCTCTCGTCCGCACCCCGCGCCGTGGACTCGTCGTCGGCGAACTCGCTCGTCGGCACCCGCTCGCCGTCGAGGTAGGCGCCGACGTCGGACGGCGGGAACCGTCGCCCGACGTAGAACTCGTCGAACTCGCCGTACCGCGCCGAGGCCTCGTCGAAGCGCATCTCGTAGACGATGTTCTTGATGTCGACGGGGTCGCCGGCGAACAGCGTGACGCTCCACTCGTGGTCGTCGAAGCCGGCGGAGGAGGCGATCACCTGTGAGATGCGGCCGGCGTAGCCTTTCCCCGTCTCGCCGTGGGCCGCCATCAGCTCGGCGCGCTCTGCCATCGGGAGCGTGTACCAGTTGTCGTCGCCGGACCGGCGCTTGCTCATCGGGTAGTACGAGACGTACTCGTCCTCGGGCGGGTCGGGGCGGAGCTTCGACTCCATGTACCGTCGGGTCCCCTCGTCCGCGTCGCCTGTGAAGTAGTCGTCGGTCACGTAGCCGCTCACCTCGGTCACGGAGACGTGCGAGTCGGCACGGGTCGTGTAGCCGGCGAGCGCCGTCGCCTCGAACCGGCGCTCCAGCGCGGAGAGGTCGTCCAGCGTCGGGCGCATGTGGACGACGAGCAGGTCGGCGCCGTCGCCGAGGACGCTCGACACGAGCGAGTAGCCCTCGTCGGCGTCCGCGACGGCAGCGGCGTCCTTCAGGAACGCTCGGCCCTCCGCGGCGGCCTGCTCGCGGGTGCGCTCGGGCGCCTCGCGCCACTCGTCCCAGTCGACGCGACGGAGGTCGTGGAGGACGTACCAGCCCTCGTCGGTCGGCGGCATCTCGGCCATGGTCGGAGATCGGCCCGCGGCCGTATGGAGCTTACTAGTTCAGCAGGTCGGGCCCGAAGACGAGGAGGACGAGCGACGCGAGCATCGTCAGCCCGACGCCGGTCGTGATGGTCGACACCACCCGGTCACGGTCGGCGACCGGGAGCCGCGAGACGACGGCCTCCGCGCTCGTCCGCAGGATACGCCCGCCGTCGAGCGGGTAGCCCGGGATACAGTTGAACAGGCCGAGCTGGAGGTTGATCCACGCCGCCCAGAACAGCAGGTTCGCGGTCAGGAAGACTGCGGGCTCGCCCGCCGCTCCGAGCGGTCCCTGGACGTCGTAGAACGCGGTCCAGTAGCCGGTGAACCCCGGGAAGTTCGGCACACCGAGGACGAACGAGGCGAGCGGGAGCACCAGCGCGACGTAGACGGGCAGGAGAATCGACCCGCCGGCGCCGACGGGCGTCCCCGCGCCCGGTCCGCCGTCGCCGCCGAGCAGCTCGAGGTACGTGCCGGCGGGGTACGTCTGGACGCCGAAGCCGTCGAGCGCGAGCCCGCTCGTCCCCGGGAACACCCGGACGCCGAGCAGTCCGCTCCCGTCGTCGTCGGTTCCGAGGGTCACGTCGTACGTCGCCCGGTCGCCCTCGTCGAAGAGCGTGACCGAGACGCGGTCGCCGCCCTCGGTCTCCGCCAGGGCGTCGAACAGGTCCGCGGAGTTCGCCACGCGCGAACCGTCGACGCCCGTCACGACCGCGTTTCCTGTGGGTGCGCCCGCGCCTGCGAGCGACCCGTCCTCCGTCACCTGGACGAACGCACCGACGGGCATCGTCCGGGTGCCCTCGCTCGTCGTGATCGCCGCGACCGGCCGGTCGGCGACGGCGCGGTCGAACTCTGCGCGGGTGTCGACCGGCGTGCCGTTGACAGCCGTCACCGCGACGGCCTCGCGTCGGTCGGCGAAGTCGAGACCGGCGGGGTTGTCCGCGACGCTCCCGACGACGACGACCGACCGCTCGACGGCAACCGTCCGCTCGCCGTCCACCTCCACGCCGACGGTGGCGGCGTCGGTCTCCGCGAGCGCCGCCTCGAGTTCGGCCTCGGTGTCGACCGACCGGCCCTCGACCGCCGTGACGCGGTCGCCCTGGTCGATGCCGGCGGCGTCGGCGGGCGTCCCCGAGAACGCGTCGGCGACCGCGACGCCGGGCGCGACGGTGATGGCGCCGACGACGGGCCCGAACAGGAGTGCGAACGCCACCACCGCGACCGCGAAGTTGTTCGTCACCCCGGCGGCGAACATCCGGGTGCGCTCGCCGCGGTCGGCGCCGCGCTGGCTCTCCTCGCTCGGCTCGACGAACGCCCCGACGGGGACGACGGCGAGCGTCACCAGCCCCATCGAATCGATATCGATGTTCTCGACCCGGCAGAGCAGACCGTGGCCGCCCTCGTGGACGACGAGGCCGAGGAGCAGGCCGAAGACGACCTCTGGCGCGACCGACAGCGGCAGAAAGTCGTTGACACCCGGGATGACCAGGAAGTTCCGCGGCTGGGTGACCTGCGTCGGCTCCGGCGGGTTCGAGAGGATGCTGACCGCCTGGACGAGGAGGAGCAGGAACAGTCCGCCCATCACCACCAGCGCGATGCCGACCCCGGCGTTACTCCACGCGCGCCAGAGCCGTCGCGGCTGGGCGAGGCGGTCGAGCAGCGCACGTCCCCGCCGCGTGTGGATCGTCGTCAGCGGACCCGTCAGCCGGACCGACGACGGGAGCAGGCCGCGCGCCTGCAGCAGGTAGGCAACGACGGTGTAGCCGACCACCACCGCCGCCAGCACGACCAACAGGTCGACCTCCATTACCAGATAGACGCCCGCGCCGGGCAAAAGCCCGTCGCCACCCGCCTCGCGGGGGCGACGACACGGGCTCTCACGGTCGAGCAGACGCCGCGGCAGCCGAGGCGGACGAGTCAGCTCTCGCGGCGCAGCCGTTCGACGACGAACTCGCGGTCGAGGTCGCCGAGGAACTCGCCCAGCCGCGGGCCCTCCGTGTCGTCGAAGAAGAGGCGGTAGCCGGCGGAGAAGAAGTCGCCGACGTCGATGCCGTAGTCCCGGGCCGTCTCGTAGATGGCCGACTGTATCGCCTCGCCGTCGGCGCCCGCCGCGACCGTGTCGGCGAGGTCGTCGAGCGCCGCCGCCGTCTCGTCGTCGAACGAGAGGTCGGGCAGGTCGGCCTGGATCCGGTAGTCGTAGCGGTTGCCCGTCCGCGCGGCCCACCGCCGGGCGCGGTCGACCCGCGCGAGCGCCGTCTCGAGTTCGGCCTCTGGCGCGTCCGTCGGGAGGTGCCCCTCGTCGCGGGCGATACGGAGGCGCAGGTCACGGTCGTCGGTCATGCCCAGCACCGCGGCGACGGCGTACGGCACCCGCAGGCGGTCGTCCCGGACCTCGTCGACGAGGAACGGGTAGACCCGCTCCGCGAACGGGCGGAGCGACTCGTCGTCCTCGCGCCCGAGCGCCACCCGCTCCAGGCGGTCGAAGCCGTCGGCGAGGCGGTCGAGCCGCTCGACGTCGAGGTCGCGGGCCTTCTGCGGGTCGAGCGCGAAGAAGTACCGCACCACTTCGGGGCCGAGCAGGTCGAGGAGCTCCCGGGCGGTCATCACGTTCCCACCGGAGGAGGAGAGCGCCTCGCCGCCGAGCGTGAACCACTCGTAGGTGAGCGGAACGGGCGGGTCGCGCTCGAACACCCGCTCGGCGAGCGCGCAGCCGCTCGGCCACGACCCCTCGGCGTGGTCCTTGCCGAACGGCTCGAAGTCGACGTCGAGGGTCGTCCACTGTGCCGGCCACTCGACGCGCCACGGGAGCTTGCCCGCCCGGAGCGTCGCCGTCCCCTCGTTGCCACAGCCCTCGATCTCCTGGCCGCCGGCGACCATGCCCGTACACCGGTAGTCGACGGTCCCCGACCCGACGTCGACGGGGCCGACGTCGGTCGTCAGCCGGTCGCACTCGATACACTGGGCCATGAACGGGACGTAGCCGTCGTCGACGCCGGACTGGTAGTCCCCGAGGACCGCCCGGATCTCGTCGGCACGGGCGAGCGCCGTCCGGGTCGCCGGCTCGAACGCGCCGGACTCGTAGAGCGCGGTGTTCGACTCGAACTCGACTGACACCCCGAGCAGGTCGGCGGACTGCCGGAGCAGGTCGGTGAAGTGGTCGGCGTAGGAGTCGTGGTCACAGCCGGCGATCGGGTCGGGGATCGCGGTGTACGGGACGCCGAGGTTCCGTCCGAGAGCGGCGGCGTCCACCCGGTCGTCGCCGAGTTCGACGAGTTCGAACTCCGCGGTTGCGAGGCGTCGGGGGACCTTCCGGAGCGCGTCCCGGTCGTCGCTCGTGAACACCTGTCTGACGTCGTACCCCCGGTCACGCAGGGCCTCGGCGACGAACCAGCCCCGCAGGAGCTCGTTGAGGTGGCCGACGTGCGGGACGCCAGACGGCGAGACGCCGCCCTTGATCACGACCGGCTCGTCGGGGTCGCGCGCCAGCACCCGGTCCGCGGCCTCGTCGGCCCAGAAGGCGCGGTGCTCGGCCTCGTCGCCGCTCATCGGACCGCGGTCCCGTCGCACTCGTCGTCCACGACGGCCCGGGCCACCGTCTCGGGGTCGGTGCCGTCGACGACCAGCGCCCGCAGGCCGGCGCGCTCGACGAGCTTCGCGGCGAGGAGGTCGACGGGCGCGCTCGCGCCGGCAGACCGGCTCATCGGCGCCACCACCTCCACCAGTTCGGCGGGCGTGAGCTCGTCGAACCGCTCGGCTGTCGCGTCCGTCGTCGGGTCGGCGTCGTAGACGCCGTCGACGCTCGTCGCGAACACGAGCCGGTCGGCGCGTGCGTCCTCCGCGAGGGCGGCGGCGACGGCGTCCGTGGTCTGGCCCGGCGCGACGCCGCCCATCACGGGCACCCGGCCGGCGTCCATCGCCGCGACGGCGCGCTCGTAGTCCTCGGGCGTGACGCTCGGGGCGTCGAGCGCGGTCCGGAGGAGGCGGGCGTTCAGCTGTGTGACGGCGATGCCGAGCCGGTCGAGTTCGACCTCTGTCGCGTCGAGCGCCCGCGCGGCGTCGATGTACGTCCGTGCCGTCGGCCCGCCGCCGACGACGACGCCGACGTCGTGGCCGGCGGCGACGACCCGGTCGAGGGCCGCGGCGTACGTCTCGACGCGGGCCGGGTCGACGTCCGGGGCCAAGACGCTCCCCCCGACAGAGACGACTGCTCTCATGTCCTGTCGTCGGCCCGAGCGTCCGATAAGGGTTGTCACCTGCCCCGAGCGACACAGTAAACCCGGCGCGCCTCCCCACGTCCGGTATGCGCGCCGCACGCGTCGTCGGTCCGGACGCATCTGCTGCCGCCGCTCGCATCGCACCGGCGCTCGACGGGTCCGTCGCGACCGTCGAGCGTCTCGAGCCGGACGCCCCGCGGACGCCGCCGCCGGCAGCCGACGCCGCGTACGGCCTCGCGCCGGACGGGTCGTGGGTCGGCGCAGGCGAGGACCGGACGGTCGCAGACCTCGTCGACGTCGCCGCCGGCCACGACTACCTCCTCGTCGTCGGCGTCGAGACGAACCTCCCGGCTGTCGTCGTCGGCGACGGCGAGGCGCGGGACGTGCTCGTCCGCGCCGACGCCGCGGAGGCACTCGACGTCGGCGCCGTCGCCGACGCGCTCGACGGACTCGACCCGCGTGAGACGCTCGGGTCGCTCGTCGCCGGCATCACGTCCGCTCCCGGCTCCGACCGGGCAGGGGCAGTCGCGACGTTCACCGGTCGGGTCAGGGCGAAGGACTCGGCGGACGAGGCCCGGACGGAGCGGCTGGAGTTCGAGAAGTACGAGGGGGTCGCGGACGAGCGGATGGCGACGATAGAGCGCGAACTCGAGGACCGCGAGGGAGTCGTCGCCGTCCGCACACACCACCGGACCGGCGTCGTCGAGGCGGGCGAGGACATCGTCCACGTCGTCGTCCTCGCGGGGCACCGCCGCGAGGCGTTTCGCG
The DNA here is from genome assembly GCA_000496195.1 of uncultured archaeon A07HB70. Taxonomy (GTDB): domain Archaea; phylum Halobacteriota; class Halobacteria; order Halobacteriales; family Haloferacaceae; genus A07HB70. The sequence goes on from KI543183.1 coordinate 122,777, forward strand.
CCGTCGAGGACGGTATCGACCGGCTGAAGGACGAGGTGCCGCTGTTCAAAAAGGAGGTCACCGTCGAGGACGAGTTCTGGGTCCACGAGCGGGAGTGACAGACGCGCGTCAGACATCTGCCGGCGTCGCGTGAGAATCGAATCGAGATGCTCAGAACGCCCGATAAAATGTCTAAAAATGTCTGCGGCGTTCGTGAACGGTCCAGTTTTCGCCGATTCACGCCCGAATACAACCGAACGTTCACCCGCTTATACGCCCCTCCCGCCTCAGGTGTCAGACGCGATGAGCGCGACTGCCCACCCGACGACGGACGACGAGCCGACGAAGGACGAACAGCTGAAGCAGTACCTGCTGGAGAAGGCCGCGGACGGTGAGCTCTACTTCAAGGGCAAGTTCATCGCCGACGACGTCGGCCTGTCGCCAAAGGAGATCGGCGCGCTGATGCTGAAGCTCCGGGACGAGGCCTCGGAGCTGACCGTCGAGAAGTGGTCGTACACGAGTGCGACCACGTGGCGCGTCGAGCCCGCGTAAGGGACCAGGACCACTCGCGCTCGCGCGGTGGTTCCCGCGCGGATCTCCCTCCTTCCCCCGGACGAACGGCCACACAACTGTTATTCTTCGACACCCGCTAGCGGCTGTTGATGGACCTGCGGGACCCGTCGGCAGACGGACCACCGACGGCGCGGCTGCGGTCGCTGCTTCACCTCCGTGCGATCGAACGAGACGGCGACGAGCGCCGCTACCACGGCGACCCGCTCGTCCCGCGCTCGGTGCTGACACAGGAGCTCGACGCCGCGTTCCGCGAGGCGGGCTACGAGTGCCGCGTAGTCGACGGTCGGGACGCCGGCGAAGTGACCGTCGTCGCCGAGCCCACGTCCCCCGGGGTCGAGAGCGTGCCGTGGACGAACGTCGCGCTCGCGCTCGCGACGGTCTGCTCGACGCTCCTCGTCGGGGCGGTGGCGTGGTACTACGTCCCGCCGTCGGCGGTGGTGCAGAACCCGCTTGTCGCGCTTCGGGCGTGGCCGTTCACCGCCGCCGTGCTCGGTGTGCTGGCCACCCACGAGCTCGGTCACTACCTCGTCGGTCGGTACCACGGCGTCGACGTGTCGCTCCCGTACCTGATCCCGTTCATCGTCCCGTTCGGAACGCTCGGGGCGGTGATACGGATGCGCGGGCGGATGCCCGACCGGCGGGCGCTGTTCGACATCGGCGTCGCCGGGCCGCTCGCCGGACTGGTCGCGACCGTCGTCGTCACGGCGGTCGGTCTCTGGATCGACCCGATGCGGATCCCGTCGCGCGTGGTGTCGACGAGCGGGCAGGTCATCGTCTTCAACGACCCGCCGCTCCTGCGTCTCGTCGCGGCGGCGCTCGGCCAGCCGACGGGCTACGCAGACCCGGGGCTGACGATCCACCCGATCATCATCGGCGGCTGGGTCGGGATGTTCTTCACCCTGCTCAACCTGCTGCCCGTCGGCCAGCTGGACGGCGGCCACGTCCTCAGAGCGATGCTCGGCCGGCGACAGGAGACGGTCGCCGCGGTCGTGCCGGGCACGCTGTTCGCGCTGGCGGGCTACCTCTACTTCGTCGAGGGGTTCGGGCCGAACGAGTCGGTCGGACTCTGGGTGTTCTGGGGACTGCTCACGACCGTCGTCGCGTACAACGGGCCGGCGAACCCGGCCGACGAGACACCGCTGGGGTGGCGGCGGATCGCGGTCGGCGTCGCGACGTTCGCGCTCGGCGCGCTCTGTTTCGTGGCGGTGCCGGTGGAGCTACTCGGCTGAGTCGCCGTGGGTGTACCCCCGGTCGGGGAGCGGGTCGCCGTCGGCGGTGACGCCCGCGTCCGCCGGTCGGACCTCGCCGATAGCCGCGAGCGGGACGTCGAGCGCCGCGCTCGCGGTCTGTACCCGGTCGGCCGGGAGGGTACAGAGGAGCTCGAAGTCCTCGCCGACGAAGCCGGTCAGCTCCCGCCGGTCGCCGGCGTCGCGGGCGACGGCGTCGACGCTCGCGGCGGCGGGGACAGCCGTCCACGAGACGTCGATACCGACGCCGCTCGCGGCGGCGAGCTGGTGACACGAGCGCGCCAGCCCGTCCGAGACGTCCATCATCGCCGTGGCGTGTGGCGCGAGCGCCTCGCCCGCCGCGACCCGGGGGACGAAGCGGAAGAGCTCGTTGCCCCGCGCTTTCTCGCCGGCCTCGAACCGCCGGAGCGCCGCCGCGGTGCGCCCGAGCGCGCCGGTGACACAGACCGCGTCGCCGGGCGACGCGCCAGAGCGCAGCACGGGGTCGTCGGCGTGGCCAACGACGGTGGAGGCGACGGTGAACTCGTCGTGGCCGTCCAGGTCGCCGCCGACGTACTCGGCGCCGACGGCGTCGCAGACGTCGGCGGCGCCGTCGAGGAAGGCGCCGACCTCGTCGGGGTCGAACGCCGGAGCGCCGTAGGCGGCGACCGCACAGCGCGCGGCGGCGCCCATCGCGGCGACGTCAGACAGGGAGGCTCCGACGGCCCGCCACCCGGCGGTGTACGGCGTCGTGCCGTCGGGGAAGTCCGTCCGCTCGTGGAGCATGTCGGTCGTGACGACGAGGTCGTCGACGACCGCGGCGTCGTCCCCCGCCGCCGGCAGACGCTCGGCGACCAGCGCGAGCGCCGCACGCTCGTCCATAGGGCGCCGCCGAGCGGGCGGGGCAAAACGGTTCCGGGGGCTCCGGTGGGTTCAAACGGCGCTCTCTCGTCGCCGGAGACATGACCGGCGGGAAGACGCAGGCGACGATCCTCGCCTTCGCCGCCGCCGTCGCGGTGTTCGCTGTTCTTCTCGCCGTCGTCGGCGTCGACGACGTGCTCTCCGTCGTCGCGGGCGCCGACCTCCGCCTCGTCGGGGTCGTCGTGCTCGCCACCTTCGGGTGGCTCGCAGCCTGGGGCGTCGCGCTCCGGGTGGTGCTGGACGTCCTCGGCGTCTCCGTCTCGCCGCTCCAGTCCGTTCTCGTGTTCGCGGGCGCGATGTTCTCGAACAACGTCACGCCGTTCGGACAGGCCGGCGGCGAGCCGGTGACGGCGCTCCTCATCTCCCGTGTCGCGGACACGGAGTACGAGAGGGGACTGGCCGCGATCGCCAGCATCGACACGCTGAATTTCGTCCCCTCGATCACGCTGGCGCTGTTCGGCGTCGGCTACTTCGCGACGGAGGTCGCCCTCGGGACGAACCGAAACCTCGCGCTCGCCGCCGTCGTGGTGGTGGCGCTGGCGGTCGCGGTGCCGGGACTGGTCTACCTCGCCTGGACCCGGCGCTACCGGCTGGAGGAGCGCGCGGTCGGACTGCTGATCCCGCTCGTCCGGCGGGTCGCCCGCCGGGTACCGCGCGTCCCGGTGCCGACCGAGTCGGGAATCGAGCGGCGGGTCGACGGGTTCTTCCGCGCGATCGAGCGGGTGGCGGCGGACCCGCGGGCGCTGGCCGCGGCGCTCACGCTCTCGACGGTAGGGTGGGGGTTCCAGATGCTCGGGCTGTGGCTCGCCTTCCGCGCCGTCGGGACGCCGATCCCGCTGTCGGTCGCGATGGTCGTCGTCCCGATCGGCGCGATCGCGGGCGTGACGCCGCTGCCCGGCGGCGCGGGCGGCATCGAGAGCGTCCTCGTCGTCCTCCTCGTCGCGGCGCCGCTGGCGGCGGTCACCCAGTCCGTCGCGCTCGCGGGCGTCGTCGTCTTCCGCGCCGCCGTCTACTGGGTCCCCGTCCTCGTCGGCGGGGCCGTCACCGCCGTCGTCGGGGCGCGCGCCGGCGCGTTCGCGAGGGGCTGAGCGCCCGGATTACGACGCATTTAACCCCCGGTCGGCGGTACGAGACGGTATGGCGACCCTCTACGACGTCCCGGTCGACGCGCTCATCGAGCGCGTCGCCACCCGGATCGCGGACGACCTCGACGAGCCCGACTGGCTCGCGTTCACGAAGACCGGCGAGAGCCGCGAGCTCCCGCCACAGCAGGAGGACTTCTGGCAGACCCGCGCCGCGAGCCTGCTCCGCAAGGTAGCAGTCGACGGCCCGGTCGGCGTCGACCGGCTCTCGACCAACTACGGCGGTCGCAAGCAGGGGTCGACCCGCTACGTCGTCTCCAGCGAGCGCTCCACTGCCGGCAGCAAGAAGATCATCCGGGTCTGTCTCCAGCAGCTCGAGGCAGCCGGCTACGTCGACACGGCGGAGGGCGAGGGCCGACGGGTCGCTCCGGAGGGCCAGCGCCTGCTCGACGACGTCGCAGACGAGTTGATCGAGGACCTCGACCGGCCGGAGCTCGAGCGCTACGCGTAGCGAGCGACGCCTCGCGCCGTGTGACGGCTGTTCTCGCCGGTCTCCCGTCGTCTGGGCGCACGGCCACGGTCGGCACAGGGGGGCGGACACCGGACGACCGCCTCGTCGCGTGTCGTCTCCTTCCGGGGCCGTGAGGTGGTGAGGCGCCACTCGCCCGGAGCTGTCCGAAATCGTTTTGCGTGTCACGCGGCGACACTGGTGTATGAGCGGGAGCCCAGACGACGACCGACTGGAGGAGCTCCGCGAGCAGAAGATGGAGGAGCTCCGCGAGCAACAGGGCGGCGGCGAGGCCGACGCGGCGGCACAGGAGGCCGCAGCCGAGCAGGCGGAGGCCCAGAAGGAGGCGCTCCTGAAGCAGTACCTGACCGACGGAGCGCGCAAGCGGCTGAACGCGGTTCAGATGTCGAAACCCCAGTTCGCCGAGCAGGTCGAGCAGCAGCTCGTCGCGCTCGCACAGAGCGGTCGCATCCAAGACCGCATCGACGAGGACCAGATGCGTGACCTCCTGAGCGAGCTGAAGCCCGACGACACCGGGTTCAATATCCGGCGCCGGTAGTCCCGGTGGAGCTCGCGCTCTGTTACAGCGGCGGCAAGGACTCGACGCTCGCGGCACTGCTGCTCGACCGGTTCTACGACGTGACGCTCGTCACCGCCAGCTTCGGGCTCACCGACGACTGGCAGAACGCCCGCGCTGCCGCGGCGGCGCTGTCGTACGAGTTCGCCACCGTCGAGCTCGACCGCTCGGTCGCCGAGGCGGCGGTCGAACAGATCCGCGAGGACGGCTACCCGCGAAACGGGATCCAGCGCGTCCACGAACACGCCCTGGAGACGGTCGCGGAGCGCGACGTCGACGCGGTCGCCGACGGGACGCGCCGCGACGACCGGGTGCCGAGCGTCTCGCGCGCACAGGCCCAGAGCCTCGAGGACCGCCACGGCGTCGACCACCTCGCGCCGCTCTCGGGGCTGGGCCGGGGCGCGGTCGACCGCCTCGTCGAGCGACACCTCGATGTCCGCGAGGGGCCGAGCGAGACGGTGGCAAAGGCGGACTACGAGTCGGAGCTCCGGGCGCTCCTGCGCGAGACGGCGGGCGAGGAGGCCGTCCGCGCCGCGTTTCCCGACCACGTCCAGACCGCGGTCCGGGGGCTGCGCGACCCCGACTGACGCGAACGGTCAGTTTCAAGCGCGCGCTCCGCCGAGAGGCGAACATGCAACACGAGGGTCTGAAGGGGTTTCGCGACTGCTACCCCCCCGAGATGGCCGCCCGTCGGGCGGTGATCGACACCGTCGAGTCGACCGCCCGGCGGTACGGCTTCCGCGAGATCGCCACGCCGGCGCTGGAGCGCCAGCGGCTCTACACGGACAAGAGCGGCGACGAGATCGTCGAGGAGCTGTACGCGTTCGCCGACCGTGGCGGGCGCGACGTGGCGCTGACGCCGGAGCTGACGCCGACGGTGGCGCGGATGGTCGTCGAGCGGGGCCAGGAGTTCACGAAGCCGATCAAGTGGTTCTCTACCCGCCCGTTCTGGCGGTACGAGCAGGTCCAGCAGGGCCGGTTCCGGGAGTTCTACCAGACGAACGTCGACGTGTTCGGGTCGAGCGACCCGACCGCCGACGCCGAGGTGCTGGCGTTCGCGGCGGACGCCCTCGTCGACCTGGGGCTCTCCGCCGACGACTTCGAGTTCCGGGTCTCACACCGCGACCTCCTCGGCGGCCTCCTCGACGCGTTCGACGCCGACGTCGACCGCCGGGCGGCAGTCCGCGCGGTCGACAAGTCCGCGAAGGTCGAGACGGCGGAGTACCACGCCCTCCTCGCGGACGCCGGGCTGTCGCTCGCGCAGGCCGAGCAGTTCGACGACCTCCTCGCGGCCGACGATCTCGACGAACTGGTCGCGTTCGGCGGCGACGACGTCCGCGACGCCGTCGAGAACCTCCGGGCCGTCCTCGCCGCCGCCGCCGACCTGGGCGTCGGCGACTACCTCGACCTCTCCCTGCGGACGGCGCGGGGGCTCGACTACTACACCGGGGTCGTGTTCGAGTGTTTCGACGCGACCGGCGAGGTCGGGCGGGCGGTGTTCGGCGGCGGGCGCTACGACGACCTGATCGAGTCGTTCGGCGGGCCGCCGACCCCGGCTGTCGGCGTCGCACCGGGCGTGATGAACTCGACGCTCCCGCTCCTGCTCCAGCGCGCCGGCGTCTTCCCGGCAGAGACCGTCGCGACCGACTACTACGTCCTCCAGGTCGGCGACACCCGTCCGACCGCGGCGCGGGTCGCCCGCGACCTGCGCGCCCGGGGACACGTCGTCGAGACGGACCTCGCCAGCCGCGGGTTCGGAGCGCAGCTCTCGTACGCCGACTCGATAAACGCCGAGACCGTCGTCGTCGTCGGCGAGCAGGACCTCGCGAACGACGAGGTGACGGTGAAGGAGATGGCGAGCGGCGACCAGACGACGGCGCCCGTCGACGAGTTTCCGGGCGACCACGACCGGCCGACGTACGGCGACTTCGCGTAGCAGCCGACGGGCCGACCGCCGCGGCGCTTTTTGACCGTCGGTCCACAGGGCCGCCGTGCGTGCCTACCGCCTCGCCTACGACGGGCGACCGTTCTACGGCTTCCAGCGCCAGCCGCGGGTTCCGACCGTCGAGGGCGCGCTGTTCGACGCGCTGGCGGACCTCGGCGTGACCGACGAGCGGGGGGCGCCCGACGGCTACGCCGCCGCCGGTCGGACGGACGCGGGCGTCTCCGCGCGCGAACAGACCGTCGCGTTCGAGGCGCCCGACTGGCTGACGCCCGCGGCGCTCTCGTCGGCGCTCCCCGCGACGGTGCGGGCGTGGGCAGCGGCAGCCGTTCCGGCGGCGTTTCACGCCACCCACGACGCGACACGGCGGCGGTACGTCTACCACGACCACGCACCCGGCGCCGACGACGCGGCGGTTCGGGCGGCGGCGGCGCGGCTGTCGGGGCGACACGACTTCCACAACCTGACGCCCGACGAGACGGGGACGG
>KI543183.1:130199-135038 GCA_000496195.1 uncultured archaeon A07HB70
CGGCGGGCGGCCCGGAGCGCGGGCCGGGCGCTCGGGACGGTGCTCGACGGCCTGTAGCGCCGTTTATATCCGCGGCGCCCCAGGCGAAGCCGTGTACGATGCGGCTGTCTTCGACTTCGACGGGGTGTTGACGCAGCCGACTCCGGGGGCAGTGCTGGACGAGGCGGCCCGCGAGTCGCTTCGGGCGGTCGGTGTCGACCCGACGCCGCGGGCGGTGGGCCACGCCCGGAGCTCCGACCTCGGACGGGTGCGACGGCTCTGTGCCGCCCACGGCCTCGACCCGGACGCGTTCGTCGAGACACGCGACGCCCACACCGCCGCGGCGCAGGCGGCGGCGCTGCGCGACGGACGCAAGCCGACGTACGACGACGTCGGTGCGCTCGCGGACGTCGCGGCCCGCGGGCGGACCGTCGCGATAGTGAGCAACAACCAGCAGGAGCTGATCGACCGGTTCGTGGCACGCGAGGAGCCGGCGGACGTCGCCGTCGCGTACGGGCGCGAGGCGTCGGTCGCGGGGCTGCGTCGGAAGAAGCCCCGCCCGTACTACCTGCGGCGGGCGCTCGACGACGTCGGCGTCGCGCCCGACCGGGCGCTGTACGTCGGCGACAAGACGAAGGACGTGCTGGCGGCGCGGGCGCTCGGCGCGGACGCGGCGTTCGTCCGTCGGCCCCACCGCGAGGACTACCGCGTCGGGGCCGCGCCCGACCACGAGGTGCGGACGCTCCGGGCCCTGCCGTGAGACCGGTGGAACTACCTGCCGGCAGCGCGCGCTGCCGGCCGTGATACAGCGCGAGACCTGTCTCGAGGGGGCGGTTCGGGCTGCCGCCGGACTGGTGGCGGTCGGCGTCGGCCACCTCGGTGGGTCGTTCGTCGGTAGCCTGTTCCCGACGATCGGACCGCTGGTGTATCTCATCTCTGTCCTGCCGTTCGGCGTCGTGGGGCTGTACGTCGTCGCGACCGGCGCGTGGGTCGTCGCCGAGGGAGCGGCGCTCCAGGCGATGGAGCGGGGGGCGGCGAGCGCAGCCGTCGACCCGGCAGACAGAGCCGGGCCGTCGACCGGCGGCGACGACGACAGTTCTTAGCCCCTCGCGGCGCAGGAACGAGTATGAGTTCCGTGCCCGAGCGGTCCGAGGTCGACACCGAGTACCGCTGGGATCTGGACAGTGTCTACGCGAGCGACGAGGACTGGGAGGCGGCGTTCGAGGCGACTCCGCGAGCGCGTGCCGGAGCTAGAGCAGTACGAGGGGAGCCTGCTCGAGGACGCCGCGACCCTGCTGGCGGCGTTCGAGACACAGGAGTCGGTGCTCCGTGAGGTGTCGCAGGTGGCGACGTACGCGAACCTCCGGTCGTCGGAGGACCAGCGGGTCGCGGAGTACCAGTCGATGGCGACGCGGGCGAAGTCGCTGGCGGCGGAGGCGCGGTCGGCAGCGAGCTACTTCGAGGTCGAACTCCAGGAGCTAGACGAGGACCAGTTCGCCGCGTTCGTCGAGGAGGAGCCCGCCCTCGCGGCGTACGGCCACGTCGTCGACGACGCGCGTCGGACCCGCGACCACACCCGCTCGACGGAGGTCGAGAGCGTCCTCGCCGACCTCTCGGAGGTGACCGGGAGCGCGAGCGAGGTGTACTCGATGCTGACCGACGCCGACATGACGTTCCCGGCGGTCGAGCGTCCGGACGGCGACGCGGTCGAGATAACCCAGAACAACTTCACGACGCTCCAGAAGCGTCCGGACCGCGCGTTCCGGGAGCGGGTCCACGAGGCGTTCTACGACCGCTGGGAGGGGGTACGCAACGCGGTCGGGACGGCGCTCCAGAAGAGCGTCACGGCAGACGTCAAGACCGCGCGCGTCCGGAACTACGACACCGCGCGTGAGGCCGCGCTCGACGGCCCGAACGTCCCCGTCTCGGTGTACGACAGCCTCCTCGACACCGTGCGGGACAACCTCGACGTCCTCGGTCGGCACGCCGAGCTGAAGCGGGACCTGCTCGGCGTCGACGAGCTCCGACCGTGGGACCTCTACGCCTCGCTGTCGGGTGAGGAGCCGACCGTGGGGTACGAGGAGGCCTGCGACCACGTCGTCGCCGCCGTCGCGCCGCTCGGCGAGGCGTACCAGGAGCGGATGCGCGAGGGGCTGGACACCCGGTGGGTCGACGTCTACGAGAACCGCGGGAAGCGCTCGGGTGCGTTCTCCTCCGGCACCTACGACACCCAGCCGTTCGTGCTGATGAACTACCAGGACGACGTGGCCTCGATGTACACGCTGGCGCACGAACTCGGCCACTCGATGCACTCCGAGCTCGCCGCCGACGCCCAGCCGTGGCAGTACGCGGACTACGACATCTTCGTCGCGGAGGTGGCGAGTACGGTGAACGAGACGCTCCTGACCCACCACCTGCTGGAGACGCTGGACGACGAGCGGCTGCGCCGGGCGGTGCTCGACGAGTACCTCGAGCGGTTCCGCTCGACGCTCTTCCGGCAGACGATGTTCGCTGACTTCGAGCTGGCGATTCACGAGGTGGTGGAGTCGGGCGGCGCGCTGACGCCCGACCGGTTCGGCGAGCTCTACCGCGAGCGCAAGACCGACTTCTACGAGCCGATGGTCGCCGACGAGCGCATCGAGCGCGAGTGGATGCGGATTCCCCACTTCTACTACAACTACTACGTCTACCAGTACGCGACGGGTATCTCCGCCGCGACGGCGATCGTCGAGCGCGTCCGCGAGGCCGGCGAGCCGGCGGCGGCGGACTACCGCGCGGCGCTGGAGCTCGGCGGAAGCGAGTACCCCGTCGACGTGCTGGCGCGGGCGGGCGTCGACGTGACGACGCCGGAGCCGGTCGAATCGGCGGTCGCCGTCTACGACGATCTGGTCGCCGAGCGGCGGTCGCTTGCGGCGTAGGCCGGCGGGCACCCAAAAGGCCCAATACTCCGGTCGTCCTACAGCAGTTACTGAATGTCACGGAGCCCGTCGCTGCCCGATCGACCCCGGCTCGACCTCGACCCGGAGATGTCCGATGCGGAGCGGCTCGAGGCGATCCGCAAGCATTTCGAGCGGCTCGTCCAGGTGAATCGCGAACTCGACGACCGGCTCAACGACGCCCGCGGTCGTCATCAAGAGCTGACAGGCGACGTCGACCGGCTGAAGCGGCGCAACGAGGCGCTGAAGACCTCGTCGCTCTACGTCGCGACGGTCGAGGAGCTGACCGACGGCGAGGCGGTGATTCGACAGCACGGCAACAACCAGGAGGTGTTGACCGAACTCGACGAGACGCTCGCCGAGCGCGTCGAGGCCGGCGACCGCGTCGCAGTCGACGACTCGTTCTCCGTCCAGCGGCTGCTGGACGACGAGACGGACGCGCGGGCGCAGGCGATGGAGGTCGAGGCCGACCCCGACGTCACCTACGACGACATCGGCGGCATCGGCGAGCAGGTGCGCGAGGTGCGCGAGGCCGTCGAGGACCCGCTCGACAGTCCGGAGCGGTTCGAGGAGGTGGGCGTGGACCCGCCCTCCGGCGTCCTGCTCCACGGGCCGCCGGGGACGGGCAAGACGATGCTCGCGAAGGCGGTCGCGAACGAGACCGACGCCGCGTTCATCAAGATGGCCGGCTCCGAGCTCGTCCGGAAGTTCATCGGCGAGGGGTCGCGGCTGGTCCGTGACCTGTTCGAACTCGCGGGAGAGCGCGAACCGGCGGTGATCTTCATCGACGAGATCGACGCGATCGCCTCGAAGCGAACCGACTCGAAGACCTCCGGCGACGCCGAGGTCCAGCGCACGATGATGCAGCTGCTCTCCGAGATGGACGGCTTCGACGAGCGCGGCGAGGTGCGGATCATGGCCGCGACGAACCGGTTCGACATGCTGGACGAGGCGATCCTCCGGCCCGGCCGGTTCGACCGCCTCATCGAGGTGCCCGACCCCGACGAGACCGGTCGCGCCGAGATCCTCCGCATCCACGCAGCCGACATGAGCGTCGCCGACGACGTCGACTTCGACGCGCTGGCCGCCGAACTCGACGGCTACTCCGGCGCCGACATCGCCGCGCTGGCGACCGAGGCCGGGATGTTCGCCATCCGGGACGAGCGCACGGCGGTCGCCGAGGCGGACTTCCAGGACGCGGTCGAGAAGCTGGAGGAGGCCGGCGATAACGACGTCGACGAGGTGCCCGGCGTCACCGACTACCGGTACTGACTCGCCACGAGCGGTGGGCTTTTGCGGCCCGGTCGCGTACAACTGCCGTCTCTCGATGAACGGTAACACTCCCTACGCTGGCCGGCCAGGCACGACCGGCTACGAGCCCACAGAGCTCTCTACGGAGGAGCTGCGCCGACTTCGGCGCGCGCTCACCGGTATCGCCGACAGGACACGCGCCTACCTGCCCGACGAGTACGCGGTTGGTGCGGATCTCAGCACCGGCGTCCGGGGCGTCGAGGCGACGGTCGCGGTCCGCCCGCCTGCCGGCGACCCGGTGAGCGCCGGGTTCACGCCGGACCGGGGCGCGCTGGCGGACGGAATCGGCAGCGACGACCGTGAGGAGGTCGCGCGCGGCCTCGCGGCCAGCGCCGCGCTGCAGGTGATGGGCGCCGTCGGCGACGACTTCACCCCGACCGCCCGGTAGCGGGCGGCGAGACGAACAGTCCGTAACAGACAAGCGCCAGCGAGGCGAGCGCTCCGGCGTAGCTTCCGACGACGTCACCCGCCAACAGCCCCAGTGTCGCCGGGACGGGAACGGCAGCGAGGAGGAAGTCGTAGGCCGACACGCGGGAGGTGCGGAGGGGGAGTCCGCTACTGATGCTCATCTGTTCTCACCATCTACTCTTTCGTTGCCGCGTCTCAAAAACGT
>KI543183.1:135617-141205 GCA_000496195.1 uncultured archaeon A07HB70
GTAGCCCGTTCGAAGCCATGTCTTGTATTTTCGCTATCCAACCCGTAACTTATCGTGTCACCGGAAGGCACTCGTTCCCCGGGCCGTAGTGGCAGACGATGGAGACGCGCCACGCCGTCGTCGCCGGGGACGCCCGGCGCCTGCCCCTGCCGGACGACGCCGTCGAACTCGTCGTCACCTCGCCGCCGTATCCGATGGTCGAGATGTGGGACGAGGCGTTCGGCGCGACGGCGTCGGGCGCGCGGGCGGCGCTCGACGACGGCGACGGCGAGGCGGCGTTCGCGGCGATGCACGACGCGCTCGACGAGGCCTGGGCCGAGGTGGCCCGGGTGCTCGTCCCGGGCGGCGTCGCCTGTGTCGTCGTCGGCGACGCGGCCCGGACGCTCGACCGGTTCCGGCTCTACCGCAACCGCGACCGGGTCGGTGCGGCGTTCGAGGCGCTGGGGTTCGACCCGCTGCCCGACGTGGTGTGGCGCAAGCCAGCCAACAGCGCGGCGACGTTCATGGGCAGCGGGATGCTCCCGCCGAACGCCTACGTCACGCTGGAACACGAGTCGGTGCTGGTCTTCCGCAACGGCGCGCGCCGGTCGTTCGACCCCGGCGCGGAGCGGCGGTACGAGGCCGCGTACTTCTGGGAGGAGCGAAACCGCTGGTTCTCCGACGTCTGGACCGACGTGCGCGGCGTCGCACAGGGAGGCGCGGCGGGGCCCCGCGAGCGAACCGCCGCCTACCCGTTCGCGGTGCCGTACCGGCTCGTGAACATGTACTCCGTCTACGGCGACCGGGTGCTCGACCCGTTCTGGGGGACGGGGACGACGACGCTCGCGGCGATGACCGCGGCCCGCGACTCCGTCGGCGTGGAGCGACACCCGGACCTCGTAGCCGGGTTCGCCGGCCGCGTCGGCGAGGTGACCCGGCTCTCGCGCGAGGTGACCGCCGGACGGCTGGCCGACCACGCCGAGTTCGTCGCCGGACGGGACGACCACGCCTACGAGATGGTCAACTACGACCTGCCGGTGCGGACGAAACAGGAGCGGCGGATACAGCTCTACGAGGCCGACTCGGTGCAGCCGGTGGCCGGAGGCTACACGGTTCGTCACGCGCCGGCGGCGCCGTGAGGGGCGACACCAGACGGCGCCGCGCTACTTGCCCCGGAACGGGTCGCCGGAGTGGTCAGAACGAAGACGACAGTTTGGCTCAGTCCGAGTCCCCCTTGTCCAGATAGCTGTTGAGTAGCTGTGGTGCCACGACGCCGACGAAGATCAGTATTCCGATCAGTGCAGTATCGTTCAGGTCCGTCACGATACGTCCACCGTAGGCCAGTACGAGTCCGGCTGTCGCTAACACGAGGATGATCTTGTTTTCGCGGGAGATCATGGACGACTCGTCGGTCCCCTCGTTCAACTAAGAGGTGAGCGAGCTATTTGCCCCAGAACGGGTCGCGCTTGCGGTGTCGGTCGAGGTACGCGTTCAGCGTCTCCAGCTCCGTCGCGCTCAGCTCGCCGTCCAGCTCCTGCTCCAGGATCTTCGCGTGCTTCTCTGGCACGTCGACCCAGAGCTCGTCGCCCTCCTTGATCTGTCGGCCGACCGTCGGGCCGTCGATGGCGACGCTCACGCGCTCGCCCTGTCGGGCCTCGTCGACGTCGTCGCCCTGGTTCTGGATCCCCGAGAGCTGTCCGACGCGGGTCGGCTCGTCCTCGTCCGCCGGCCAGCGAAGGACGTACTGGTTGTTCCGCAAGAGACCGCCCCGCACCTCGACACCGACGACGGCAGGGTCGGACTGCCGGAACGTGTGGTCGTCGAGAACGACGAACCGCGCGGGCCGGGTGATCCGTTCGAGCACGGTCGACTGCTGTGCGCGCTCGCGCTCCGCGACGAACTCCTCGTAGCGCTCGACGAGCTGGTAGATGACGTCGTCGGCGAACAGGCGGACGGTCGACTCCTCCAGGTCGGCCTCTGCGTTCGCCAGCACGTCGACGTTGAACCCGAGGATCGCGGCGTGTTTCGGCTCGTTCGCGGTGGAGGCGACGGCGACGTCCCGCGGCGCCACGTCGCCCACCTCGGCCCGCAGGACCGGCACCTCGGCCTCGGCGAGTGCGTTCGCGATCGCCTCGAGCGAGCCGAGAGTGTCGGCCTTGACCACGAGGCCCTCCTCTGCCGTCTCGACGGCGAGGTCGGCGAGTTCGGCCTGTACCGCCTCGACCGTCTCCGCCTCGTCCCGGTCGCGTACGACCCGGAGCGGCGCGCCGGCCATCGCGCCGTCGAGGTCCGGCGCGGCCACCTTCGCGCCCGCCGCGGCGGCGACGGAGTCGACCCGCTCGAACCGCTTCTCGGTCCGGATCTCCGAGAGCGGGCGGGGCTGGAGGAGCGCCCGCACCTCCGTCACGATCGGGCCCTCGGACCCGCCGACGACGATGCGGTCGCCCTCACGCACCGTGCCGTCGTAGAGGACGACGTCGACGGTGGCGCCGAACCCCTTCTGATCCTTCACCTCGAGGACCGTCCCCGCGCCGGGACCGCTCGGGTCCACGGCCATCTCGTCCCGGAGATACCGCTGGGAGAGCCCCATCAGCACCGCGAGGAGGTCGGGCACCCCCTCGCCGGTGAGCGCGGAGAGCGGGACGACCCCGATGTTCTGCTGGAAGTTCTGGACGCGCCAGTAGAAGTCGGCGGAGAAGTCGGCGTCCGAGAGGTCGCCGATCAGCTCGTAGACGCTCTCGTCCAGCAGCTCCCGTGCGCGTTCGCTCTGCACTTTGAACGACTGCTGGATCGGCGCCCCGTCCTGCGGGTTCCACCCCGGCGTAGCGTCGACCTTGTTCGCGGCGACGACGAACGGCGTGCCGGTGCGCCGGAGAATGTCGATCGCCTCCTCGGTCTGTGGCTGGAAGCCGTCGTTCACGTCGACGACGAGAACGGCGATGTCGGCGAGGGCCCCGCCGCGGGCGCGCAGGGTCGCGAAGGAGTGGTGACCGGGCGTGTCGATGAACAGCAGGCCGGGCAGGTCGAAGTCCGTCGGGTCGACCAGTTCCCCGGCCATCGACGAGACGGTGTCGAGTGGCACCGCCGTCGCGCCGATATGCTGGGTGATCGCGCCGGCCTCGTCCTCGCCGACCGCGGAGCCACGGATGCGGTCGAGCAGCGTCGTCTTCCCGTGGTCGACGTGACCGAGGACGGCGACGATTGGCGTACGCAGTCGCGTCTCGGCCTCCTCCGTGGCGTCTGTTCCGGACATCGGCGGGCGTACTCACCGGAGACAGCCGGCGACCCCGATTGAGTCTTTCGTATCCACGCTGGACAGGCAGTCCGCACCCCGCCGTCTCGCAGGGGGCGCGGCAGGCCGGCGTCACGCGTCTGACGCCCCCGTGGCGTTTATGTGAGTGCCGCGCCCCCTGCGAGCCATGGCAGACGTGCTCGCGGAGAACCTCTCGGACAAGGCGGTCGTCGGGGCCGACGGCACCGAGATCGGGCCGCTGTACAACATCACGATGGACCTCCGGACGGGAGCGCTCGGCAACCTCCTCGTCGAGCCGAACGAGGAGTTCTCCGTCGGGTCGAGCGGGTTCGAGGTGGACGAGGAGGGCCTCCTCCACGTCCCCGTCTCGCGCGTACAGGCGGTCAAGGACTACATCGTCGTCGAGCGCTGACGTATGCGCGTCCTGGACGCCTCCGCGTTCGTCCACGACTACACGACCGACGACCGGACGGCGTCGATCCCGGCGGTGTCGGACGAGCTCACCGGCGAGACGGCCTACCGCTTCGAGGCCGAGGAGGGCGCCGGAATGCGCGTCCACGTCCCCGCGGACGAGACAGAGGTCCGCGTCCGCCGCGCGGCGAGCGAGACGGGCGACGACGGCGCGCTCTCGCGGACCGACCGCCGGCTCGTCGCCGCCGCGCTGGAGCTCGGCGCCGTCCTCGTCACCGACGACTACGCGGTCCAGAACGTCGCCGCGCAGATGGACGTCGAGACGGAGGTGATCGCCCGCGACGGTATCGACGAGCGCCGCGACTGGCGCTTCCAGTGCCGGGGCTGTGGACGCGAGTTCGACGACGACCGGAGTCGCTGTCCGGTCTGTGGCTCCGATCTCACGCGAAAGAACCCAGCGTAGCCCGTCAGGGCCTGCCGGAGCCGAGAGCCGCCTCGACGTAGCGCGACCGCCGACTCCCGGCACCGTCGGGGCGGCGACGGGGACCGAGCGGGTCCGGCGGTCCCCGACGACCGTGACGGCGAGCGCCGGGAGCCATGGGGTCACCTCGAGGGTGTCAACTCCGGTCCCGACGTCGAGGAGTCCGCCCGCCGCGCGCGGCAGACGGCGCGTCGAATCTACACCAGTCCCGTCGCGACGGCGTACTGGAACGAGAACAGCGCCGCGTTGTAGAGCCCGTGTGCGCCCGCCGGCACCAGCAGGTTCCCCGTCCGCTCGTAGGCCGCGCCGAGCACCAGTCCGAGCGCCGCGGCGACGGCGACGTAGACGATGGCGCCCTGCTGACCGCCGATCAGCGCGGGGAGGTGAACGGCACCGAACCCGGCGCTCGCGAGGACGATAGCCGGCGCCGGACCCCACGACCGCCGGAGGAGTCCCTGGAGCCCGCCCCGGAACACCAGCTCCTCGAACGGTCCGACCAGCAAGATCGAGACGGGGACCATCCAGAGAAAGAAGGTCGGGTCGTCGCGCCCGGCCAGTATCACGGAGTTCTGTGCGACCTCGATCCCGAGCCGGGCGAACAGCCCTCCGAGGGCGTTCGCGGCGACGAGGAGCACGACGGTGCCGGCGAGGAGGTAGCCGGCGTCGCGGAGCGTCGGTCGGCGCAGGCGGTCCGTCACGAGGGTCCGGTCGTCGGTCGCGGCGAGAAAGCCCGCGACGCCGAGTCCGAACCCGAGGAACTGTCCGGCACTCACGACGATCTTGTGTGTCGTCGCGTCCTCGCCGATACCGACGCCCAGGAGGAGGCTCCTGGTCACGCCAGCGATCACGAGGGCGCCCAGAAAGGCCACGACGACGATCAGCACGCCCTTGCCGAGCGCGAGCAGGCGCTCCTCTGCCGAGCGCGGCGAGACGCCGGGGACTGCCGACATTCGCCCGTCTGTAGGGCGTCCGGCGGAATATGCCCTCCGGTCCGGTCAGTCGCCCTCGACGACCAGCCGTTCCTTCGCCGCGACGGCGGCGGCGGCCTCGCGCTCGGCCTCCCCTTCGGCGCCGAGCAGCCCCCGTGCGGCGGTCTTCCCCCACTCCACCGCGGGCTGGGTGAACGTCTCCACGTCCGCGAGTTCGCCGGCCAGCACGCAGGCGGCCTCGAAGCCGTACAGCAGTTCGCCGACCGAGCGGGCGTCCAGCCGGTCGAGTTCGACCCGGACGCACGGGCGCCCGGCGGCGGCGAGGCTCGCTTCCGTCGCGCGGAACTCCGCGTCGAGCAGTTCGCCGAGGCTCGCGCCGTCGAGATACCCGACGTCCTCGGGGACGTCCGGCACCGGCAGCCCGGCGTCGCGCTCCGCCGGCCGGACGAGGGTGACCAGCTTGTCTCGCCGCCCGGCGCGGTAGAGCTGGAGCTGGGAGTGCTGGTCCGTCGCCCCGAGTGCGCGGAGCGGCGTC
>KI543183.1:141608-160501 GCA_000496195.1 uncultured archaeon A07HB70
CGAGCCGTTCAAGCACCGCGGCAGCGTAGTCGAGCCGTGACGTACAGCGGTGTCCTCGGCGCGTTCCCGTACGCGGTCCGCGAGAGCGACTCGTGGCTCTTCCGGTCGTACGCGCTGGTCAGCGCCGTCGTCGGCGGCGGGCTGGCGCTCCTGTTCGCCCTCGGCCTCGTGGTGCTCGTCGCGCGGACGGCGGCGCTGGCCGGCGGGTCGCTCACCCTCTCGCGCGCGTTCTACGTCGTCGTCGGCCTCCTCCTCGTCCTGCCCGTCGTCGCGCCGACGCTCCTCGTTGCTCGCCGGCACCGCCGCGAGGGGTCGACCCCGCGCTACGACGCCGCGCTGGCGCTCGCGGGCTACCTGCTCGTCGTCTCGCTGTACGTCGCGCTGGTCATCACCGTCCCGCCGACGCAGCAGACGACACCCTCGGGCGCGCTCGCGCCCGCCGTGGCGGCGCTGTACGCGCTCGCGCCCGCAGCCGCTGCCGGGCCGCCGCTCGTCGGCGTAGCGGCCATCTACGCGGCCCACCGGCTGCTGCGCTGACGGGTCAGTTCGCGACCGCCGCGATCCGGTCGCGGTAGCGCCCCGCGACGACCGTGAGGACCGCCAGCGCGCCGGCCAGCGCGAGCACCAGCCAGTAGCGCCCGTCTGCGGCGCCAGCGCCCCCGGGTCGTGGACGACCACGTCGACACCCGCCGGCGGGTCGCGCGGCTCGACGACGCCGTCCGCGACGCACTCGTACATCCGCGTCGCGGTGACGCCCGCCCGCTTCAGCGCCCCGTACGCACGCCGGGTGTGCCGGTCGCGGACCAGCCGCCACGCCTCCACTGCCGGCGCTCCACGGCGGGCGGTGGCGAGCGCGACGGCTCGGCGCGGAGCGAAACCCCGAAGCCGCGGCGGCGGGTAGCCGGGGGCGTGACAGGGGACACGGAGCGGGTGAGCGGCACCTTCCTGATCGCGGAGGCCGACACGGACGGGCCGGGCGCGGTACTCCAGGACGCGGAGCGGGGGCGGGTTCACGCCGTCGACGACGCACCGGACCTGACCGCGGACGAGGTGCTGGTCGGCGAACTCGTCGCCGACGACCCGACGGGAACGGTCTGGCGGGTCGCGGAGACGGGCGAGCGCTGGGCCGTGAGCGTCGAGGAGAGCGCGGAGCCGCCGACGGCGAACAGCCGCGCGGCGGCTGGCGACGAGGCCGGCGACCTCGTCCGGATCGAGCGGGCCGGCGAGGGCGAGCTCCACGTCATCGCGGTGCCGGCAGACGACACGGAGGCCGCCGTCGCCGACGTCCTCGACGACGAGACGGGACTGCGGACGCGGGCGGCACGGCTGGGTGTCCGGCGCGTCGAAGTCCGGTCGGCGCCGGGCGTGGTCGTCGTCCGGTACCTGCCGTAACAGAGAAGGCTTATTCGGCGGGCGAGCGCGCACGGCGTATGGTCGCAGTCGAGATACCGGAGGTCGACTACACCCGGTACTCGGACCGACAGCTCGCGGCGCTCCCGCTCGCGGTCCTCGCCCTCGCCATCGCGGTCATCGCCGCGTGGACCGTCCTGTTCGGGGCGCCCGTCGAGCTCGGCTTCGAGTTCACCGGCGGCACCGAGCTCCGGGTCGCCGCTCCCGGCGCGAACGAGGCGGCGGTCCAAGACGCCTTCTCCGTGCCGCCCGAGTCTGTTCAGAGCGCCTCCGGCAACACCTACATCGTCACCTTCGACGCGGAGGGGCCGTCCACGTCGGCGCTCGCCGACCAGGCCCGGCAGGCGGGCTACGAGGTGCGGGCGAGTTCGTCGGTCGGCGCGAGCTTCGGCCGCTCGACACAGCTACTCGCGCTCGGCGGCGTCGGCGTCGCGTTCATCGGGATGAGCGCGCTCGTGTTCGTGATGTTCCGCACGTTCGTCCCCTCGGTGGCGGTCGTCGTCTCGGCGTTCTCCGACATCGTCATTCCCGTCGCCATAATGAATCTCCTCGGCATCGAGCTGTCGCTCGGCACCGTCGCGGCGCTCCTGATGCTCATCGGGTACAGCGTCGACTCGGACATCCTGTTGAACAACCACATCCTGCGGCGCGGCGGCGGCTTCTACGAGTCCGTCCACCGGGCGATGCGCACCGGCGTCACGATGACGCTCACGTCGCTGTCGGCGATGATCGTGATGACGCTCGTCGCCACGTTCTTTGGCATCGGGCTGCTGGCCGCCATCGGCACCGTCCTCGCGCTCGGGCTGGCGACGGACCTGATGAACACCTACATGCTCAACCTGAGCCTCCTGCGCTGGTACAAGTACGAGGGGGTGGCGCGGTGAGCACGCTCGGCGCGCTCCGCGAGAACTGGCGCATCGTCGTGCTGGTGGCTCGTCCTCCTCGGGAGCACGTTCGCGCTGTTCTCACCGACGATGGCGAGCGCGAACTCCTCTGACGGGCCGACGAATCTGCGCTACGGCATCGACCTCGACGGCGGCACCCGTATCCTCGCGCCGCTCGTCGGCGTCACCGCCGAGGACGTCGAGCTCGAGGGCGACACCGCCTCGGCGGTGGGCAGCCGGGTCGCCGCCGAGCTGCCGAACGCCGACGAGACGGACCTGATCGTCCGCGGCGCGGGCGCCGAAAACGCGACCGGCACGGTCGAACTGACGACGGAGGCGCCGCCCGAACGGCTCGGGAGCGCGCTTGAGGCGGCGGGCTACGAGTACGGCACCGCACGCGAGGGCGTGACCGGGGAGACCCGTGAGACGACCGCGACGGTCCTCCAGTCGAAGATCAACGAGGCCGGGCTGTCCGGCGGGACCGTCCGACCCGTCACCGCGTCGACGGGCGAGTTCATCCTGGTCGAGGTGCCGGGCGAGGACCGGAGCGACGTCCTCGGGCTCATCCGCGACCGCGGACAGGTGACCGTCGAGGCGTACCACCCGGTCCAGGAGAACGGGAGCACCGTCTACCGCAACACGACGGTGCTGGCGAGCGACGACTTCCAGAGCATCGGCGCCGCCGCGACCGACGAGCGGACCAGCACGCCCTACGTTCCGGTGACGGTTCGCGAGGAGGTCGCGCCCGACGTCCAGCGCGCGCTGGTCGAGACGGGCGTCGCGAGCGGCCCCGGCGACACCCGGTGCACGTACGAGTCCGAGCCACAGAGCACCGAGCCGTGTCTCCTCCTAGTCGTCGACGGCGAGGTGGTCAACTCGTTCGGGATGGACGGTCGGCTCAAGCAGAGCATGCAGAGCGGCGGCTGGGCGACCGACCCGGCCTTCCGGCTGACCACGACCAACATCACCGATGCCCAGCAGGTCGGTGTCGACCTGCGTGCCGGCGCGCTCCCGGCCCGTCTCGACGTCCAGGCCGGCACCGTCGACTCGGTGTCGCCGAGCGCCGGGGCGCGGTTCAAGACCGACTCGCTGATCACCGGGATCATCGCCGTGCTCGCCGTCGCAGGCGTCGTCTTCGTCCGCTACGGCGAGCCGAAGGTCGCGCTCCCGATGGTCGTCACCGCGCTCTCGGAGGTGCTCGTCCTCCTCGGGTTCGCGTCGGCGCTCGGCTACCCGCTCGACCTCTCCGTCATCGCGGGCTTCATCGCCGTCATCGGGACGGGGGTGGACGACCTGATCATAATCGCCGACGAGGTGATGGCCGAGGGCGAGGTGTCCTCGCGGCGGGTGTTCCGCTCGCGGTTCCGGAAGGCGTTCTGGGTCATCGGCGTCGCCGCCGGGACGACGATCATCGCGATGGCGCCGCTCGCGGTGCTGCCCTCGCTCGGCGAGCTGAAGGGGTTCGCCATCTTCACGATTCTCGGCGTCGTCGTCGGCGTCCTGCTGACGCGGCCGGCGTACGGCGACATCCTCCGGGCGCTCCTGACGGACCGTTAGCGGTCGTCGCCGGCGGCCTCGTCGACGCGAGCCGCCCTCTCCCTCTCCTCGGCTTGCCCCACCGCGTCCGGCGACTCCTCAGTGTCCGCCCCGTCTGCCGGCGTCTCCCGCCGCGCCGCAGAGACCCGCCGCTCGCTCGCCTCCTCGACGGCGGCGGCGAGACTCCGGTTGTCCATCCGCAGACGCACCCGGTCGGCTGTCGCGGCGGCCAGCGCCAGTCCGAGGAGGAGGGCGAGTGTCTCCCCGTCCGTCGCGCCCGCGACGAGGCCGACCAGCGCGGCGGCGGCGAGGACGGCCTCGACACCCCACGTTCGGAGCCACGTGAGGATCGCCTCGCCGTCGACGTCCATAGCGTGCGCTTCGCCGCCCGCGACATAAACGTTAGAACTCGTCGAGCGCCGACCGTTCGGCAGCCGCGAGCAGGTCGGTACAGGTCGACCACGACGCCCGCGCACAGTCCGGGAGCCGCCCGTGCTCGTCGACGAACGCGCGGAGGAACGCCCGCGTCGTCTGGTCGGACGGGTAGCCGCTCCCGACCGCGCCGTACTCGTCGCGGAGCGCGTCGACCCGCCGGTCGCGTTCGACCTTCGCGACGACACTCGCGGCGCCGACGACGGGGTACCGCTCGTCGGCGCCGTGGGCCGCGGAGACGTCGACCTCGGGGACACCGTCGGCGACGGCGGCGCGGAGCCGCCGCTCGAACCGCGCGGCGTCGACGTCTGCGGCGTCGGCGTCGACCCGGTCGCCCGGTCGGACGACGGCCTGGACCGCCACGGCCTGTCCCGCGAGCGTCAGGCCGTTCATGTCCGTCTCGGGGTCGTCGATGCGCTCGACCGGCACCGACTCCGTGGCGACCGCGACCCGACCGTCGTCGCGCAGGCGCGCCGCGAGGCGCTCGCGGCGTGCTGTCGAGAGCGCCTTCGAGTCGTCGATACCGTCGAGCGCCGCCGCCGGCGCCCGGACCGCGGCACAGACCATCGGGCCGATGACCGGCCCCTTGCCGGCCTCGTCGGCGCCGACGCGAGGTCGGTCGGCGGTCACCGCAGGAACGCCTCGTCGGCGAACGCCTCGTCACCCTCCGCCTCGACGGCCAGCACGTCGAGCGCCGTCACCGCACAGTCGACGCCGAGCAGTCCGGCGAGGCTCGGCTCCGTCCGCCCGCCGTCGCCCGAGACGAGCTCCTTGACGTACAGCCCGCCCTCGCCGTGGACCTCGACGGTCGCCTCGCGCCGGCCCTCGAGCGTCGCCGTCGCTCCGTACACCGTCCGCTCGCGGGTCGTGCTCGCGCGCCGGTGGTCGACCCGCGCCGGCGTATACTGCGCGACCGTCGTGCCGTCGAGGCGCGCAGTGGCGTCCGCGAGTGCCGCCTCGTCGACGGCGGCGTCGAACGCGACGGTCGCGCGGTAGCGCTTCGAGGCGTCGAGGCGCTTCACCCGTTCGACCATCTCGTGGGTCGCGTGGCGGAGTCCGTCGACCTCGACGGCGCCGTCAGCGAAGGCGTCGACGTCGGCAGCCAGCCGCTCCAGGTCGACGGTCCGGCGGCGCGGTTCGGCGACCTCGACGACGAACGGTCGGCCCGTCCCGACCATCCGGGCGTCGACGTCCTCGCGGCCCGCGCCGTGGAACGTCGCGCCGACGCCGTCCATCACGTCCTCGACGACGGGGGCGACGAGTCCCTCGACGCTCCGCTGGTAGGTGAGACCGGTGCCGTCACAGTCGTCGCACTCGCCGCGCCCGGCCCGGCCGGTGCCGTCACAGGAGCGACAGGGCCAGCGGGTCTGTGGAATGCCCCGCTCCAGCTTCCGGTAGCGCCCGTAGACGAACGCCGAGTTGACCTGTGCCTCGACGGCGTCGGCGTCGACGTCGACGAGGAACTGCACCGCCGGGCGCTCGAAGTCCACCGTCGTCCCGGTCTGCCGGCCGACGCGTTTGCCAACCTCGCGGTTGACCTCGGCGCGGAGCGACTCGCCCGCCTCCGGGTCGAGGCCGGCGTCCTCGCGCAGGAGTCGCTCGTTCTCCTCGACGAGCGGGGGGATCCGCGCCCCGACCTGGTAGGTGTCGAACTCGGCGTCGCCGACGGCCTCGACGGCCCGGTCGGCGAACTCGTCGAACCGGCCGACGGTCCCCTCGCAGACCCAGCAGTCGCCTGGCGCGACCGGGTCGTACGGCTCGTCGTCGGCGAGCGCGAGCGTCGTCCGGAGCGCCGTGCCCCGTTGGGCGTCGGTCAGCCCGTGGCTCCGGTCGGCGACCGGCCGGCCCAGGCAGGCGTCACAGACCGGCCCGGTCGCGACGAGACCGCGGGCAGCGGAGAGGAGTGCCGGTGCGTCCACGCCGGCATCTCGCGACCGCGGCCCGTGGCTCTTTCGCTCCGCGGCGCGCCGCCGGACACGAACGGTGTGGACAGGAGCGGCAACGTCTCGTGCCCGGCCCGTCGAGCGACCCGGCTGGCCCATCCGGGCGCTCGACGCCGTATCAGTTGGACAGAAGACACATCAACCCACCCGAGGTCGAACCCGGGTTGACCGGAGTCAAGCCGGATTAAGCGGCGATGTCGCGCCGCTTAACACGCCGCGCAGCGTAATCCATGCAGTGAGTCCTCCTGCGATCGCGGTTCGTGACCTGCGGAAGTCCTACGGTGACGTCGTCGCCTTGGACGGCGTCGACCTGACGGTGCCCGCCGGGAGCTTCTTCGGCCTCCTCGGGCCGAACGGCGCCGGCAAGACGACGTTCATCGAGACGCTCGTCGGCCTCGTCCGGGCCGACGGCGGCGAGGCGACGGTGTTCGGCCACGACGTCGAGCGCGAGTACCGCGCCGCGCGCGACGCCATCGGCCTCGCGCCACAGGAGTTCAACGTCGACCGCTTCTTTCCGATCCACGAGGTGCTGGAGCACAAGGCCGGCTACCACGGGTACAGCCGGACGGAGGCGCGCGAGCGCGCGACACAGGCGCTGGACCGCGTCGGCCTGCAGGCGAAGCGGGACCAGCAGTTCAGCCAGCTCTCGGGCGGTATGAAGCGTCGGGTCGTGCTCGCCCGCGCGCTGGTCACCGACCCCGACCTGCTCATCCTCGACGAGCCGACCGCCGGTGTCGACGTCCAGCTGCGCCGCGACCTCTGGGAGACGGTGACCGACCTGAACGAGTCGGGGACGACCGTCCTGCTCACCACCCACTACATCGAGGAGGCGGAGCGGCTCTGCGAGGAGGTGGCGATCATGAGCCGGGGACGTGTCGTCGAGACGGCGACGCCAGACGCGCTGATGAACCGTGGCACCGACCGGATCACCGCACGCCTGCGCGACCCGCCGGCGACGGCACCCGACGTCGCGGCGGGCGACGACCGCGTCGAGGACGTGCGGATGGAGGGCGACAGCCTCGTCGTCACCGCCCGGGGCGGCGGCCTCGTCGCGCCGGGGCTCGTGCGAGCGCTCGACCGTGAGGGGCACGAGCTGGTCGACCTCGACGTCTCGCGGACGTCGCTGGAGGAGGTGTTCGTCGACCTGACCGACGCGGGCCGCGGCGGCCTCGACGAGTCGACCGACCCCGAGGCGGACGCGCTGACCGCGGACGGGGGGTCGCCGTGAGCGCGTCCCGCGTCCAGGTGGCGACGCTGATCCGGCGCGAGATCCTCCGGTTCGTCAGGCGCCCGTACAACACCTTCCTCCCGCCGATCATCACGAACACGCTCTACTTCTCGGTGTTCGGTATCATCCTCGGGAGCCGTATCGGCACCGTCGCGGGGGTGAGCTACATCCAGTTCGTCCTGCCGGGACTGGTGGTGCTCGGCTCTATCTCCGACGCGTTCGAGAACGCCTCGTTCTCGGTGTTCCACGGCCGGTGGGAGGACTACATCGACGCGGTGACGACGGCGCCGATGAGCCACCGCGGGGTCGTTGCGGCGTACGTCTCCGCAAGCGCGGTCCGTGGCCTGCTGACCGCGGTCCTCATCGTCGGGGTGGGGCTCGTCTTCACCTCCGCGCCCGTCACGCACCCGTTTCACCTGGTCGGCTTCCTCGTCGTGACCGCCGTGCTGTTCGCGGGCCTGGGCGTGATCGGCGGGCTCGCGGCGACGGACTTCGACAACCTGACCGTCATGAACCAGTTCATCCTCCGGCCGCTCGTCTTCTTCGGCGCCGTCTTCTACTCGCTCGACGTGCTGCCGCCGCTCTGGCGGACCGTCTCGCTGCTCAACCCGATGGTGTACATGGTCGACGGCGTCCGGTACGGGATGATCGGCGTGACCGAGATCGACCCGAACGTCTCGCTCGCGGTGCTGACCGGCGCCGCCGTCGCGGTGTTCCTGCTCAATCTCGCGCTGTTCGAGCGCGGGTTCGGACTGACGGAGTAGGCGCAGCGCGACGGCTCGCCCGCCGCTGTCTCGCGGTCCGGTCGAACCGCCGCCGCCCACGGCACGAGGGTGTGAGGGCCGACGACAGCCGACGTGTCGACGGCGCCCCCGACCAGTCCGACGTCGGCGGGAAGCGAGACGCCGAACCAGTCCACAGCGGGTGCTGCCGTCCCGACGACGCCGATGCGCACGAGACACACCTGGAACTGTGTCACCGTCCACACGGCGGCGAGGGCGCTCGCGAGCGCCGCGCGAGCGAAGCGGCACGCTGTCGTGCCGGCAAGCTGTTAGATAACGCGTCGTGCCTGGACCGGACGGCACTTCTCTCTCCGCCTCCTCTCGCTGTCGTGCGCCAGTTCCTCGTCGTCGGCCACGACGCGCCGACGACGCCCGACTTCTCGCTCGACGACCTGCCCGGCGCCGGCCGGATCGACCTCCTCGCGCGGACCGTCGTCGCCGCGCTCCTGCGCTCGCACGGCGTCCGCGAGGACGCACGCGTCCACCTCGTCCTCGACGACACCTACACCTTCGTCGTCGACGGCGCGACCGTTCGCGGCCTCCACCCGGACGAGCGCTCGACCGCCGCGCGCGTCCGCGAGGCCCTGGCGGCCCGTGACGAGGCGGTCGGAGCGCTCCCGGCGGAGCCGAGCCCCGGCGTGGCGCTCTACCGCGGCGGCCTCGATGCGGCGCTCGACCGCGCCGCCGCGGACGCCGACGAGGTGGTACTGCTCGACGAGGACGGTGACCCCGCGACTGCGGCTCCCGCTCCCGCGAACCCGCTGTTCGTACTCTCGGACCACCACGACCTCACCGCGAGCGACCGCGCCGCGGCTGCCGACCACGACCCGACGCGCCTGTCGCTCGGTCCCGTCGCGCTCCACGCGGACCAGGCGGTGGCCGTCACGCACACCTGGCTCGACACAGACGGGTTCGCGCACAGCTATCACAAGGGTTAACAGCCGTTCGGACCTCTCAGCGTCTGCGGGCCGGTGGGGTAGCTTGGTATCCTTCGGCCTTCGGGTGGCCGTAACCGCAGTTCGAATCTGCGCCGGCCCACTGGATACACCCCGTTCTCCGCAGTTCCTGACAGGTAGCCACGGGTACGGGACGGGCCTCGGGCGCCTCACGTCACGGCTCGTCCGCGGGACGCACGCCGAGGAGCCGCTCCGGCGCTGTCTCTGGGTGTGTCGTCCACGGTGCGGGTGATCCCGGCCTGTACCGAGTTAGCATCGACGCCGGATCCGTCGACTGCGGACTCTGTTCGGAGTGTGCCCCTCGGGCAGCCGAGCAGATCATCCATCGCTCCGACCCCGAGGTGAACCGCTGGTGACGGACCACCGGCAGTTCGCCGGGTCCATTTCGAACCTGGGCACGTGTGGTCTGGTAGTCACCACGCCCCCGACGCGCTTAGAGGACACCGCAAGTAGGTCCGGGCCGTGACCGGGCGCTCTCGAGTCGGTGCTTCTGGCAGGGTCCGCTCGCGGCCGGGTGGTGCGGTCGATCAGGCCCCGGCTGGTCCCGGGGAGTCGCAGGGCTCGCGGCGGTCAGCCGCCTCGTCGGCGCCGAGCTCGTGACCCGGGACGGGGCGGGACCCGGGCGGACGGTGGGGTCGGCCCTGGCCAGGTGGGAACAGCCGGGGCTGCGGTGAACCGCCTGCGCTCGGGGCTCAGTACTCGGTGATGACCTCGATCCCCTGTGTCTCGAAGTTCGTCATCGCCTCCAGACGGTCGTTGAGGTCGTCGAGCGACACCTCCCTCGAGACGAGCGCTCCGGGGTGGATGCGGTCCTGCTCGACCATCCTGAAGATCTCGTCGTAGCGGGTGGGTTGCATCCCGTAGGCGCCGATAAACTCGAGCTCCTTGCGGACCATCTCGTCGGTCGGCAGCGAGACGTAGCCCCCCTCCTCCTGTGTCGTGAGGCCAATCTGGACGTGCTGGCCGAAGTGCGCAAGCGAGGCGACCGAGTTTTGACACGTCTCGGCGATACCGAGCGCGTCGACCGAGACGTCCGCTCCCCCGTCGGTTATGTCGTGGATCGCCTTCGGGACGTCCGCCGTCTCCCGGGCGTTGACAGTCTCGACCGCTCCGAAGCGCCGCGCCGTGTCGAGCGTCTCGTCGTCGAGGTCGACCGCGACGACGTTCCCGCCGATGGCGGTCGCGACGTCGATCGCCGAGAGGCCGACGCCGCCGCAGCCGTGGACCGCCACCCAGTCTCCGGCCGAGACGTCCGCACGGTGGGCCAGCGCGTGGAACGAGGTCACGAACCGGCAGCCCAGTCCAGCCATCTCGACCATCGAGACGTCCTCGGGAAGGAGGCTGAGGTTCACGTCCGCCCAGGGGGCGTGTATCTCCTCGCCGAACGCGCCCGGGACGGACTCGTTGAACCCGAGCGACGGACCGCTCTCACAGACGTGCGTGTGGCCGTTCCGGCAGCGCGAACACGTGCCGTCCGCGATGCGGAACGGGACGACCACCTCGTCGCCCTCGCACAGGTACTCGACCTCGGCGCCGGTCTCGACCACCACCCCCGCGGGCTCGTGACCCATCACCTGTCCGATGAGGTCCATCCCCTCGTAGTCGCCCCGCCAGCCGTGCCAGTCGCTCCGGCAGATGCCGCAGGTCGCGACGTCCACCACGACGCCGTGCTCGGCTGCCGTCGGGCGCTCGACCTCCGTGATGTCGAGCGGTTCGCCGTACTCCCGCAGGACTGCTGCGCGCATGCGTTACCACACCGCGAACAGCGGTATAAGTAGTCGGGTGGCACGGAGAGCGGGTGCGCTCCTCGGTCCTCGCCGGTGACCGACCGGAGCCACCCGTGGCTGTTCCGTCGGGAGTCGACACCCTGCCTCTCCAGGTCGTCGAACAGCGCCTGCTAGCGGACCCGAACGGGCGTGTCGACCGTCTCTCTACGGCGCCGTGACGACCGACGCGTGGCCGAACGAACAGACCGCGGTCGGGACCGACACTGTGGGCAGCCAGCGTGTCGGGGCCGACGACTCCCGGCAGTGTCCTCGCCGGGTCGAACGGCTCGCCGATGGAGACGCGCTGCCGGCGCGTGGGGCGTCCGCACGCTTACGACGTCCGGGGCCGAGGATCTCCAGCCGGTCGG
The DNA here is from genome assembly GCA_000496195.1 of uncultured archaeon A07HB70. GTDB lineage: Archaea > Halobacteriota > Halobacteria > Halobacteriales > Haloferacaceae > A07HB70. The sequence continues at coordinate 152,914 of KI543183.1, forward strand.
CCTGGGTGGGCGCCGGCGACGCTCGAGGCCGGCGCGGGGGCCACCGTGGTCGCGCTGTTGGTGCTCCTGGTCGGTCGCCGGTCGGCGCGGCAAGCGCTCGGCGAGCAGGTCAGCCCGACCAGTTCACGCGTGTCAGAGTGGTCGAGGCGTCGCCGTCGACCGTGGCGGTCGGCTCCTCCGGCGAGCAGTTCGTACGGAGATACCCGGGCCGCCCGCGAGCCGACCCGACTACTGGTCGACGCCGTCGGGGACGATCGTCACCGGGACTGCCGCCTCCTCGGCGACGGTGAAGTCGGTGTGGCCCTCACGGACCGCCGTCATCCGGTCCTTCGAGTTGTGGCCGATCACGATGTGGTCGATCTCGACGTCCTCGCTGAGTTCGAGCAACTGCTTGCCGACCGCCGTTCCCGAGCGGAGTCCTCTCCGGTCCATGTGCTGGAGGTCGACCTCCACGTCTATCTCCGCGTCCGAGAGCGACGCCCGGACGTCGTCGCGGAACCGGCGTTCGGTGTCGGACGCGTCTCTGTTCTCCGTCATGTGGGTCACGGACAGGCGCTGGTCCAGGCCGGCAGCCAGCTGCTCTGCAACGGAGAGAACCGTCTCGAAGTTGTCGTCGTCGCTGACCGCGGCGAGGACACTCATACAGACCATTGTGGTCAGTAGCAGTAGTAGTTGACGCCACACAGATCCCCCCTGCCGAAGGGGGTGTTTCTCACAGAAGGTGGGGTTCGAACAGCTCAGAGCCGGGGTGATTCAGGGTCCGAGAGCGGACCGGCTCTCACGTCCCGGAACGCGGAGGCGACCCCTCGCTGCCGGCGATGCGCTCCTGACACGGACCGGTCCCGTGCAAAATAGTTACGTCGGCAGAAGAGGATACAGCCGGTATGTCGGGAAATCGGCAGGGTCAGGGACCGGAGAAACAGCCGGTGCTGTCGGCGGTGCTCTCGTTCATCCTCGTCGGTGCCGGCCAGGTCTACAACGGGCAGGTGATTCGCGGGGTGGCGTGGTTCGGCACCACGGTCCTCTCCGGGTTCCTGATCGGAGTGATCGCGGTGTTGACGCTCGGGATCGGGGCGATTCTGCTGCCGCTCCTCTTCGTGTTCCCGCTCGCGGCAGCCGTCGACGCCTACCTGCAGGCACAGAAGATCAACGCCGGCGAGGTCGTCCCCTGAATCGGGAGCCGTGTCCGCACCGGAGGCTGTCCCTGTCGTTTCGCTCGCCACCCTCCCGTCGACGGGGTCCCGCTCTGCGCTCGGTGGTCGTCCTCGGCGGGGGAGTACGGCGACGACCGACGTCTTGGGTGCGATCGTCGATATCTCCCGTCTCCTTCGTTCTGCCCCGCGTCTGCGCGGGGTCGCCTCCTGCTGTCTCGCCCGCCCGCTGCGGGTCTGCACCTGTCCGCGGAGCGGTCCGTGAGGTGACGGTCGCGACGGGGGCGGCGGAGTCGGTTCGTTCACCTGGACCGGACACCGCGCCACACGTGGTGTCGGGGGAGACGAGAGGCGGGCTATCGGGGAGGACCGCCGAGAGCGGAGCCGCGCGAGCGCCAGCGACCACAGCCGTTGCTCATACCGCTGTTTGAGTATACGGCACGGATATGATGCCGTGGGGTCACCTGAGAGACACCGATGCAGAATCCGCGACGATGGCGACTGCTCGCTCCCTTCGGCGGCCACGACGGGAGCGACCACCTCTACACGGCGCAGGCAGCCCAGCCCGACTCCGGGACCGAGACGGCGGGATACACGGCGCTGAGCCCCGGCCAGCAGCGCGTGTTCGACCGCGCGAGAGCGACAGACAAGCGCGGAGTCGAGATCGCGTCAGAGGTCGAGAAGTAGGCGTCGGTCGGTACCGAAGTCGGACCTGCCGCGCGGCTGTCGTCTCCCGACCGACGCCGGCGACACCTGCAGCCGGTACCGCTCCGGGATCGAGCGTTCCCCCTGGTGAGTCTGTGTGCCCCTGCCGGCCCGGGCACCTCTGTCGAGAGCTCAGACAGGCCCCGCCGGTGGCGTGGGGGCCCTCTGCCGAGCGCGTGACTCGTCGGTGGGATCGCAGATCTGAATTATGCTCGTGTGTAGCACGACGTGTCCCCGCTATGAGTGTGCTTGACGTCCCGCTGGTCCGGTGGGCGATAGGCCTGTTCAGCGCGAGTGTGGTCGCGGCGACTGGCTTTTTCCTGTTCGACGGAACGGAGCAGTTGGCCGTGTACGTCGTCGCGCTGGCTGCGCTCGTCGGCGAACCGCTCGTCCTGAAACGGGCGATGGAACAGCAGTGACCACGGCTGCGTGGAGTGTGTCCGTGCCGGTCGGCTGGGTCGACCCACGGTCGAGCTTCTCTCGTCTGGAGCACCGAACGGCTGTGGGTGACTCCGTACCGACCGAACGGACGACGCCCTGAGGAGGCTCAAACGCGGCCTGATCCGAAGCCCGGGGTTATGTCCAGCGAGTCGTAAGGGGCAGCCGTGAATGTACGACCCGATCAACCCTGGATTCTACCACTTGTGGTCCTCGGGGCTTGCGGGCTTGTTGGGGTTAGCGTGGATCTATTTGACATCGTCACGCTCGCCGTCGACGGACCGAGGTGGCTCCATCAGCTGGATCTCTATACGGCAGTTCTATGGACTGTTGTTATTGGCAGTCTGGACGCATATCGCCGCCGACGTAGTCGAACACGGGGGGGCTCCGAGCGCGATCTCCGGCGCACAGGGGGCGATTAGGTTCCTGACCGGCCTCTACCTGTCCGTCTTGTGATCCATGGTTCTGTGATACCCCCGGTGGGCCTGTCTGTGACAGATCGGGTGGGTGTTGAACGGCCTCTGGTTCGTGCCCCTCTCTTGACGTCTTTTGACAATCCTTGTTAGAAAACACACTAGTCTGATCACAGAACGAGGTTTTCGCGAGCGACCAGCGCACTCTGCGGGCGACGAGGTTCGAAAATCACACGAAGTGGTTCTTTCACGGCCTGTTCTCCGCGTCTTCCGCACAGGACAGCTTTGTCCGGTATCCAGCATCTCTCCGGCTACCGGCGTCTGACAACAGCGCTTTCTCCCTTCACCCCAAGTAGGGGCGTGGCCCCCGACGACACCGACGACGAGGACGTACTCGCGCCGTACGTACATCAGGCAGATACATCCTCAGATTGGAAGGACGGGATCCACGACGTCGGCGGGATGGACTCGTTTCACGACCTCCCGCCGGACCAGCCCGACGACGCCAGTCCGTTCCATCACGAGTGGGAGGGGGTCGTGCAGTCGCTGTACATCACCGGTCTCGGCTCTGAGACCTTCGAACTCGACCGGCTCCGGCACACGCTGGAGGGCGACGACCCCGAGCGCTACCTGACGACCCCGTACTACGAGCGCTGGCTGGGCGCCATCGAGACGCTGTTCGTCGAGGCGGGCGTGGTCGAGGTCGGAGAGCTCCGCGAGCGCGCCGAGGCGATCGCCGCGGGTGAGGCCGAGGTTCCGGACGTGGAGGACCCCGATCGTCTCCCCGCGCTGCTGGACGGGACCCGCGAGAAGTACCTGAGCCGCCGTGGCGACGGCGACCCGACGTTCGCCGTCGGCGACAGGGTTCGAGTGGTGAAGCACAGTCCGACGGGGCACACGCGGTGTCCGCGGTACGTCCACGGCGCCACGGGCGAGGTCGTCGCCGACCGCGGCGCACACGTCTATCCCGACACGAACGCCCGCGAGGGAGGCGACGACGAGCGCGCCGAACAGCTGTACAACGTCCGCTTCGACGCCGAGAAGCTGTGGGGAGCGGGCTGTACCGACGCGGACGGCCTGCATATCGAGCTGTGGGAGCCGTATCTGGTCGATCCCGAGGGCGGGTAGCCGACCGGCCTCGAGGCGGTCCGCACGCGGGCAAACGACTAATCCCCTACGCGCGTCACCACGTCACGTGACCGACGACCACGGCACTCGCGACGACGGTGACCCTCCGTCCCACCCCGACCCGGAGCTCCGCGACGAGGTCGACCCGCAGGCGAGGGCGCGCGCCCTCCAGTCGCTGTTGACCGAACGGGGGATACTGAGCACCGACGCCGTCGACGAGGTGATCGCGACCTACGAGGGCGACGTGGGACCGATGAACGGCGCCCGGGTCGTCGCACGGGCGTGGACCGACCCCGAGTACCGCGAGTGGCTGCTGGCGGACGGCATCGAGGCCGTCGCCGACCTCGACGTCTCGGTGAACGACGAGGTGATGCAGCTTCGGGTGATCGAGAACACGCCGGACACCCACAACGTCGTCGTCTGCACGCTCTGCTCGTGTTACCCGTGGGCCGTGCTGGGACTGCCGCCGACGTGGTACAAGTCGCCGGCGTACCGTTCACGCGTCGTGGACGAGCCGCGTGCGCTGCTGCGCGAGGAGTTCGACACCGACCTCGCAGACGACGTGGACGTCGAAGTGTGGGACTCCAACTCCGAGGTGCGCTACATGGTCCTCCCCCAGCGACCCGAGGATACCGGGGACCTGAGCGAGGCGGAGCTGGCCGAGCTCGTCTCCCGCAACGCGATGATCGGCGTCGAACGCCTCAGCGACGGCGGCGCCATCGCCTCCGACGGCGGGACACGGGCGACCCGCGACGACGGCGTGGGGACGGCGGCGAGCGCTGACACGGGTCTGGACACGAGCGCGACCGAGGTCGACACCGCGGGCATCCCGGTGCCGCGGGTGGACGACGACGGCCCGGCGTTCGCCGAGCCGTGGATGGCGCGGTCGTTCGCGCTCGCGGTCGCACTCACCGACGAGGAGGAGCCGGGGCGCGCGTGGGGAGACTTCCAGCGCGAACTCGTCGCAGAGCTGGAGGCGAGCCCAGGCGCAGAGGACGGGAGCGACGCCGACTACTACGGGGCGTGGCTCGCGGCGCTGGAGCGCTTCCTGACCGGGCGCGACCTCGTCGACGGGGCGGCGCTTGCCGCCCGCGCGACCGCCTTCGCCGACGGCGACCGGAACGCCCACGAGTTCGTCGAGGGCGACCCCCACGCCCACGCCGACCAGCTCCCCGAGGGCCACGCGGACGGTGCTCACGGCCACGGTCACGACCACTGATCGTCACGTGCGGTCGGCCCACGAGAACCCCGGCGTCGCCCTGACAGCGTCGTCGAGGCCGCGGCCCGCGAGCGGATCGAGGAGTCCCACCCCGACCACGGCGGAGCTCCGCTGCGGTCCCGAGGCGCGTGACGCGCCGCCCGGAGACGACTCGTGAGCGGACGCCGCCGAATCGCCCTGGAGGACCTCGGTCCACGCCGGGGGCGGGAGACCCCCTCGCGGATACGTGGGCGTCTGGACCCGGCTCGTTCGGAGACGAATCCGGGAGCTCGACGAGCTCGGTCACCAGATCCGGGCTGACCCGCCTCGTAGCCGCCACGGGGCCCGTGCGAGCCGCGTGACACCGACCGGAGGCGGTCGTCGGCTATCGACGGTGCGTGGCTCGGTAATCGACAGACGAGAACACTGGCTACAACGGCAGGAGACGACGCCCTCAAGACTCGTTCCCGGAGCCGTCGGACCGCCACCCGTGACCGGTCGACCAGCCGCGACGCCGGGACCCGACCGTCCCCCTGTCTGTGGTTGGAGCCACCCGTGCCGATCGCAGGTCACGCCGCTCGAAGGGACGGGCGCTCGCGGGACCGATAGCCGGGCAGACGGGTCTGGCAGTCGTGTTCGGATCGAGCCGTTCGACGAACCACGTCCGGCGGGGCTCGGTCGATGCGTCGTCTGTGCGGTTCGTCTGCCTCGTCCACCTATCGAGACACCTCCGTCTCGGGCGTGGGATCGGCCCGATACAGGTTCACGTCGTGGGTGTTGTACGGGATCTCCACGCCGTGTTCCCTGCATCTCTTGTAGATCTTGCGGTTGAGCCTGTGTTCGACCCTGAGTCTGTGTTCGGGCCGCTCGATCCAGCAGAGCAGCACGTAGTTCAGCGCGGAGTCGCCGAACTCGGAGAGGCGTGTCTTCGGCTCCGGGGTGGCCTGCACGAGGCGCTCGTCGCCGGCTATCTCCCTGAGCATCTCCTCGAACTGGTCGATATCTGTGCCGTACGCCACACCGACGTCTATGCTGAGACGAGTCTGTCCGCCGGGTTTCGACCTGTTGACGACGCGCTTCTCGTTGAGCATAGAGTTGGGAAGCGTCACCTCGATACTGTCAAGCGTGCGTAGGGTCGTCGAGCGTATGCCAACGCTGACGACTGTGCCCGCCTCACCCGTGTCGAGTTCGAGGTAGTCTCCTATCGTGTACGTGTCGTCGACGTAGAGCGCCAGTCCACCGAGAAAGTTCCCGACGCTCTCCTTTGCAGCGATGCCGAGAGCGATACCCGCGACGCCTGCCGCGCCCAGAATCGGAGAGACGTCGTAGTCCCACAGGACGAGCAGCGCCGCGATCGTGATAGTGAGCACCGTGAGCGTCCAGATATTGGATAGCACCGGCGCGAATTCGTACCGCCTCCCGTGCTCGTCCGAGGCCTTCCCCTCGTCGTTTATCTTCTTGACCACCCGGTTGACGACTCTGTTCAGGTAGAATCCCCAGACGAGCAGTATGACGGAGATGGCCGGTCTGCCGACGAACGCCGATATCTGCTCCCGTCCGAGGGCTGTGCTCTGTATCACCGACGGAACGGTCGAGAGTACCGAGAAGCCGATCAGCGAAACCGTCGTGACCAGTGGTATGTGGAGGTTGTCGACGACTATCGAGTCGTAGTCGGTCTCTGTGCTGTCGGTGTACGTCCGCAGATACCTGACGACGACGAAGTTCATCACTGCACCCCCCGCCAACGATCCGAGCACGACCAGCAGGACGATGCCGTACGGACCTGTCACGACAGATCGTACCGTCTCTTCGATCATGGTTCGTTCAGGCCGTGCTACAGGATATAATCAGCAGTCTACGACGGGTCGGACCGTCTGGTACGCCTGCGAACGACACGCCCGCCGGGGTCGTCGTCTCGGGAACGAGCGGTGGCGACTGCGTCACCGGCCACGCAGAACGAGAAGACCACACGCCACAGAGCCGGCGGTCGGTCGGCGGGGGGCACGCCGATAGCCCCGCTGAGCTACAGATCGCCGATCAGTTCTGCCTGTGCGATGGCGAGGTTCGCCTCTTGCTCGGTCAGTTCGTCGCCGCCCAGCATCTCGATGAGTTCGGCCTCGTCCTCTGGAATCTCGACCCCGGGCTGGTCGGGGTGTGGCTCCGTGTCCTCTGGCACGTAACGTCAGTCGGACTGTGGAGATTTATACTCGTTGGTCATAAAAACCAAATACAATATATACCTGGGTAATAGCTACGTCGTGGCGAACGTCTACGCGCGGTCGGACGGGCGCTTCTGTACGGCGTGGCAGATACAGGGGTGGCTCAATCACGAGCCGGTCTCGTTCGTCCTGAGCGACGACGACACGGTGGTCGTCGAACGGGAGCACGGAGAGTGCGTCCGGTGTGTCGGAGTCGACGACGAGGAGCTCTCACGGTCGAGCGGAGTGGACTGACCGTCCGTGACGAGCGGTGAGAGGCGAGTGAGAGCGGCCTGCACCCGGAACAGCCGAGATAGCAGGGTGATACGTCGGCCACACCGGCGTCGGAGCGGGTCG
>KI543183.1:161303-167174 GCA_000496195.1 uncultured archaeon A07HB70
CTGACCGGTCGTTCCCGTTCGACCGCGACGGCTGACGGGACGGCTGCGCAATCGCCAGCCGTGTCGCGGGGTGGGGCGCGCCCCGGACAAGCCCAGAACGCTCATGAGCCTCGCGTTCGTCCGACGCCTGTGACGTCCGCCGTGCTCCTCTACGACGGCAGCAGACCCGCGTTCCGCGCCGTCGCCGACGCCACGACACGCTGTGCGGACCTGCAGGCCGTCCCACTCTCGACTGCCGCCGCCGAGCAGTTCCTCGACGCGCAGTTCGGCCGCAGACCCTTCGCGTTCGTTCTCATCGAGGACGAGTCGGTCCACGCCGGCGGCGCGACGGTCGAGCGGGTCCTGGAGCGTCGTGGACTCGGCGGCCCGGTGTCGGCGCTGGCGCGGCGGGCGTACGGGCCGCTCTCGGGGCCGGTCGGTCGGCTCGTCCACGGACAGGAGCCGGCGGACCTCGACGGAACCCAGCCGCTGTGTGACGCGGCGCGTGACCCTGCCGACCGCCTGCGCGACGGGGTGTCGGTTCCGTTCAGGTAGCGGAGAGCGCCCACTGAACGGACTCGGCGATCGGCGTCCGCTCGACGGGGACGGCGGACTGGAGGTCGTGGTCGGCCCGGACGGTGACGGGGTGGCGCATCGAGAGCGCGAGCGGGCGGGCGATCTCGTACTGGACGTCGGTCGTGAACCGGAGCCAGTACGCCGAGAGCGAGGGCGTCATCACCGGGACGGGGATGATCCGGATGCGTCTGTCTTTCATGTCGGCGGTCAGGCGCAGGAGCGACTCGTAGGTCCACGTCTCCGGCGAGCCGATGTCGTAGGTGACGCCGCGCGTCTCGGGGGCGCCGAGGAGTCCGACGAGATACGCGACGACGTCGCGCACGTCGATCGGCTGGCAGGGCGTACGCACCCACTTCGGCACCGCCATCACCGGCAGGCGGTCGGTCAGGTCGTCGATGATCCGGAAGCTGGCGCTCCCGGGACCGACGATGACCGCGGCGCGCAGGACGGTCAGGTCGTAGTCGCCCTCCGCCAGCACCGACTCCACCTCGCGGCGGGAGGCGAGGTGTGGCGACAGGTCCCCCTCGTCGCCGCTGATGCCACTCAGGTAGACGACGCGGTCGACGCCAGCCGCCGAGGCGCGCTCGCGGAACCGCTTCGCGTAGCGGCGGTCGCGCTCCGCGAAGTTCTCCGACGTCAGCGAGTGGATCAGGTAGTAGGCGACGTCGACGCCCTCGCACAGGCCGTCGAGCGACTCGGGGTCGCCGAGGTCGCCCTCGAACGGCACCGTCTCCGCGGGGAAGTCTGCCGTCGACGCGCTCCGGGAGAACGCGACCACCTCGTCGCCGCGGTCGACCAGCGCCCGGACGAGCCGCTCCCCGACGAAGCCGGTTGCGCCGGCGATAAGTACCCGCATTAACCGTACGGAGGGGGCTGTCACGGAAGACAGTTTGGACGGCGGCGCCGCGACGACCGCAGGACGGGAACGCTTATCGGCGCGACGCGGCTGTTGTCTGTCGATGCACCGGTCGCGCAGTCACGCGGCTGCGCTCGCCCTCGCGCTCGTCCTCCTGTTCGTCGGCGCGGCGCTCGGCCCCGCGCTCGCCGCCGGGCAGTCGAACGAGTCGCAGCCGCTCGCCGGCGACCCGGTCGCAGTCGGCGTCCAGGGCGTCGGGAGCTACTCGACCGGCGGCTACGTGGGCAGGGTCGCCGACGGCGACATGGCCTGGCGCGAGTCGAGCGCCGACACCTACTTCGACGTGACCCCACGGTCCGACGGGACGGTGCTCGTCGCCGTGACGCAGAACGACGCCGAGGACTGCGGCTCCTACGACCCGCCGTGTGCGCGCACCGGCTACCGGGTGGTCGACCCGGACGGACCGCGGGTCGTCTCCGAGTGGACGTTCCCGGTCCGCAGCCACACGAACAGCGAGGTCCACGACGTCGAGCAGCTCCCCGGCGGCGGCGTTCTCGTCGCGGACATGGACCGCGAGCGGGTGCTGGTCGTCGAGAACGGCTCGGTCACGTGGTCGTGGAACGCCTCGGCGCGCTACGATCCCCCGGCGGAGCCGACGCGGACAGACTGGCTCCACATAAACGACGTCGACCGGATCGCCGAGGGCCGGTATCTCGTCTCGGTGCGGAACGCGAACCAGATACTGGTGCTCCGGCGCGGCGAGGGCGTCGTCGAGGTGATCAACCGCGACCCCGACGGCGGCGAGCGGATCCGGGGCGACCCCGACGTGTTGAACCACCAGCACAACCCGCAGTGGCTCGGCGACGGCGCGGTACTGGTCGCCGACTCGGAGAACCACCGCGTGGTCGAACTCCACCGGACCGAGAGCGGGTCGTGGGAGCCGGCGTGGACCCTGGCCGGCGCGGGAGGGACCGCCCTCGACTGGCCGCGGGACGCCGACCGCCTCGCGGACGGGACGACGCTGGTGACCGACACCCGAAACGCGCGGGTCGTGGTCGTCGACGAGGAGGGTCGGCTGCTCGCCCGCCACCGCTTCGACTACCGGACGCTTCCCTACGAGGCGGACGTGGCCGGCGGCGAGCCGGTCGGCGGGCCGCGCTACGGCGTCCCGTCGAACGCGACGCCGGGCGGGTCGGCCACGACGCCGGGCGGGTCCGGGGCCGCGACGCCCGTCCAGGGACCGCGGCCCGTGCCGGTGTTGACCCCGGCACTCCGGCTGCTCTCTGCCGCCGTGCGCCTGCCACGCTGGGTTGGCGAGGGACACCTGCTCGCGGCGACGCTGGCCCTCGTCGCCGGCGGAGCGGCGCTCGTCGTCCGTGTCCGCGGCTGATCCGACCGGGCGACTCTTCACCCTCGCGACCCTGTTACGAGTGTGACCGAGTCCGCCCTCCAGTGGGAACAACTGTCCGAGACGGTCGTCTTCGACTGTCCCGGCTTCGCCGTCCGCGAGGACGAGGTTCGTCTCCCCGACGACACCGAGACGACCTACCACACCGTCGTCGAGTCGCCGGCGGTGGTCGTCCTCCCGTTCACTCCCGACGACGAGGTGGTGACGGTCGCGGAGTGGCGGCAGGCCGTCGACCGGGTGAACCGTGGTCTCCCCGCCGGGTCGGTCGACCCAGACGACGAGAGCGTCGCCGCCGCCGCGCGGCGCGAGCTCCGCGAGGAGACCGGCCACGAGGCCGACGAGGTGGCCGTCGTCGGGAGCGTCGAGCCGACGAACGGTCTCAGCGACGCGGTCCACCACCACGTCGTCGCGCGGGGCTGTACCCCGACCGTCGAGCAGGAGCTCGACGAGAACGAGTCGATCCGGGTCGAACGCCGGTCGTACGACGACCTCCTCGCCGCCGCGGTCGACGGCGACCTGCGGGACGGGCGTGCAGTCCTCGCTCTCCTCCGGCACGAGCTGACAGCCCGATGAGCGACGAGAACCGCGGCCCGGCCGGCGCGGACGGGGGCTTCGAGACGCCGGACCTCGGAGCGGAGGAGGGCAACGGCGGGACGGCGTCCGACCCGGACGGCTCGGCGTCCGGAGCGGTGCTGCTCGGCGCGTGGGCGCTGGTCTCGTCGGTCGCCGTCGGACTCGTCGGCCTCGCGGTCGGCGCCGTCCTCGCCGTCGCCGGCATCGGCGGGCTGACCGCCGCGGGCGTCGGGGCGACACCGCTCGTGCTCCTCGTCGTCTCGCTCGTCCTGGTCCAGGGCGTCGCCTTCGGCGGCGTGGCGCTCGGCTACGTCACCCTGCGCGACCGGGCTCGCGACCTCGTCCGGGGGCCGGTCGAGCGGGCGCTCGGGGTTCGGCTCGGCGACAGCCGGCACGGCGTCGGGTGGCTCGGCGTCCGGCGCCCCGGCCTGCGCGACGCCGCCGCCGTCGGCCTCGGCTACGTCGGCGCGCTCGGACTCGGAATCGGCGGCGCGGTGCTGGTGTCGGCGGTCGGCCTCGAGGCGGGGTCGAACCAGGCGGCAGACCTGGCCGCACGGGACCCGAGCGTCCTCCTCCTCCTGATCCCCGCGTCGTTCCTGCTCATCGGGCCGGGCGAGGAGCTGCTGTTCCGCGGCATCGTCCAGGGCCGCCTGCGCGAGGCGTTCGGCGCTCCCGTCGCAGTGGTGCTCGCGAGCGTCGTCTTCGCGGCGATCCACTACGTCGCGCTCTCGGGGTCGCCGAGCGCGCGGCTGGTCACGGTCGGCGTGCTGGTCGGACCGGCGCTCGTCTTCGGAACCGTCTACGAGCTGACGGAGAACCTCGTCGTGCCGGCGATGGTCCACGGCGCGTACAACGCGACGCTGTTTACCCTGCTCTACCTCGCGCTCCGGTTCGGGCCCGACGCCGCCGGGAGTCCGGCGCTCCTCGCGTGGACCTGACTCAGGCCCGCTCGTACACCGTCACGAGCGACGGCGTGACCGCGACCGGATACCCCCAGAGTCGGGTCTCGACCTGTGTCTCCGCCGCGTCGTCGAGCAGTCGATTGAGTGCGTCGGGGTCGACGTAGTCGTACAGCACCGTGTCGCTCGACTCGTGGGGTCGGTCGTCGACCATCTCGAAGGCAGACAGCACCGCCTCGCAGACGGACTCGTCCGGAGAGACGGGGTAGCGCGCGACGGGCGTGCCGACGCCGGGCGCGGAGCGGTGTTCTCTCTGACATTACACGGGTGTCGAAGTTCGATCGTATATATCCTCGCGCCCGTGTATCGTATGCGATAACGCGGAGGGGGCTCGGCGGACCGCGGCGCTTACCTCGCCGCTCCACGAGCGGTCGGTGTGTGCGACCGCGAGGTCTTCGAGGTGCGGGCGGCGGACGGCGCCGGACGGGTCGGGGCGCTCAGGATCCCCCGCGCCGGCCGGACCGTCGAGACGCCGGCGCTCCTGCCGGTCGTCAACCCGAACGTGCTGACCGTCGACCCCGCCCGTCTCGCGGGTGAGTTCGGCGTCGAGATGCTCATCACGAACGCGTACATCGTCCACGCCACCGACGGCCTCCGCGAGGCGGCGCTCGACCGTGGACTCCACGACCTGCTCGGCTTTCCCGGCGCGATCATGACCGACTCGGGCTCGTTCCAGCTCGCGGAGTACGGCGACATCGACGTCGACACGCCCGAGATCGTCCGGTTCCAGCACGACGTCGGCGCCGACGTCGGCACCCCGGTCGACGTGCCGACGCCGCCCGACGCGGACCGCGAGACGGCGCTCGCGGAGCTCCGCGAGACGGAGCGGGCGACGCTCGAGGCCGAGGCCGTCGAGACGGGCGAGATGCTCGTCTCCGCGCCGGTTCAGGGGTCGACACACCTCGACCTGCGCGAGTCCGCCGGCCGCGCCGCCGCGGCCTCGACGCTCGACCTCGCTCCCGTCGGCGCGATGGTGCCGCTGCTGGAGTCGTACCGCTACGACGACGTCGCCCGCGTCGTCGCCGCCGCCAAGCGCGGCCTCGGCCCCGCCGCGCCGGTCCACCTGTTCGGCGCCGGCCACCCGATGGTGTTCGCGCTCGCGGCGGCGCTCGGCTGTGACCTGTTCGACTCCGCCGCCTACGCGCTGTACGCCCGCGACGGTCGGTACCTGACGACCGCCGGCACCGAACACCTCGACGACCTCTCGCAGCTCCCCTGTCCCTGTCCGGTCTGTACCGACCACGACCCCGCTGGCCTGCGCGGCGCGCCCGACGACGAGCGCGAGCGGCTGCTGGCCGAGCACAACCTCCACGTCACGCTCGCGGAGGTGCGGCGCGTCCGCGAGGCGATCCGGTCGGGCGACCTGTTCGAACTGGTCGAGCGCCGTGCCCGCGGCCACCCGGCGCTCGTCGACGGCTACCGCGCGCTCCTGGACGAGACGGCGTGGCTGGAGCGGTTCGACCCGGCCTCGAAGGGCACCGTCTTCGCGCTCTCCGCCGAGAGCGCGCGCCGGCCGGAGG
>KI543183.1:167662-177970 GCA_000496195.1 uncultured archaeon A07HB70
GCCCGCGTCCTGCTGACCGAGGGCGGCGTCCCGTCGGCGGACCAGTTCGACGCCGTCTGGCGCGTGGTGCCGCCGTTCGGGCCGTATCCCCGCGCGCTCGCCGCGACCTATCCGCTCACCGCCGTGACCCCGGACCGGCCCGACCGCGCGGCCTGCGAGGCTGCCGCACGTGGCGTCGCGCGCCTCGCCGCGGCGACCGGGGCAGACCTGACGCTCGCACACGGCGGCTGGCCCCGAGTCGGCGCTCGCGCTCGTCCCGGACGGCGTGCGGACGGAGCGCCGCTCTGACGGACGCGCCGGACCGACAGCGTAAACCCCCGGCGCCGCCGGGTGGCGGGCGTGACGGAGTACTTCGAGGTCCACGCCCGCGACGGGCCGGCGCGACGCGGCGAACTCCGCCTCGTCGACCCGCTCGCGACCCCGGCGCTCGCCGACGACGTCCTCGTCGACGGCGGGTCGCTGTGGCCCGCCGACCGCGCCGTCCCGGAGGGCGACCCGGGTCGTCTGACCGTCCTGCCCCACCGCGGGTTTCCCGCCGGGACGCGGGCGGAGGTCCAGACGACGTTCGCCGCCGACGTCCCCGACGTCGGGTATCCGAGCGCCGCCGTCGTCACGCCCGAGACGGCAGCCGCCCACCCCGCCGACGCGAGCGTCCTCTCGACGGCGACGGGTGTCGTCGGCCACGCCGAACGGGTGCTCGACGCGGTGCTCGCGGTGCGCCGCGCGACGCCGCCCGACACCGCGCTCTACCTCCCCGGCGTCGCGACGCCGCGAAACGCCGCCGTCCTCGCGTACGCGGGCGTCGACCTGTTCGACGCGAAGCGGGCCCGCGTCCGGGGCCGACAGGGCCGGTACCTCACCGCCGAGGGCGAGTACGACCTCGACGCCCTCGACGCCCTCCCCGCGCCGTTTCCGTCGGACCCGCCGCGCGCCGAGTTCGACCGCGACGACGCCGTCGCGCACAACGTCGCGGCCCTGGAGTCCGAGCTCGCGACGGTCCGGGCGCGAGTCGCCGCCGGACGCCTCCGTGACTACGTCGAGGGACAGGCCCGCCACGAGAACTGGCTCACCGCGCTCCTGCGCCGGCTCGACGACGAGTGGGGCTACGTCGAGCGGCGCACGCCCGTCTACCGCTCGTCACCGATGGCCGCCGCGACGGAGGACACACTCCGCCGTGCCGAGATTCGCCGGTTCGCCGACCGGGTCAGCTCGCGCTACCGCCCGCGGTTCGACGACCTGCCGCTCGTGCTGGTGCCCTGCTCGGCCCGGAAGCCGTACAGCGAGTCACGGAGCCACGCGGCCTTCCACCGGGCGATCGACTACCGCGGGCACGTCGTCTCGGTCACCTCGCCGATCGGCGCGGTGCCACAGGAGCTCGAGCTGGTCTATCCGGCGCAGCACTACGACACGGTGGTGACGGGCCGGTGGACCGCGGGCGAGCGCGAGTTCGTCACCGACCTCCTCGGACGGTACCTCGACCGGGCCGACTACCCCCGCGTCGTCGCGCACGTTCCCGACGACTACCGGCCGGTCGTGGAGGACGCCCTCGACGGGCGGCGTCTCCCGGTCGCGTGGACCGTCGACGACCACCCGACGGACGACGACTCGCTCGCGGCGCTCTCGGAGGCGCTCGCGGGCGAGGACCGGTACCGGAAGCGCGAGCGGCAGGGCCGGACGCTCCGCGCGCTGGCGGACTACCAGTTCGGCGACGGCGCCGGCGACGACCTGTTCGGCGACGACCTCGCCGTCGAGGGGCGGTACCCGAAGCTCGTCGCGCGCGAGGCCGGCGAACAGGTCGCCGCGGTCGTCCCACAGTACGGGTCGCTGGCGTTCACCCTCGGCGGCGCGGAGCGGGCGCGAGACCGCGGCGTCGTGGCCCGCGTCGGCATCGGCGACTTCGTGCCGCACGGGAGCGTCCTCGCGCCGGGCGTCGTCGACGCCGACGACGGGGTCCGGGTCGGCGACGAGGTCGTCGTCGAGGGGCCACGCGCGTTCGCCGTCGGGCGGGCCGCGATGTCCGGGGCGGAGATGGCCGGCTCGACGCGGGGGGTCGCGGTCGACGTGCGGCACGGCGAGGAGCGGTAGCGCGGACGCGGGGCGAGGCGCCGCCGGTCCGAGGGTTTAGGCGAACCGCCCCCGTGCAGGGCGCATGGACGAGGAGATCTCGATCGGCGTCCCGGAGCCGATCCTCGGCAGCCTACCGGAGGACGACGAGGCCGCGGCGACGGACATGCGGCAGGCGGTCGGCGGGCTCGAGGCGCAGCTGAACGAGGCGATCGCCGAGGCAGACGACGAAGCCGCAGCCGCGAGCGTCGTCGCCGACGCCGTCGAGCGGCTCGAGGACCAGCTCGAGCGGTACGACGAGTTCGTCCCCGAACTCCGGGCGTGGGGGCAGTCGCCCGTCTACGCGATCGCGTGGCGGAACCTCCAGGCCGACCTCGTGCTCCAGCTCCAGGAACACGACTGGCTCGCCGGCCACGTCGACCGGGAGCGCCACCGCCGGCTGGTGGAGGACGGTATCCGCTTCGGCGGGCGGTAGGCCGCAGGGTTTTCGACCGGTGGGACCGTCGTGGCGGGTATGGATGTCCAGCTGAAGTTCTTCGCCACGTTCCGCGAGGCCGTCGGCTCGAAGCTCCTCGACCGCGAGGTCGAGGCGGGCGCGACCGTCGGGGACCTGCTCGAGGGGCTCGAACACGACTACGACGGACTGTCGGGCGAGCTCCTCGTGGACGGCGACCTGCGGCCACAGATCAACGTCCTGCGGAACGGACGCGAGGTGCTCCACCAGCAGGGCGTCGACACGCCCGTCGACGACGGCGACACGGTGGCCGTCTTTCCGCCGGTGGCAGGCGGGGCGGGCGAGGCAGACGACTCCGACCCGCCGCCGAACACCGACCTCGGGACCGGCCGGGTCCGCGAGCGGTCGTACCGCGGCATCTCGCGGCGTCTCGCGGTTCACTACTTGACCGGTCTCGGCGGCGAGAAGTCCGCGGAGAACCGCGTCGAGGGCGACGGCTGGACCGTCAACCTCGAGGAGTCGACAGCGACCGTCGGCCCGACGCTATCGCTCACGCAGGTGGACGTCCGGTTCGAGGGCGACCCCGCCAGTCTCGACGCCCTCGTGTCGCGGTTCTCCCGGAAGGCGATGCGTGCCGGCGGCTGACCGTGGCCGTGAGCCACCCGTTCGGCGGCCAGGTACTCCTCCTCGTCGGCGCGAAGGCGAGCGTCCCGCTCGCCGACCTGCCGGCGCTCGCCGACCGGGCCGCGTCGCACCTCACGGCGGACGACTACCGACGGTCGTACGAGCGCGTCGCGCGGGCCGACGCGTCCGTCACCGGGCTCGAGGCGCCGGTCGAAGCGTTCCTCGTCCCGGTCGACCACTGGGTCGAGGTGGGCGCGACGCTCGACCTGTCGGAGCGCGAGGGCGACGCGCTCCGACGGGTCCACGCCGACGCGCTCCGGCGGATCGGCCGCGCGGAGGGGCGCGAGTCGGAGTTCGAGGCGGCACTGGAGGTGCGCGAGGCCGTCGTCCTCGGCGGGTAGCCCGAAGTTTCAAGCGGCGAGTCGCCCCCGTGGCCGCATGGACGACGCCGAGGACCACGACGCCGTGGCCGACCGTCCGGCGGCCGACACCGGCCCGCTGGCCGGCGTTCGCGTCGTCGAGGCCGGGTCGATGATATCGGGGCCGACCGCGGGCCGACTGCTCGCCGACTTCGGCGCAGACGTCGTGAAGGTCGAGCGCCCGGAGGCCGGCGACCACCTCCGCCACTTCGGTCCGCAGGCCGACGGCCACGGAGTCTGGTGGAAGTACCTCGCGCGAAACAAGCGCTCTGTCACGCTCGACCTCGCCGCGCCCGACGGCGCGGCGGTGTTCGCCGACCTCGTCTCGGAGGCCGACCTCCTCGTCGAGAACTTCCGGCCCGGGACGCTGGAGGGCTGGGGCGTCGGCCCCGAGACGCTGCGCGAGACGAGCCCCGGCCTCGTCGTCCTGCGGGTTTCGGGGTTCGGACAGACGGGCCCCGACGCCGAGCGGCCGGGGTTCGGCACGCTCGCGGAGGCGATGAGCGGCTTCGCCGCGGTCAACGGCTTCGGCGACCGTCCGCCGCTCCTCCCCCCGACCGGGCTCGCCGACACCGTCGCCGGCGTGTTCGGCGCGCTCGCGGCGGCGATGGCGCTGTACGCCCGCGACGGGAGTCGCCGCGAGGTCCGGGGCCAGACGATCGACGACAGCCTCATCGAGCCGATGCTGATGCTGCTCGGCCCGCAGGTGCTCCGGTACGACGCGACCGGCGAGACGGAGCGCCGGACGGGCAACCGCTCGACCTCCTCGGCGCCGCGGAACGTCTACGAGACGGCAGACGGCGAGTACGTCGCGCTCGCGGCCTCCGCACAGCCGCTGGCGATGCGCACCTTCGACGCCATCGACCGCCCGGACCTGAAGACCGACCCCCGGTTCGCGGACAACGAGTCGCGGCTGGCGAACGTCGCGGCGCTCGACCGCATCGTCGGGGCGTGGATGGCCGACCACACCCGCGCCGAGGCGCTCGCGGCCTTCGACGACGCCGACGCAGCCGCGGCACCGGTCTACGACGTGCCAGACGTCCTCGCTGACGAGCAGTACCGCGCCCGCGACGCCGCCGTCGCGGTGGACGACCCCGACCTCGGCCGTTCGCTCGTCCAGGACGTCGTCCCGACGCTCTCGGAGACGCCGGGGGGGATCGACCACCTCGGCCCGGCGCTCGGCGCGCACAACGACGCGGTGTACGGCGGCCTGCTGGGCTACGACGAGGCGACGCGGGCCGCCCTGCGCGACGACGGGGTGATCTGACCTGCGGGACCGAGTCGCACTCGCCCGCCGCGCGACCGGGGGGCCACCGGAGAGCACCGCGGACGCGGCGCTGCCGGTCGGCTGGCGTGCGCGACCGCAGGATCCCGCGGGAGCGTCGGCATGAGCGCGGGCGACACGGGCCGGCGCGCGGAGTTCCGCCGCGGCGTCGCACGGTCGCTCCCGATGCTCGTCGGGGTCGCGCCCTTCGGCCTCGTCGTCGGCGTCGCCGCCGTCGAGGCGGGGCTGACGCCGCTCCAGACGGTGGCCACGTCCGTGTTCATCTTCGCCGGCGCGTCACAGCTGGCCGCGATCGACCTGCTCAGCCGGGACGCCGCCCCCGCCGTCATCGTCCTGACGGCGGCGGTGATCAACGTCCGGATGGTCATGTACTCCGCCTCCATCGCGCCGCGGATGCGCGCGTTTCCACGGCGTCTGCGCCCGCTGTGCTCGTACCTCCTCACGGACATGGCCTACGCGGCGACGATGGCGGAGGACGAGGCGGCGGCGACGGCGTGGTACTACATCGGGGTCGCCGGGACTGTCTGGACCGTCTGGCAGGGCGCGACGGTCACGGGCATCGCGCTCGGGCAGGGCGTCCCGTCAGGGTGGGAGCTCACCTTCGCCGTGCCGCTCGTCTTCGTCGCGCTCCTCGTCCCCGCCGTCACCGACCGTCCGCGGCTCGTCTCGGCGCTCGTCGGCGGGACCGTCGCGGTGCTCGGCGACCCGCTCCCGTTCAACCTCGGGCTCGTCGTCGGCGCGCTCGCGGGCGTCGGCGCGGGGCTGGCGGCGGAGCGCGTCGCCGGGACACCGCCGAACGCCGCCCCGGAGGATCAGGCGTGAGTACGGCTGCTCGCCGCGCCCGCCGCACGACAGACGGGAGTGACCAGTGAACACGGTCGTCTGGGCGATCGTCGCCGTCGTCGGCGCCGTCACCTTCGCCTTCCGACACTCCTTCGTCTACCTGTTCGACCAGGTCGACGGCGTGCCGCCGCGTCTCCGCGCCCCGCTCCGGTACGTCCCCGCGGCGGTGCTCGCGGCGTTCGTCGCGCCCGCCCTCCTCGGTCCCGTGACCGGTCCCGGACCGCTGGTCACCGCCCGCACCGCAGCCGGCGCCGTCGCCGTCGTCGTCGCGTGGCGGACGGAGAACGCGGCGGCGACGCTCGCCGTCGGGATGGTCGTGCTGTGGCTGTTCCGGCTGGGCTAAGACGGCGCGTCACGGGCCGACGGCGGTCGACTGCCGGGTCGGCGCGCGCGGCGGCGCCGAGGGCGACACCAGAGTCCCACAGGTCCGCCGAGCACGACGGTGAACGCCAGAACGACGGGTACGACACTGCCAGCCGGTCGTAGTTCGATCTCCACTGCCGTCCGGTAGGCGTGGCGGCGTGCTGGTGGCCTACTCCGTCGGGATGCCTTCGGCGTGGAGGTGTCGTCCGACCCGCGGGGAGCCGACAGATCCGCCGTCGCTAGTCGTCTGCGGGCGCCGACGGCAGCAGGCCGGCGGCGCGCAGGTCGTCGCCGCCGACCGACGACCGGTAGTCCTCCGCGCTCATGCCGTCGTCGGCGGTCGCGCCGAAGTTCTCGGCCGCCAGCCGTGCGACGCGGTCGTACTCCGCCTCGGAGAGCGCCGGCGTGTCGGGCGCGGCGGCCCACTCGTCGACGTCGTCGAGGTCGCGGAACGTCGGCGTGACCGCGGCCACCTCGTCGTGCGCGAGGAGCCACTGGATCGTTGCCTGCCCCATCGTCCGCTCGCCGTCGCGCTCGAGGAATCGGAGGCTCTCGACCTTCTCCCAGCCGGCCTCGTACCACGCCTGCGGGCGGTGCGAGCGGTGGTCGCCGGCGCCGAGTTCGGTGTCGGGCGTCACCTGCTCGTTCAGCAGGCCAGAGGAGTGTGGCACCCGCGCGACGACGCTCGTGTCTGCGTCGTGTTCGCGAATCTGGTCTATCACGTGCTCGCCCGGCGCCCGCTCCAGGAGGTTGAAGACGGTCTGGACGACGTCGAACTCCTCGGCTATCGCCCGCTCGCCCTCGGCCAGCCAGCCGATGGAGGGCCCGAGCGCCAGGCCGACGGCGTCGACGAGTCCCTCGGAGCGGAGGTCGTCGAGCGTCCCGAGCACCTCGGGCGTGATCTCGGCGGCGTTCGCGTTGTGGAGCTGGAGCAGTTCGACGCGGTCCATCCCGAGCCTGTCGAGCGAGCGCTCCAGCGCCGTCCGTATCCACTCGCCGTCGATCCGCTTCGGGAGCTCGCCGTGGCCAGCCTGCGGGTTGTTGTAGAAGTCGTAGCCGACCTTCGTCGCGACTGTCACCTCGTCGCGGCGGGGAGCGAGCGCCTCGCCGACGACCCGTTCGGAGTCGCCGTGGCCGTAGACGTCGCCGGTGTCGAAGAACGTGATCCCGCGGTCGACGGCGCCTTCGACCATCTCGACCGCCTCGTCCTCCGAGCGGTCGCCCCACCAGTCGGTGCCGACGACCCACGCACCGAAGCCAACCTCGCTGACCTCGACGCCGGAGTCTCCGAGTTCGCGGTGGCGCATGGCCGCCGTTTGAACGGCGCGCACTTAGCCGGCGCGGTCGGGCGTGACCCCGTCCTCGGCGGCGCCCCCCTCGCTCCGACCCGATCCGAACCCATTTGCCCGCCCACGGCGAACTTCCAGGCCGTGACGAAGCGCCACGTCTCCTTGCCCGCAGAGGCCGACTCCGCGGTCGAGCGGTTCGTGAGTGAGGTCGACGGTCGACTCTCCGGGCCGGAGGACACCTGTGCGGTGGTCAGGGAGACGCTCGTCGACCTGTTCGGCGACCGGGACGCGTACGAGCGGTGGCAGGCCGGCGGCGACGTGACGCCCGCAGAGCGGGTGCGCCTCCAGGGGTACGACCCGTGTAACGCGACCCTGGAGGCCGAGTACTACGCAGAGAAAGACGAGGCGCGGTTCGAGCGGTCGAAACACCTCCAGTGGCTCTGGCGGCAGTTCGACGCGACGCCGATGGCCGACAACGTCGAGTTCGCGCTCCGGTTCCGCCAGATGCTCGCGAACCACCTGTTCGACGAGGCCGGCGACGGCCTCCGGCTGTTCAAGGGGATCACGTTCTCGTACGGCCACAACATCGAGATGGGCGACAACGTCGTCGTCCACGACGACGTCCACCTCGACGACCGGGGCTACCTCACCGTCGGCGACCGGGTCTCCGTCTCCGACGACGTCCACGTCTACAGCCACGACCACGACATCGCCGACCAGACCGAGGTGACCAACTTCCACACGACGGTGGGGGACGACGCCCGGATCACCTACGACGCGATGGTCCGGGCGGGCGTCAGAATCGGCGAGAACGCCGTCGTGGGCGCGAAGTCGACCGTCCAGGCGGACGTGCCGGCCCACCACGTCGTCGTCGGGTCGCCCGCGGAGAGCGTGAAGGTAAAGCCCGGCTTCGAGGACCGGGCCGACCCGCTGGACGCAGCCGGCGAGTCCCGGCGCGACGAGCGCCGGATCGACCACGACCTGCCGGACGACCTGGAGCCGTTCGACGAGTTCGGACGAGACCTGTCGACGGACCGCTGAACCCGGGTCAGAGAGCGCCGAGGGCCAGCAGCGCCGCCTCTATGGACGCCTCGCCCGGCTGCCCGGGGTCGACGTGGGCGGTCACCCGTCCTCCCTCGTCGAACGCCCGACGTCGTCCTCGACCGCCTGCTTCGCGTCCCGGTTCACCGACACTGCTCCGCCCTCGGGGTACCGGTTCGACACCTCGCACGTCCCGCCGTCGTGCGCGTCCTCGAAGGAGCCGTTCGTGCCGTACTGGCCGTCCGGTGCTGGCCCCCGTTCTCGACGCTGCGCACGTCCTCGGACCCGGTGACGGCGACGCCGGCGTGTCTGTCGCCGTCGTTCGCCCCGCTGCACTCGGCGCCGTCTGCGGGTTCGTCACGACGGGGTGACGGGCTCTGTGAGCCGTCTGTGCGTTCCGCTCCCCTCGCGGTGTGACTGACCGGCCCCGGCTGTCCTCTAGCGACGTCTCTCACGGGGGTCGAGACGTGCGCCGTCCGGGAATCGAACCGGAGCCAGACGGTCACCTCGCTTCGCTCGGCGCTGCGACTGGCAGGGTTCAACTGTCCTCCGGCGATATCTCTCGCCGTGTTCGAGACGTGCGCCGTCCGGGAATCGAACCCGGGCTATTAGCTTGGGAAGCTAATGTCCTACCACTGGACCAACGGCGCGCTGTCGCGTCCGGACGAACCGGGGCGTCGGTATTCAAACCGTCGCTTCTGTCGACCCGGCGTCTACGCCCCGCTCGGCCCCGTCTCATCCCACGTGCGTCCACCTCGGCCCGGGGTGGGTGGGTTCATGTGCGTCCGCGCCGTACAGACGGCCGATGAGTACCCCGGAGTTGGCCGCAGACACCGACGTGCCGCTCGACCTCCGACTGTCCGAGGCTGAACTCGTCGACGTCCGCGAGACGGCGACGTCGTTCGTCGAGCGCGTGGTCGACGACGCGGGCGCGGACGGCGCGGTCATCGGCCTCTCGGGCGGCGTCGACAGTTCGACGGTGGCGTCCCTCGCCGCCGACGCCCTCGGGCCGGAGCGGGTTTACGGCCTCGTGATGCCGAGCGACGTGACGAGCGCCGAGAGCACGAGCGACGGCGAGCGGGTCGCGACGGAGCTCGGTATCGACTACGACGTCGTCGACGTGTCGGGCGTCGTCGACGCGGTGCTGGACGCCGTGCCAGACGACAGCCTGCGCGACGAGGCCGCCGCCGATGCCGAGCCGGCCCGGACCGCCGTCGGGAACGTCCGGGTGCGGGCCCGCGCCGTGACGAACTACGTCGTGGCGAACGCCGAGAACCGCGTCGTCCTCGGCACGGGTAACCGGAGCGAGGCGATGACGGGCTACTACACAAAGTACGGCGACCAAGCAGTCGACTGCAACCCAATCGGCCCGCTGTACAAACAGCAGGTCCGACAGCTGGCGACGGCGCTTGACGTGCCCGACCGCATCGTCGAGAAGCCGCCGTCGGCGGAGATGTGGCTCGACCAGACCGACGAGGGCGAACTCGGTCTCGACTACGACACGCTCGACGCGGTGCTCGCGCTCCACGTCGACGGCCCGCTGTCGGCGGCGGCAACCGTCCGGACGCTCGACGACGTGACCGCGGCACAGGTCGACCGGGTCGACGACCTCGTCGCCCGGAGCGAACACAAGCGGCAGATGCCGCCGGCGCCGGCGCTCGAGCTCTAGTCCCGGAGCCGCGCGAACGCCTCGCGCTCCGCCCGCTCGCGCTCCGCGACGGACGCGTCGTCGCGCAGCCGCTCGACGAGCACCCGCACCGTCTCGCCGTCGTTCGCCGCGATCTCGTCGGCGACGTCGGCGGGGTCGTCGACGAGACGGGACACCAGCCCAATCCGCAGCGCCGCCTCGGCGTCGACGGTCCGACCGGTGAGCGACAGGTCCGCGGCGGCGCTCGGGCCGACGACCCGCGGGAGGCGGTGGGTGCC
>KI543183.1:177990-180173 GCA_000496195.1 uncultured archaeon A07HB70
ACTCGCCGTCGAGTGACTCCACCTCGTCCAGGTCCGCGCCGGCGCAGAACGCCGACCCCGCGCCGCGGAGAGAGACGACAGGCAGGTCAGTCTCCACTGCCGCCGCGAGGTCCGCAAGCGCCGCGCTCGTGAGGGCGTTTCGGCGCTCGGGCCGGTCGAGGGTCACCGTCCGCACCCCGCGGTCACGGTCGTCGTCGACGTCGATCATCGCACGACGGCTCCGTGACTGGCCCTTTCCAAAGGTCTTTGCCTCTCCCCCGGCTACCGCTCCTCGATGGACGACGCCGTGCGGGCCCGCGAGGCCGCGCGGTCGGCACTCGACGACGTGGGGCCAGCCGACCTGCGCGCGGCCATCGACGAGTGGCTCGCCGACGCCTCGATGACGCCTGCCGCGCTGACGCTCGTCTGCGCCCGTGGCGTCGACGGCGGGCTCGACGCGACCGCGCCCGGCGTCGTCGAGCGCGCCGTCGGGGTCCAGCTCGTCTACGAGGGCCTCCGGCTCACCCGGCACCTCGTCGCCGACGAGCCGTGGGCCGCCGGCGTCGACGACGACATCGCGGCCGACCTGGACATCCTCGCCGCCGACGTTCTCGTCTCCCGGGGGTTCTACCTCCTCGCGACGACGGAGGCTGCCGACCGCGCCGTCGCCGTGATTCGGGCGTTCGGGCGCGACCAGACGACCCGCGCCGAGGGGTTCGAGACCGAACTCGAGGGCGACGTCTGCGCGCTCGCGGCGTGGGCCGGCACCACCGCCGCCGCCGGGCCGCCGCGGGACGCGCTGGTGGACCACCTCGTCGCGTTCGGACGGGGCTTCGGCGGCGGCTTCCCCGGCGCCGCGCGGGCGCTTGACGACGCGGCGCGCGACCGCGTCGCCGCGGTGGCAGCCGGAGAGCGCCCGGCGGACACACCCGACGCCGACACGGTCGCGCGCTCTGCGGGCGACTCCTGACTCCCGCCCTGCGAGGAACCGTAACGTACAAGCGCGGCTCGGCGGTAAGTCGGCTCGCGCCTGGGTAGCTTAGCGGTAAAGCGCGTCCTTGGTAAGGACGAGAGCCCGGGTTCAAATCCCGGCCTAGGCTTGGAACAAATCCTTCACATCCCACTACAACGAGCCGTAGCGCCCGCTATCGGCGGATCTGTATCAACATGGGGTGCGCGGCGTGACCGTCTACGTCGAGACCGCGCCTCACGAGTTCACGGCGAACTTCCTATTCAACGACAGGGGGCTGTTCCCGTTCTTCGGTTGCGACAAGCAGGTGAAGCGCGGCGATGGGTCGGTATCCTCGACGTTCAGCCACGACGGCGAGAGCTGGCAGGCGCGGCTGTCGTACCAGGAGAGCGGTATCAAACACCCCGGTGAGACGACGCCACAAGGGACGGAGTTCCGTATCGAGACGCTCCGGGAGTACCGGCTGAACGTCTCGAAGGTCGACGACGAGGTGGGACAGCTCATCCACACGCTCGGGGGATTCACTTTCGCTGGGCATTCTTACGGTGGGTTTGACGCACTATTCAGTCTGCCCACGTCTTCGTTTTTGTACGCTGCTCGCCACATCGTATGGACGGCACGGGTCACGAGTGACACCTCGGCCACGTCGATACAGGACGGTTCGGCGGCCGTCGTGGCTGCGTCAGGCGGTGGGTGGAAATGGATCTCGGGGGAGTGGGTACTCGGATGGCGGTCAAATCGCCAGTTGACGTCGTTGCTATCGACGTAATGAAACGAATACATCCCCAGTTCGCTCCACTGGATATCGAGCCGAGCGCTGTCGGCGTCGCCGAGCCCGTCAGTAAGGCCGATCTGCAGTTCCGTGGGGGCGACGACATCATCGTACGCCGTTGCGTCGACTGACGGCTCGAGTTTGAGCCAGAGATCACGTATCCGCTGAAGCGCCGGGAGATATATCGGACCGAACTCGCCGGCGCGGTCGTCGCCGCTCATACCGCGAGCTGGTGACTGGCCTCGTCGTAGGCGAGTGCGGCTTGGGCGACGGCGAGATTCTGCCGCGTCGTTCGCCACGCGGTGAGGTCGTCCCAGCCCTCCGCCTCGTCGGCGTCGAGTTGCTGGGCAAGTTCCTCGGGTGACACCGCGTTGTAGCGGTCCTCGTAGCGCCGAACCTCGGCCTTCATCTCCTGAATACTGTCGAGGAGCTCCGGCCGATCGACCTCCTCACGCAGCTCGC
>KI543183.1:180712-181893 GCA_000496195.1 uncultured archaeon A07HB70
GTGCGATCCCAGAACCGGTCAGTGGACAAGGCTAGATACTCTTAACTATCTAGTCCGGCTGTCGCTCGTGTCGCCATGGAGGACGAATCGATGAGCCGCGGCTACGACGCCGACAACAAATACCGGGGTGTCCCCCTGGTCACCGACAAAAGCAGAGAATACCTCAACCCGCGCCAGGAGGTCGACTACCGCGAGTTCCGCCGCAACCTAGCCGAATGGCTATACAACGTCGGAAAAAATCCGGGGAAGGCCGAGGGCTACAGCGACTCCGTGGTCCAGACCACGATGAACCGCCTCGACCTGTTCTTCCGCTACGTCTGGGACCAGGAACAGCGGTACACCACCAGCATCGGCACCGAGGACGCCGACGACTGGATGACCGCGCTCGCCAAACGCGACGACCTCTCCGAAAGCAGCTGCTGCCACTACCAGAAGGCCGCGCACAAGTACTTCAAATTCCTGCGAAATGAGAAAGGCCGCGACGTAGAGTGGACGCCAACCATCGAGTTCTCCGACCCGTCCACGAACTACCAAGTACACGAATACCTGACCCGAGAGGAACGCACCCGGCTCCGCGAAGCCGTCATGGACTACGAAACCATTCCGCACTACAACTCCCTGTCGCCGGAGGAACGCACACGGTGGAAAAAGAAACTGGCGCAGAAACTCCAGAAACCAGCGTCAAAGGTCACGAAACAGGACTTCCTCCAAGCCAA
This sequence comes from uncultured archaeon A07HB70, assembly GCA_000496195.1. Taxonomy (GTDB): domain Archaea; phylum Halobacteriota; class Halobacteria; order Halobacteriales; family Haloferacaceae; genus A07HB70. The sequence goes on from KI543183.1 coordinate 181,429, forward strand.
CTCATTCAAATACCCGTCCATGATCTACGTCGCCCTCGACATCGGGGCGCGGCCCTGCGAAATCAACCGGATGAACACCTCGTGGCTGGACCTACAGAACAGTGTGCTCCGCGTCCCGAAAGAGGAGGCCGCGAAGAACCGGGAGGAGTGGATCTGCCCGCTGAAAGACGAGACCGTCCGCATCCTGGAACGGTGGCTCTACGAACGCGACGCCCGGAAAAATACGACGGGAGGACGGCGGTGTGGCTGACCAAGTACGGGAACCGGTACGACAAGGACAGCTTCCGCACCGTGTTCCGCAACGTCGCCGAGGAAGCCGGGTTCGACCTGGAGAACCGCGACCTCTCACCCTACAGCATCCGGCACAGCACCGGGAACTACGCAGAGGCCGAGGGCGGCCTCGCAACCGCGGCCAAGCAACTCCGGCACAAGTCCAAGCAGACCACTCGGAAATACAGTCACAGC
>KI543183.1:182280-183553 GCA_000496195.1 uncultured archaeon A07HB70
CTGAGACGACTCGACGACTGTTCCTCGCGAGGGCGGCTGGGGTCGCCGGCCTCGCCTCGCTGGGCGTCGAGCACACGCAAACACCGGCGTTCATGCGCCCCGAAGTGGAATTAGTAACACTCTCACATGTCGACGCCGTCAACCGCACGAATCCGTGGGGACAGGACACGTTGCGGGTCTACATCGACGACTCGGCGGTACCCCAGCCACTCGAAGGGACGGTCTCCACGCAGATCGGCCACGCGCTCAACTACTACAACGACGGCGGTGAGGGCGCGACCCCAGACGGTGTCGAGCTCGTCACGACAGATCAACGGATTGACGCAGACATCGTCATCAAGACGGTGCGAAACAGTGATATCGACGATCGATACTACGCAGACTCCGAGTACTACGGCGCGAACCCAGATGAAGACCGACCGCTCGAACGAATCGACCATGGGACGATCCATGTCGCCTACAACGTTGAGGGCGAGACGGGCTACATCGGCTACTTGACCGGATATTATCTGGGTTTTCTCTTGACGCTCGAGTCTGAGCCGGCCCCGCCGTGGGCGGACGATGAGATCACCTACCGCGACCGGTGGTGGGAACGAGCCGAGTAGCGGTCGAAAGTCGCCGGCGGTAACTCTACAGGCTGAGCAGGCCGAGTGCCTCGGGGCTTGACCCCGAGGCGGTTCACAGATCGCTCGTTCCTATGACAGAACGTGACTGATTCCGGGTGTTCAATTCCAAACGACGGGGTTTCGCCGGACAATATTCGATCCGACGGCTTCCTCTCCCGCGCCGGCCTCCTCGCCGACCAGCTTGCCGACGGGTAGCGCGAGGAGGAACGCGGGCTGGCGCGGGACGTCGAGGACCAGCGCACCGCCGAGCAGCGCCGACGCGAGGCGTCGGTCGTCGAGCGAGCGCGGTGGTGGGTGTTCGGGAGGGGCGGCGACGACGACGAGCAGTAGCGTTCCATCCACTCGGCTCTGCTGCGATCATCAAGACATGATAGGAGTCGTGTGCTGAATAGAGAGGGTGAAGTCAGCATATAACATGTGAGTTAGCTCACGGCGAGTTGCTGAAACGGATAGTATTACGGCACTCTCGTTTGTGTAGCGATCGGGCTATCGGTCGATGCTTCTTCGCTGGAGGGAGTCGGAGGAGTGTTCTTCAGTTCAAAGACGACGTGATGCTGCCAGTCACCGAATCGGCACGTCTCGTCGAGGATTTCACGCTCGGAGAATGTACTCTCAGCTTCGTCGATCTTGTAGTTCGACTGTTCCAT
>KI543183.1:183573-184681 GCA_000496195.1 uncultured archaeon A07HB70
ACACAGCAGAACTTCCCTATACAGCACCGGAGGCGTAACAGGTGAGGCCGAGGGACGTACTCTTCAAATACAGCCTGACCGAGAAGGTCGCCGCGGCATACATCAACACAATCATACGGATGAACCAGACGCAGACAGCTGAAGCACTGGACGTCTCGCGCGACACCGTCAACCGCTACAAAAACGTCTTCACCTAGATGAACCCGCAGGAACGCCTACTCCTCATCCCCGCACTCGCACAGGACCAGCTCCTCAACTAAGCAACTGAGTAAAAATCAAACGGGACTTATCAGCGAGTAGTCATTAAGAGTTTTACATTCTGGTGGAATACAAAATGACAATGTCTACCTATGATCCTGAGACTCTGGACTATGACGAGGACCTCCGCCAGCGTCTAAGTCCACTAGACAAGGATGTCCTACTAAGATTCTATAATCACTACTGTGGTGAGATTGATCAGCGTCCATTTGAGGAGAGGGCGCACACTGAGGATGAACTTACAAAGATTATCGCAGCGAGGTTAGATGAACAAGTTGGCGATTTTTGGAAAAATATGAACTTCTGAGGCAAGAGAGTGTGGGGACGTCTCCAGCGATCGAGTATATTTCCGAACACTACGAAATTGACAGCAAGGAGTTGGATCTTGAGAGTAGATATGAGCTGCTGATTCTGCTTCATGAACAGGGCTTGGCAGAGATTTTAGATGAGTTAGTTGCCCGAGCTAAGATGAGAACCTACTCAGAAACAAGAAGATACGTTCTGGAAGAAGATATTGATCTGGGCGGGTTAAATAATGGACTATTTGAGTTCCATCGATATTGGAACGAGGATTCTAAAGATGATGGCTTCGTTCTTGTAGAGAATGAGTTCCAGTCTGAGGATCTAGCTGTATTGAAGATTCATCGGGAATCAGGGCTTCAGTCCAGCCGACGTTCAGATTCCGTGAAGAGGAATTGGAGGAGACACCTATTGAGCCAGAGCTTACGACAGTTGATTATCACCAGCTGAAAACAATCAGGATTCAAATAGAGTCTGTTAAAGAAGGTGCTGAGTTGGTGTTTTCAGGATCTTTCGCTGGGTGGCGAACGTTGATGCCAGAACTATTCGA
>KI543183.1:184701-197214 GCA_000496195.1 uncultured archaeon A07HB70
GACTGCGGCTCGGACGTGACGCCGACGGTGACGGGACAGCCGTAGCCGGACCGCGACCACCTCAGACGCCCCTTCGTGGGGTCGAAGCGAGACGGGCAGTGACCGGTCTCCGCCGAGGAACGTTCCAGACGAGCCACCCGGCCGAAGGGTATCACTCCCGTCTCACGCGCGAGACGACGTTCCAGACTGAGCGGGCCTCCGGAGCGTGGCGGGCGCAACGGCGGAGACGGACCGGCAGGACACCTCTGGCGCAGTGTCCGATCGAATAGTTCATACACCCACAGCGAGATTCCTTATCATGTCTGAGAATCGCTCGTCTGGCGAGCCCTCGGGGGGCCTGCTCGCTCTGACAGCGGCGCTCGGCCGCGCCGAGACGGTCGAGACTGCGGTCGACCGGGCGATGGAGCTCGCGGAGACGGCGTTCGACCGCCCGGTGGCGAGCGTCTGCGAGTGCGACCCGGCAGCCGGAACGACGACGACGCTCGGCTCGACCGCGCCGCGGTCGAGCCCGGCCACCGCCGCTCCGGACCAGGTGCCGGACCCGGTCGTCCGCCGGCTTCGGAACCACGAGGGCGACCGACCGGGCGGCGGCTCCCCCGACGCGACGGTCGACACCGCCCCTCGAGGGTCGCTCCACGCCGAGGCAGTCGTTCCGGTCGGCTGCACCCGGGTGCTGCGTCTCGGCGTGGCGGACCCGGCGGGCCTCGACGAGACGGCGGTGTCGGTCGTCGAAGCGCTCGCCGCGAACCTGGAGGCTGCACTGGCCCGGATCGACCGCAGACGGTCGGCGAGCGTGGACTGCGACGTCGCCCGTGCCCTGTTCGACGGGGCAGACGAGGCAACGTTCGTCAGCGACGCCGACGGCGGACTGGTGGCCGCCAACGGCGCGGCGGTCGAGCTGACCGGCCACGACCGGACGGCGCTCCTGACGACGGCGCTCCCCGATATCGGCGGCGAGACCGCCCCCGTCACGGCCCACCTCGACCGCGCCGCGTCCGGGGCCGCGGCGCCGCTCACGACGACGCTCCGGCGTCCCGACGGCACGGACGTGACAGTCGAGTTCGCGAGCCGCCGGGTCGACGCCGACGGCTCGACGTACGTCTGCACGACGGCCCGGACCCCCACGGAGCAGCCCGGTGAGGAGGCGGACCGGCGGCGACCGGCTGGGCAGACCGAGGACGACGTGGCCGCGATGCGCCGGCTGAACGAGCTCACGGCTGCGCCCGGCGCGTTCGACGAGACGGTCGAGCGGCTGCTGTCGCTCGGCTGTGACCACTTCGGCCTCGAGACGGGAATCCTCTCGCGCATCGACGGCGACGACTACGAGGTCGAGGCCGTGGTCGACGCGACCGACACCCACGAGGCGGGCGCGGTGTACGACCTCGGGCAGACGATGTGTGAGGCGACGCTCGCCGGCGAGGCGACCGAGACGCTGGCGTTCGCCGACGTCGAGGACACCGACTACCGGGACCACCCGGCAGCCGAGAGCGTCGGCGCGTACGTCGCGGCGCCGGTCGTCGTCGACGGCGAGACACACGGGACGGTGAACTTCTCGCGGCGGCGACCACGAACGGACCCGCTCCGCCCGGCAGAGACGGAGTTCGTCACGCTCCTCGCACAGTGGCTCGGCGCCGAGATCGGGCGTCGCCGCCGCTTCGCGGAGCTGGAGCGGTACGAGACGATCCTCGAGTCCGTCGACGACCCGGTGTACGCGCTGGACGCCGACGGTCGGTTCAGCTTCCTCAACGATGCCGCACGGCGCGAGTTCGGGGACGGGCGGGCGGTCGTCGGCGAGCGTCCGTCGGCCGGGCAGGACGACACCGGCGTCGAACAGATTCGGGAACAGGCCGCGTCGCTGCTCGCCGCCGACGAGCGGTCGACGACCGCGACGTTCGACCTCGAGACAGGCGACGGACAGCGGCGGGTCGTCGAGAGCCGGCTCACGGCCGTCGACGACGAGCCCCGCGGCACGGTCGGCGTGCTCCGCGACGTCACCGAGCGGGCGGAGCGCGAGCGACGGCTCGGGTCGTTCCAGCGGGCGATCGAGGAGGCCGCAGACGGCGTGGCGGTTCTCGACGACGGCGAGTACACCTACGTCGACCAGACGCACGTCGACATGTACGGCCTCGACGAGAAGGCACAGCTGCTGGGGGACAGCTGGCGGCGGCTGTACGACGATGCGGAGGTCGAGCGGCTGGAGGCAGAGGCGTTCCCGGCGCTCGAGGCCGACGGCCACTGGCGCGGGATGGTGACTGGCAGCCGACCGGACGGCTCGACGTTCCCCGCCGAGCTCTCGCTGACGATCGTCGAGGGCGGTCGGCTCGTCTGTACGGTCCGCGACGACACCGAACGAAAGGCTCGCGAGCGCGAGCTCGAGCTGAAAGAGCGGGCGATGGACGAGGCGACCGTCGGCATCCAGATCGTCGACCCGACCCGGGAGGGAACCCCGCTGGTCTACGCCAACAGCGGGTTCGAGCGGATGACCGGCTACGGGGCCGACGAGGTGCTCGGCTGCGAGCCACGGTTCCTCCAGGACGACGGCACCCACCCGGAGCAGACGGCGCGGCTCCGCGAGGCGATCCGCGCGGCGGAGCCGGTGTCGCTCGAGCGCCGGGACCGCCGGAAGGACGGAACGCCGTACTGGACCCGGCTCACTCTCACGCCGGTCACGGACGAGGGCGGGTCGGTGCGGAACTACATCGCCATCCAGCAGGACGTCACCGAGCGCCGCGAGCGCAGCCGGTGGCTCCAGGAGTTCCTGGGTCAGGGCCCGCTGATGTTCGTCGAGACCCGTCAGGTCGACGGTGAGGCGGTCGTGGCGTCGTGTAACGACCGGCTCCTGGACCGGCTGGGGCGCGACCGGAGCGAGGTGGAGGGCGAGCCGCTCGCCGCCCTGTACACCGCCGAGTCCGCGGCCGACCTGCGGGCCGGCGGGTACGAGGCTGCGCTCACCGGGGAGTTCGAGATGAGCGAGCGCACGCTCGTCGACGCGGAGGGCGAGCCGGTACACACCCTCCTGCGTGCGGCCCCCCGTCCGGGCGACGAGTACGGAACGAACGCCCTGTTCGTGGACATCTCCGACCGGAAGGAGCGCGAACGGCAGAAGGACGCGACGGTCGACGCCCTCAGGCGTGTCTACGAGGTGACGACCGACTCGGACCTGTCCTTCGAGCGGAAGCTCGACGAGCTGCTCGCCGCCGGACAGGAGTATCTCGGGCTCCCGGACGCGTTCCTGACGCGGATCGAGACGCCCGACGGGGACGCACCGGGGACACAGACGATCGTCGAGGCACGGGGCACACACGACCGCCTCCAGCCGGACGAGTCGTGTCCGCTCCCGACGTCGTACTGCAGGAAGACGATTCGGCGGCCCAGCCTGACCACCATCACCGACGCCGCGAACGACGGGTGGGCCGGCGACCCGGCGTACGAGACGTTCGGCCTCGAGACGTACGTCGCCGGCTCGGTCGACGCGGACGGGGACACCTACGGGACGCTGTGTTTCGCCGCCGAGGAGCCCCGCGAGACGGCCTTTACCGAGACCGAGCGGTCGTTCGTCGACCTCCTCCGGGGCTGGGTCGGCTACGAGATCGAGCGCCGGCGCGCCCGGGAGGAGCTGCGTCAGCAGCGCGAGCGGCTCGAACTGACGCTGTCGGGGACCAGCACCGGTATCACCGAGTGGGACCTGGAGACGGACGCGCTGCGGTGGAACGAGACGCTCGTCGAGCTGACCGGTCGGGAGATCGAGCGGTTCGACGAGTTCGAACGGGCGGTCCACCCGGACGACCGCGACCGGGTTCGGGAGGCACTCGAGGAGACGATCCGGACCGGCGAGCCGTGGGTCGGCGAGTTCCGGCTGGTCCGCGACGACGGGTCGGTTATCTGGGCCGGAACACGGGCCGTCGCGGTCTACGACGACGACGAGACCCCGGTCCGGGTGCTGGCGACCGGCACGGACATCACCGAGCGAAAGACGGCGGAGCGCGAGCGCCGGCAGAACGAGCGCCGGTACCGCAGCCTCGCGGAGAACATCCCGAACGGCGCCGTCATCACCTTCGACGCCGACCTCGAGTACGAGCTGGCAGCCGGCGAGCTCCTCTCGGCGTTCGGTCTCGAGGAGCCGGACATCGCCGGCGAGCCGGTCGGGACGGTGGTCGCCGACGCCGACCAGCAGGAAGAGCTCGTCCCGCAGTTCCGAGCGGCGCTGGACGGCGACCGCACGGACCGCCGGATCGACCTCGACGGCAGAACAGTCCGGATCCACCTCGTTCCGATCGACCCCGTCGACGGGGACCCGACCGGCGCCCGCGGGCTGCTGCTGGCGCAGGACGTCACCGACGAGGCGCGCCGCGAGCGGGCGCTGTACGAGGAGCGCGAGCGGTTCCGGCTGCTGACGGAGAGCGTCGACGAGTACGCCTTCCTCGTCGTCGACGAGGACGGCACCGTCCAGACGTGGAACGAGAGCGCCGAGCAGCTGTTCGGCTACGACGCCGAGGCGGCAGCTGGGCTGCCGCTCGCCGACCTCCACCGGACGTCCAGCCAGGCGTCGGGGCTCACCGCACGGCTGCTCCAGCAGGCCCGGATCGCCGGCGAGAGCGCCCACGAGGGCCGGCTCGTTCGCGCCGACGGCTCGACGTTCTACGCGGACGTCCGGTACGCGCCCCTCGAGTCCGACGACGACGAGTTCCGTGGCTACGCGACGATCGTCCGTGACATGACCGAGCAGCGGCGACAGCAGCGCCGGACCGAGCGGTTCGTCGAGGAGTCCGACGACGTGGTGCTGATCGTCGACACGGACGGGGCGATCACGTACGCCAGCAGATCCGCCGAGCGCGTCCTCGGCCACGACCCCGACGACCTCGTCGACGACAACCTGTTCGACTACGTCCACCCGGACGGTCGGGAGGACACGATGGAGACGTTCTTCGCCAGCGTGGAGTCCCCCGACGCCGGCATCACCGCCGAGTGCCGGATCAGGTCCGGCGACGGCGAGTGGCGCAACGTCGAGGGCCGGTGCCGGAACATGCTCGACGACGACGCGATCGGCGGGATGCTGCTGTACCTCCGGGACGTCACCGACCGGAAAGAGCGCGTCCGGCGGTTCGAGAGCATCTTCAACGGGACGTTCCAGTTCACCGGCCTGCTGGAGCCGGACGGCACGGTCGTCGAGGTAAACAACGCCGCCCTCGAGCTCGGCGGGTTCGACCGTGACGACGTCGTCGGGGAGCCGTTCACCGACACTCGGTGGTGGACCCACTCCGAGGCCGTCCAGCGAGACGCCCGCGAGGCGGTCGCACGCGCCGCCGACGGCGAGTTCGTCCGCTACGAGACGGAGATGCGCGGCGAGGACGGACTCGCGACGATCGACTTCTCGACGAAGCCGGTGACCGACGACGACGGCGAGGTGTCGCTGCTCGTCGTCGAGGGCCGCGACATCACGGCCCGCCAGCAGTACCGGCGCCACCAGGCGGTCATGCGGCGCGTGCTGCGCCACAACATGCGAAACGACCTGAGCAAGGTGCGGGGCTGGGCGCAGCTGATGCGCGACGAGGACGACGCCGAGCGGCGGGCCGAGCAGTTCGAGACCGTCGCGCGGGTTCTCGACAGGTGGGAGTCGATGACCGAGAGCGTCAAAGAGATACGGCGCGTTCTGGACTCGCAGAGCGAACAGGGAGCGACGGCGGTAGCCGGGACGCTGATCGAAGACGCCGTCGCCCCGGTCCGGGAGGCACACCCCGACGCGACGGTCACGACCGACGTGTCGGGCGCCGGGGAGACGACGGCCCCCGTGTCGCTCGCCGACGCGGTTCGCGAGCTCGTGGAGAACGCGGCGGCGGCGTCGGAGCGCGCTACGGTCGCGGTGGAACTCGCCCGCCGGGAGGACGGCTGGATCGCGGTCGAGGTGCGAGACGACGGGCCGGGGCTCCCCGACGTGGAGGCCGCGGTGCTCGAGACCGGCGAGGAGAAGCCGCTCGAGCACGGGCAGGGGCTCGGCCTGTGGATGGTCCGGATGGCCGTCACGCAGGCCGGCGGCGACGTGTCGGTCGAGTCGACGGCCGACGGCACGACGGTGCGTCTGCGCCTGCCGGCAGGCGGGCCAGCCGCGCTGGAGAAGCCAACTGGATGACCGCCGAGCCGCCCGCCGCGCGGATACTCGTCGTCGAGGACGACCGGGACCTGGCCGACCTGTACGGCGAGTGGCTCGGAGAGCGCCACGACGTCGTGACCGCCCACGACGGCACGGCGGCCCTCGACCTGCTGGACGAGACGGTCGACGTGGTGCTGCTGGACCGGATGCTGCCGGGCCTCTCCGGCGGCGACGTGCTCGAGGCGATACGGGACGGCGACGTCGACGCCGATCCGCGGGTCGCGATTGTCTCGGCGGTGACGCCGGGGTTCGACGTCGTCCAGATGGGGTTCGACGCGTACGTCGAGAAGCCGGTCGACGCCTCGACGCTGCGGGAGACGGTCGACCGGATGCTGACCCGCGCCGAGTACGACGAGCAGGTCCAGGCGCTGTTCTCGCTGATCGAGCGACAGCAGACGCTCGAGGCGGTCAAGAAGCCGTCGGTGCTGGAGGCCAGCGAGGCGTATCGCTCGCTCACCGAGCGCGTCGAGGCGGCGCAGGCGTCCGTCGAGTCGCTGCTGACGGACCTCCCGGACGAGGACTTTCGGGTCGCCGTCGAGCGCCTCCAGCGGACCGCCGCCGAACGGGCCGACGAGCGGCGCTACGAGTCACTCACCGAGGACGTGCTCGACGGCTCGAGCGAGGCGACGGTCGTCGTCGACGCCGACGGGTCGGTCGTGTGGGCGAACGAGGCGACGGAGACGCTGCTCGGCCTCGACCGACAGGACCTCCGCGGGCGCCAGTACGCAGACGCCGCGGCGGCGCGGCTCCAGGACGTCGACGCCGGCGGGGAGTCGCTCGCGTCGCTGATACAGACCGGCCTGGCGAGCCACGGGCGAACGCTCGAGGCGACCGCTCACGTCCCCGAGGGCGCGGAGCGGGCCGAGCGGTGGCTCGAGTACCGGAGCGCACCGATCGAGACCGGACTGTACGCGGGCGGGCGGATCGAACACTACCACGACGTCACCGGTCGGCACCGGCGCGAGCGGTACCTCCAGACGCTCCACCGCGCGACCAGGGACCTGATCGCCGCGGAGACGACAGAGGCAGCCGTCGACCGGGCGGTCGAGACCGCGACGGCCGACCTGGAGTTCCCGTACGCGGCGGTGTTCACCAGAGCAGCCGGGAGCGGCGACCTCGTCCCGGCGGCGAGCGAGACGTCCGACCCCGACACCGACCCCAGCCTGCCGACGCTCTCCGGCGGCTCCGACCCCGTCTGGACGGTGTTCACCGGCTCGACGAGTTGTACGACGGCAGACGCCTACCGGGACACCCACGGCTCCGGCGGGTGGCTCGACGACGCGTTCGACGACTGGGTGCTCTGCCGGCTCGGGCAACAGGGGATGTTTCTGGTCGCGGCGACCGCGGAGACGCCGCTCTCGTCGACGAACCGAAACCTCGCCGAGACGTGGGCCGCGAACACGCGGCAGGCGCTCGAACAGCTCGCCCGGGTCCGGAATCTCCGGGAGCGCGACCAGCAGCTGGAGCGGCAGAACGAGCGGCTGTCGCGGCTGGACCGGATCAACCGGCTCGTCCGCTCTATCATCCCGGCGGTGGCGAGCGCAGACACCCGTGCGGAGATCGAGACGGAGGTCTGTCGCCGTCTGCTCCGCATCGGCCCGGTCACCGGCGCGTGGTTCGCGGACGTCGACCTCCCGACCGACCGAACCGTCTGCCGGGCCGCCGCGGGCGATCTCGACCGCTACCTCTCGGCCGTGCCGGAGGCCGCGTCGGAGACAGCGGAGGGGCGACCCGCCGCCGCGACGCCGCCAGTTCCGGCGCGACGGGCACACGAGACGCGGTCGTCGGTTTCGGTGACGGACCTCGTGGCCGTCGACGCCGGCGTGTGGTGGCGCGACCGTGGGCTGCGACGCGGCACCAACGCGATCGTCGCGATCCCGGTCGTCCACGAGTCCACGCGGTTCGGCGCGATAGAGGTCCACACCGACCGCCCCGGCGGGCTGTCCGACGAGGCGGTCGACGCCCTCGAGGAGCTCGGCGCGACGATCGGCCACGCGATCGGCGCGATCAGACAGCGAGACGCGCTGCTGTCGGGCGGCGCGACGACCCTCGTCTTCGACGTCGGGGCGGACTCGAGGCTGTCCCGGTTCGCGACGGCGGTCGACGCCCCGCTCGCGGTGACAGACGTCTCGCGCCGTGACGACGGCTCCCGTGCGGTGTTCGTCACGGTGGAGGCCGGCTCCGACCACGACCGCGCCCGGGTCGAGTCACGGGTCCGAGACACTCCCGACGTGTCGGTGCTCCGCAGCGACGCGACCGGCGTGACCTGTGCCCTGACGCTGGGGACGGCCTCGCCGGTCCACCGGCTGGTCACGCACGGTGCCGCGCTCCAGCGGGTCGAGCTCCGTCCCGGGTCCGAGCGCCTGATCGTGACGGTCCAGCTCTCGTACGAGACCGAGGTTCGCAAGTACGTGGACACCGTCACCGACGCGCTCGATGCGGTCGAACTGGTCGCGAAACACCACCAGTCCGCCGACCCGGGGACGGACCGGCGGCTCGCCACGACGGTTGACGACCGGCTGACCGACCGGCAGCGCCAGGCGCTACAGATGGCCTTCCACGCGGGCTACTTCGACTTCCCGCGGAGCACCGACGCGCGAACCGTCGCCGCGGCGATCGGTATCGCGCAGTCGACGTTCAGCCAGCACCTCCGGACGGCAGAGCAGAAGCTCCTCGGGGCGCTGTTCTCGTAGGCTGCGGCTCCGGGCCGCGACCCCCACTCCGCCGCCGGACGCGCCGGCCTATCTGTATCGGCCCCGACCGGCGCCGGGCGATACAGATACGAACGACCGTGTTGTGGCTCCGGGCCCTCCGTCGTGTATGTCTATCGGGACCCGTAGACCGCGTGGCGTCGAGGCCCGTGCGTCGCCCGCTCGCCCGACCGGGACGCGGGTCACCGGCACCGGACCGGCCGGCGAACGGGGTGCGAGCGAGCGTGAGACGTGTCTCCGCCGTCCACCACCTGGCGCTCTGGGTGTACACGTCCGCCGTCCTGCTGCTCTCCCTCCTGACCCTGCTCGTGCTGCTGGTGTGATCTCCCCGGCGGGTCTGTCCGCACGCCCCGGACGACCCGATACGGATCGGTGACTCTCGGCACTCATCGATGTGTATCGGCACAGGACACGTGCCGACACGGACGGTACGTATGGTACGAGCACACCGATTCATAATGAGCAATCAGCGCAAGACAGCCGCACGGAGCGTGCCGGGATGGACGACAGAGACGGAGCTAGTTCGGACGTACGACCGCCCGGTGAACGTCGTCGACGCCGTCGGCGTCGCCGTCACGGACGCGGTCGAGGAGTGGCCGGAGCTCTCCGAGACGCCGCCGCTACACCGGTTCGTCGACGGCGAGAAGCTGAACGGGCTGTTCGGGCCGGAGGCCACGGACGGCAACGGGCAGATCCCGTCGGTCGACTTCCGGTTCCAGGGCTGTCGGGTGACGGTGATGTACGGGTCGTCGATCCGCGTGATCGTCAGACGCGAGTCGTAGCGGGCGCGCCGGCACCGCCCGACTCAGGGTGACAGTATCTGTCGCGTCGCGTTCTCTGCGCCGACCGCCTCCGGAAACACGACCGCGTCGATAGCCTCGTGGTCGCCGTACTCGCGCTCGTCGTCCGCTCCGATCCGCATCACCGTCTTCAGCGACGAGGCCCCCGTCTGTGCGATGTAGCAGGCGGCGACGTTCGCGTTCGTGTCGCCGGTCAGCGCGGCGAAGACGTCCGCTCGCTCCATGGACACCTCCCCGATCGTGTCCGGAGAGACCGCGTCACCGACAACCACGTCGATCAGGTCGGACTCCGGAACCGTGCGTGCGGTCGGCTCGTGGCTCTCGATGACGGTCACGCTGTGGCCGTCGTCGGCGAGGTGGCTCGCGGTCTGCGATCCGACGCGGCCACCCCCCGCGATCACGATGTGCATACCGTACATTACGTGCGGCGAGTATAAGTTGTCTACCTCGGACGGCGCTCCTGTCAGTCCGCCAACGACACCGGTCTCGGGCCGTCCACGCCGAACTGATCGAACGGCTGCGTCTGACGCTCGCCGGCAAACATTTACCACAGGGCTCGGTATATCGGCACCGATGGCGAAGGACACCGTCAGATATCCCGACCCGGTCGTCGCGGCCATCGACGAACAGGTCGCCGACGGTGTCTTCGAGTCGAAGTCGGAGTTCTACCGCTTCGCCGCCGAGTACGTGCTGGACCTCCTCGTGGAGGAGTACGAGCCCCAGACGTTCGCGTTCGACGAGCTCCGCGGCGAACTCGCCGTCGACGAGCGCGGCGACGCGGGCGAAGAGCTGGACCCGTTCCTCCGGACGGCGGCGGCGGTCCGACAGGCCGCCCTCCGCGGTGACGCCGAGGCGGCGGCGGCTCTCATCGACGCGCGCTACGACTCGACAGACCGCGAGGCGCTCCTCCTCGACGAACTGCTCGTGGCCTACAACACCCGTGCGGACCGTGACACCCGTTCTCCGCCCCACGTCGACGTCGGCGGGGAGGGGTCGCCGGCGCGGCCCGAGGGGACACCGGACGGCGGGACGCCGGAACCGGAGCCCGCCCCGGACGAGGACGAGGAGCTGACGGGGCCGACAGCACGCTCGCGCTAGGCCCGGTGGCCGTGGCCGACCAGGAGGGCGACGAGGTTGACGACGAGGAGGGCGGCGAACACCGGCGGGTACTCCGCGACCGCGCCGGCGGCGAGCAGGAACGGGTACGACAGCGGCAGGAGTGCCGCGGTCCAGAACCCGGTTGCCCGGACGGTTCCCACGAGGAGGGCGAACGACCGCCCGGCGGTCGTCTCGGCGACGGCACGTGCGCGTTCGGTCGGGGTGGAGGGTGCGACGGACATGTGGACGCTGTACCACTCGCTACGGGGGCACCCCACCTATACCGGCCAGATCGTTGACTCAATTTCAGCGCAGTTCGCCGGCGTCCCCGACCGTTCACGACCGTTCGAACGGCGCTCAGAGAATTCGAGACAGTTTATCGAGCAGTCTCGTGGCGTAACGGGCGGTCGCCGGGGGAGTCCCCCGACTCAGGCCTGCCAGACGCCGACGGCGAAGAGCGCGAGGAGAACGACGGCGGCGATCATCACCAGGACGATCAGGTAGAAGAGGATTCCCTCCGGGTCGGTCGTCGACGGCAGGTCCACGGTGACCGCCGGATTCACCGGCGCGGTATATCGGTCTGGCGTTTCGTCGCCCGACGAGAGGCCGGGCGCGCTGGGGGGAGGATGGGAACTGAAGCCGTGGAGCGCGCCCGGTCGAGCCACGGCCCGGATCGAACTTAAATCCGCGTCAGACGGGCGTACGACCCGCTCTCGTGGCCCCGGACCGCGTGGGCAACGGTCTTGTGCCCGGCTGCAGAGCGGCCCGTATGGACGGCACCGGACCGCCGCTCGTCACCCCGTTCGACGAGTCCGGCGACGTGGACGAGCGGGCGCTGCGCGGCCTCGTCGACTGGGTCGAGGCGCGCGGCGTCGACTTCCTCGTCCCCTGCGGGTCGAACGGCGAGGCCGAACTGATGACCGCCGCGGAGCGCGCCCGGGTCGTCGAGGTCGTCTGCGACGCCGCGAGCGTCCCCGTCCTCGCCGGAACGGGGTGCCCCGGTCTGCGCGAGACGCTCGACGCGACGGACCGCGCCGCCGACGCCGGCGCCGACGCCGCACTCGTGGTCACGCCGTTCTACTACGGCCACGACCAGGCGACGCTCGAGGCGTACTACCGCGACCTCGCGGACGAGGCGCCGGTCCCGATCTACCTGTACAGCGTCCCCGCGTACACCGACACCGGCCTCGCCCCCGAGACGGTCGGTCGGCTCGCCGACCACCCGAACGTCGGGGGGATGAAGGACTCGAGCGGCGACCTGGAGCGGTTCACGCTCACCCGCCGCGCGACCGCCGACGCCGACTTCGACCTGCTCGTCGGGAGCGGGAGTGTCCTCGCGCACGCTCTCGACGCCGGCGCCGACGGCGGCGTGCTGGCGCTGTCGAACGTCGCTCCCGGTCCGGCGAGCGAGGTGTACGACCGCCACCGCGCGGGCGAGCGGGCGGCGGCACACGACCTGAACGCCGCCCTCGTCGCGCTCAACCGGGCGGTGACGGCGGAGCACTCCGTTCCCGGCCTGAAGTACGCGATGCGGGAGCGCGGCGCGCCGGCGGGCCACGAGCGCCGGCCACACCGCCCGCCGGACGAGGCGGCGCGCGCCCGCCTCGACGACCTGGTCGCTGGCCTCTAGTCCGCCCGTCTCGCCGTCGTCCTGAACGAGACGACGGTCCGTCCCGACGCCGAGCCGGTGTGGCTCCGCTCGCCGCGCGACCGGCCCCACCCCTGCTGAGTCGACCGGACCGCAACCCCTTCGTCG
>KI543183.1:197234-216971 GCA_000496195.1 uncultured archaeon A07HB70
ACGGACCGGCGCGGGCGGCGCTCGACCCACTCCGCGCGCACTCGTGGACGACGCTCGTCGCGAGCGACCCGCTGCTCGACGCCGCGGAGCGGGCGATCGCGCGGCTGAGCGGGGAGACAGACGGCGCCCTCGCCGCCGACTGGCGCGCCCGGGTCGAGGCGTGGCGCGAGCGGGTCGTCGGGCCGGCGGGCGACGACCCGACGCTCGCCTCGGCCTACCGCGGCGGCGCGATGCACGTCCTCACGACGGACGAGCGCGTCACCTCCGCGGCGGGCGGGACGGCGCTCCGGGCGCGCGTCGAGACGAGCGCCCGCGAGCCGGCGGCGTTCGCGCGGCTGTTCGACCCCGCGAGCCTGTACGAACACGCTGTCGGCGGGACGTACGAGGGGCCGGACCGGGACCCGCGGGCGTAGCCGGCGCCCCGCGCTCCGGTCGACTCACCCCTCGTGCCAGTCCGCGAACGCGTCGAGCGCCCGACCGCGGTGTGAGCGCTCGTTTTTCTCGTCCGGCGTCATCTCCGCGTACGTCGCCCCGTCCGTCTCGAAGATGGGGTCGTAGCCGAAGCCGCCGTCGCCCCGCGGCGGGACGACGTGGCCGGCCACGCGGCCCTCGAACAGCGCGACCGGCGGGTCGTCGTCCCCGCCCGCGTCCACCCGCGGCGCGTCGAGCGCCTCGCCGTCACAGTAGCCCAGCACGCACCGGAACGCGGCGTCGAGGTCGTCGAGTTCGCGGGCACACAGCCGCCCGACCGCGGCCACGCCGACCGTCTGCTCGACGAACGACGAGTACGGGCCGGGGAAGCCGTCGAACCCGTCGACGAACAGGCCGGCGTCGTCGACGAGGACGGGCGCGTCGGCGTGGCGGTAGGCGGCGCGGGCGCCGGCGGCGGCGATCGGGTCGAGGTCGGGGTGCTGTTGCTCTGGGTAGTCGAAGTCGAGCTGTTCCACCGCCGGGAGCCGGGCGCGGGCCTCCCGCACCTTCCCCGGGTTGGTGGTGACGTAGCGGAGCACGGAGAGGGGACGAGGCGGGCGTAGAAGAGTCGCACGGACCGCGGGAACGGCAGGCTTATGCCTGCGACAGGGCGACGTGAGAGCGAGATTGTTCTCGACATGACGGACACGCGACAACCGGAGGTGAACATCGGGCTCGTGGGCCACGTCGACCACGGAAAGACGACGCTGGTGCAGGCGCTGTCGGGGTCGTGGACCGACCAGCACTCCGAGGAGATGAAACGCGGTATCTCCATCCGTCTGGGCTACGCCGACGCGACGTTCCGGGAGTGCCCGGACCACGACGCGCCGGAGCGCTACACCGTCGACGGGGAGTGCCCCGACGGGTCGCCGAGCGACCCGCTCCGCACGGTGTCGTTCGTCGACGCGCCCGGCCACGAGACGCTGATGGCGACGATGCTCTCCGGCGCGGCCATCATGGACGGCGCGGTGCTGGTCGTGAGCGCCGCCGAGGAGGTGCCGCAGGCCCAGACAGAGGAGCACCTGATGGCCCTCGACATAATCGGCGTCGAGAACGTCGTCGTCGCTCAGAACAAGGTCGACCTCGTCGACCGCGACCAGGCCCGAGAGAGCTACGAGCAGATCCGGGAGTTCGTCTCCGGCACCGTCGCGGAGGACGCCCCGGTCGTCCCCGTCAGCGCCGGGCAGAACGTCAACATGGACCTCCTGATCCAGGCGATCGAGGAGGAGATCCCGACCCCGGACCGCGAGACGACGCTCGACCCCCGGATGTTCGTCGCGCGGAGCTTCGACATCAACCGACCGGGGACGGAGACGGCGGACCTGCAGGGCGGCGTCGTCGGCGGGAGCCTCGTCCGGGGCGAACTGTCGGCCGGCGACGGCCTGGAGCTGCGCCCCGGCCGCGAGACTGACGGGAGCTACGACCCGATCGAGACGACCGTCCGGTCGCTCCAGGTCGGCGGCGGTCCGGTCGACGTCGCCCGTCCCGGGGGGCTGCTCGGCGTCGGAACGGGGCTGGACCCGTCGCTGACGAAGGGCGACGCGCTCGGCGGGCAGGTCGCCGGCGCGCCCGGTACGCTCCCGCCGACGCGCAACGAGTTCGAGATGGACGTCGACCTGCTCGACCGGGTCGTCGGCGAGGAGGCGGCGATCGACCCCATCTCGACGGGCGAGCCGCTGATGCTGACCGTCGGCACCGCGACGACGGTCGGGTCGGTGACGAGCGCCCGGGGCGACGAGGCCGAGGTGGCGCTGAAACGACCCGTCTGTGCCGAGGCGGGCGCGACGATCGCGATCAACCGCCGCGTCGGGACGCGCTGGCGGCTCATCGGCATCGGGACGTTGAAGTGACAGCCACCCCGACCGTACGGGCGGTAGAGACAGTCGTGCTCGACACGAACGCGCTGATGATGCCGGTCGAACTCGACGTGCGGCTGTTCGACGAGCTGGAGCGGCTCACCGGGCGCCCGCCCGCGGCGCTCGACCTGCTCGTCCCACGGGCCGTCGTCACGGAGCTCGACCGGCTGTCCGCGGGGTCGGGCGCCGCCGCGCGGGCCGCGCGGGTCGGGCGCGACCTCGCCGACCGGTGCCGGGCCGTCGAGACCGACGAACCGTACGCAGACGACGCGGTGCTCGCGCTGGCGGCTGCGCGGGACGCGCTCGTCGTGACCAACGACCGCCCGCTCCGGGACCGCCTGTGCGACGACGGGGTCCGTGTCGCCACGGTCCGGGGGCAGGACACGCTCGCCGAAACATAACATGTACAAACGGGTTCGACTCAAAGACACGGTCGAGGTGCCGCCCGAACACCTCGCCGACGTGACGCCGGAGCGGGTCAAGCGCCTGCTCCAAGAGAAGCTCGAGGGACTGATGGACGAGGATGTCGGGAGCGTCGTCTCCATCTCGGAGGTGCACGAGATCGGCGACGGGACGGTGCTGCCCTCTCGTCCCGGTGTCTACTACGAGGCGGAGTTCGACGCGGTCACCTTCGATCCGAAGATGCAGGAGGTCGTCGACGGGACGGTCGTCGAGGTGGTGGAGTTCGGCGCGTTCGTCGGGCTCGGTCCCGTCGACGGGCTGCTCCACGTCTCGCAGATCTCCGACGAGTATCTCGCCTACGACGGCGAGAACCAACAGCTGGCGTCGACGGAGTCGAACGAGACGCTCGGCACCGAGGACGCCGTCCGGGTTCGGGTCGTGACGAAGAGCGTCGACGAGCGCAACCCGCGCGACTCGAAGATCGGCCTGACGGCGAAACAGCCGGGGCTGGGCAAACACGGCTTGCTCCGCGAGGAGCGCGACGACGAGGCGCCAGTCGCGGAGGACGCGTAGATGGCGGAGGACCGGCTCGCCTGTGGCGAGTGCCACCGAATAAACGGTCCGGACAGCCAGACCTGCGAGCAGTGTGGCTCCTCGCGGCTCACCACGGACTGGGCGGGCTACGTCGTCATCACCCACCCCGAGTCCTCGGAGGTGGCCGCCGAGATGAACGTCGACGACCCGGGCGGCTACGCGCTGAAGGTCCGGTAGCGTGCTCTCGCTCCCGCCGGCGCTCCGCGCCGCGTTCAAAGACCCGCTCGGTCCGGTGTACACGGACGCGGAGGCGCTCCTCGCGGACGCCGGCGACCCCGTCCTTGCGGTCGGTGACGTCGTCACGCACCACCTGGTCGCGGCGGACCACCCGCCACACGTCGCCGTCGTCGACGGACGGACGGAGCGCGAGACGGCGCCCGCCGCCGTCCGCGAGTCGACGCCAGCCCCCGACGTGACCGTCGCGAACCCCGCCGCGTCGCTCTCGCGGGCCCTCCTCGTCGCGCTCCGGGACGCCGTCGCCGCCGAGGGCCCGACGACGGTCGCCGTCGAGGGCGAGGAGGACCTCGCGGCCCTGCCCGCGCTCTACCTCTGTCCGCCGGGCGGGAACGTCGTCTACGGCCAGCCCGGCGAGGGGATGGTGCTGGCCGGCGGAGCAGACGCCCGCGACCGCGCTCGCGACCTGCTCTCGCGGATGGACGGCGACGACGCGGCGGCGGTCGCGCTCCTGAACGGGGCGGCGGAGTAGCCGGCCCGACCGGCGATCCAAATCCTTTTGTCCGTTTCGCGGCGAAAAAAGGATAATATGGACATCGACATTCTCGACGAGGACGAGAACCCCATGCTCCACCGGACGGACGTGCGCTTCGAACTCACCCACGAGGACGCCACTCCCTCGCGGCTCTCCGTGCGGGACTCGCTCGCCGCGATGCTGAACAAGGACTCGGCGGAGGTCGTCGTGCGCGACCTCGACACGAAGTACGGCATGCGTCGGACCGTCGGCCTCGCGAAGGTGTACGACGGCCCCGAGTACGCCCGCGAGGTCGAACAGGAGCATATGCTGGAGCGGAACAAGATAGCAGCCGACGACGACGGCGAGGCGGAAGCCTCCGACGCGTAGGGTCCCGACCGCGTGCGCGTTCTCGGCATCGAGGGCACCGCGTGGGCGGCCAGCGCCGCCGTCCACGACGTCGCGACCGACGAGACACGGATCGAAACAGACGCCTACAGCCCGGTGAGCGGCGGTATCCACCCGCGCGAGGCGTCGGAACACATGAGCGAGGCGGTTCCGGCCGTCGTCGAGCGGGCGCTCGACCGCGCCGACGCCCCTGTCGACGCCGTCGCGTTCTCCCGCGGTCCCGGTCTCGGCCCCTGTCTCCGTGTCGTCGGCACCGCCGCACGCGCCCTCGCGGGCCGTCTCGACGTCCCGCTGGTCGGCGTCAACCACATGATCGCCCACGCGGCGATCGGCCGGCACCGCTCGGGCTACGCCGACCCCGTCTGCCTGAACGCCTCCGGCGCGAACGCCCACCTGCTCGCCTACGCCGACGGGCGCTACCGGATTCTCGGCGAGACGATGGACACCGGCGTCGGCAACGCGATCGACAAGTTCGCGCGCCACCTCGGCTGGGGCCACCCTGGCGGGCCGGCGGTCGAGGCCCGCGCCCGTGACGGCGACTACCACGCGCTCCCGTACGTCGTCAAGGGGATGGACTTCTCGTTCGCGGGCGTCGCCTCGGCGGCACAGGACGCCGTCGACGACGGCGTTCCCGTCGCGGACGTCTGTCACGGCCTCCAGGAGTCCGTCTTCGCCGCGCTGACTGAGGGCGCGGAGCGCGCCCTGGCGCTCACGGGCCGGGACGAACTCGTCCTCGGCGGCGGCGTCGGGCAGAACAGCCGCCTGCGCGGGATGCTCGCGGAGATGTGTGCGGCCCGCGGCGCCGACTTCTTCGCGCCCGCCCCCCGCTTCCTCCGGGACAACGCCGGCATGATCGCCGTCCTCGGCGCGAAGATGGCCGCGGCGGGAGAGACGATCCCTGTCGCGGACTCGGCGGTCGACCCCGACTTCCGGCCCGACGAGGTGCCGGTGCGGTGGTGGACGCCGGCCGCGCGAGCGGCGCCGGCCGACGACGCGCCGGTCGACGGCGCCGAGGCGACGGTGCGGGTCGACGGCGACAGCGTCGTCAAGACCCGGGCCGTCAAGTCGTACCGTCATCCGTCGCTCGACAGCCGCCTCCGGCGCGAACGCACCCGCGCGGAGGCGCGACTGACGAGCGAGGCGCGGCGGGCGGGCGTCCCGACGCCGCTCGTCCGCGACGTCGACGTCGCGGCGGCGCAGCTGACCCTCCAGTACGTCGGTGACTGCGACCTCGCGGCGGCGCTCACGCCCGACCGCGCCCGGCGGGTCGGCGAACGCCTCGCGGCGCTCCACGACGCCGGGCTGGTCCACGGCGACCCGACGACGCGGAACGTCCGGGTCGGCGGCGAACGGCTGTGGCTCGTCGACTTCGGTCTCGGCGCACACTCCGGCCACGTCGAGGACCACGCGATGGACCTCCACGTCTTCGAGGGGAGCGTCACCGGCACTGCCGCCGAGGACGAGGCCGCGGCGGCCTGTGAGGCGGTGCGCGAGGGCTACCGTGCGGCCGGCGACGAGGCGGTCCTCGCCCGTCTCGCCGACGTCGACGCGCGAGGCCGGTACCGGTAGGCCGACCGAAATGACTTGTACCGCCCCGGCGTACGTGCCGCCATGACCGACAGACCCGAGTCCGGCGAGGTCTTTGGCGTGCCGTACAACTTCGAGCGCCCGAGCCTCGGACGGATGCTCTCGTCGTACTGGCAGCCGGGCGAGGGGATGCTCGTCCCCAAGCCGTTCGGTATCGGCTACACCCTGAACATCGCCTCGTGGCGCTCGTGGGTCGTCCTCGCCGTCGTCGGGGGGCTGCTCCTGCAGGAGCGCTCCGGCGACGACCTGCCCGCCGAGACGGAGGCGGACGACGACGGGCCGGTCGAGGTCGTCGTCGACGACTGAGGACGTGGCAGCCGCCGACGGAGGCGAGACCGCATCCGAGTACGCCTTCGAACTCGCGCTCTGTGCCCGTCTCGAGCGTGACGACCGTGTCGTCGCCCGCCAACTCGGCGGCGGCGTCGCCGCCCCGGGCCGGCGCGTCGTCGACGTCGTCGCCGTCGACCCCGGCCCCGCCTTCGACGACCGCGCCGGGATAACCGACGAGACGATCCCGCCGACCGTCGTCGAGGGCGACGTCGGGGTCGGTCGGGCCGTGCGCGCGGACGAGGCCGTGGACGCCCCGCCCGAGCGCCGGACGGCGGTCCTCGACCGCGCCGTCGACGCCGGGTTCGTCGAGCGCACCCGCCGCGACGGCGTCGTGCGCTACCGCCAGCGCACCCGCTACCCGGACGGCTGGTTCGCGGGGCTCCTCGCCGTCGAGAACAAGCCCGACCTCGGGCGACCGGGCGACATGGAGCGTCAGCTCCGGTACGACGCCAGCCTCGCGCTGTTCGACCGTGTGGTCCTCGCCACCGAGAGCCACGTCACCCGCGCGCACCTGAACCGGCTCCCCGACCCCGTCGGCGTGTGGCGGTTCGACCCCGACACGGGCGAGCGCCGGGTGGTCCGCGAGCCGTCGCCGCTCCCCGCCGACGACCCCGGTGTCGAACCCGTCGAGCGCCACCCCGGCCGGACAGCGGTGCGGGTCGTCGAGCCGTCGGCGAAGCGCCGCGTCCGCCGCCGTGTCGCCGAACGCGCCTACGGCAAGGGGTGGCGTCCCGAGCCGCCGGCCTGTGCCCGGTGCGAGCCGACAGCCGACGGTCGCCCGCACTGTGCGGCGTTCGACCGCGTCGTCGACCCGGCGCGGGACTGTCCGGACTGCCCGGAGCGCGCTCCGAGCGACCCGCCGGCGGTCGACAGAGCGGCGCTCCGGGACGCCCGGTCGCCGTGGACCGCGGACCCGCCGGGCGTCGCCCGCGAGCAGAGCGGCCTCACAGAGTTCTGACCGCCCCGTCGACGGCGAGCGGCGGGTCGAACGCCTCGTCGGCGGGGTAGTAGTGCGAGCAGTGGACCAGCAGCGTCTCCGCCGGGGCGAGCTCGTCGGCCAGCGCCAGCGCGCCCTCGCGGGTCATGTGTTTCCCCCCGAACGTCCGGGGGACCCCCTCGTCGTTCTCGTGGCGCCCGCCTGCGGGGTGGCCCGCACACGTCGCCGCCGGCGCGATCGCGTCCGCGACGAGGAGGTCCGCGCCCGAGAGCGCCTCGCGGGTCGCCGCCGGCATCGCGTAGTTCGTGTCGCCCGTGAGCGCGAGCGTCGCGCCGCCGCCCTCGACGGTGAGGCCGTAGCAGCGGAGCGGCGGGTGCGAGACCGGGTAGAGCGTCACGTCGAGCCCCGCCGCCTCGAAGGTGACGCCCGGGTCGTGCGCCCGGACCGACACCCGGTCGAGGTAGTAGTACTTCCGCCGGATCGTCTCGGCGACGCTCTCGTCCGTCTCCGGGTCCGTCTCGCCCGCGGCGTGGACGTCGACCGGGCCGGCGAGCCGGAAGACGTTGCCGAGGCCGTCGAGGTGGTCGAAGTGGATGTGTGTCACCACCGCAGCGTCGGGCAGGCCGACGTCGTTCGCCAGGAACTGCGAGCGGAAGTCGGGGCTGAAGTCGACGAGGAGGCACTCCCCGGTCGTCTCGTTCTCGACGTGGACGGAGAAGCGCGTGCGCTCGACGCCCAGCTCGCGGGCGCGCTCGCAGGTCCCACAGCCACAGCCCACCGTGGGCGTGCCAGTGGTGTCGCCGGTGCCGAGCAGGGTGACGCGCACGGTCGAGAGAGAGGGGGACGCGACAAAGGCGCGTCGGTCACGCGTCGTGGTCGAGCGTCACGCCCCCGTCGTCGGGGGCCACGGCGACGCGTCGGGCGGTGAGCGGGCCGCCGTCAGTCGTGGCTGTGGTCGTGGTCGTGGTCGTGCCCGCCGTCGCCCGCGACCATCGCGTCCGCGTCGCCGTCGATCATATCCATGTTCTTCAGATTGTCCCGCTCCTCGAAGTCCGAGACGGCGTCCATCACGTCCGCCTGTGTGAGGGTGCGTCGCCCGTCGGTCAGCGCCTCGAGCACGGCCTCCCGCAGCACCATCCGGAGGTCGGAGCCGGTGAGTCCGGTCGTCTTCGTCGCCACCTCGTCGGGGTCGAACTCCGCGATCTCCATCTGCCGGGTGATCACCCGGAGGATGTCGGCGCGCATCTCCCGGTCGGGCTTCGGGAAGTTGACGATCTCGTCGAACCGGCGCCACGCGGCGGCGTCGAGCTGGTCCGGGTGGTTCGTCGCGCCGATGAGCAACACCTCGTCGCGGATGAGCGAGATGTCGTCGATCGACTTCAGCAGGGTGTTGACCGCGCGCTTGAGCGCGGCGTGTTCGTCCGAGCCGCGGCTCTTCGCGACGGAGTCGAACTCGTCGATGAACAGGATACACGGCGAGAGCCGCTTTGCCACCTCGAAGGTGCGCTCGACGTTCTTCGCCGTCTCGCCGAGGTACTGGCTCGTGATCATCGACAGCTTCACCTCGACGAACGGCAGGCCGAGTTCGTGTGCGAGCGCCCGCGAGATCGTCGTCTTGCCGGTCCCCGGCGGGCCGACGAACAGGAGCTTGCCGATCTCGCGCAGGCCGATCTCCGCGAGATACTCGCGGTTCTCGATCGCGGTGACGATCTTGCCGATCTCGCCCTCCTGGTCCTCCGTGACGACGAGGTCGTCGAGCGTCGTCTCGATCTCCTCCGGAGCCCGGACGTTGACCAGGTCGAGCATCTCGACGTCCTCCTCGTCCTCGCCGTCGAAGTACTCCTCCAGCAGGGCGTCGATCCACACCCGGTCGGCGTGGATCGGCCGGGTCTGGTCGCGTGCCTCCTCGCGGGTCACGTCGAACGGCGGGTCGTCCGCCGACTCGACGGCGTGGGCGAGCGTCGGGTTCGTCGCGACCCGTTCGCGCTCGCAGCGCTCGAGGGCCCACGACAGCGCCATCTCCGGCTCTGTCAGCTCGAGCCGCCCGGAGAACTCGTCGCGGTCGGTGAACAGCAGGCCCGAGACGGCCTCCCACGGCCGGTCGACGCCGGTTGCCTGCCGGGCGACGGTTTCGGTGACGACCAGCGGCCGCTCGATCCCACCCGCCGGTCCCTCGTCGACGTCTTCCTTCTCGTCCCAGAACACGCGCCGGTACCGCGGCGGCAGGTCGTTCGCGTCGAGCGCCGTCTCGTCCGTGTATGTGCGCGCGGTCAGGAGAAACTCGACGACGTCAAGCGCCGGTTCGCTCATCCCCACAAAATATCCGTTACGTCGGCATAAGCGCGTCGGACCGGCCTCACGACGGGTGGCAGAACGCCATCGCGTCGCGGACCTCGTCCCGGTCGCCGATCAGGGTGATCCGGTCGCCCTGCTCCAGCACGAGGTCGGCGCTCGGCACCCGTGTCTCGCCGTCCCGGGTGACCAGCGCGACTATCACGCTGCCGGGGAGCTCCGGGCCCACCTCGCTTATCGACTCGCCGACGAGGGCGTCGGAGGTCACCTCTATCTCCTGGACGTCGCCGTGGTCGCCGAGGTCGCCCATCCAGTCCGCGAGCGCCGGGCGCTCGACGTAGTTGTCGATCGTCTGTGCGGTCGCCAGCACGGACGAGACGGCCCGGACGCCCAGATCCTCGAACGCCTCGACGTTCGCCGGGTCGTTCACCCGCGCGAGCACCGCTCGGGGTCGAACCGCTTGTTCGCGAGCTGGGCCACGAGCAGGTTGGCGTCGTCGTTGTCCGTCGCGGCGACGATGACGCGGGCGTTCTCCGCGCCCGCCGACTGCAACACCTCGGTGTCGGTGCCGTCGCCGTGGTGGACCGTGTATCCCGCGTTGCGGCCCTGTTCGACTATCTCGACGTCCTCTTCGACGAGGACGACGTTCTCTCCCCGGTCGCCGAGGCGGTCGGCGAGCGCGCGGCCCACCTTGCCACCGCCGATTACTATCACACGCATCGGTATCACGTCGAGCCGCTCCGCGATCTGCCGCGCCAGTCCCGCCTGGAACAGCACGGTCAGGAAGATTGTCAGGAAGACGGTGCCGACGAGGACGTTCGCCGCGTCGTCGAGCCCCTGTGCCCGCAGTTCGATCGCGAACAGCGTCGCCACCGACGCCGGGATGATCCCCCGCGGTCCGACGAGGCTCATGAACGTCCGCTCCGGGACGGTGAACTGCCCGCCGTACGTGGACACGAACACGAGCACCGGGCGGATGACGAGCGCGACGACGACCACGACCACCACCCCCGCCGCGCCGAGCGCGACGAGCGTGTCGAACTGGAGGAGGGCGGCGAGCGCGATGAAGACGAAGGAGAGAACCAGAAGCGTCAGGTCGCCTTTGAACGCCTCGATCTCGGACTCGTACGGCAGGTCGGTGTTTCCGAGGAGGATGCCGGCGGTCGCCACCGCGGCGATGCCCGACTCCCGACCGCCGGGGATCGCCTCCGCGGCGCCGAACGCGACGAGCGCGCCAGCCAGCACCAGCAGCCGGGCGTTCTGTGGCGCGTTTCCGGGCGAGAGGTCGACGTACCGCAGGCCGTAGTAGACCCCTGCCGCGACGACCATCCCGACCAGCAGGCCGATACCGAGCTTCTGGGCGAACAGGCCGACGACCCCGCCGATCCCGCTCGCCTCCGAGGCGACGATCGCCTCGAAGATGACAACCGCGAGGATCGCCGCCGTCACGTCGTTGACGATCCCCTCGGTGTCGAGGGCGGTTCCGACCCGGTCGCGCACGGGCACCACCTCGAGGATCGGCGCGATCACCGTCGGCCCCGTCGCGACGAGCAGTGCGCCGACGAGGAACGCCACCAGCCACCCGACGTTCAGCAGGAGGTGGACGGCTGCGGTGGTGCCGAACAGCGCGATCGCGGCGCCGAGTGTGACGAGGCGGAGCGTCGCCGCCGGCGCCTCGCGCAGGCGCCCGATCCGGACGTGGAACGCCCCTTCGAAGACGATGATGGCGACCGAGAGGCCGACGATCGCCGACAGGCTGTCGCCGAACGCCTCCGGGGTGAGCACCCCGGTCACCTCCGGACCGAGGATCACCCCCGCCGCGAGCAGGAAGACGATGCTCGGGACACGTATGCGGTCGGCGAGCACCTGTGCGAGCACGCCGACGGCGATGATACCGGCGACGAGCGTGACCAGCCCACCGGCCACCTAGCGGTCCCCCATGCGCCGGAGAGGGACCGGCTCGTTCATAAACTACCTCTTTCTCTCACGCGCTGCCGAGATACCGCAGAACACCCTTCGTGTTCAGCCGCGCGTCCGCGCTCGCCTTCCGCGGGCCGTACGACTCGATCCACGCCCTCGCGGGCGCGGCGGCGAGGCGCTCGACGACCGCCTCGTCGTCGCCCAGCGCCGCCCGCGCGGCTCGCACCTCGGCAACCCACGAGGTCAGCGCGTCGGCGTACGCGTCGGCCAGCGACGGGTCGTAGCGGACCCCGCCGAAGTGACCGTAGCAGACGACCCGCGGGTCGCGGTCGCGCACCGTCGCGACGTCGTCGAGACAGGTCCAGAGGTCGAACTGCGGCGGCGGACTCGTCGGGCGCACGCCGCCCTGCGGGGTGTAGATACCCATCGCGTCCGCGACGAACAGCACTCCGTCGTCGTCGAACAGCACCTGGTGTGGCGCGTGGCCGGGCGCGCCGACCACGTCGAGGACCCGGTCGCCCAGGTCGACCGTGTCGCCGTCGGTCAGCTCGTCGATCCGGTCTCCGGACACCGGCTGTGGCTCGGCGTAGAACTGCCACTGGTCGCCGACTGCGGCCTTCGTCCCCTGGACGAGGCGCGAGGGGTCGACGAGGTGGCGCGCACCGCGCTCGTGGACGTGGACCGTCGCCTCCGGATACCGCTCTGCGAGGTAGCCCGCTCCGCCGGCGTGGTCGAGGTGGACGTGGGTGACGAGGAGGTGCGCCGGCTCGACGTCGAGGGCGTCCAGCGCCCCGAACAGCGTCTCGCGGTCGGCGCCGGTGCCGGTGTCGACCACCGCCGGCTCGGCGGCGTCGACGACGTAGGCCGCGCCGTAGCTCGGTACCTCGTACGCCCCCGTGTCGACACAGTAGACGTCGCCGGCCACCCGCGTCACGTCGCCGATCATGGTTTCCCAGCGGGACCGGGAGGCAAAAGCCCCGCGCCGACGGCGCGAGGCGCCCCGGAGCCGGTACGCTCTTGCGCGCCCGGCCGAACGCTCGGGTATGATCGACCGGCGCCTGCTCCGCGAGGAGCCGGAGACCGTTCGCGAGGCGCTCGCGCGCAAGGGGGTGGCCGACGTCGACCTCGACCGCGTGGTCGCGCTGGACGAGGAGTGGCGGGGCCTGAAATCGGACGGAGACGAGCTCCGTCGGGAGCGAAACGAGGTCAGCTCGCGCATCGGCGAGCTGAAGGCAGCGGGAGAGGAGGCAGCCGCGGCGGAGGCGATCGAGCGCTCGCAGGCGCTGAAAGACGAGATCCAGGCGGTCGAAGAGCGCGCGGACGAGCTCCGGGCGGAGCTCGACGACGCGATGCTCAGGATCCCGCAGGTGCCCCACGAGTCGGTGCCCGAGGGCGACGACGAGTCGGACAACGCCGAGCTGCGCCGCGAGGGGTTCGCCGGCCGCAGACGCCTGCCGGACGAGGTGGTTCCGCACTACGACCTCGGCGAGGAACTGGAGATCCTGGACTTCGAGCGCGGCGCGAAGGTCACCGGCGGCGGCTACTTCTTCATGAAGGGCGACGGCGCGCGCCTCGAACACGCGCTCATCCGGTTCATGCTCGACCTCCACCGCGAGCAGGGGTACACACAGGTCCACCCGCCCGTCCCGGTCAACAGCGCGTCGATGCGCGGGACCGGCCAGTTCCCGAAGTTCGTCGAGGACGCCTACCGTGTCGGCGACCGGAACGACGAGCCGTACGACGACGACGACCTGTGGCTCTGTCCGACCGCCGAGGTGTCGGTGACGAACATGTACGCCGACGAGGTGCTGCTCGACGACGACCTGCCGATCAAACACCAGGCGTACACGCCGAACTTCCGGCGCGAGGCCGGCGAACACGGCACCGAGACGCGCGGGATGGTCCGGGTCCACCAGTTCGACAAGGTCGAGCTGGTCAACTTCGTCCGGCCCGAGAACTCCTACGACCGGCTGGAGGGCCTGCTCGACGAGGCGGAGTCGGTCCTGCGCGAGCTCGGGCTGCCGTACCGGGTGCTCGACATGTGCACCGGCGACATGGGGTTCACGCAGGCGAAGAAGTACGACGTCGAGGTGTGGGCGCCCGCCGACGACATGGCCGACGGCCCGGACGAGGGTGGGCGCTGGCTGGAGGTGTCGAGCGTCTCGAACTTCGAGGCGTTTCAGGCCCGGCGGGCCGGCCTGCGCTACCGCCCGGAGCGCCACGAGTCGGCGGAGTATCTCCACACGCTGAACGGGTCGGGGCTGGCGCTCCCGCGTGTCGTCGTCGCGATCGTGGAGTACTACCAGAACCCGGACGGCACGGTCACCGTGCCGGAGGCCCTGCGCCCGTACATGGACGGACAGGAGGTGCTCGCGGGCCACGAGCCGGTCGGCGAGGCGGCGGTCGGCGCCGGCAGGAAGGACTAGGCGGTGTAGGTCCGGAGGGAGGCGAGTCGCCCGTCCTCGTCGACGGCGAACACGTCGACGAAGCCGAACCCGAGTTCGCCGTCGTCGGTCCGGACCCGGCCACGGACGGCCACCTCGGCGACGACGTCGCCCGTCGCCTCGAGGCGCTCGCCGGCCCCCCGACGCTCAGGCGGTACACCGCGTCGACGTGGTGGGTCGAGTCGGTCCGCGGGCGGCGGTCGCGCATGAACGAGACGAACGAGTCCCGACCGACGAGCGTCCGGTCCGGGCGTCGCTGGGCGAAGTCGGGCGCGAGCAGCGCGGCCAGGCGGTCGTAGTCGCCGGCGTCGACGGCCTCGTAGTACGCGCGGGCGGCGTCTGTCGCGTCCATGCCGGTGACTGGCGCGCCCCCGAATTGAGCGTTCCGACGGTCCGGACGGCTTTTGCCCGCCGCCCGCCGACCGCCGTCGTGTCGCGCGACGACCCTCACCCGAGCCTCCACGTCCGGTACGCCGAGGACGACGACCCCGAGAAGTGTACGGCGCGGAAGCTGGCCCGGTTCGACCTCGCCGCACTCCACCGGTCGGACCGCGAGACCCCCTCGGGACTGGTGCTCGACCCACACGCCGAGCGCGCGCTCTCGCCGGCAGACGACCCGGACCGCCTCGTCGCGCTGGACTGCTCGTGGACGAGCGTCGACCCCGGCGCGTTCGCGCTCGGGGGCGACCGGCGCGCGCTCCCGTACCTCGTCGCCGCGAACCCGGTGAACTTCGGGAAGCCGCTCCGCCTGACCACCGTCGAGGCGCTGGCGGCGGCGCTGGCGGTTCTCGGCCGCCGCGACCGGGCCGCGGCCCTCCTGTCGAAGTTCACCTGGGGCGAGACGTTCCTCGAGCTGAACGACGAGCCCCTCCGGCGGTACGCCGACTGCGCGGACTCGGGCGAGGTCGTCGCGGTCCAGCGCGAGTACGTCGAGCGGTAGGGACGCCCTTTTCTCCCCTCGCCGCCTCTCACGAGTGTGATATACGAGGACCTCCCGACCACGCCCCGGGCAGAGGAGCTGGTCGACAAGGCGTTCTCGCGCGCGGCGCGGGCGGGACGCGCGAAACAGGGGCGGGAGGCCCAGGAGTCGATGCTCCGGACGGCGTGCAACGTCGTCGCGGACAACTGCGACAACGTCGTGCAGTCGTGGCCGGACTTCCGGACCGTCGACCCGTTCGCGTCGGAGATCGCCGACGCGGTCGTCCGGCGGACCACGGACCCCCGTCAGACCGACGACGGCGAGCAGGCCGGGCTGGACGCCCTGCGCGCCAGCCTCTCCGAGGTGTCGTGGGCGGCGCGCCAGACCCGGTCGATCCGCGACGAGACGATGTCGAAGGTCTACCAGAGCGACGCCGACACGGCCCGGAAACACCGCAAGCAGGCGTTCGCGCGGGTCGCCGACGTCGTCGACGAGGTGCGCGACGACCTCCGGCGCGTCGGCGCCGCGCGCGACGCGCTGAGGGACCTGCCGGAGATTCGCCCCGACGAGCCGACCGTCGCCGTCGCGGGCTACCCGAACGTCGGCAAGTCGGGCTTCGTCAACCGCGTCACCCGGGCGTCGAACGAGACGGCGGCGTACCCGTTCACGACCCGTGCCGTCCAGGTCGGACACGTCGAGCGCGACCGCGTCCGCTACCAGATCGTCGACACGCCGGGGGTGCTGGACCGCCCCGCCGCCGAGCGAAACGACATCGAGCGTCAGGCCGAGTCGGCGGTCCAGCACCTCGCCGACGTCGTCCTCTTCGTCGTCGACGCCAGCGAGGCCTGTGGCTATCCGCTCTCCGCCCAGCTCCGCCTCCGCGACGAACTCCGAGAGCGGTTCGACGCGCCCGTGCTGACCGTGCGGAACAAGACCGACCGGGAGGACGAGGCCGGGACGACCGTCGACGCCGACGCCGCGATGAGCGTCGAGACGGGCGCCGGTGTCGAGGCGGCGCTCGACCTCGCGCTCGACGCGGCCCCCTACGAGCCGGAGATCCCGCCGTCGCGACAGGAGTAGCGGGAGACGAGCGGCGCGTTCGGCGTCTCCCCGCTGGGGCCGCTTTATTCCGCGCCGCGACCGACAGCCGTGTCGCCGCCGGCCCCGGAACTGCCGGACTCGCTCTCCTCGCCGCCGGCCCGGAGCCCCGGCGGTACTGCCGGCAGCGCCACGACGTCTCGACGACGGGCGTCCCCTCGTCGGCTCTCTGGGCCCCGTTCCTGCGGTCGCTCGTCGGCTGCTAGCCGAACGCCACGGCGTCGAGTGTCGTCCGCTCGCCGAACAGCCAGTCGACGTGGTCGACGGCGTACTCGCGGTCGGCGGGCTGGACGAAGCCGAGCGCGTCCTCGACGACTACGGGCCGGTAGTCGCGCAGGCCGGCGCTCGCGGCGGTGTGGAGGACACAGACGTTCGCGAGCGTCCCGCAGACGAGCAGGTCGTCGACGCCCCGTGCCGAGAGCCAGCCGTCGAGCTCCGTCTCGTGGAAGGCGTCGTAGGTGTGTTTCTCGACGACGTGTTCGCGGCTGTCGTCCGCGGGGCCGAGCGCGTCGACCAGCTCGGTCTCCCACGACCCCTCGACGACGTGTTCGCCCCACCGCTCGAACTCGTCGTAGTAGTGCGCGTCGTCGAACTGCTCCGGCGGGTGGACGTCGCGGGTGTAGACGACGCGGGCGCCGGCGCTCCGCGCCCGGTCGACGAGGGCCGTCACCGGCTCGACGGCGGCCTCGCTCGGCGGCGCGTGGAGGCTCCCGTCGGGGTGACAGAACCCGTTCTGCATGTCGACGACTACCACCGCGGTCCGGTCGGGATCGAACGCAGGCACACGCGCCAGTCGGTGACGGAGCATCTAAATCCCGGTGCCGGTCGGGACGCACGCCCGGGCAAGGCTCTTGCCGGGCGCTCCCCTGACACAGACATGACCTACCGGCTCCGGGTCGCCGTCGCCCTCCTCGTCGCCTGTGCCGGCGTGACGCCCGTCGCAGCCGTCTCGTCCGCCGGAGACGACGCGCCAGCACAGGTCCGGTCGGACCCGAGCGGCGACCCGGTCGGGTGGGAGAGCGGCTACTGGCACGACGACCCGGTCGACGTCGACCAGTCCGACGGGCTCTCGGACCGCGAACTCGACGCGCTGGTCGCCCGCGCCACCGCCCGCGTCGAGTTCGTCCGCGGGGCCGAGTTCGAGGAGCCGGTCGACGTGTCGGTCATCTCGCGCGAAGCGTACCGCGACCGGCAGGACGACGCCTCGACGAACGACTCCTTCGCGGCGTGGAACAACCAGGTGTGGGAGGCGCTGTTCGTCGACGGCGAGGACACGAACGTGCAGGACGAACTGTCGAGCACCGTCGGCGCGGCTGTCGCGGGCTTCTACGCGCCCGGCCCGGACGAGATCCGGATCGTCACGCCGACGCCCGACAGCCCGACGATCGACAACGCCACGCTGGTCCACGAACTCACCCACGCGCTCCAAGACCAGCAGGGGCGGCTGACGAGCGTGCGGCCCGAGTCCGCGACACAGGACGAGAGCCTCGCGGTCGACGGAGTCGTCGAGGGCGAGGCGAACTACGTCGAGCAGCGCTACAACGAGCGCTGTGGCGCCGAGTGGGAGTGCGCCGCGCCGCCGAGCGACGGCGGCGGTGGCGGCGGCGACCCCAACCTCGGTATCCTGCTGACGGTACTCCAGCCGTACTCCGACGGTCCGGTGTACGTCGGCGACATCCGCGAGGAGTCCGGCTGGGACGGCGTCTCGGCGGCGTTCGACTCCCCGCCGGTGTCGACGGAGCAGACGATCCACCGCACCGACGAGGAGCCGGTCCCGATCGAGTACGAGGACCGGGCCACCGACGGCTGGCGGCCCTACCCGAACCAGGGCGAACGCGGCTCGGACACCGTCGGCGAGGCGTCGATCTACGTGATGTTCTGGTACCAGGCCCGCGAGTCCGGCGCGGACACGGTGGACCCGGCGACGCTCCGTGACACCGACTCGCCGCTCGACACGTTCAACTACGACGCCGAGCCCTCGGCGGGGTGGGGTAACGACCGGGTGTTCCCGTACCGCAACCCGGACCGTGACGAGGGCGGCTACGTCTGGGTGACCGAGTGGGACACCCCCGAGGACGCCCGCGAGTTCCACCAGGCCCACGAGGAGATTCTCCGCGCGAACGACGCCGAACGGGAGAACGGGACGTGGGTGGTCCCCGACGGGCAGTACGCCGACGCCTTCCGTACCGCGCGCAACGGGTCCCGGGTCGTCGTCGTCAACGGTCCCGACCCCGGGGCGGTCCGTGATATCCGGCCCGGCCTCGACGCAGCCGGCGACGACGGCTCGGTCGGTCGTGCGCCCGGCTTCGGGGTCGTTCCCGCCCTCGCCGCGGCGCTCCTCGCCGCGCTGGCCGCCGCCCGCTCCCGCCGCGACTGAAGACAGGCAGGCTTCGGCCCGACGCTTCGATCACGCGACTTTTTCACTCCGGGCGGCATCGCGCGGCCATGGAGTTCGACCTCGTCGACGCCGAGGCGGTCCGGTCGGGACGCGCGACCGACGCCTACTTCGAGCGGACGGAGGCGGCGCTGGCGGCGGCTGAGCGGAACCCAGACGTCGCCGCGGAGGTGACCGCGGACCAGTTCTCCGACGGCTCGTTCGAGCTGCTCGCCGGCGTCCGCGACGCCGCGGCGCTGCTGGAGGGACTGCCGGTGGACGTCGACGCGGCCCGGGCCGGGCGGCTGTTCGACGGCGGCCCGGTGCTGCGCGTCGAGGGGCCGTACCGGGCGTTCGCGCGGTTCGAGACGTCGCTGCTCGGCTTTCTCTCGCACGCGAGTGGCATCGCCACCGCCGCGCTGGAGTGTCGCCGGGCCGCGCCGGACGCGACGCTGCTCTCGTTCGGCGCGCGGCACGTCCACCCGTCCGTCGCCGCGACGGTAGAGCGGTCGGCGCTGACCGCGGGGTTCGACGGCCTCTCGCACGTCGCGGCGGGCGACCTGCTCGGCCGGACGGCGAGCGGGACGATGCCCCACGCGCTCGTGCTCTGCTTCGGACGGGGCGAACAGGAGGCGGCGTGGCGGGCGTTCGACGAGTCCGCGCCCGCGGACGCGCCGCGCATCGTCCTCGTCGACACGTTCTCGGACGAGGTGGCCGAGACGCGGCGGGCGGTCGCGGCGCTGGGCGACGCCCTCGACGGCGTGCGCGTCGACACCACCGGCTCGCGCCGCGGCGACCTGCGTCACATCGTCCGTGAGGTGCGGTGGACGCTCGCCGAACTGGGCCGCGAGGACGTCGACGTCGTCTGCTCCGGCGGCCTCGGCCCGGCAGATCTGCGGCGCCTCCGCGACGTCGCGGACGCGTTCGGCGTCGGCGGCCACGTCTCGAACGCCGACCCCGTCGACTTCGCGCTGGACGTCGTGGCGGTCGACGGCGACCCGGTCGGGAAACGCGGGAAGCTACCGGGCGTGAAGGAGGTCTACCGGACGGCAGCGGGCGGCCACCACGTCGCGCGGCGAGGGGCACCGGCGCCGGGCGACGCGGAGGCGATACTGGAGCCGCTGGTGCGGGACGGCGAGGTCGTGCGAGAGTTCGACCCGGCGGCGGCGGCGGAGCGGGCGGCTGTCGACGCCGAGCGCGTCGGCTTCTAGAGCTCTTCGACCGAGCCGTCGCCGCGCTCGCGGAACACCTGTCCCTCGAACAGCGTCACGACGACATCGTCGTCGTCACGCCACGCGAACGGGGACTGCTCGGCCTTTCGACAGGCACGCGCGAGGAACTCGCCGGTGGACCAGTCGTTCTCGACCGGGATCGTCGGGTAGAGCCACGCGTGGTCGGCGCCGGCGTCGACGGCGAC
>KI543183.1:218427-226607 GCA_000496195.1 uncultured archaeon A07HB70
GGAGTGCGGCGGTTCGAGCGCTAGACGCCGGCGCCGCGGGTCCGTCGGCGCGCCCGCCCCGCCCCGCGTCCTCGTGCTGCCGACGCACGTCGACGGCGACGGCGACGAGCGAGACGGCGACGACGGCGACGGCGACGCTCCCGAGGAACAGCTCGATCGTGGCGCCGACGAGCACGCCGGCGCCGACGAGCGAGGCGACGGCGAGCGCCGCCGCGAGCGTCGTCAGGACGAGGACGCTGACACGCTCGGCTGCGGCCAGCCGCCACGAGCGCACGACGGCGTCGTCCAGTCCGCTCCCGTCGACGGCGACGAAGACGGGCACGAAGAGCAGGTGTGCGGCCAGCAGGATTCCCGGCACGACGCCGAACACGGAGCCGGCGAGGACGAGAACGCCCCCGACGGCGACGGCGACGGCGGTGCGGAGCGTCGCCGGCAGGGCGTCGCGGGTCAGGTCCTCGACGCGGAGCGACTCGTCCGGCGCCGCGAACGCGCGGCAGACGACGACGAGGACGTACGAGCCGGCAGTCAGGAGCCCGACCAGCAGCCACGCCGCCGTCGTCGGGCCGACGGGCAGGGTCGCCGCGTACGACACCGTCATCGAGAGGCCGAACGCCGACACGAGGAGTCCGTCGAGAACGGTGCTCACGAGTAGCTGTCCGAGCAGCGCCACCGCCAGCGCCGCCGCGAGGAGGCGCACGCCGGCGGGCGTCACCACGTCGTCCACGCCACGGGCCAGCGCCCGCACGAGCCGTACCATACGTCTCCCGTCCGGGGCCTCCGTCCTAACACTTTTTCTCGAAATCTGATATATATGACGAGGCTCGCGGGCGACTCCGTGCGTGTACCCCGAATATCGTCCGCCTGAGCCGTCTGAAAGTCGATATTAGTCTGACACGCGTCTGACGCTCCGGTACCATTATAGGCTGATAGGTCGCGGTCGAGCCTATGCGCAGACGAGGGCTTCTCGCGCTCCTCGCCCCGCTGACCGCGGGGTGTCTCGGGGGCGTCGAGGTGAGCCGGCAGGGGGAGCAGTCGGCACCAGCGGACGGCGGACAGGCGCCGACGAACGAGTCGACGACGACCGCGACGCCGGCGCCGACGACGCCGGACCAGTCGGAGAGCGTCGCGTCGGACCGCCAGGCCGCGGCGCGGCGCCTCCGGGTCGCGGGCGACCGCCTCCGCGAGGCCGTCTCGGCGTACGCCGGCA
The DNA here is from genome assembly GCA_000496195.1 of uncultured archaeon A07HB70. Classification (GTDB taxonomy): domain Archaea; phylum Halobacteriota; class Halobacteria; order Halobacteriales; family Haloferacaceae; genus A07HB70. The sequence continues at coordinate 219,635 of KI543183.1, forward strand.
CGGCGTCCGTCGCGGACGTGACGGCGGACGACGAGTTCGTCGCCCGCGACGTGTACGTCTCGCTCGTCGGGGCCTCCGGCGCGGTGGAGGAGGCGCGGGCGCTCGCGGCGACGGACGACCAGACAGAGCGGGCGACGGCGCTGTCGGGCGTAGTGGCCTTCCTCTCGCACGCGACGGCGGGACAGGCCGCGATGGGCGCGGGCCACGACGCCCTGCTGTCCGTGCCGGCGGCGCTCCGGAGCGGCGACGTGTCGCGGGCGCGGGCCGTCGTCGACGGCCTCGGCGCCGACAGGCGCGAGGCGGAGCAGGCAGCCTCGTTGGTCCGCAGCGAGTCGACCGAGTCGGACGTCGAGACGACAGCCGTCGTTGCCGACGACGGCCGGCGGCTGAAGCTCGCGCAGTTCGACGCCGCCGTCGTCGCCCTCGACGACGCGGTCCGGCCGGTTCGCGCGCTCGTCGACGGCGTCGAGCGGCTCGTCGACGCCCGTGCCGCCGCGGCTGCGGACGACGGAGACGAGGCGACGAGCCTCGCGTCGGACGCCGAGCGGACGCTCGAAGACGCGGAGACCGACCTCAGCGGCCTGGCGGACAGCCTCCCGGCGGCGGCTGCGCCGTTCGCCGACGCCGCCGACACGCTCGCCGACTACGCCGCCGCGCGGGACGACGAGGCCGCCGACGTCCGGCGGGGCTACTGAGCGAGCCGCGGCAGGCGCGCGCAGACGACGATCACGACGACGTACGTCCCCGCGGAGAGCAGGATTCCGCTGTCGGCCAGTCCGGCGTCGAACAGCGTCCCGACCGCGACCGGTCCCGTCGCGCCGAGAAAGAGGTAGACGGTCCGCAGGAGGCCGAACCCGCTGCCGCGTGCGTCCGCCGAGAGCGCGTCGAAGGCGTAGGCGTTCAGCACCGGCCAGACGCCGAGCTGGACGCCGAGCAGCGGCGTCGCGGCGACGGCGACGGCGTCCGGCAGTACGGTCAGGACCGCGACGCCGACGACGGCGAGCGCAACCGTCCCGACGAGCAGCGGCCGCCGGCCGCGCCTCGTCGCCACCTCGCCGGCGACGAGCTGGGCGACGAGACCGACGGCGAAGAAGCCGCCGAACGCCAGCGACGCCGTCTCCGGCCCCGCGCCCTTTGCCTCGACGAGGTAGGTCGGCAGGAACCCGACCAGCCCCTGGTAGCCGAAGGCGAACAGCACCAGCGCCGCAGTTGCGACGGCGACCGGCCGGCGGCGCAGCTCCCGGACGCCGTCGCGGGCGCTCCCGGGCGTCCGGTCGGCGGCGCCACCCCTCGGCACCACGAGGAGGATGGCGACGGCGACGACGGCGAACGCGGGCGCCAGCGCGAGGAAGCCGACGCGCCAGCCGACGGACGTCGCGACGACGCCCGCGGCGGCGGGCAGGACGGTGTTGCCGACGTTTCCCGAGGCGAAGACGACGCCCAGGGCGGTGTCGCTCCGGTCGGGGTAGAGTCGCGAGACGACCATCACCCGTGGCGTGGCGTACAGCCCCGTCCCGAGGCCGTAGAGCACGACGCCGGCGGCGAACGCGGCGAGACCGGCTGTCGTGCCCAGCGCCACCATCGCGACGCCGCCGAGGACGGCGCTCACGGCCAGTACCCGCCGCTCGCCGGTTCGGTCGGTCAGGAGACCGCTCGGGAACTGCGTCAGCGCGTACGACCCCCACAGACCGGTGAGGAGGAGGCCGGCGACGGCGTTGCCGAAGCCGAGGTCGGCCCGCACCGTCGGCAGGACGCTCGGGACGACGAAGCGGGCACCGAGTGCGAAGAACCAGCCGACCGCGACGGTCGCGAGCGGCGGGGCGCGCCCCTCGGCGGCGAGCAGTCGACCGGTCCGCCGGACGGCGCCGAAGGGGATTCACGCGGATACCGGATAGCCCCGGCGTAAAACCGTTGCCCTCGCGGCGGCGCTTACAGGTCGCCCGTCCCGTGCGGGGCGTCGGGGGCGCCCGTCTCGACGACGGGCAGGCCGAGCTCCTCCAGCGCCGCCTCGACGTGTTCGCGCTGGACGTGGGTCGCGCCGTCGTCGACGCGGGCGCCGTGAGCCGTCGCCAGCACCTCGCCCCGGCGTTCGTCTGGGATCTCGTAGGCGTCGGCCGCGAGTTCGATCGTCAGCCCGTTGTGGTCGCGGGTGTAGAGCGCGTGGAAGGCGCCGCGGTCGAACTCGGAGAATTCGTGGCCGGCCTCGCGCAGCCGGTCCCGTATCTCGGGGATCTCCGCCGTAGTTACCCGGAAGGCGACGTGGTGGACCGTCCCCACGCCGGGGTCCTGTGGCTCCGCGTCGGAGTCCCGGCTCTCGTCGACGAAGAAGGTGATCAGGCGCCCGTCGCCGGCGTCGAAAAAGAGGTGCGTGACCTCCGGCCGGTCGAGGTTGGGCTGGCGGGTGACGAGCGAGAGGCCGAGCACGTCGCGGTAGAACGCGACGGTGTCGGCCTCGTTCGACCCGACGAGCGTGACGTGGTCGTGGCCGACGACGAACCCGTCCGGAGGCGTGTCGGCGGTCACTGGGGTCTCGTCGGCCATCAGAACACCCCCACCCCGACGCCGTACGCCCAGACGTCGGCTCCGGCGGTCAGCAGCGACAGCGCGCCGCCCGCCAGCGCGACGTTCTTCAGGAAGTGCGTCATCTCGTCCTGCTGCTGGTCCTGTGGCACGGCCCAGAAGTCGTGAAACAGCACCGCGGCGACGACCAGGAAGACGGCCAGCGCGCCGGCGGAGAGGACGGGGGCGACGCCCGCCACGAGGCCGAGGCCGCCGGCGACGAGGACCACCCCGGAGCCGACGACGCCGGCCCGCGGGAGCGGGAGGCCCTTCGCCTCCGCGTAGCCCGTCATCGCGTCGACGTCCTGGAAGTGGTTGACCCCCGTGAACGCCAGCACACCGCCGAACAGTACCCGTGCGACCAGACCGATCGCTGCTGCGACCATACCTGACAGATGGGGGCGTGACGCACTTGAACGCTCGCGGACGGACACGTCACCGGGTGACAGCGGCGTTACCGGTGTCGTCGTGGTGGCCGGTTCGTATCCGAACCACTAAGCCCGCGAGACACCACAGTCGAACGTGGCAGCAGACGACGCCTCGCGGGCCGGCGACGCGGAGCCGTGTGCGGTGATCGACTCGCTCGACGAGATCGGGTCACAGTGGCGGCTGGTCGTTCTCCACGACCTGCAGGGCGAGGAGAAGCGGTTCAACGAGCTGAAGCGGTCGACCGACGCGTCCGCCCGGACGCTCTCGCGCGTCCTCGACGACCTGCGCGAGACGGGCTACGTCACCCGACGCGCCGAGGCGGACGCCCCGGTCGCGACCTACTACTCCCTGACGGACAAGGGCGCGTCGCTCGCGCCGGTGTTCGACGCGGTCGAACGCTGGGCAGCGGAGTGGCTCCGCCCCTAGACGGTCGTCTTCACGACGAACACCGGCTGGTCGGCCAGGCGCGTGACGCGCTCGGTCGTGCTCCCGAGCAGGCTCCGGTACTCGTCCGGGCGGCGCCGCGTGCCGAGGACGACGAGGTCGACGGCGTGTCTGTCGGCGTAGGCGCGGATGCGCTCCTCCGGCACGCCGTGTTCGAGCGCGGTGACGGTCTCGACCCCGCGCTCGGCTGCCTGCGCCGCCACCTCGTCGAGCGCATCGCGCCCGCGCTCCTCCAGCGCGTGCTCCGGCCCCTCGTTCGCGTCGACGAACTCGTCGCCGCTGTAGGCCTCGTACACCTCGGCGTCGACGACGTGGAGGGCGTAGAGTCGCGCTCCGTGGTGGGCGGCCAGCCCGACCGCGTGTTCGACCGCGTCGGTCGACGCGACGTCGCCGTCGGTCGCGACCAGTAGGTCGTCGTACACGCCGCCCTATGGATCGACAGCCGACAAAACCGTATCGACGGGGGTAGTCCGGCGCGAATCGGGCCGACCCGGCCTCGGGGCCGACGGGGTCGAGCCGTGTCCGACCCCGAACTGGAGCCGTGACGGCGCCCGGCCGACCGCGTGCGAGGGGCGGCTGGTGAGCCGGCGGTTCGTCCTCGCTCTCGTCGTGGACGGGGGTGTCGCCGCGGCGTTCGCGGCGCTGCGGCAGGTGGCGTGACCGACGGCGACTTGCCCGTCCGTCCCGAAGCCGTGGCGTGAACCTCCGGTTTCTCGGCGGCGCGCGCGAGGTCGGTCGGTCGGCGCTTCTCGTCGACGACCGGCTCCTCGTCGACTACGGGATGCTCGCTGGCGACCCGCCGCGCTACCCCGTCGGTACGCCGACGCCCGAGGCGGTCGTCGTCTCGCACGGCCACCTCGACCACGCGGGTCTCCTGCCAGCCCTGCTCGCCGGCGACGCCCGCCCGCCGGTCCACTGGACGCCGCCGACGCGGGACCTCGCGCTGCTCCTCGCGCGCGACACGCTGAAGCTCCGGGGGAGCGGCGGGGGCCGCGAGCGGCGCGGCGGCACGTACGACTGCCCGTTCACCGACGCCGAGCGCCGCCGCCTGACGGAGGTGTCGCGGCTCCACGGCTACGGCGAGCCGTTCGAACCCGTCCCCGGCTACGAGGTGACGTTCCACGACGCCGGCCACGTCCCCGGGAGCGCACACGTCGTCGTCGAGACGGACGACACCCGGCTGCTCTACACCGGCGACTTCCACACCGACGACCAGCGCCTGCTGTCGGGGACGACCGCCCGACCGGACGCCGACGTCGTGGTCTGTGAGTCCACCTACGCGGACGTGAGCCACGAGCCGCGGGACGCGGTCGAGACGCGCTTCGCCGAACGCCTGCGCGAGACGGTGTGGAACGGCGGCACCGCCGTCGTGCCCGCGTTCGCGGTTGGCCGAACCCAGGAGGTGCTCATGATCTGTGCGGCGAACGACATCGACTGCTACGTCGACGGGATGGGGACACGGGTCACCCGGCTGCTGCTCGACCGGCCCGACTACCTCCGGGACGCCGAGGCCCTGCGCGAGGCCGCGGGCCGCGCGCGGTTCGTCGAGAACCCCGGCCAGCGCGAGCGAATCGCACGGCAGAACACCGTCATCGTCACCACGAGCGGGATGCTCTCCGGCGGGCCGGCGATGACGTACGTCCCGGCGATACGAGGGTCGCCGACCAACCTCGTCGCGCTGACGGGCTACCAGGTCGAGGGAACGCCGGGGCGCGAACTGCTCGACCGGGGTCGCGCCGAGTTCGACGACCGGGTCCTGCCCGTCAGCGCCCGCGTCGAGGCCTACGACTTCTCCGCACACGCCGACCGCGAGGGGCTGCGCGAGTTCCTCGCGGCCTACCGCGACGCGCGCGTCATGGTGAACCACGGCGACCGCTGTGAGGCGTTCGCCGCCGACCTCCGGGCCGACGGCTACGACGCCCGCGCCCCGGGGGTGAACGAGACGGTCGAGGCCTGACACGACCGGCAGGCTCTCGTCGCTCGTCCCCGAGGGCTCGGCCGTGACACACCGCGTCGTCGTCTACGGTCGGGAGAACTGTCACCTCTGCGAGCAGGCCCGCGAGACGGTCGACGCCGTCGCCGGCGACCGCACGGACGTCGTCGTCGAGACGGTCGACGTCGACACGGACCCCGCCCTGCGCGACGCCTACGGCGACCGCGTCCCGGTCGTCGTGGTGAACGGCGAGGGCCACGGTCCCTCCGGCAGTCGGACGCGGTCCGGCGACGGCGAGGCCGTCTTCGAGGTCCGCCTCGACGCCGACGACCTTCGGGCGCAACTCGACGGGCCGTGAGCGCCGGCCCGCGCCCGCGCCAGATAGCGACGGGGGGCAGCCGACCGGCGCCGCTCTCGCCCGTCTGGGGTCCCGTACTCGTCGCCGCGGGGGCGCTGAACGGCCGGCGCCGACCCCCGGAGCTTTGTGGCCGTCGCCCGACTGGCGGGCATGGCCGAACGGACCTTCACGATCGGGGGCGTAGACGGCGACGAGGTGTCGCGCCTCGGCTTCGGCGCGATGCGGCTCTGTGGCCCGGACGTGCTGGGCGAACCGGCGGACCCCGAGGCCGCGCGGCAGGTCGCCCGGCGCGCGGTCGACCTCGGCGTCGACCTGATCGACACCGCCGACGCCTACGGGCCGGGAACGGGCGAACGCCTCCTGCGCGAGGCGCTCGACCTCCCGCGCGACGACGTCCTCGTCGCGACGAAGGGCGGCCTCCTGCGCAGCAGTGACGGCGACTGGATCCCCCGAGGCGACCCGGCCCACCTGCGGAACGCCGCCCTCTGCTCGCGCGACCGCCTCGGCGTCGAGACGATCGACCTCTACCAGCTCCACAGCCCGGGTTCGGAGACGCCCGTCGAGGAGTCGGTGCAGGCGATCGCAGAGCTACGAGACGCGGGGCTGGTCCGGCACGTCGGCCTCAGCAACGTCACCGTCGAGCAGCTCGACCGGGCCCGCGACGTCTGCGAGATCGCGACCGTCCAGAACCGCTACAACGTCGGGACCCGCGACGACGACGTCCTCGACGCCTGCGAGCGTCACGGGATCGGCTTTCTCCCGTGGTTCCCGCTCGGCGCCGGGCGCCTCGACGTCCCGGGGCTGGACGACGTCGCCGCGGCCCACGACGCGACCCGCGAACAGGTCGCGCTGGCGTGGCTGCTCCGCCGGTCGCCCGTCGTCCTCCCGATTCCCGGCACCGCCTCCGTCGCCCACCTCGCGGAGAACGTCGCCGCCGCCGACCTGACGCTCACCGACGAGGAGTTCAGCCGCCTCGCTCGCGGCGGGTGAACTACTCCTCGGCGGCCTCGTCGACCCGCGCCGCGTGGCGCTCCAGCGCCGCCGCCACCGTCCGGGCCTCCTCCGGCGTGAGGTGGACGCGGTCGGCGTGGGCCGGGAGGTCGTCCAGCGCCGTGTTGTCGAGTTCGATCTCGAGACGGACCTCGTCCGGCTCGTTCCGGTCGGCGGTGACGTTCAGCACGCCGAGGGCGCGCTCCTCGAACCCGTGGCCGACGGCCTCACCGTCGGCGGTGTCGAGCGTGGTGTAGGCG
>KI543183.1:226627-231227 GCA_000496195.1 uncultured archaeon A07HB70
AGCCGGTCGCGCGCGGCGGCGACCGCCTCGCGTGCGGCCTCGACGTGGGCCGTCGCCTCGGGGTTGTCCGGGTCCGGGCCGTCGAACAGCCGTTCGAGGTGGTCCAGCCGCGTCGCGACGGCACCGGAGTCGAGCGCCGGGTCGGCGGCCTGCGCCGCGACCGCGGCGGCCTCGCCGAGCCACGGGCTGGCGTCGGGCGAGACGGGCAGTTCGGCGGTCGCCTCGAGGCGGTCGCGGGCCGTCTCGAGGCTGGTCGCGAGGTCGGTCGCGTTCTGCTCGGTCACGGTCGGGTCCGACGGGCCGCGTGGACAAGCCGGTTGCGGCTCCGTCGGCCTCAGTCGTCGGCCAGCGGCGTGCCGTTGCGGTCCGTCGGCGCCGGGCCGTCGTCCATGCTGTCCTCCTCGGCGTAGGGGTACCAGGTCAGCTTCGTGTTGTGCATGTACGGGTCCTCGTAGTCCGTCTCCTCCGGGACGACGAGGTCGGCGAGCGTCTCCTCGTCGGTGCGGGCGACGAACTCGCGGAACGTCTCGCCGTCCTCGCGTCGGTCCGCGAACGCGTCGAGGAGGTTGGCGACCGCGCCCGGCACCTCGTCGGCGGGGACGCGCTGGACGACCCAGTCGGCGAAGCGCGGGAACTCGCCGAGGCCGCCGCCGAGGCCGATGTCGAGCGCCTCGACCGCCTCGCCGTTCTTCCGGGTCTTCATGCCGCGCAGCGAGACGTCGGCGATCTGGGGCTGGGCACAGGAGGCCGTACAGCCCGAGAGGTGGATGTGGAAGTCCTCGACGCCGTCCGGCAGGGCGACGTGCTCTTTCAGCCAGCGGGCGTAGCGCACCTGTCGGTTCTTCGTCTCGACGATCGAGAGCGAGCAGAACTCCGTGCCCGTGCACGCGATGGAGCCGCGCATGAACGAGTGCGGGTCCGGCGAGTAGTCCTCGAGCAGCGGCTCGGCGAGCAGGTCGTCGAGGTCGGACTCGGGGACGTCGGTGACGAGGACGTTCTGACGCTGGGTCACCCGGACCTCGCCGGAGCCGTACTCGTCGGCGAGGCGCGCGAGTTCGGCGGTGTCGTCGGCGCCCATCCGCCCGACGAGGACGTTCAGGCCGACGTAGTAGCTGCCGTCCGCCTGTTCGTGGACGCCGACGTGGTCGTTGTGGCCGCCGTTCGCGCCGCCGGCGTTGTACGAGTAGTCGTCACGCAGGTCCGCGCCGGCGTGGTCGAGCTCGAAGTCGACGTACTCCTCCTGGAGCAGGTCGCGCATCTCGTCCGCGCCCATCTCGTCGACGAGGAACTTCATCCGGGCGCTGAACCGGTCCTCGCGGTCGCCGTGGTCGCGGAACAGCGCGGAGAGGGCGCCGCCCACCTCGACCGCCTCCTCCGGGTCGACGAACACGTCGATGTCGCGGGCGAACCGCGGCTCGTTTCGCGCGAGGCCGCCGCCGACACGGATGTTGAACCCCCGCACCGGCTCGCCGTCGCGCTCCTTCGTCGCCGGCTCGAACGCGAGGTCGTTTATATCGCCCTGCCCGCAGCCCTCGCGACACCCCGTGACGCTCACCTTCCACTTCCGCGGGAGGTTCGAGTGGTCGTCGTCGCCCTTGTAGGTCTCGTGGAGACGCTCGGCGAGCGGCAGGGCGTCGACGTGTTCGTGTTTGTCCTTGCCGGCGACGGGACAGCCGACGATGTTGCGCCACGAGTCGCCACAGGCCTGCTGGGTCGACAGCCCGGCCGACTCGAGGCGCTCGAACACCGCCGGCACGTCCTCGATCTTGATCCAGTGGAGCTGGATCGACTGCCGGGTCGTCCAGTCGACGTAGGCGTCGCCGAACTCCGGATTCTCCGCGGGACCGGTCGCGTACTCCTGTGCCACCTCGGCGACGACCTCGGCCTGTCCCGGCTTCAGGACGCCGTTCGGCGTCCCGATGCGCATCATGAAGTAGCTCTCCTGTCCAGCTCGCTGGTGGTACAGTCCCCACCACTTGAACCGCTCGAACCAGGCGTCGTGTTCGTCGTCCGGGATCGCGTCCCACCCCTCCTCGGCGAACCGGAACAGGTGGTCACGTATCTCGTTGCCGTACGTCTCAGACTTCCACCGCTCGACGTCTGTGGGCATTGTCCCCTTCACGAAGCGCCCCGGTATACGCTCGTGTTCCGCGTCAACCGTCTCCGCTACTCTCCGCCTCCGGCATCGGTTGCCGGTTCCGCGCCGCCGACGCGTGACCGGGCGCTCTCGCCGGCGGTGACCCGGACCGCGTCGTCGGAGACCGGGCGGTACGAGCCGTCGACGAACCGACCGACTGCGAGGTGTCCGGTCACCGTCTCGCGGCTACAGGCCAGGCAGCGCCCGGCGACGCGCGCGGTGACCGTCCGCCTGTCGACGCCGACGTCGACGATTCCCTCGACCAGCAGGTCCGCGACGGGGCAGTCACAGACCCCGCGGACGCGCCAGAGTTCGCTTGCGCCGGCCCGCCGTCGGTCGTTCACCGACACCCACGCGCCGTCGTCGAGCGTCCGGAGCCGGTGACTCACGAGAGAGACGAGGGCCCGGCGCCACCTCACTCCATCGGCTCGGGCACGGGTCGCACCGACTCGTGGCGGGCCGAGCGCGACTGATCGCGCCGCTGTCGGGCGATCTACGCCACGAACGGGCGTCGCAGTCCGGGGCAATCGCTTCCGGTACCCCGGAGTACGCTCCGGGTTTGCGGGTGAAGACGGGCTTATGACCCGACCGGCTACTGGTACGGACGTGACAGCAGACGCCGACAGTCCACGACCGACACAGGCGCCAGCAGACGCTGCTCCGGAGCTCCAGGGCCGCCCGGAGACGGAGGCGGACACGTGAGCGCCGAGGACCGGGTGACCGACGACTCGACCGAGAGCGAGGACGACGACCACCTGGCGAACGTCTCCGACGGCGCCGGATGCACGGAGATCTGGGAGTACCTCGCGGAGCGCCGCGAGGAGAACGGCGACGGCAGCTAGCACGGCCCCCGAGGTTTTTATTCTACAGACCGGTAGAACACGATGATGGACGAGCGGCGCGCGGCGTGGACGACAGAGCGGTCCGAACCCGTCGGCGAACCGGTCGTCCGTGCCGACCCGTCGGTCACCGGCGACTACGCCGACAGCGCCGTAGAGTTCGACCCGGACGACCCGGAGAGCGTCGCCGAGGCCGCCGAGACGGTGGCGGCGTTCGCGGCGGGAGACCTCGGCACCGAGAACGTCTACCTCCTGCGCGGCGCCGCCGCCTGTGCCGCGCTCACCCGCGCCGAGGGGTCGTACACCGCCGCCGTCGAACGGGCCGGCGGCGACACCACCGTCGGGTTCGTCCGCAAGTGGGCGCGGGTCCACGACCTCCCGCAGTCGGTCCGCCGGCACGTCGCGCAGGGCGAACTCGCCCCGACGGCGGCGAAACACGTCGCACGCGTCCACGGCGAGGCCCGCCTCGCGGTGGCGTGGGCCGCCATCGACGCCGGCCTGACAGTCCGCGAGGTGCGACGGGTCGCGAGCGACGTCGCGGACGGGACGCCAGCCGACGAGGCGCTCACCGCCGTCGGCGTCGACTTCGGCTCGCTCTGTGTCGACCTGCCCGCGCCCGAGTACCTCGAGCTCCGCCGCCGCGCGTCGATGCGCGGCGTCCCGCCCGGCGACGTGGTGGCCGAGGCGCTGAACGAGCGGTTCATCGAGGCACCCGGGGCGCGACCGCCGGAGGAGTGAGGCAGAAGCGCTTTGTTCTGCGGGCGCTCAGTATCGATCGAGGGCCGGTAGCTCAGCTGGGAGAGCGTCCGGCTTTTAACCGGACGGTCGCGGGTTCAAATCCCGTCCGGCCCGTTCTCCCGTACCGCGGGGCCGAACCACACGACTGGAGCGTAACGCGCCGTGAGACGCGTCCAGCCGCGCCGTCGCTCGGCTACCGCCGACACCACGGGTAGACGACCCCTGACAGGCCTCGGGCTTCGCCGTTTAGCCACGGCACTCGCGGGCGAACGCGACATCTCTCGACATTCCCCGTCAGGGGTCGGCTGGAACTCCCACCCGAACGACCGGTGCGTCAACGAGGGTCGGTGCCTCCACCAGCTCCCGCACACGTCCAGTAGACGACTCCGAGCGGAGCCACGCCTCCGGACTGCACGTCTCAGCCAGCGCTGGATTGCGCTCTCAGTCCGTCTTCGAGGGCTCTCTGACTGCACTTTCGCGACGAACTACCGCAGCACAACGTCGGGTTCACCCTCGGGGGCAGGTGCTTCGGGAGACCGGCGTTTCTGGTCGTCACGAGACTGCGGTGCCGTCTCGAACGACCCCGAGGCGCTCGCCGTGTGCAGCTGTAGAGCCGCCACCGGCCACCGCTCGAAGGACCCCGGCTGCGCTGTCGTCGAGTCACCGGAACGGCTGCCGACCGCACACAGCGGTAGCACACGCCGGCGAACCAGCCGCGCCGGCTGGGGACGAGACACACGGAGTCTTGTACGCGCCGGAGGAGAGCGAACGAGCGGCGTGTCGAGGCGGGGTCGGGTTCGCAGCACGGACCCGGAGAAGCCGCGGCTCACGCGAGTAGCGGGTGGCCTGCGGGACGGTCGACCCGTGCGTGTTCGACCGGTCTGAC
>KI543183.1:233993-236087 GCA_000496195.1 uncultured archaeon A07HB70
ACGTGGTCGGTGACCGCGCGAACGTCAGCAAGGACGTGTTGGACCAGCACTACGACCAGCGTACCGAGCGTGAGCGGATGGAACAACGGAGGAGATATCTAGACGATATCGAGTAGCGCTTCGGCTTCGGACTGGTGCGGACCCGCCGGGCGGACTTTCTTTGTGTTGTCAGAGCTAACGCGTGAGGTCTGACAAAACAGCGGGAAGTAACGAAGGAGCCGGCTACAGACTCGGCGTTCTCGTCGAGCGGCAGTCGGCTACTCACGCGTCACCTGTCGAACGGGGCCAGGTGTCCGACCTCGCATGCGCTCCTTCCGACGTTCGGTCCCACCCGTCTCGTCGAGGTGGCGGTGGGAGTGCGCGACCGAAACGATCAGTCGTCTCCGCGATTGACACTGCCATCTCTCCGGGCTGCGTGATTGGTTCCAGTTACAGCCGTGTTTCTGTTAGAGCCAGTCGCTGACGGACAGGACATGTGTCGCGAGGTCGGGCACTGCGCCCTCGATACGCCGAACCGCTCGCCGAACCTCGCCACCGCTTCGCGTCGAACCGACGACGATCACGCCAGCGTGGTCGCTGATCGGTGGGTCGGCGAAGTCCGAGCGGTCACTCGTCAGGAGGACACGGTTCGCGCGTGTCGTGACGGCGATAACCTCCGAGTCCGGCGAACCGATACCGAGTTCCGACAGGTCAACAACGCGTGCGACGTCGTGGCCGTCGTCGCGGAGCGCCCGAACCCACTCCGTGTCGGCGTTCTCGTCGGCGAGCAGATCCACTCGTCAGACGTCCTCGGGCGTGAGTCGGTCGGCCTCTTCGTACGCCGCGCGGTCGCGGGCCTCGATCTCGCGCATCTGCCGGGGATTGCCGAAGGCGTACGCGAGCGCAGCGTGGACGGCGGCGACCGAGATGTCATAGCCGGCGGCGACCTCCTCTGGCGTGTCGTCGCCGTCGACGTACCGCCGGTAGACGTGGCTGACGCCGATCCGGGTGCCTTCGATCCGGGGGTCGCCGCCGAGGACGTCCTCGGTTGCGACGATCTGTGGGACGCCCTCTGCCGTGGTCGTTCCGGAGTCCGTTCCTGCCATCTCGGTCTGTGGTAGCATCCCCGACAACATAATCACGGGGTTCGTCGGGCAACCACTGGTCGGCCCCTAGCACGGCTCCAGTCTCGGTGCCTGTCGGCCTGTGTGGTCTCGACGAACCCACGTCGAGCCGCATCTCCGTCCGTGAACGGGTCGTCACCGTAGACGACGTCCCCTCGCTCGACGATCGGGCCGGCGTTCTCGTCAGTCACTACTCGTTCTCGCCGTCCACGCTCGGATGCGACTCACCGGGGGCGTGGTCGCGCCAGGCGTCTCCGTCTTCCGAACCGAGCTGGTCGTCGAACAGCGCCGTCGCTCGCTCGTAGCCGCTGTACCGCTCGAGTCGCTCGGTGTCGTCGGTCACTGCCCAGTACGTCGCCTTGTGCTCGACCAGACCACGGTCCTTCAGTCGCGAGAGGGCGGTGCTGACCGCACCCTCGTCGATATCGGTCTGGGACGCGATCTCGCGCGCTTCGAACGCCCGGTCGTCGTTTGCGGCGAGGAATCCGAGTACCTCGTCCGGAACGGAGAGGTCCGCGAGTTCGTCCTCGCTCGCGTTCCCGAACGTCTCTCGGTCGATGGGCATCGTCGGATCTCGGACCGAGGCACGTCGCGCTGTAACGAGTGTTCGGCGTGAAAGCTCTGAGAACACCGAACGAACCGATGCGTCTCGTGCGCAGGGGCGCGGATCACAGTGCGAGGCTCCACCCCCGACGAGGGGTGTCGGAGGATTCGGCACCGCCCGGAGACCGGGACACCACTGAAGAATCGAGAAACGGGCGAGCGCTTAGCCGACGCTCCGGACGTACGTGTACAAGTGGACGCAGCCGGCGGCTACCTGGGTGTGTCCCTCTACGAGGAAACCGACGGGGAGTTGCTGTAGCTACTCCCCGAGCAGCCGCTGGAGCAGCGAGCGGTCCTGTGCCCGCTCGGCCAGCAGCACCGAGCAGTCCACGTCTTCGACAACGTCCATCACCAGCGAGCCGCCCACCAGCCGCCGGAGCAGGCCCCG
>KI543183.1:236107-237749 GCA_000496195.1 uncultured archaeon A07HB70
CTCTCCAGTGACGTCGACGTCCTGGTCGTTCTCGAAGACGACGCCGACCACGCGGCTGTCGACGACGCACTCCACGACCTCGCGTACGACGTGATGCTGGAGTACGGGCCGGTCGTCGAACTCCACGTCCTCGCCGAGTCGGCGTTCGAACGGACGAAAGGCGAGAACCCTCTTGTCCGTCGTGCCGTCTCGGAGGGGCGGTCGTATGTCTGACGAGGTAGTCGAGGATCAACTCCGGCAGGCTCGGCAGGCGCTCGCCGACGCAGAGGGCGCACGAGACGCCGAGTTGTCGGACGCCGTCGTGATCAATCGGTGTTACTACGCCTGTTTCCACGCGGCGCAGGCTGTCCTCTACGACCGCGGTCACGACCCGTCTTCCCACGGCGGCGTCCTCTCGCTGTTCGGCTCAGAGGCCGTGACGGCGGGCGACGCGCCGCGTGACCACGGCCGGTTCCTGAACCGGCTATCAGAGCTCCGGAAGCAGGCCGACTACGGCTACGGCGAACTCGACGAGGATATCAGCGAACTCCTTGAGCGGACGCAAGCGTTCCTCGAGAACGTAGAAACACTACTCGGAGGGTGGGACGCGGACGATCGGGCGACACAGAGCCGTACAAGCGTGTTGCTGATGATCGAATAGCCACCGGGGAGGTTGAGATGGCCGATTTCGGGAAGAACGGGCCGGTTCGTTACGAGACGTCACGAGCGCCCATGGAATCTACCTCCTCTCTCGGTTCGGAGGAGTGTCACCGACGCACCAGTTCTGTGCTGGTCAGTCCGGGGCTACTACGGGGGTTCCGTTTCCTCGACGGCCTCGGCCAGCCGATCGAGGAAGGCCGGGTCGTAGGATTCGTCGACGTGGTCGACGTTCCACAGCCCCGAGCCCCGGATCCGCTCGCTCGGGCTATCGTGGCCGAGCCACCCGTCGCCCCGGGGATCGATCGGCTCCTGCCGTAGTTGCTAGCGAGCGCGATAGCGTTCCGCTCGATGTATGCCCGGTCGCTGCCGGGGCCCGGCTCGTCGTCGACGTCCACCCAGAGGAACGGAAGCTCGCGGATGTAGTCGCTGACCCGTCGCTCCAGTTCGAGTTCCGCGAGACGGCGGTCACGGCCCGCACTGCTGCCCTCCCCCCACTCCGGATACTCGTCGTGGAGGCCGTGACGTTCGACGAGTGCCTCCCCGACGCGTTCCCGAAAGACCGAGCCCCGATGGTTACCCCCGTCCTCGTACGTCCCGCTCAGGGCGCCCCGGTGGGTTCGAAGGCGGTTCCAGAGCGTGGTGCCGCTCCCCGTTGAGACTGCGTGGGTCCCCACTCGGGTGAGACGCAGGTGGTCACCATCTCCCCGGTGCTCGTCGGAAGCGAAGAAAAAGTAGACTCCCCGATCCGGCCAATCCATGTAGCCGTCGCAATCTTTGAGTCGCTGCTTCCCCCCGACCTGTCGTTCGAGGTCGTCGAGCAGCGAGTAGAACCGATCGAGAAGCGCGTTACGCTCCATAGACGACTAGTTGGCCCACTCCAGGTCAGACGGGGAGTACGAGTACCGTTTGATCCCCTCATTCTCGCAATGCGATGCGAGCCTCCCCGGTGATATCCCGTCGGCCTCGATCTGGCCGGTGTAGACCACAGACACGGACTCAGAGC
>KI543184.1:0-2463 GCA_000496195.1 uncultured archaeon A07HB70
CGGTCGCGGGGCGTGCTCGCCGGTGGTGCGTTCGCGTCTGGTGGCGCGGGCGGCGGCACGCGACGAGGCCGGCGCGGACAGGAGCCTCCAGACTGTCGACGCGGCGCCGCTCTCGCCCGCTCCGGCGCCGGCTGTCGATCCTCGACCGCCGAATCGGCGAGGCGCTGGCCGCGCCGACCTGACGCGGGGCTTTTGACCCGTCGGGGGCGAGGCGGGGCCGTGCGGCTTCGCCTCCCCGACCGCTGGGTCGACGCCTACCTCGGGCGGGCGCCGTCGCTCGTCTGGCTCCTCGTCGTCAACGTCACCGCCTTCCTCGTCGGCGTCGCGTTCTACGCCGCGCCGAGCCGCGCGTTCGGACTGGCGCTGGCCGAGGTGCCGACGTTCGTCTACCCGCTGTACGCCGACTCGCCGACCGCGCTGGCGCTGGCGACGCTGTCGCTCGCGACGCTCCTGCCGAACCTCGGTCGACCGCCCGCCGACGCGCCGCTGAACCGGCCGCTCGCGTACCTCCACACCCTCGCGTTCGTCTGGCTGGTGAAGTACGGCGTCTGGACGGTCGTCGCGCTCCTCCTGCGGCCCGACCGCTACGTCTTCGGGCCGGCGCCGCTGTGGGCGTTCTGGGGCATCGCGCTCACCCACGCGCTGTTCGTCGTCGAGGCGGGACTGCTCCCGCGGTTCGGCGCGACGACGCGCGGCGCGCTCGTGGCGGCGCTCGTCGCGATGCTCGTCAACGACGCCGCGGACTACCTGTTCGGCTTCCACCCGCCCCTGCGGTACGACCCCGGCCTCGTGCTGGCGGGCCTGACGGCTGCCGTCTCCGTCGGGGCGGTGCTGCTCGCCGCGCGGTCGTTCGACCGCCTCGAGCCCCGCGACACGTCGGTCGACGGCGTGACGTAGTGATTAAACCCGCTCGTGCCCTCGCAGTCGGTATGGACTCCGCCGTGCTACTCGACCTCCTCGGGAACGAGAACCGGCGGCGTATCCTCCGGCTCCTCGCCCGAAAGCCCTGCTACGTCACGGAGATCAGCGAGTACCTCGGAGTGAGTCCGAAGGCGGTGATCGACCACCTGCGGAAGCTGGAGGAGGCGGGCCTGGTCGAGAGCCGGACGGACGACCAGCGGCGGAAGTACTTCAACATCTCGCGGAACCTCCGGCTGGAGGTGAACGTCTCGCCGTACGGCTTCGGCACGAAGTCGGCCTACCCCGCGAGCCAGAGTCTCGACATGTCCCGCCGGTGTCCGCACCTCTCGATCGACGTGCCGAGCGGCGAGAGCGACGGGGTGACCGAGGTGGCCGAGAAGCTGAAGCGGCTCGAGGAGCTGGAGAACGAGCTCTCGCTCGCCCAGCGGTGGGTGTACGGCCGGATCACCGAGGTGCTGGACGAGCTGAACGATCGGATCGGCCCCGACGTCGACGGTCGGTTCCACGCCGAGGTGCTGGCCGCCGTCGCCACCGGCGCGTCCAGCGTCGAGGCCGTCGGCGACGAGGTAGAGGCGCCCGTCGAGGTCGTCGAGGAGGCGCTCCGCACCCTCGCGGAGCGCGGCCTCGTCGTCCGGGACGGCGACGGCTGGCGCGTGCGCTAGCTCGTCCAGCCGGCCCGGAGGTCGCGCCCGAAGTAGTGGCCGACGAGCGCGACCAGTCCGCCGGTCGTCACGCCGACGCCAGCGAGTTCGACGCCGTAGCCCGTCAGCACCGGCAGGAGCGCCCCGCCGAGGACGACGGAGAGGACGAAGCCGAGGCCGGCGGCGAGCAGCCCGGCGAGGGCGCACTCGACGTACCGCGACGCGGCGCTCGTGACGCCGTAGAGAAACGTCCCGGCGAACAGGAGGCCGAACCGTGCGCCGGGAACGGGGGCGAACGTGCCGCCGACCATCGCGGCGACGCCGAGGGCGAGCGCGACGGCGAGCGCCCGGAACGAGAGCGGGAGCCCGGGGCGCGGGACGCTGGGCCGGAGGCCGGCGAGCCGTCCGGCTGACGGCTCGTCCTCGCCCTCGCGGGTGTCGGGCTCGCGCTCTCGCTCCCGTTCTACCTCGACAGTCCTGTCCATACCGCCACTGGGAGCGGCGCCGACAAGTCGCTTCCGCCCGACCGGGGGGATTGAAGTCTGCGCAGCCGCCCGAGAGCGTATGAACAGCGGAGACCGCGTGCGCGTCGACCACCCCGACGGGACCGAGGTCGGGACGCTGATGCCCTCGACGACCGACGACCACCTCGTCCTCAAGCTCGCCGGCGGCTACAACGTCGGGGTGGCGCGGGCGGGCGCCGACGTCGAGGTGCTGGAGCGGAGCGCCCGCGAGGTGGACGCCGTCGACTCGCCGGAGACCGGGTCGGCGACGACCGTCGAGTTCGACGGCGACCTGCCGACCGTGGCGCTCGTCTCGACCGGCGGCACCATCGCCTCGACGGTGGACTACCGAACCGGCGCGGTGACGGCGCGGTTCGACGCAGAGGACGTCCTGCGCG
>KI543184.1:3604-6841 GCA_000496195.1 uncultured archaeon A07HB70
GCTCCTCGCGGCGCCCCTCCGCGGCCTTCTCGCCGAACACGTCGACGTGGAGGCCGACGAGCCTCTCGCGGACCCGCGGGCCGACGACGGGGAGCGTGAGCGCCTGCTTGGCGGCGAAGTGTCTGACGTTCTGCCGGATCTTCATACGAACCGCAGGACGTGTCTGGTATTGAAACGCACGCCTGTGACGTCTGACCGGGTTGACCGGATGGCAATCCACATTACCCCCCAGTTCGAACCGTGGCGTATGAGCCAGTCCTACGTGGTCGTCGGCGACGGGATCGCGGGGAGCTCCGCGGCGGAGACGCTGCGCGAGCGTGACCCGGACGCCGAGATCACCGTCCTCACCGAGGAGGGCGAGGCGCTGTACAACCGGATATTGATAAAAGAGTTCGCGAAGGGGAAGCTGCCGGCGGCGCCGATCTCGATCCACGACGAGTCGTGGTACGAGGACCACGACGTCGACCTGCGTCTGAACACCGTCGTCACGGCCCTGCGGCCCGACGACCACGAGATCGACACCCACGACGGCGAGACGCTGACCTACGACAGGCTCCTGCTCGCGACCGGCGGAACGCCGACACAGCTCCCGGTCGAGAACGCCGGCGCGGACGGGGTCCACCACTTCTGGACGTTCCAGGACGCGCGGCATATAAAGGAGGACGCGGAGGAGAGCGAGCGCGCGGTCGTCGTCGGGGCCGGGCTGCTCGGGATCGACCTCGCGGCCATCTGTGGCGCCCAGGACATCGAGGCGAAGTACCTGATGCGCGGGGAGTGCTGGTGGCGGTACGCGCTGACGGAGGCGGGCGGCGAGATAATCCACGACGCCCTGCGCGAGATGGGCGTCGAGCCGGTGTTCGACTCCGGCGTCGACCGGTTCGAGGTCGACGAGGACGGGCGTGTCGCGGCGGCGGTCGACCCGAACGGCGAGCGCTACCCCTGTGGCTGGGCCGGGGTCGCGATCGGGCTGGACTTCAACGTCGAACTGCTCCAGGGAACCGGGATCGAACGGGACGACGGCGTCGTCGTCGACCAGTACATGCGGACGACCGCCGACGACGTCTACGCCGCGGGCGACGTGACCCGCTACCACGACACGATCACGGGCAGGCGCGAGCAGAACGGGTCGTGGGGGAGCGCGAAGGAACAGGGCTCGGTCGCCGCGACGAACATGGTCGCGGACGGCGAGGCGGAGGCGTTTCGCTGGGTGTCGACGTACTCGATCACCCACTTCGACTTCCCGTTTCTCTCCTTCGGCCACCCGACGATCGGCGACGAGTACGCCGAGCGCACGTACTCCGACAGCGAGTGGCGCCGCGTCGCGTTCAAGAACGGCAGGATCGTCGGCGGGGTGTTGATCGGCGACCTGTCGGCGCAGTCGGCGTACAAGCGCCTGATGAAGGAGGAGCGTGTCGTCGCCGACCAGACCGACGCACTGTTGCAGAAGCAGGTGGACACGGAGGCGCTGGAAGAGGCGGCACCGACGACGCGACGGTAGGGAGGGGCAGCGGGTCCGCAAGGTTCGTAACCGCCCGGCGACGAGAGGAGCCATGGACGGAAGCGGGTCGATGACGCTCGCGTTCGAACTCGACGCCCTACGGGCGTTCGCCGACCCCGGAGCGGTGTTCTCGGACGCACGCGGCTGGACGGAGTACGTCGGCGTCGTCTCCGAGCAGCCGACGTACGTGGTGACGAACTACACGCGGAAACACCGGGTCCGGCAGGACTTCTTCTCCGGGCCGCGTGGCGTGGCCGAGAGCCTCGAGCGGGTGCGCGAGCAGTTCGAGACCGACCGGCACGTGTTCGTCGGGACAGCCGACGAGGACCGTGACGTGGCCGAGGCGACAGAGTGGGAGTACCTCGACGCCGCCGGCGCCGCCGAGGCGGCGGACTGGGCGCTCGACGAGGACGGCGAGGAGGCGGAGCCGTTCGCCGAGTCGACGCGTGACGACTGGCCCTGATCGTCGGGGAAACGAAAGCGATAATCGACCGCCTGCACACCTCCAGTTAATGGCGCGTCAACTGCCGGACGTACAGGCCTCGCGTCCGGACGTAACGGTCGGACTGAGCCGCGTCGGGGTAACCGACGTCGAGAAACTCGTCGAGGTACCGCGTGACGAGGGCCGACCGCTGGTGTTCACCGCCGACTTCGAAGTGTACGTCGACCTGCCCGGCGGGCGGAAGGGCATCGACATGAGCCGGAACATGCAGGTGATAGACGAGACGCTCGAGGCGGTGCTCGCGGACCCGGACTCGCGGCTGGAGGGGGTCTGTGGCGCCGCCGCCGAGCGTCTCCTCGCGAAACACGACTACACCACGACCGCGCAGGTACGGATGGAGGCAGAGCTGATCCTCCGCGAGAGCGCACCGGAGAGCGACCTCCCGACCCAGCACAGTGTCGACGTCGTCGCCGAGGCAACCGCCACCGAGGACGGCACCCACGAGTCGATCGGCGTCGAGGTGACGGGGATGACCGTCTGTCCCTGCTCGCAGGGGATGTCCGAGAGCCGGGCGCGCGAGGTGCTCGCGGACCTCGGCGTCGACAGGGCGACGACCGACGACTTCCTCGACCGGGTGCCCCAGCCCGGCCACTCCCAGCGCGGCCACGCCTTCCTCGCGGTGGGGGCCGAGGGCTCGCCGTCCGTCGACCTCCACGACCTCGTCCGGGTCGCCCGCGACTCGATGAGCGCGCGCATCTACAACGTCGCAAAGCGGCCGGACGAGGACCACATGACGTTTCGCTCGCACTCGAACGCGCGGTTCGTCGAGGACTGCGTGCGGGCGCTCGCAGACGGCGTCGTCGAGGAGTTCGGGGGCCTGCCCGACGACGCCGTGGTGCGGATGCGCCAGTCGAACGACGAGTCGATCCACCAGCACAACGCCCACGCCGAGCGCGAGCTGACGATGGGACAGCTCCGCGCGGAGACGGACGGCGACGCGGTGATGCCCGAGCAGAGCGTCGACGGCGACTACCCCGTCGAAGAGGGCCGCTGGCAGGCGAACGGGACGGCGCGGCCGAACGGCGAGCGCTGACTCAGCGCTCGCGGACGCGCGCCATCAGCTCCTCCGGCGTCGACGCGGGAGCCGACCACGTCGTCGCTCCTTCCGTCCGCACCCGCGCGGTGCCGGCCTCGCCGGAGGCGCCGGGGCGGACGACCGTCTCGTGGTCCGCCACGCGGAGCGCCGCGCGGTGGAGCCGCGAGCCGGCGTCGTCTGCGACGGCGACGACGGGCGCGC
>KI543184.1:8480-10959 GCA_000496195.1 uncultured archaeon A07HB70
GCGGGTCGACTTTCAGCGCGAACGCGAGCGTCCGCGGGAGCGGGAACTTCGCGTCCGTCCCCCACCCGCCGTGGTCCTCGTCGTACTGGACGTCCAGCTGGCCGGCGACGTGGGCCGCGACGGCGGGCGTCACCTCGCCGCCGGGGGTGCCTCGTCGGCGAGGGCGCGGGGCACCTGCCCCGCGTCTCTGCCCCGTTCGGCGTATGCGTCGGCGACGGAGTCGAGAACGTCCCGCATCGTCGTGGCGTCGAGTGCGCCCGCGCTCGTGACGACGGTTCCGTCCGGCGCGAGAAACGCCGTCGTCGGGAAGCCGCCGGCGTGGTAGCGCTCGCGCACCCGGGGGCGCCTGTCGACGTCGACACGGACGGGGACGAAGCCGTCGTGGACCGCGGCGGCGACACGCGGGTCGGCGTACGTGGTGCGGTCCATCTCCTGACAGGGACCACACCACGTCGCGGTGAGCGAGAGCAACACCGGACAGTCCCGGTCGCGCGCCTCGTCGAAGGCCGCCGCGCCCCAGTCGTGCCAGCGCACCGTCGTCGGGTCGTCGGCGGAGGCCATACCGAGTCGGGGAGACGGGGCAGTGTAAGCCTGACGAGGCGACGACAAGGCATTTGGGCGCGCCGCGTCGAAGCGGCGTATGCGACTCCGCTGGATGCTGGCGGGCCTGCTCCTGATTCCGCTCGCGGACGCGGCCCTCCTCGTCGTCGTCGCGGACGCCCTCGGCTGGCCCGCGACCGTGGCGCTCGTCGTACTGACGGGCCTGCTCGGGACGCTCCTCGTCCGGGCAGAGGGCCGGCACACGCTCCGGGCCGCGAGCGGGAAGCTCCGGCGCGGCGAGCCCCCGGCGGACGAACTGCTCGACGGCGCACTCCTCGTCGCCGCCGGCGCCTTCCTGCTGACGCCCGGCCTCGTCACCGACGCGCTGGGGTTCCTGCTGGCGCTCCCGCCGACGCGCGCGCCCGTCCGAGCCGTGCTGAAGCGGTACGTCGTCGTGCCGTACCTCGACGACCGCGTCGGGGGAGCGGTGTCGGGCGCGGCGTGGACGGGCGGGTTCCCCGGCAGCGAGGAGACGGTCGACCTCGACCCGGAGGACTACCGGACGGAGGACGACGAGGCCGGCTCGAAGGGGAACGTTTAGGTTCGAGACTCCGGTACCTCGGAGTGCGCTCGCCTGGGCCGGTAGCTCAGTTAGGTTGAGCGCTCGGCTGATAACCGGGAGGTCCGCGGTTCAAATCCGCGTCGGCCCACTCGACGGGCAGCGCACCTCCCCAGCCACCAAACGCCGTCTCGAACCCGCAGAGCGGCGCCGTCGTCGACGGGTCGTGAGGCCCGTCCCCTGCTGCGCCGTCCGAATCGCCGGTCGACCCGCGACGACCGCCGTCTCTCCCGCTGGCGACGACTGTCTCGGCGGTGACGACACGGTCGCCGACGCCAGCGACGACCCGCGGTCCGCCACGGAGACAGGCAAACGCGAACGGGGCGAGTGGGCGCGGAGAGTCGTCTACGGCGGCAAGTAGCCGCAGCGGCGCGAACGGGACCCTCTGTGGCCGACCGCCGGGTACGGTCCAGGGGCGAGCGTGGCTTCGCTGCGGGAGAGGAATGTGATGGCCAATTCTCGATTCGAGTAATCAGACACTACGGTTATAACCGGGCCGGCGATATCTCAGGCTGAGCCAGCCCGGGGCGGCAGTCACGGGTGGCAAACAACACAATGGAACTCAAAACACTCTTGACCGAGGATCGGGCGGTCAGTCCGGTGATCGGCGTCATCCTGATGGTCGCCATCACGGTGATTCTCGCCGCCGTCATCGGCACCTTCGTCCTCGGTCTCGGCCAGAACGTACAGTCCACACCGAACGCCAGCTTCGACTTCGAGTTCAATACCACAAATAAGTCGGTCAATGTCACTCACACCGGCGGAGATACGATTACTACTGAAGGCGCTATGCGTGAGTGTTATGCACCAGTACTAGCGACACGACCGAATGGGCCACCGAGGGTGATGGCGAAATCAGCGCCGGCGACACTGCGCCTGTGATTGGTTATAGTAGTGGTGACACAATTCGAGTGATCTTTGTGGGTCCGGGCGGCGATTCCTCAGCTACCCTCGGTCAACAGGACGCGCCCGCGTAACCACGCGCTATCTCTCCGATTCTATCACACACTAGCTACTGCTAGTGTTCTCGCCTCGCGACCGCCGAGTGCGGACGCCGGCCTTCCCGGCAGCGCACGAGACGCTCCAGGGCTCGCGTCGTCGTGTCCGAGCATCGGCAGACCGTTCGTGAACCGGCGGCGTCGGTGTGAGCGTCTCCACGTGATCCGCTCCTCTGCCATCGTCTGGCAGCCGGACCGAGCGATTGAGTATCGTCGGGCCACGAGCGGAGGGTATGGGAGACGACGGGGACGGGGACGACGGTCCGGAGCTGTTCGGCCGTGAGGCCCTCCTGCTCGGGACGGTGTTGCTCGTCGGCGTCGC
>KI543184.1:10979-33419 GCA_000496195.1 uncultured archaeon A07HB70
ACCCTCGGCCAGCAGGACGCGCCCGCGTAACCACGCACTATCTCTCCGATTTCTATCACACACTAGCTACTGCTAGTGTTCTCACCTCCCGACCGCCGAGTGCCGACGCCGGCCCTCCCGGCAGCGCACGAGACGCTCCAGGGCTCGCATCGTCGTGTCAGAGCATCGGCAGACTGTGTGAACCGGCGGCGTCGGTGTGAGCGTCTCCACGTGATCCGCTCCTCTACCGTCGCCTGGCAGCCGTGGCCGACGGGCAATAGCGCGACGCGGACGGCTACTGCCCGCGTGGCAGCCGGACCGAGCGATTGAGTATCGTCGGGCCACGAGCGGAGGGTATGGGAGACGACGAGGACGGGGACGACGGCCCGGAGCTGTTCGGCCGTGAGGCCCTCCTGCTCGGGGCGGTGTTGCTCGTCGGCGTCGCGGGCACGGGGATCGTCCGCCGACTCCTCGGCGAGGCGGGGCTGAACGACCTCGGCGCCGTCGTCTGGATACTCGGCTACGGCGGGACGGTGCTGGTCGTCTGGTACGTCTGGATCCGCCCGCTCGACATCGGCGGCCCGTCGCGCGGGCTCGAGGACGTCGAGGGCGACGCCGGCGAGGAGACACAACCTTGATTACCGCAACCGGGTCATCGGCGGGTATGATCGCGGGCCCGCTCCAGGTCGTCGACAGCTTCCTCCTGGACTACCACCTCGGTCACGTGCTGGTGCTCGGCCTGGTGCTCACGACGCTCGGGGCGGTGCCGCTCGGGTCGCGACAGCTCGTCGCGCTCAACACGATCGCCTTCGGGCTCCTGTTCATGCTGACGCCGGTGACGGTGATGCCGAGCGTCTACCTGTTCCTCGGGATGGCGCTCCTCGTCGTCGGGCCGATCGTCTACGTCACCGGTCGGTGACGGGTCGCGTCGCTTAACTCGTCAGGGGCGGTACGGCGGGTATGGCGACGCCGGACGACGGTGAGGCGGTCGAACTGCCGTGCGGCGAGCGCGTCCCAGCCGACGCGTTCGACCTCGGGATGCGGGAGTACGGCTGTGCCTGTGGCGCGTCCCACGCCGTCGTCACCGACGCCCACCCGCCGGAGCGGTTCCTGCCGGGCATCGTCGTCGAGACGCTGCGCGAGGCCGTCGAGACGACGAGCGAGGAGATGCCGGAGTTCGGCACCCCCCACCTGCTCGGCCTCGTCGTCGAGGAGTTCCCCGGCGAGATGGCCGTCGCCGAGGTGACAGACGACCCCGACCTGGGCTACGCGCTCCTGTGGGTCAGCGAGTTCGACTCGCGGGACCTCCACGAGACGATCGTCGAACTCGTCGTCGAGGTGATGGAACACGCGGTGAGCCACGCCGAGGACGACGACGCGGTCCGGCAGTTCGAGTCGTCGATGCTCGACTTCGACGTCGCCGAGTTCGTCGAGCGCTACCGCGCCGAGCGCGACCTCTCCGCCGACGACGTCCGCGTCTGAGCCGCTGTCTGACGTCCGTAGGACGCCTGTCTCACTGAAGTCTAAGTCGTCCCGCTGTGTGTGTATAACACGTGTGGCCCCGCCGACGCGAGTTCGAGCGACTCCGTAGTGTCCTCTCGGAGGCCGACGAGCCGCTGACGGCGCGGAAGATCCTGTCGCTCCTCGGCGACGACGCGGCAGAGGCGTTCGAGACCCCCCACCGCGTGGCGACGGTGCTCGGTCGCCGCGCGGACCGGGGCGACGTCGAGGTGGTTCGTGACTCGCCGTACCGCTACCGGCTCAACACCTGAGGCGGAGCCGGGGGCTCACGTCTCGTTCCGTCGGTCTTATTACCGCGTTCGTGCTTCAGCCGACGATGACTGACGAGGACCGGACGATCCTTCTCATCGGGAGCGGTCCGATACGCATCGGCCAGGCCGCCGAGTTCGACTACTCCGGCGCGCAGGCCTGCCGCGCGCTCCAGGAGGAGGGGGCGCGGGTCGTACTGGTGAACTCCAATCCGGCGACGATCATGACCGACCCGGAGATGGCGGACCGAGTGTATATCGAGCCGATCACGACGGACGCGATCGCCGAGATCGTGCGCGAGGAGGAGCCAGACGGGGTGATCGCGGGGCTCGGCGGACAGACGGGGCTGAACGTCACCGCCGAACTCGCGGAGCGGGGCGTCCTCGACGAGTACGACGTCGACGTGATGGGCACGCCGCTCGACACCATCTACGCCACGGAGGACCGCGAGAAGTTCCGCGACCGGATGCGCCAGATCGACCAGCCGGTGCCGCGTTCGGTTACTATCGACGGGCTCGACGGCGTGGACGACGCCGTCGAGTCGGTCGGCGGTCTCCCGGCGATCGTCCGGACGACCTACACGCTCGGCGGGCAGGGGTCGGGCGTCGTCGCCGACCGCGAGGAGCTGATGGAGATGGTGCGCCGGGGGTTCCGTCTGTCGCGAAACGACGAGGTGATGATCACCGAGTCGATCGACGGCTGGATCGAGCTGGAGTACGAGGTGATGCGCGACGCCGACGACTCCTGTATCATCATCTGTAACATGGAGAACCTCGACCCGATGGGGATCCACACCGGCGAGTCGATCGTCGTCACCCCGTCGCAGGTCATCCCGGACGAGGGCCACCAGGAGATGCGCGACGCCGCGCTCGCGGTGATCCGGGAGCTCGGCATCCAGGGCGGGTGTAACATCCAGTTCGCGTGGCGCGACGACGGGACAGCCGGCGGCGAGTACCGCGTCGTCGAGGTGAACCCGCGCGTCTCGCGCTCCTCCGCGCTGGCGTCGAAGGCGACCGGCTACCCGATCGCCCGCGTCACGGCGAAGGTGGCGCTCGGCAAGCGTCTCCACGAGATCGAAAACGAGATCACGGGCGAGACGACGGCGGCGTTCGAGCCGGCGATCGACTACGTGGTGACGAAGATCCCGCGCTGGCCGGTCGACAAGTTCGACGAGGTGGAGTTCGAGCTGACGACGGCGATGAAGTCGACGGGCGAGGCGATGGCGATCGGGCGCACCTTCGAGGAGTCGATGCTGAAGGCCCTGCGTTCGACGGAGTATACGCCCGCCGTCGACTGGACCGAGGTCGACGACGACGAGCTCGAGACGAACTACCTCGCGACCCCCCGGCCCGAGCGGACCCACGCGGTGTTCGAGGCGTTCGACCGCGGCTACACCGTCGACGAGGTGGCCGCCCTGACGGAGATTCGCACCTGGTACCTCGAGCGGTACCGCCGGATCGTCGAGGCGGCCCGTGACGCGCCGAGCGGCGACCTCGCGGACGCCGCGCGGACGGGCTTTACCAACCACGAGGTCCGGGCGCTGACGGGCGGGCCGTTCGAGGACCGGAACGCCTCGTGGCTCCCGTCGGCGGACGTGGACGCGCGGCCCGAGACCGACGGCGGCGCGGGCATCGAGACCGTCGAGGCCGACGTGCCGGGACGGACATACAAGCAGGTCGACACCTGCGCGGGCGAGTTCGCCGCACAGACGCCGTACTACTACTCCTCGCGCAAGCCCGAGTGGCTCCGCGGCCCCTACGAGGGCGACGCCGCCGCGGGCGAACTCGAGGTCGACCGCGACGCCGAGTCCGTCGTCGTCGTCGGCGGCGGCCCCATCCGCATCGGGCAGGGCGTCGAGTTCGACTACTGCTCGGTCCACGCCGTCCGCGCGCTCCGGGAGATGGGTATCGACGCCCACGTCGTCAACAACAACCCCGAGACGGTGTCGACGGACTACGACACCTCGGACGGGCTGTTCTTCGAGCCGGTCACGGCAGAGGAGGTGGCCGACGTGGCCGAGGCCGCCGACGCCGACGGCGTGATGGTCCAGTTCGGCGGCCAGACGTCGGTGAACATCGCGGACCCGCTGGGCGAGGAGATCGAGCGCCGCGGCCTCGACTGCGAGGTGCTCGGCACCAGCGTCGAGGCGATGGACCTCGCGGAGGACCGCGAGCGGTTCAACAGCCTGATGGACGAGCTGGGCATCGAGCAGGCGATCGGCGGGACGGCGACGAGCGAGGCAGAGGCGCTCGAGCTGGCGCGCGACGTCGGCTATCCCGTCCTCGTGCGCCCCTCGTACGTCCTCGGGGGGCGGGCGATGCGCGTCGTCGGCGACGACCGGGAGCTCCGGAAGTATATCGAAGAGGCGGTACGGGTGTCGCCGGACAAGCCGATCCTGATCGACGAGTTCCTCGAGGACGCGGTCGAACTCGACGTCGACGCCGTCGCCGACGGCGAGGACGTCCTGATCGGCGGCGTGATGGAGCACGTCGAGAGCGCGGGCGTCCACTCGGGCGACTCGGCCTGTGTCATCCCGCCCGAGACGCTCGACCGCGCGACCGTCGCGCGGGCCCGCGAGGTCGTCGAGGAGATCGCGGTCGCGCTCGAGACGGTCGGTCTCCTGAACGTCCAGCTGGCGGTCACGGGCGTCTACGACGACGACGAGGAGCCGACCGTCTACGTGCTGGAGGCGAACCCGCGCTCGTCGCGCACCGTCCCGTTCGTCTCGAAGACGACGGGCGTGCCGATCGCGAAGCTGGCGGCGAAGGTGATGGCCGGCGCGTCGCTGTCGGGGCTCGGCGCGTCCGAGTCGGTGCCGGAGTGGGCGAGCGTCAAGGAGGTCGTCCTGCCGTTCGACCGCCTGCCCGGCTCCGACCCGCGGCTCGGGCCGGAGATGAAGTCGACGGGCGAGGTGATGGGCACCGCGCCGACGTTCGGCCAGGCCTACGACAAGGCACAGGACGCGGTCGGCAAGCCGGTCCCCGCCGAGGGCACCGCGGTCGTGGACCTGTCGACCGACGAGTTCCCGGCGCTCGACACGCCGGAGGGTCGGGCGCTGCGCGACGGGTTCGCCGAACACTACGACCTCGCCGACTTCGACGGCGAGGCGGCGTTCGTGGAGGCCGTCCGCGACGGCGAGATAGACTTCGTCGTCTCGCGCGCCCGGAAGCCGCTCGAGGTGGCCGTCGAGGAGAACATCACGTACTTCTCGACGCCCGCGAGCGCGCGCGCTGCGCTCTCGGCGCTGGAGTCGCGCGACGACCCGTTCGTCGTCGAGGCCGTCGAGGACCACCCGCGCCGCGAGGAGTACTGGGGCCAGCCCGACCCGGGGGAGTAGGCGTCGGGACGCTTTTTGAGGCTCCCGCCGTCGAGGGGGCCGTGACAGACGACCACGAGGCAGCCGTCGCAGAGGCGTTTCCCGCCGTCGACCGGATCGAGGACGACGACCTCCGCGAGGGGGTCGTCCGCGCGTGGACGCTCGCGCTGGAGGAGACGGGCTGGGCGCTCGCCGAGGTGCCGTGGTTCCCGCCGCTCCAGGCAGAGCTGGGAATCCCCGACGAGCGGCTGGTCGGCCACGTCAGGGCCGTCGTCGACGCGAGCGAGGCACTCGCGGACGCGTTCGACGCGCCGGTCTCGGCCGACCTCGTGCTGGCCGGCGGGCTGGTCCACGACGTCTCGAAGTGCTACGAGTTCGCGCCGCCGGACGGGAGCGAGACGGCGCTCCACGCGCTGCTCGGGCACCCACACTACGGCGTGGCGCCGGCGGCGCGGGCGGGCCTGCCGCCAGCGGTGCTCCACGTCGTCCTCGCGCACTCGCGGCGGACGAGCGTCGAGCCGGCGACCGTCGAGGCACAGATCGTCACCCACGCCGACCGCGTCGCGGTGGCGGCGATCCGGGCGCGCGCCGAGCAGTAGTCCGGCGCGCGCGGCGCGGAGAGACACCCGCGAGCCGGATAAGGTTGAATAGCCAGCCGGCCCAAGTTGTCCATGTGATTCGTCTGCTCGCGGCTGAGTCGGTGGTTCGCCCGTGAGTGACGAGGACGACTGGTTCACGCGGGCGGTGCGAGGAGCGGAGGAGGACGAGGAGGACGACGACGGCGACGACCGGCCCGCGGAGAGCGACGAGGCGGCCGGCGAGTCCGGAGACGCCGCGACGGACGGCGAGCGTGACACCGGCGGGTTCGGCGACGGCTTCGAGGACTTCGCGACGGCCTTCGAGAACGCCCCGACGCCGGGTGGCGATCTCGAGGGCGACGAGGAGTTCGCGGTGGAGGGGTTCGACGACGACGGCTTCGGGGGCGGGTTCGGCGACGAGGAGTTCGACTCCGACATCGACCGTGTCAACGTCGGTATCGAGGGGCTGGACGAGATGGTCCTCGGCGGCATCCCGGAGCGGTCGCTGATCGCGGCGGTCGGGGGCGCCGGCACCGGCAAGACGACGTTCGGGCTCCAGTTCGTCACCCACGGGCTGGAACGAGGCGAGCGCTGCGTCTACATCACGCTGGAGGAGACGAGAAGCCGGATCGTCGACACCGCCGAAGAGAAGGGCTGGGAGCTCTCGACGTACGTCGCCGACGGCGACCTCGCGGTCGTCGACATCGACCCGATCGAGATGGCGAACAGCCTCGGTTCGATCACCGCCGACCTCTCGGCGCTCGTCGAGGAGTTCGACGCGTCACGGCTGGTGCTCGACTCCGTCTCCCTGCTGGAGATGATGTACGACGAGCCGTCGCGGCGGCGCTCGGAGGTGTTCGAGTTCAGCCAGGCGCTGAAGAGCGCGGGCGTCACGACGATGGTGACGAGCGAGGCCAGCGCCGAGTCGGCGTACACCTCGCGGTACGGCATCATCGAGTACCTGGCGGACGCCGTGTTCGTCCTCCAGTACGTCCGTCCCTCCGACTTCCAGGAGACGCGTCTCGCGCTCGAGATCCAGAAGATCCGCAACGCGAACCACTCCCGCGAGACGAAGCCCTACGAGATAACCGGCGACGGCATCAGCGTCTACCGGCAGGCGAACATCTTCTGACCCCTACCGTGCCACGGTGACGGGGACGGGCGACGTCCGCACCACCTTCTCGGCGACGCTCCCGAGGATCACCCGGGAAATGCCCGAACGGCCGTGGCTTCCGAGGACGACGTGGTCGACGTCCTCGCGCTCCGCCACCTCGGCGATGGTCGAGGCAGGGCGCCCGACCTCGACGAGTCGCTCGACCGTCGCCGTCTCGGGCAGCTGGTCGGCGGCGGCGTCCAGCAGTTCGTCGGCCCGTTCGCGTTCGCTGTCGTACCACCGCTCCGCGGTCGTCGCCACGGTATCGTAGCCCACCGTCGACGGGTCGACGATGTGAAACAGGATCACCGTCGCCGACGGCCGCTCCGTGGCGACGAACTCGACGGCGGCCTCCGACGGCGGCGAACCGTCCACCGCGACCAGCACGGTCCGTGTCATACCGTCACCTACGCCGGCGGGGAACGAAAAGGCGTCGCGGCGGACGGGTCAGTCGCCGTGGCGAGTCAGGCAGACGGGCAGGCCCGTCACCTCCACCGGCTCGGAGTTGTCCGGCGAGTAGACGACCATCCGTCCGCGCTCCATATACGGCACCTTCCGCTCCAGGCTGGCGGGGACGTTCACCGACCGGATGGCGTCCTCGTCGCCGAGGTTCAGCACGACGCGGGTGTTCACCTGTTTGAACACCGGGTCGGCGACGTCCTGCGGGTCCTGGGTTATCAGGAAGAGACCCAGGCGCTCCTTGCGGCCCTGCTTCGCCGCCTCGGTGAACGTCCCGACCACCTTCCGGGCCTGGACGCTGTCGGCGTCGGCGAGGAAGTTGTGCGCCTCGTCCATCCCGACCACGACCGGCGTCTCGTCGACCCGCGGGTAGTCGGGGTCGTTCGACAGCTTCTCGTCGACGAGAAGTGAGGCGACGCCGAGCACCACCGTCTCGGCGGTGCGGGAGTTCGTGAGGTGGTAGGTCGGCACGACCGTCAGCCCGCCGGGACGGACGAGGTCGTGGACCGCGTCGGTGATCGGCGTCGCGTCGGTGTCGAAGGCCTCGCCGGGGGCGGCGTGGACGCGGCGCTTCACCGCGTCGAAGGTTGCCTCGTGGACCCGGCCGGTCTCGTCGAGCTCCTCACGCAGGGCCGGGTCGTCGAGAAAGGCGAGGAACTCGCGGTAGGTGCCGTCCGGCCCCGCGTCGTCGAAGAACCGCGAGACGAGGTGGACGAGGCCGCCGTACTGGTTGTCGTTGAGGCTCGCGCCGGCGACGAGCCACGGTCGGTCCCGGACCATCGAGAACGGGAGCGTGAACCGCTGCTGTTCGGCCCGGTGGTCCTCGCCCGGATACGTCGCGCCTCCGACCTTCGGGACGAGCGCGAGGGTGTCGTCGTGGCCGCCGTGGGCGACGCCCTCTCGGTCGAGACGACGGGCGTACTCGTCGGAGAGCGCGGGGTTGTCGTCGTGCATCTGTGCGTACTCGTCCTGCGGGTCGAAGACGACGACAGCCGGTCTGACCTCGCGCCCGTCGTCCATCGGGTAGGTGCGGTCGGGCGCGAGGAACTGCCGGAGGACGTTCTTCGCCGCGTGGGTCTTTCCCGACCCCGTGCCGCCGGCGACGAGCGTGTGCCGGAAGACGAGGGGGTCGCCGGCGGTGGCGTCGTCGTTCAGGCGGTAGTCGACGGTCGGCGGGTCGGCGGCGGTCTCGACGCGCTCGCCGCCGACCGAGAGGTGGCCGAGGAAGACGCCGTCGGCGGGGATGTTCAGCCCGGTCTTGACCCGGTCGGGGTCGCTCGCCTCGCGCACGACGGCGCCGGGCTTCGGCACGCGGTCCGTCGAGCGCCGGGAGAGGTCGGAACCCTCGCCGGCGAGGACGGCGACGGGGTCGAGCGTCGCGACGAACTTGTAGTCGCGCTCCTCGACCCCCTGCCGGCGCATCGCGCGGCGGGCGTGAATCTCGGTCGCGTCGTCGGAGCGGAACTCCTGGGCGTACTCCAGCGCGGTGATGCGACAGAACAGCGCCTCGTCGTCCGGGTACGGGACGGTCAGGTAGGTGCCGAGCCGAACGCGTTCGCGGTTGCCGACCGTGACGAACGCCCGGAGACTGGTGTCCTCGCCGTCCTCGGCGACGCGGAGGCCCTCGGAGACGGAGACGGCGCCGAGTCCGCGGTCCCGGCCCGCCGCGGCGACGTCGTAGGACGCGAACGTGTCGTCGGCGTCGTCTCCGGCCTCGCCCGCCGGCGCGTCTCCGGCCTCGCCCTCGCCGTCGAAGTCGGTGAAGTCACCGAGGTCTGACACGGCCCGACAGCCGACCCGCACCGTCCTATGCCTTTCCCCGTCGGGGCGTTCATACGCCTCCGTCGCCACGTTCGGATATGCTTCTGATTCGCGGCCACGGCGGGGAGACGACACTCACCGGAACGCTGTTCGAACCCGGCGAGGAGCCGCCGCGGTTCGACGGCGCTCCGGACGGCGAGGCGCCGTTCGTCTGGGTCTGCGACGAGTTCTACGAGGTCGAGAGCGGCGGGTCGCTGGCGGAGATAGACGGCCAGCCGGTTCGGGTGGCGTTCGAGTCGCCGATGCCACGCGGGTTCGACTCGCGGACGGCGGCGCTCGCGGCGGCCCGCGAGCACGTCCGGACGCAGTTCGCGCGCGTCGGCGTCCCCGGCGACGACGTTCGGGTCGAGGTCGAGCAGGTCGAGGCCGACGCAGCCGTCGACCCGGCTGCGGTCTGAGGCCGGTCGCGCCGCGCCTCGCTGGTCCCCGTCGTCGCTTCCGTGGACCGTTTCGCCGGGACGCTCGACGCTACTCCTCCCACCGCACCTCGTCGTAGGTCCGCACCCGCTCGCTGTCGAGGCGCTGTTCGAACTTCCGGCGGAGCGACGCCTTCTCCGCGCGTCCGATTCGCGCGAGCTCGTCTGCCTTCTCGACTGCGGGCGGCGGTCCGCGCCCGACGGCGACGTCGTGGACGACCTGTCTGGTGAGCGCGTCGCGGTCCGTCCGGTCGACGACGGCGGCGCGCGGCGCCTCGACGCGGTAGCAGACGTCGACCCGCGGGTCGTAGACGTACAGCGTCGCCACCTCGTACGCCTCCGGGTCGAGGCGGCGCTCGACGCCGAACGCGTCGCCCGTCGCCGCGAACGTCCCGTCCGTGCCCCCCCGGGAGACGAGCCACGAGGTGAACGTGAGACGGTCGGTCATCCGCTCGCCGTCCTCGCGGCGCTCCAAGAGGCGGCGGAACAGCGCGGCGTCGTCCGGCCACGGCGAGCGAACGCCCCGGTCCCGGAGCGCGCTCGTCACCGTCGTGCCAGTCGCCGTCTTGACGAAGCCGACGACGGGGACGCCGCGCTCGACGAACGTCTCGACGAGGCGGACGTAGTTCTCGACGACCGCACGCGGGGTCGCCTCCGCGGCCAGCGCCGCGAGTTCGCGGTCGCGCTCGCGCCACGACATCAGCTCCGTCGGGTAGAGCGGCCCGTCGAGGACGAGGAGGTCGGAGACGACGTTCGCGTGGTACAGCGCGTGGGTGGACTCGGCGAGGTAGAGCGAGAGCGCGTGGACGACGCCCTCGGCGAACCGCGAGACACGGGGCGCGTGTAGCACCCGGCGGCGCGAGTAGCCGTCGTCGTAGGTGTCCCAGTCTTCGCCGAACGAGAGCGTCGCGTCGCTGGCGTGGACGGTGGCGACGAGGTGGCGCGCGCGGTGGAGGTCAAGATCCGAAGGGACAGCCGCCATCGCCGCCTGTGCGACGTCGACGACGAGGCCGTTGCGAAACGTCGTCGGGTTGATCGTCCCGGAGTCGACGCCGTGGACCGTCTCGAACGGCGGGTCAGAGAGCGCCGCGTCCTCGACGTCCGCGGCGCGCAGGCGCTTCTCGCCGAGCGTCTCGACGACCGGGCCGTCGTCGTACAGCGGGAGGTACTCGTCCCAGACCGTTCGGGCGAGGTCGGGGTGATCGGAGTCGTCGACGGTGCGGGCGATGGCGCTCGCGAGGTCGGCGATACCCTCGACGTGGACCGGGTCGAGCGTCACAGGCGACCGAGGAGGGGCGGGGACAAGAGTCAGTCGGCCCCCTCGCAGAGGTCGCGGCGGACGCGCGCTGCCGCCGGGCCGACGTCGATACCGTTCGCGCGGGCGTACAGCACCGCGGCGGCCTCGGGAGTGACGCCGAGCGCCCGCTGGCGGCTGTTGACCGCGGCGACGGCGGCCTGCTTGTCGTGGCCGGCGTCGACGAGTGCGTCGAGGACGCGCTCGAACGCCGACTGTTCGCGCAGCACCGACTCGTCGGGCCGGAACTCGTCGGGCACCGACACGTCGCCGGGGTCGAACCGCGCGACGACGTCGTTCCCGTCGCGCTCGATCAGCCCCCGGCCCGCGGCGACGTCGACGACGCGCTTCGCCTGGTCCGGCGAGAACCAGTCGCGGTCGAGCGACAGCGCGACGACGAACCGCCCCTCGCCGACGCGGTCGGTGCCCGCGTCGCGGAAGGGGACGGCGACGGCGACCTCGAGGCTCACGTGTGTCCGTCGCTCCCGTCCATGGCTCGACGCTCTCCCGGGGAGGGCTTAGTTCTGCGTCCCGGGCGGGTCCGATCGCACGGTTCAAGTGTTCACCCGGGACACGTAGACGTATGAAGGATCAGGGCCCCTCGACACGAAAGCGGACGGGCGGGCGACGGGTCCGCCCGCGGAAGAAGAAGCGCCACCAGCTCGGTCGCGACCCGACCGAGACGACGGTCGACGAGCCGCGCCTGCGGACCGTCGACGCGCGCGGCGGCACGGCGAAGACCCGTGCGCTGTCGACGAACGTCGCGCAGGTCGCGGACGGCGGCGAGACGACCGAGGCGACGGTCGAGGACGTCGTCGAGAACCCCGCGAACCCGAACTACGTCCGGCGGAACATCGTCACGAAGGGCGCGGTGGTCGAGACGAGCGCGGGCCGGGCACGGGTCACCTCGCGGCCGGGCCAGACCGGACAGGTAAACGCGGTGCTGGTCGAGGAGTAGGGCGGAACAGCCGGCTCGCGGCGCACGCGACACTACACCTCGCGCGGGTCGCGCCACTCACGGCGCTCGGGTTCGCGGGGCGCCTCTCCGTCTGGCGCCCCCGGTCTCGTGGCCTCGCGGCGCCTACGGCGTCGGCGCGGCCTTCTGAAGCGCGGTCTCGGCGATGTTGCCGCCGTAGTCCGCGCTGCGCGACAGCGAGTCGACGACGAGCCCGAGCACCTGCGCCCGCGCGGAGTCGAGGTCGCGCAGGAGCGAGTCGATTTCGCGGGCGCGAGCGTCGATGCCGGGGACCGACTCGCGGGCGTCGTTCGCGAGACGGGTCGCCTCGGCGCTGTCGTCGACGAACAGGGCGTCCATCCCGCGCTCGACGACCTCGACGGCGTCGTCGTGGAGCTCGTCGAGCGCGGTCAGCACGTCTTCCGGCGGCGTCCCCTCGAACCCGCGGGTGAGGTGTGCGATCTTCGTCGCGTGGTCGGCGACGCGCTCGAGCTGGCGGGCCGCGGAGTGGTAGTCGAAACAGACCTCGCGGGGGACGCCGAGCTCCTCCGCGGCCTTCGGCGTCCGGATCGTCGCCCGGAAGATGCGCGAGACGACGAGCCAGAGCCGGTCGACGTCGTCGTCGCGCTGGATCACGTCCGCCGCGAGGTCGGCGTCGTTCTCCGCCAGCGCCTCGACTGCGTCGCCGAGCATCGACAGCGCGATCAGCCGCATCCGGGTGACGGCGTTGTGGATCGACAGCTCCGAGGAGTCGAGCAGGTCCCGGATGACGACGCGGTCGCGCGTCTCCTCCAGCACCTCGAGGCCGACCAGCCCCTGTGTCGACTCGCGGATCGTCCGGCGCTGCTCGGTCGTGATCCGCCCGCACTCCAGGCCGATGATGTCGAACCCGCTCACGTACATCGTCATCACCGCGCGGCGGAGCTCCTCGCCCGACAGGTCGCTGATGTCCAGCGTCCCCTCGGTGTGTTCG
Organism: uncultured archaeon A07HB70; assembly: GCA_000496195.1. Taxonomy (GTDB): domain Archaea; phylum Halobacteriota; class Halobacteria; order Halobacteriales; family Haloferacaceae; genus A07HB70. The sequence goes on from KI543184.1 coordinate 23,694, forward strand.
TCGCCCGTCTGCGGCGTCAGGAACAGCGAGTCGCCCTCCGGGTAGAACGCAACCTCGCTCCCCGCGCTGACGCCGTTGTCGGTCGCCCACCCTTTCGGGATAGAGACGGTGTACGTCGATCCACCGGTGACCTGCACCTTTCGCGTCTCGACCATACCGGCGCTCGTTCGCAACAGAATATAAATCTGGTCAAAAATATATACTAACTTAGCGATCGCCAGAGCGTTCCCGTGTGGCCCCGTTCGCCGGGAGAATGCCGGACCTGCCGACAACGGTATATAGTGTCGTCAGACGCCGACAGCCGCAGGGCGTGGCCGTGTGACGTGCGTCAGACGTCGTCGAGCGCCGCCCGGACGGCGCCCCAGTCGACCGGTGGGGCGAACTCCTCGATGCGTTCGCGCGCGGACTCGAGGCGCGCCCCGTGGTCCGCACGCCAGGCGGGACGCGCGGCGGCCGAGAGCGTCGCCGCGAGGCGGTCACGGCGGTCCGTGAGCGCCGCGAGCCGCGACTCGAGGTCGGCCAGATCGGGGTCGTCGTCCGCCCGTTCGGCCATCGTCCGCAGGTCGGCCAGCTCTGCCCGCAGGTCCGCGATCAGCAGTTCGTTCACGCGCGCGCCTGTCGTCGCGTCCGCCCAGTGTGCGCCCGGGGCGTCCGGGTCGACGCCGTCGGGCGGTTCGTCGGATTCGTCGTCGAGCCACGCGGCGACGTCGTCGACACTGTCGATCGCCTCGGCAACCGCGTCTACCTCGTCGTCGAACTCGCGGCGCCGAGCCGCCGGGTCCCGGAGCCAGCGCCGTGTCGACTCGGCGTCGTCGCGGAGCTGGTCGGCCCGGGCCTGTGCGGCGTTCGCGTCCTCTGTCAGCGCTCGAATCTCGCGGGCGACGTCGAACGCGGCGGCGGGGTCGCCGGCCCGTGCACTGAGTTCCGAGAGTCGGTCGCCGAGCGCGTCGACGTCCTGCTCGAGGGCCGAGAGCCGGCTGTCGAGCCCCGCCAGTCGGCTGGCGACGGTGGGGATGTCGGTGAGGTCCGCCGCGGCGTCGGTCGCCGCGCCGACCTCGCGCGCGGCGAGCTCGAGCCGCGTCTCCGGCGTCGAGACGACTCTCGCCAGCCCCCCGAGTGCCTCCTCGACCCGCTCGCGGCTGACCGCGCCGTCCTCGGCGATCAGCTCGAGCGCGGCGGCTATCTCGTCTTCGCCCGGCGTCTCCGGGCCGACGAGTGCCGCAGCAGCGGCCTCGACCGACCGACCGAACACCGCCGGTTCGTCGTCCGTCACGGTCGGCCGGTGAGGATCGACGGTCGTATAGTTTGCCGTTCTGGTCAGCAAATATATCCAACCGTACCACTATATAGAATAACGGAGCACTCATAGAAACGACCTTTATTTCTCGTCATCTCGGATCTACTGATGTCAGAAGACAGCGAAAACGGCGGACGCGTGTCGCGGCGCAGGTTCGTTGCTACAGCTGGGGCAGCGGTCGGTGCCGCCGCACTTGCCGGCTGTTCTGGGTCCAGCGGGTCGCCGGAGTCCGACGACGGCGGCTCCGGTGGCTCCGACGAGACGGAGACGGGGACGGAGATGTCGTCGGGCTCCTCGTCCGAGATGAGCACCTCGATGCTGACCGCCGAGGGCTCCTCGACGGTCTATCCCATCTCGAACACGGGCAGTTCGTACTGGAATTCGAACGCGCCCCCGAGCGACGGCGAGTACTGGGGGTCGTCGAGCGAGGGAACGGTCCCCGGCTGGGACCAGCTGACGAGCGGCGAGAACAGCGCCGAGGGGATGCTCCTCGCGGACTACTTCGCGGGGCTCTACGGCTTCGAGCCGACCGAGCAGCGGTCGAACCCGGTGTTTGCGACCAGCATCGGCCTGAGCCACTCGGGCACGGGCTGCAAGGCCGTCACCGACGGCCTCGTCGACATCGGCAACTCGTCGGGCCCGATCACAGCCGAACTCGGCCTCAGCGAGTCCGAGGCAAACGAGCGCTACGTCGACCACGTCGTCGGACGCGACGGCCAGCCGGTCTTCGTCAGTCAGAAGATCTACGACGCGGGCGTCGAGGAGCTGACCGGCGAAGAGGTCCGCGGCATCTACCAGGGCGATATCAACAACTGGAGCGAAGTCGGCGGCCCCGATCAGGAGATCTACGTGGTCGGCCGTGCCGAGGGCTCCGGCACGGACACCTCGTTCCGCCTCAACATGCTCGGTGACGCCGAGGCGCCGATGCAGGTCGACACCCGGAAGGGCCAGAACCAGCAGGTCCAGACGGTCCTCCAGCAGAACGACGGCGCGATCGCCTACATGGCGCTGGCGTTCCAGGGCCCGGGCATCGAGCCGGTCGCGATCGACTTCGAAGGGACGACCTACCGCCCCGACGCAGACGCGGAGAACACAATCTTCGACAGTAGCTACCCGCTCAACCGGGACCTCCACATGTACACGACCATCACCGACGACACCCCCGAGGGGACGGACATGCGCGAGGCCGCGTTCCTCAACATGTTCCTGACCGACTTCGGGCAGCAGATATTCGTCGAGGGCGTCGAGTACATTCCCGCTCCCGACGAAGGATATCGAGTCAGAGTTCGCGAAGCTTCCGGACCAGGACCCGGCCTTCTAAGAGGGCTCACTCTCCACCATGTCTTCTGTGAGCGCGCGGGCGTTTGCCGACAATCTGCGGTGGATCGAGCGCCAAGTAGCCGCAGCACGCGACTTCGTCGAAGACACGGATCCCGACGCGCTCGTGGCGCTGGCGGTCGGCGGGCTCTCGCTCCTCGCCGCGTTCGGCGGCTTCCTCCTCGTCTCCGAGCTGACCGTCGTCCCGTTCGTCCTGTTCGTGGCCGCGACCGGCTACGGCTGGATATACCACCAGGAACTCACCGCGCGGGCGGTGAGCCTCGCGATGACGGTCGCGTCCATCCTGGTCCTCGGGCTCATCCTCGTGTTCATCTTCATCGAGGCGTGGCCCGTCTTCCGGTACTCGAGCGGCGAGCTGTTCGGCGTGACGATCCCCGGGCTCCGGCTGTTCACGGCGCTCGAGTGGTCCCCGGTCTCGGGACAGGTCTACTCGCTCGCCCCGATGATCCACGGCACGGTGATGGTGACACTCGTCGCCACCGCCGTGGCGGGGCCGCTCGGCGTCGCCGCCGCGCTGTTCATCTCGGAGGTCGCGCCGAAGGCCGTCCGCGAGTTCGTCAAGCCGGGCGTCGAGATCCTCGCGGGCATCCCCTCGATCGTCTACGGCTTCATCGGCTTCACCGTGCTGAGCCCGTGGGCGAGCGGACAGTTCGACCTCGTCGGACAGGGCACGTACCTGTTCGTCGGGGCGGTCGTCGGGCTGATGGCGCTCCCGACGGTCGTCTCCGTCGCGGAGGACGCGCTGGCGAGCGTCCCCGAACAGATGAAGAGCGGGTCGCTCGCGCTCGGCACGACCGACTGGCAGACGATGACGACTATCACCCTGCCGGCGGCGTTCTCGGGCGTCTCCGCCGCGGTGCTGCTCGGGGTCGGTCGCGCCATCGGCGAGACGATGGCCGCGACCGTCATGCTACGCAACAGCCCGCAGTTCCCGGAGCCGCTGTACAACGTCTTCTACGGCTACGAGACGCTCACCTCGCTGATCGCCGCGAACTACGGCGAGGCGGACGGCTTCCAGCTCAGCGCGCTGTTCGCAGCCGGCGTCGTGCTGTTCGTCACCGTCCTGTTCCTGAGCGTCGGCTCGCAGCTGATCGAACGACGGATGCAGCGCAAGCTCGGGGGGTCGGAGTGAGATGAGCAGCGTCACCCGAGCCGAACTCGTCAGCGGGGAGACGAGCGGCTTCCAGGCGCTCGCCGGCGGCACGGCGGCGCTCGCCGCCCTCCTCTTTCTCCTCGCGACCGCCGCGCTGTTCGAACTCCTCTCGCTCACCGACCCGGTCGCCGGACTGCCGGTCGTGGTGCTCCTCGGCGGGCTGCTGATACTCGCCGGCGTCGGTGTCGTCGGCTTCGGTGTCGTCTCCCGGATGGGGCTCGCAGGCTCCGACCCGGAGCGTAGCGCCGGGCTCGTCGCCGGGGCGGCCTTCTCCGGCATCTGGTTCGTGACCGCGGCGCTGGTCGGCGGCGTCGCGCTCGGCCTCGGAGCGGTCGGCGGGGTCGCGTCGGCCTCGTCGTCGGTGTCGGGGTGTTCGCGACGACGGCGCTGACCCGCGAGGATATCGGCTCGACGGTCCCCGCCGGCCTCTTCGCCGCGTTCGTCGGCGCCGCCTTCCTGACCGGGCTCGTCGGCCCGTCGTGGTCGTGGTCGCCGGCCATCTTCCCGTCGAGCAACGCGGTGACGTTCTTCCCGGCGCTGACTGTCCCCGTGGCGGTCGGGCTCTGCTCGCTGCTGGTCGGGTGGTCCGCCGCAAAGGCCTACGGCGGGTTCGGCGCGCGCGGTCGCCACCTCGGCGCGCATCTGCTCATCTACCTGAACGCCACGGCGATCATCGCGGTCCTGTTCGGACTGGTCGCGTTCGTCGTCTCGAAGGGACTCGCGGGCGCGACCCGCGGAATCACCGTCGGCGCGGGCGTCGGCCCCGAGGTGACGCTCGTCGGCGTGACGTTCTCGCTGCCGGTCAACTGGCCGTTCGTGATGAACGGCGTCGCGCTGATGGTCGAGGTCGACGGCGTCCTGCCGGCCATCGCCGGCACCGTCTGGCTCGTCGTCGGCGCCGTCCTCCTCGCCGTGCCCCTCGGCGTTGGCGCGGCGATCTACCTCTCCGAGTACGCCGCACAGGGTCGGTTCACCGCGGTCGTCGAGATCGTCACGAACGGGCTCTGGTCGACGCCGAGCATCGTCTTCGGCCTGTTCGGGGCGGCGTTTCTCATCCCGCGGTTCGGGGGCACGAAGTCGCTGCTCGCCGGGATGCTCACCCTCGGTTTCATGTTGCTACCGCTGGTGGTCATCACCAGCAGAGAAGCCATGTTGGCCGTCCCCGACGAGTACCGCGACGCCAGTGCCGCCCTCGGCGTCAGCAAGTGGCAGACGATCCGGAGCGTCGTCCTCCCGGCGGCGCTGCCGGGCGTCGCGACCGGCGTCATCCTCGGCGTCGGCCGGATCGCCGGCGAGACGGCCCCCATCCTGCTGACGATGGCCGGCGGGACGTTCGTGCCCGGCGGGCAGACGGTCGACGTGATCGGTGGCTTCCGGTTCACGGCGACGCCGCCGTTCGTCGCCAACGAGGCGCTGCTCCAGGCCACGAGCGCGCTGCCGTACCAGCTCTACGCGCTGATCACCGCCGGCGTCGGCGGCCAGCAGATCGGCGACGCCCAGCAGTTCGCGTGGGCGACCGCGCTCGTTCTGCTCGTCGTCGTCCTGTCGTTCTACGCGGTCGGGATCACGACGCGCTACTACTTCCGCCGGAGACTCCACCGATGAGCGAGACAACACAGACCGCAGACGAGGCACAGCAGACCCGAGACGGCCCGGCGACGTCCGCATCGGTGACGACGACCGGAGAGACCGACGAGCAGATCAGAGAGTCGTGGACCGACTACCAGTTCGACGGGCGCGCCCAGATCGTCACCGAGGACCTGAACGTCTACTACGGCGACGACCACGCGCTCAAGAACATCTCGATGGAGATCCCCGAGAAGAGCGTCACCGCGCTGATCGGGCCCTCTGGCTGTGGGAAGTCCACCTTCCTCCGGTGTCTCAACCGGATGAACGACCGGATCAGCGCCGCGCGGATCGAGGGGTCGGTGGAGGTCGACGGGCGAGAGATCTACCAGGACGGCGTCAACCTCGTCGAACTGCGCAAGCGCGTCGGAATGGTGTTTCAGCAGCCCAATCCGTTCCCGAAGTCGATCCGCGACAACGTCTCATACGGCCCGCGCAAGCACGGCGACATCCGCAAGGGACTGCTGGACCGGCTGCTCGGGCGCGACGAGAGCGAGAAGGAGCGCGAGCTCGTCGAGCACGCGCTCCGGCAGGCCGCGATCTGGGACGAGGTCGAGGACCGCCTCGACGACAACGCGCTCGGGCTCTCCGGCGGCCAGCAACAGCGGCTCTGTATCGCCCGGGCGCTCGCGACCGACCCCGACGTCCTCCTGATGGACGAGCCGGCCTCCGCGCTCGACCCGATCGCCACCTCGAAGATCGAGGACCTGATCCACGACCTGAGCGAGGACTACACCGTCGTCATCGTCACGCACAACATGCAGCAGGCGGCGCGGATCTCCGACCAGACCGCCGTCTTCCTCACCGGCGGAGAGCTCGTCGAGTACGACCGAACGGACAAGATCTTCGAGAACCCGGAGAGCGAGCGGGTCGAGGACTACATCTCCGGCAAGTTCGGCTGACCCGACCGTCGGGGTCGGAGGAATCGTTAACACCCATCACGCTTGCCCAAATGACATGACGCGAGAACAGTACCAGAACCGACTCGAAGACCTCCGGGCCGACGTCCTCTACATGAGTGAACTCGTCGGCAACCGACTGAGCCGTGCGCTCGACGCGCTCTCCCAGAAGGACGAGGCGATGGCGCGCGAGGTGACCGACGGCGACGACGTGATCAATCGGCAGTATCTCGAACTCGAGGGCGAGTGCGTGAACCTCATCGCGCGCCAGCAGCCGGTCGCTGGCGACCTCCGGTTTATCACCGCGTCGTTCAAGATCCTCACCGACCTCGAACGGATCGGGGACCTCGCCACGAATCTCGCCGCGTACGCGCTGGAGGCAGACCGGGAGATCTTCTCAGACGTCGACACCCAGCAGATCGGCGCCGCAACGCTCGCGATGCTCGACGCGGCGATGGAGGCGTACGAGGCGGGCGACGTCGACCTCTGCTGGGCGGTCGCGCGCCGCGACGACGAGGTGGACGAGATGTGCGAGAGCGCGAGCGACGCCGTCGTCCGTGGGCTCATCACCTCCGGCGAGCTGATCGAAGGTGAGATCGAAACGAAGCTGCCCGAGGTCCGGCGGCTCCTCCTGACGGTCCGCGACCTCGAGCGGGTCGGGGACCACGCGGTCAACGTCGCCGCGCGGACGCTGTACATGGTCGAGAGCAACGACGAGCTGCTGGAGTGACGACTGGCGGGGTCAGGCCCGCCCGTCGACGGCCCGTTCGCGCCGCGCGCCACGGATCGTCACGACCGCCGCCGACTCGTCGAGGATGACGAGCATCGGTCCCGCCGCCGGGCAGATAGAGGTCTCGAAGGAGTCCTCGAGGCCGTCCGTGGTTCGAACCTGGAACGCGTACCGCCCCGCCGGCGGGACGTCGTTCTGGAACGACCGCCTGCTCTCGGGGCCGACGGCCAGCGAGCGCTGGACCGCCGGGTCGCCGTCGGCCTCGATCCGGAGGTCGAGCTCGCGGTCGCGCGCCAGCCGGTTCACCACCACCAGCTCGCGGTCGGTGTCGAGCACCGGAGCCGCGGCGGGCCGGCGACGCTGACGTAGATGCGGTCGCCGTCGGACGTCCGCCACTCGTGGTCGACGGTCCGGTCGCCGTAGCCGATCTGGACGGGGTAGTTCGACGACCAGTCCGGGACGGGCAGCGCGAGCCGACCGGCGCCGGGGACCGTGTACCGCCGGTCGAGGTCGGGCGCCCACGGCGCGCCCAGCCGGACGTCGACGGCCACCTCGGCTGTCCCGGGGTTGTCGAGCACGAGAACCTTCTCGTCGTCGAGAGCGTCTGTGGCCGGGCCGCAGTCCGGCCCACAGGTCGCCGTGGTCCGGCTGGTCACCTCGCGGTCCGTCGTGACGAGCAGGTCGCCGGTCCACGGCGCGGGCGTCCAGGACCGGACGTGTCGGGCGCCGGCGCCGGTCTCGACGACGACCCGGTAGTCGTCGCGGCGCCTGACCAGCCGGTCGTAGCGGACGAGCGTCGCCGGCGGCACCTCCCGCGTGTCGAGGAACACCTGGCTGTCGCCGCGGTCGAGCGCCAGCGTGACCAGCCGGGATTCGCCCGTGGCGTTGCGCAGGCGAATCCCACGCGGTTCGTCGAGGAGCGTCCGCGGGCGTGGGCCGAGATACGGGAGCGACGGCGTGGCCGACGCCGTCGCGGTGTCGGTCGACGGACCCTCGTCGGCGCCACCGGAGGGGACGACGCCGTCACAGCCCGCGAGCACGGCCAGGCAGGCGGTCGAGAGCCCGGCGAGGAGACGCCGTCGGTGCACGCGCGAACGTGCGCGCGCCGGCGACAAAGAGCCGTTGGCCGGGTCGGTGTCGCCGGGCGGTCGGGGACCGGGGCCGCGCGCTACTGGAACCCGATCCGGCCACTGCCGGTGATCTGGTCGCGGGCGCCGCCCTTGAATTCCTCCTCGACCTGCTCGTAGTAGCTCATCAGGTCGTCGGTGATGGTCGGGCGGACGGCCTCCATCGCACGCCGGAAGTGGCGCATCTCGACCTCGTCGGCCTCGTTGTCCTCGCGCAGGGCCTCCATCGCGGCCTCGCGGCCGATCGACTCGAGGTCACTCCCGACGTAGCCGTCGGTTATCTCCGCCACCTCGCGCAGGCTCACGTCCGGCGCGAGCGGGGAGTCACGGGTGTGGATCTTCAGGATCTGCTCGCGCCCGCCGACGCTCGGTTCGCCGACCATCACGAGGCGGTCGAACCGGCCAGAGCGGAGCAGGGCGGGGTCGATCATGTCCGGACGGTTCGTCGCGCCGATGACCATCACGTCGCCCATCTCCTCCAGCCCGTCGAGCTCGGTCAGGAGCTGGTTGACCATCCGCTCGGAGACGTTGTTGCCCATGTCCTGCCCGCGCGAGGGGGCGAGCGAGTCGAGCTCGTCGAAGAAGATCACGGTCGGCGACACCTGCCGGGCCTTGCGGAACGTCTCGCGGATGGCCTTCTCGGACTCGCCGACCCACTTCGACAGGAGCTGTGGCCCCTTCACCGAGATGAAGTTGGCGTTCGTCTCGTTCGCGACCGCCTTCGCCATCAGCGTCTTGCCGGTGCCGGGCGGACCGTACAGCAGGACGCCCTTCGGCGGCTCGATCCCCATCCGCCCGAACCGCCCGGGCTGCGAGAGCGGCCACTCGACGGCCTCCTCGACCTGCTGCTGGGCCGACTCCAGCCCGCCGACGTCGTCCCACGTGATCTTCGGGAGCTCGACGAGCACCTCCCGCATCGCGCTCGGCTCGACCTCGCCGAGCGCGCCCTGGAAGTCGTCTCGCTTGACGATCATCCGGTCGATGAGGCTCGGAGGGATATCCTCCTCGTCGAGGTCGATCTCCGGGAGGTAGCGCCGGAGCGCCTTCATCGCGGCCTCCTTCGTCAGGCTCTCGATGTCGGCGCCGACGAAGCCGTGGGTCCCGTCGGCGAGCGTGTCGAGGGCGACGTCGTCCGAGAGCGGCATCCCGCGGGTGTGGATCTGGAGGATCTCCTTTCGCCCCACCTCGTCGGGAACGCCGATCTCGATCTCGCGGTCGAACCGACCGGGGCGCCGAAGCGCGGGGTCGACCGAGTCGACGCGGTTGGTCGCGCCGATGACGATCACCTGGCCGCGGGTCTCGAGGCCGTCCATCATCGTCAGGAGCTGGGCGACGACCCGGCGCTCGACCTCGCCGGTGACGTCCTCGCGTTTCGGCGCGATCGAGTCGAGCTCGTCGATGAAGATGATCGACGGCGACTCGTCGCTCGCGTCCTCGAAGATCTCGCGGAGCTGCTGTTCGGACTCGCCGTAGTACTTCGAGATGATCTCCGGACCGGCGATGGAGAAGAAGCTCGCCGACGTCTCGTTCGCCACCGCCTTCGCGAGCAGGGTCTT
>KI543184.1:33868-35165 GCA_000496195.1 uncultured archaeon A07HB70
GGCGGCTCGATCCCCAGCTTCTTGAATATCTGCGGGTGCTTCATCGGGAGTTCGACCATCTCCCGGACGCGCTGAATCTCGCTCTGGAGACCGCCGATATCCTCGTAGGTGATACCGCCGCCGGCTTTCTCGAAGCCGGAAATCGGCTCCTCGCGGAGTTCGACCTCGGTGTCCTCGGTGACGAGGCAGACGCCGTCGGGGGCCGTCTCGACGGCGATGAGCGGGATCGCCTGCCCCGGCGACCGCATGAACGGGTGGTTCGTCGAGGACATCACGGGGACGATGTCGCGCTCGACGACCGGCCGCTTGAGGATCTGGCGCTTGACCATCCCGGCTGCGTCGGAGCCGAACTGGACCGACGCCTCCTCCGGCGGCGCGAGGACGATCCGGTCTGCCTTGCGCTCCTCGGCCTTCCGGATCGTCACCCGCTCGCCGATCCCCACGTCCGCGTTCTGGCGCGTGAACCCGTCGATGCGGACGGTGTCGGTGTTCCAGTCCTGCCGGTCGGCGCGCCACACCTTCGCCGCGGTTGCGTTCGCGCCCTCGATCTCGATGATGTCGCCCGGCGAGAGCTTGAGATGCAGCAGCGTGTCGGGGTCGAGCCTGGCGATCCCACGCCCCGAGTCGTTGGGGTAGGCCTTCGCCACCTCGAGTTGAACCTCGTTCATAATGGGGGTTGTCGCTCTATGTTCGGTCTCCTCGCACCCCGGTTAAGCTCTTTGGCGGGGGCGGACTCGGCGGTCCGTGTCACGGGATACCGTTCGACTGTGGACGTAAATCGTCTCCGTTCCGTCGGCTTTTACTCCCGACCGCCCGCCGGTCGAGCATGGACACCATCGCCCTCGACGGGCGGGCGGGCGCGGCGGGCGACATGGTCCTCGGCGCGCTCCTCGGGGTCGGGGCCGACCGCGACGTTCTCGACCCGGTCGAGGAGGCCCTCGGCGTCGACTACCGCGTCGAGTCGGTCGACCGCGCCGGCGTCGCCACGACACGGGTGACGGTCCGACGCGACGGCAGGGTGCTGGAAGACGCCGGGCCGCACCGCAGCTACGCCGAGGTGGTCGCCCTCGTCGAGTCGATGGACCTGCCGGCCGGCGTGAGAGCAGACGCGCTCGCGGCGTTCGAGCGTCTCGGCGGGGCGGAGGCGACGGTCCACGGCACCGACCTCGACGAGACACACTTCCACGAGGTCGGCGCGGACGACGCCGTCGCGGACGTCGTCGGGGCCGCCCTGCTGTTCGACGACGTCGGCGCCGACCGGGTCGTGACGACGCCGCTCGCGCCCGGCGGCGGCGCA
>KI543184.1:35185-39530 GCA_000496195.1 uncultured archaeon A07HB70
ACGCCGACCGGCGCGGCGGTGCTGGCCCACCACGCGGCGGGCGTCGACGCGCTTCCGGGGCTCCGGGTCGAGGCGCAGGGCTGGGGCGCGGGCGCCGCCAGCCCCGGCGACCGGCCGAACGCGCTCCGCGCCGTCGCCGGCGAGTCCGGCGGCGACCTCCGGCGCGAGTCGATCACGGTGCTCGAGACGAACCTCGACGACGCGGCACCGGAGGTGCTCGGGAGCCTCCACGAGCGGCTGCGCGAGGTCGGCGCGCGCGACGTGTCGGTGCTGCCGGCGACGATGAAGAAGTCCCGACCGGGGCACCTGGTGAAGGTCGTCGTCCGCCCGGACCACGCAGACCGGGTGGCGCGGGCGCTGGCCGAGGAGACCGGGACACTCGGCGTGCGCGAACACGGCGCGGGCCACCGGTGGGTGGCCGAACGCCGGGTCGAGACAGCCGAGATAGACGTCGACGGCGAGACGTTCGAGGTGGCGGTGAAGATCGCGACCGACACCGACGGACGACTCCTCGACGCGAGCGCCGAACACGAGGACGCCCTCGCCGTGGCGCGCGCGGCCGAACTGCCGGTACGAGAGGCGGCGCGCCGGGCGGAGGCGGCGTGGCGCGACGACCCGGGGCAGTAACAGTCTCCGAACAGCCGGGCTGGTTTTAACCGCTCGGGAATCGTCTCGTATAACGAGAGAAGTGTCGCCACACGACGACGCGCCGCCGTTCGAGGACGCGCTCGCGGCGATGAAGCTGCGGGGAAGCGTGTCGCTCGTCGTCGGGAACGTGCCGCCGGAGGCCTACCGGCGCGTCTCCGAGCAGATGCTCGGCGACCCCTCGACGGGCGTCGAGCGCCGCCGCCTGCTCGTCGTGCCGGACGCGGAGCGCGAGAGCGCGCTGGAGCGCCTGCGGGCGACGGGCCGCGCCGACCCCTCGTACGCCCGGGTCGTGACCACCGACGGGACCGCGCGGAGCGCCGTGGCAGACGACGACGGCTGCTCGGCGCCGGCCGTCGACCGTGTCGACGGCTCGCTCGGCGGCGTCGGCGGCGCGGTCACGGACGCGATCGCGCGGTTCGAGACGGTGGCGGGCGGGCTGGCGCCGGCAGAGCTCCGCGTCGGCGTCGACGCGTTCGCCGCACTCAACGGCGGCGGCACCGAGACGGCGTTCGGGTTCCTCCACGTCCTCGGGAGACAGGTCCGCGACGCCGACGGGATGGCCCACGTCCGGCTGGCGCGGGCGTACGACTCGCGTGTGGTGCGGACGCTCGAACCGCTGTGTGACGCGGTCGTCGAGCTCCGGCTCGACGGCTACCGGCTCGAGCAGCGCTGGCACCTCCGCGAGGAGGAGATAGTCTCCGACTGGCTGCCGGTCGACACGCCGGGGGGTGCGCCGTGAGCGACGGCGTCGGCGACCGGTTCCACGTCTCGATCACGACCCGCGACGAGGGGACGGGCGTCGAGGTGGTCGACCACGTCGAGCGCCACCGCTGTGCGCTCTGGACGGACGAGCCGGTCGTCCCGGAGCCGGCGGACACCGGGGTGTTCCGGTTCCCCGTCGACGCCGCCGTCGGCGTCCGCGCGTCGGAGGTGACGGTGCCGAGCGTCGTCCAGACGTACGTCCGGGACGCCGGCGGCGACATGCTCGCGGAGGTCGAACAGGGGGGCGAGGAGTCGTTCGGGCCCGGGACGTACGACGTCGAGGTGTGTGCGCCGATGAAGGTGTACCTGCGCGTCGACGGGCCGGTCACGGTCGGGACGGGGCCGCTCGGGATCCGGATCGGTCTCGACGAGGAGCGCCGCGTCCTCGTCGGCGGCCGGAGCCACCACGAGCGCCCGGCGACGACGGTCACGACGACCGAGGACCCGCGGGACGTGATGCGCGCCGTCTCGACGTTCGGGTCGGCGCTCAAGACGACCTCGCCCGAGCGGTCGTACCCGACGCTCCGTGGCCACCCGCCGCTCGTCGAACTCGGCGACACGCTCGACGTGCCGGCGGGACTCGAGCCGCCGGACACCGGGATCACGGTCGAGCTGCCGCCGGACCTCTGTGACGTCTACACCGCGGCGCCGCTGGCGTACTACCTCGGCGCCCGCGTCGTCCCCGGCGACCGCCCGCGGCTGGTCGCGACGGGCGTCGACCGACCCCTCGACCGACCCTCCGTCGAGCGCGCGGTGCGCGAGACGCTCGGACACGTCTTCCTGCTCGACTGTCTCGTTCGGACCGAGGGCTACTACACCGTCGACCTCCGCGAGCGCCGGGTCGCGGCGGACCGGGTCGACCTCGACCTCGCGGGGCTGTACGACCAGCCGCCCGCCGCCCGCCTGGCGGCCTACCTCGACGTTCCCCACGCCGCGGTGGCCGACCTCGTGCCGGACTGGGGCGTGACGACCCACGTCGAGCCGCGGCCCGAACACGTCGAGATGCTCCCCTTCCTCGCGAACGACCTCGCCACCGTGCGGACGCCCGAGACGACGCCGCGGACGCGGGCGACGGCGCAGGCCGAGGCGGCGGACGCGTTCTTCCGGAACGGCGAGGCACAGACGCGGGACGACGGGGGGACCCAGTCGTACGTCCGGCCCGAGTCGACGGACGCCCTCGAACAGGTGTGGGTCGGCGAGGGCGTACCCGTCGGGGCGTCGAAGGGGCTGCCGGAGGCGTACCACAACCGGCTGGAGCGGTCGGCGGTCGAGGGCGACATCGACATCACCGTCGTCTGCAACAGCCGCGCGATGGTCGCCGAGTCCGCCGTCGTCGACGAGACGTACGGCTCGGGAGTCGACCTCCCGTTCGACGTCACCGTCCGCGAACAGCTGACCCGCGCCGAGCTCCGGGAGGCGCTCGCGAGCGACGGCGACTTTCTCCACTACGTCGGCCACATCGACGCCCGCGGATTCGACTGTGCGGACGGGTGGCTCGACGCCGAGACGGTCGAGCACGTCGGCGTCGACGCGTTCCTCCTGAACGCCTGCCAGTCGTTCGAGCAGGGCGCGGCGCTCGTCCGCGCCGGCGCGGTCGCCGGCCTCGTCACCCTCGACGACGTGGTGAACGACGCCGCCGTCCGAATGGGCTGTCTGCTCGCACGCCTGCTCAACCACGGCTTCCCGCTGACGGGGGCGCTCGACCTCGCGGGCGACGTGCGACCGATCGGCGGCCAGTACACCGTCGTCGGGGACGGCACACTCACGCTCGCGCGGGCCGACGGCAGTCCGCCGCTCGGGCCGGTCGTGGCGGCGCTCGACGAGGAGACGTACGAACTGGAGCTGAACGTCTACCCGACCCGTCGGCTCACGACCGGGAGCCTGATCAACCCGTGCGTCGCGGGATGCGACGAGCAGTACCTCTTCTCGCACCACATCGACACGTTCGAACTGGACGGCGACGAACTCGCCCGGTGGCTGGAGCTCGGGCCGATGCCGGTCCGGGTCGACGGCGACCTCTGGTGGAGCGGCGACATCGACCTCGACGGTCTGTAGCGCGGCTGCTCGTCGGGTCGGAGCGTTCGTAAGAAGGGACGGCGGTTACGTGGGTGACCCTGTCGTCTACGGGCCGGCGGTGCCGCCGACAGCCGCTGCCGAACCGGCCTGCGACAGCAGCAGGACCATCGTGAACAGTGCACCCATCAGCCGGGGGTGCTCCTTGAGGTGCGATGCGAGCCCAGAGGCGTTGTCCTCGGACATGCAAATACACAACACACCGCATTTATATTATATTTTTTTGATATGCAGTTACATGAAATTATATGAATTATCTCCGCGCGCCGGAGGATTTTTCTCGGCTGGTCGTCGCCGGCTGCGGCAGCCCTGCCGGTCGTCGCGGGACGGCGCCGCCGCTCCGCGCTGGTCGGCAGCAACCACACGCGTCTGCCCCGGCACCGCCTCGCCCTGTCGGTCGCCGATCTATCCGTCGCGGTAGGTCGCCAGCGCCTCGTCGACGGTCACCTCGCCGACGGCGACGCGGCGGGCGAGCGTCTCGTCGATCGTCACGGCGCCGGCAGACCGGCGGCGCGACTCGGCCTTGATCCGTCGGATCTCGCCCGCGCTCGGCTCGAAGTCGCGTTCGTCGACGCGTTCGCCGGAGCGCCGGGCGATGTTGACCGCCGCGAGGATGTCGCCGGTCCCGCGGGCGCCCGTCCCGAGCGAGGGCGTGGTCCCCGTCTCGTCGACGAGTTCGACCGGCAGGTCCGAGACCGCCTCGACCAGCCGCGCGCTCCACCGTCGTGCGCCGTCGCCGACGCGCACCAGCGGGTCCGGGGCGTCGGCGGCTGCCTCGCGGACGGTCGGAGCCACCTCGTCGGGCGGGAGCTGGAACGCCGCGACGACGGTGTCGCCAGCGAGGACCGCGACGCCGGGTCGC
>KI543184.1:39960-48388 GCA_000496195.1 uncultured archaeon A07HB70
CCCGACCCGCCGACCTGCGTCTCGTGACCACCGGCGACCCCGTCCCGACCGGCTGTCCGCCCGTCGACGACCTGCTCGGCGGCGGGCTCGAACGCGGCGCCGTGACGCAGGTCTACGGCCCGCCCGCCGCCGGCAAGACGAACCTCGCGCTCTCGGCGTCGGTCCGGGTCGCCGCCGACGGCGGGCGGGTGCTCTACCTCGACACGGAGGGGCTGTCGCTCGACCGCTTCCGACAGCTCGCGGAGGGAGCCGACGCCGACGTCGAGACGCTGGCGAGCCGGCTGATAACCAGCGAGGCCCACGACTTCGACGAGCAGGAGGCGGTCGTGCGCGACGCCGCCGAGTTCGCGGGCGAGGTAGAGCTGGTCGTCCTCGACAGCGCGACCGGCCACTACCGGCTGGACCGCTCGGACGACGACGAGGGCGAGGCGCTCCGCCGGGTCGGTCGGCAGGTGCGTCACCTGCTCGGGCTGGCCCGGCGCGAGGACCTCGCCGTCGTCGCGACGAACCAGGTGTTCACCGACCCCGAGACGGGGTCGGCGCGGGCGCTCGGCGGCCACACGCTCGACCACTGGACGGGCGTCGTCCTCCGCCTCGACCGGTTCCGGGCGGAAAGCGGCGGGCGACGCTGGAGAAACACCCCGCGCGCGAGGCCGGCGAGAGCGCCGCGTTCCGTATCGAGCGCGACGGGCTCTCCGGAGCCTAGAGCTCGTCGAGCTTCCGCAGGAGCTGGCCGCGGTACTCCTCGTCGGCGTTCACGCTCTTTAGCTCCAGCACGTTGCGCTCGAGCTTGTCGAGCGCGACTCGGAACGCCTGCTCCGCGCCGTAGCCCTCGCCGGAGCCGGCGAGCTGGCCCTCGTTCGTCCGCAGGCGGATCTGACACTGGATCAGCGGCGTGCCACGGAGCTTCTCCTTGTGCTCGTGGAGGCGGACGTGGGCGTGGTGGACGTGCATCCGCTGGTACTTGTCGACCACGTCGGTGATGCTCTCGACGAGCGACTCCCGGGAGAGTCCGTCGAGCAGCGTGACGTTCGTGATCTGGACGTCCATGCGCTCCTCCTCGGTGTAGGTGAGCGCGCGCAGGACGTCGGTCTTCGTTACCACGCCGGCCACGAGGTCGTCGACCTCCTCCGGGCTGACGACGAGCCCGGCGACGTCCTCGTCGAGCATCCGCCCGACGGCGTCGCGGACGGACTCGCTCGGCGTCGTCGTCAGCACCGGCGAGGTCATCAGGTCGTAGACGGGCAGGTCGAGCATCCGGTCGGAGTCGCCCGAGCGGTCGCCCTTGTGCTGGCGCTCGTCGTCCCGGACGACGAACTCGACGACGTCGTGGGTCGTCATCACGCCCGTCAGCCGGCCGTTCTCGTTGACGACCGGGAGCCGGGAGATGCCGTGGTCGCGCAGGCGGTTGATCGCCTGTCCGACGTGGCTGTCCTCCGCCACGGTGATGACGTCCTCGGTCATGATCTGGTCGACCCGCAGGGCGTCGAGGTTGTCGAGCACCGCCGAGAGCACTCCGTCGGCGGTGACGACCCCGTAGAGCCGCTCGCCCTCGTAGACGGGCGCGACCTTCACCCCGCCCTCGACGAGCATCCGGGCCACCTCGCGGACGTTCTCCGTGCGCTCGATACGTGGCGCGGACCTGACGAGCGCCGACACCTTCGTCCCCGCCTCGATGCGGGAGCGGACGAGCTGGCGCTCGGTCACGACTCCGGCGTACTCGCCGTCTCTGGTGACGATCAGCCCCTTCGGGTTCTCCTGCTCGAACAGGGAGCGAACCTTCCCGAGCTTCGTGTCGGCGTCGACCTCGACGAACTCCGGAGTCGCGATGCCAGAGATATCCATACCGCTAGCTCCCCGTGCGCGGAGTTGAAACGTGTTTCCCTGCGCCGTCAGGCCGTGCCGACGCGCCGCCACCGCTTCTCGACGTCGCGGTTCGCCGCCACGACCGTGTCGCCCGCGTCGTCGACGAACCGGCTCTTCCGCAGCTCGATCGACCGCAGCTCGCCGACTCCGTCGGCGTCGATCCGGTCGCCGGGCGCGAAGTCGGGGTCCCGCAGGCAGGTAGACGCCGGCGACGACGTCCGCGATCACGCTCGAGAGGGCGTAGGAGACGCCGAGGGCGGCAAGGCCCGTCGCGGTGCCGAGGCTCGCGGCCACGTCGCCCATCCCGACGATCTTCAGGAGCGTCAGCCCGACCCCGAACCACAGGAACACCGCCGCGACGACGCCGAGACTCACCACGGGCTCCTGGTCGGCGGGGTAGAGACGGTCGAGGGCGTTGCGGACGACGACCAGTCGGATCGCGGCGTGCGCGACCGAGAGGAAGACCAGGCCGGTGACGAGACGCGGAAGCGCCGCAGTGAACCCGCCGACACAGCGACCCGGACGATCTCCGAATAGTCAATCATATATTACGAGCGCGGCGTGTAAAAAACTCCGGCGGTCGTGCGAATCTTGAGGGAGTCTAGACACAGTTTGTCCCGACGGGGAACACAGACCGCACGGATCTCGAAAAATCGCTTTACGACGGGCGTACGGTGCTGTGAGTGGGTACAGCCCATGACCGACGACACAGACGACGGACGACTCGCACTGACACGACGGACGACACTCGGCGCGGCTGGCGCGGCGCTCGGCGGCCTCGCGCTCGGCGGCACGGCGGTCGCACAGCAGGGCGGCTCGGGCGGCTCGGGGGGCGACGCCCGACGCTTCCGTGTCACCGTGACGAACCTCACCGGCGGCCAGCCGCTCACGCCGCCAGCGGTCGCGCTCCACCAGCCGAGCGTCGAGCTGTTCTCCGTCGGCGAGCCGGCGAACGAGGCCGTAACACAGGTCGCCGAGAACGGCAACCTCGACCCGCTCCTGGGCCTCGTCGAGGAGACGAACGCGATCCGCGGCGCGGGCGTGTTCACCAGCGACGGGAGTCCGACGCCGCTGGTGCCCGACGGCGACCCCGGCGAGACGGGGCTGCCGTCGTTCGGGACCATCGAGGTGTCGGCGGACGCGAGCGCCACGCACCTCTCGTTCATCTCGATGCTGATCGCGACGAACGACGGGTTCGCCGGCCTCGACACCGTCGCCCTCCCCGAGGCGGTGAACGCGTCTCACACCCACTACGCGGCGAGCTACGACTCCGGGACGGAGGAGAACACCGAGTCGTTCGAGGACATCGTCCCGCCGGCGCAGTTCCTCGTCGATCCGGAGCTCGAGCTGGGGAGGGCGCCCGCTGGCGGGTCGACGACGAACAACGACGCCTTCGACGAGGACGGCGTGATCGAGCCGCATCCGGGGATCGAAGGCACGAGTGATCTCGAGCGTCGACCCGTACGACTGGACCGACCCGGTGGCGATCGTCCACGTCGAACGGATCGCCTGACCGGTCGGCCCTGCGGCACTCGTAGCCCGTCGCGCGTCGCACCGGCGAGACCGGCTCGCACTACTCGTCTCCCTCTGACGCCTCGATCTCGATGAACCCGTGGTACGGGCAGACGTACTCGTCGCGGATGAGCTGTTCGTCCACGACGTCGAGGCCGAGTTCGTCGAGGTCGCCCGCGATGCGGTTGAGGTCGTCGTGTGACCGTCCGATCGCGTTGACGTAGACGTTCCGGGTGCCGGTCATGATCTCGCGAACGGCGGTCACGCCGTGGACGTCGCGGGCGCGGTTCGCGAGAACGCCCCGGTCGGGGACGGGCGCCGTACAGATGATCTTCGTGTAGAGCGGGTAGCCGGCCAGTTCGTAGTCGATGTCGATGTGGTATCCACGGACGATACCGCTCTCCTCGAGCGTGTTGAGTCGGGTCCGGATCGTGCTCGGAGAGAGCCCGAGCTCCTCCCCGATGTCGCTGGACGAGATACCTCTAGCGTCTCGCTGGAGATGGTACAGGATCTGTTTGTCGACGGCATCCAGTTCGCCGTTCTTCATCAGAACGCCTGGCGTTCCGGGAGGATTTCAGTCTTGTTCTGCCTCCCGCGTCATCACGACGCTGCCGGTTCGGCACGGAGGCCCCGATCCGGAGCCGGCGACCCACCCGGTGTCTTTGATGACAGTTCGACACGAGAGAGACGTATCGTTGACGGAACCGGATTTTGACCGGCTGTTTTATATTGTTCCGTCATGTACTTGCGCTCAGAAGCGGGAGACAGGTCCCGACGGCGACCAACAGAAACACCATGACATCCCTCCGACACACCGAGGACGTCTCGCCGGACGACACGGCACAGAGCACCCACTTCGTGCTGGGTGGTGAACACGTAGCACTGGCAATCGCCGAACGTCTCCAGACGAGCGGCCACGCGGTCACCGTCGTCGACGAGACGTTCGACTCCGAGGAGGTCCACGGTGTCGAGGGGAACCCGACGGACGTCGAGCTCCTCAGTGACTCGGGGGTGGACGGAGCGTCGGCGGTGATCGTCGGAACGCGGTCCGACAGCCGGAACCTCCTCATCGCACAGCTGGTCCGCGTACACTTCGATATCCCGCGGACCGTCGTGCTGGTGAACGACCCCGAGCGGCTGTCGCTCCTCGCCGAGGCCGGCCACGAGCCGCTCTGCGTGACGAGTCTGCTGTCCGAGACGGTCAAAGAGCGCGTATGAAGGAGCTCGAGCGCGACCTCGGGCTGCCGTCGGTCCTCGCGATAAGCATCGGCGCGATGGTCGGGAGTGGCATCTTCATCCTGCCCGCGCTCGCGCTCGGCATCGCCGGGCCGGCGGTTGTGCTCGCCTACGCGCTCGCGGGGGTCCTCGTCGTCCCCGCCGCGCTCTCGAAGTCGGAGATGGCGACGGCGATGCCCGAGGCCGGCGGGACGTACATCTTCATCGAGCGCGGGATGGGCCCGCTGCTCGGCACCGTCGCCGGCGTCGGGACGTGGTTCTCGCTCTCGTTCAAGGGGGCGCTCGCGCTCGTCGGCGGCGTGCCGTACCTCCTGCTCCTGTTCGACCTCCCGCTGAAGCCCGTCGCGCTCGGGCTGGCGGCGGTGCTGATCCTGATAAACGTCTTCGGCGCGAAACAGACCGGTCGGCTCCAGGTCGGCATCGTCGTCGTGATGCTGGCGGCGCTCGGCTGGTTCGCCGCCGGGAGCGTCTCGAGCGTCCAGTCGGCCAACTACGCCGGCTTCTTCCGCGACGGTGTCGGCGGCCTCCTCGCCGCCACCGGGCTGGTGTTCGTCTCATACGCCGGGGTGACGAAGGTCGCGAGCGTCGCCGAGGAGGTCGAGGAGCCGGGACGGAACATCCCGCTCGGCATCCTCGGGTCGCTCGCGTTCACCACGCTCCTGTACGTCGGCATCGTGTTCGTCCTGGTCGGCGTGACCGATCCCGGGAGCGTCGCCGGGTCGCTGACGCCGGCCGCGGCTGCCGCGGAGGCGACGCTCGGCGGACTCGGCGTCGTCGCCGTCATCCTCGCGGCCCTGCTCGCGCTCGTCTCGACGGCCAACGCCGGGATCCTCTCCTCGTCGCGCTACCCGTTCGCGATGAGTCGGGACAGGCTCGCCCCGCCGTTGCTCTCCTCGGTCAGCAGCCGGTTCGGCACGCCCGTCGCCTCGATCACCCTGACCGGCGCGGTGTTGCTGGTGCTCATCGCGTTCGTCCCGATCCTCGAGATCGCGAAGCTCGCCAGCGCGTTCCAGATCATGGTGTTCGGACTGATCAACGTGGCCGTCGTCGCCTTCCGCGAGGGGAGCGTCGAGTACGACCCCGAGTTCACCTCGCCGCTGTACCCCTGGATCCAGCTGTTCGGCGTCGTCACCGGCGCGCTGCTGCTGACCCAGATGGGGGCCGTCGCGCTCGCCGGCGCGGTCGTGATCACGGTCGCGAGCGTCGTCTGGTACCTCGTCTACGTCAGGCCGCGGGTCAGCCGCGAGGGCGCGGCGACCGACGCGGTCCGGCGGCGGGTCGGCGACGAGGCACTGACCCAGACCGAGTCCGCGGTGAACGACGACCGCGGCGAGACGCTCGTCGCGCTCACGAAGGACGTCGACGCGGACCGCGAGCGGTCGCTCGTCGCCATGGCGGCAGACCTGGTTCGGTCGGACGACGGGCGGCTGGTCGTCGTCCGGTTCCAGGAGGTGCCCGACCAGGTCCCGCTCACGGACGACGTGACGACACAGTCGCGGTCGGACGTCTCGTTCGAGCGGCGGATCGACGCGCTGTCGGCGGAGCTCGACGTCGAGATCGAGCCCGACGAGATCGTGAGCCACGACACGAAACACGCGATCGTCAACTTCGCCGAGGCCCGCGGCGTAGACACGGTGGTCGCCGAGCACGAACCGCTCCGGCTCCGGTCACGGCTGGTCGGCGACCCGATCGACTGGGTCGTGCGACACGCCCCGTGCGACGTGCTCCTCGTCGACAACCTCGGCTACGACCGGCCGGAGCGCGTCGTCCTCTCCGGGACAGGCGGCCCGTTTCCCCCGCTGGCGGTGACCGTCGCCGACGCCGTCGGCGTCGCGAACGGGGGCGATATCTCACTCTGGTTCGCGTCCGAACGGTCGGCCAGTGACGGGCACCGGCGCACGCTCGACGACTACCGGTCCGAACTCTCGGCGATGCTGTCTGCCCCGGTCCGGTCGGAGCCGACCAGAGCCGACGGCGGGCAGCCGGATCCCGACGTGGTGGTGCGTCGCGGGACCGACCAGCGGCTCCGGACGGCGCTCCTCGACGACCGGCCGCCAGTTCCGGGTCCGGGGTGTACGACGATCACCGTCTACCCACACGAGTCGCGCCGACCGGCGTTCGTCCGTCGGCTGCTCGAGCAGCTGACGTTCTAACCGGAGAACGCTCACCGCGAGCGTCAGGTCAGCGGCCAGTCGTGGGCCGGCTCCGTCGCGTCCGGGTCGAGGGTCTCCCGCCGGCAGCCGGGACACCGGGGCCCGTTCACGAACCTGTTGACTAGCCGTTCGCAGGCGGGACAGGCGTCGAGGCGCGTCATCTGGCCCTCTCGAGAGACTGCGGTACGGCTGCCGGCGAGTCGTCACGGCTGTCGAACGCCGCCGTGCCGGCGCAGTCGGAGTCGACCGCGTCCCGTGGTCGAGGTTCGAGGGCGTCACCGATCGGCATAATACATCTGGTAGGTATTACGGTTAACCATCTTATACTTATCGTACAGTAGGAACGGGACGGTCGGTCGGCACCGACCTCGGGGTGCGGCCCGTTCAGGGTCGATCGAACGCGTCGTCCAGCCGGCCGGCCGCGAGCGCGACTATCGTCCGGACGCGCGTCTTCTGGAGGTTGAGGTCGGAGAAGTACGCGTCGAGGGACCGGAGCGTCGCGTGGCTGCCGGTGAAGCCGTAGGTCTGTCGTCCGAGCCGTCCCTCCGGACACCGCGTCGTCGCGACGAGCGGGACGCCGGCCTCGCGGAGGTCGCGCAGCGCCGGCACGAGCCGCTCCGGGTGGCCGCCGCTGCCGGTCGTCGCGACACACACCGCGGCGGCGTCTGCCGCCGCCCGAACCTGCCGCTCGGGGGCGTCGACGGTGACCCACAGCGCGGCCACGTCGTTCGTGAGCGCGTCCGGGTCGGGGTCGAACGTCGGGTCCGGATCGACGGGCCGACGACGCCACGTGACGCGGTCCTCCTCGACGACGGCGAGCGGGCCGAACTCCGGAGCCCGGAACGTGTCGAGCGCCGACGCGTGTGTCTTCGTCACCTCGCGCGCGGCGTGGACCCTGTCGTTGAGCGTCACGAGGACACCGGTCGTCCCCGCCCGGGCTGTCGTCGCGGTTCGGACACTCGCCAGGAGGTTGCCCGGACCGTCGGGGCTCACCAGCGACGGGTTCCGCATGGCGCCGGTGAACACCACCGGCGTCTCGCCGTCGTAACAGAGGTCGACGAAGTACGCCGACTCCTCGAGCGTGCTCGTCCCGTGGGTCACCACGACCCCGTCGACGCCGGGGTCGGCGTCGAGCGCCCGAACCCGTTCGGTCAGGCGCCACAGCTGGTCGACGGTCAGGTGCGGGCTCGGGACGCTGGCGAACTCCTCCGTCTCGACGTCGGCGACGTCGGCGAGCGCCGGGACGCCCGCGACGAGGTCGTCGCCGGAGAGCGTCGGCGTCGCGTCGCCACCCTCGTCCGCCGTCGAGGCGATCGTTCCGCCGGTCGACACGATTCGGACAGTCACGCGCAGACGTCCGGGGCGAGCGACTTCAGTGCTCGCTGCCGGGGCGTCAGCATCCCCCTGTCATCGCACCGGTCATCCGGCTCCGGCCCGATCGCCGGAGTATGGACGCCACCGAGGTCGAGACGGTCGCCGTGGCCGGCGCGAGCGGCGGAACCGGGCGAGAACTCCTCCGGCTGCTGGCGCCCCGCGTGCCGACGGTCCGGGCGCTGACGCGGTCGCCGGAGCGGGGGTCGTCGCTCCAGAAGGCGGGCGCGGACGACGTCGTCGTCGACGACCTGCTCGCGCCAGAGGACCTCTCGCGGCTCGTCGAGGGC
>KI543184.1:48867-59138 GCA_000496195.1 uncultured archaeon A07HB70
GTTCGTGATGGAGTCGGCGCTCGGGGTCGGCGACGACCCGGCGAGCCGGCTCGCGGCGCTCTTCGACCGGGTGATCGGTCCGGTCCAGCGGGCGAAGGCCGAGACGGAGGCCGCGCTCCGGGCGGCCCCGCTCCGACACACCGTCCTCCGCCCCGGCCTCCTGACCGACGGCCCGCGGACGGACGCCGTCACCGTCGCGCGACCCGGCGCGAAGCTGTGGGGCGCCGTCTCGCGGGCGGACGTCGCCCGGGTGATGGCCGCTGCGCCGGTCACGCCTGCCGCCGCCGACGAGACGTTCGAGCTGGTCGCGACGCCGCGGCTCCGGGGCCGCGGGCTCGCGGTGGACTGGCAGATGCCCGCGGGGGGCCGCGTCCCGGACTGACGGTGCCGCCGGCTCAGCCGTTCACTCCTCGTGCTCGGTGACCGACGTGACCAGCTGCTTCCCGACCGAGCGCGTCGTGCCGTCGGGGAGTTCGAGGATGTACATGCTGCCCACGTCCTCGTAGTCGGCGACCGTCATCGTCGTCTCGTCGTCGTCTGTGAGCTCGTGCGGAGCGTCGAACGCGACGCGGTACGATGGCATACGTACACCTGCGGGCGCGGGGTCAAGGCCCTGTCGGCATCCGGCCCGCCACGCGCCCCGCCGCCGCCGGGCGGCGCGCTACTCCTCGCGACCGCCGAGCTCGATCGTTCCGTCGATGTTCCAGTGGGCCTGTTCGGCGTCCGGACCGGTCCGGCTCGGCACCTGGATATCCATGTCCTGGACCCGGATCGACAGCGATCCGGCTCCGCCGCTGGCCGCGCTGTACACGCTCGTCACCAGCTCCGGCCAGTTGCGGGTCTCGGCTACGTCGTCCGACTCGTCTGCGTCCTCGGCGCCGTCTGTCGACATGCGTCTGCCCGCACGGGACAGAGCGTAATGAGTCCGTCCCCCGACGAACCGGGTGGCCGGGCCGTGCGCCGGGCACGGTTACCCGCGCCACCGGCAGCCGACGGCTGCGGGCGTGTCAGCCCTCGACGACCACGACGCCCTTCATTCCGAGTCCCTTGTGTGGCGTACAGTAGTACTTGAACGTCTCCGCCGTCTCGAAGGTGTGGGTGAACGTGTGGTCCGCGTCGGTGACGAGTGCCGACTCGAACGCGTCGCCCTCGTGGACGACGTTGTGAGAGCCGCCCTCCCCGGTCCACTCCCACGTCACCGCCGTGCCGGCGGCGACCCGGACCGCGGCGGGGGCGTACGCGAGGCTCCCGCCGTTTCCCTGTGCTCCGACCGTGATCGATACCGACTCCGTGTCCGTCCGGTCGCGCACCGTCTCGGAATCGTCGACGTTCGCGAGGTAGCCGTCGAACCGCTCCGTCGAGTCGGCCGTCTGTGCGTCGCTGGTACACCCGGCCAGCGCCGACAGCCCGCCGGCTGCTGCCAGGCCTGCGGTTCGGAGGAGTCCACGTCGTGTCGCTCTATCGGGAGACATACGTATAGACGGTCACGGAGCGACAAGACCCCACCGACAGCGGGACGACCGGAGCCGGACACGCCGACTCCACCGGCGGACACGACGGCGGCTCAACAGGGCGCGGCGGCGACCAGTTCGTGTTCGCGGTCGGTCTCGGCGACGACCTCCGGCACCGGGACGGGGTCGCCGTCGGCGTCGACCGCGACCAGCGTGAAACACGCGGAGGTGGTCGTCTCGGTGCCGTTCGTCCGCGGGTCACGTCCCTCGACGTTGACCCGGACGTCGAGACTGGTGTCGCCCGTGTCGTAGACGTACGCCGAGAGCGTGGCGACGTTGCCGACGGGGAGCGGTGCCTGGAAGTCCACGCTCCCGATGTGGGCCGTCACGCAGATCTCGCCGGCGACCTGCATCGCGGCGACCGCCGCGAGTTCGTCCATCAGCTTCACGATCTCGCCGCCGTGGGCGTTCTCGTAGTTGTTGGCCTGGTGGGGCTGGATGCGCTCGGTCGACTCGATATACGACTCGGTCACGGAGATGGGATCGGCCACACGATCGAGACGGGGTCCGGACGGATAACCTCTCGGCGGCGTCGAGCGGGCGGCTCACTCGCGTCGCGCGCCGGTCGGCCGGCGACCCGGCGGGTCAGGGCACGTCGTGGCGGACGTCGGCGAGACGGTCCGCACGCCGCAGCCGCCGGGTCGTCTCACCCGCGCTGGAGTGGACCGAACCCGTCCGGGGGACGCCGGTGGTCGCCGACCCGCTCGAACGCGGCGCCGAGTGCGAGCAGCCGCGCCTCTGCGAACGCCCGGCCGAGGAACTCCACGCCGACCGGGAGCCCCTCGTCGGTGAAGCCGGCGGGCACGACGAGGGCCGGCAGGCCGGTGTGGGCGGCGAGCGCGCAGTTCAGCTCCACGAACGGCTGGTGAGCCGGGCGCTCGACCGGCGGTATCGTCGAGGGCGGGTAGACGAGCGCGTCGAGGCTCTCGTCGGCGAGGGCGGCGAGCACCCGGGTTCTGAGCGCCTCGCGCCGGCGGAGCGCCCGGAGGTAGTCCGGATTCGTCGCCAGCGCGTCGGCGTCCACGTCGAGGACGCCCGCCGCCTCGATTCGCTCGGCGACCGACGGCGTGACCTCGCCGGTCGCGTGGACGGCGGCGAGCGAGTCGTGCGGCGGGTCGTCGAGCCCCGCGAGGTAGCGGTCGAAGTCCCGCGCGAACTCGTCGGTGACCACGCGGGCGCCCTCGAGACGGCTGCGGTCGACGACGTCGACCGGGTCGACGAGCGTCGCGCCCGCTGCGGCCAGCTCCGCGAGGGCGTCCTCGACGACGGCGGTGACGGCTGCCGCGTCGGCCGGCGCGGCGCTCGCGGCGTCGTTCAGTCCGAAGGCCGCGCGGACGACCCCGAGGCGGGCGCCGTCGAGCGTGTCCCCGCCGCAGTCGTCGAGTCCCGCGGCGTAGCCGTCCGCCGGCGCCCGACCGACGCCGCGTGCGGTGACCGGGTCTTCGGGGTCGTAGCCGGCGATCGCGTCCAGCAGCCGGGCGGCGTCGGCGACGGTCCGGGTGATCGGCCCGGCAGTGTCCTGTGTCGAGCACAGCGGGACGAGCCCCGTCCGGCTGACCAGCCCGCGGGTCGGACGGAGCCCGACACAGCCGTTGAACGCCGGCGGGGACCGGACCGAGGAGCAGGTGTCGGTGCCGGTGCCGGCGAGCGCGAGGTTGGCGGCGACGGCGACTGCGGTGCCGCCACTGGAGCCGGAGGGGCGTCGGTCGCGGTCGTAGGCGTTTCGGGTCGCGCCGCCGAGCGAGCTGACGGTGTCGACGCCGAACGAGAGCTCCTGGAGGTTCGTCTTCCCGAGGACGACGGCGCCGGCCTCGCGCAGGCGCTCGACGACGGCGGCGTCACGGGCGGGTCGGGAGTCGGCGAGCGCCGTCGACCCGGCGGTGGTCGGCATGTCGTGCGTGTCGTGGTTGTCCTTGACGACGACGGGGACGCCGTGGAGCGGGCCGACGAACCCGTCGCGCGCGAACGCCGCGTCCAGCTCGCGAGCCCGGTCGGGGGCGCCGTCGTTCAGCGTCAGGACGGCGTTTGCCGCGTCGTCGTAGGCGGCGACGCGGGCGCGGTACCGGTCGACGAGGGCCGCGGCGCTCGTCTGGCCGTCGGCAATCGCGGCGTGGACCTCGGCGACGGTCGTCTCGACGGGATCGAACCCGGCCATGGTCGTCGGTGACCTCATCCGCGGCGGGGAGCCGTATATCACTCTCGCTCGCCGTCGTGTCGGGTGGCGGAGCGCGGCGCGGGGCCGTCCGGGGGGTGCAACGCGATCGAGCCGCGTGCGACCCGGGGAAGCCTGAAGCGTGTCGTGGCCCGACACGGTCGTGTGCGACCGAGACGCCAGCACACCCGTTCGGCGCTGGTCGTCGCGCTCTTGCTCGCGGTCCTCGGCGGGAGCGCGGCCCCGGCCGGCGCCGTCGTCCTGACCGACGCGGCGGTCGAGATCACCGCGATCACGACCGACCGGACCGACCGTGACGGCACGGCGACGCTCCGCGCCGACGACCCGGCTGTCGTCGCCGGAGTCACGAATCTCGAGCCGGACGAGCACCTGATCGTCGTCACCGTCGAGACGTTCGACGGCAGCGTCGTCGCGGTCGCGGACACCTCGTCGTGGGGGCGAGACGGCGAGTGGGTCGTCGACCTCGGGCCGGTCGCGCTCGACCCCGGCGAGTACGTCGTCGAGGCCGAGGCTGCCGGCACGTCCGACGTCGTCGCGCTCACCGTCGCCGCCCCGACGCCGACGCCGGCGGACACGCCGACCTCGACGGCGGTTCCGACCCCGGCGCCCACGACAGCGGTCACGGCGTCTCCGACCGCCACGCCGACGACGACGGAGCACCCCGCGACGACGACGGGTTCGCAGACAGCCGGACGCGGGGCAGGGTTCACCGCCCTCGCTGCGGTCGTCGTGTTCTGTACGGCTGCTCTCCTCGCCGCGCGGCGGTGAGGCGTCGGCCAGCGTCGTCCCGGTCACCGGAGACCCGGATGTGGCGTGGCGTCGACGACGAGGCACTGTCGGGCCCGGGGCTGCCGACGTCGACAGCCGCTCGGTTCTCGAGCGCGGCTGCGACGGGCCCTACTGCCGACACGACGTGGAGCGGGGGTCCGCCGTCGCTCGGGCCCGGGCCACCGACAGGGGGCCGACGTCACGCATCTCGGGCGAGCCACGGTGCCAGGCGTGGTCTCGGGGCCGGTAGCCGTGCCGGGAGGCCGTTCGACCCGCGCTGGTCGTGTCGGTCGGCGCCGGCGCGGTCAGTCGACGACGACGCTGTCGGTCATCCAGCAGCCGTCCCACTCGCCGCCGGACTGGACGGAGAGCCCGAACCGGAACGTGACCGTACGCCCGTCGGGACCGGTCAGGGTCACGCGCTGGCTGGCCTGGTCGCCGTCGCGCTCCAGCGGGCCGGTCGTCGCCTCGACGTGGTCGACCATCGCTCCGTACCGCCGGCCGCTGACCATCCGCGTGAACCGGTCGAGCGGGCCGGTCGAGCGCCGGTTCGCCGGCGAGGCGAAGTTGTACGCCGTCTTGATCCCCGCGTCGGTGACGGGCGTGTCGTTGTCGGCGAGCGCCTCGAGCTGGACGGCGACGACGCGCTCGGGGCCGTACGACGGGTCTGGCGTCGGGAGGTCGGCAACTGGGTGATCGGCGTGAGACATGGTGTCGACGTTCGACTGCTACGGGCTGGACCCGGTTCAATCGTCGGTCGGCACCGGACGGCAGCCGACCGCCGCGCTCGCCGTCCGGGGCGACGCCCGCACGAAGCGTGACGACCGCGCCCGACATCACTCGTTACGAGGCGGAGAACTATGACGGCTCGGCACGTAACGCCGCCGATGAGTTCCCGCTCGTCAGATTCGGAGAAGGTCGGCTGCCCGCTCTGTTCGCGGCGGTTCCTGAGCCGGTCGGCGCTCTCGCGGCACCTGCGGCGGATCCACGACATGGGCGACACCGCCGTCGTTCGTGCGAGCAGCGTGACCACCGGAGAGCAGGAGCGTCTGCCGCCGGAGGAGCACTACTGGTGGGTCGCGTTCGAGGACCGGATCGAGCAGTACCAGCCGGTCCCGGCAGGCGCCGGCGAGATCGACCGGGTCAGCCTCGATCCGTCGACCGAGGCGATCGAAATCGCCGACGAGGACGGAGCCGTCGTCACGAGCGTCGACACGCCCGACGTGCCGGTCGACCCCGCCCGTCTGGACTGGGGGACCTCCCGGGAGGGGTACGTTCGGCTGACGTTCCGCTACTGAGGACGCGTCGCCGTCCGTGACGGGACCACGCCGCCCGGCGCGGGCGTCGTCGACGGGGCCGTGCCGGCTGGGAGGTGGCTCCACCCGGCTGTGCGCTCCTGGCGGGTCGTCGATAGCTGTCCCCTCTCGACCGGTGTGACGGGCACGGTGTCAGCGACGACTGCTGACAGCGGACGCCGGAGAGGGTCCGACAGCCAGACGCCGAGGGCGCCGGCCCGATGCCGCCATCGGCGCATCTCGACGATCGCCACGTCAACTCGGGTCGTCCGTCGCGTCTCGGTCCAGCGGGCGAGACAGCCAGCCGCTGCCAGTTCACGACACTCGTCGATCCGGCCTCACGGAGGCGACACCACACGCCGCAGCAGGTCGGTACGGTCGAGCCGCAGACCTGTCCTCGGCCCCTGGCTCGATGCCGAGAGTCTTGCCGCTCGGCAGAAGCCGTGTCGGTCCTCGACCACGAGGGAGCACGCGAGCGACGGTCACTGAGCTGGCCGCGCGCACAGGGCAGCGTGCGAGACGTCTCAGCAGGAGGGTCTCGCGACGACGTTCTGCAGCTCGGAGATGTCCGTACCCCGCTCGAGCCGTTCGATATTCGTCGCGAGAATATCTGCCAGTCGGCTCCAGTGCTGTGGGCTGTGTCCCGCGTTGTGTGGCGTGATCGTCACGCTGCCGAGCCGCCAGAGCGGGTGGTCGACGGGGAGTGGTTCGGGGTCGGTCACGTCGAGTGCGGCACCGCCGATACGGTTTTTCTGTACTGCGGTCGTCAGCGCGTCCGTGTCGACGATCGGTCCGCGCCCGACGTTTATCAAGAACGCGTCCGGCGGCAGGGCCTCGAGTTCGTCCGCGCTGACGAGCTGCTGCGTCGTCTCGGTGAGCGGCGACGCGATACACAGGTACTCCGTCTCGATGAGCACGTCCCGGAACGCGTCGTCGTCGAACCCGATGACGCGGTCTGTCGGTCCACCCTTGTCCGGAGAGTACCGGACCCCGATCGTGTGGACGTCGAACGCAGAGACCCGCTGTGCGATCGCGGTCCCGATGGCGCCCAGACCGACGATCGTCACGGTACTGCCTTTCAGTTCACCGGCCTGGTAGTGTCGCCACTCGCGCCGCCGCTGACGCTCCCACCCGCGTCGTAAATTACGACTGAAGGCGAGGATATATGCTAACACCTGTTCGGCGGCGTTCGGGGCGTGGACGCCGGAGGCGTTCGTCACTACGACACCGTTCTGTGTCAGCGTATCGAGTGGTAGGTGCTCGTATCCGGCTGCGATCCCGGCGAACAGCTCCAGATTGCTGTCGGAGGCGATACGCTGTGGAGAGATATCCCCGGCTGACACCACCGTCGCCTCGCGGGCCAGGTCGCGCTTCTGTGCCGTCGTTCTTCCGACCTCGACCTCGTGGTCGGGGAGCCGTCGTTCGAGTGCCGCCACGTAGTCGTCTACCGACAGACCGTGTGACTTGTTCTGGAACACGCCGACATCAACGCGTCCCATGTTACTCGGGAATGCCGTACGTATCGTCGCTCATATCGGTCATCCAGTAGATTCGCTCCTCGTGCTCGATGTCGTCGATGCGGGCGATCTCCTCGTCTGTGAGTTCCCAGCCGAAGAGGTCGACGTTCTCCCCGATGTGTTCACTCGAACTCGACTTCGGAATCGTCGCGGCGCCTTTCTCGAGCTCCCACCGCAACACGACCTGTGCGGGCGACCGGGCACGGGCGTCTGCGATGTCGCGAATCACGTCGTCGGCGAGCACTCTGGTGCGACCGAGGGGCGCCGCCGCGATGAGAGCGATATCCTCTCGATCACAGTACGCCCGGAGGTCTGTCTGTGGCAGCCACGGGTGGAACTCGACCTGGTTTGTTGCAACCGGAACGTCGCTCACGTGTTGTGCCGCCCTGAGCTGGTGACTGGAGAAGTTACACACGCCGACATTTCGTATCATACCTCGCTCGTGTAACGTGTCCATGGCGTCCATCGTCTCCCTGATAGAGATAGCAGGGTTAGGCCAGTGAACGAGGTACAGGTCGACGTAATCTGTTCCGAGCCGGTTCAGTGAGTTCTCGCACGATTCGATGACGGCGTTGTAGTTCAGATGCTTCGGGAGTACCTTCGTCGTCAGGAACAGGTCCTCTCTGTCGTGATCTGTGATCGCTTCCCTCACTTCGGTTTCGTTCTCGTAGCCCTCCGCCGTGTCGATATGCTCATACCCAGCCTGCAGAGCGGTGCGAACGGAGTCGGTGACAGCCTGTCCGCTCAGGTCCCAGGTTCCGAAGCCGACGACGGGCATCTCGTCGCCACCGACAAGCGTCACCGTCGGAGTAGAATACACGCTCGTGTACATCGAACGAGAGATCAAAACTGTTGCGCCGCCTCGGCGGGGCCCGTCCGGCGATTAGACGGTCACTCTGCGCGACTCGAACGCCGGCAGCCGATCTGTTCACCACGTGGTCGGCGGCGTCGGTGGTGGCGTGACACGTCGTTGCCTCGTAACAGCTCCTCGAAAGACCTCTCGTGGGTGGCCGACACGACCGGCGCCGCAGTGGTCAGCTCCTCGCGGCTCACCGGCGAGGCGAAGCTCGGGTCCGCCGAGTTGATCACCGAAGAGATCGTATCCGGAGAGCGGCGGACGGTCATCAGAGGAGTTCCCGATGCCGACGCCGGGACAGTTCTGCTGCGCGGTGGCAGCCGGAGTGTCCTCGACGAGGTCCACAGGTCCGTCGAAGACGCGCTCGGTGCGCTCGACGCTCTGTTCGAGACGGGGAACGTCGTCCCCGGTGGCGGGGCAGTAGAACTGTCGCTCCGCCAGCACGTGGACGGTGCAGCCACGCACACGAGCGACCGGCGACAGATGGCTATTCGGGGGTTCGCGGACGCGTTCGAACGGATCCCGCTGGTGTTGGCACAGAACGCCGGGCAGTCCCCGGTTGACGCACTCACGAGACTACGCGAGCGGCACGCGAGAGGAGACCACGCCGCCGGCGTAGACGCGTTCACTGGGGGAGTGATCGACGCTCGAGAAGCAGGGGTTCTCGACCCACTCGGGGTCAAAAGACGGGCGATCGACGCCGCGACAGACGTGGTGACGTCGATCCTCACTATCGACGGAGCGGTGGCGGTCAGCGGGCAGTTTGACGACTAGACGGGTCTGACGGAACGCCCGAGAGGCGGACGTCGGCGGCCACAGACGACGCCCACGTGAGCGTCGCACCGCTGCTGTCGCCGGAGCCGCTCCGGCCTCGGGTGCCCCGCGAGCGGTCGGGCATCCGTCGACTCGTCGTGTAGAATCGTAGCACGGTCTGCGCGGACGCGCTCCGCTCGAGGGCCGGACACCCTCACACGTCGGCGGTCAGTTCGCAGCCGGCGGATTGCGGGACCGTCGACGGCGAGGTCGCCCCTGTCGGCCTCGGCGTGCTCGCGACGAACTCGTCGGCCGCTCCCGTCCGAGACGGCGCGGTCTGACGCCGCACACGGCCTGGTGCTCGGAGAAGAGTCGCGCCGAACTCCCGGTGAGCGCCGCCCGCGACGCCGTGCGCCTGTCTCGCAGCGACGAGCCGGACCATCCACGCCGCGTGTGAGCCGTCTCAGAACTCGCCGAGCGTCGCCTGACCGTCGCGCAGCGCGGTGGCGTCGTAGCCGGCGCGGGTGAGGTGCCTCGCGAGCGTCGCCGCCGACCCGTGCTGGGTGTACACCCGGTCGGGGTCGACGGCCTCGACCAGCGACAGGAGTGCGGGGAAGTCACAGTGGTCCGAGAGCGGGAACGTCACGTCGAAGCCGCCGCGGAAGCGGTACGACTCCTCGACCGCCCAGCCGGAGAACCCCGCGGCGCGCGCGCCGGCCTCGTCACGGAGCCGGTCGATCCAGTCCGCGCGCGCGGAGGTCAGCGGCAGGACGAGCGCGTCGTTCGGCGCCAGGTCGTGTGTGTCCGCCTCGTACTCGACGGCGTCGAACGCGACGCCGAGCCTGGCGGTGATCGGCTCGTTGACCCGCAGGACCGCCTCGGTCGTCAGCACCCGTCGTCCCGCGCGGGCCGCGAGCCGCTGGAGCGTCTGGGCCCGCCCGAGCGCGTAGCCGAACAGGAGGACGGGCGCGTCGGTCTCGTCGAGCCACGACAGCACGTCCTCGACGACGCTCTCGTGGGACGGGAGCTCGTAGCCCGGGTCGCCGTACGTCGCCTCCGTGACGAGAACGTCGGCGTCGACGGCGCCGGCGTCGAACCCGTCGAGGTAGTCCCGGGGCCGGGTACAGACGTCACCGGTGTAGCAGTAGCGCGTGCCGTCCGGGTCGGTCACCAGCGTGGCCCGGGAGCCGGCGACGTGGCCGGCGGACAGGAGCGTGACCCGGTCGGCTGTCGTCCGGTGGAGTGGGTCGTCGCGGCGCGCGGAGCCGAGCGCGGCGGTCAGCGGCGAGCAGACCGCCGTCCGTTCGCCCGCTGGCAGGTGGTCGCCGTGTGCGTGGCTGACCACGACGATGTCGGCGTCGTCGCCGGGGTCGGCGGCGTCACAGACGACCCGCGTCC
>KI543184.1:59158-60949 GCA_000496195.1 uncultured archaeon A07HB70
CCCCGTCGGTCGGGGACGGCGTTGGACTCCCTGTCGCCGTCGAGCCGCCCGTCCCGGTCGTCACGTCGCCGCGCATCGTCCCGTGGACGGTACACCTGTAGGCGTCGACAGCCGACGCCAGTGTCTCGGTGGCGGTGAACGCGAACCGGTCACCCTCGTCGGTCCAGTCGACGCCGGGGTCGGCCTCCAGCCGGCCGTCGCCGTCCTGTGAACACAGCGCCGCGCCGTCGGCGTCGAGCAGGGCGAAGGGGTGGGCGTTCCACCCGCGGTTCTCGACGGCGTAGCGCCGCCCGACAACGAGCGAGAGCGTCGGATTGCGCTCGTCGGGCGGCGCGACCGGCCCGTCGACCACCTCCCACGCGCTCACGCCGAGGCTGTCGACGGCGACGGCAGTCGTCTGCGTCGGCGTCGGGCTCTCCGTCGGAGACGGCGTCGCCGTCGGCGTCTCGGCTGTGGTCGTCGCCGGACGCTCCGTCGAGGCCGGCGTCGCCGTCGAACGCTCCGTCGGGGCCTCTGTGTCGGCTGTCGGCTCGCCCGTCGTCTGGCCGGCACAGCCGGCGAGCAGTCCGGTGAGGCCCGTCGCGGCAGCGGCGAGCAGTCGACGTCGGTCGCTGTCAGTCACGATCGACGACAGGGGCCGACGACACCTGTCGGTTTCGAGTTCCGTCCGTCGTGCAGCCGCTCGGTTCGCGGCGCCGTCACCGAGCGCGGCCCTCGTCCCGTGTCGGCCTGCTCCTGGTCGGTTACTGGTCCTCGTACAGCCCCTCGACCCGTGCGAGCGTGTCGGCGTCCGCCGGAGCGAGGTCGCCGCGAACCTCGCGAAACCGGGGGAATCGGAGCGCGTAGCCCGAGTCGTACGCGTCGCTCCGCTGGATCTCCTCGTACTCCACCGCGAGCACCACCGCCGGGCGGAGGTCGACCGCCCGACCGTCGCGCGCCACGACGCGCTCCTCCAGGCGACTGGTCAGCGCCGCCAGCTCCTCGTCGGTGTAGCCGGTCGAGAGCCGGCCCACCTCGCGAAAGGCGCCGTCCGTCTCCGGTCGGTCGTCTCGGCAGGCCAGGTAGAGCCGGCCGAGCAGACCGCTCCGCCGCCCCTCGCTGTACTGCGCCCGGGTGACGACCAGGTCCAGCGGGGCCATCGTCGGCTTGAGCTTCAGCAGCCGCCCGACCCGCCGACCGGGGTCGTAGGAAGCGCCCGGGTCCTTCAGCATCAGTCCCTCGTGTCCGGCGTCGAGCGCCTCGCGGTACAGCCGTGCCGCGGGGTCGGGGTCGTCCGGGCTGGCCGCCGTCGACGCCGCGAACTCGACGCCGGCGTCGACCGCCGGCGCCGTGGCCGCCGCGTCCGGATCACTCCGGGGGGCGACGGGGTCACACACCGCCTCGAGTCGTGTCAGTCGCTCCGCGAGCGGGTCGTCGAGCAGCGACGCGCCGTCGTACAGACAGTCGAAGAGGTGGACGACGACGGGCACCTCGGCTGCGACCCGCTCCACGTCGGTCTCGCGCTTCACGCGGGTCGACAGCTCCTGGAACGGCACCGGCTCGCGCGCCGCGTCACCGACAGTCGACGGCGTGTAGCCGACGAGTTCGCCGTCGAGGATCGTCGGGCCGTCGACCGCCGTGTGGACACCCCGGACGACGTCCGGGAACTGCGGGGTGACGTTCTCGAGGCGGCGCGTGAACACCCGGACCTCGCCGGCGTCGTCGACGTGTACCTGGACCCGGACGCCGTCGTACTTGTACTCGCAGCGGACGCGCCCGTCGTCGCCGGCGGCGCTCGCCAGCCCCGCGGTC
>KI543184.1:60969-65896 GCA_000496195.1 uncultured archaeon A07HB70
GACATCAACACGACGGGTATAAACGAGCTGTTCCTCCGCAAGCACCCGCCGGAGGAGCGGTACGGGACGAAGGTCGGGTCGCTCCACGTGTTCGTCGACGAGGAGTACGTCGGCGAGTACTTCGGGAGCGGTCTCATCGTCAGCACGCCGACCGGCAGCACCGGCCGGGCGTACTCGAACGGCGGACCGGTCCACTACCCGCAGGACAACCGGACCCTCCAGATCGTCCCGCACGAGACGATCAGCGCCGCCGTCGACCCGATCGTCGTCAGCCGTGACTCCGACGTGCGGATCGTCCTCGACGCCGACTTCGACATCGATATCGACGGCGGGCGCCAGTTCCAGCGCCTCGACGCGGGCACGGTCGTCCACGTCACCGGCGCGGCCCAGCCGGCACAGGCGATCCGGACGTCGTACGACGACCCGTTCATCACCGCGCTGGTCGACAAGCTCGACTGGGGGCTCCGGTCGGTCGACGACGACGGGCCACGGTCGGCGCTGGCGAGCGCGACGGGAGACGAGTCGACCGACTTCCGGACCCGGGCGGCGCGGGTCGCCAGGGAGGCCGCCGAGTCCGCCGGCGAGCCGCTCCGCGAGATCCACGGTCAGGTCGAACACGTCGAGTACAAGACCGACAAGTCCGACATCGTCACCGAGGCCGACTACCAGGCGAACGATATCATCCGGACGGCGATCAACAGCGAGTTCCCCGGCCACGAGGTGCAGTCGGAGGAGAACGACGACGTCGAGCCGGTCGACGGCTACGCGTGGCTGATCGACCCCCTCGACGGCACCGGCAACTTCGCGCACGGCAACCCGAACTACGCCGTCTCGATCGCCCTGCTCGAGGACGGCGTTCCGGTCGTCGGCGTCGTCTACGCGCCGGAGTCGGGCGAGATGTTCCACGCCGTGGCCGGCGGCGGCGCGTACCAGAACGGCCGCCCGATCGAGCCGACGACCCGGGACCGGCTCGACGAGAGCATGCTCCTGTCGGGCTACGACCCGGACGGCGGGTTCCTCCAGGCGTTCTACCAGGAGACGCAGGGCGTCCGGCGGCTCGGGAGCGCCGCGCTCCACCTCGCGTACGTCGCCGCCGGCAGCGCCGACGCGCTCTGGGAGTACGACACCCGACCGTGGGACATGGCAGCGGGCCTCTGTCTGCTCCGCGAGGTCGGCGGACAGGCCACCGACCAGCACGGCGCGCGGTACGAACTCCGGCTGGAGGACGACGAGGCGGTCCGGACGCCGCTGCTCGCCAGCAACGGCTCGCTCCACGACCGGCTGCTCGCACACCTCGAGACGGTCGAGATGTAGGCCACGGCGGCGGGACCGGCCAGAGCGTGCGACACGGCGGGGCCGTCGAGACGGTGTCGGAGTGGTCAGGAGCTCGACCGGCGGACCCGGCGCCCGACCGCACCGACGCTCCCGACCGCGAGGACGCCGACGAGCGTGAGCGCGACGACGCCGGCCAGGAGCCGTGCCACCTCGAAGCTCGCCCCGCTGTCGATGAGGTACTGGCCGAGCGCGTCGGCGTACAGGAACAGTTCGGCGGCGACCGCTCCCCTGACGGCGCGTCCCGCACCCAGCCGTGCGCCGGTCAGCACGCTCGGCAGCGCGTGCCGGAGGCGGACCCGGAGCCGGACGAGACGGGTGTCGGCGCCGTACACCGCCGCGGCGTCGAGCAGTCCGGCGGGCGCGTCGGTCAGACCCGCCTTCGTGTTGATCACGACGACGAACACCGCGAACGCGAACACCAGCGCGATCTTCCCGACCGGCGACAGCCCGAACCAGACGACCAGCAGCGGCGCGAGCGCGACCATCGGCGTGGAGTAGAGTCCGTCCAGCGCCGGGTCGAGGACGTGTCGAACCGGTGGCGAGAGTCCGACGAGCACACCGACGGGGACGCCGACGGCGAGCGCGAGCGCGTAGCCGACGGCGGCGTTCCGCAACGCGGCGAGGAGCGCGTCGAGCAGCACGCGTGTGACCAGTGTGTCCCTGACGAGCACGCGCACGACCGAAGCCGGCGGGGCGAGCAGCAGGCTCTGCGTCGCCGCGACGGCCTGCCAGGCGCCGAGTGCGACCACGACCGCCAGGAGCCGAAGCCCCCACCGCCGGAGCCGCCCGAACGACACCTCGCCGGGTCCGGTCACCGGACCGTCACCACGCGCCAGCCCGCGTAGCGCCGCTCGGCCACCCGGAGCAGTCGAACGCCGACGACGGCGAGCAACAACACGTGTAACACGACCGCGAGCGCGCTCGACGTCTGCGAGAAGCGCTGGTAGCCGTGGAGGAGTTCGCCGATCCCGGCGTAGATCCACAGTTCGGCGACCACCGCGCCCTTGACCGCACGGTTGTAGCCGACACGAAGCGCGGCGACGGCGTGTGGAAGCGCCGCTGGCAGGAGCACGTAGACGTACGCCCGCCAGCCACGCGCGCCGTACACTCGCCCGGCGTCGCGCGTCCCGCTCTCGACGGTCGCCAGGCCCGCCCGGACGATCAGCACCATGTGAAAGACGGCGAACAGGAACACGACCGCGGCGTAGAATCCGGCACCCGTCCCGGCGACGAGAATCAGGAACGGGAGGAGACTCGCGACGCTCGTCACGAACAGCGCCGTGACGTACGTCCCGAGGAACGCGTCGAGACGCGTGTCGACACCCATCAGCGCGCCGACCGGAAAGGCAACGGCGACGGCCAGCCCGTAGCCCAGCGCCACGCGGACGAGCGTCCCGGAGAGCGCGTCGACCAGCGCGCCCGAGCGGTAGAGGTCGACTGTCGCTCGGGCGAGCGCGACCGGTCCGGGCAGTGCCGGACCGACCCGCCACGCGGCGACGACCCAGACCGCGAGCAGGAGGATCGCGCCGCCCGACTGGTGGCGGCGCCGTGCCGAGAGGCTCATTCTGAGACTGTGGGGGCGTCGCCCCGGAAGATCGCCCGGATACGGCGCTTGAGGTCGACGAACGCCGTGGTGGTCTCGATGTCGTCGTCACGAGGGCGGTCGAACGGCACGTCGACCCGGGAGACGATCCGGTTCGGGTCGTCGGTCATCACCAGCACGCGGTCGCCGAGAAGCAGCGCCTCGTCGATGTCGTGGGTGACGAACAGGACGGTCGTCCGCTCGCGGGCGTGGATCGCGATGAGCTCGCGCTGGAGCGTCGCCCGAGTGCGCGCGTCGAGCGACCCGAACGGTTCGTCCATGAGCAGGACGCCGGGGTCGACCGCGAGCGCGCGGGCCAGCCCGACACGCTGGCGCATCCCCCCGGAGAGTGCGTCGGGATAGCGGTCGGTATCGGCCTCGAGTCCGACCAGCGCGAGCGTCTCGGCGGCCCGCTCACGGCGCTCGGCGCGTCCGACCCCGGCCATCTCCAGTCCGAAGGTGACGTTCTCGCGAACGGTCCGCCACGGAAAGAGGTTGAACCCCTGGAACACCATCGCGCGCTCGCGGCTCGGGCCGGCGACCGACTCGCCGTCGTACAGCACCGCACCCGCAGTCGGCTCGGTCAGACCGGCAAACAGGCGTAGAAGCGTCGATTTCCCGCAGCCGGAGGGGCCGACGACGACGACGAACGCCCCATCGTCGACGACGAGTGAGACGCCGTCGAGCGCGCGAACACGGCGTGTGCCGCCGTACGTCTTCACGACGTCGGACGCCACGAGCGCGCTCATCCGTCGTCGCCGAGCGCCGCGAGGGCGTCCTCGAGCGGCCCCCGGTTGAGCGGGTCGTCGGTCGGGATCCGCTCGTCGGTCAGCCCGACGCGAGACGAGAGGTCGAGCATGTAGTCGACGTTCTCCCGGCGGAGGTCACCGTCGCGTGGCCAGAGTCCGATGTCGGTGAGGAACTCGTAGGTCGGCTCGAGGGTCGCCTCGTCCGGCCCGCCACCGGGGACGTACTCCCGAACGGCACGCTTGTAGCGGCTGTAGCTGTCGTACAGCGCGCGGGAGCCCTGTAGCTGGGCGGCGACGAACGACACCACGTCCGCGCGTCGAGCGTCCAAAACGTCGCGCGGGATCATGAACACCTCCTGTATCCAGCTGTCGAGCGTCTCGCCGAACCGGAGAAGCGTTCCCAGGCCGTCGTTCTGCTCGCGCATGTCCAGCCACTGGGCGTAGTGCTGGGGCGAGACGTCGATATCGCCGCCGAGCATCGCCTCCTTCCGGGCGCCAGAGTAGCCGATCCGCTGGTAGTCGAGTTCGTCGACGCTGTCGATCACGCCGGCCTGGAACATCGCCGCCGCGACCTGAACGGCGTCGAGCCCGGTCGATGCCGACATACCGATCGTGGCGTCCTGCTCGACGATGTCCGCGAGCGACTCGATCCCCGGCTGAGCAGTGAGGACGTAGTCAGTGCTCCGGATCGGGGTCACGACGAACTCGAACGGTCGCCCGGCCTCGATCACGGCGGCGGCGGCAGTCACCGAGCCGCGGGCCACGTCCGCCTCGCCGGACAGCACGGACTGTACCGCGAGGTCGACGCCCTCGAACACGTCGACCGTGACGTCTAATCCGCGGTCGGCTGCGAACTCTCGTGCGCCGACCCAGGTGTTCACGTCGGTCGTCTCGGCCGGTGCCTGAAACGCGAGTCGAAGCGGCTCGTCGGTCGAGGTCGTCTCGTCGGAGGCGCCGCGGCTCGAACAGCCGGCGAGGGTGAGCGACCCGACGCCGACGGCAGCAGTGCCCGCTCGCCGCAGAAACGCACGTCGTGAATCAGCCATCTGTACTGTTAACCAGCCTCGCGTGCGGATACGTGTGTTGGTTTATTCTCTATTGTTGCCCAACGTGAAGACAAAAAATTTTCAATACGTGCCGATGAAGCTGCACGGGCACAATACTCGGGCTTTTGACCGAGCGGACGTACAACGAACTGTGCGACAGGAGACCCTCGACCGAGTGCTCGCAGAGGACGGCGCCGACTGGCGCGACGTCACGA
>KI543184.1:65916-77750 GCA_000496195.1 uncultured archaeon A07HB70
CCGTCGAGTCACGCGCCGCAGACGGCGACCTCGTCGGCGCGGGAGAGGTGGTCGCGACACTCGCCGGGCCCGCAGAGGGGCTGCTCCGGGCCGAGCGCCTCGCACTCAACTTCCTCATGAGCATGAGCGGGGTCGCCACGCGAACGGCAGCAGTCGTCGACCGTATCGCCGAGTGCGGTGGTGACGCCCGGGTCGCCGCGACCCGCAAGACGACGCCCGGATACCGGGCCTTCGAGAAGCGAGCGGTCAGACTCGGCGGCGGCGACCCACACCGGTACAGTCTCGCCGACGCGGTTCTGATAAAGGAGAACCACATCGCGATCGCGGGACTGGAGCCCTGTATCGAGCGCGCGCGCCGGCGGGCGAGTTTCACCGCGACCGTCGAGGTCGAGGCCGAGACGGTCACACAGGCCGAACGCGCCGCCGCGGCGGGCGCTGACATCCTGCTACTCGACAACATGACGCCAGCGGAGGTCGCGACGTGTGTCGAAGCCGTCGACGCCGACGTGACGTTCGAGGCGTCCGGCGGCATCACCCCGGAGACTGCTCCCGCGTACGCGGAGGCGGGCGCCGACGTCGTGTCGATGGGGTCGCTGGTCTACGACGCAGGGTGGCTCGACATGAGCATGCTCGTCGAGCCGTGAGGCAACACGAGACCGGGGTTCGGCTGCTCCCGCGCGGGAGCACGGGCCACGTGGAGTCCGATCGCGGAGTCGACGGCGACGAGTCCGACGCCACGGGCGCTCCCGGGCGTCACGACGCGGTCGTCGCGTCGCGAACGGCGTCGACGGCCCGCTCCTTGCCGTCGGCCTCGATCATGACGTCCGAGCGCTCGCGGAGCCACCCGGGGACCCCCGCCGGACACGCTGCGTGGGCCTGTGGCCGGGCGTCGGCGCCGTGCAGGCAGGCCGGCTCCGAGTAGTGTGTCGCCGGGCGGACCGACCCCCACGTCGACGCCGCGCGGTCGAACGCCTCGCGGTAGGTCAGCCCCGGTCGGTGAACGTGTGGTGGTGGTAGTCGAACAGGACGGGAACGTCGGTGCCGTCGAGCGCGTCGACGAGTTCGGGAACGCTCCACAGACTCTCTCTGTCGTCGTTCTCGACGGTCAGCCGGGCGCGGGCACCGGGCGAGAGCCGGCTGACGGCGTCGCGAAACCGGCTGCCGGTGGCAGCCTTGTCGCCGTACGTCGCGCCGATGTGGACGTTGATCCCGTAGTACGGCGAGCGGTCGAGACCCATGAGGTCGAGCCAGTCGGCGTGGTACTCGACCGCGTCTATCGAGTTCGCCCGGGTGTCGGCGCTGTCGCTCCCGAGCCGACACCAGTAGTCCGGGTGGAAGGTGAGACGCATCTCCTCGCGTTCGATCAGGGCGCCACAGCGCTCGGCAGCCGCGCGGATCGCCTCGTAGTCGGGCAGGTCGGCGAGGTCGAACTGCGAGTTCCACGGGACGAGCGCCGACGTACAGCGGTAGAACCGGAGGTCGTGCTTTGCGTTCCACCGGAGCGTCGTGTGGAGGTCCGTGACGTTCTGGAGCGCGAGCTTCGAGGCGTACGCCGGTCCGCGCTCCTCGAAGGTCGCCTTCTGCATGTCGCGGTTACACCGCACCGGCGGCTCGCGGTCACGGAGGGTGTGGTTCATACAGGCGTAGCCGAGCATCGGTCGGTGCCGAACGGAGGGGCCAGGCGCCGATATACCCGTGGATCGAGCCACGACCCCGGGCACGGCGACGAGAGGGTTGGTCGGGGACGGTGCCGAGCAGCGCCCCGCCCGGGTGCCCGCACTCACCCGCGGTCGAGCAGGCGGCGAAGCCGCTCGCGCGCCCGCTGCTCCCACCGGTCGCAGTCGGTCGTCGCGAGGTGCAGCCGCGCGGTCAGGCCGACCGCGGGGGCACCGGTCAGCGAGACGACGGGCGTCGTCCGGCGCTCCCACGCAGCCGTCCACGGAGCGGACGGCTCTGCGCGGGCGTACGTCGTGGCGCCGGCCCTCGTGTCGACGTCGCGCGGCGACAGCCGACGTCTGCCGGCGGCGCCGGTCGCGTCGACCAGCAGCCGGTGGTCGCCCTCGACCGCCGGCTCGGCTGCGACCGCGGCCAGGAAGTCCGCGAGCGGTCCGGCCCGCCAGGTCAGGCTGTGGTGGCTCGGAAACGTCTCGACGTGGACGGGCGGGTCGACGGGGACTGTTCGCGACGGCGATCCACCCGACCCGGAGTCTGTCGCGTCCGGTGACACGTGCGGCGATACGCGCGCCGGACGGGAGAACCGTTCGGTGGCAGGCCAGGCAGACCAGTCGGTACGGTTAGCCCTGTGGGCCGTCCTCGTCGTCCGAGTCGCCGATACGGCGACGCGCGACGACACCGATCCCGGCGACGACGATAGCCGCCTCGGCGACCCCGGGCGCGCTCACCGCGTACC
This sequence comes from uncultured archaeon A07HB70, assembly GCA_000496195.1. Lineage (GTDB taxonomy): Archaea > Halobacteriota > Halobacteria > Halobacteriales > Haloferacaceae > A07HB70. Next base: position 68,327 of record KI543184.1, read on the forward strand.
GCACCCAGTAGCCGACCGGCGAGACGTCGGGCGTCGGCTGCTGTTCGAGAACCGGCCACGCGTAGTTGACGACGAACCGGGGATACGCGACGCCGACGTCGGCGACGACGTGCGCGGCGTAGCCCGGGAACACCGGTCGGAGCGGGCGAGCCGCGTCGACCGCGGTGACGATGACCGCAACCGCCGCGACAGTGAACACAGAGTGCGCGAGGGTGTGACCGGTCTCGGCGAGTCCGAGCCGCCACGCCGTCTTGTCGACGAGGTCCGGGACGACGGCGCCGGCGAGACAGAGCGCCGTCGCCCGTCGGTCGTAGTCGAGGTAGTCACTCGCGATCACCGCCGCGGCGAGGTGACCAGCCGGCGTCACGGTGGCCTGCCGGTCCGCGGCTGGAGGGCGGGACGGCCCCGGGGCGAGCGCGTCACGCGTCGGGCTCGCTCGGGGGCGGTCACCACAGTCGCCGGCTGGTGTGGGCTCCGAGATGCGTCCGTGGTCACGCGTGCGTCGTCTGATAGCCGGACACGTATGATACTGTGGGGGCCGACACGAACGGCGGGAGCCCGTCCGGAGACTCGTCGCTCGCGGGTGTCACGGCTGACCTCGTCGTGTATATCGGCGCTCGACGACGACCGCCGACGCGTATAGACCGAGCCCGCGGCACCGCCGGTCGCGCCGTGAGCGGCGACGCGCGACGGCCTGTTCAAGCGGAACCACCCGGTCGCTCACTCCCGAGCGACACGAACCGACGGCAGCTCATACGTCCGAATTAACAGCCGACCGGACCACGCTTCAGTCGTCCGACGAGCGGCAGCGACTACTCGACCGACCGCGATCGTCGCGGACGGCCCCGGCGACGACCCGCCGCGGTCCGGCGTGATCGGCGCCGTGCTCACCCACCTGATACAATCCGGGCAGAATCTCGACGACGTTCGTGACGCCGGCGACGCAATCCGGCGACGGAGGCGTCTCGCGAACACCGACGTCCTGCGGTACCGGTACCGGAGCAGCGTCGATAGCACCTGGCGGTAGCCCTCGACGGGGTGTTGTCGTGCGTGGGTGTTTTTGCTAACTCGTAGCAAATATCCCACATGCTCATCGCAGGGAGTGACGACGGCATATACCGACTCCGCGGCGTCCACGAGTCGGACGATCCCGACGTGCAGAAGCTTCTGGACTCGGGGCGAGTCAGACGTGTTCGGGCGTTCGAGGGGATCGACGGCGTGTTCGCGGCAACGGGAACCGGCCTGTACCACTCACCGGACGGAACCGACTGGACGAACCTTAGCACTCCCCGTGAGAAGGTGTACGCGGTCGGCGCGGGTCCTGAAGGCGAGCGACTCTACGCTGGCACCCGCCCGGCTCACGTGTACGTCGCCCGGACGGATGGCGGCACCGTAGAAGAACTCAGCTGGCGAGAGCTCGACGGCTTTCGGGAGCTGCCGTCGCGCGACGAGTGGCGGTTGCCCCGTCACGAGAACATCGCACAGGTCCGGGACGTCCACGTCTCACCCAGGTCATCTGATCGGGTGATGGCGGGGGTCGAAGTCGGTGGCGTCCACGTCAGCACCGACGGTGGCGACACCTGGACGGAACGCAACGAGGGCGTTCACGACGATATCCACGAACTCCACGTGGTCGGTCCCGGCGAACTCGTCGCCGCGACGGGCCGTGGGCTGTTTCACACGTCGGACACGGGGCGGTCGTGGACGCGCCTGGACCGGGGGTTCGACCAGCGATACTTCCGGGCGGTGGTCGCGATCAACGGGGTGCTCTACGCCGCCGGGGCGCTCGCGAACTCTTCGACGTGGGAGGACGACGACACCGACCCGATGCTCTTCGCCTCGCACGACGCCGAGACCGTCGAACCGGTCGATCACCCCCGCCCCGACGAGATGGTGACCGGGATGACTGCCGCGGATGGGAACCTGTTCGCGGCGACACACCGCGGGACGGTTCTGGTACGACGCTCCGACGGGTGGGCGGTCAGTGGCTCCGTCCCGGTCCCCGGTGACGTTACAGGTCGGTACAACCCACTGTTGTGGATAGATAGCTGAACGGTCCCGTCGGTCTCCTCGAAGTTCCCGGCGCCTGCGAGAAGGTGACGGCCCCGACGCCAGAGGAAGCCATCAGTTCGATTCAGCAGTCTGGAGTGGCGAATCGGTCCCGTCGGTGTGTCCCAGTCAGCCGGCAGCCGTCTTCCGCTGCCCCTCGGCGTCGTGGTCCCACACGTCCACCGGCCCTGCGGGCGTCTCGTACTCCCGCGCCTCGGGCCGGAACCAATCCTCGATGGGCTCCGGGGTCTCGAAGGTGCGATCCCGGAGCTCGGCCTCCGAGCCCTACAACTCGAGGCTGGCGTCGTCGTCCATCGGCACCACAGCCGTGGTACACCCGCTCGCAGGTGATGCGAGTCACTTCGCGAGGACTGGCGCGGACCGCCGTGATGACCAGCGGGTCCGTGTCGGTCACCTGCACCGTCGCCCCGGAGGCTGCCAGTTGCGCGGCTCCTGATTCGTGTCGCCGTGGACCAGCACTGTCCCGTCGGGCTCGCAGAGAACGAAGCGGTCGCCCGATTCGAGCTGGGACTGCGCGCGGCCCTCGTGGACGACGGCACAGCGGGTGTACACCGACAGGCAGGCGTTCCGGGGCTTGCTCTCGCCGAGGGGTTCCTCGACGGCCTCCGTCGTCGGCTTGCAATCACCTTCTGGCGACCGTACCGAATACAGAGAAGATACGTCCCAACGTCAGTTCGGCACCCACAGTATATACACTACCAGCAGCACTCGTTCTCGGTATGTCCGGGAAGAGCAGAGCAGATGTCGTCGAGGAGTGGCAGGCCGGTGCCGGGTTGATTCTGAGCTCCGCACTCGGTGGTGCCGTTATCGGCGGGGTGTTGGGCATGAGACAGCCGGGTTCCCTCCTGGGTGTGGCCGGATTCTTCGTTGGAGGAGTTCTCACGTTCGTTCTGCTTTCGTCTGTCTTCTACGGAAGATGGGTTCGCCGTCCGTAGTCCCACGATGCTCGGGCTCTCGTGACGCACTCGCGCCCTGTATTCAGCACGTGGCGAATCAGCTACGAGGCAGCTGTTTACCTCGACCAGTCAACTCTGAACCAACCGCCCGGCAACGGAAAGAACAGATTCTGATTCTGCAACGACATATTTTTGACGATCGTCATCCACACGTGCGCCGTGCCGTTCAGCTCTCAACAGGAGGTTCAGATCCTTCACGTCGATGATGACCCCGATTTCGCGGAGCTGACCGGAGCGTTTCTCGAACGAGAGGACAGCCGCTTCGCCGTCGAGACGGCGACCAGTGCCGACGAGGGACTACGGCGCATCAGTGATCGCCCGCCCGACTGTGTCGTCTCGGACTACAACATGCCTGGTATGGATGGCATCGAATTCCTGCGGGCTGTCCGGGAAGAGCGCCCCGATCTGCCGTTCATTCTCTTTACCGGCAAGGGCAGTGAGGCCGTCGCCAGCGACGCTATCGCTGCCGACGTCACTGACTATCTGCAAAAGGAATCCGGGTCCGAACAGTACGAACTGCTTGCCAACCGGATCCGCAACGCCGTTCACGCACGACGCGAGACCCGACGAGCCGACCGACAGGAACAGCTGATGCGGTTAACCGAGTTCGCCGGTGATACAGGTGGGTTCGAGATCGACGTTGACAGCGGGGACCTCTTGTTGACTGACGGCACTCGCCGACTCGTCGCCCTGCCCGACGACACTCACCTTACACTGGAGGAAGCGATCGAACACTACCACCCGGACGACCGGGCGGACGTCCGACAGGCTGTAACCCGGGCAGCCGAGACTGGCGAAGAAACACGTGGCACCTGGCGTCTCCAGACGCTGGACGGCGACGAACGCCTCGTGAACGTGACGATGATACCAGCAACCGAGAACGGCGACGTCATGACAATTCGGGGTTCTATCCACAATATTACTGAGCAGAAAAAACGTCGGGGGGAGCTCGAGCAGACCGAGACGCTGTTCGAGCACGCGCAGGATTCGCTGTTTCTCATCGATGTCGGCGAGGAGTTCACCGTCGAACGGGTGAATCCGGCGTGGGAGGACGCAACGGGACTGTCGGCCGAGCGAGTTCGGGGGCAGACACCGCGGGACGTTCTCGGCGAACAGCCGGGAGCAACAGCAGCAGCGAGATACCGCGAGTGTATCCAGCGGCAGGAACCACTCCAGTACGAGGAAACCGTACGATTCGACGGGAACGCAAGACAGTGGGAAACGCAAATCGCGCCGGTCGTCGTTGACGGGACGGGCGAGTATATCGCCGGCTCGACACGGGATGTCACCGAACAGAGAGAACGCCAGCAGGAACTGGCGCGGACCCACGACCTCATGACGAATATGGAACAGTTGGCTGATGTCGGCGCGTGGGAATACGACCCGGAGACGGAAACGCTCGTTATAACAGAGGGAATACGACACATATTCGGGCTCGAATCGGATGCGGACCTGACTCTAGAGGAATCGTTCGAGTACTTCCATCCGGAGGATCGTGAACGGCTCACAGACCGATTCACCGAGTGTCTCCACACGGGCGAGTCATACGAGGTTGACGTGAGACTCACCACGACCGAGGGAACAGATCGGTGGGTCACTGCACGCGGTGAGCGGGTAGACACGTCCGGATCCGATGGCGTGGTGCGTGGATACGTACGAGACATCACCGAAGAGAGAACCCGCGAACGGCAGTTGACCGAGCTGAACCAGGCCTTGCAAGCCCTCTTGACGGCAAAAACCCGTCAAGAGGTCGCTGACATCGGCGTCGAGGCCGCCAGTGACGTCCTCGACTTCCAGGCGAACGCCATCCACATCTCCGAGGCCGGCGACACGCGGTTAGCACCCGTGGCACGGACAGATAAACTGGCGTCGCTCATCGAGGACACGCAACCCCTCCCCGTGGCGGACAGTACTGCGGGACGGGTCTACCGGAACGGCGAGCCAGCAGTGATCACGGATGTCCAACAGGATCCGGATGTCCACGACTCAGAAACTACTCTCGGGGGCAGTTTATATCTGCCACTTGATGACCATGGAATCCTCATCGCCGGGTCGGAGAAGCGAGCAGCGTTCGACCGGCAGGACCTCGCGCTCGGAGAACTGCTGGCGGGGACTCTCGTCGCAGCACTCGACCGTGTTGATCGTGAGCAGACTGCGCGCCAGCGGCGAGAACAGTTGTCGTTGTTCTTTGAGGAATCACCGCTTGGTGCGGTCCAGTGGGACGATGAATTCCAGTTCGAACGCGTGAACAGGCGGGCCGAAGAGATTCTCGGCTACAGTGAGGCAGAGTTGCGTGGCGAGTCGTGGGAGATGATCGTCGCCGAGGAGGACCGCGGACAGGTGGGTGACGCCGTCGAGAAGCTTCTTGCTGCCGACGGCGGAACCGACGTGGTCAACAGCAACGTTCGAAAGGATGGCGAGATACTGGCCTGTGAGTGGCACAACCGCGCAGTCACCGATAACAGCGGGGACGTCCAATCGGTCTTTTCGAAGTTTGATGACGTCACCGACCGCGAGAACCGCGAGCAGGAGTTGCGGAGAGTGAGGAATCAGTATCAGACGCTGGCCGAAAACTTCCCCAACGGTGCGGTGTATATGTTCGATGACGACCTTCGGTACGTTCGCGCTGGCGGAGAAGAACTGGAGGCGGTTGACATATCTCCTGGCGAAATCGAGGGTGCGACAGTACACGATATCTTTCCCGAGCAGCTCGCTGACGAACTCACGCAGTACTATACTGACACACTTGAGGGGAACAGCCACACGTTTACGAAGACAGTCGGAGGACGAAACATACCGGACGTGGACAGTCCCCGTTCAACTTAGTGACGAAGATGTCGATTGCGGGATGGGAATGTCACAGAATATCACTGACCAGATCGAACGCAGACAGGAACTCGAGCGCCAGAACGAGCGCTTAGAGGAGTTCGCAAGCATCGTCAGCCACGACCTGCGGAGTCCGCTCAGCGTGGCCGGCGGGCATCTCGAACTGGCACAGGAGACCTGCGAGAGTGACCATCTCGTCCGGGCAGCAGACGCGCTCGACCGGAGCCAGGCGCTGATCGACGACCTGATGAAGTTAGCACGGGAGGGCGAGGCGGTGGGTGAACTCGAACCAGTTGACCTCGCAGACGTGGCCGAGCGCAGCTGGCAGACCGTGGAGACTGGCTCGGCAACGCTCGAAACCCACGCGACACGCACACTCAGGGCCGACCGGAGCCGTCTCCAGGAACTTGTCGAGAATCTCTATCGCAACGCAGTCGAACACGGCGGCGACGACGTGACAGTGTCCGTCGGTGCGATGGACGGCGGCTTCTACGTGTCGGATACCGGCCCCGGCATCCCCGAGTCTGACCGCGAGGAGGTCTTCGAGGCGGGATACTCGACGAACGAGGACGGGACCGGCTTCGGCCTGCGGATCGTCGAGCAGATCACCGACGCGCACGGGTGGCAGATCACCGTGACTGAGAGCGAGCAGGGCGGGGCACGGTTCGAAGTTGCCGGTGTGAAAGAGAGTGAGTGATCGATTCGCGCCCTGTCTTCAGCGGCACCTTCGCTAACTCCTCGATCGCTGTCAGCAACGGCTTGACCGATACAGAGGGTCTACGCAACAGAGTAATTCCGTTTCGTTATCTACCGGCGTGTTGTGCGGACAAAACGAGCCACACTACGCGGTACCCCCTGGTATGGCCCAGTCGATGAGGTGGGCATAGTCGGGACTGACGCTCCGATCGTGGCTCGCGGTCGTCTCTCTCACCGACTCGGCTGGTCGCAGGCGTCCGCCGCGGAGTGCAGTTCCCATTCGGCCTCGATCTTCGTCGGCGGGCCCACACGGCCACAATCCGAAGATCAGGCACTCATCGGTGTCGGCCTCCTCAGCTCGCGCCCGGAAGTCACCTCTTGCCGGCCCGGCATCGGGTCCGGTCCTGACGGCTGTCCCTTCGAGTTCCACTGCCGTCGGCTCGCAGTCCTCACAGGCGACGCAGGCTTCCTCGACGAGATAGCGTTCGTTGACTCGCTCTCTCGAGCGGTGCACGGCGCCGCTACCCGTGTCACCATGCGCCCGAAGGGTGTCACTGTCGACCGTTCGGCGCGGAACGCGGATGCGTAACAGCACATCTGAGCGTTCGTCGAGATCGCCCGAAGGGGTCGCCGCATCAGACCGGACGGACGGGAGACGCCGAGCACCCTGACTGTGCTCGCGGCAACGACAGCACGGAGGAACGGTCGGCGGGTCGGTCGTGCCGAGTGAGCTACGGAAGCCGCCCCTGTCGGTGCCGTCGAAGACGTGGGCCAGTAACTCGCCGCCATTCGCTCAGTTTCGGCGCGCCGTGTCGGCCCTATCCGGGACGCTGATCCGGATTGTCGTCCCCTCGTTCGTGTCGAAGGAAAGCTCGCCGTTGAGCTTGTCGACGCCCCACCTGAGCTGCCAGAGGCCGAGCCCGCGCCCGTGGTTGAGATTCGTCTCGGTCCCGGCCTCTATCGGGATGAGCTCCTCCTCCGGAATCCCGGGGCCGTCGTCGTCGATGACGACCGTGTACCCGCCGGGGCGGTCCTCGACCGTCAGCCGGACCTCCGAATCGGCGTACTCGATTGCGTTTTCCAGTGCGCTCCTGACGGCCGTCTGGAGCGCCTCGTCGTTGTTCGTCAGCCGCGCCGACGCGGGCAGGCCGGTCGCCACATCGACGGCGCCTTGCTCCCGCGTGACCTCTTCGACGACCTCCCCCAGCGTCTTCGGAAGACTAAGCTCGCTCGCGTCGTCGCCCATCGACATGATCCGGTCGGTTTTCCGCGCTCTGTCCCCCATCATCGCGAGTTCGTCGACCGCGGCGACGATCCGCTCGGGGTGGCTGTCGTCGATCCGGTCGACCAGGGTCTCGGCGTGGCTCCGGATCACGTCGAGCTGGTTGCGCAGGTTGTGCCGGAGGATCCGGTTGAACACCTCGAGGCGCTGCTCGCGGTACTTGCGCTCGGTGATGTCCTCGACGATGCCGACGAACCGGCGTTCGTCGCCGGGCATCTCGACCGCATAGCCCGTCGCGCTGACCCAGCGGGTCTCGCCGCCGGGCTGTCGGATCCGGTACTCGAAGTCGTAGCTGTCCACGGGGTCGCCCTGCTGCATCTCCGCGACCATCGCCTCGATCTCGGACTCGATCTCCTCCCTGTCGCGGGGGTCGATTGCCTCGATGAACTTCTGGGCGTCGTCGTAGAGTTCGTCGGTCGGACGGCCCCAGATGGTCTCGTAGGCGGGGTTGACGTACAGAACCTCGGTGAAATCGGTGTTCGCGAGGTAGATCACCTCGTCGATCCGCTCGGCGATCAGCCGGAAGCGCCGCTCGCTCTCGCGCAGCTCGCGCTCGCGCTCCACGCGGTCGAGCGCGGCCGTCGCGTGGCGCGCGAGGATGCGGGCGGCGTCGAGTGTGACGTCGTCGAACGTCTCGACGCCCGGATCGGCTGCGCCGAACGTCCCGTGGTCGCCGAGCCCGATCAGGACCGCGTTGCTGAGCGGGGTCTCCTCGAGTATCTCGCTCGGATCGTAGACGCGGGTCTCGCCCGTCTCGTACACCTCGTACTGGAGGTCGCCGGGGTCGAACTTTCCGGGGCCGTCACCCCCCCAGGCCGCCTCGCTGGCGGCGACCGGCGATAGGACCCCGGGTTCTTCGAACCCGTGGATCCAGCAGGTCGGCATCGAGAGGTCAAGCACCTCTCTGGCCGCCGCGACGGTCGCCTCACAGACGTCCGCCACCGACTCCGCCTCCTGCAGGTCGTTGGTCGATGCGTGAAGCTTCTGCATGATGCGCTGGCGGCGCTTGCGCTCGGTGATGTCCCGGACGCTCGCGAGGACCCGCTCGGTGCCCCGGATTTCGATGGTCCTGAGGTTGACATCACCGATGAAGCTCCCGCCGTCCTTTCGCTCGGTCTTGAACTCGAACAGCTGTGGCCCATCCTCGCGCGCCTTCTGGATCCGTTCGATCGCGTCCCCGCAGGCGTACTCCGGGTCGTCCTCCGGCACGATCAGTTCGATGGAGTTCTCGATCAGTTCCTCGCGGCTGTAGCCCGTCAGCTCGCAGTACCGCTGGTTCACCTCGACTATCTCCCCGGTCTCGTCGTCGTGTACGACGAGCCCGTCGGAGACACCCTCGAAGATGTCCTGGTAGGTCCGTTCGAGTTCCCGCCGTTCCGTGATGTCACGCTGTATCGAGAGGACACGTCGCTCGCCGCCGATCTTCGCCGGGGTCAGCGTCGCCTCCAGCCAGATCCGATCGCCGCCCCTCGTTTCTGCCCGCCACTCGACTGTCTCGGACTCGCCGGTCGCGGCCACCTCCCGGATGAGCTCCCACCCGCGCTCCCCGGTGTATCCCTGCTCACTCGCACTCAGTCTCTCGACGCCCAGTCGC
>KI543184.1:77770-79373 GCA_000496195.1 uncultured archaeon A07HB70
GTCGTTGACGCTGTTGAAGATCTGCTCGTACTCCTGCTCGCGGCGCTTGCGCTCGGTGACGTCCCGGGCGATCCAGAACGCGGTCCGTGTGTCCCCGCCGGCGTCCAGCGGTCCGACGCGAGCCTCGAACCACCGCGTGCCAGACCGTGCTTCCAGTTGGTACTCGATCCGCTGCTGTTCCCCGGCCTCGAGTGCGTCCCGGACTGCATCGAGGAGCCGATCCGCGGTTTCGGCGGGCAGCAGGTCGTGAAACCGACTCCCGAGGAGATCCTCGGGGTCGTCGTAGAGCGGCGAATCCGTTCCACTGGCGATGACGTCCACGTACCGTCCCTCCTCGTCGGTGACGAACACGACGTCGGGGAACGCCTCCACGAACCGCTCGAACTGCGCCTCGTCGTACGCCCTCCCCGTCGCGCTCCCGTCGTCGTTCGAGAGCGCCCGGATCCGGTCGACGAGCGCGTCGAGGCCACCGCCCTCTGGCCCCTTCCGGACGTAGTCGGTGACGCCCGCGGAGATGGCCCGACTCGCTACCGCCTCGCTCCCCGACCCGGTGAACAGGACGAACGGAACGTCGCCGCGTGTCTCACGGACCGACTCGAGGAACGCCACGCCGTCCATCCCAGGCAGATCGTTCCCGGCGACGAGACAGTCGATGTCCCCCGAGGTCAGACGGTCGAGCGCTTCCACCGGGTCCGTCTCGGTCACGACGTGGGAGGCTCCGGGCTCCCCCTCGAGAGCCGCGGCGACGCGCCGAGTTTCCTCTGGATCGCCGTCCACACAGAGCACCCCCATCGCACCCCCGGGACCTGAGCTGGCTGTCGACATGATCACTTGTCACTAAGTTGACCCGGGAGGTGAAGAAAGTGCGCGCCCGGCCGTCCGGGATGGACGGCGGCAGACACGGAGACACCGAGACACTGGTTTGAATCAGGCCGAATGTTACGGGGCTGGTACTACTTAGTGGTAGCACCTGCCACCGTGGCGGCCCGAGGTGCAGATACGCCGTTCGAGGCAGCCGACGAGGCTGATAACGGAACGGTTGCAGAGCCCGAAGACGAGTGGTTCCAGATTCGGAACTTCGTCTGTACAGCAGAACAGGGAGTCGTTGAATCTCGATTCACTCGCGATCGGTTCTGGCCTCGAAAGGACCGAGCAATTCCCTGGTCTGACTTATCGACCTCCCAGAGCCGGTAGCGTCGTTCTACTCTTTGCTTCTGGTCGTGTCGTGATTACGGGAACCCCAGACCTCGATGCAGCAGAGCAGACGTTTGCAGCGTTGCAGGACGAAGTGACGGGCCTCCTCACCGTCGACCGACGGACAGACCGAGAGACTCCGGAGAGACGCGGTTCTGTGGCGCGGGGGTGAGGGATACATCAGCACAGTACTCGAACCGCAGAGACACGCATCCCTTGAGGAGACGCCGGACTAGTCTGAGAGGAGGACACAGTCCCTAAGTACGAGTCTACTATTATCTCGGATTCTGAGTTAGGGTTGTACGTACTCGGTCCTCTCTGTACAGTCCGTACAAAATATACGCGGTTTAGTTACCCTCTGGGTGTGCGAACACCCCTCGTGAGGAAGTGCTGCATACGCGCTGTGTGT
>KI543184.1:79393-80737 GCA_000496195.1 uncultured archaeon A07HB70
GAGGACCAGCGAACCGCCGAGCAGCGCCGACGCGAGATATCGGTCGTCGAGCGGGGCGGACTCGCCACAGGCCGCGCAGAGGACGTGTCGTACTCGACGCGGTCGATCTCGGCAGCCGGCGCGCCGTCGCAGGCGAGATCTGTAGAAAACGCGACCGCCCGGAACACCGTTTTATGTTCACAGCCACCCCCTATCTGGCACTGATGCTAGACTCCCTCGCGGTACCGGAGGACGACATCCGGCGTGCCTGTGGCGATATCGAGTTCCCGGCGATGGGCGTCGTCGAGCAGGTCTGGGACGTCGACCCGATCCCTGACGGAGACGTCGAGGCCAGCGCCGCACGTGCGGTGACGGATCTTGACTTCGAGGGTGTCCCCGAGGGTGGCGAGGTTGCCGTAGGGGCCGGCAGTCGGGGGATCGCGAACCTCCCCACGATCGTCAGGGGCGTCGTCCGCGGTATCCGCGAGCAGGGCTACGACCCGTTCGTCTTCCCGGCGATGGGGAGTCACGGGGGAGCGACCGCGGCGGGTCAGCGCGACAAACTCGCGACGTTAGGCGTCACCGAGACGGCGGTCGGCTGTGAGATCCGCGCGACGATGGACGTCGTCGAGATCGGCCGCACGCCCGACCGTGACGTCCCGGTGTACGCGGACGCCCACGCCGTGGAGGCAGACGCCATCGCCCTGGTCAACCGAATCAAACCCCACACGGACTTCAGTGGCGACGTCGAGAGCGGCCTCTCGAAGATGCTCGTCATCGGGATGGGAAAGCAGCGCGGCGCGAAGATGGCCCACGACTGGGCCGTCGACTGGAGTCTGCGGAACATGGTCCCCGAGATCACCGAGCGGCTGCTGGCGGAGCTGCCCGTCGCCGGCGGGGTGGCAATCGTCGAGGACGAACGCGACGACACCACGCTCGTCGAGGGAGTGCCGCCGTCCGAGTTCCTGGATCGGGAGATGGAACTCTTGGAGGTGGCCTGGGAGCGTATGCCCAAGCTCCCGTTCGGCGAGCTGGACGCGCTCGTGGTCGATCAGCTCGGCAAGGACGTGAGCGGCCAGGGGATGGACACCAACGTGACCGGGCGGCGCCACTTCACTATCAACGAACCCGAACCCGAGTCACCCGACATCAAGCGAATCTATCTCCGGGGGTACACCGCGAAGACAGGGGGGAACGCGATGGGGATGGGCCAAGCAGACCTCGCCCACGCGGACGTGCTGGAGGGACTCGACTGGTCGAAGTCACTGATCAATGCCATCACGGCCAGCACCGTGCGCGGCGTGCGATTGCCGCCTGTCGTCGAGACCGACCGCGCGGGACTGCTGGCCGCGCTCGGGACCATCG
>KI543184.1:80757-81757 GCA_000496195.1 uncultured archaeon A07HB70
ACGTCGTCGCCGTCGACGAACACGAACGGGTCGGCCTCGCGCTGGATGAACGCGAGATCGTCGCGGGCCTCGGGGTGCTTGTCGCGCCACTCCCGGGCCGTCTCGTAATCGGCGTGGACGTGCTCGCGCGAGCCGTCGGAGCCCCACTTGAACCGGGCGGAGTGGCGGCAGTCGTCGCACCGCGTCGGGTCGTCGTGGTCGCCGTGGGTACACTCGACGGGCGCGTCGGGGTCGGTCCACGGCGCCCACGGCGCCTTCCCGCCTTCCGACACACCCACGCGTCGTGGTCGCGGTGGGCGGCGGGCCACTCGTCGCGGGCGAGGTCGGCGCTCGCGAACGACGCGTCGGCGTAGCTGTCGACGGTCGCCCCACGGGGGCGCTCGTCGTCCGCTGGACCCGGCGAGAGGGCCGGTTCTCCGCGGTCGTAGGTGGGGGTCTCGCCCCAAGGATCCGCCTCCGGCGCGTCGGCGTTGGGTGTTTCGAGCGCGAGGTGAGGGTCGTCTGCTGCGAGGGCGTCGTCGAGGACGTCGCCCCACACGCTCGGGTCGGCGCCAGTCGCGCCGAGCACCTCGGCGGCGCTCGCGTCGGGGTGCGTCTCGACGTAACGCTCAATCCGCTCGCGCGTATCGACTGTCACGCCGGACCACCTCCGTGGTCACGGTGCCGACGCTGGGTGCGGGTGCTCGCCCCGGTGTAGGGACCGAGGAGGGCGAGCCCCGCGTGGTCGGCGAGAGTCACGGGTGACACCTCCGGTCGTCGCGGGCCGGACAAGGCTGGTCGCGGTCGCGAATGAACTCACCGCAGTAGTCGCAGATCGGCGGGTCGAGTTCGACGGCTCGACTCACGCCGACCACCCCGCGCCCGCGGCGAGAGTGACAGCGTTATGACTCTTTGGCGGGTTTGAGTTGAGAGAATGGGTTGGGGCGGATTTGAACCGCCGACCTCCTCCATGTCAAGGAGGTGTCATAACCGGACTAGACTACCAACCCTAACGCAACTC
>KI543184.1:81777-96603 GCA_000496195.1 uncultured archaeon A07HB70
GTTTCAACGTTACGGAACCGGCCTGCCGGACGCTCGACGGGGACGTCCCGGCGACAGCGGAGACACACGAGCGAGAGGTCGGGAGAGTCAGCACGGGTCGCCGACGGTCGCGGCGTGACCCGCGTGTCTCGCCCCCGAGACGTCTCACCCGCCGTCGAGCAGCTCGCGGAGTCGCTCGCGCGTCTGCCGGCGACACCGGTCGCGTCGACCAGCAGTCGCTGGCCGTCTTCGACCGTCGTTCGGCTCCGAGCGCCACAGCCTGCCAGATCAGGCGTGGTGGCTCGGAAACGTCTCGGCGTAGACCGGCGGGTCGACGGGGAGCCCCCGTGACGAAGCCGTGCTCAGGTCGGTGTCGTCCGTGTCCGGTGGCAGGCCGGAGAGACTGGCCCTCGGGCGGAGAGTTGGTGTTCAGCGCACGGAGCGGCTGGACACGGCTCTTCCGGACGGATCGCGCGTGAACCGGGGTCCGTGCGACCGGTCACAGAGGGAGAGCGGAGACAGAGGTCGGCCTGGAGAGACGTGATCAGTCTCGTCGTACGACGAGTGCCACGACACCGATCACCAGCATCGCCAGGGCAGCGGCGGACAGCGCCACCGGGGCAACGGGGAGGAGTCCGGAGTCGGAGGCCACCGCTGTGCCGTCAGCCTCCGACACGCTCGCCGGGTCTGCGTCCGGCTCCGCGTCGCCGTCTGTCGCCGCGCCTGCATCGGTCGCGCTTTCGCTTACGACACCGGACCGTGTGGACGGACTGAATCCGTTCCCACCGTCGGCGTCGAACTGTCTGGGCTCGACGGATAGTGTGGTCTCGCCCGGTTCGAGAAAGCTGACCGTGACCGTCACCAGCGTCACGTCCATCGACCCAGGCTGAACAGTGCCGTCGATGTCGGCGGCTTCGAGCGTGGCGCTCGTGCCGTCTACGCCGATCTCCGGGTCGCTGGTCAGCGCGAATCGGTCGGGGTAGCTCGCGGATTCGATCTTCGCCACGTCGGGGTCGTCGACAGTGACGTCAAGATAGTAGCCGGAGAGGCCGTCGGGAGCGTTCGTGAGAACGATATCGACGGTCGTGGGTCCGTCGGCTGCCGTCGTTTCGTTCGTGACGACGACGGTCGGCTGGTCGGTCTGTGCGGTGGCTATCCCTGTCGCCACGACCGACACGAACAGGGCAAACACCACGACCGTGGTCAGGACGGCCACGCGGTGGCGAACGGCGTCAGCGGAGACCGAGTGTGGAGCTGTGTTTCGTTTCATCCAGTGGTGCGGGCGTCGATGGTTCTATCGAGACCGCCCGAGCGGCGAGCGCACGGGGTCCCGCCGGGGCCGCGTCGACAGGTCGTGAGGGCCGAGCCATCAGTTGACTTCATCGTAGAGCGTGACGATATCGTCGAAGTCGATCTGCTCGTTCTCGTTGAAGTCGTAGGCGTCTACGTGCATTCTGACCGCGTCGGAGTCGAACTCCTCGAACAGGAGGACGATATCGTCGTAGTCGAAACGACCGTTGCCGTTCAGATCCTCGTACAGTCCGTCGTTATCGGGATCGGTCGGCGCGTCTCCGCCAGATACCGCCGGCGGGCCAGTGACGACGAGACCACGTCTGGTGTCGACCGTCGGTGTCGCCCCGGTCTCGTCATCGAACTGGTCGACACCGACGGTCATGTCGGTCGTCCCAGCGGCGTCTCCCTCGACGGTGACGTCGACGAGGTGAACGTCGGTGATCCCGGGCGTCTCCTGTACGTTCCGCTCGAGATCGGTGAACCGAACCACAGCCGACGACCCGTCGTCGACGATCGTCGCCTCGGAGATGCCGAACACATCGGCTGCTGTCGCGTCGGTGATCGTCGCGACGGCAGGGTCGGTGAGCGAAAGCGTGATCCGTCCACCGGAGAGTCCGTCGTACAGGAAGCGCGCGTCGACTCGGGTGGTCGCAGTGCTCCCGTTTCCGACTGCCACCGAGTCGACACGAACCCGTGGGTTCGGCTGTCCGGTCTGGACGTTCATATACGGCTGGTCCGTAATCAGGCCGTCGACCCCCAGCGCGAGCGGTCTCTGTGCCTCCCGCCAGCTGTCGATCGTCCACGCGTTGACCTCTCGGCCCTCGCTCTGGACTGTCTCGACGAACTCGGCATCGAGAAGCTCGTAGTAGACGTTGATCGCTTCTGCGTCGAGTTCACGAGCGAGCTCGATATTGTCCGCTCTGTCCTGAAAGAACAGCAGCGCGACGTCGACCTCCGGGTCGATCTCTCGGACGGCCCTGAGGGCATCCGGGTCGAACGACGAGACGTAGTACTCCCCCGGATAGGTGTCCGCGATCGCGAGCGCCCGCTCGCTGAACTCCGGCCACGACAGCGGGCCGTTCTCCTTGAACTCGATGTTCATCGTGATGTCCGAGTCGACCGCGGCGAGCGTCTCGGACAGTGTCGGGATCGTCTCGCCGGACCCGAGAACCTCGGCCTCAAGAACAGTCTCGGCGGGAGTCTCGCCTACGACACCCGTCTCGTCGGTCAGGTCGTCGAGCTTGGCGTCGTGAAAGCTGACGATCTCACCGTCGCTCGTCGCGACGATGTCGATCTCGATCCGGTCCACGTCGAAGGCCGACGACCCGCTCATAGCGGCGACGGTGTTTTGCGGATAGACGTCTCGGAACCCACGGTGAGCCGTAATCCGGGGCCCTGTCGTCTGGTCCGCTCGGTCTTGGCTCTCCTGACCGACGGCGACGCCGCTCGCCGCCGACACACCGAGTACGGCGCCGGTCGTTTTGAGTACGTTTCGTCGGGAGACGCTGTTCGTCGCGATGCTGGTATCTCGTGGCACCACAGGAGAGGATGTTTACTGCGCTGATAGTCCTGTATATTTGTTGAACGTATCGGTAACAGAGGATATTGAGACGAACGTCCACGGCGTACCTGTGGTTAGCAAGCGATCAGTGTATGTACATATCCGGACGCGTGTCTCCGTGGCGTCACCGCGTCTCGTCGCTGCGAGGTTCGGCCCGAAACCCATTTAGCCGTGTACAGGTTTGTACATCGCAAGACGAAGATACGCACTATGGCACGAATTCAACCACTCGTCGAGCGGGTGACCGACGGCGAGGACCTGACGATGGCCGAGGCGCGCGAGGCCGCGTCGCTGGTGTTCGAGGAGGCGACGGAGGCGCAGATCGGCGCGCTGCTGGCCGTGCTCCGGGCGAAGGGGGAGACGGAGGCCGAGATCGCCGGGTTCGCGTCGGGGATGCGCGACGCCGCGCGGCGGATCGACCCCGACCGGCAGCCGCTGGTCGACACCTGCGGGACCGGCGGCGACGACCACGACACGATCAACGTCTCGACGACGAGCGCCGTCGTCGCGGCGGGGGCGGGCGTCGCCGTCGCGAAACACGGCAACTACTCGGTCTCCTCGTCCTCGGGGAGCGCGGACGTACTCGCGGAGCTGGGCGTCGAGGTCGACGCCGAACCGCCGGCGGTGGAGGCGGCGATCGAACGCGACGGTATCGGCTTCATGCTCGCGCCAGTCTTTCACCCCGCGATGAAGGCCGTGATCGGTCCGCGCCGCGAGCTGGAGATGCGGACGGTGTTCAACGTTCTCGGACCGCTCACGAACCCCGCAGGCGCGGACGCACAGGTGGTCGGCGTCTACGACGTGTCCCTCGTGGAGCCGGTCGCCCGCGCCCTCGCGCGAATGCCCGTCGAGCGCGCGCTAGTCGTCCACGGCGACGGTCTCGACGAGATCGGCCTCCACGGCGAGACGACGGCGGCGGAAGTCGACGGCGAGGACGTCCGGCCGTTCACCGTGACGCCCGAGGACCTCGGGCTGGATCGGGCGCCGGTCGGCGCGGTCGCGGGCGGGACACCGGCGGAGAACGCCGCGGCGCTAGAGGGGGTGGTCACGGGCGAGGTGACGGACGCCCGTCGGGGGATCGTGCTCGCGAACGCCGGTGCGGCGGTGTACGTCGCCGGCGAGGCCGAGAGCCTCGCGGCCGGCGTCGAGGCGGCGCGCGAGTCGATCGCGTCCGGGACCGCCGCAGCCCGGCTCGACGCACTTCGTGGTGGGTCCGAGCCGTGACGGTACGGATCAAGATCTGCGGGATGCGCGAGCCGGCGGACGTCCGCGCCGCCGCCGCTGCCGGCGCCGACACGGTCGGCATCATCGCCGGCGTCGCGGTCGACACCCACCGCGAGGTGGCCGCCGACCGCGCCGGCGCACTCGCCGACGCCGCGCCGCCGTTTCTCTCGACGACGCTCGTGACGATGCCGGACGAGCCCGAGGACGCCGTCCGGCTCGTCGACCGAGTCGGCGCCGACCACGTCCAGGTCCACGGCCTGACCGACCCGGCGGCGCTCGACGCCCTCCGCTCGGCGACACCCGCACGGGTCGTCGCGGCGGTCGGACACGACGACGACCCCGCCCGGCTCACGGGCCACGTCGACGGCCTGCTGGTCGACTCGACTGACGGCGCGGGCGGCGGCGGCACCGGGGAGACACACGACTGGACGGAGAGCCGACGGCTCGTCGAGCGCGTCGACACGCCGGTGGTGCTGGCCGGCGGGCTGACCCCCGAGAACGTCGGGCGCGCGGTCGGGGCGGTCGGGCCGTACGGCGTCGACGTCGCGAGCGGCGTCGAGTCCGGGGCGACGGTCGACCCGGAGCGCGTCCGGGCGTTCGTCGACGCCGCGCGCGGCGGGGTGCCGGCGTGACCGACCTCGACCTGGACCGCGAGGCGTTCCGCGATCACGCTGCCGCCGACGGTCCCGTCGTCGTCCGGGTTACGGCGCCGCTCCCGGCCGTCTCGCCGCTCGCGGCCTACGCCGCGCTCGTCGGCGACGCCGACCACGGGTTCCTGCTGGAGAGCGCGGAGAAGACGGCGGGGAGCGACCCCGACGGCGCCTTCCAGCCCGGGACGGACCCGGACAGACACGCCCGCTACTCCTTCGTCGGCTACGACCCGGAGGCCGTGGTGACGGTGACGGGCGACGACCGACGGGTGACCGACCTCGGCGGGTCGGCGGCGGGGCTCGTCGACCCGACGGCGGAGGGGGACGTCCTCGACGCGCTCCGCGGCGCCCTCCCGGACGTCGCACGCGCGAACTTCGCCGCCGGCGACCGCCAGCGCCTCGACGGCGGCCTCGTCGGGTTCCTCGCCTACGACGCGGTCTACGACCTCTGGCTGGACGAGGTCGGGGTCGAGCGGCCCGACCCGGTCTGTCCCGACGCCGAGTTCGTCCTCGCGACGTCGGTGGTGGCCGTCGACCACGCCGACGACGACGTCGAGCTCGTCCTGACGCCGGTCGTCCGGCCCGACGACGACCCGGACGAGACGTACGACGCGCTGGCCGCCGAGGCCGCGCGGGTCGCAGACCGGCTGGCCGCCGCCGGCGAGCCGTCACCGGGCGGGTTCGTCCGCGAGGGCGAGCGCGCGGGACCGCGCGACGAGTACGAGGCCGCGGTGCGGCGCGCGAAAGAACACGTCCTCGACGGTGACATCTACCAGGGAGTGATCAGCCGGTCGCGGGTGCTGGAGGGAGAGATGGACCCGCTCGGCCTCTACGCCGCGCTCCGGACGGTCAACCCATCGCCGTACATGTACCTCCTGCGTCACGGCGACCGGTCCGTCGTCGGCGCCAGCCCCGAGACGCTCGTCTCGGTGCGGGGCGACCGGGTGACGGTCAACCCGATCGCCGGCACCTGTCCCCGGGGGACCGGCCCCGTCGACGACCGGCGGCTGGCGGGCGAGATGCTCGCCGACGGCAAGGAGCGGGCAGAACACACGATGCTCGTCGACCTCGGGCGGAACGACGTGCGGCGGGTGTCGGAGGCCGGGAGCGTCGAGGTCGACGAGTTCATGAGCGTCATCAAATACTCGCACGTCCAGCATATCGAGTCGACGGTCACCGGTCGGCTCGGGCCGACCGACGACGCCTTCGACGCGACGCGCGCGACGTTCCCGGCGGGGACGCTCACCGGCGCGCCGAAGGTGCGCGCGATGGAACTCGTCGACGCCCTGGAGACGTCGCCACGTGGAGTGTACGGCGGCGGCGTCGGCTACTTCTCGTGGGACGGCGACGCCGACTTCGCGATCGTCATCCGGTCGGCGACGGTCGACCACGCCACCCGAGAGACGACGGTCCGGGCCGGCGCGGGGGTCGTCGCCGACAGCGACCCGGCGAGCGAGTACGAGGAGACGGAGGCGAAGATGGGCGGGGTGCTGGACGCCGTCGACCGGGTCGAACGGACCGCGGAGGAGGCGACACGGTGAGGGTCCTCGTCGTCGACAACTACGACTCGTTCACCTACAACCTCGTCGAGTACGTCTCGGAGACGCCCGTCGACGGGCGGGTCCCCGACATCGAGGTGGTCAAAAACGCCGTCTCGCTGGGGGACGTGCGCGCGGCGGACCCGGACGCGGTCGTGATCAGTCCCGGGCCGGGTCACCCGAAGAACGAGCGAGACGTGGGGGTGACCGCGCCGGTCCTGCGCGAGGTCAGCCCCGACACCCCGACGCTCGGCGTCTGTCTCGGCCTGGAGGCGGCGGTGTACGAGTACGGCGGGTCGGTCGGTCACGCGCCCGACCCCGTCCACGGAAAGGCGTTCCCGGTCGACCACGACGGACACGGGGTCTTCGACGGCCTGCCACAGGGCTTTCGCGCCGGCCGGTACCACTCGCTGATCGCGACGGCGGTGCCCGACTGCTTCGAGGTGACCGCCACCACCGACCACGACGGCACGGAGCTGGTGATGGGCGTGCGCCACCGCGAGTTCCCGGTCGAGTGCGTCCAGTTCCACCCCGAGAGCGTCCTGACCGACGCCGGCCACGACGTGATCCAGAACTTCCTCGCGGACGCTTAGAACCCGACGACCGCGGGCAGGAGCAACATCGCGGCGAGGACGAGTCCGATGGCCACGGCGGCGACCGTCACCAGCCGCCAGGCGATCTGGAGGACGACCCGGCCGACGAGGACGACGACGCCGGCGACCACCAGCACCGCGAGAATCCGGAACAGCAGCCCCGGAACGCCGGCGGCCTGGAGGAGTGGAGCGAACACACGGCGGCGTCGCCGGCCGGCGGCATAAGCCTCGTGGCGTCCGTCTCCGGAGAGGAGACGGCGGAGTGTCCGACGCCGGTCGGACCGGACCCCCGGGTGACGGGTGACGTGCGTCTGACGCACCCCCCTTCCGTTCGACTGGATCTCGCGGTGTCGTCCGGCGATTCGTTCGGCCCTGCGTCTACTTCCACTCCGGTCTGCGTACCGTTATGTTGGGCGCTGCCGTTGGCAGTTCCTGTGGAGGTTGCGGGGGGAGCTAGAGGCGCGGACGACCACCGACCACGAACCTGACACAGTAGCCGTGCTCCGAAAGCGACTACCCCGCGACCCACGCAGCACGTACACTCCAATGACGATAGCCACGCACCTCAGACCGACGGGAGGAGTCGACAGATGAGCGGGCTCGACGCCGGCGACCTCGAGCTGCCGGTCAAACGAACCGACGGCGACACGGTCGAAGAGCGCCTGACCGCGAACGCCTACCACAACATCCTGCCGGCGCGGTACCTCCGGAAGGACGCGAACGGCGACCTCGTCGAGAGCCCCGAGGACCTGTTCCCGCGCGTCGCGAAGAACATCGCCCTCGCCGAGGCGGCCTTCGCCGCCGAGGAGCGCGACGACCCCGTGACGGTCCGTCCCGACCAGCTCAAGCCCGGCCACCCGCGGCGCGACGAGCTCGCCGCCGACGTCTTCGGAACGGGAACGACCGTCGACGACGACGTCTCCCGGCCCCTGACGCCGGAGAACGTCAACAAGTTCGCCTACGACACGGTCGTGCCGGAGCTCCCCGACGAGGCCCGGAGCCGCGTCGAGGACGCGCGGCGGGAGTTCGAGTCGCTGATGAGCAGCCTCTCGTTCATGCCGAACTCGCCGACGCTGATGAACGCCGGCGACGAGCTCCAACAGCTCTCGGCCTGCTTCGTCGACTCGCCGGCGGACGACATCGACGACATCCACGAGACGGCAAAGGAGGCGGCGCAGGTGTTCCAGTCCGGCGGCGGGATGGGCTACGCCTTCTGGCGCCTGCGGCCCTACGGCGACGCCGTCGGCTCGACGGGCGGCATCGCCAGCGGCCCCATCACGTTCATGCGGACGTACGACCAGATGTGCGAGACAATCGCGCAGGGCGGCGCGCGCCGTGGCGCCCAGATGGGCGTCATGCGCGTCTCGCACCCGGACGTGATCCAGTTCATCCACGCGAAGAACAAGGACGTCTCGCTCGCGCACTCGCTGCGGCTGAACGACCCCGACGACTACACCCACACCTCGTTCTCGGCGGCGCTCGAGGAGGCCCGCGAACTGATCGACGAGGACGGGAAGGTGCCGAAACACCTCCGCAACGCCGTCGAGGGACACCTCTCGAACTTCAACATCTCCGTCGGCGTCACGGACGAGTTCATGGAGGCGCTGGAGACGGGCGAGGCGTTCACGTTCACCAATCCCCGGACGGGCGAGCCACACGTCGTCACGCCGGAGACGAAGGAGCTGTACGACATGCACGGCCTCGGCGAGTACGTCGAGGTGGGCGAGGTGCTGTCGGTGCCCGCCGAGGAGCTCTGGTCCGACATCGTCGAGGGCGCCCACGAGAACGGCGAACCCGGGCTCATCTACCTCGAACGCGTCAACGAAGCGCACTCGTTCGACGTCGAGGAGCATCCGGAACACCAGATTCTCGCGACCAACCCCTGCGTCACCGGTGACAGCCTCATCAGTACTGAGGATGGGCTCGTCCCCGCCGAGGAGCTGTACGAGCAGGGCGTCGCGCGCGACGTCGTCGTCGACGGTCGACTGAGCGAAGACACGCTCGCGGAAGCGAGTAGCGTCTACAAGACCGGCGAAAAAGGACGTCTACAAGCTCGAAACGGAGGAGGGATACGGGCTTCGCCTGACCGCAGACCACCGCGTCATGACCGACGACGGATGGGTCGAAGCACGGAACCTGGACGCGGGCGACACCGTCCACGTCCAGAACCGGAAGGGTTCATTCGGCCAGCACGGCTCGGCTCAAGAAGGTCGCGTCCTCGGCTGGATGGTCGGCGACGGCCATCTCAAAGACGGTGAAGAACGTGCGGTCCTCAGCTTCTACGACGAGGACGCCGAGGTCTCCGAGGACTTCGCAAGCGATGTGAACGACGTCGTTCGCGCACCGAATGGGAACGCGAACTACGAGATCGACGCGAACGAGGTCGCTCGGGGCGACGACTACCGTGGCGCGCAGGCCGTCGAACAACGGATTCGCTCGACGCGACTCTACGAGTACGCCGACAAGGCCGGACTCGTTGAGGAGAAGCTGCAGGTTCCCGACGCCGTCATGCGTGGGAGCGAGGAGATGGCTCGCGGGTTCCTTCGCGCACTGTTCAGCGCGGATGGTGGCGTACAAGGGAACGTCGAGACGGGCGTCTCGGTTCGACTGACGAGTACGAGCACCGGTCTCCTCGAGGAGGTCCAGCAGCTCCTCCTCAACTTCGGTATCTACAGCAAAATCTACGGGGAGCGTCACGAGGCCGGGCTGCAGGAGATGCCCGACGGCAACGGTGGAACGGCTGTGCACGAACGGCAGGCCGACCACGACCTCGTGATCTCGAAGGGCAACCTCGTCCGGTTCGCGAACGAGGTCGGGTTCCTGCTCGACTCGAAGACGGATGCGCTTGACGAGAAGCTCTCGAACTACGACCGCGGACCGTACAGCGAGGGGTTCGAGGCGACCGTCGAGTCCGTCGAGCACGACGGCCACGAGGCCGTCTACGACCTGACCGAACCGGAGACGAGTTCGTTCGTCGCGAACGGGCTCGTGGTCCACAACTGCGGCGAGCAACCCTTGGAGGAGTACGAGGCCTGCAACCTCGGCCACATCAACCTCTCGACGCTCGCTGCCGACGAGAGCCCCGACTGGCGGGTGTGGTCCGAGCGCCACGCCGACGAGTACGCGAGCGAGTCCGAGGCCGTCGCGGCGTTCTTAGAGGAGGCCGTCGACTGGGACGCGTTCGACCACCGCATCGAGTGGGGGACGCGCTTCCTCGAGAACGTCGTGACGATGTCGGACTTCCCGGTGCCGGAGATAGAGGAGAAGGTCCGGCAGATGCGGAAGATCGGACTCGGGATCATGGGCCTCGCACAGCTGTACGTCCAGCTCGGTATCCAGTACGGCACCGGGCCGGGCAACGAGGTTGCCGAGCAGCTGATGCGACATATCAACCACGGCTCGAAGCACACCTCTCACGAGCTCGCCGAGGAGCGCGGCGTCTTCGCCGACTGGGCGGAGTCGAAGTACGCCGACCCGGTCCGCTACCGCGAGTGGTTCGAACACCACACGGGCGAGTCCGCAGACGACTGGGCCGACGGCTACCCGATCCGGAACCACAACACGACGACCATCGCCCCGACCGGGACCACGTCGATGATCGGCAACACCACCGGCGGCTGCGAGCCCATCTACAACGTCGCCTACTACAAGAACGTCTCCGACGACGTGCAGGGCGACGAGATGCTCGTCGAGTTCGACGACTACTTCCTCCGGACGCTGACGGCAAACGGGCTGGACGTCGACGCGGTCAAAGAGGAGGCCCAGGAGCAGATGGCCGCGAACGAGTTCGACGGCGTGAACGGGCTGACGACGGTTCCCGACCCGATCGCCGAGCTGTTCGTCGTCACCGGCGACCTCTCGGGGAAGCAACACGCCGCGGTCCAGTGCGCGTGTCAGGAGGGCGTCGACTCCGCCATCAGCAAGTGCATCGAGGAAGGAACGCTCGTTCAGACGGATCAGGGACTCGTCCCGATCGAAGGGTTCTCGAACAACGACAGGCCGGGGACGTTCAGCGACGTGGACGGCGAGTACACGATAGACGGCTACGAAGTCACGGCCCACTACTACGCTGGTAAGAAGCAGTCCACCCGAATCCGGCTCGATAGCGGTGCTGAGTTGGTCGGTGCAACCGAGAGCCACCGTGTGCTGACTCCCGATGGCTGGCAACTACTCGCTGACCTGGAGGAGGGAGATATGGTTCTCGGTGACTTCGCCGTCTCCCACTCCGATGGCGGCCTGACGGTCGAGTGGGTTGACGACCTCCGCACGTCCTCGAACGCGGTCGAGACGCCCGACCGGATGACCCCGGAGTTCGCCGAGTTCCTCGGGATGATCGCAGCCGACGGCGGAGTGTACGAGGAGACCGGTCGCGTCGAAGTCACGACCGACAGTATGCCGGTCGAGGACCGCTATGCAGAGCTCTGTGACCGGCTGTTCGACGCACAGGTCAACGTGGAGTACGACGACCGGACGGAGAACGTTCGGCGGGTGTATCTGACCTCCCGGAACCTCGCTCGGTGTGTGCGCTCGCTCGTCGGCGAAGGTACCTACGAGAAGCGCGTTCCCGAACAGGTGATTCGCGGGAGCTCCGAGGAGAAACTGGCGTTCGTCCGCGGGCTCACGCTCGATGGCTACAACAGTTCGAACGGGTTCACCGTCTACGGTGGGATGTCCGAAGACCTCGCGTACGGAACGGCACAGCTACTCCGTAGCTTCGGTGTTCCGAAGGTGTACGAGGGCCGCAAGTGGGTCGCTGAATCGGAGGCCTACGCACACCAGGTGACGGTCTCGAACGAACTGCAGGACCTGGTTTCGGCCATCGAACCGCACAAGAACCCCGAACCACAGTTCGTCCGCTACAAGGTTCCGGTCGACCCTTCGGAACTATCGCTGGACAACTACGAAACAGGGACGAGCGCCTACTACGCCGCCCGGTCCGCCCGTAACCGCGACAGCCGGTATCTGTTCAACGAGACGGCTAAAGAACTCGGCGTCGAGCATTCCGGAATCGCATACGAGGTGACGAAGGTGGATGATGTCGGCCCGCGAGAGCTGTACGACATCGAGGTCGAGGACGCCCACCAGTACCTCGTCAACGGGATGATCTCACACAACACCTGTAACTTCCCGAACGACGCGACGCCGGAGGACATGGACGAGGTGTACCGGTACATCTACGAGCACGGCGGCAAGGGCGTCACCGTCTACCGCGACGGCACGCGCTCGAAGCAGGTGCTCACCACCCGCGCGGAGAACACCGAGTTCGCCGACGAGGGCGAGGCCGCCGAGGCGCTGGTCGCCCAGATCGAGGAGGTGTTCGGCGGGATCGAGGGGTTCCTCGAGCACGAGGGCGTGCGCGAGAGCGTCGACGCCGAGGTCGAGCGGCTGCTGGCCGCCGCGGACGGCGAGACGCCCGTGGGTAAGAAGCGCCCGCGCCCGGACGTCCTCCGTGGGGTCACCCAGCGCATCGACACCGGCTACGGAAAGCTCTACGTCAACATAAACGAGGACCCGGAGGGCGGCCGACCGTTCGAGCTGTTCGCCAACATCGGCAACTCCGGCGGCTTCACCGCCTCGTTCACCGAGGCGCTCGCGAAGACCATCTCGACGGCGCTGCGCTCGGGCGTCGACCCGCGCGAGATCGCCGACGAACTCCAGGGTATCCGCTCGCCGAAGGTGGCGTGGGACAAAGGCGAGCAGATCAACTCCATCCCCGACGCCATCGGTACGGCCCTGCGGCGCTATCTCGACGGCGAGGTTGACAAGGCCTACCCGCAACAGCAGACGATCGACGAGGTCGGCGACGAGGAGCGGCGGGCCCCTGCCGACACGCCCGAACCGGACGGCGGTGCGACCGTCGCAGCGGGCGGCGCGGAGGCCGGGACCGGGGCGGACGTCCTCGACGCCGGCGAGAACCCCGAGTGTCCCGACTGTGGGTCGCTCGCGCTGTACTACTCGGAGGGGTGCAAGACCTGCGAGTCGTGCGGCTGGAGCGAGTGCTGAGCGCGTGAGCGACGCGGCGGCGGGCCGTCCCTGCCCGCTCTGCGGCGAGTCGATGGACCGCCGCCACTGCAAGTACGTCTGCCCGCGCCACGGCGTCGTCTACGACTGTAGCGACACCTTCTGGTAGGGCAGATCCGCACGGCGGCGGCCCGAAGTCACGAACTGTTATGTTCGTGGCGCCATTCATTTCGGTAGTGATGCCACGGGGGTACCACGGGTGTGGCTGCCGGTGTCACCGCCGGAGGAGCCCACGATGGTGAGTGACGACCGGATCGCCCAGAGCAAGGCGATCCAGCAGAAGACCGGTCGCACCTTCCACCTCGCGACCCGCGTCCTCCCCGAACGAGTCCGTCACGCGACGTACGTTCTCTACGGGTTCTTTCGCGTCGCCGACGAGGTGGTCGACGGCGTCGACCCGGCAGAGGCCGACCCGGAGGCCCAGCGCGCGACGCTCGAGCGCTTCCGCGACGCCGCCCTCGGCCGGCGCGACGCCGAGAACGAGGTGATCGCGGCGTTCAGCCAGGTGCGCGAGCGCGACGGAATCGCGGACGAGGACGTCGACGCGTTCGTCGACGCCATGCTCACCGACATCGACACGGACCGCTACGAGACGTACGAACAGCTGGAGGCGTACATGGACGGCTCCGCCGCAGCCGTCGGCCGGATGATGACCGCCGTCATGAACCCCGAGGACGAGGCGGCGGCGCTCCCGCACGCGACGGCGCTCGGCGAGGCGTTCCAGATGTCGAACTTCATTCGGGACGTCCGCGAGGACGTCGTCGAGCGGGACAGAGTGTACCTCCCGGTCGAGACGCTCGAGAGGTACGGCGCCTCGACGGAGCAGGTGCTCGACCTGGAGTTCTCGGAGTCGTTCGCCGACGCGGTGCGCCACGAGGTGCGCCGGACCGAGCGGCTCTACCAGGAGGGTGTCGCCGGCATCGCGGCGCTGCCGGACGACTGCCAGTTCGCCGTCACCCTCGCCGCCGTCCTGTACGCCGACCACCACCGGCTCGTTCGCGGGCTCGACTACGACGTGCTGTCGACGACGCCGGAGCTCTCCCGGCGCCGGAAGCTCTCGCTGTTCGCCCGCACCGCGCTCAACTGGGCCGTGCTGCGGGACCCCGAGGCCGTCTTCTACCGCGTCAGCGCCGTCCCGGCGAGCGCGGAGGGCGAACCCGGGCCGACGGAGGCGGGCCGGAGCCTGCTCGACTGGCTCCCGACCCGTTAGGGCCGGAGCGCGCCGGCGTCGAAGCGGTCTGCCCGCACCAGTCCGAGGCCGAAGAGCCCCGCGAACAGGGCCGGGAGCGCGTTCCCGAACCACGCGTTGACGCCCGCCCAGAGCAGGACGAACGAGACGAGGTCGTCGAGCGCGAACTCACAGGCCGTGAGGCGGTCGAGCAGGGCCGTCCGGGCGAACGCGCGGTCCAGGGCGCCGACGGCGACGGCTGCCGACAGCACCCACCCCAGGTAGTTCTGTGCCGGCACGCCGTAGTACGGCCCGCCGGCGGCGTACGACCAGAAGCCGAGCGACACCGCACCGGGGTCCAACACGAGGTCCATCGCGACGACCGCGGCGACGGTGACGGGGAGACGCACCGCAGCCGACCGCGCCCGGTCGCCGAGGAGGAGCAGACAGAGCAGGTAGCCGTTCGCGACGAGCGGGATGAAGAAGACCGGGAGCCCGACGGGCACACCCTCGACGGTCGGTCCGAGGCCCGCGCCGTAGGCGAACTCGCCGTACGGTAGACCCGTGTGGACGCCGACGTACTCGACCGCGTACGCGTAGCCGACGAGCGCGCCGACCCACCCGGCGGCGCGCCGGTCGACCAGCGGGGCGAGGCCGACGACGAGCGGCGCGCGCATCACCGCGACGCCGGCCAGCACGAGCCACGGGTTGAACGCGAGGACGCGGCCCGCCGCGCGGCCGGTCGCGGCGTGGCCGAGGGGCGCGAGCGCCGCCGCGAGCGCCGCCTCCGGCAGCCCCT
>KI543184.1:96653-98896 GCA_000496195.1 uncultured archaeon A07HB70
GAGGCGTGAGCGTCGACAGAGAGTGCGATACGGCTACAGAACATCACGAAAACGTTCGACGGCGGTCGATCGTTGCGTCGACGACGTCTCTCTCTCGATAGCGCACAGCGAGTTCGTCGTTCTCGTCGGTCGTCGGGGTGTGGAAAGACGACGACGCTCCGGTCTATCGCCGGGTTAGAGCAGGTCGACTCCGGAGAGATGATCATCAACGACAGAGTCGTCAACAACACCGATCCGAAGGACCGCAACCTCGCGTTCGTGTTTCAGTCGATCGCGTTGTTCCCGCACATGACCGTTCGGCGGAACATTCGGTTCGGGCTGGACATGCAGACTGACCTCTCTGGCGAGAATAAACAGGAGCGTGTCGAGGACGCCGCTGCTACGCTGGGGATCAGAGAGCTACTTGACAGAAGCCCGGGGCAGCTGTCCGGTGGTCAACAGCAGCGTGTCGCGCTCGGACGCGCTATGGTGATGAAGCCCGCTGCGTTCCTCCTCGACGAGCCGTTCTCGGCGCTAGACGCGAATCTACGCGACGAGATGCAGACGGAGGTGAAGCGGCTCCAGCGCGAACTCAATACAGCGATGGTGTTCGTGACCCACGATCAGGAGGAGGCTATGACGCTCGGCGATACTATTGTCGTGATGAACGACGGGAAGATACAGCAGGCAGCAACGCCGTACGAGATATACAACGACCCCGCCAACCGATTCGTCGCGGGGTTCATCGGGTCGCCCTCAACGAACTTCATACAGGCGAGGGTGACCGATCGGAGTGGTGTCACGGTAGCCGCTGACGAGTTCGAACTCTCGGTTCCCGAAGAGCACAGGGACGTTCTCGTGAACAGAGCCAGAGAGGACGTGGAGTTGGCCGTTCGCCCAGAGAACGTCGCACTGTGTGACCCGGGAGACGGGCTGTTCGACGCGACGGTGTCCGTCGTCGAGCCACAGGGAGAGAACGACGTGGTCTATCTCGAGGGGCCCGATACCGAGATGCGGGCGACATCGGGCCAACAGGTCGTAGAGAAGGGAGATGAGGTTGGCGTCTCGATCGGCGAGGACGAGTTCTGGGTGTTCGGCAGCAGCGGCGAGCGTCTCGTATGATCGGACTGCTGGCGAGGCGTGGCGGTCGGGCACTTCGCCGCACGCCGGTGTGAGCCGAGGAGCCTACCTGGTGAACGCTCCGGGGACGGCCCTCGGGTCGCGCCTTCGCACGCGCCCGTGGAGCCACATTATAACCGTCGACGTGGGCAACTCGGGCGCGTGAAGCCGACTATCATGATGCCGCCCCGGCCCGGTAAGCTGTGGCGGCTAGCCCGTCCGATGGGGGTCGATACCGCCGTTGTTCGGTTCTGGGGCGAGAGCGAGTGGTGGACGTACGACACGCTGGCACGAACGTATACACGCTTCGGCGACCACGGGTTCGACTTACAGGTCGTCGAGGACCGCCCGCCGATGGAGCGGGTCGTTCTCGGGCAGGAGGGACGAGACGAGGATATCGAGCGGGTAAAGACACTACTGCGTAACATGGGTCGGCTGGGTATCGAGACCTACTCCTGGGTGTGGACCGAACACCCGCTCGGGGTCCTCAGGACATCTGACTCGGTGCCAGCGCGTGGTGGAGCCCACACCTCGGGCTACGACCACGACCTGACCGAACGTGCCGACGAGCACCCAGCGGCAGACATCACAGAGGCGGAGCTATGGGACAACTTGGAGTACTTTCTGTCACGGGTCGTTCCGGTTGCGGAGGAGGTAGAGGTGAAGTTAGCGCTGCACCCCGACGACCCGCCAATCTCACCGATTCGAGGGGTTCCCAGGCTCGTTACCTCGGTGTCGAACTACGAGCGTATTCTCGACCTGTACGACAGCCCGTACCACGGTCTGACGTTCTGTCAGGGTAACTTCTCGGCGATGGGAGTGGACGTTCCCGAAGCGGTGTCCCGGTTCGGCGATCGCATTCACTTTGTCCACTTCAGAGATGTCGAAGGAACCGCCGACTCGTTCACCGAAACGTGGCACGACAACGGTCCGACGGATATGCGGGCAGCAATCGAGGCGTACAAACAGGTCGGGTTCGACGGGCCGATTCGACCGGACCACGTCCCGAGACTCGCCTCGGAGACGGAGACAGGGGAGCGTATGCCGGGCTACACCGAGATGGGCCGACTGTTTGCGGTTGGATATATAAAGGGTCTCGTCGAGTAGGGCGGCTCCGGTGGCGTCCCCATCGTGCCATTGACCGT
>KI543184.1:98946-105727 GCA_000496195.1 uncultured archaeon A07HB70
CGCGCCGCAGTAGACGAACGACCAGTCGCGGCCGAAGACGGTGGCCGTCGTCTCGATACCCGCACGCCGGTCCGGCTCGATGTCGGGGATCGCCGAGAACGTGTGCATCGCCATCGTCCACGCCCACCCCCCGACGAGGGCGAGGAGCGGCGGCGGCGACCCGGCGACCGCGGCGTACGTCGCCGCGCCGGGCAGCACGTACAGTCCGTTCGAGATAGAGTCGAGGAGCGGCGTGGTCTTGAACCGGAACGGCGGGGCGCTGTACTGGACGCCGAGGAGAAAGAAGCCGGCGAGATACCCCCAGGCGACCGGCGGGACGACGGCGAACAGCGCCAGCCCCGCCAGCCCGCAGCCGACGACGCTGACGACGACGAACCGGTCGCCCCGGAACCGGACCTCCTTCTCCTCCTTCTTCGGGTTCTCGGCGTCGACGTCGACGTCGAACACGTCGTTGACGCCGTACAGGAGGACGTTCGCGGGCAGGACGAAGTAGACGAATAGGCCGATCGAGAGCGGCGTGAACAGGTCACCGACCGTCTCGGCGGCGAAGGCGACGGCGACGACGACGGGGCCGGCGAGGTAGAGCCAGAACCGGGGCCGGGAGAGCTTCAGGAGGTAGCGCGCCCGGTCGAGGGCGTCCTGCCGGGTCGGTGCCCCGGCGGCCTCCGCGCTCGCGCCCGCCGTGTGGCCGTCCGCGTCGCCCATCTCAGTCCGAGCGTGCCGCGACCGTCGGGAGCGGGTCGGCGGCGAGGTCCCGCGCCATCCGTTCGGCGGTCAGCTGACCGCTGATGAGACACATCGGTACGCCGATGCCCGGCGTCGTGAACGACCCGGTGAAGTAGAGTCCGTCGACGGCGTCGGAGGCGTGTGGCGGACGGAACAGGGCGGTCTGTCGCAGCGTGTGCGCGAGGCCGAGCGCCGTTCCCTGGGTCGCGTTGTAGCGCTCGGCGAAGTCCGAGACGCAGAACGACTGCTCGAGGACGATGCGGTCGCGCAGGTCGACGCCCGTGTTGTCGGCGATATCGTCGAGAACGAGGTCGCGGTAGGACTGTCGCAGCTCGGGGCCGTCGTCTATGCCGGACGCGACCGGGACGAGGGCGAACAGGTTCGAGTGGCCCTCCGGCGCGACGCTCGGGTCCGTCTCGCTCGGCACACAGAGGTAGTAGGCGGGGTCGTCGGGCCACGCCGGGTCGTCGAAGATGGCCTCGAAGTGGTCGTCCCAGTCCGTCGGGAAGACGAGCGTGTGGTGTTCGAGCTCGTCGACGTCTCCCTCGACGCCGAGGTAGAGCAGGAACGCGGAGGGGGCGTACGTCCGTGACTCCCAGTATTCGGCGTCGTACTGCCGCTTCTCCGGCGGGAGCAGGTCCTGTTCGGTGTGGGCGTAGTCGGCGTTCGACACCACGAGGTCGGGGAAGTAGTCGTCCTCGGTCGTCGCCACCCGGAACCCGCCTCTCCGGCCACGGATCGCGTCGACGGGTTCGCCGGTGCGGTAGGTGACGCCGAGCTCCCTGCCGAGGTCGGCCACGCCGTCGACGACCGCCGCCAGCCCGCCGTCGGGGTAGTAGACGCCGAGATTGAAGTCGACGTGGCTCATCAGGTTGTACAGCGCCGGGGTGTTGTGCGGCGACCCGCCGAGGAAGACCAGCGAGTACTGGACGATCTGCTGGAGCTTCGGGCTGTCGAAGTAGTCCTCGACGTGGTCCTGCATCGACCCGACGAGCGAGAGCCCGCGGGCGTTTCGTGCCACGTCGGCGTCGGCGTAGTCCCGCAGGCTGGCGCGGTCCTCGTAGACGAAATGCTCCATCCCGATCCGGTAGTTCTCCTCGGACTTGCGGAGATACTCGCGCAGGGCCTCGCCCGCGCCGTCCTCGTACGATTCGAACGTCTCGACGTTCCGCTCGAAGTCGGCGTGGAGGTCGACCTGGTCGCCGTCCTTGAAGAAGATGCGGTAGTGGGGGTCGAGGCGGTTGAGCGTGTAGTAGTCCTCGACGTCCCGACCGAAGTGGTCGAAGAAGTCCTCGAACACGTCCGGCATCAGGTACCACGAGGGGCCCATGTCGAAGCGGAAGCCGTCGCGCTCCAGGGTGCTCGCGCGCCCGCCGAGCTGGTCGTTTCGCTCCACGAGCGTCACGTCGGCACCGCCGTCGGCGAGGTAGCAGGCGGTCGAGAGGCCGCCGAACCCCCCGCCGACGACCACCACCCGGCTTCCGGCGACGGCGGCGAGCTCGTCGACTGTGTTCAGTTCGTCGTCGGCGACTGACATACGTGTTGTTAGGGCGGTTCCGATATAAACGCCGTGAAGAGCGCGGGCGGCGAGCGGCGCTCGTGGGGGCGACCGGCACGGGGCGGGCCGCCCGGGGCATTTAGTGTCTCGCCGCTCCCCGACCGCCCGTGGACGGACTGACGGCTGTCGTCACCGGAGCGAGTCGGGGTATCGGCGCGAGCGTCGCGCGCCTGTTCGGTGCGGAGGGGGCCCGCGTCGTCGTCTGTGCGCGGACCCGCGAGGACGTCGAGGGCGTCGTGGGCGAGGTGCGCGAGGCGGGCGGCGAGGCGACGGCGCTCCGGGCGGACGTGCGCGACGAACGCGACGTCGAGCGTGTCGCGGCAGCGGCGGCCCGTGACGGTCCCGTCGACGTCGTCGTCGCGAACGCCGCCGTCGCCGGCGGGACGCCCGGCGAGACGCCGCTCCACGAGGAGTCGTACGCGCGGTTCGACGACACGGTGCGGACGAACGTCCGCGGCGTCTTCGCGACGGTGGTCGAACACGTCCCCCACCTCGCCGACGACGCGCGGGTGCTGGTGCCGACGGGGTCGGTCGCACGCGAGGGCAAGCCGGGGACGGGCGCGTACGCCGTCTCGAAGGCCGCGGCGGAGGGACTGGTCCGCGGGTTCGCCGCCGACCTGTCGGCCACGGTCACGGGCGTGGACCCCGGCCTCGTCGACACCGGCCTCTCCGGCGGCGGCGGCCGCGACCCGGCGGACGTGGCGCCGATGTTCCGGTGGGCCGCCGTCGAGGCTCCGGCCGACGAGGCCGACGGCGAGGTGCTCGGCCTCCGGGCGTGGAAGCGGGCGACGCGCTGACCGGCCCACCGGCAGAGTTATTAATCAAGTCCAAGAAGTTATCAACATGGCTACGAACGAGAGTCGGGTCGGCGTTGGCCGGACCTCCGTCGCGGGCGTCGCTGCGACGCTCGCGCTCGTCGGCGCGACGGCGCTGGCGGCGAGCGCCGGTCGGACGACGCTGGTCGTCGTCTCGTGGGCCGCCTTCCTCGCGATGGCCGGCGCCGCGCCGCTCGGGGCGCTGGCGGGCGAGACGCCGCGGGCGAGCGCGCTGGTCTGGGGCTACGGGGTGGCGAGCGGCGCGATGGTGACGAGCGCTGCCGTCTTTCTCCTCCCGACGGCGGTCGGACACCACCCGCAGTGGGGCGGGTTCGGCGTCGCGCTCGGCCTCGTCGTCGGGTTCGCCGCCCACACCGTCGGCCACCGGCTGTCGCACGTCGCCCTGCCGGTGAACCGCACCGTCGCGGAGCTGACGGCACACGCCCTCGCCGCCGGCGCCGTCATCGGCGTCGTCTACGGAAACACGGAGCTCGGGGCGCTTCTCGGCCTCGCCATCGTCTCGCACAAGGCGCCGGCGGGCTACGCCGCGGCGACACGGCTCGCCCGCTCCACGACACACTGGTCGGTGCTGCTCGTCCCGGCTGCGGGCGTCGGTGTCGCCGGCGTCGTGGCCGCGACGGCCTCGCTCCCCGCCGGCGACGCGTTCCGTGGCGTTGTGTTCGGCTTCGCTGCCGGCGTCTTCCTCCACGTCGCGATGGACTTTCTGCCGCGCTGTGAGCTCGGGAGCGAGGTCCACGAGGCGCTGGCGGAGGACGACCACGCGCTGCTGGACCGCCTGCGGAGCCACGCCGTCGCCAGCACCGTCCTCGGCGGGCTGGCGGTGTTCGTCGGCTGGCTCGCGCTCACCCCAGTCGTCTGACCTGCCGGACCAGCCCCGCGCTCACGACGAGGAGGACGACGAGGTTGAACGCCGCCGAGACGACGGGCCGGAAGTCGGGCGACACCCACGTCCGGATCGCCCCCTGCGTCGAGGTGTAGAACCCGACGGCGGCGACGAGCGCGAACAGCGCCAGCCCCGCCAGGAGCAGGTAGTCGAGGCCGCGCCGGACCCGGTCGGCGGTCGGCGTGTCGTCCGTCTGCTCGTCTGGCTGTGCCGTCGCGTCGCTCCGCTCGGCCTGGGGCTGTGTCTCTGTCATCTCGTCGGGCGTGTTGTCGTCGCTCACCGCTCGTCACCTCGCTGCGACCGCGCGAGCGCCAGCGCCGCCAGCGCCAGCGCCGCGACGAGGGGGGCAAGCGCCCCGAAGCCGGGGCCGCCGCTCGCGGTTTCGGTCGCCTCCGGGCGGGGCCGGTCGCGCTCGCGGCCCGGGTCGCCCTGCGTGAACTGGCTGGCCTCGAACCGCACCTCCTGCTCGGTCGTGTCGGCGTCGACGGTCCGCGTCGGATCGAGGTTGACGGCTGTCGCCGCCGTGTCGATCACCACGCCGTCGCGCAGGAGCACCGCGTCGACGCGGTAGTTGAGCTCCGCCGGCACGGTCACCTCGGCGGCTGTCGAGCCGACCCGACCGGGCCGGACCCGGCCCGCCTCGACGGTCCGGTCCGCGGCGACGACGTTCGACTCCGCCTGCCGCACGACGACCCGGACCGAGAGGTCGCCGACCGGGTCGTCGCCGGCGTTCTCCAGCGACGAGGTGACCGCGAGCGTCGTGCGGTCGCCGCCGGTCGAGGCGACGGCGACAGAGAGCGGCGGCACCGTTCCACGGTCGGCGAAGGCGACGGTCGACTGCGCCCGCGGCGGCGTCAGCGCCGACAGCCCCTGGACGATCCGTCTCCCCGCGTCGACACGCCGCTCGTCGACGTAGACCGTCGTCTCGACGCGGTAGCCGCCCTCGCGCGGGACGGTCAGGTTCGTCCGCACGGCGCGCTCCCGGTCGCCGGTCAGTCTGCCGACCTCGACCGTCCGCTCGGTCGTCAGCAGGCCGGATCCGGCGTCGACCGCCCGCACGACGACGGTGACGTTCGGCGACGGGGGGCCGCGGTGTTCGAGACGGGACTCGACGGTCAGCGTGGCCGTCTCGCCGGTGACGCCGTTCTCCGCGATCGCGACGTCGACGAGCTGGACGGGGCCGGGACGCACGGGTCCGTCGTCCGTCGGCGACGCGAGGGCGCCGGGAACGACGACCACGGCGGCGGCGGCGACGACGGCGACGGCTGCGGCGGCGGCCACGAGCTGTCGTTCGGAGGGCACGACCGGCTGCACACCGACGGATCGTATGTGTCTTGTGTAGACCCCGACAACAACTGTACCGACTGTGACGCCGCTTCTCGCCGTCGACGACGTCGACACCGCCGCCGCGCTGTGTGACGCCCTCGCCGACCCGCCCGGGACGGTCCACGCCGTCCACGTCTTCCCGCCCGACGCGCCGCCGGGGTCGGACCGGCGCCGCGACGGCGAGGAGGCGCTGAACGTCGTGCGGTCGCGCCTCTCCGCCCGGGCGACCGTCCGCCTCCACCGGCGCGAGGGCGACCCGGCGGCAGCCGTGCCCGACGTCGCCGACGGGGTCGGCGCCGACAGCGTGCTGGTCGGGGCGGGCGGACTCGTCGACGTGCTCCGGGACCGGTCGCGACGCCTCCGCGTCGTCGACTGACCGCTCCCGACCGCCGAGCGACCGGTCGGCGAGCGTCGGGACGAACGTCCCCACGTCGGTCGCCGGCCCGACCGCCTGTGCGGAGCCGCGGTCGGCCAGTTGTCTGACGACCGCGGGGTCGATACCGACGCGGACGGTCCGGGTGGTGGCGGGGGGGCGACGGGGTGGAGCAGCGCGTCGCGCCGGTCCGGTGGAGTTCGTGAACGACCGCCGTGATCGTCGCCTCGTCGACGTGCCGACCGACGTCGAACCGCCTCCCCTCGACGGTGCCGCCCGTGTCCATCACGAGGCCGGAACACCGCTGTATCGGCCCCGAGTCGATGCCGCGACCCCGGGTTCGGCGGCGGAACGGCGACAGCTGGCTACGCCGGTCCGCTCA
This sequence comes from uncultured archaeon A07HB70, assembly GCA_000496195.1. Lineage (GTDB taxonomy): Archaea > Halobacteriota > Halobacteria > Halobacteriales > Haloferacaceae > A07HB70. The sequence continues at coordinate 105,031 of KI543184.1, forward strand.
GAACAGGAACCCCTTCGCGAGGTTGATCCCCGTCCACTTCGCCTGCTCGACGACGTGGCCGGACTCGCCGCGGATCACGACGCCCCGGACCGTCCGGTCGTCGCCGCTCCCGACGAACCGGCCCGTCTGGACCGCCTCGACGAACGCGTCGACGGGCGCGTCGGCTCCGGTGAGCCGCTCGGCGGTGTCGCGGGTGAGGTACATCGCGAGACGGGCGTCGTCACGACGGGACTGCTGGAGGTCGGTGATCCGACCGTCCGTGGTCATCTGGAACGAGTAGACGACGTCGGTGTCGTGCAGGTAGACGTTCACCACCCGCCCGTTGAGCTGGTTGTACACCGTCCGGGTCGGGCCGTCCATGTCCGCCTTCGCCTCGTCGACGTTCCCGTTGTACGTCTCCGACATCGACTCGAGGTCGGCGAACAGCGTGTCCGACCACGCTGGGTCGTCCTGTGCGCTCGCGGCCCCGGGCGCGACTCCCGCCGCGACGACGACGACGGCGAGAACGATTACAGCCGTGCGATTGAGCCCCATACCCACACGTCGGAGCGAGGGAGATTCAATCCTGCGCCGCGACGAACGCCTGCTCCTCGGCGAAGACGGGGTCGTCGGCGGGCGACCCGAGCGCCGCGAGACCGTCGCCCGGGTGCCGCAGGAGTCGGCCCCCGGACAGGGCGTCTGCCGCCGCGCCGACGGC
>KI543184.1:105777-107066 GCA_000496195.1 uncultured archaeon A07HB70
GATACGCTCTCGGGATCGGTGCAGATCGTAGCGTCGAGTGCCGTCTTCGCAAACGACAGCACCGCCCTATCGACGTTTTCGAACGCGTAGACGCCGCCGTTTGCCAGCGCCGTCGCCACGGCAGGCGGGACAGAATCACCAGACAGTACGACGTCAGCTCCGGTCGCCTGGACCCGGTCAGCCTGCCGGCGTAGCCGCTCCGTTTCGTCAGTCGTCAGTCGGGTCTTGCCGGCGTGGTCACTCACCTCCACACTCGTACCGTCGGAGGACGTGTCGTCCAGCGGAGCGTCGATCAGAAGGAGCCGTGCCGACGGGAGCGTCGCCGGAACGTCCCGTCTGAGTGGTTCGGCCTCGATCACGATCCCTTCTACAGACTCCGTCTCGCGGGTCGCAATACCAGTCGGCGTGACAGTTCGGACCCGACCCGGGTCTGCCGTCTCCCGTCCGTCGTCGTCGGCTACGGTGACACTGTCGACGGCTTCAACGATCGTGTCTGTCACTGCCGTAGCCACGTCGCCCGTCACTCGACTGGTGAGACAGGTGTTGACAGCGGCTCGTGCGAGACCGGGCTCGTCGTGCACGGGCGTCGCCAGCTCCGTGAGGTGGTCGTCGACGGTCGCGAACCCGTGTCTGTAGCCACGGAAGACAGCCGATGGGTGGACACCCCGCTCTATCAGGCTTTGAGCCCGATTCAACAGGGCGCCGGCTAAAACCGTTGCGCTGGTCGTGCCGTCGCTCGCCTCTACGTCCTGTGCCCCGGCCACTTCGGCAAACAGGTCTACGACGGGATTGTCGAACTGCGTCTCACGGAGAATGGTAGCTCCGTCGTTGGTGACGGTAACGCTCCCCGACCCGTTCACGAGCATCTTGTCTAGCCCTCTCGGTCCGAGAGTGGACCGGATCATGTCGGTGGCGGCCCGTACCGACTCGAAGCAGAAATCTGTCGCCTCCTCGCTGTTCATATACACCGTCTCGCCGTCGGTGACGACGGCGAGCGGTGACGTTCTGTTTTCTGCCAATATCCTGCCGTTCGGCGATCCCGAAGTTAACTATGACGGCCTGCACGGGTCGGGCGGAAGGTGTGTCCCCGGGAGGACGTACGGCGACGACCCACAGACCCGCTCGTGTCACCTCCGAGTGCCGCACTCGTTGTACCGTCGCGTCCGATTCGGCGTTCCAGAGTATTTATAGGTAGATAGCTGCCATCTACGAGGCCGATGAGCACCGGAGACGATCTGAGCGAGTCCTCGGAGTACTGGAGCGGGGCGGGCACTAGTCTGACCGGGAGG
>KI543184.1:107116-114094 GCA_000496195.1 uncultured archaeon A07HB70
CTCGACGCCGAACGACAGGTCGACGCGCGAGTAGTCGTAGCGCGACGGCTCGTCGGCTCCGCGCCGCGAGCCGCCGGCGACGCGGGACATCAGCCCTCCGAGACGGTCTCGACGACGCGGGTCGAGAACTCCGTCTCCGTTATTTCGTCGGCGAGGAGCGCCTCGAACCACTCCGGCTCGGCGTGCCACGTCCCGAGGACGTCGCCGGGGCTCCGCACGGCCGTCGCCTCGACGCGCACCGGCGTCCACTCGCCCTCCTCGGCGGCGTCGAGGAGGGCGACGCAGGCCCGACCGGCCTCACGGTTGTTGAGACGCCCGCCCGGAAACGCCGTCATGTAGGTGACCGCCAGCGGGTCGCCCTCGGACAGCGACTCGACGCTGAGGCCGTCGGCGCGGAGCCGCGCCTCCAGCCCGGTCAGGTCTGACATAGAGGCAGGTGTGTCGCCGACCTCTTAACTCGCCCGGGCACCGAGGAGCCGACGATGCCCGACCCGCCGATGGACCGCGCCGCGGTCCGCGACGCGTGGGACCGCCTCGCAGAGCCGTACGCCGCGACGAGGGACCCGGACGGCCCGGACGCCGCACTGATCGAGTCGGAGCTCGACCTCTCGTCCGACGACCGGGCGCTCGACCTGGGCTGTGGCGACGGCGCCCGGACGCTCGCGAACCTCCCGCGGGAGTCGGTCGGACTCGACCTCTCGCGGCGGTGCTGCGAGCTCGCACGCGACGCCGGGCACCGCGCCGTCCAGGGCGAGATGACCGCGCTCCCGTTCGACGCCGACTCGTTCGACGCCGCGACGGCCTACCACGCCGTCTTCCACGTTCCCCGGGCGGACCACGGCGCGGTCTACCGCGAGGTCGCACGCGTCCTCCGCCCCGGCGCGCCGCTTCTCGCCACGGTCGGCTCCGGGCGATCCGAGTCGGTACGCCGGGGGTGGCTCGGCACCGACGCGTCGATGCTGTTCTCGTCGCCGGGGGGTGACGAGACGGAGCGGCTCCTCCGCGACGCCGGGTTCGCGGTCGCCTGGCGCCGCCGCGTCGCCGACCCGTTCGGCGGCGGCGTGCCGATGGTGCTGGCACGCGCCCCGTAAGCGGTAAACACGCCGGGTCCTGCGATACTGTATGTCTGCAGCCAGTCGCGCGCTCTCGTTTCTCCTCGTCGTCGTCGTCGTCGGGAGCGCAGCCGGTCCCGTCGCGGCGGTCCCCGACGCCCGCCTCGCCGTCGCCGACGTGACCGTCACGCCGGGGACGCCGACCGTCGGGGCGCAGGTCGTCGTCGACGCGACCGTCCGCAACTCCGCCGGGAGCCCGTCGCCAGTCGAGGTGACACAGGTGGCGCTCCGCGGTCCGGACGGCGTCCGGGCGAGCGCCGACGGCGTGGGGTCGCTCTCGCCGGGCGACACGCTCGCGGTGCCGCTGGCGACGGCGTTCGACGAGCCCGGCTCGCGTGTGCTCACCCTCCACGTCGAGGGCCGTACCGCCGACGGTACGCGGGTGAGCGTCGACCGGCCCGTCCCGGTCACCGTCGAGTCCGCGCCGCCACAGGTCGCCGTCGGAACGGGCCCGGCAGCCGTCGACTCCCCGACCCGTGTCGCCGTCACCGTCGGTAACCCGACGACCGCGCCCCTGCGCGACGTCGCAGTCCGCCTCGCCGACCCCGTCGGGCGCGCGAACCGCTCGGCGGCGTTCGTTCCGACGCTCCCCGCCGGCGCGGAGACGACGGTCAACCTCAGCACGGTGCCAGACGTCGCCGGTGAGCGGACGCTCCGGGTCGCCGTCAACTACACCGACGCCTCCGGCGTCGAGCGCCGGGTGACCCGCGCGGTCCGGCTCCAGGTCGCCGAACACGTCGCCGACCTCGGCGTCGAGGTGCGCCGCGCGCCGCCACAGGAGGCGGACGACCAGGCCGTCCCGGGCGGGCTGTCGGGGCTCGTCGGTGGGAACGGCGGGGCGGTCGGCGGGGACGGCGGCGAGAGCGCGGCGGAGACCGACTCGCCGCCGACCCGGTTCGTCGTCGAGGTGACCAACTTCGGAACCGTCCGCGCGGGAGACGTGGTGGTGACGCCCGTCGCGGGCGACCGGCGGCTCCCCCGCCAGCGGCTCGACGCGGCCCTCGCGCCAGGCGAGTCCGGGAGCGTGACCGTCGACCTCGGCGACGTGACCCGGAGCGGCCCGGTCGAGTTCCGCATCGACTACCGCGCCGGCACACAGCGGGCGTCGACGACGACGACGCTCGACTACCGCCCGCGGGTCGCCGGCCTCGAACTGACCGACGTCGACGTGGTCCGGACCGGGGACGGCTCGCTCGCCGTCTCGGGCAACGTGGTCAACGTCGGCCGCGGGCCGGCACAGGGCGTCGTCGTCGAGGTGGTCCGCGGCGGGAACGTCACGCCGGTCTACCCCGAGCGGCGCTACTTCGTCGGCGAGGTCGGCGGGAGCGACTTCGCGCCGTTCGACCTGACCGCGCGGGCGACCGGCCCCGTCGACGAGGTCCAGGTCCGGATCGTCGCCCGCGAGGACGGCGCAGTGTCGACCCGAACCGTCGCGCTGCCGGTGCCGGCCTCCGACGACGGCGGCGGCGTCCCGGTCGGTCTGATCGCGCTCGCCGTCGGGCTGCCGCTGGCCGCGCTGGTCGGCGTCGGGGTGCGGCGCCGGCGCGGAGGCGAGTAGTGCGCGCCGCCGTCTCGCTCGCGCGGCGCAACCTCGCGCGCAACCGGCTCAGGACGGCGCTCGCGGCGCTCGGCATCGTCATCGGCGTGTTCGCGGTGGCGACACTCGGCGTCCTCGGAACGGTCGTCCAGTACACCGCGGAGGACGCCCTCGGCGGCCTGGGTAGCCAGGTGGTCGTCAGCCCGAACGCCGACCGGGGCGAGGAGGTCGTCGACCGCCGGGAGGTCACGCGGATCCGCCGGATCGCGGGCGACGCGACGGTCGTGCCGGTGCGGTCGAACGGCGGCGTGGTGCGGCGCGGCGACGCCCGGACGTTCGCGACGCTGTACGGGGTCGAACAGCCACGGCTGCTGTTCGAGGCCCGCGACGGCAGGCTCCCGGAGCGCCACCGCCGCGGCGCGGTGCTGGGGGCGGAGATCGCCGCCGACCTCGGCGTCTCCGTCGGCCGGACGGTGACGGTCGGCGGCGAGGAGTACCGCGTCGTCGCCGTCCTCGCGGAGCAGGACTCTATCTCGCCCGTACGGCCCGACAGTGCCGTCCTCCTCCCGCCCGACCAGTTCGCGTCGGACGGCGCCTCGCAGGTGATCGTCCGGGCCGACTCCGGCGCCGAGGCCAGCCGGATCGCCACGGCGGTCAGAGAGCGGGTGAACGCCCGCGTCGACCGCGTGGAGGTGCTGGACCTCGGGAGCGTCGTCGCCGAGATTGACAGCTTCTTTTCGCTGCTCAACACCTTCCTGCTCGCCATCGGCGGCGTCTCGCTCCTCGTCGCGGGGGTCGCCATCCTCAACGTGATGCTGATGAGCGTCTCGGAGCGCCGCGAGGAGATCGGCGTCCTCCGGGCGGTCGGCGTCCGGCGCCGGGACGTCCTCGAGCTGGTGCTGGTCGAGGCGGCCCTCCTCGGCGCCGTCGGCGCCGTCGTCGGCGCCCTCGCGGCGGGTGTCGTCGCCCTCGCCCTCCTCCTCGCGGTGCCGGAGGTGACCGTCGAGGCGGTCGTCAACGCGCGAAACGCCGGCTTCCTCGGACTCGCGCTCTCGTTCGGCGTCGTCGTCTCGCTGCTCTCCGGCGCGTACCCGGCGTGGCGTGCCGCGAGCGCCGACCCCGTCGAGGCGCTCCGGAACTGACAGGCCGGTCCGTACCGGCTTCGCCGTCCGGACCGCTCTCACTCCCGTGTCTGGCGCCAGACGGCGTCCGCGACGCTCGCAGTCTGGCCCACGCCGCCGACGGCGATACCGGTCAGGCCGGTGGCAGCCGGAACTGCCGGGACCGCGGCGGCGACGAGGAGCGCCGCGCCGACGAACGACGCCGCCGCGAACAGGCGGTAGCGGGGGAGGTCAAGCGCCCGCCCCGTCGCGACGAGGCCGTACACCGGCGCCGCGAGCCACACCGCCACGACGGCGAGGTGGGTCGGCGTCGCCGCAGGCGAGAGCTGGTCGACCAGCCCCACAGCCGTCACGACCAGACCGGCGGCGATGACGCGCCGCCACGCGCCGAGCACCGGGCCGCGCATCTCCGGGTGAACGACGAAGACGAGGAAGAGAGCCGACATCACCCCGAGCGCGACGGCGAGGGCGTCCGTGGCGACCAGCGGCGTGTAGCCCGCGAGTGCCGCGAGCGTCCACGCCGCCGGGACGAGGAGCACGGGGACGACCGAGAGAACACGGTCGAACGTCTGTCGCACGAGCGGTCCTCGAGGGCGGACGGGAAATATCGGGTCGGTCGACAGGCGTGGCTCGCGGGAGCGCGCCCGTCGTGCGCGGCGCGTCGCTCGGAACTCAGGCGACCTGTGCGTCTTCCCAGCCCTCCGTGTGAACGTGCTCGGACGGGACGGCTAGCTCGTCCAGCCGCTCCTTCGCGGCCACGACCGCCGCCGGTACCCCGCAGGCGTAGTAGTCCGCGTCGTGCCCGACGGACTCGACGACGTCGGGGAGCTGCTCTTGAACGTACCCGGTGTGGCCGTGCCAGTCCTCGCGGGAGAGTGAGAACCGCGCCTCGACCGGATGGGCGAGTTCGTACCGCTCCAGCAGCGACTTGTAGAGCAGCTGCTCCCGTGTCTTCTCGCCGAACAGGAACACCGCGTGGGGACCACCGCCCGAGACGTACGCCTGTAACAGCCCGATGAGCGGGGTGATACCGGTGCCGGTGCCGACGAACACCGCCGGTCGGTCCGTCCGCTGGAGCCGGAGACTTCCGGTTAGCGTCGGCTTCACCTGCACGGTGTCGCCGGCCGACCGTGCGTCCATGTAGTCGGCCACGCCGTCGGTGTCGTACGCGCGGAGCATGAGGCCGACTCTCGCCCCGTCGACGGCGAGGACACTGTAGGGCTTCACGCCGTCGTCCGTCCGGATCGCGGTGTGTTGCCCCGCCTCACCCGCGAACTCACCGTCGTTCAGCTCGAGGATATACTGCCTGCAGTCCGGGCTGATATCGGTTATTCCGGTGATCGTCGCGCGACTGAAGGACATTGTATCTACACTACGGGCTTAAGACGGGTAAGCCGTCCGCCGAGGGGGCTGGGCGGCGGGGCAGAGACGATCAGACGGCCGGATCACGCGCCGGTGGCACGCTCGGATGGAGTCGCTGCGGCGTCGACCGGCGGTCCGTCGTGCTGCCGCGCGCCCCCCGGACGGTGTGGACGGCTCGACGGCGTGGCCGCCGCCGTCCGGACGTTCAACCCGTTCGAGCCCTGAGGTCTAGTGTCGCCTGGCGGTCGACGCCGGCCCGTACCGATGCTCTCGGCTCCCTACTGGATACTGACCGGCGCGCTCGTCGTCGGCACCCGGGCGGTGATGGGTCCGTACCAGAAGCGGCTGCTCGACGACGCCTCGGAGCCCGAGGTGCTGTTCGTCAGAGACACCGTCGCGCTGGGGCTGTTTCTCCCGGCCGTGGCGTGGACCGCCCGCTCGAGCGGGTTCTCGGGGACGCCGCGGGGCACCGCCGCGATGCTGCTCACGGGGGTGTTGAACGTCGTCGGCGCGTTCATGGTGTTCGCGGCGCTCTCGCGGGAGGACGCGTCCGTCGTCGTCCCGCTGACCGCCCTGTCGCCGGTCGTCACGTCGCTGGTCGAGCCACTGCTTCGGGACACGGTCGTCACCCCGCTCGTGGTGGTCGGGGCAGTCCTGAGTGCCTGCGGGGCCGCCGTCGTGAGCTCCGAGCGGAACACCCTGCGGAGCGTGCTACACGCCTCCGACACGACGGCGGTCGTGCTGGCGCTGTCGGTGAACCTCGTCTTCGGCGTGACCTCCACGCTCGACGGCATCGCCACCGCCACCGTCGACCCGCTCTACGTCGCGGCGGTCATCGTCCTGTTCGTCGGGGTCGGGAGCACGGCCCGGCTCTGGCGGAGCGGCCCCGACGACGAGGAGACCCCCACCCAGCGTCAGCGGCTGCTGGCGCTCTACCGGGCCGACAAGGGGATCCTCGGCGTCCTGCAGTTCGGCGGGCTCGCCGCGACGCTGCTCACGTTCGGGGCGGCGCCGAGTGCGACTCAGGCCTCGGTCCTGTTCCGGGCGAACATCGTCCTGGTCGTCGTGGTGAGCAGCATCGGCCTCCAGGAGGGCCACCTCTACCGGCGAACCGGCGGGGCCGCGCTCATCGCCCTCGGAGTCGTGTGCGGCGTCGTCGGCTGACACGACGTCCGGGCCCCGCCGCGTGCCGTCGGCGCCGGGCACGGAGGTGTTCGCCCGGGCGCGCTACAGCTCGCCGTAGCGCTCTTTCTCGCGCAGGTCCTCGACACGGGCCCGTATCTCGTCCATGTCGCCGCTCTCCTGCTTGTTGTCGACGTGGCTGTACATCAGTCCCATCCGGTGGTTCGACCGGAGCTGGTCCTCGTTTCGGTCGAGGAAGTCCCAGTACAGCGCGTTGAACGGACACGCCTTGTTGCCCGTGTCTTTGGTCTTGTAGTAGTGACAGTCGCCACAGTAGTCGCTCATCTTGTCGATGTAGTTCGCCGAGGAGACGTACGGCTTCGAGGCGAACACGCCGTCGCCGTACTGGCCCATCTCGACGACGTTCGGCGTCGTCACCCAGTGGTAGGCGTCGACGTACGTCGCGTTGAACCACTCGTTCAGCTGCTTCGGCTCGACGCCCCACAGCGTGGCGAAGTTCGCGAGCACCATCAGCCGCTGGATGTGGTGTGAGTAGCCTCGCTGCTCGACGTCGGCAACGCTCTGTCGGACACACTCCATGTTCGTCTCTCCGGACCAGTAGAACTCGGGGAGGTCGTGTGAGGCCTCGAGCTGGTTCGCGGTCTCGAGCTCCGGCATCGCGTGTCGGTAGACGTGCCGCATGAACTCCCGCCACCCGATCAGC
>KI543184.1:114777-115896 GCA_000496195.1 uncultured archaeon A07HB70
TTCGGGTAGGTGTCGTCTGTTTGTCCTCCGTCGGCGAGGACGACGAGTTCGTCCCAGCAGTTTCCGAAGCGCATCCTGACAGTCCGGTGGCCACGATGACGGACGTCTTCAGAGCGGATCGGCGTGATATCGTATCGGCAGGCATATGCCTGGATGAGTTTTCCCATATACAACCGTTCTGCGTATAGTAAAATAAATTCGAGTGTACATCTCTGTGTAGTCCGGTTCGTACCGTGCGAGAGGTATCTTCTATACTGACCGGTGTCGAAGAGCCAGTTCGGTATCTCTCACAGTCGCTTTGAAGACGAGTTCTCGGAGCTGGCCGAGCTGTGTTCGAACCCGGAGCGTGGCACCGTACCGCTGCTTGATCAAAAGACAGCCCGAACTAACTGAAGAGGCACACTCGAGATCAGCAGAAACTGTTTTACACTGAGTTTCTCGACTGCGTCTCGGCTGTGCTGGCGGACTTGCGGTCAGTATTGGCGTCGTTCTCTTGTTGACGCCACTGTCTTTGAACGGACTATTGCAGTTGGGAGTGACACCGGTGCTTGATCCGGCAGCGGCAATCGGTGCTGCTCCTGATCGTGGCTATCCGGCGGCTGTTGGTGGTGCCGCGACGGCTGTCGGCGGTGCGATAGCATGGTTCTCCGTGAGTAACGGTCACCCGGCGACGACTGTCCTCGGGAACGTATGCGCCACCGGGACGAGGCTACTTCGGCTACATCTGAGTCACCCGAGGAAGCTGTTGCAGCCGAACGCGCGCGGTTGAGGCAGGCCTCGGAGGAGGACCCACCGTCGAGCGAGGATGCTCCAGAATACATTGAGTCACGACAAATAGCTCAAGATACGGCCTTCACTGAGTTAGTCAGGCAACTGTACGGCGAGCAGTGCGCTGTCTGTGCAAAGAGTCGAGAGACGCCTCAGGGGACGCCCGAGGTTGAGGGCGCACACATCGTTTCAAAACGAGATGGTGGCGTTGATGACGTACGAAATGGCCTCGCGCTCTGCAAGCTCCACCACCGGGCGTTTGATACGGGCTGGTTAGTCGTCGACGACGAATATACAATTGTGGTTAGAGATGCTCCAGACAGAGCGGGTACTACGAGTTCACTAGTTGGA
>KI543184.1:115916-118763 GCA_000496195.1 uncultured archaeon A07HB70
TCGTCTCGGCCGCGAAGACGGAGTCGAGGGGCGCGACGAGGTGAGGATAGAGCGCAGTTTAGTCGCCAAACATCTGGCGCATCATCGGGTGCATCTCCATCAGCTGCTCCTCGGCTATCTCCTCGTACAGCTTGTAGGTGATAGACACCGTCAGCAGCAGGCCGGTGCCGGAGACAGCGCCGACGGTGCCGAGCATGTTCGCCAGCACCGCGAGCAGTCCGACGAGCGCGCCGCCGATGACGGTGACCTGCGGGATATACCGCTCCATCACCTTCTCGATCACCTGCGGGTTGCGCCGGAAGCCGGGGATCTGCATCCCGGAGTTCTGGATCTGCTGTGCGGTCGACTCGGGGCCCATCCCGGTCGTCTCCACCCAGAACACCGCGAAGATGGCGCCGCCGACGAGCATGAACGTCAGGTCGATCGCCACGCGGATACCGATCTGCCACGGCTCCGCGGTGGTGCCGGCGGCGAACCACATCCAGTCGCCCGGCGCCTGTATCGGCGCGAGGTAGTAGAACAGCCCGGCGACCGGCTGCCCGTTCGTGTTGTACTGTCCGAGCCAGGTCGGCATCGAGGCGACCTGAGAGTTGAGGATACGCCCGACGAACTGGATGTTCGCCTGGAGCGCGCGGACGAGGATCATCGGCAGGACGCTCGCGTAGATGAGCTTCACCGGGAACCGTCCCCGGGCGCCCTTCACCCGTGCGTGGCTGAGCGGGATCTCGACCCGGACGGACTCGGCGTAGACGACGATGGCGAAGATGGCGACGGTCGTCAGCATCGCCAGCACCTGCCCCTGTCCGAGGAACAGCTGCTGGATACCCTCGGCGGTCAGCGGCGACGCGAGTGACGTCTCGCCGGTCAGGATGGCGAACCACGTCGGGAAGAACCCGCGCGTACCGCCGAGTCCCTGCCAGCTGAACAGCCCGCCGATGAGCTGCTGGCTCACGCCGGCGATGATGAACAGACCGACCCCGCTCCCGACCCCCCACTTCGAGACGATCTCGTCCATGAACAGGATCAGGATGCCGCCGACGGCGATCTGGAGGAATATCAGCCCCTTCACGCCGTTCGCGCCGATCCCGAGCGCCTCGCCGACCGCCGGATCCGACGGCAGGAACCCGCCGGCGAACACCATCGGCAGGCCGGTCAGGCAGATCATCACGACCACGAGGAGCTTCTGGAGCCCCTGGTAGAGCACCTGGTCGCGCGGGTCGTCGGTGTCGAGACCGAGGAGGTCTGCGCCGCCGAGGAGCTGGAGGACGATCGAGGCCGTGACGATCGGGCCGATCCCGAGCTGGAGGATCGACCCCTGCTGTCCGGCGAGGATCGAGCGGAACCGGCCGAACAGGTCGCTCGACTGGCCGGCGTTGAGGCCGAACAGCTGGATGTTCGTCAGGAAGAAATACAGGACGAGGATGCCGGCGGTCCACGCGATCTTGCGCTTGAACGGGACGTGCCCCTCTGGACGGCGGACCGACGGCATCCGCGTCAACACCGGTTCGGCGACCTCCTTCCAGCCCATAGATCAGCCCTCTTGCTCCTCTCCCGAATTGGTTTCGGTCGCCGCGTCCGCCGCGGCGCGCTCTGCGCGTTCGGTCAGCGCGACGCTCCCGCCCGCGGACTCGACCAACTCGCGCGCGCCCGCGGTGAACGCGTCCGCCGTGACGTGGAGCTCACCCTCGACGCGCCCGCTGCCGAGCAGCTTCACCACGTCGACCTCGTGGCCGTCGTCGGCGACGTCGCGTGCGTCGACGTGGTAGGCGTCGCCGTCAGACGCTGCGAGGCCCTCCGCCGCCAGCAGCGGCGCCTCCTCGTCGAGTTCGCGGGCGTGGACCTCGACGACCTCGTCCTGTGCCGCCTCTGGCCGGGTGAAGCCGTGTTTGCCGAGCGGCTCGTGGTTGTGGAACTCGTGTTTGTCGCGTCCGGCGGCGCCGCGGCCGCCGCGGTGGCCGGCGCCGCGTCGATTCTTGTGCGTCCCGCCGCCGTGGGTTCGCGACCCGCGCTGTCGTCGCTTCTTGTCTGTCATCGCATCACCTCGAGCAGTCCGTCGATGTCGTCGTGGCCGCCGAGTTCGCCCCCGGCGACGACCGGCCGCTTGATGCCGTCGTGGCCGCCGCGCGGCGGGTGGAGCCGGAGCGCCGGCGACAGCCCCGCCTCGCGCAGGGTCGTCTCCTCGGCGACCAGCGCCTCGGCGAGCGCGTCGACGTCCGCGTGGCCGGTGTTGTCGGCGACCCAGTCGTCGTCGATGTCGGCGTCGCCCTCGAGCGGTTCGCCGCGCCGGCGGACCAGCGCCGCGACCGTCTCGACCGACGGCTCGCCGAACGCGATCCGGTCGTGTACCTTCGTCACCATGCCGCGGTAGGCGTCGGTCTCCGGGACGAGCGTGCAGTGGTTGACCTCGTTGAGGTTCAGCATCTGGAGCGTGTCCCGGACCGCGTCGGTCGTGTCGACCTCGCCCCGGACCCGGACCAGCGCGAGCATCAGTCGGCCTCCTCCCCCTCCGCCTCGCGCTGGACCCGCCGGGCACGCCGGGGAGTCCGGGACTGCGAGGCGTTCGTCAGGGCGTTGAACGTCGCCTTCGCGAGGTTCACCGTCGTCCGGGTGTTGCCGGTCGACTGCGTCCACGCGTCCTCGATGCCGGCGAGTTCGAGGATGTGCCGGACGGTCGGCGCCCCGGCCAGCCCCAGCCCTCTCGGGGCGGGGATGACCTCGACGGTCACCGACCCAGCCTTGCCCGTCGCCTTGCGGACGAGCGAGTGGGTGCCGCCCGCGCGGTCCTCCCACGAGCCGGAGCCGCGGTCGACGCGGATGATGGTCAGCTTCGCCACCTCGATCGCCTTC
>KI543184.1:118783-121081 GCA_000496195.1 uncultured archaeon A07HB70
GAGCGCCAGAACGACCGGCTGAAGGAGTTCACCGACATCCTCTCACACGACTGCGGACGCCGCTGTCGATCATTGACGGGCACCTGGAGATGTTCCGGGAGACGAGCGACGAGGGACACCTCACCACGATCGAGGAGACGACCGACCGGATGGAGCGACTCGTCGAGGACCTGCTCCGCGTGGCAAAACAGGGCCAGGTTGTCGACGACGCCGAACCGACCGACATCGGCAGCGTGCTCGACGTCGCGAGGGAGGGCGCGTTTCCGGAGACTGCGACGCTCCGGTACGAGCCGGTTCGGGCGGTGATGGCCGACCGGGACCGACTGGTGCAGATGTTCACGAACCTCCTGCGAAACAGCGCCGAACACGGCGGCGACGGGGTCACCGCCTGGGTAGGGCCGTGCCAGAGCGGCTTCTACGTCGAGGACGACGGCCCGGGGATCCCCGAGGACCGCCACGACAAGGTGTTCGACCACGGGTACACGACCCGAGCGGACGGCACGGGCTACGGGCTCTCGGTCGTTCGCTCCATCGTCGGCGCTCACGGGTGGGACATCTCGGTCGTCGACACGGAGCGGGCCGGCGCCCGGTTCGAGGTGACCGGCGTCGGGTTCGTCGAGGACGAGGCGTAGCCGCACCCGCGTGTCGGACGCCGAACTGGCGTCGGGTGGGACGACCCGACGGTCCGGCCGCGCTGCTCGAGACTACCCGTCCGGGCACCGGCGAACGGGCGTGAGAGACGCGCCGTCAGCCCGGACGAGCGAGCCTGTTTCGCGCTGCTACAGCAAGAGCGCACAGCCCGAAGACTGTACACTCGCGGTCTTTGGAAGTTTTGACGTTGATATTGGATCAAAAGGCTTCATACTATCTAGTACTAACCGTTCGATATGGCTGTTGGGGCCCACATCTGTCCACAGTGCAACCAACGGGAGCACTGGGTCGAGGCGTACAAGACGTACACGCGGACGTTTCTCGGCTACGAGCTGAGTTCGACCGAACGGTTCGTGCTCGTGTGCGGGAACTGTGAGTACGAGCATCCGTCTTAGCACAGCAAACCGCTATCTCGTACTGACGGGTCGCCTCGGGAGCGGACTCGGTCTGACGCTCGACCCGACGGGTCGTGGACGCCGCTCTGAGCCTGTACTGTCGCGGTGGTAAACGCCGCTGCCCCGACCGCATCCGTCGCTCCGGCGCGGAGACGGATGCTCTACAGCAGAACGGTTCGGTTCAGACGACAGGAGCACGGTTCGAACTGAGTGGCGTATCGGAGTGGTGGTCTGAACGAGGCGCGTGTCTGCCGATGCGGGCTCCCCGGACGACGTGGCGGTCCGGGGACAGACGCCTTCTACCGGGTGAACGAGGCGAGTGCCACGAGGCGGTTCACCGTTCTCGTCGTGCATCACCGTCGTCAGCGGAGCCGCGAGTCACGAGCGGGTCGTCCGACTCGACGACGACCGGTTCCGTGGGGTCGCTCAGCCGCCGGGTATCTGGTTCGGACTGCGTCGTCACGCCCGGTGGCGACCCCGTTCGTCTCGGCTGCGAAGACGGAGTCGAGGAGCGCTACGAGGTGACGACAGAGCGTGGTCCAGTCGCCGAACGTCTGGCGCATCCGGTCGTGGAGCCGCCACAGTATGGCCACGGAAGGGGTGGGCAGCGCAGGCGGCGAGAGCGGTGTCCGACCAGCCAACCACTCATCCCCTGAGAGAGTGGAGAGGGTGATCGGGAGGGCAGCTGCGCTTACGGCGGATCGGTCGCGTCGTCAAGCGGGGCGGCAGTCCCGCTCTCGTACCCAGCTCGCCAGAGCTGATGGACGGCACGTGCGACGAGGGCGAGTTCCGTGACCCGGAGACAAGAGGGGTCGACATCGTCGCCGTCACTCGACGCGTTCGGCGGTGGGTGGTAGTGGCTGTTGCTGTCTGGACGGGTATATTCGTGTGGGTGTATGTCCCATCGGAGATCACGATCCGCATCGTCGCTGTAGCGGACGTTGTAGTCGTCTCGCACCGACCACCGGACGGTGATGGTTGTGGTCGTCGCCTCGCCGATGCCGTCGTCGAGCCAGAGCCGCAGTTCACGAGGACTCACCGGGTCGTCGAGTGACCCACTCGCGAGCGGTTCCAGGCGCTCGAACTCGAAGCGAAAATCGTGGAGGGCACCGGCGTCGACAGCACCTCGCAGCGAGTGTGACTCGGCGTCCTGCATCGTGTCAGCCGATGATTCCGGCTGGCTCGCCGTGCTCGTCGGACCCGGAGTCACCCTCGACGGCATCGGTCGCATCCGCGAGCGCGAGAGCGGCCC
>KI543184.1:121101-122489 GCA_000496195.1 uncultured archaeon A07HB70
CGGAGTGGTGGTCTGACGAGGTGCGTGTCTGCCGATGCGGGCTCTCCGGACGACGTGGCGGTCCGGGGACAGACGCATTCTACCGGGTGAGCGAGGCGAGTGCCCCGAGGCGGTTCACCGTTCTCGCCGTGTGCCACCGTCGTCAGCAGAGCCGCGAGCCACGGGCGGGTCGTCTGACTCGACGACGACCGGTTCCGTGGGGCCGCTCAGCCGCCGGGTATCTGGTTCGGACTGCGTCGTCACGCTCGGTGGCGAACCCGTTCGTCTCGGCTGCGAAGACGGAGTCGTCAGAGACACAACCGACCGTGACGAGGCTGAGTCTGCTCTTGATACAGTCTGAATAGAGTCGGGGTGTCTGGCTGAATATCTGTGGCTCGTTACAGCCAACTCGTGCCTTCTGAGCGTATCTACGTCGGAAGCCGACGCTGATTCTCTCCGACGGAGAGCACGCTAGTCGACTCTGACCGAATCAGGGATGCGTGTGTATCCACAGCGGTATTTACTTTTGCTGACCGACGAACAGAAGGAATAGAGTAGCGGTCCTCAGGAGGACTCGAAGATGGACTGGTGGAAGCGACTGTTCGATGCAGACCGACTGATACCAATCGTACTCGGATTCGTAGGCGGGATAACGGGGTTATTTTTCACGTTTCAGGGCACGGGCGAGAACACAGTTTCCATCGGGTCGATCAGCGTGAATCCTCTTCAGTTGGGACTCGGGTGTACGTGCTTGGTTCTCTCGGGTTTTCTCCTAATCAGGTATTTCTACCTCTACCGAGACGGGAATCCGTACGAGTATCTCCCGTAGCGGACGGAACGAGATCTCCTCAACTGTGTTCGGAACAGTTCAATAAGAACTGCTCTCCCTCGGACAGGACACGACTATGCTACGAGAGACCTGACAGACACGTCCAAGTGGTGTTTTCCACGAGTCATTGATGAGTTACGGTTACAGGAAGAGTAGCAGTAGAGATACTATCACGCCAATTAGAAGCATAGCGAGGAGGATACGGCTCGCAAGGGAGCTCAGCTCTTCATCGGGGATTGCCTCAGGCTCATAGACTCCAGCGAGGATTGTACCGCTCAGACACGCCAGCGTGACGGTTGCGACACCCCACGCCACCGAGAACAATCCCGATTCGCTCAGAGCCGTCTGCCCCATCCAGAGGCTCATCACGAGCATCGAAATGGCAAGTCCTGAGCGACGGTTCATACCCTCATCCTCGTTCAGCCACGTATATTACCGCTGATGCTGAGGAATTAACGGTGTACACTCCGCTTGTCATAGGTTCAAGATTCTCTCTGCTCTCCAACTCCACTACGAGCCCGTCACTACGGCTTCCGCTCTGAATCGGGGATAGTTTTATATTCTAACTTCCCTGTGTTTT
>KI543184.1:122509-134042 GCA_000496195.1 uncultured archaeon A07HB70
GCGAGGCGTTCGTCAGGGCGTTGAACGTCGCCTTCGCGAGGTTCACCGTCGTCCGGGTGTTGCCGGTCGACTGCGTCCACGCGTCCTCGATGCCGGCGAGTTCGAGGATGTGCCGAACGGTCGGCGCCCCGGCCAGCCCCAGCCCTCTCGGGGCGGGGATGACCTCGACGGTCACCGACCCGGCCTTGCCCGTCGCCTTGCGGACGAGCGAGTGGGTGCCGCCCGCGCGGTCCTCCCACGAGCCGGAGCCGCGGTCGACGCGGATGATGGTCAGCTTCGCCACCTCGATCGCCTTCTGGATCGCCGAGCCGACCTGGTCGTCCCGGCCCTCGGCGTAGCCGAGGTAGCCGTCGCGGTTGCCGATAGCGACGACACAGCGGAACTTCACGCGCCGGCCGGAGTCGGTCATCCGCTGGACCATGTTGATGTCCAGCACCTCGTCCTGCAGGCCCGGGAGCAGCTGGTCGACGATCTCGGGCTCCTTCAGCGGGAGCCCGGAGTCGAGCGCCTGCGCCATCGTGCCGATGTCGCCGTCCTGTACCTTTCGTCCGAGCCGCGTGCGCGGCTCCCAGCCGTCACTCATTGGCGTCCTCCATGATTCGGGTTCGTACCTCGTCGAAGTGGTCCGGGAGGTCGGTCGCGTCGAAGTCGCCGGCGTACAGCGGGTCGTCGCGCTCCGCCGCGTACGCGGCGATATGTTCGCCGCGGACCCGCTGCCAGTCCGCCAGCACCGCCTCGTTGTGCGGTATCTCGACGCCGGCGTCGACCGCACCCTCCTGGACCGCGAACGTCTTGTTGCCGGGCGTCGCCGTGTTCAGCCCGATGTCGAGCACCGCCGCCGTCACGCCGGCTGCGAGCGCCCGCTGCCCCGCGAGCAGCCCTGTGAGGTACGCGCTCGGGAGGTTCCCCGTCGGAGCCGCCCAGCCGTACTCCCGCAGGTCCGCGCTCTCGGCGGCCGCGTGCGTCTCGTCGCCCTCGGGACCGGGGCTGACCAGCTGCGCCCTGATGTGCCTGTTGCTCACCCGGGCCACCAGCCGTGGCTTCCCGGATTTCAGGAGTCGCAACCGCTGCCCGTAGTCCGTCCGAACTTCGCGGCGCCGGCGCATCGGCACCGTGTATCGCGGGCCGGTCGCCATCTCAGTCGTCCTCCATCTGTATGTCGTATGTGTTTGCCGCGTACGTCTCGAGCCGGTCGACGCTGTCGAACTCCCCGCCGCCGGCCTTCCGGTACAGCTCGCGGTACTGCGTCGGGGTCAGCGTCCCCTCGTCGCGCAGTTCGCGGAGCCGCCGGCGCTGGGCGCGGATCCGGCTCGTCCAGTCGTCTTTCGGGTCCGACCGGGCGCCGGCCTTCCCCTTCCGAGAGCCGGCCCCCTGTCGGTGGCCGTAGTCGCGCTTCTCCTGTCGGGCGCGTGCCCGACCGCGCGAGTTCGTCTTCGCCTCCTTGTCGCGGATGATCCCCTCGTCGACCAGGTCCCGCACGTCGTCGCGGGTGATCGCCTCGGCGATCTCGGACTGCGCCTCGGGGTCGAACCAGACGCGGCTCTCGCCGACGTCCAGGACGTCCGCGGCGAGGCGCTTCTGGGCGCTCAGGTTCGTCACGAGTCCACCTCCTCGGCTCCGGCCTCTGCCTCGACCTCGACCTCCTCGTAGGTCGGATTGAGCACGCGGATCTCGCGGTCCTCGCAGACGTCCTCGATCCGCTCGCGCTTCCGGCCGCCGACCGCCGACGCGATCCGCACGGCCTCGCGGCTGGGGTCGACGCCCTCGAGATCGTCGGTGTTGTGGACGCGGACCTCCTCGAACCCGCTCGGGTGCTTGCCACGGGCGGCGGTCGGCGACCGGTGGCCGGCCTCGACGACCGCGCCCTTGCCCTTGACCCGGCGGCGCTGTTTCGACAGCCCGCCGCGCGGGCGGCGCCACGTGTCCTTCACGCGGGTCGCCTTGTGTCGGCCCTGCCGCGGGAACTCGGGCGTCCCCTCGCGGTGGCGCTGTGCGAGCGCCCGGGCCGTGTCGTCGTCGAGGTCCGGCGTCTTGTCCGCGTGGCCGCGGGGCCGGAGCTCGGTCGTGGTCTCCTCGTCGACGGTATCGTCGACCGCCTCGGGGTCGGCCTCTTCGACCTCGGCGTCGGTCTCTGCGACCTCGAGGCCGCCGACCTCCGCCTTGATCCGGGCCGCGAGCGCGTTGCCCACGCCATCGACGTCGGCGAGCTCTGCCTGACTCGCCGCCTGCAGGTCCTCGACGCGCACGTAGCCGGCGTCGCGGAGCGACTCGGCCTTCGCCGGGCCGACCCCGGCGACGTCCTCGAGCTCCTCCGGGGCGTCCCCGTCGGACTCGTCGGCGCTCACGCCGCCTCACCCCGTGTCGCGGGCTTGCTGGTGATGTAGACGCCGTCCTGGAAGACGCGCGTGTCCTTGCCGCTGACCCGCGTCAGCTGCTCGATGTCGGCGGCGGTCTGTCCGACCGCCTCCTTGTCGGGGCCGCTGACGAAGATGGATTCGCCGTCGACCTCCACCTCGGTGTCGCCGCGGACGGGCGTCCGTCGCGGCGACTGCTCGCCGAGGAAGTTCTCGATCACGACCGTGTCGTCCTCGACGCGGACCTGCATCGGGAAGTGGGCGTAGTAGACCTCCATCTCGTACTCCCACCCGTCGGTCACGCCGTGGACCATGTTTCGCACGTGGCTCTCGAAGGTGCCGACCGTCGCCGTCGTCTCGGCGTCGTCGGTCGCACTCTCGACGACCACGTGGGGCTGTCCGTCGACCTCCGCCGTCGTGACGGTCACGTCCGGATACCACAGCCGGCGCTCGACCGTCCCGTTCGGCCCCTCGACGGTCAGGTCGAGGTGCTCGACGGCGGCGGTCACGTCGTTCGGAAGTTCGATTTCGACTCTCATCAGTAGACGTAGGCGATCAGTTGGCCGCCGACCCCCGCCTCGCGGGCCTCGTAGTGGCTCATCACGCCTCGGCTGGTGGTGACGACGAGCGCCCCGTAGTCACGGGCCGGGAGATACCGCTTCTCCCAGCGCTCGAACCCGTCCGCACCGACCGAGTAGCGGGGCTTGACGGTGCCACACTCGTTTATCGCTCCTTTCAGTTCGATCTCGAACTGACCGGACTTGCCGTCGTCGACGAACTCGAATCCGTCGACGTACCCGCGGTCGTAGAGGACCTCGAGCACCGACCCGATCGCGTTCGAGGCGGGCGATACCGTGTGGGTCAGGTGACCCACGCTCTCGGCGTTGTCGAGGCCGGAGAGCGCGCTCGCCAGTGGATCGTTTCCTGTCATCTGTACTTCCTGAACCCCATGTCTCGGGCTACCTCGCGGAAGCACTGCCGACACAGGTAGATGTCGTACTTCCCGACGAGCCCCTGCGGGCGGCCACAGCGCCGGCACTGCCGCCGGTCGTCCGTGCGCCGCGTCGCGTGCTCGCCGCCTGTCTCTGTCTCTGTCTCGCTCATGTGTTCTCCACGGTCACGTCGAACTGGTCCTCGAGGTACGCGACGGCGTCCGCCGGCGTCAGCCGGTGACTCGTCGGGATCGAACGCGACGCGTGGTCGCGCTTCGACACCCGGTAGCCCGGCCGCGTCAGGTTCACCGTCACGTCGAGCCCGTAGATACCGATCTGCGGGTCGTACTCCTGGCTCGGGAAGGCGGTGTGCTCTTTCACCCCGAACGAGACGTTGCCCGTCTCGTCGAACTGCGACCGCCGCAGCGTCGCGAACGACATGGCCGTCTCGAGGAACGCGTGCGCGGCGTCGCCGCGCAGCGTCGTCTTCGCGCCGATCGGGTCGCCCTTGCGGATACCGAACTCGCCGACGGCGCGTTTCGCCTGCGTCCGGACCGGCGTCTGGCCGGTCACGTCCGCGATGATCTCCTCGGCGGTCGCGAGTTCGCGCCCGCCCTCGCCCACGCCCATGTGGACGACGACCTTTTCGACTCTTGGCTCGCGCATCTCGTGGAGCTCCGACCCGTCCGAGGCGTCCGGCTCGCCGTCGCCGGGGTCCGCGGACTCGGAGCTCATTCGTCACCTCCGAGGAAGTTCTCGTCGATGACGACCACGTAGTCCGCGACCGTCTCGAACCCGTCGCCGTCGAACCGCTCGTCGTCCTGTGAGACCTGGACGATGTTGTCGCCGGAGCCGGGCGCGACGACGAGTTCGGCGACCGTGCCGATCTCGCCGGCGTGTGCGCCCGCGACCGCGGTGACCATCGCCCCCTCCTCGTACGGGAAGTGGGCGACGACCTCAGTCGTCTCGTTGTCGAGCACGAGCGAGTCGCCGACGCTGTAGTCGGCAGCCGCCGCCGGCGAGAGCTGGATGTTCGCCCCGTCGTGGAGCGTCAGCTGGAACGCGCCGCCGCCGACCTGCCGCTTGCCGACGACCTTTCCGAGCCGACTCTCTGCCGCCGACTCGTCGACCGGCGTCAGCGAGAGCCGACCGCCCTCGTCCGGGAACACCCGGAACTGCTCCTCGCGCTGCTCGAAGGCGAGGATGTCGAACATCCCGATCGGCCGGCTCTCGTCGCGGGCGGGGTCGCCGTTGACCAGCACCGAGCCCTGCGAGAGCGCGTAGCGGGCCTCCTTCCGGTCGTCGACGTAGCCGAGAACGTCCCGCAGAATGATGACGAGCGGCACGCCCGCCTCGCCGTGCGGGCCGGCGTCGGCCTTGACCGTGAAGGTGCTCTCCTTTCGCTCGACTGGCCAGGAGTTCGGCACCGACAGGCGCTTCTGGTGGTTACTCACCGTCTGCCTCCAGCCGGGCCTCGCGGCGGTCGTCCTCGAGGGTCAGGTCCGTCACGCGCAGGTTCGAGGCGTCGAGCGGGCGCGGGACCTCCTCGCCGTCGGTCTTCTCGACGGTGACGTCCTCGACGCTCACCGCCTCCTGTCTCAGGTCGACGTCGACGACCTCGCCGGTCTCGCCGGCGTGGTCCCCGCGCATCACCTCGACGGTGTCGCCCTCGTTTACTCGGACCGACCGCTGGCCGTACTCCTCGCGGAGGTCGTCGGCCAGCGTCGCGCGGACCTGGCTGTGCCGCTCGTGGAGCGTCGCCTCGCGGCGCCGCTTGCGCTGTGTGCGTGGCTGTTTCGAGGTCATGTCATACGATCATCGTCGCGGTGCTCGCGATGCTCCCGAAGCGCTCCGCGACCTCTCGCGCGACGGGGCCACTGATCTCCGTGCCACGGGGCTCGCCGACGTCGTCGATGAGGACGGCAGCGTTGTCCTCGAACTTGACGCGCTGGCCGCTCGGCCGCCGGATCGGCTTGCGCTGGCGGACGACGACCGCCTCCACGCACCTGCCGCCGCATCTCCGGCGTGCCCTTCGTGACCGAGACGGTCACCTTGTCACCGACACCCGCCTTCGGATGTCGGCTCTTCGTGCCGCCGTAGCCCGCGACGCTGATTATCTTCAGCTGACGCGCCCCCGTGTTGTCGGCGCAGGTCACGAGTGACCCGCGCTCCAGTCCGGGGGTGACGTCGGCGTTCAGCGCCTGCATCAGGCCACCTCCTCGCCGTCGACCCGCTCGACGACGACGTGTGATTTGGTCTTCGACAGCGGCCGCGTCTCGGCGATCCGCACCGTGTCGCCGACCTCGAGGTCGAGACACGGCGGGGCGTGTGCCGGCACGCGGCTCCGTCGTTTCATGTATCGGTCGTACTTTGGGACGCGAACGTCGTACTCGCGTTCCACGACAACCGTCTTGTCCATCGATGTGGATTCGACCCGTCCCTCCAGCGCCTGTCCCCGCACGGACAGCGTTCCGTGGAAGGGGCAGTTCGCGTCGGTACAGGCCGTCTCCGGTTCCGGTACGTCGTATCCTAGCGCCATCTGTCGTCTCCGTCTGGTGTTGGTCCGTCTGCTGTCCGCCTCGCGGGGCGCGAGAGCAGGCGCCCCCCGGCAACCGTAACGTGGGCCGCGTCCGACGGGTCGACGCCGGTCCCCGCGGGCGCTCGCGCCGCGGCGGCTTCGTCCGTCGTCGTGTCGGGCGTCGCCGGGCCGAGCGCGAACTCGAGGATCGAGCCGCGCTTCGGAACCCGACGCTCGCCCGCCGCTCCCGCCCGCGACACCACCAGCGTCTGCTGGGTCTCGCGGACCACCCGCCCGCCGACCCCGACGAGGTCGGAGTTCGGCGCGGCGGCGACCCGCACGCGCAGTCCACACAGCTCGTGTCGTGGCAGCGTCTCGGGCGTGAGCGGCACGTCAGCCGCCTCCCTCGTCGTCCAGGTCGCCTTCCTCGCGCTGGATCGTCTTGACCCGCGCGATCGTGCGTCGGAGCTCGCCGATCCGCCCCGGGTCGTCCGGGGCGCCGCCCGCGGCCTGGACGGCACGGTCGTTCAGCAGCTCCGTCTCGAGGTCCTCGAGTTCGGCCGCGCGCTCGGCGGGCGTCATGTCTCGGATCTCGTCGGGGTGGAGGATCACGCCTCGTCACCCTCCTCGTCGGCGGCTGCCTCCTCTTCCATCTCGGCGACGAGGTCGGCGGCCTCGCTCTCGACGTCGTCGTCGAGCGGCTCGTCCTGCTCCTCCTCCGGGTCGCCGGTCGCGACCGGCGTCTCGCCGGTCTCCTCGACGACCTCCTCGACGACCTCCTCGTCGACGACCTCGGCGGGGTCGGCGGTCGGCGTCTCGACCGCCTCCTCGGCGAACTCCGGCACCGACTCGTCGGCGGCGTCCGGAGCGGTCGGGTCCGCGTCTTCGTCTTCGTCCGCGTCCGCGTCGGCCTCCGCCAGCAGCGCCTCGACGCCCTCGTCGGTCTCGGCCTGGTCGACGGCCTCGACGTCGGCGTCCTCGGCGATGTGGAAGTCGTCCGGCAGTTCGGCACCCGGCGGGATGATCTTCACCGTCACCCCGATGGTGCCGAGCTTCATCACCGAGACGCCCTGGCCGTCGTCGACGACCTCCGAGGCCGGCTCGCCGTTGTGCTTGATGTAGCCGCGGTTGAACTTCTCGACGCGCGATCGCGCGCCGGTCACCTTCCCGGAGAGGACGATCTCGGCGCCGAGCGCGCCGGCGTCCATGATCCGGTCGATCGTGGTGTGGCCGGCCTTGCGGAAGTACCAGCCGCGCTCCAGCGCGTTCGCCAGCCGGTCGGCGACGATCTGCGCGTTGAGGTCCGGTTCGTCGACCTCCTGGACGTCGATCTGGGGGTCGTCGAGGTCGAAGCGCTCCTCGAGTTCGCGGGTGACCTTCCGGATGTTCTTGCCGCCCTTGCCGATCACCATGCCGGGCTTCTCGGCCATCAGGACGATCTGGGTCCCCATCGGCGTCTTCGCGACCTCCATCCCGCCGTAGCCGGCGCGACCGAGCTCGTCCGCGAAGAACTCGTCTATCTGTGAGCGCTGGAGGCCGTCCTCGATGAACTGGTGTTCGTCCGCCATCAGACGTCGACCCCCTCGGAGCCGGGCTCCTCGAGCACCAGTTCGACGTCACAGAGCGTGGTGTTCCACGGCCCGGCCCGGCCGAAGGCCTGTGGCTTGCGGCCCTCCCGCTCGCCGACCTTGTGCGGCGCGACGTGGGCGAGGACCATCTCGTCGGCCTCGAACCCCTGTTCGCGCGCGTTCCCCGACGCGTTCTCGATCAGGTCGAGAAACGCCTCGGCGGCCTTCACCGGATACCGGCCGGCGTCCCAGCCGTCGATGTCGGAGCGGTGGCCGACGCCGGTGTTGTGCTGCCGGTACGGCACCGACTGCTCCTCGGCGGTGACCAGCTCGAGGTAGGAGACGGCGTCCGCGACCGTCTCGTCTCTGATCTCGCGGGCGAGTGCCTTGCTGTGCTTCAGGCTGATGGGCCGCTCCCGGAGCATCGCTCGCGCGGTCGTGTCGGGGTCGGCCTCGACGCTGTAGTTGATTCCCATTATTTGAGTGGCACGAACTTCGAGGACCGGGTGGCGCCGATGCCAGCCTGGCCGTGCTCGACGGTCGTGCGCGTGAGCTGGAACTCGCCGAGGTAGTGCCCGATCATCTCGGGCTCGACGCGGACGCGCTCGAAGTCGGAGCCGTTGTACACCGCGAACGTCACGTCGACGAACGCTGGCAGGATCGGCATATCCCGCAGGTGGGTCCGGATCGGCTCGTCCGCCGTCTCCTCGGGCGTCGCCTCGCTGGCCTCGGCCAGCAGCTTCTGGTGCTGGGCCGGCAGCCCTCGGTCGATTGTTCGCCGCGCGCGGGCGGGCAGCAGTTCGACCACCTCGTCGAGCTCCATCGACTGGAGCTCGTCGAGCGTGTGGCCGCGGTAGGTGAACTCACCCTCGCGGCCGGTTCGGTACTCGGAACTCATTCGTTTGTAGACCTCCCGCGGCCGGTTCGCTTGGAGGCGATGTCGCCGACCTTTCGCCCCGGCGGGGCGTCCTTCGAGACGCTCTTCGGCTGTCCGGGGTGCTGACGCCCGCCGCCACCGAACGGGTGGTCGACGGCGTTCATCGCGACCCCGCGGACGCGCGGCCACTTCGTGCCCCGCGCTCGCATCTTGTGGTGCTTGTTGCCGGCCTTGACGTACGGCTTCTCGGTCCGTCCGCCGCCGGCGACCACGCCGACGGTCGCCCGGCAGGACGGGTTCAGTCGCGTTACCTCGCCGCTCGGGAGCGTCACGACCGCGACCGCGCGGTCGTGGGTCAGGAGCTGTGCCGAGACGCCGGAGGCACGGGCGAACTTCCCGCCGTCGCCCGGCTGGCTCTCGACGTTACAGACCGGCACGCCCTCGGGGATCTCCGCGAGCGGGAGCGTGTTGCCCGGCTTGATCTCCGCGGAGACGCCGACCTCGATCCGGTCGCCCGTCGCGACCCCTTCCGGGACGAGCACGAGGCGCCGGTCGCCGTCCTCGAACTCGATCGCGGCGATCGGTGCCGAGCGCGCCGGGTCGTGCTCGATGTCGACCACCTCGCCGGCGACCGTCTCGTCGTCGCGCTCCGCGCGTTTGTGCGACAGCTCCGACTTGTAGCGGTGCGACGGCGCCCGGTACGTGGGGGAGCCGCGCCCGCGTTTCTGGCCTCTGATTCTCCGTCCCATCTCAGAACACCCCGATCCGCGAGGCGACTTCCTGGGCCTCGTCGTCCTCGCTCAGCCGGACGGTTGCCTTCTTCTCGCCCTGTGGCGTCACCTGCGTGTTCACCGACTCGACGGTGACGTCGTAGCGCTCGGCGACGGCCTCCGCGACCGTCGACTTCGCCGCGTCGACGTCGACGACGAACTGGAGCTTGTTCTGGAAGTCCATCTCGTTCATCGCCTTCTCCGTGACGAGCGGGTGCTGGATGACGCTCATCGCTCGGCCACCTCCGACAGCGCCGCCTCGGTGAACACCGTCAGCCGGCCCGGTTCGCCGCCGGGCGCGAGGTCTTCGGCGTTTACCTCTCGGCCCGTCGTCACGTCCGCGCCGGCGAGGTTCCGCGCCCCGCGGGACGGCTCCTCGCTCGTGACGAACAGCACCGATGTCGGCTCGCGGTAGGTCCGACCGCGGGTCGTCCCGCGTCCGGCCCGCCGCGTCCGGCCCTCGTCGGCGCGTTCGACGTCCGCGTGGACGCCCAGCGCCTCGAGCACCTCGACGACCTCGCGGGTCTTGTGGACCGACTCGAAGTCGTCGACGAGGACGAGCGGGAGCTCGACGTCGTCGAACCGGTGGCCGCGCTCCCGTACCGTCTCGGCGTCCGTCGTCGCGGCCAGCGCCGACCGGGTGGCGAGCAGGCGCTCCTTCTCGTTGAGGCCCTTGCCCTGGTCTTTCTCGGCCTTCGGCGGGTGGGCGCGCCGGCCCGACACCGCCTGCGGGACGCGCCGCGCCTGCCCGTTCTGCTGGGGGACGTGTGCGCTCCCGCGGCCCGACCCCGGCGACTCCGCCGGCGTCCGCATGCCGGCGTAGGGGTCCGATCCGTACGGCTGCTTTCGGTTGGCCTGGGCGACGGAGACGGCCCGCCGGACGAGGTCCGTGCGGACGACCGTCTCGAAGGCGTCGGGCAGCTCGACGTCGCCCGCCGCGCCGCCGTCCAGGTCGCGTACTGTGGCGTTCATCTACGAGTTCCCCTGGTTCGACGCCGTAGAGACGTGGCGCACCTCGGGGTCGAGGCGCGGCTGGTCGTTCGGCCTGACAGCCGGGCGGAACCGCAGGAGGCGCTGGTTCGGACCGGGGGCCGACCCCTTGACCAGCGCGTACTGGCCGTCGACCTCGCCGTGTGCGACGAAGCCGCCGTCCACGCTCGCCTCGCTCCCGTCGCCCATGTCGATCAGGCGCTTGTTCAGCTCCGTCCGCTGGTGGTAGCCCGTCTGTCCCTGCTGCGGGACCGTCGAGCGCACCCGAGAGGGGTTCCACGGGCCGAGGTTGCCGATCCGTCGGCGCCACCCCTGCCGGGCGTGTTTCCCCTTTCGCTTCTGGACGCCCCAGCGCTTGACCGGGCCCTGGGTGCCTTTGCCCTTCGTGACCCCGTGGACGTCGAGATACTCGCCGGCGCGGAACACGTCGGTCATCTCGTGTTCACCGCCGTCGGCGACGAGGTCGAGCGCGAACTCGAGCCGCTCGTCGACCGAGCCGCCGCCGACGCGGGTCTCCATCACGTCCGGTCGCTTCTTCGGAACGTTCGCGAGGTCGTCCGGCACCGTGTGGGTGATGGCGCGCAGGTCGTCGACCTCGCCGGCCGCGACCAGGTCGCGCAGGTCCTCTGCGTCCGTCTCGAACGTCTCGCCCGCCGGGAGGTCGACTGCCCGCGCGAGTTCGTCGTGGAACTCGTCGGTCCAGACCTCCGTCGACGGGGTGAGTCCGTACGACGTCTGCTCGTAGGCTCGCAGGCCGACCGCGCGCATCGGTGGCGTCTCGACGACGGTCACCGGCACGGACTCCTCCATCCCCTCGCGCGGGGAGTCGGCGTCGTCGTTGACCACGACGACGTGGGTCATGCCGGCCTTGTAGCCGGCGAACCCCTGCAGTCCGGGGGCACCGTCGTCGTCGGGCCACGATCGAACGCGTGGCACCTCCGACGCGGCGCGTGAGCGCGGGCCGAAGCCCAGCGAGCCTTTGCGTGGTGTGCTTGGTTGTGGCATCTACGTCTTCTCCTCCTGTGGGAGCGTCAGGGGCGAGAGCGTCGCGAACACCGCCTCCTCCGTTCGCACGACCTCGCTCCCCTGGTTCGGAACCGTGTTGAGCCAGCGGTCGAACCCCCCTGGGGGGTCGACCCGGCTCACGTCCTCGGGAGCGACCCCGAGTATCGCCGGCAGCCCGCGTTCGGGCGCGCCGAAGGCGACCGTCAGGTCGCCGTCGGGGCCCGGTAGACCGGCGAGTTCGCCGGTCGTGAGCGGTTCGCCGTGTCGCGAGGCCGCGATTCGTAGCCCCGCGTCCGCCGCTCCGAGCGCTGCCGACAGGTCCTGCGTCCGCACCGTCGGCCCCGGTGGGGGCTCGTCGACGATGCGAGCGCGGACCGGCTCTACGGAAGAGACCCTGATGATGACGCGCTCTCCCGCCGACAGCGCCCTGTCTGGCGCGTGGAGGGAGATCGGGTGTTGCGTTCCGCAAGTGACCCGAACGCGGTCCTCAGGTCCGACCTCGGTCACGATTCCCTGTCT
>KI543184.1:134062-136097 GCA_000496195.1 uncultured archaeon A07HB70
GATTCCCTGTCTTAACGACCCCGGACGCTCCGGTCCGGAGCCGGCCTGTGAACGGACGCGGAGGGGCGGCAGGACGCCAGCGTACTCCAGTTCGTCCCGGACGCCCCACGCCTCCTTTCGGAGGTACGGCGGCGTCGCCGCGTACCGCAACACCGTCGCGACGAACCCGTCCCCGAACCGGCCACGTTCGCCCTCCCGGTCGGGGAAGACGACGAGGCGGTCGGTCCGGAACACCGTGGCCGCGCGGGCTATCTGACCCACCTTGTGGGTCGCGTCCCGCTTCGACTCGGCTTCCCGGACCAACGAGGACGGGACGAGTACGGTGTGCGTCATGCCGGATCCCGTCCGCGTCTGTCACCAGACTGTACACGCCGTTCCCGATCCACGTTCAAAAGGGTAGCGACTCGTCTGCCGGCGTGTTACGCCGTGACGCGCCCGTATCCGGCCAGAGGAGCCTCACTCCGGGTCCGACGTGCCGCCTGCCTCGGGCACTCGGTACACCCGCCCGCTGAACAGCGCCGCGACCGCGGCGACGGCGACGACCATCGCCGCCACGAGGACGAGGACGCTCTCCCGGAGCGACGTCGCGCCGGCAACGAGGCCGATGCCGACCGGCGCGACGGCGCTGAACAGGTGGCTCACGGTGTGGAGGTAGCCGAACGTCCGCCCCTCTCGCGCCGGCGGAGCGATGTCGCTCATGATGGCGTCCCGCGCCGGCACCCACCCCCAGTTCGCGGCGCCAAGGGCGGCCAGCACCGCGAGCAGCGCGAGCGGCGAGAGCCGGCCCGTCGCGAGGACGACCAGTATCGCCGTTGCAGCCGCGAACATGGCGACCAGCACCGCCCGCGGGTCGAACCGGTCGACGAGCCACCCCGTCACGAGCGTCGTGACCGCCGCGACGAGGAAGACGGCGGTGAAGTAGACGTTCGCGAGCGACTCCGCCGGGAGCGTGAGCCCGCCGACCGCGAGCGTGTAGCCGTAGGCCGTCACGAGGAACGTCGGGAGGAAGGCCTTCAGTCCCTTCTCCGAGAACGCGCGGGCGAGGAAGAAGACGAGCAGCGCGACGAACGGATAGACGTAGTCCCGCCGGTCGGCCGGCGCCGCGTCGGCCTGACCGTCGGCGTCGAGAAGCCGCTGGCCGCCGGGGCGAGTCTCCACCACCCCGGCTGAGAGCGCCGGCGCCAGCGCGGCGCCGTAGCACAGTCCGACGCCGCCAAACAGGAGGAACACCTCGTGCCACGCGGCGACCAGCACGAGTCCCGCGACGGCAAGGGGCGCGGCGGCGTCGCCCAGTTTCGCGGCGCTTCCCCACCTCCCGAGCGCCCGTCCCTCGCGCTCCGGCGGGGCGTTCGCCACCACGAGCGGGTAGCCACACGGGTGGATCGCGCTCGCACCGAGGCCCGCGACCAGCGACCCGGCGCCCATGACGAGGACCCCGCCAGTCAGCGGCTCCCCGGCGACGACGAGGACGACGGCGGCGGGGTCGGTGAGCCGCGGCGCGGCGGCGACGACGAGGTATCCGACGCCCATCGCCGCGACGCTCGGCGGAACGATCAGGCGCCGGTCGTACCGGTCCGCGAGGACACCCATCGGCGCCTGCCCGAACCCCGACCCCGCGAAGTAGAGGCTGACGAGCGCGCCGAGCTGCCAGAGCGGGTAGCCGAGCGAGAGCGCCAGCACCGGAAGCAGCGGCGGGAGAATCCGGAAGACGTGCTGGGCGAAGTGGACCGAGCCGAGCACCACACCCGTCTGGAACGCGTCCTCGCTCACGACGGCGTGGATTTCCGTCCGGAGTATATAGTGCTATGTACCGTGGTATCCGCCCCGTTCCGGAACCCTTTTACTCACAGCGCCGCCTCTCTGCGTGGGTACGGGCGCTGGTAGTGTAGTGGTATCACGTGACCTTGCCATGGTCACAACCCGGGTTCAAATCCCGGCCAGCGCAGTAAGCCGCTCTCGCGGCTTTCCTCGGCATTTTCCGTAGCCTAACAACGTGAGAAAAGGCTACGATGAACCTCCCGATAACGCCACACAG
>KI543184.1:137326-140669 GCA_000496195.1 uncultured archaeon A07HB70
AACTGTTGTGTATGTCGTAGCAGGTCTTGATGTCGCTCAAGTGCCTCCTCACGTTCTCTTCGATCGGTGACGTCCGTGTAAATGGCAAATCCGCCTGACCCGTCGTCGTAGACAGCATTCTGTAGGAGGAATTTGCGAAGTCCGTCTGTTGTCTGTCGGATCACCTCTCTTGACTCAAGACTGCCACCAGATTGAACATATTCATTGATTTTTGCGGCTTCACCAGTTCGGCTATCAGGGACAATATGTGTATCAAGCGAGTCGCCGATCATAGTCTCAGATTTGTACCCGAATACGTCTTCAAAGGCTGGATTAGCCTGCCTGACAATTGGCTCGTCGCCCTCATATTGAACCTCTACGGCAGGCTGTGAAAGGCGTTGAAAAAGGGCCTCAGACCGTTCCTGCTCTGTTCTGACCTGCTGTTCGGCCTGTACCTTGTCAACAGCATTCAGAATGCGATTGGCCAGTAGTTCGTACTGTTCGGTTCCAGGTGATTTCTGCAAATAATCAGTGACCCCTGCAGAGATTGCTTCACTGGCGACGGCTTCACTCCCCTTGCCAGTGAATAATATAAAGGGTAAATCAGGCCAGTCTTTACGAACGGTTCGAAGGAACTCAACGCCGTTCTGCCCAGGCATCTCATAGTCGGAAATGACGCAGTCAAACGTGGAGTCAGCAAGACGAGTTAGCCCGTCTCTCGCACTGGCTACTGTCTCGGTGTCGAATCGGTCGTCCTCTCGTTCGAGAAAGTCCGTAGCCATATCAGCAAAGTCCAGCTGATCATCAACATAGAGGATACGGATTTTATTTGTACGCCCCAGTTGAGTATCCACAACTACTCTTCTGACTCATTTAATAAAAAAGTCAGTAATGTATTCACTACGATTAGTGGCATAGAATCAACCGCCGACCTCACGCGGGTCGACCTATGTCGGGACCGACCGCTCACTCATCACTATGCGCGACGGACGTGCTTGCACCCACCGTCGGGATCACGGTGGCGGGAGTCAGGGCAACTGCACGCGCTGAGTCGAGTGTCGACAGTATACGTCGACCCCGAGTGCGAGACGACAGCGTACATCACATCTGCACCAGCGGCGTCGCCCACATCTGGCATGACCGTCATACGCTCGGTGAGCGCACGGACGTCTCTGTTGTCTAACTGCTCGATGCTCCGCTCGCCGTCGCGGGATTCAAGTCCCGCAGCGTCGGACTCTGGCATGGCTTCGTCGGTGCATATCGAAGCCACCGCGCTCGACTGTACCAGCAGTCGGGCGCTTTCTGCGAGCGCACGGTCGGTGGCGTCGATAGCAACAGCGACGCACGCCTTCCACTTATTTCTGTTCATTGCGTCATAGCAACACACTTTAGACGAGCGGCAGCAACCTCATACCTATGACTGACGACGACAGACGTCGAGAGTACCCCGACGCGGCGTTCATTGAGGCGATACAGAATGGTCACGAGACGACACAGGCGATTGCCGACGAGATCGGGATGACGCGACAGGGCGCGGATAGACGGCTTCGACAGCTTCGTGACGACGGTCGAGTGGACGGACGGATGATCGGCAACACGCTCGTCTGGTCGCTCACAGACGCGTGATCGCTAACGTCGGTGAGCGGTGAGTGCCGTGGGTGAATTGTAGGAGACGGCACTCGCAGATTCGACCGACGTGACGGCCTCACCCCCCCACGAAAGATGCGTGAGGGGCGGGGATGAGTGTGGAATCGGGGGAGAGGACATCCCGACCGCTCGAAACGCGGGCTTGTGAGCCGCCACTAGTAATGACCACAACAGACGAAGGCGTGCTGTCGGTACGATGAGTGTTTCTCGGCTCGTATATCGGTTGACGTAGACGTCCGTGAGCAGTGATGACCAGTCAGTTGTCTCTCACTGGACGGACATAGCGGGCGATTACGCCGCAAATTCGTTTGTCATCTATGAGACTGCTGGCACTTATGAAGACATTTTCAACACAGCTGGATCTTAGAGAGATATAGGTCGCTTACCCATCTGCTAACTCCCACCTGAGTGTCCTTGCTTCCGTATCTGGTGGTCCATCTCCAAGTCCATATTCTACTCTCACAACTGCGCCGCTCATATCTATATTTTCAGGGACTTCAAATACGATCCACCCATTCACAACGGTTCCAGGGTACGCCCCAGAAGTTGCACCAGCGTCAGTTTCAGCTTCACCATACGGCACGATATTTTTACTTCGAATAGATACGTTTCGATCTACCGTCACCCGATTCATCCGCTCTCCTTTGTATATCACGTCCCAGTTGTCAGGGAATTCGCGCTCGTTTTCTCCAACATGTGTTACTTGTAATTGAATCGCTAAGAATTTCGAACCTGGCTCTGCTGTGACCGGCAATGGTTTATGAAATCCGTCTTCATTTTCGTTGAACCTTGCCGACGGTTCAGTAAGCTCTCCAGTAGTCGTGTAATTCACCACGGAGAATTTCAGCCCGCCGTGCGTCACCGATTCTCCCACCGATAGTGACCCATATCCAGCAGGCTCGCCCGTACGCTCAATATTGACCGCCGCGAATATAATAACCGAAGCTATCAGTATAGCAAGTATAAACATACTAACCACGCCGATTGCTACCTTCTTTTCCGATGTCAAAGAGGAATCCGAGCTGTCCTGATCGGGCCTTTTGAGTCTGGATAACGACGAAGACCTATCTACGTCTTCTGTCCCAATATACGAGTCAACAGCTCCGAACAAGCTGTTTGAGCGGACCAGATTGTAGAGATCGTCCCCGTCAATCAGTTTTACATTCAGATCTTTCGCAATGCGTTCCGCCTGCTTGGAGAACCGTCCTGATGTGACTACAACGACAACATCAACATTTGATTCTTGCTGTCTGAGACTCGCATACTGCTGAATATCTGGACTCCCTACCGAGTTATTCGGTCCGTACCGTTTCGCCTGAATCAGATGTTTCTCTGGTACTGGACTGTCTCTCTCGGCTACAATGTCGATACCTCTGTCATTCTGTTTTGTTGTGACCTGTGTATTCCACCCCTGGGCCGACCAAAGATCCGCGACGAAGTGCTCAAATTGAGTAGGATCCATCCCTCTTAATTGCTGTTTGAACTCCGAGCGAGAGATGGATTTCATAGATATATGTAATGTCGTTGATTAAAAAAGATTGTGTAATACCCTAATCAAAATAATAATTTTCTTGTGCATAGTCAGCCCGTCAGTTGTACTGTGTTCTGGGAGTTCAAGAGGACCGCCGGAAGACAGGCACCTCCTCACCCCACACCAACCCCTCGGCGCTCCGCACCGCGCGCCTCGGCCTCGCGGTCGCTCCGCTCCTCGCGCCAC
>KI543184.1:143686-144503 GCA_000496195.1 uncultured archaeon A07HB70
CGACCTGGCCGTCCTCGCCGTCGAGTCCGACGCGCTCCCGACGCAGGCCGTGGCCGAACACGTCGCAGAGCGGGCGGGCGTCCCACGGAGCGCCGTCTACCTCCCGGCGTTCGCCACCGGCTCCGTCACCGGGAGCGTCGTCAGCGCCGCCCGCGCCGCCGAACTCGCCGTCTTCCGGCTGTTCGAACTCGGCTACGACCCGCGAGACGTCCTCTCTGTCGCGTCGTCGGCGCCCGTCGCGCCGGCGAGCGACACGGAGTCGACGGCGCTCGCGCGCACGACAGACGCGCTCGTCTACGGCTCGCGGGTCCACCTCCAGGTCGCGGCGCCGTTCGACCGCTTCGACGAGGTGCCGTCGACGGCTGCCGCAGAGCACGGGACGCCGCTCGCGGCGGCGTTCGACGGCGTCGACTGGCGGTTCGAGGACCTGTCGCCGGCGCTGTTCGGCCCGGCACAGGTGACAGTCGACGTCCGCGGCGGCGGCGCCGAGACGCACGGCGCGCGAGACGACGCCGTCCTCGCGGAGTCGTTTGCTGGCTAAGCGGCTCCCGCCCGCGCCGGCGTCGCGCGACGCCGTCGACCGGGCCTGCGAGTCCGTGGGACGGGTTCCCGACCCGGAGGACGACTGCTGTGCTCGCGTCGGCGACGCTCTCGGGGTCGACCGGCGGACCGCACGGGACTGGCTGACGCTCCTCCGGGCGCTCGGGCTCGTCGAGCGCACGCCCGGCGGCTACCGACAGACCGGCGAGAGCGGCGACCTGCTCGGTCGGTTCCGCGGCGGTGTCTACGGGGCCCGCGAGGCGCTCGCGGCGCTCGA
>KI543184.1:144946-149932 GCA_000496195.1 uncultured archaeon A07HB70
CCTGGCAGCCGACGCGGACGGCCCGACGGAGCTCCGCGAACTGGCGTTCGAGGCGATCGCGACGGAGCGAGGCAAGCTGGCGTCGCTCGGCCGGCGGCTGGCGCGGGCGTACGCCGAGCGGCGCGACCACGCCGCCGTGGACCCGCTCCCGGGGGTTCCGGAGGTGGTCCGGGCGCTCCGCCGCGAGACGAGTGTCGGGCTGGTGACGAACGGCGGGCCGGCGATGCAGCGCGACAAGCTGGCCGCGCTCGGCCTGACCGACGCGTTCGGCGTCGAGGTGTTCGCCGGCCACCCGAACGACCACGAGGAGTGGGGCGTCGTCGCCGCGAAGCCGGACCCCGAGCCGTTCCGGGTCGCGCTCGACCGACTCGGCGTCCCGCCGGAGCGGGCGGCCCACGTCGGGAACGCGCCGGCGGCGGACGTCGTCGGCGCGGCGCGGGCTGGGCTGACGACCGTGCTGGTCGGCGGGCACGGCTCCGACGACGGGCCGGTGCCGGACCACGCCGTCGACTCGGTGGCCGACCTCGCGCCGGGCGCGTCGCCGCTCGACTAGTCCGTGTGGACGCCGGTGACGGTGCCGACACCCTTCGACCGGCCCTCGCGGAAGACGAACCGCTGGCCCTGCTCGACGAGGTAGGGGCGGAACTTGAACTCGACACGAGCGCGCCCGCTGTCGCCCGGGAGGAGCTGTCCGCCCTCGGGGTAGAACGTCGCCGCCTCGCTGACCGTCTCGATGTGGACCACCGGCTCGTAGCCGTCGCCGATGCGCGTCGGGTGGTTGAGCACCATCACCTCGGCGTCGAACGACCGGACCGGCGACGGGTCGGCGTCGCCGGGGAGCAGCACCATCCCGCGCTCCACCGCCGCCTCCTTGACCCCTTTCAGCGCGATGCCGACGATGCGGCCCGCGCGGGCGCGGTCGACGCGGTGGTAGTGCATCTCGATGGACCGAACCTCGACCTCGCGGAAGGAGCCGTCGGCCATCGGTCCGAGGAGGAGTTCGTCGCCCGCCTCGACTGCCCCCGAGTTGATAGTGCCGCTCGCCACCGCGCCGACGCCCGTGACGCTGTACGTGCGGTCGACGTACATCCGGAACTCCTCGCCGCGGTCGGACGTCTTCGGC
The DNA here is from genome assembly GCA_000496195.1 of uncultured archaeon A07HB70. Lineage (GTDB taxonomy): Archaea > Halobacteriota > Halobacteria > Halobacteriales > Haloferacaceae > A07HB70. The sequence goes on from KI543184.1 coordinate 146,070, forward strand.
AGGCGCTCGAACAGGTCGTCGAGCGTGTCCAGCCCCGCCATCGTCACCGCGGAGGTGCGGATCACCGGCACCACGTCGCCCACCTCGCGCGCGGCGGCGGCGACGCCGTGTCGCTCCACCCGGAGCGGCGTCTCGCCGGCGTCCCGCAGGAGGCGCTCGACCTCGCGCTCGACCGCCGCGACCCGGTCGTCGTCGACCAGGTCGACCTTCGTCACCGCCACCATCGTCGGCAGTTCGGTCGCGAGGAGGATGCCGAGGTGTTCGCGCGTCGTCCGGGTCGGGCCGTCGTCGGCGGCGACGGTCAGCAGGCCGTAGTCGAGCTTCTGCCCGACCAGCCCCCGGATCGTGGTGCGGAGCCACGGCTCGTGGCCGACGGTGTCGACGAAGGAGACGAGACTGTCGGACTCCGAGACGACACGCGCGCGGTCGGTCTTCCTGTCCGGGTTGTCCATCCGTACCGGGCCGTCGTCGTCGAAGCCGTAGACGGCGTACGACAGGTCGGCCGAGAGCCCCCGCTCGACCTCGTGGGGCTGGACGTCGAGGAACCCGCGGGTGCCGCCCTCGCCGTCGTCGGCGTCGCCGGTGACCAGCGACCCGACGAGTGTCGACTTGCCGTGGTCGACGTGACCCGCCGTCCCGACGACGATATGCTCGTCGTCCGTCTCCAGCACCGCGCCCTCGCACACCGACGCGACGCCGACGACACCCCGGTCGGCGTCCTCGTCGCCGGGCTGGACCGCCCACGTCTCCACCTCGTCGAGGTGGGCGCCCGCCTCGTCGGCGAGGAGCGAGAGCACGTCCATCGACTCCGAGAACGCCTCCGGCGCGATGCCGGCCACCTGCCCGTCGTCGGTGACGCCGACGACGTACGTCGCCTCGCCGTCGCCGGACAGCACCCGGTGGCGGAGCTGTGCGGCGAGGCTCTCCATCCGACCGTCGGCGAGGTGGACCTCGCGGGAGAGGCGTTCTTTGAACTCGACCGGACCGCCCTCCTCTTCGCCGCGCTCGAGCGCCTCGTCGAGCGCGGCTCGGTCGGCGCTCATCGGCTGATTCTGTGGCTCCGCTCGGGAAAACGCTTTCCGTGCGACCGGTTCGCAGGGGCTACGAGTCCGCGCCGGTCAGCTGCTCGTACGCCCTGGTGACACGCTTGAACGTCTCCTGGTCGCCGTCGGCGGTGTCGGGGTGGACCTCCTTCACCCGTTCGCGGTAGGCGCGCTTGACCGCCGCGTCGTCCGCGCCCGGCTCCAGCCCCAGCCGCCGGTACGCCTCGGCGCGGCTCGGCCCGTCGTCCGGCGGCGGGGCTCCGGGGCGCTGCCGGCGCCGATTACCGGTTCCGCCGCGCGGCCCCGTCGACGCCGTCCGGCCCGTCGCCTGCTGCTGTGCCGCGCGTTCGCTCCGGCGCCGGGTGCGCGCCTCCAGCCGCCCGGTCGCCTGGTACCACAGGAAGTACGTGACGAGTCCGAACGGGACGGCGACGAACAGCAGGAACGGCTGGACGGCGAGGGCGGCGACGGTCAGCAGCACCGTCAGCCCGGCGAACGTCGCGGCCAGCCCCAGCAACAGCCGGTCGCGGTCCACGTGTGACGTAGCGCGGCGACCGTCCTAAGCCTCCCGGTGTCGGGGAGATCGTGTCCCGCGAGCACAAGTGCCGTCAGAGCGTACGTCGGCGCGTGAGCACGACAACCGTCTGCGCCGTCTGCGAGGCCGCCGCCGCGGGCCGGACGTGTACGCTCTGCGGGAGTGGTGTCTGCGGCGCCCACTTCGACACCGGCCACGGCTGCTGTGTGGACTGTCTCGAGGGACTGACCGGCGCCGGTGACGTCGGCCCTGGCGACGCGCCGGGGTGAGCGAGGTGCCGGCGCCGCGCCCTCCGCTCCGGCGGCTCCGCCGTCGCCGCCTCCGTCCCGCGGACCGCTCGCCCCGTTCGTTCGCGCCCCGCGCTACCGGTGTTCGTTCAGCCGTCGCTTCAGGCGCTTTGCCGCGTCACCCGCCGCCCCGAAGTACCGCGCCTCGTCGTCGTGGCCCTCGCCGGCGTAGATGATGCCGCGCGAGGAGTTGACCAGCCCGACCCCGTCGGCGAGGCCGAACGTCGCCGCGGCCTCGGCGTCGCCGCCCTGCGCGCCGACGCCCGGGACGAGGAAGGGGCGGTCGGGGACGACGGTCCGCAGGCGCTCCAGCTCGTCTGGCGCCGTCGCGCCGACGACGAGGCCGACGTCCGCGCGGCTGCTCCACGTGTCCGCGAGCGCGGCCACCCGCTCGTACACCGGGTCGCCGGACGCAAGCGGCAGGCTCTGGAGGTCGGCACCGCCGGGATTCGAGGTGCGACAGAGCGCGAAGACGCCCAGCCCGGCGTCGAGGAACGGCCTCACCGAGTCCCGGCCCATGTACGGGGAGACGGTGACGGCGTCGGCGCCGAGGTCCGCGGTCGAGCGCGCGTACCGGCGGGCGGTCGCGCCGACGTCGCCCCGCTTGGCGTCGACGACGACCGGGAGGTCCTTGCCGTGGGCGTAGGCCACGGTCTCGCGGAGCGCGCGCCAGCCGTCGGCGTCCTCGAAGAAGGCGGCGTTCGGCTTGACCGCGGCGGCGTGTTCGTGGGTTGCGTCGATCACCCGGCGGGCGAACGCCCACCGCGGCAGGTCGTGGCCCGCGAGGAAGTCGGGGGTTCGCTCGACGCGCGGGTCGATGCCGACGCAGACGACGGAGTCGACAGCCGCGATTCGGTCGGCGAGGCGGTCGAAGAAGGCGTCCGACACGCCCGGCCGCTGCCGGGGCACCGGCCTAAGCGTTCCGGGCGAGCGGGGCGCTCGCCGCCGCGTGGACCACCTCGCCCCCGACGAGCGTGCCGGCGACGCCGATCTCCGCGATCGACCCCGGGCGGCCCCACGGCGACTCCGCCAGGACGACGAGGTCGGCGCGCTTCCCGACCGCGAGGGTGCCAACCTCGTCCTCGGCGAGGCCGGCACGCGCGCCGCCGAGCGTGTACGCCCGGAGCGCCTCGGTCACGTCGAGGCGCTGGGCCTCGGTCGGCGCGTTGACGGCGTGGTCGACGCCGACGAGCGGGTCCATCGGCATCCCGTCGCTCCCGAACGCGACGTCGACGCCCGCGTCGAGCAGGGTCCGCAGGCGGGTCGTCTCCGTCCGCCGGTCGCCGAGCCGTCGCTCGTACAGCCCGCCCGCGCCGGCCCAGCGGTGGAAGTTGGGCTGGACACAGGCCACCACGTCCGCGTCGGCCATCCGCTCGACGGCAGCGTCGCTCGCCAGCACCGCGTGCTCGACGCGCCAGCGCTCGCTCGCCCGGCTCCCGTAGGCGTCGAGCACCGCGTCGACCGCCTCGTCGCCGACGGCGTGGGCCGACAGCCGCACGTCGAGGGCGTCGAGACGTGCCGCGAGGGCGTCGAGAGCGTCCGGCGCGACGACCCACTCGCCGCGCTCGTCCGGCGCGTCGTCGTACGGCGCCGAGAGACGGGCGCTCCGGGCGCCGACCGACCCGTCGACGAACGTCTTGATCCCGCCGAACTGGACCTGGCCGCCCGCGTTCGTCGCCAGTCCGACCTCCTCGACGGCGTCGAGGTGGTCGCGCCAGTAGTAGAGCTGGACCCGCAGGTCGAGGTCGCCCGCCCGTGCCATGTCGCGGTATGCCCGCGGCGCGGCAGAGCGGCGCACGAGGTCGTGGACGGTCGTCACGCCACGGGCGACGGCGCGGCGCTGGCCGGCCCGGAGGAGCCGTCGAGCCTCGGCGCGGTCGGGGCGGAGCCGGCGCCGGACTGCGGTCGCGCCGGCCTCACGGAGGACGCCGTCGTCGTGGTCGTCCGCCGGCAGGTCGCCCGCGAGGCGGTCGAGCGCCGTCTCGTCGACGGAGACGA
>KI543184.1:150967-161419 GCA_000496195.1 uncultured archaeon A07HB70
GCCGAGAGGTCGGCGTGGACCTCGTGTCGCCCGACGATCGTCAGGTGGGTGTGGGCGTCGACGAATCCCGGCAACACCACCCGTCCGTCGAGGTCCACCCGGGTCGTGTCGGCGCCGACCAGCATGTCGAGATCGTACGTCGAGCCGAGGCGAACGACCCGTCCGTCGCGGACGGCGACGGCCTCGTGGACCGGGTCGCCGGACGCGAGCGTGTGGACCGCCGCGTCGGTCAGGACGAGGTCCGCGGGCGCGGTCATACGGGTCGGGCGGCGGGCGTGGACAAAACCGTTCGGCCCGCGGGCGGCGCGAACGACCGGAGGACATTTGCGCGGGCCACCTCACGCGAAGCCATGAGCGAGGGCGAGGACGACACCGAGGCGGGCGGACTCGACGCGGCGGCACTCGCAGAGCGGGTGCGGGCGGGCGACCTCCGCCTGTACGAGCTGGCGGCAGGCGCCGTCGACGCCGACGCCGCCGTCGCCGCGCGCCGCGCGGTCGTCGGCGAGCGGACGGAGACGGCCCTCGACGCCGTCGGCGCGTACGGCTTCGACGCCGCCGTCGCCGAGAACAACATCGAGAACATGCTCGGCGCGGTCCAGATACCGCTCGGCGTCGCCGGGCCGCTCCCGGTCGAGGGCGCGCGCACCAGCCGCGAGGCGTACCTCCCGATGGCGACGACGGAGGGCGCGCTGGTGGCGTCGGTCAACCGCGGCTGTGCGGCGCTCCGGGCCGCCGGCGGCGCGCGGGCACGGGTCACGAAGTCGGGGATGACCCGCGCGCCCGTCTTCCGTGTCGCCGACGTGGCCGAGGCGGAGGCGACAGTCGAGTGGGTCAGAGAGAACGAGGACGCCCTGCGAGAGGCCGCCGAGTCGACGACGAACCACGGCGAACTGCTCGGGGTGACGCCCTACGTCGTCGGAGACTCCGTGTTCCTGCGGTTCCGCTACGACACGAAGGACGCGATGGGCATGAACATGGCCACGATCGCGACAGAGGCCGCGTGCGAGGCTGTCGAGGCCGAGACGACGGCGGACCTAGTCGCTCTCTCGGGCAACCTCTGTACGGATAAGAAGCCCGCCGCCGTCAACGCGGTCGAGGGACGCGGGCGGTCAGTGACGGCGGACGCCGTCCTCCCGACGGCGGTTGTAGAGGAGCGGCTCGACACGACGGCGGCGGCGGTGGCGGAGGTCAACCGCCGGAAGAACTTCGTCGGCTCGGCGAAGGCCGCGAGCCTGGGGTTCAACGCCCACGCCGCGAACGTCGTCGCGAGCGTCTTTCTCGCGACGGGACAGGACGAGGCGCAAGTGGTGGAGGCCGCGAACACCATCACGACGGTCGAGCCGCGCGAGGACGGCCTGTACGTCTCCGTCTCGCTCGCGTCGCTGGAGGTGGGGACCGTCGGCGGCGGCACCGGTCTACCGTCGCAGGGCGAGGCGCTCGAACTCCTCGGGGTGGCCGGCGGCGGCGACCCGCCGGGGTCGAACGCCGACGCGTTCGCGGAGACGATCGCCGCGGGCGTCCTCGCCGGCGAACTCTCCCTGCTCGCGGCGCTGTCGTCGCGCCACCTCGCGAGCGCACACGCCTCACTCGGACGCTAGAGCAGGCGGTAGGTCCCGTCGTCGACGCTGGCCTCGCCTCGCCGGACGAGCCTGTCGAGCAGGTCGCGGGCGGCGTCGGCGGGCACGTCCCGCGCCGCCGCGTACGACACGACCGCCTGCTCGTCCGGGTCACTCTGCGCCCGAACCGCCTCGCGCACGACGCTCGGGCGGTCGCCGCCCGACCCGGATTCGGCGCGGTCGCTCGCCGACGCGACCTCGTCCGGGTCGACACCGCGCGCCGCGAGGTAGTCGTCGTCGTCCATCCCCGCCGCCTCCGCGGCGCGGGCGAGTTCGTCGCCGCTCGGCACCGCGTCGAACGCCGCGCCCTCGCCCGCCCGGCGGGCGAGCATCGTCCCGCGGGCCTCGACAGCAGTCCCCCGGTTCTCGGCCTCGAACAGGCGCCGGAGCGCGGTCGTCCGGTGACGCGCTCCACACCGCGCACAGGTCGCCGTCTCCTGGTCGCGCGGGTTCTCGACGACCCACAGCCCCGAGCAGTCCGAACAGCCAACGACCGCGTACATGCCGTCCGATAGCGTCGCGGTGATAATAATTCTCAGGCGCGCGAGCCCAGTACATGTAATTCGTCGAAAGCTTATTACGCGTAAATACAAGTTTTGGATACAAGGGGGCAAGGAAATGGGAGAGATAGAGAATCACCTCCACGGCTCGGGTGAGAGTACGCCCTCGTTCGACCGGGAGTCGTGCGTGCTGGCACTGGCGGGGGGCACGCCCGACGTCGAACGCGCGCTCCTCGCCACGGACGCCGGAGAGGGGTTCCTCGCAGTAGGGGTGACCGTCGACCCGGCAGAGACGGTCGAGCGCTACCGCGGGCGAACGCCGTCGCCGTCGGGTCCGTGTGCGGCGATACGAGTCGGTCCGTCTGCGGGAGCCGAAACGATCGACGGCGCGGCGGTCGAGTCGGTGGACGACCCCGCCAACCTCACCGCGGTCGGCACGACGATCACCAGCCTCGTCGACGACTGGGAGCCCGGCTGGCAGCTCTGGTTCGACTCGCTCGGGCCGCTCGTTCACTACACGGACGCCGAGTCGCTGTACCGGTTCGTCGACGTCCTCGGCAGCCGGGCGGCCCGCGAGGACGCGACCGCGTTCGTCCGCCTGAATCCGGCCGCCAGCGACGACCGGACGGTCCAGCAGATGATGTCCGCCGCCGACGCCGCGGCACGGGCCGACGGCGACGACTGGCGGGTCCGCCGCCGCTAGGCGAGCCGTTCGATCTCGGCGGCGACCGTGTCTGCGTACTCGCTCGTCGCGGCCTTCTCGCCGCCCTCGATCTGTCGCTCGAGGTCGTAGGTCACCGTCCCGGACGAGATGGTGTGCTCCACCGCGTCGTAGACGAGGTCGGCGGCGTCGTCCCAGCCCAGGTACTCGAGCATGATCCGACCGGAGAGGATCATCGCGGTCGGGTTGACCTTGTCCTGTCCGGCGTACTTCGGCGCGGAGCCGTGGACCGGCTCCGCGAGGATGCGCCCGTCGCCGATGTTCGCGCCGGGGGCGATCCCGAGGCCACCGATCTGTGCGCCGGCGGCGTCGCTCAGGTAGTCGCCGTTGAGGTTCGGCATCGCCAGCACGTCGTACTGGTCGGTCCGGGTGAGCAGCTGCTGGAGCATGTTGTCGGCGATGCGGTCGTTGACGACCACGGCGCCGTCTGGTGCCTCGCCGTCGCGCTCCTCCCAGAGGGTGTCCTCGGTGATGACCTCGTCGCCGTACTCCTCCCTCGCCACCTCGTAGCCCCAGTCGCGGAACTGCCCCTCGGTGAACTTCATGATGTTCCCCTTGTGGATGAGTGTCACCGAGTCGCGGCCGTTCTCCAGGGCGTAGTCGACTGCCTTGCGCACGAGACGCTTCGTGCCGAACTCCGTGATGGGCTTGATACCGATGCCGACCTGGCCGTCGTGGATGGTGTCGTCGAAGCCCATCTCGTCCTCGACGAACGCGCGGACCTGTTCGGCGCCCTCGGAGCCGGCCTCCCACTCGATGCCGGCGTAGACGTCCTCGGTGTTCTCCCGGAAGTTCACCATATCCATCGCGCCGGGGTCCGTGACCGGCGACGGGACGCCCTCGATGTGGTAGGTCGGCCGCATGTTCGTGTACAGGTCGAGTTCCTTCCGGAGCGCGACGTTGAGCGACCGGAAGCCGGCGCCGACGGGCGTCGTCAGCGGCCCCTTGATCCCGACGCGGAACCGGCGAATCGCCTCGACGGTGTCGTCGGGCAGGTTCTCGTCGTACCGTTCGCGGGCGCTCTCGCCGGCGTAGACGCGCATCCACGAGATATCCCGACCGGTCGCGTGCGCCGCCGCCTCGAGCACCTGCTGTGCGGCGGGCCCGACGTCGACACCGATCCCGTCGCCGTAGATGATCGGGACGACCGGGTGGTCCGGTACGTCCAGTTCGTCGCTCCCTTCCTCGACGAGCGTCACGGCCTCGCCCTCGTCGGGGACAGAGACTTGGTCGTAGTCGTAGCTCACGGCTGCGCGGGCGTTTCTGTACCACCGGTATAGACGTGCCGCTTCCGACACAGCCAGGCCGGGGCCGTCACCGGATTCGCCCGCGTGCGCGGCGCCCGCCGGGTGAGGCGACGCGCGGCGCTCGTTCCGCATCCGGCGGCGGTCGACCCGATCCGGAGCCGCTCGCCGTGCGGGTCAGGCCTCGACCGGGAGCTGGTCCGGTCGCACCGGTTCGACGAACTTCGAGGCCGCCCGCTGCTCGTGGGTCTCGGCGGCCTCGACGGCGGTGAACTCGCCCGTCCGGTAGCTGTAGGCGGTCAGCTCCCCGCCGTAGACACAGCCGGTGTCGAGGCCGACGGCGTGGCCGCGGACGGCTGGCGCGGCGAGCGGCGTGTGGCCGAAAAAGACCGTGTACGGGCCGTCGTGGACGTCCCACCAGAACGGTCGGTCGTACCCCGTCGCGAGCGACCGGGTCGTCTGGAGGTCGTCGACGGACTGGCGCTCGAGCGGCGTCCGCGGGTCGACGCCGCCGTGGACCACGAGCGCGTCGCCGAGACTGATCGCGACCGGCTGGTCGGCGATCCAGTCGACGTGGTCGTCGGTCAGCCCGGCGCTCTCGGGGTGTTTCTCGCCGGTCAGGAACTTCTCCTCGTTGTTCCCGCGGACGGTGCGAACGTTTTCCGACCCGCGGACGCGCTCGACCACGCCGGCGCTGTCCGGGCCCTTTCGCACGAGGTCGCCGACGACCACGACCAGGTCGTCGTCGGTCACGCCGAGGCGGTCGAGCAGCAGGTCGAACTCGCGGAGGCAGCCGTGGACGTCGCCGACGACGTGAATCGACTCCCACGCGTCTTCGTCGACGCGGACGTGGTCGACGCCCGGCGCGAACTCCAGGGTCTCCATCTGATCCCACGGACAGAACGGGTCAACTTAAGCGGTACTACGAGCCGACGTGTGTGATATATAGTCACGGAGCGACCGGAAACCGCTTTTGTCCCCGGGGCCGACCAGTAGGTATGAGCACGGGCGTCGGATCGCTGTCGGCAGAGGAGCGACAGAGTTACCGGGCAGCCGGCGAGGCTCTCCGGACCGTCCTCGACGAGGCGGCGGAGATGGTCGAGCCGGGCGTGACACAGCTCGAGGTGGCCGAACACGCGGAGAGGCGGATCGACGAGCTGGCGGACGGCGCGGCGTTCCCCCGTGAACATCAGCGTCGACGACGAGGCCTCTCACGCCACGCCGGGACGGGACGGAGACCGCGAGTTCGGCGCGGACCTGGTCTGTCTCGACGTCGGCGTCCACGTCGACGGCTACATCGCGGACGCCGCGACGACCATCGACCTCCGCGGGGACGCGGACGACCGGCTCGTCGAGGCGGCGGAGGCGGCGCTCGACGCCGCCGTCGACGAGGTGGCCGCCGGCGTCGACGCCGGCGACATCGGCGCGGCGATCGAGGAGACGATCGAGGGCTACGGCTACACGCCCGTGTTGAATCTCTCGGGCCACGGTGTCGACCGCTACGACGCCCACACGGACCCGGGCATCCCGAACCGCGCGGTCGACCGCGGCGCGCGGCTGGAGGCCGGCGACGTGGTCGCGATCGAGCCGTTCGCCACGACCGGCCGCGGGAAGGTCGGCGAGGGGTCGCTGACCGAGATCTACAGCCTCGAACAGGAGCGGTCGGTTCGCGACCGGACCGCGCGACAGGTCATGTCACAGGTGACAGAGGAGTACCGCACCCTGCCGTTCGCGACCCGGTGGTTCGACCAGAGCCGCGCCGAGATGGCGGTGCGGCGGCTGGAACAGCAGGGTGTCCTCCACGGCTACCCGGTGCTGAAGGAGACGACCGGCGGGCTGGTGAGCCAGGCCGAACACACGCTGATCGTCACAGAGGACGGGTGCGAGGTGACGACGGCGTAGCCGTCAGGCGTCGTTCATCCGCGTCGACGACTCGTCGCCACAGCGGCGGCAGGCGGCCACCCGGTACGGCTCCCGCGAGAAGGCCGCGTTCTCGCTCGCCGCGCTCTCGGTCCGTATCTCGAGGCGGACGTCGTGCGGGGTCTCGGCGCCACACCGCTCGCAGCGTTCTCGCACCGCCGCGTCCGTCGCCGTCCGGTCGACCGGACGACCGGCTGCGTGCTAAAACCCCACGCCGACGGAGCTAACCCGCCGCCCGTCCACCCCGACGCGTGGACCAGATCTTCGCCCCGTGGCGTATCGAGTGGGTCGAACGCGACGACGACGGAAGCGAGGACTGTCCGTTCTGTGCCCTGCCCGACCACGACGCGGACCGCGAACACCGGATCGTCGCCCGCGGCGACCACGGCTTCGTCCTGCTGAACAACGCGCCGTACAACCCCGGTCATCTCATGGTGATCCCGCACCGCCACGTCGAGAGCTACGCCGCCCTCGACGACGCGGCGGTTGCCGGGCACGCCCGTCTCAGGGTCCGAACGCTCGAGGCGCTCCGCGAGGCGTTCGACCCGGACGGGCTGAACACGGGGACGAACCTCGGCGGCACCGCTGCGGGCGGCTCGATCGACGACCACGTCCACGAACACGTCGTGCCGCGGTGGGCGGGCGACACGTCGTTCATGCCCGTCGTGAGCGACACGAAGGTGATCGTCCAGGCGCTGGACGAGTCGTACGACCGCCTCCACGAGGCGTTCGCGGCACAGGACGGCGCGCGGGAGACGGCGTCGGGCGCGGTCGGACTCCCGGTCTGAGGAGAGGCCCGAAGCACATTTGCGCCCCGGCAGCCTACCGCCGGGGGTGGAGCGTCGCGACGCAGTCCGGCGGGCCGGGGCCGTCGTCCTCGTCGTCAACCTCGCCCTCGTCGCCGGAAAGGGCGCGGTCTGGGCGTGGACGGGCAGCCTCGCGGTCGGGAGCGAGGCGGTCAACAGCCTCGCGGACCTCGCGTACAGCCTCGTCCTCGTCGCCGGCCTCTATCTCACCACCCAGCCGCCGGACGAGCGCCACCCGCACGGCCACGAGCGGATCGAACCGTTCGTCTCGCTCGTCGTCGCCCTCGGCGTCTTCGCCGCCGGCGCGCTGGTCCTCCGGTCGGCGGTCGCCACGGTTCTCGGCGGCTCGTACGGCGCCGTGACCGGGCCGCTCCCGGCGGGGGTGCTCGTCGTCGGCGGCGTCGCGAAGTTCGGCCTCTACCGCTACTGTCGTGCCGTCGGCGAGCGCCACGGCTCGCCGGCGATGGTCGCCACGGCGCTCGACAACCGCGCGGACGTGCTGACCGCCGGCGCCGCCCTCGCCGGCGTCCTCGGCGCCGCCGCCGGCGTGCCGGTGCTCGACCCCCTCGCGGCGGGCGTCGTCGCCCTCGGCATCTGCTACGCCGGCGTCGACATCGTCCGGGACAACGTCGACTACCTCGTCGGCGGCGCGCCGCCGGAGGAGCTCCGCGAGGCCATCCTGTCGCGGGCGATCGAACACCCGCAGGTCCACGGCGCCCACGACGTGATCGCACACTACGTCGGCCCGGAGGTGGACGTGAGCCTCCACGTCGAGGTGGAGGGCGACCTGACGCTCGGTGAGGCCCACGAGATAGAGAGCGCCGTCGCCGAGGCGGTCGGAGCCGTCGACCAGGTCGACGACGTGTTCGTCCACGTCGACCCGCGCGAACTCGGCGAGTGGAAGGAGCCCTCCGGTTCGGGCCCGGGGCTCGCCGAGCCGCCGGGACGCGCCGCGCCGGGCGACCGGCGCGAGCGGGACTAAGCGCGGTCGTCCGGCGTCGGCTCCTCCGCTCCGTCGAACTCCTCGTCCCAGTCCTCGGGGACGTCCGCCGGGTCCGACTCCGCCGCCTCGCGCGGCACGCCGTTGCCCCTGACGACGAGGAGGTAGAAGCCCGCGGCGGCGAGGAGGGCAGCGAACGTCTGCCCGGCCAGCCGCGTGCTGCCGTCGAGGCCGGCGAGCCCGACGCCGCCCGTCGTCGCCAGCCCCGCACACAGCAGGAGGTTGCCGGCCCGCGTCACCGTCCCGAAGTCGCCCCGGCGCAGCGTCACCCAGCCGAGGCCGACGACGCCCGCGGCGACGAGGAGGCCGTCGACTAGCACGGTCGCCCCAGCGCGTACACCGTCCGGGCCTCCGTCACCTCGACGGAGAGCCGGTCGCCGGGGTCGACTCCCCACTCGGACGCGTTCTGGACGACCACCTGCCGGTAGGCGTCGTCGCGACACTTCACCGAATCGCCGGTGCCCGGCTGGACGGCCTGGACCGTGCGTTCGGTTCCCACCATCGCGTCGTACGCCTCGTCACAGAGTTCGCGCTTGACCTCCGAGAGCGCCTTCGACCGCTCCTTCTTCAGCGTCCCGCCGAGGCCCTTCATCTCGGCGGCGTCGGTGCCGGGACGCTTCGAGAACCGGGTGACGTTGATCCGCTCCGGGCGCACCTCGCGCACGAGGTCGACCGTCCGCGCGAAGTCGTCGTCGTCCTCCGTCGGGAAGCCGACGATGAGGTCCGTCGCGAGCGTCCACTCGTCGAGGGCGTCGTCGAACGCCGCGACGACAGCCCGGAACTCGTCGACGGTGTGCTGGCGGCGCATATCCGCGAGGACGTCGTCGTCGCCGGACTGGACCGGCGCGTGGAGGAAGTTGTACACCTCGTCGTTGCGGGCGAAGGCGTCGGCCAGTTCGTGGCGAACGCCGTGGAGGCCCTTCGGGTTCGCCATCCCCACCCGCACCCGGAACTCGTGGCCCGGGTCGAGCGCACAGACCCGGTCGACGAGTTCTGGCAGGAGGCTCTCGCCCTTGTTGATGTCCCAGCCGTACACGCCGGTGTCCTGTCCGGTCAGGCGGAGTTCGGTCGCCCCGGCGTGGAGGAGGGCACGGGCGCGGTCGACGTTCTCCGCGACCGGCGGCGACTCGATGCGGCCCGTCGCCCGCTTGGTGATGCAGTACGAGCAGTCGCTCATACAGCCTCGTGCCAGCGGGAGGATACCAACCTCGCCGTCGAGCACCGGCTCCGAGTCCGGTGTCGTCGTCGGACACTCGCCGTTCCGGACCGCCGTTGGCACCTCCTCCCAGTGACAGACCCGCGCGTCGAGGTCCGAGAACTGCTCGCCCTGCGCGAGCGCCATACAGCCCGTGACGATGAGGTCTGCCGTCTCGTCTGCCAGCTCCTCCGCGCGGCGGCGCATGTTGCGCTCGGTCTTCTCGACGACCGTACAGGTGTTGAGGATGGCCACGTCGGCGGCGGTCGGGCCGTCGACGGGGTGGTGGCCGGCGTCGCGGAGGCGGCGCTCGATCGTCGTGCTCTCCCCCCGGTTGGCCGTACAGCCGTAGGTCTCGATGTGGTAGCTGGCCATCCGACTATCGACCCTTGGTGTGCGCGAGCAAAAGCCCCGCGGTCCTACGCCTCTGGCGCCCCGTCGAGGACCGCGACGCCGCTCGACGTGCCGACGCGCTCGGCGCCGGCTGCTATCATCGCAGCCGCGTCGTCGTAGCTCCCGACGCCGCCGCTCGCCTTCACCGGCAGGTGGGCGGCCATCCGCTCGACGGCTGCCGTCGTCGCGCCGCCGTCGGCGAAGCCTGTCGACGTCTTGACCATCGCGGCGTCGGCGTCGGCGGCGGCGGCACAGGCGCGGTCTATCTCGGCGTCGGTCAGGAGCGCCGTCTCGAGGATCGCCTTCACCGGCACCGGCACCGCCGCGACGACGTCGGCGAGTTCGGCCCGGACGACGTCGGCCTCGCCGCCCGTCAGGCGCCCGACGTTGACAACGACGTCGAGTTCGTCCGCGCCGGCCTCCCACGCCAGTCGCGCCTCCGTTCGCTTCGTCTCGGGCGCGTGCTGGCCGTGCGGGAAGCCGACGACGGTCACGACCGTCGTGTCGGGGTACGACGACGCGAGCCCGAGGTAACACGGCGGGAGGCAGGCGTTCATCCCGTGTTCGGCAGCCGCCTCCAGACACTGCCGGGCGTCCGCGGCTGTCGTCGCCGGGCCGAGGACCGTGTGGTCGATTCGCGGCGCGAGCGCCGCGCGGGTGAGTGACATGGCGCCGACCACGGCGCGCGGCGTCAAAAGCCTCGCCGTCGAGCGCAAGGCTTTCGCCCCGACCGGCGCGGAAACGCCTATGATCGTCCCCGACGGGGTCGTCGTCCCGCCGCTCCCGTACCTGTTCGGGCTGGTGTTCCTGCTCGCCGCCGTCGGCACGGCGTTCGCGGCGCGACGGCCGCCGGTCGGCGAGCGGCAGGTGCTGGCGCTGGTGCCGTGGATGCTCGTCGGGAGCGTCGCGCACGTCCTCTACGTCGTCGGTGCCCTGCCGGGCGCCGTGCGACCGTTCGCCGGCACACCCGCCGTCTACCTGACTGTCGCGGGCGTCGCCGGCGTGGCGTGGGTCGGCCTCGACGCCGCCGGACGCGACCCCTGCCGACCGCTGGCCG
>KI543184.1:161690-172547 GCA_000496195.1 uncultured archaeon A07HB70
GGGACACGCGCCAGACGAGCCGCACACGCCGACGGCGACAGCCGTCTCGACACGAGGGCCGTGTCGGCGGGGCGGTCCCCCACAGGTCGGCGAACAGGCGAAGCGCTCGACCCGCGCTGCTCACATTTATGACACGGCTCTCCGATTCACCCGTATGGCCGGGAGAGGAGAGACTGCCTCCGATTTCACGCTCGTGGGAACCGGCGGCGACACGGTCAGAGAGTTCACCCTGTCCGAGTTCGCCGAGGGGCACCCGACCGTTCTGGTGTTCTACATCTACGACTACAGTCCCGTCTGTACGGTCCAGATGTGCGAGGTGAACGACGCGGAGTTTCTCACCTTCGACCCCGAGGTGAGGGTACTCGGAATCTCGACCGACGGCCCGTACAGCCACCAGCAGTTCATGTCGGACAACAACCTCTCGTATCCGCTGCTGACCGACGACGAGAAGCGCGTCTACGAGGACTACGGGATGGTCGAGCGGGCCGAGAACGGTGTCCGCGAGCCGAAGCGAGGGGTCGTCCTGCTCGACGGTGACCGAACCGTTCGGTACAGGTGGGAGGCAGAGGACAACTGGGACGAGTGGGACACGCAGCCGATCGCCGAGGTGAACAGCCGTGTCGGCGAACTCGCCGGCGACGACGGCGACGAGTGGAGCCTCGTCGACGACGGAGGCGGCTGACGGGGAGTCACTCCTCGGAGCGGAGGAGACCGAAGTTCGGTTCGGTCTCGAGCGTCGCCCGCGGGGCGTCGATCTCGTCTGCCTCGATCGACGTCTCGACGGCCTCCTTCAGCGGCCAGAGGTCGGGCCGCTCGTACGCGTCGTCGGTCCGCCAGACGTACCGGATCTCCATCTGCGGGTCCACGAGGAACACGGCACGCTTCGGCAGGTTCCGCTGGCCCTCCCACACGTCGTAGTGGGCGTCGTACCTGCTCGAGACGGTCGCGCCGGTGTCCGCGAGCAGCGGGAAGTCGAACCCGTGTTTCCGGGCGAACGCCTCGTGTGCGTACGTGGTGTCGGCGGAGAGACCCCAGGCGACGACGTCGTCGGCGACCGCGAAGAACTCGGCGTCCCGGATCGAGCACAGCTGCGGCGTACAGACGGGGCTGAAGTCCGCGGGGTAGAAGAAGAGGATCACGTAGCGCCCCGCCGACGTCGTCTCCGAGAGACTGTACTCCGACACCACGCCCTCGGGGTCGTAGCCCATCAGCGTGAAGTCCGGAGCGGTGTCGCCCTCGCCCCTCACTGAGCGAACTGCGGTGCTAACTGTCATAAACGTTGTCACGCGGACCGGTCCGGCGGAGCGCGAATTTTCACGCTCCGTAGTCGGTCGCGCCGTTTGAAGTGCCGGGTCACATCATCTGCTACACACGTCCGCGCCGAACTACCGGCGGACCGCACTCGACAGATGGAACTCAGATCCCTCCTCACGGACGAACGCGCGGTCAGCCCGGTCATCGCGGTGATCCTGATGGTGGCAGTCACCGTCGTCCTCGCCGCCGTCGTCGGCGCGACCGTCCTCGGTGCCGGACAGGGAGTCGAGCCGAACCCCGCGCCGCAGGCGTCGTTCGGCTTCGACTTCAACGAGAGCAGTCAGAAGGTCGACGTGAACCACCGCGGCGGCGACCGCATCGAGGTCGGCGAGAACGCACAGCGTGTGGCGGTGGTGTCGGCTGCCGGCACCAGCGAGACGTGGATCGACTCACCGGGGCAGAGTATCTCCGCCGGCGAGACGAAGGAGGACGTCGACTACGGCGCGCCGGAGGCGACGGTGCGGGTCGTCTGGGAGGGAGCGAAGAACGACAGTTCGGCCACGCTGGCGCAGCAGCAGGCGCCGGCCTGACGCGCCGGCCGTCCGGTCCCGCCCCGGCGGACTTTTGCGTGCTCCGCCGGTCCGTGGAGGCGTGACGCCCGTGACTGCGCTGGTCCTGCTTCTGCCCGCCGGCGTCCTCGCCGGCCTCGCCGGCACAGTCGTCATGGACGTCCCGATGGCCCGCCACCGGGAGGGCTGGACGCCGGCGTTCGTCGCCGCGAGCGTCCTGCGCCGGACCGACCCGGGTGCCGTGGCGTTCCGGGACGCGGCGGTCGTCCACCACGCCGCCGGGGTCGCCGCGGGCGTGCTGTACGCGCTCGTCGCCGCGCCGCTGTCCGTCGTTCTGGGCGACACGCCGGCGACGCCAGGGGTCGCGGTGCTCCCGGTCGTCGCGCACGGCCTCGCCGTCGCTGTCGTCGTCGGGTTCGTCTACGGCTTCTTCGCGTACGTCGTCTTCCCGCGCGCCGGACGAGGGATCGACGACGACCGCGGAACCGAGGTCCGCGGCCAGTGGATACGGTCTGTCGCCGTCTTCGGCGCGACGTTCGCCGTTGCAGTTCCCGCCGCAGCGGTCGCCGTCGGCTGACCACGGACCACGAGCGCCGGGGTTTTCTCGCGCGGGAGGGAAACGGGCGCGTGACCCAGCCGCACCTGCTCGTCGAGGCGGGCGACGTCAACGACCTCGTGCTCGTTCCCGGCGACCCGGGACGCGTCGAGCGTATCGCCGCGCGCTGTGACGAGAGCCGCGAGGTCGCGCGCAATCGCGAGTACCTCGTCGTCGATGCCGAGTACGAGGGCCGGCCGCTGACCATCTGCTCGACCGGTATCGGCTCGCCCTCCGCCGCGATCGCCGCCGAAGAGTTCGCCGCCGTCGGCGCCGAGACGCTCGTGCGCGTCGGAACGACGGGCGCGCTCCAGCCGTCGATGGACGTCGGGGACGTCGTCGTCGCCACCGCCGCGGGCAAAGAGGAGGGGACGAGCCGGCGCTACGAGTCGGTCGAGTACCCCGCAGTACCGGACTTCGAGACGACGCGCGCGCTCGTCGACGCCGCGGAGGCCCGGGACGAGGACGTCCACGTCGGGCCGGTCGTCACCGACGACGCGTACTACGCCGAGACCGACGACCGCGTCGCGGACTGGACCGCCGCCGGACTGCTCGCCGTCGAGATGGAGGCCGCGGCGCTGTTCACCGTCGCGCGGCGGAGTGGCATGCGGGCGGGCGCGCTCTGTACCGTCGACGGGAACCTCGCCGCCGGGACGCAGAAGACAGAGGCCGCCGACGGCGAGGAGCTGCCCGCGAAGGCGCGGAACAACGTCGAGCGGATGATTGGCGTCGCGCTCGAGGCCGCGACGACGCTGGCCTGAATGGCACGCGACCGCGACCAGCGTCCCCCGTCCCGGATCCGGAGTCGGGCCGCCGCGGCGGTCCGGCGGCTCCGACGGATCGAGCGCCGCGAGGCCACCGAGGCCCGGAGCTGGCTGGAGAACACCGACAACCTCCTGCATCTCACCGTCGTCGTCGCGGTGCCCGGGCTCGTCGGAGCGGTGACTTACCTCTCGGCGACCGTCGCGGTGGTCTCCTTTCTCCTGTTCCCGCCGCTGGCCGCCGGCGCCTACACCCTGTTCGCCGACCCAGAGGGCCAGTACGCCGACCCGCGGCGGTTCGTCGGCGGGCTGACCGCCGGGGCGGCCTGTGGCGTCGGCGCGGTCGAGCTCTCGGGCACCGGGGCGACGCCGGGAGCCGACCCGCTGGCCGCCGGACTCGCCGTCTTCCTCACCGCGCTGGTGACGTGGGCCGTCGACGTCGAGCTTCCGACGGCGTTCTCGACGGCGCTGCTGGTTCTCGCCACCGGCGTGACGCGTCTCGTCTTCTTCGCCGGAATGGTCGGCTCGGCCCTGCTCGTCGCGGGAGTCTTCGTCGCCTGGCGTCGGCTGTTCTACGAGCGCCGCGCACGGTACCTCTACGAGGCCGTCCGGGGCGACGACCACGTTCTCGTGCCGTACACGCGGGAGGCGGGCTGGCCGGTCGTGGCACTGGGAGCGGGACTCGCCGCCGCACACGACGCGGGGAAGGTGGTGCTACTCGGTGTCGTCGACGAGGCGGACGCCGGGAGCCGGGCGACGGCGGTCGACGGTCGCGGCGAACGGTCGGCACCGCCACGCGACGCGAGCGAGACCGAGGTCGACCCCGCGACCGTCGGCGGGGACTCCGGAGACCACGCCGACGCCGACCCCGGCCTCGCGGCGGCGGACCGACTCGAGTCCGTCGCCGCCCGCGTCCGAGAGAGGTTCGACGTCCCCTGCGAGGTGGTCGTCGCGGCGGGCGACGTATCCGCCGCGATTCGTCGGACCGCGGCGGACACGAACTGTGATCTCGTTGCCGTCGGCCTCGACGCGCCGCACGCCCGGTCGGTCCTGGCTGGCGAACACGACGCCGTGGCGCTCCGGAGCCAGACGGACGCGTCGGCGTGGCACCGGGTGCTGGTGATGGTCGCCCGGCCCGGCGACTCGGCGCACGCGATGATCGACTTCGCCGAACGGCTCGCCGACGAGGGACATGTGTCGGTCTGTACCTGTATCGACGACGAGGCCGAGCGCCGCCGGGCGGAGGCCCGGCTGGCGAACCTCGCCGAGACCGCGGGCGAGAGCGTCGAGACTCGCGTGGCGCGGGCGTCGGTCGGGTCGTTCGTCGAGCGTAACGCCGCGGTCTACGACCTCGTGCTGGTCGGGGCGTCGGGCGACCGCTCGCGGGCGTCGCGGCTGGTCGTTCCGCCGACGTTCGAACGGCTCGGGGACACGGACGGCGGCGACGCCGGGGTCGACCTCGACATCGACGTCGACGTGGGTGTCGTCAGTCGCCGGTGAGCGGTACTGCGGGCGTCGAGGTCACCGCTCGCCCATCAGCTCCTCTGCCGTCCGCTCCGCGGCGGAGGCGTCGGCGGGGTCGCCGAGCGCCGAGCGGACGAGCAGCCGTCCGCCGATCGTCGCCGGGCTGATCACCGTGTTCGCCCCCGCCCGCTCCAGCTTGCGAACGTTCTCGCGGTGGGTCACGGCGGCGACGATGCGGAGGTCCGGGTTGAGCTGACGGGCGGTGAGGATGGCGAGCGCGTCCGCGGCGTCGTCGTTCGTCGCCGCGACGGCGGCGCGGGCACGCTCGACACCGGCGCTGTTCAGCGTCTCCTCGTCGCTCGGGTCGCCCGCGAGGACGGGGACGTCGTGCTCGCGGAGCCCCCGGGCGCGCTCCTCCGGCGTGACGACGAGGTACTGCTCGTCCCCGAGTTCGTCCAGCACCGGCTCGGTGAGGTCGCCGTAGCCGAGGACGACCACGTGTCGGTCGAGCTGCTCCAGGTCTGTCTCGTTCATGCGTCCGAGGGCGTGTGCCAGCCGCGCTTCGATTGCCGGGGTCAAAAGAACCCCGAGGGCGACGGCGAACGCCGCGACGTTGACCAGGAGCGCCGAGAGGCCGAACAGCCGCGCGACCGGCGACTGTGGCGTGATGTCGCCGTAGCCGACCGTCGAGCCGGTGACGACGGTGAAGTAGAACGCGTCGGTGACGGTTTCGACGCCGCTGAACTCGGTGCGGAGCACGAAGGTACCGACCGTCCCGTACGCCTGCGCGCCGACGATTGCCGCCACCGCGGCCAGCTGGGTCGGCGTCGGCTCGAACTCGCGGGTGAACCGCTGGCGGTTGAGCAGAAGCGTCGGAACCGCCACGGTCGAGGCGACGACGAGCGGCACCGAGAGCGCGCTCGACTGGACCAGCCCCTGGGCGACGGTGACGGGCAGGAGGACGAGCGAGGCGTACCAGCCGAGGCGGTAGCCCCGGTGGAGCGACGCCGCCGAGGCGAGCACCAGAAAGCCAGTCAGCGCCCCGGTGAATCCGGCGGCCTGCTGAACCACGTTCGGAACCAGCCGGGCGAACGGCCCGCCGATGCCGCCGGTTCCGACGTTGACCACCCCGGTGATCACCGACAGGAGGGCGACGACGGCGACCGTCGACACCGTCGCACGGGTTCCGAGGCGGGCGATGCGGCTCTCGCTCACGGCGAGTGGTCGACGGCGGCTGGTATGAAACATCCGGGTTCGGCACAGTCCGGTCGTCCCACCCGTCGACGGGGGCCGTCGCGCGGCTGGGCCCTCGCGGGCGGGCGCCGGAGTCGACCGCGCAATCCTTGTTCCCCCGGCTCCTCTGGGGCGACATGACCGAAGACGACGCCGAGGTGGCGGTGCGGCTGTTCGCCGACCTCGCCGAGGCGGCGGAGAGCCGCGTCGTGACCGTGTCGGTGCCACCGGACGCGACGGTCGGTGCGGCGCTCGACGCGCTCGTCGTCGAGCGCCCGGCGGTCGGTGAGCGGCTGTTCGACGGCGACGCGGTGCGGCAGGGCTACACCGTCGCGCTCGACGGCGAGACGGTCGAGCCGTCGGCGCCGCTGGCGGGCGACGAACTCGCGGTGTTCCCGCCGGTGACCGGCGGAGCAGGGTAGCCGTCGGCGCACGACTGTCGACCGACAGCCGGCGGGTGCCGCGGCTCGCAGCCGCCGCATCGCCCGCGCCGCTCGGCTCGAGGTGGAGGGTGGCAGCCGGCGACGAGACGAATCGGAGCCGCGGTCACGGAGCGGGTGAGAGCCGGCAGACCGACTGCCGAGGCGGCTCTCGTGGCGCTACTGGGGACGCGGTCGGGCGGTGAACAGCGTCTGGACGACCGAGAACGGGTCGTACAGCGACTGGTGACACTGGCAGTAGACCTCGTTCGCGTCGCCGAACGTCGCCGCGTCGGCGGTCTGTTTCCAGCCCGGCACACAGCAGAAGTGCGTACACTTGTTGAGCCACGCGACGACGCCCTGGTCGGTCGCGGCCTGGAGCCACGACCGGGCCGCGCCCGCGATGTCGCCCTCGCCGTTCGCGAGGCGCTCGACGAGCGGACTGCGGATGACCTGGACCGGCATCGTCGACTCGGACTCCTGTGAGCGCCACGTCGCGGTTGCGGGCTTGCCGAGCGGGTCGCCGAACTCGTTGTTCCACGTCTCGTAGTCGCCGAAGTCGTCGATGTTCAGCGGGTCGCCCTCCTCGTAGGCCTCGCCCTGCCAGTCGTAGGCGGGGTTCGACCCGACGCGAAACAGGTTGTCGCTCTCGTAGGTCGGGTCGAGGCCGGCGTACGACTCGACGCCGCAGTACTGGAACCACTCCTGGGAGTACGTCGTCCCGCTGTTCTTGAAGTTCTCCTCGGCGGCGATCTGGACCCGGAGCCCGCCCTCGTTGACCGTCTGGACCTCCGGCCACACGCCGCGGATGTCGCCGCCGCCGGTGACCTCGACCGGAACCATCGGCATCCCGCGTGGCGCGGGGCCGCCGACGTTCTCGATCGCCCACGACTGCGTGGTACCACCCCCGGCGCCGCTGGAGCTGGTGGCGGAGTTGACCGTGGCGACGCCGGTGCCGCCGACGCCGACGAGCGTCGCGCCGCCGACGACGCCTTTGACGAACCGGCGCCGGCCCGAGTCGTCGGGATACTTGTCGCTCCCGTCGTCCGCGCTCATAGTTCGGCTCTCCGGGTCGGTACGCAAAAGCCTGACGACAGTGGTCCGGCGGCCTCTCGCCCTCCCGAAACGTTCTTTGAGGGCGCTCGTACACGAGCAGTATGCCGACGCACTCGACGAACTACGATCCCGACAAGGGACGCAAGTTCGTCTTCGTGACGGGGGGTGTGATGTCCGGGCTCGGAAAGGGTATCACGGCGGCCTCGACCGGTCGACTGCTCGCGAACGCGGGGTTCGACGTGACCGCGGTGAAGATCGACCCGTACCTGAACGTCGACGCCGGGACGATGAACCCGTACCAGCACGGCGAGGTGTACGTCCTGAAAGACGGCGGGGAGGTCGACCTCGACCTCGGGAACTACGAGCGGTTCCTCGACACGGACATGACCTCCGACCACAACGTGACGACCGGAAAGGTGTACCGCGACGTGATCGAGTCCGAGCGCGCGGGCGACTACCTCGGGCGCACGGTCCAGATCATCCCCCACGTCACCGACGACATCAAGCGTCGGATTCGCGAGGCCGCGGAGGAGACCGACGTCTGTCTCGTCGAGGTCGGCGGGACCGTCGGCGACATCGAGGGGATGCCGTATCTCGAGGCCCTGCGCCAGTTCGCGAACGAGGAGGACGACGACGACCTCCTGTTCGTCCACGTCACCCTCGTCCCGTACTCGAAGAACGGCGAGCAGAAGACGAAGCCGACCCAGCACTCGGTGAAGGAGCTGCGCTCCATCGGTCTCCAGCCGGACGTACTGGTCGGGCGCTGTGCCGACCGGCTCGAGGAGGCGGTGCGCGAGAAGATCGCGCTGTTCTGTGACGTCCCGACCGACGCGGTGTTCTCGAACCCCGACGTCGACGACATCTACCGCGTCCCGCTCGTCGTCGAGGACGAGGGGCTGGACGCCTACGTGATGGACGAACTCGGGTTGAGCGCCGAGGCGCTTCCGGCGGCAGAGCGCGACCGGACGTGGCGCGAGACGGTCACCCGCGAGCGCGAGGGCGAGGTGACCGTCGCCCTCGTCGGCAAGTACGACCTCGAGGACGCGTACATCTCCGTCCACGAGGCGCTGAAACACGCCGGACTGGAGGTCGGCGTCGACGTGAACGTCGCGTGGGTCGACGCCGACGCGGCGGACGTCTACGGCAACGAGACGCTGGCCGCCGCCGACGGCGTCGTCGTCCCCGGCGGGTTCGGCGCGCGCGGGACCGGGGGGAAGATAGCGGCTGTCCGCCACGCCCGCGAGGAGAACGTCCCGTATCTCGGGCTCTGTCTCGGCTTCCAGGTGGCCGTGATCGAGCACGCCCGGACCCGCCTCGGCCTGACCGACGCCCACTCCACCGAACTCGACGTCGACACCCCACACCCCGTGATCGACATCCTGCCCGAACAGCACGAGGTCGAGGAGATGGGCGGGACGATGCGGCTGGGCGCGCACACGACCCAGATCGACCCGGAGACGCTCGCACACGAGGTGTACGGCGCCACGGAGTGCACGGAGCGCCACCGGCACCGCTACGAGGTCAACCCCGAGTACATCAGCCGCCTCGAGACGGAGGGGCTGCGCTTCTCCGGCCAGGCCGGGCCGCGGATGGAGATCGTCGAGCGGACCGACCACCCGTACTTCGTCGGGACGCAGTTCCACCCCGAGTTCCGCTCGCGGCCAGACCGCGCCAGCCCGCCGTTCGTCGGG
Organism: uncultured archaeon A07HB70; assembly: GCA_000496195.1. Classification (GTDB taxonomy): domain Archaea; phylum Halobacteriota; class Halobacteria; order Halobacteriales; family Haloferacaceae; genus A07HB70. Next base: position 170,733 of record KI543184.1, read on the forward strand.
CTGGTCGAGGCCGTCCGGGAGCGCCAGGCCGCGCGCGAGGGCCAGGAGGTCGAGGTCTGAGATGGTGGACGTCGAGGCGTTCGTCGAGAGTGCGGTCGCGGAGGTGGACGAAGCCGTCGGCGACGGTCGGGCGGTGATCGCGCTCTCGGGCGGCGTCGACAGCGGCGTCGCGGCGGCGCTGGCCCACGAGGCGATCGGCGAGCGGCTCACCCCCGTCTACGTCGACACGGGGCTGATGCGACAGGGCGAGACCGAACAGGTCGCGGAGACGTTCTCGTTCATGGAGTCGCTACGGGTCGTCGACGCGCGCGACCGCTTCGTCGACGCCCTCGCGGGCATCACCGACCCGGAGGAGAAGCGCCGCGCCGTCGGCGAGCAGTTCATCCGCGAGTTCGAACGCGAGGCGCGCGACGCCGACGCGGACTACCTCGTCCAGGGGACCATCTACCCGGACCGCATCGAGAGCGAGGGGAACATCAAGTCCCACCACAACGTCGGCGGCCTGCCCGAGCGGGTCGACTTCGAGGCGATCGTCGAGCCGATGCGCGAGCGCTACAAGGACGAGGTCCGGGCGGTTGCCCGCCACCTCGGCCTCGCGGAGGTGACCGCCGAACGGATGCCGTTCCCCGGTCCCGGCCTCGCGGTCCGGATCGTCGGCGAGGTGACCCGCGAGAAGCTCGCGGTGGCGCGACACGCCTGCGCCGTCGTCGAGGAGGAGACTGCCGAACACGACCCGTGGCAGGCGTTCGCGGCGGTCCTCGGGCGCGCGACGGGGGTCAAGGGCGACAACCGGGTCCACGGCTGGGTCGTCGCCGTCCGCTCCGTCGAGTCCCGTGACGGGATGACCGCGCGGGCGCAGAACCTGCCGTGGGAGACGCTCCAGCGCATCCAGAGCCGAATCACGGGCGAGAGCGACGACGTCGCGCGGGTGGTGTACGACGTGACGCACAAGCCGCCGGCGACGATCGAGTACGAGTAGCAGCAGCGCGCCGGATCGCTTATTTCTGCCCCGACAGTTCGACGAGTATGTACTGGACCGCGGGCGACAGGGGCGGCCCCGGGGAGGAGTTGCGGTGACGGCAGTCGTCGTCGGCCCGGACGAGGACGGACTCGGCGCGGCGCTCGACGCGGCGGGCGAGGAGGTACACCGCGTCGAGGGCGTGCCGACCGGCGACGCGCTCCGGGCGGCGGGCGCGGACGACGCCGACCTGTTCGTCCTGACCGACGTGGGCGAGGCGACGACGATCGCGGTCGTCAAAGAGCACAATCCCGGCGTGCGCGTGGTGGTGTACGACGACGGGTCGCTGCCGGCGTTCGCGAGCGGGCAGGCCGACATCGCCGTCGACCCCGCGCTTCTCGGGCCGGAGACGGTCGCGGACGAGCTGACAAACGGCACGGCCGGGAGCTGAGGCGTCTCGCCCCAGGAGCGATCTGGGGGCGGTCGTGACGACCCGCCGGCCCGGAGGCGGGGCGACCCGACAATTCAAGCCGTCCGGCCCGTTCGGGCAGGTATGGACCGGTACGCGGCGGTCGTCTCAGAGCTCGACCCGGACGACGGCGAGCGGCTCGACGCCGAACTCGCGGTCACCGAGGAGACGCTGGTGAAGCTGTTCGCGCTCGGGCCCGGGGGCACGATCCCGCCACACGATCACCCCGGCTCGACGAACGTCCTCCACGTGACGGAGGGGACGGCGACCGTCGTCGTCGGCGACGAGGAGACGCGGGTCACGGCGCCCGGAACGGTCGTCGTCGACCCCGGCGCCGAACACGGTGCACGAAACGAGGGCGAGGGACGCGCGGTGCTGACCGCGACGT
>KI543184.1:173755-182458 GCA_000496195.1 uncultured archaeon A07HB70
CTACCGCCCGCCCGTCGGCGAGGTTGTGGCGTCGCTGGCCGAGGAGTCTGCCGTCTCGGGCGCCGGGCAGTCGTCGTGGGGCCCGACGGCCTACGGCGTGACAGACGCCGACCGCGCCGACGCGGCGCGCGAAGCCGGCGAGCGGGCGCTCGACGCCGCCGGCGTCGACGGTCGGGTCCGGGTCGTCGCCGGACGGAACGAGGGCCGGCGGGTCGAGCGCGTCGACCGGCCGAAGAGCTAACTCGCGGGGCGCCGTCACCTAGGTATGACGCGAATCCCGTTCGGCATCGAGCGGCTGGACGACGTCGTCGGCGGCGGCGCGCCGCCGGGGTCGGTCGTCCTCCTCGTCGGCGAGGGCGGCGCCGGCGCGCGGGAGTTTCTCTACACCAGCGCGGCGATGAACGGCCTCGCACAGCGTGACGAGGAGCTGTTCGAGCTCTACTACGGCGACGAGGTGCCGCCGGGCGTCGTTCCCGAGATTCACTACGTCTCGTTCACGACCGGCGAGGAGTATATCGAGCGGGAGATGGCGAACACGATGGCAGCGAAGGTCGTCGAGACGGCGCTCCCGGCGGTGACGGTGCGGGACCTCTCGGCGGAGTACTTCGCGCTCAGCCCCGTTCCGCGCTCGTGGTACGCGGGCGAGACGAAGGCCATCACCGAACTCGGGAGGAGCGAGCGGAGCGAAGCGGTGTTGAGCGCGCTCGGGAGCTACCTCAGCGCGAACGCGGAGGGCAATCTGGTCCTGATCGACTCGGTGACGGACCTCGTCGCCGGCGCCACCGACGAGACGCGGTGGGGCGACGTCGTGATGCTGATGCGGGGGCTACAGAAGGCCGCGAACCGCTGGGGCGGACTGATTCTACCGCTGGTCAACCGCGAGACGCTCACCGCGACCGAACTGGGGAGCCTCGAGGACGCCGCAACTGGCACCTTCCGGTTCGAGTGGGAGTCCGGCGGGTCGAAGCGCGACCGGACGATGGTCGTCAAGGAGTTCCGTGGCGTCCTCTCGAGGCTGGAGGAGGAGAACATCGTCCAGTTCGAGACGGAGGTTGGCGAGGCCGGCTTCGACATCAGCGACGTGCGCAAGATCCGCTGACGCGCCGCGAGAAGAGTCTTACACACTTATGCGTGACCAGAACTAAAAGCGATTGAATGGCAACGTGTCAGAGACTGCCCGACGAACTGCGGGAGTGGGTCGAGTCTCGCGCCGCAGAGGACGGGGTCGACCCCCAGCGGGTGCTCTCGCGGGCCGTCATCGTCCACCGTGAGGCAGAGCGACTCGCCGCAGCGGGCGAGCGCCCCGGGGCTGTCGACATCGCGGACCGGCTCGACCGCGTCGACGAGCTCGAGTCCGAAGTCCAGTCGGTCGCGGACCGGCTCGACCGCGTCGACGAGCTCGAGTCCGAAGTCCAGTCGGTCGCGGACCGGCTCGACCGCGTCGACGACGCCGTCGACACCCTCGGCGACGAGACGGAGGACCTGGTCGCGGACGTCCGCGAGCGGGTGATCCAGGTCAAGCGGGAGGCGGACGCGAAGGCCCCAGCCGACCACGACCACGCAGACCTGCGCGAGCGGGTCGAGACGGCGGAGGCGGCAGCCGAGAGCGCCGCGAACGCGGCAGAGACGGTCGAGGAGCGCGCCGACAGTGTCGGCGAGACGGTCGAGCGGCTGTCGACCCGGCAGGACACGCTCGCCGGCGCCGTCGTCGACGTGCGTGACCGGGTCGAGCAGCTCCAGCGCGACGAGCGGGCGCGCGCCGCCGCCGAGGACCTCCGGCGAGCGGCGAACCGCAACGGAGACGCGGCAGCCGCCTGTGCGGCCTGCGGCGAGACGGTCGACCTCGCCCTGCTCACCCGCCCACGGTGTCCGCACTGCGAGGAGGAGATCGTCAGCTTCGAGTCCTCGGGCCTCATTCGCGGCGCGACGCTCAGCACCGGCGACCGACCGGCGCTGACGGGCGAGACTCCGCTTGACGACCCGCTCGAGGACGCGGTCGGCGAATGAGCGACGACGCGCGACGACCCGTTCGCCGACCTCGACGACGGCGACGACACCGACTTCGAGGAGGCGTTCGACTCCGTCGACGTCGACGAGGTGCCGGTCGACGACGTGTGGACCGCGATCGAGGAGGCAGAAGCGGACGACGACCCGGTCGAGAGCCCCGAGGTCGGCGGCGGCGACGTCGCCGTCGGGGCGACCGCCGAGTCGGTCGGCGACGGCGAACACCTCGTGCCGAAGGGCGACTACTGTGGGCGGTGTCCGTACCTCGCGGCCCCGCCGGAGCTCGCCTGCGACCACGAGGGTACGACGATTGTCGCCGCCGAGGACGACGACCGGTTCCGGGTACGGGACTGCCCGATGGTCGAGCGCGGCGGCGTCTCCGAGGAGTGACGAACGGATACAAGTGGCTCGGCTGCCTCTCGCGACCGTGCAGTTCTGTGACTGCGGCTCGATGATGCGGGCCGAGGACGGCGTCATGGTCTGCCGGTCCTGCGGCGCGCGCGCCGAACGGGACGAGGAGCGCGCCGCGGAGTTCGTCTCGACGGAGACCCAGACCGACGACGACGTGATCGAGACGGAGGAAGGGGCAGGCTTCGAGGGCAAGCCAACCGCCGAGGACGTCACCTGCGACGAGTGTGGTCACGGCGTGGCGTGGTACACGCTCAAGCAGACCGCCTCCGCAGACGAGCCGCCGACTCGCTTTTTCAAGTGCAAGCAGTGTGGCTCCCGCTGGCGCGAGTACAACTGAGCCCTCTCCGCTCGTCGTGAGCTCCGCGGGAGACAGGCGACAGAGCATCGGAGGCCGCAGACCACAGTCGGGCGTCTACTACGTCGCCTCGTCGACTCGACGGCGTCGCGGGCGGTCGTCCCGACCGTCTCGTAGAACCGGCCACGCACGCTGTCGGCGTGCTGTGACATCTGTGTCACCACGACGGTACGGTCGCGCTCGACGACGAACACGATGTCGAGCGAGCGGTCGGCGAACGTCCCGCGGAACAGGAACTTGCTGGAGTCGTAGAGCCCGTCGTGGTTCGGGGAGGTTCGGCGACAGACGTGGCCGGTCTCGGTGCGGAGCGCGTCGCGGAGCTGGGCGGGCGAGAGATATCGCCCGCGCTTCTCGCGGGCGGTATCGCTCACGCGGATGTCGGCGAGCGGGTCGGACATACAGTGGTTTCGCCGTGCTGCCGGTTGTGTGTGGCGGTCGGGGCGCCAGCCGGCTGCTCCGGCGGGGCCGCTCGGGCCGGAGGCTCGCGCTCCCGTGGGAGGTCAGATCGTCTCCCAGACGGGCGTCATCTCCTCGACGCTCGCGCGGTACGCCTCGTGGACCCGTTCACGGCTGTCGGTCGAGAGGTCGCGCGTCGTCGTGACGTCGAGGCCGAAGACACCCTCGTCGGCGTCGGCGTCCGCGTCCGCGCCGTCCGCGCTGCCGGCGATCACCTCGTCGTCGCGCCGGCGCACGGTCGGGTCGTCGGTCGAGGAGAGCGCGGTGTAGTCCCGGGCCAGCCACTCGTCGACCGAGATGGCGTGTTCGGCCTTCGCGCGGTCGCGGTAGAGCGACGGGAAGCCGTTGTAGGCGCTGAACGGGACGACCTCGCCGCCGGGCAGGGCGTAGTGGACGTTCGACTCGGCGACGTGGTCGAGGTCGTAGGTGTACGGGTCCTGGAAGTGCCGGACGCCGACGGGCAGGACGCGGTCGAAACGGTCCGCGAGCCCGTCGAAGCTCGTGAACGCGGAGGCGATGGCGGCGCTCGGGTCGCCGGCGAGCAGGCCGTCCATGTGCCCGAGGAGACGCTTGCCGAGCCGCAGGCGGTCGAGTCGACCCAGCTCCGCCGGGTCCGTCTCGCCGAGGAGGTCACGCAGGTCGTCGAGGAGCGCCGGCACGTCAACCACGTCGGTGACCGGCACGAGGTCGTCGCCGTCGACGAGGACGAACGTGACCATCCACGACGCGAACGACGAGGTGACGCCGTACAGTCCGCCGCCGGTGAGCGGCCGGAGCGCCTCGGCGAGCGTCCGGAGCGCGGGCAGGGGGAACCACGCCTCTGCCGGGATCAGGCCGTCTGTGCCGTCCTCGACGGCGGCGACGACGTCGGGGATCGTCACCCGCTGGCGCTCGCGCTCGCCCTCGGTCATCCGCCCGACGAAGGAGACGGGCTGGAGGTTGACCCCACAGATCACGTCGGCGTTTGCGGCGCCGAACCGCACCACGTCGCCGACCTGGCCGTCGTTCCACCCGCCGATGACGGTCGGGACGACCATCGCGCACAGCCCGGCGTCGCGGCAGGCCGCGAGGGCGTCGGGGAACTCCCAGTAGCTCTTGGGGTTCGTCTCGGGGCTCACGCCGTCGAGGCTGGTGTAGATGCCGCGCGCGCCGGCGTCGGCGAGCGCCCGCGCCAGCCCGGGGTCGTCGGCGAACCGACCGCCGTGGGTGTTTATCAGCACCTGGTCGGCGTGGGGCGCGACCGCCGCGGTCAGGTCGACGATATCCTCGCGGACGAGCGGTTCGCCGCCGGTCAGCTGAATCGCCTCGGCGCCGGCGTCGGCGAGCGACGCGGCCATCCGTGCCACCTCGTCGCGGGTCGGCTCGTACAGCGGCTCGCCGGACTCGGCGTAGAAGAAGCAGTAGTGACACGAGCGGTCACACCGGTTCGTCACCACGAGGTTGCCGATACCGGGCGTCGCGCCCGGAACGCTCCCGCAGCACGAGTCGGTCTCGCCACACCCGTCCGTCCGGTCGGTGCCGAGCGCGTCGCTCCGTGACTGCTCGTCCCACGCCTTCGCCCGGCGGTACATCGCGGCGTCCGTCCAGCAGACGGCGGTGGTCCGACCGTGGTCGGAACAGCGCCGCGTGAGGCGGACCTCGCCGTCGCCCTCGTAGACGAGAGCCGCGACGGTCATCCGGTCGTGGTCGCCGGCAGCGAGGCAGTCGGGACAGACGCTCGCGGTCAGGCGGAGCGGCGTCGCGCCCGCCGGCGAGAGGTCGGCGACGAGCGACCGGGCCGTCGCCGCGTCGGGGACGACGCCTCCGGCGTGGGGCGACACCGGAACCTCGGCGTCGGTGTCGGGCGACGGAGCGCCGCCGGGGAGCCACGGCGCGCGAGACAGCGTTGATCGTGACATGTCTTTCCGTACCACTCTGCCGCTGTAACATAAGCGTTGGTCCGCCGGGCAGAACGCTCAAGCGACCGCGGCCCCGCGGCCCCGCGTGGCCGACGAGCCGGTCCCGGTCGGCGCCTCGAACGAGCGGGTCAGGGCGACGTACGACCGTGTCGCCGGCGTCTACGAGCGGCTGCTCGGTCCCGTCGAGGCGCCGAGTCAGCGCCGGGCCGTCGCGCTCCTCGCCGCGGAGGCGGACCTGGGCCTCGCCGGCGCCCGTGTCGTCGAAGTCGGGTGTGGGCCGGGCGGACGGCTCGCCGACCTGCGCCGGCGTGTCGGGCAGGACGGGACGGTCGTCGGTCTCGACGCCGCGCCGGCGATGGCCGACCGGGCGCAGGGACGCGGGGGCACGGCTGTCCTCGGCGACGCCCGACGACTCCCGCTGGCAGCCGGGAGCGTCGACGCCGTCTGCGCGCTGGACGTCCTCGAGCTGTTCTCGGCGTCGGACCTGCGGCGGGTCCTCCGCGAGGTAACCCGGGTCCTCCGGCCCGGCGGCCTGCTCTGTGTCGCCGCGATGACGACCGCCGACGTCCCCGACTCGCGGTTCCTCCGGGCGTACGAGCGGCTGTACCGGGGGGTGCCGGGCGCGGGCCGGGTCGGCTGTCGCCCCGTCGACGTCGGCGGCGCGCTTGCGGAGACCGGGTTCGCCGTCGTGCGCCGCGAGCGGGCGGTCCGGGCGGGCGTCTGGCCGGTTGCCTGCGTGGTGGCCCGCCCGCGATAGTCCCGCCGTCGACCACGTTTTTAGGCTCCGCGCTCCCAACGGGAGGTATGGGAGTCCTCTCGCGCGCCTCGTACGTCGTCAAGTCGAAGATCAACGCGCTGTTGAACCGGACGGAGAACCCGTCGGAGACGCTCGACTACTCCTACGAGCAGATGCGCGACGAACTCCAGGACGTCAAGGAGGGGATCGCAGACCTGACGACACAGAAAAAGCGCCTCGAGATCCAGAAGCGCCGGCTCGAGGAGAACGTCGAGAAGCACAACGAGCAGGCCCGCGAGGCCGTCCAGCAGGGGCGCGACGACCTCGCCAGGCAGGCGCTGGAGAAGAAGAAGACGAAGATGAGCCAGATCGAGGAGCTAGAGGGCCAGATCGCCGACCTCCAGCAGACCCAGGATGGCCTCGTCGACAAGAAGGACGAGCTCCAGGGCCGGATCGAGGAGTTCCGGACGAAAAAGGAGACGATGAAGGCCCGCTACGAGGCCGCGGAGGCGTCGAACCGCGTCTCGGAGGCCATCAGCGGCGTCGGCGACGAGATGGGCCAGACCGCCCGCTCGATCGAACGCGCCGAGGAGCAGACCGAGGAGATGGAGGCCCGGGCCGAGGCGATGGACGAGCTGCGCGACACCGGCGCGTTCGACGACGCGCTCTCGGACAAGGACCAGATCGACCGCGAACTGGAGCAGGGCCGGAGCGACCGCGAGGTCGAGGCCGAACTGGAGACGCTGAAGACGGACGTGAGCGGAGAGTCGGCAGACGGCAGCGAGGAGACGAGCGTCGCCGAGCCCGAGGCGGAGGCCGACACCGGCGCCGCCGACGGGGCCGTCGACGCGGAGCTCGAGGAGCTGAAAGACGAGGAGTCGTGACGTGACGCCGGACGCAGCCGGTCTCGCCGACGCCGCCCGCGAGTCGCTGACCGACGAGACACGCGAGGAGTTCGACCGCCGCGTCGCCCGGCAGGGCGAGCGGCTGCGCGCGGACGTCCGCGAGGGGCGTCTCGACGCAGCCGACTACGCCGTCGGCATCGAACTGGAGGCCTACGCCGTCGACGACGAGGGGCGCCTGCTCCGCGTCCCCGACGACCTGTTCGAGCGCGCGCCGTGTGCGAAGGAGCTGGGCCGGCACAACGTCGAGCTGAACACCGACCCGACGACGATGGACGCCGAGGGGCTGTCCGACCAGGCCCGACAGGTCGCGGAGCGCGTCGCCGCGACGCGGGCGGCGCTCGACGGCTGTCTCGTCCTCGACGCGATGTGGACGGTCCCGCCGGCGGGCGGGAGCGAGGCCTACCTCACGGCCACAGAGGAGCGCGACGGGATGGTCGTCGCCGAGGAGATGCGGCCGAGCGGGCGGTACTGCGCGCTCGACAACGACGTGCTGGCGCGGGCGGGCGGCGCGATCTCGCTCGACCTCCCCGGCCTGGACACGACGGTCCCGAGCGTTCTGGTCGAGTCGCTCACCACGTCGGTCCAGCCACACCTACAGGTGCCCGAGGCCACGGCCTTCCCGCGGTACTTCGACGCCGCCCTGCGGACGACGGGGCCGCTCCTCGCGCTGACGTCGAACTCGCCGCTCCTGCCGGTCGACCTGTACGACGACGTCGACCCGGAGCGGCTGGTCGACGAGACACACCACGAGCTCCGCATCGCGGTGTTCGAGCAGTCGATCAACGCCGGCGCGCCGACGGGCGAGGGAAACGTCCGCCTGCCGCGCGACCTCGACTCGACCGCCGAGGCCGTCGACCGGATCGTCGACGACGACACGTACGCGCCGGCGCTCGTCGAGGACCGGACGGTCGAGCGGTACGCCGACGAGATACCGGAGTTCGACCGCAAGCGGGGCGTCTACTGGCGGTGGGTCCGGCCGGTGTTCGGCGGGCGCGAGGTGGCGAACGACGGCGGCGCCTCCGTTCGGGTCGAGTACCGGCCGCTCCCGACCCAGCCGACCGTCGCGGGTAACGTCGCGGTCCAGCTACTCGTCGTCGGACTGCTCCGGGGGCTGGTCGAGACGGCCCACCCGCTGCTCGACCTGCCGTGGCCGGCGGCGCGGGACTGCTTCTACGACGTCGCCGAGCGCGGCCCGGACGCGGCCCTCGCGTGGGTGACCGCGGCTGGCGAGCGAACCGGCGATCCCGACCGCGTCTACGACGACCTGTTCGCGACGGCGCGGGCGGGCCTGCGGGCCGCCGGCGTCGACGACACGACGATAGACGAGCGGCTCCGCCCGGTCGAGCGTCGCCGGGAGACGGGGCCGCCGAGCGCGTGGAAGCTCGACCGGGTCCGGGCGGCGCTCGCCGACGGCGCCGACCTTCGGGCGGCGGTCCAGGCGGCCCAGCGCGCGTACGTCGAGCGGGCCGCGACGGGAACGCCGTTCGTCGACTGGGCCTAGCGCGGGTCGACGCCCGTCCCCGGACCGCTCTCGCGGAGGTCGATCCGCCCGTCGGAGAGGTCGAGCCCCGCGTACGGGTCGGCGCCGTCGGCGAGGAGGAGTGCGCCGTCCAGGTCGGCGTAGTCGAGGAGCGGCGCGAGGTGACAGCCGGCGGCGATGCTCGCCGCCGATCCCACCATACAGCCGAGCATCACCTCCAGGCCGTGTGCCCGGGCGGCGGCGACGGCCCGCCGCGTCTCGCGCACGCCGCCACACTTCGACAGCTTCAGGTTCACGACGTCGGCGCGGTCGGCGAGCGCCGGCACGTCCGCGAGCGTCCGGCAGGACTCGTCGGCGGCGACGGGGAGGACAGCGCGGTCGTAGACGAACTTCAGCCCGGCGGGGTCGTCGGCGGGGACCGGCTGCTCGACGAACTCGACGCCGAGGTCGTCGAGCCA
>KI543184.1:182478-194863 GCA_000496195.1 uncultured archaeon A07HB70
CGTGGAGCGCGACGGACACTCCGGCGCGGGCGGCGGGGTTCGCCCGCACGACCCCACGCATCTCGCGTTCGATCCGACCGAGCGCGTGGGGGTCGCCGACCCGTTCGACGGCCGCGAGGAGGTCCGGCAGGACCGCCGCGACGGTGTCGGCGGTCTCGCCGTAGCGCGTCGAGGGCGTGGCACAGCCGACGCCGGCGTTCCCCTCGTCGTCGGTCACCCGGACGACGACCACCTCGACGGACTCGCGGGTACCCCGCGAGATTGTGAAGGCCGCTGCGAGGTCGAGGTCGTGGCGCTCGAACGTCGCCGTCAGCACAGCGAATCGACCACCTCGGCGGCGTCGAACCGGATCGGGTCGGTCGCCGGGGCCCCGACGGCGTCGGCGTAGGCGTCGACGGCCTCGCGCGCCGCCGCGTCGTCTCCGAGCGCCGCGGTGTTCAGCGCCCCGGCGACCACCCGGGTCTCGTTGACCGGCGCCGCGAGCGACTCGTAGCGGTCGACGTACGACTCGACCGGCGGGACGGCGTAGTCCTCGTAGCCGTGGATCGCGTCGCGCCCGGCGGCGTGGCAGATGACCAGCCGGTCTGGCATCGTCCCGTGGAGGAGGCCACAGGTGACCGCGGAGTAGGCCGGGTGGACGATACTCCCCTGCCCCTCGACGACGAGGAGGTCGTGGTCCGCGGCGGCACGGACGACCAGGTCCTCGGCGGCGCCGGCGACGAAGTCGCTCACCACGCGGTCGATCGGGGTGCCCCACCCCTCGATCATGATGCCGGTCTGTCCGGTCGGTACCATCGCGGCGTCGACGCCCCGGTCTCGCGCCGCGCGGACGAGCTCCATCGACGTCGTCATCTTCCCCGTCGAACAGTCGGTGCCGACGGTCAGGACGACGTCGGCGTCGACCCCGCGGGCGACACCCTCGGCGACGGTGAGGTCCGCCGGCGGGCGGCGGACGTCCCAGACGTCGACGCCGTGGTCCGCCGCGAGCGCCGCGAGCTCCTCGTCCTCGCCGAGGAAGTGGTGGAGACCGCTCGCGACGTCACAGCCGCGCTCGACCGCCGTGCGGACGTCGGGGCGCCACGACTCGTCGAAGCCGCCGCCGATCGGCGAGATGCCGATCACGAGCGCGTCGACGGCGGGCGCGTCGGACATCGACGCGACGACCGGCGCGTCGGGAACGCCGGAGAGGTGGTCGGCGACGCGGTCGCCCGCGTTCTGTCGGTCGAGCACCGCCGCCACCTCGTAGTCTGCGTAGCGAAGGATCCCGACCGCGGTCTTCGCGCGTTCGGGGAACTTCTCGTGGGCGAGGACCGCGACGCGGTCGTCGTCGTCGAGCATACCCGCCCGCTGGCCGGACGGGAGTAAGAACCCCGGGGTCAGAACCCGTACAGCGTCGTCGAGAGGGCGTCCCGACGGGCCGCGGCGAGCGCCGCCTCCGGGTCGCCGGAGGCGTCGACGGCGGTTCTGGCTACCGCCGGCACGTCCGCGAGCGCGTCGAGGCTCGCGCGGTCGCCGGTCAGGACCAGCGGCGCGTCGACGTCGGCGAGACGCTCGCGGGCGTGGTCGTGGTGGTCCGCGATCTGCTCGTCGCGCCGGCGCTCGTAGCGCGCCTGCGAGAACCCGCCCTTCGAGTGGTTCTCCTCGACGTCCGCCGAGCGGGCGGTGACGTCGACGCGCTCGCCGTCCTCGTAGGTCCCCAGGGCGAACAGGTCTGCGCGGACGAGCGCGACGGCGTGCCGGGCCGGCGGGTCGAACCACTCGTCGTCGAGCCGGAACCGGTCGGCCCACTCGACGAACGGGTCGGGCGGGAACGGCGGGTCGAGCGCCGCCCGCACGACGCCGTGGTCGTCGGTCAGCGCGAGGCAGGGCGCGGCGCCCGCGAGGCGCGGCGCGTCGTCGCCGAACGCCGCACGAACGCGGCTGCCCGGCTCCGTCACCCACGCCGTCAGGAGCGTCTCGGGGGCGCTCTCGACGCTCGACAGGCGGGCGCGGACGGCGTCGCACTCGCCGGGCGCGAGCGTCTGGACACGCGGCCCTGCCTGCGCGCCGGCCTCGCTGCGCTCCGCGCGCTCGACCCGGTCCTCCAGCTCGACGACGCGGTCCTCCAGCCGGTTGACCCGCTCGTCGGCGTCCTGGCGGGCGCTCGCGGCTTCGGCACGGCGCTCCTGTTCGGCCTCAAGCCGGGCCTCGAACGCGTCGCGCTCCTCGCGCAGGTCCGCGATGCGCTCTTTCAGTTCTGCCCGACCGAGGAGTTCGTCGATCACGGCTCGGCTGCCGGTTCGCCCGGCGTCGGCAAAAGGCCGCGGTCCGTCAGGTGCGGGCTCCCTCGTCTGGAGCGTAGCCCGCGTAGCGGAGGAGTTCGCCGGCGCGCTCCGGCGTCGCGAGCAGCACCTCGCGGCGGTCCGGCAGGCGCTCGTCGGCGGCCATCGGGCCGGGGACGGCGAGTGTTCCGGACGGCACCGAGTCGTCGCCGTGGACCGGGAAGTGGGTTCCCTCGCCGTCGAACTTCATCACCAGCGGGGCGTCGAGGCGCTCGACGCCGTCGCCGCTGGCGTACAGCCGCTCGTTCACGCGCTCGTGGTCGTCTCCGTGAATGACCGGCCGGTCGCAGTCGCCCGGCCGGACGTACAGCCGACCGAGGTAGTAGCTCGACGAGAAGCGTTCGAACATCTGTGCGATCCGATCACACACACCACCTGTCATAAGTCTTGTCCGGCTAGTCGTCCCGTCCGGCGGTCGCGGCGGTCATCGACCAGACGGCGACGAGGCCGAGGACGACGGCGGGGAGCATCGGGAGGACGAGCATCGCGACGAGAAACGGGAGGCCCGCGCCAGCCGGCGCGGCGGGAAACAGGTAGACCGCGCCGGGAACCACGAGCACGCAGAGGACGACGGCGGCGACGAGCACCCATCCTCGCCGGCCGAAGCCGTCGTGGTGAACAACGCCGCCGTCGGGTCGTCCGTCGTCCTCGGACACGGCTGGCCGTTCGTCGGCGTCGGTAAAGCCGGTTCGGTCAGCGCTCCGAGTCTGGCACGACCACGACCTTGCCGAACCCCTCGCGCCCCTCGATCAGCTCGTGGGCGCGGGCCGCCTCGCTCATCGGCAGCGTCTCGCGGATCCGCGGCTCGAAGGTGCCGTCCCAGACGAGCGAGAGCACGTCGTCCACCTCACCGGGGGTGCCCATCGTCGAGCCGAGCACCTCGAGCTGGTTCCAGAAGATGCGGTTGATATCCGTCTCCGGTCGGCCGCCCGTGGTCGCGCCACAGGTGACCAGCCGCCCGCCCTTCGCGAGCGACCGCAGCGAGTCGGTCCACGTCTCCGCGCCGACGTGGTCGACGACGACGTCGACGCCGCGCTTGCCCGTCTCCGCCTGTATCCAGTCGGTCACCGACGCCGCCGAGTAGTCGAGGACGTGGTCGGCACCGCAGTCCTCGGCGTGGGCCAGCTTCGCCTCCGAGGAGGCCGTCGCGTACACCTCGGCGCCGGCGTGGTCGGCGATCTGGACCGCCGCGTGGCCGACGCCGCCCGACGCGCCGAGGACGAGAATCGACTCGCCCTGCCGGAGTTCGGCGCGGGTGTGGAGCATCCGCCACGCCGTCTGGAAGACGAGCGCAGCCGACCCCGCGACCGGCCACGGGACGCCGTCGGGAACGGACACGAGGTTGTCTGCCGGCACCGCGGCCCGTTCGGCGTGAACGCCGGGGACGTGTTCGCCGATGATGTGAAACCGCACACAGCGCGTCTCGTCGCCCGCGCGGCAGAACTCGCAGGACCCACAGGCGACGCCAGCCGAGACGGCGACGCGGTCGCCGGGGGCGAACCTGTCGACTCGGGCGCCGGTCGACTCGACGACGCCAGCGGCGTCGGAGCCGGGGACGTGGGGCATCTCGAGGTCGATACCCGGTAGACCGCGTCTGGTCCAGACGTCGAGGTGGTTCAGCGCACCCGACTTGACGTCCACCACCACCTCGTCGTCCGCCGGGTCCGGCTCCGGGAACTCGCCGTACTCGACCACGTCGCGGTCGCCGTGCGCCGCGAACTGGACGGCCTTCATGATCCGCCTCTCTGAGGCAGGGGACAAAACCCTTCGTCCGGCGGCGTCGGCGCTAAATGTCAGGGGGTCCGCATACCGGGCGTGAGCGACCACGACGAGAGCGGCGAGGCAGACGATCACGACCACCACCACCACCACCGACGTCGAGTCACTCGGCGTCGCCGTCCTCACCGTCACCTCCACGCGCACGCTCGACGACGACCCCGCCGGCGACGCGATCGCCGCGGCTGTCGAGGACGCCGGCCACGAGGTCGTCGCCCGTGACGCCGTCGCCGACGACGACGACGCGATCCAGTCGCGGGTCGACGGTCTCGTCGACGACGTCGGGACGGTCGTCACGACCGGCGGGACGGGCGTGACGCCGGACGACGTGACCGTCGAGGCCGTCGAGGGGCTGTTCGACAAGCGCCTGCCCGGCTTCGGCGAGCTGTTCCGCCGGCGCTCGTACGACGAGGTCGGGACGCGAGTCGTCGGGACGCGCGCGACGGCGGGCGTCGTCGACGGCGTCCCGGTGTTCTGCCTGCCGGGGAGCGCGAACGCGGCGCAGCTCGGGGCCGACCTCGTGGTCGCCGAGGCACCGCATCTCGCCGGGCTGGCGAGGCGAGGCGCGCAGACGGAGTAGCCGCGACGGAGCCGGAGCGAGGGGCAGGGCGGGAGCGGCGCCGCGCGAACGGGGAGCGTCACGCCGCTGACGGCACGTTCTTAACCGCGGGCGAGGAGTTACGCATATGAGTGAGCAGGCGCCACAGGAACGGGCAGACCGGGACGAGGACGCCGAGTTCGCCGGAGACAAGCCGGAGGACCTGCCGAGCAGCGAGGTGACCGCCGGGGCGGAGCGCGCACCCCACCGCTCGATGTTCCGGGCGATGGGCTACGACGACGCCGACCTCTCCTCGCCGATGGTCGCAGTCGCAAACCCGGCGGCGGAGATAACGCCGTGTAACGTCCACCTCGACGACGTGGCCGACGCCGCCCACGAGGCGATCGACGCGGCAGCGGGGATGCCGATCGAGTTCGGGACGATCACCATCTCCGACGCCATCTCGATGGGGACAGAGGGGATGAAGGCCTCGCTGATCTCCCGCGAGATCATCGCCGACTCGGTCGAACTCGTCGCGTTCGGCGAACGGGTCGACGGTCTCGTCGTCGTCGGCGGCTGTGACAAGAACATGCCGGGGATGATGATGGCCGCCATCCGGACGGACCTGCCGAGCGTCTTTCTCTACGGTGGGTCGATCATGCCCGGCGAGCACGACGGGCGCGAGATAACGATCCAGAACGTCTTCGAGGGCGTCGGCGCCTTCGCACAGGGCGACATCTCGGGGCGCGAACTCGACGAGATAGAGCGCCACGCCTGCCCCGGCGCCGGCTCCTGCGGCGGGATGTTCACCGCGAACACGATGGCCTCCGTGTCGGAGGCGGTCGGCTTCGCGCCGCTCGGGAGCGCCAGCCCGCCCGCCGAGGACGACGCCCGATACGACGTCGCGCGGGAGGCCGGCGACCTCGCCGTCGAGGCCGTCGAGGAGCGCCGCCGGCCGTCGGACTTCCTCTCGACGGAGTCGTTCGAGAACGCGATCGCGCTCCAGGTCGCGGTCGGCGGGTCGACGAACGCCGTCCTCCACCTCCTCGCGATGGCGGCGGAGGCGGGGGTCGACCTCGGCATCGAGGAGTTCAACCGGATCAGCCGCCGGACGCCGAAGATCGCGGAGCTCCAGCCCGGCGGCGAGCGGGTGATGAACGACCTCCACGAGGTCGGCGGCGTCCCCGTCGTGCTGAACGAGCTCCACGAGGCCGGACTGCTCCACGGCGACGCCCTGACGGTGACGGGCCGGACGCTCGCCGAGGAGCTGGCGGCGTCCGACCCGCCGGCGGTTGCCGACCTCGACGTCGACTTCCTCTACCCCGTCGACGACCCGATCCACGACCGCGGTGCGATCCGCATCCTGACCGGCAACCTCGCGCCCGACGGCGCGGTGATCAAGATCACCGGGAGCGACCACCTCCGCCACGAGGGGCCGGTCCGGGTGTTCGAGAGCGAGGAGCCGGCGATGTCCTACGTCCAAGAGGGCGACGTCGAGTCCGGCGACGTGATCTGTATCCGGAACGAGGGTCCACAGGGCGGCCCGGGGATGCGCGAGATGCTCGGCGTCACCTCGGCGGTCGCGGGACAGGGCCACGCGGAGGACGTCGCGCTGTTCACCGACGGGCGGTTCTCCGGCGCGACCCGCGGGTTCTCGATCGGCCACGTCGCCCCGGAGGCGTACGTCGGCGGTCCGATCGCCGCGCTCCGCGACGGCGACCGGGTGACGATCGACGTCGACGAACTGGAGCTGTCGGTCGACCTGACCGACGAGGAGCTGGCGAGCCGGCTGGCCGACCACGACCCCGAGCCGAACTACGAGGGTGGCGTCCTCGCGAAGTACGGCGCCGCCTTCGGCTCCGCGGCGAACGGCGCGGTGACGAACCCCGGCGTTCGCGAACGGGACTGACCGGCGGGCTACGCGATCCAGCGGACCGTCGGCCCCGCCCCGTCGACCGGCGCCCGACGGAAGGAGAGGTCGGTCGGGAACGCCGTCGCGAACACCAGGCGCCGCTCGAGGCCGTCGAACGTTCCGACCCGGTCCTCGTCACGGAGCGTCCCGAGCACCCGGTCCATCGCCGTCCGGTCCGGGGCCGAGGCCTCGTCGCGCAGGTCGACGAGCGTCCACGCGTCCGCCGAGACGGTCGCCGGGTCGTTGCCGCGGTTCCGGTACTCGACGTCGACCTCGACCCACGTCTCGCCGTCCGGCGGTTCGAGCGGCGCGTCGTCGCGGTGCTGCCGGCGGAGGTCCCGCGCCGGAAGCTCGTCGGCCCGGTCGAACCTGACGACCCGGGCCTCCAGGCGCGTGTCGGGCGACGGAACCGTCGCCCACTCGCCGAGGTTGACCCGCACCTCCGAGGGGACCGGCGTCGGTGTGGGCGTCGACGAGGGGGTCGCCGTCGGCGTGGGGGTCGCCGTCGGGGTCGGACTCGCCGTCGGCGCCGTGGTCGCGTCGGGCGTCTCGGTGCCGATGACCTGAGCATCTCCGGGCGTCGGTGTCGCTGTGTCGGGCGGCGTGGTGTCGTCGTCGGTCGACGAGCCACACCCGGCGAGGAGCGCCACGCCCGCGGCGAGAACAGCCGCCTGTTCACGGCAGGCGTTCCCGGCGCGTCCGCATAGCCGTTGCGGACGCGCCGACGCGTTGTCCGTATGGGACCGCCGTGATTCGAACACGGGTCCAACGCACCCCATGCGCAGAGGATACCACTACCCCACGGTCCCTCTGGCGTCAACTCGCCCGTTCGGCTTTTAACGGCTTCGTCTTCGCCGCCGCCGGTCAGACTAGCACCCGGTCGAGGTCGACGGCCTCGCCGTGGTCCGCGCCGGGGTCGCCGACGAGTGTTCCCAGACAGACGGCGGCGCCGTCGGGCGTGTAGACGGCCACCTGGTCGCGCTGCTCCGGGTCGCCGTCGACGCCGAGGACCCCCGGCGCGTAGACTGGCGCGCCCTCCGCCACCTCGCGGGCGGCGGCTGGCGCAATCGTGAGGGCCGGCAGGCCGTCGAGCAGCCGCTCGGCGGGCGCGACGGCCTCGCGGAGCGGGCCGACGTCGCCCTCGCGCGCGAACGCGAGCGCGTCGGCGAACTCGTGGAGGTTCACCAGGTCGGCGTCGTCGAACGGGCCCGTGCCGGTCCGGCGGAGGTGCCCCATGTGTGCGCCGGTGCCGAGCGCCAGCCCGAGGTCGTGACAGAGCTTCCGGACGTAGGTGCCGGACTCGCACGCGACCCGGAGGAGAACGCGGCGCTCTGCCGTCTTGAGGGCGTCGAGGGCGTACACCTCGCGGACGCGGAGGCGGCGCGCGACGGCGCTCCGGCGCGGCGGCTTCTGGTAGAGCCGCCCCTCGAACGCCGCGAGGGTGGCGCCGAGGTCCGCCGGCGCCGGGCCGTGGAGTTCGAGGACCGCGACGTACTCCTTCGGCGCGGTCCGGAACCGCTCGACGAGGCGGGTGGCGTCGCCGAGCATCGTCGGGAGCGACCCCGTCACCTTCGGGTCGAGCGTGCCGGCGTGGGCGGCGTCGTCGATGCCCGGCCCGCCGTCGAGCGCCGTCAGCGCGTCGGTGACCATCTCGCGGATCCACGCCGCGACCTGGTGGGCGGAGGGACCGGGGGGCTTGTCGAGGTTGACCACCCCGAACCGCAGGAGCGTGGCGGGCGGGCGCTCGTCCGGCGGGCCTCGTGCCCGCACGCTACTCCGCGTCGGCGCGCTGGAACTCGTAACGGACGCCCTCGACGGGCATCGCGCCCTCGTCACCCCCGTCGGTGTACGACTCGACGGCGGTGCGGACGACGGCCGTCGCCGCGTCTGGCTCCCACCGCGCCGTGTTGAGGACGAGGTCGTAGATCGAGAGGTCGTCGATGTCGATGTCGTAGTAGGTCCGGTAGCGTCGGGCCTCGCTCTCGGCGCGGCGGCGGGTCTCCTCGCTGACGGCTGCGGCGGGCTTCTCCTCCCGGTCGGCGATGCGCTCGACCCGGACGGCGAGCGGTGCGGTCAGCCACACCCGGATGTCGGCGGTGTCGCCCGCGAGCCAGCCGGCGAGCCGCGACTCGAGCACCAGGTCGTCGCGGCTCCGCGCGAGGTCGTACTGCCGTCGGTCGAGGTCGTAGTCGATCGCGGGCTCCGTCTCCGCGAGTTCGTTTAGCTCGACGGGCGAGAGGCCGCGCTCGTCTGCCACGGCCCGGAAGATGTCGCCGCCGCTGACGTGTTCGTAGTCGAGCGCCTCGGCGAGCGCCGCCGCGAGCGTCGACTTCCCGCCGCCGGCGGGCCCCGAGACGGTTATCAGCATACAACTGGTCGGCGCCGCCCGGTCAAAGAAGTTGCTATGGACGCGACCTACGACGGACTCGGGCTGATGTCGATGTTCAGCCCCTTGCGGATGATCTGCGTGAACCCCATCGAGCAGACGAAGTACCAGAGGATCCACACCTGGACCGGCCCGAGCGCGGCGTCTCGCCAGTCGAGCGGGCCACGGAGCGGGATCGTGATCGCTTCCGGGTCGATATGCTGGACCCCGCCGCCGATGCCGAGCGCCCAGTACATCCACAGGAAGACCGGAATGGTGAAGAACATGATCCAGACCATCGGGCGGAACTGCTCTTTGAACATTCCGAGCTGGTCGCCCATCATCTCCATCTGCTCGTCCTGGAGACGGTCCAGCGCCTCCTGGTCGTCGCGCTCTTTGGCCTTCTCCCGGCGGTCCTGGAGGTCTTGCATCTGCGCCTGGTACTGGCCCATCTTCTCCGTGTTCATCAGGTTCGCCTGGAGCAGCGTCGAGTACAGCCCCGTCCCCATCGCGAGTATCATCACGACGGCGTAGAACGGGAGCGCCTGTTCGAGCGGGCCGAGCGCGATATCCATTACCCCGCCGATGAGGTCACGGAGCGGCTGCCACGCGTAGGCGACGAAGAAGGCCATCGTCACTCCGGCGGCGCCCTTGTCGTACACCGACCACGACGTCTCCTCGACCTCGTCGGCGTCGACGTCGGCGCCGTCTGCCGTGGCAGCGTCCTGTCCGACCGCGGCACGGGTCGCCTCCGGGTCGGCGAGTTCGAACCCGTCGTCGCCGTCGACGAGCACGCCCTGCTCGATCAGTCGCCCCCAGTGTCCGCTGGAGACGTCGTCGCGGACGTCCGCCCAGCGCACCGTGCCGTCCTCGGCGCGCGAGAGCACCGTCTCGACGGCGTCGCGCATCTCGGTGTCGTCCCCGACGAGATTGCGGACGGTTCGTTCGGTCCGAGCCATCGAGACGACGTAGGATATCGTCGAATAAGAAGGGTCCGCTCTCGGCGTCCTACGCCTCGACCGTCTCGCGCAGCGCCGTGAACACCTCGTCGGGCGTGCCGTCGCCGTCCACCTCGGTCAGCTTGCCGGTCTCGCGGTAGTGGTCGACGACCGGTGCGGTGTTCTCCTCGTACACCCGGAGGCGCTCGCGCACGGTGTCCTCGGTGTCGTCGTCCCGCTGGGTCAGCTCGGCGCCGCAGTCGTCGCAGCTGCCGGCCTCCGCGGGCGGCGCGAACTCGACGTGGTAGGTCGCGTCACAGTCCGGACAGATCCGTCGCCCGGTCAGCCGGCGGACGAGTTCGTCCTCGGGCACCGAGAGAGAGGCGACGGTGTCGAGATCGACTATGTCCGCGAGGAACTCCGCCTGGTCGAGGTTCCGGGGGTAGCCGTCGAGCACGAACCCGTCGGCGTCGGCGAGCGCCTCGACGACGATCTCGTTCACCACGGGGTCGGGGACGAGTTCGCCCGCCTCCATGTACTCGCGCGGCGTCCCGTGGTCGGTCTCCACGTCCCTGTTCGCGCGGAGCGCGTCGCCCGTCGTGACGTGGTCGACGTCGTACTCCTCGGCGAGCCGCGTGCTCTGCGTGCCCTTTCCCGCGCCGGGAGGGCCGAGCAGGATGATCTGTGGCTGGTTCACAGGCGTCAGACCAGCCGCGCGCATTTGTATCTCCCCATCTCCCGGCGTCCACGCCCGCCGTCGCCCCGCTCGCGGGCTCCCGACCCTGTTAACCGTCCGCGCGCCCGACCGGGGCGCGTGACCCGATTCGACGCGACCGACCCCGGCGAGCGCCGGAAGCTCGTCGCCGACGCGGTCCGCGCACACCGGGAGCGTGGGAGCGAGTTCCTGACCGTCGAGGCCGCGTGGGGAGACGACGAGGAGACACTCGCCGACCTCGGGGCCGACGACGGCGACGACGACACGACGGAGCCCGACCCGTGGATCCAGTTCGGCGACCGCACGTTCAACCTCGACGTGACCGGCGCGGAGCTGACGCGGCTCGACGCCCTCCTGAGCGACTACCCGGAGTTCCGGGTCGAGGCGCGCGAGTCGCCAGCGGAGGCCGAGGGGACGAACGTCCGGATCACGGCGAAGTCTGACGCCGGCCGGCTGGCGGCGTTCGTCGACGACGCCTTTCTCCGGGTGTACGAGGCGCCCGCAGACTACCGGCTCTGGGCCGCGACGGTGTAGACAAGCGGGGCAGACGGGCGGAGCCGTTTAGCGCCTCCGCGCCCTCCGCCGACCGTGACGACAGCGCCAGAGGGCCCCTCCGCGCCGCGGCCCGAGGAGGGCGAGTCCGCCGTCCTCGACGGCGACGGCGTCCGTCTCCACGCCGTCCGCGCCGGCCCCCCGGACGGACCGCTCGCGCTCCTGCTCCACGGCTTCCCCGAGTTCTGGTACTGCTGGCACGAGCAGATACAGCCGCTCGCCGAGGCCGGCTACCGCGTCGTCGTCCCCGACCAGCGTGGGTACAACGCCAGCGAGACGCCGACCGGCGTCGACGCGTACCGGATCGACGCGCTGGCGCGGGACGTCACGGCGCTGATAGACGCCCACGGCCGGGAGTCGGCCCACGTCGTCGGCCACGACTGGGGCGCCGCGGTCGGCTGGTGGACCGCGCTCCACCACCCCGAGCGCGTGCGGACCCTGACGGCGGTGAACGTCCCTCACCCGTCGGTGATGGCCGAGGAGCTCCGCCGGTCGTGGCGCCAGCGGCTCCGGTCGTGGTACGTCCTGGCGTTCCAGCTGCCGGCGCTGCCGGAGCGGGTCGCGCGCGTCGGCGACTGGCGGCTCCTCACCCGGTCGATGCGACGGTCGAGCCTCCCCGGGACGTTCGGCGAGGCCGACTTCGAGCGCTACCGCGCGGCGTGGAGCAGGCCCGGCGCGTTCGGCGCGATGCTGAACTGGTACCGCGCGGTCGTCCGGGAGCAGCCGACGCCGGCCCGGGAGACGGTCGAGCCTCCGACGCTCGTCGTCTGGGGCGCGCGCGACGGGTTCCTGGCGCGGTCGATGGCCCCGCGGTCGGTCGAGCGGTGCCGCGACGGGCGGCTGAGGACGCTCCCGGACGCGACCCACTGGGTCCACCACGAGCATCCGGAGCGGCTCTGTCGCCTGCTCCGTGGGCAGTTCGCGTAGCCGCGAGTCGAACGGTTCAAGCCGGACGACCCCGGCGCTCTGCCGTGGCCTCGCGGCTCGCTCGGCTCCTCACTGGCGTCGTCGGGGCGGACGCGGCGGTGCTCGCCGACCGTCCGTTCCGCGTCGTCCTCGTCGCCTCGCTGATATCGCCGCTGGGCACCGCCGTCGTCTCGCCGGTGCTCGCGAGCCTCACCGGTCCGTTCGGCGTGACGGAGGCGCGCGCCGGCCTCCTCCTCGCCGCCTTCACCGCGCCGTCGATTCTGCTCATCCCCGTCGTCGGCGCGCTGTCGGACCGGGTCGGTCGCCGACCGGTGCTCGCGGGCGGCTCGCGCTGTTCGGCC
>KI543184.1:194883-202244 GCA_000496195.1 uncultured archaeon A07HB70
CTGACGCTCGCGCCGCTGGCCGCGGGACTGCTCGTCGCACTGGCGTGGCAGGCTCCCTTCCTCGTCTACCTGCTGGCGCTCCCGGCGGCGCTCGCGGTCGTCCTGTTCCTCGGCGAGCCGCGCGAGCGGCGGTCGGCGGCGTCGCTGGCCGAGACGGAGTCGCTCGCGGCGCTCGCGCGGCGCCCCCGGGTGCTGGCGACGCTCGCCGGCCTGACGGCGCCGCGGCTGGTGTGGTTCGCCTTCCTCACCTACGCCTCGGTGGTCGTCACCCGGCTGCTAAACGGGTCGCCCGCGGCGTCCGGCGCGGTAGTGGCCGCGGCGAGCCTCGGCTCCGCCGTCGCCACGACACAGGTCGGCCGCCTCACCGGGGGCCACGGTCGGGCCCGGCTGCTCGTCGGCTCCATCGTCGGGTCGGGCGCGGGCCTCGTCGGCGTCGGCGTCGCCCCCTCGGTCGCCGTCGCCGTCGGCGCCGCCGCCCTCACCGGGGCGGGGTTCGGCGTCAGTCTCTCGCTCTACCGCTCGGAGATGACGCGGCTGGCCCCCGCCGCGCGGCGCGGCGGGCTGGTGAGCGTCGGCGAGTCGGTCGGTCGGGTAGGGTCGACGATCGGGCCGGTGCTGGCGGGGGCGTTCGTCGAGCTCGGGCGGCCAGTCTTGGGGGACGGCGGCGCAGTACGGGGTGCGCTGGCCGCGATGGCGCTGGTGGCCGTCGCGCTCGGAGCCGCGAGTGTCCTCGTCGCCGGGCGGTTCGCCGCGCCTCCCGGGTCGCCCGCCGCCGACTAGCGCCGGTCGCGCCGCATCGCGATCTCGAACCACGGGCAGATCCTGAGCTGCCGGTAGTAGCGCGGGTTGTCGCCGAGGTGGTCGTAGTCGACCCAGAGGAGGCCGCCGATCTCCGACTCCTCGGGGTCGAGGCTCGTGTCGTCGAGCGTCGTCTGTAACACCGCACAGACCTCCCACTCCAGTCCGGCGTTCTCGTAGTGGCGCTTGTACTCGAAGCGGTCGGTCACCCGGAGGTCGTCGTACTGGCCCGGCGTGACGCCGAGTTCCTCCTCCAGCCGCGCGCGGCAGGCGTCGACCTGGGACTGCCCCTCGACGGGGTGGGAGGCGACGGTGCCGTCCCAGTGGGTGTCCCAGAGGCGCTTGTCCGGCGCGCGCTGTGCGAGGAGGACGCGGCCGTCGTCGTCGAAGACCAGACAGGTGAACGCGCGGTGGCGCATCCCCGCGCCGGTGTGGGCGTCGAGACGGTTCGCCGTGCCCCGCTGCTCGTCGTGTTCGTCGACGAGGACGACCGACTGACGGGCGTTCTCGTGGGACTCGGGGTCGTCCGGACTCACGACACGTCGGTCGGAGAGCCACGACAAGGTCTCTTCGGTTCGAGCGGAGAGCGCGCCGAACAGGAGGATTCTTACCCGTAGGGACTCCGGATAGGGCGTATGTCGCCCGCCTACCTGGCGCTGGAGGACGGTCGCGTCGTCGAGGCGCGGACCCGCGTCCCCGGTCGCACGAGGGGGGAACTGGTGTTCACGACCGCGTACACGGGCTACGAGGAGAGCCTGACCGACCCCTCCTACGAGGAGCAGATCCTGACGTTCTCGTACCCGCTCATCGGCAACTACGGCGTCCGAGCGGAACGGTTCGAGTCCGACCGGATCCACCCCCGCGCCGCCGTCGCCCACGAGTTCACGGAGGAGATAGTCGAGTGGCTCGCGGGCGAAGGCGTCCCCGCCGTCGACCACCTCGACACGCGCGAACTCGTCACGTCCATCCGCGAGGGGGGCGCGATGCGGTGTGGCGTCGCCGCCGGCGAGGACGCGACGCCCGACGACGCTCGTGCCGAACTCGAGGCCTGTGTCCCGATGTCGGCCCACGAGGATATCGGCGAACGGGTGAGCGTCGCCGAGGCCGAGACGTTCGAGCCAGAGGGCGAGTCGGTTGCCGACGTCGCCCTCGTCGACTGCGGTGCGAAGGGGTCGATCCAGTCGTCGCTGCTGGACCGGAACGCCACCGTCCACCTCCTGCCCCACGACGTCGACGAGGCGACGGTGGAGTCGCTCGACCCCGACGTGCTGTTCGTCTCGAACGGCCCCGGCGACCCGGAGTCGTTCGTGAACGCCGAGTCGCTGGTCGACTCGTACGTCGGCGAACGCCCGGTCGCCGGCATCTGTCTGGGCCAGCAGGTGGTCGCGAACGCGCTCGGCGGGTCCACCTCGAAGATGGAGTTCGGCCACCGCGGGGTGAACCAGCCGGTGCGCGACCTCGACTCCGGCCGCGTCGTGATGACGACACAGAACCACGGCTACACCGTCGACGACCCCGGCAACCTCGACGTGACACAGCGAAACGTCAACGACGGCACCGCCGAGGGGCTTGCGTCGGCGGACCTCGACGTGCTCACGCGCCAGTACCATCCGGAGGCGAACCCCGGCCCGCACGACTCGCTCGACTTCTTCGACGACGTGCTGGCGCTGGCGCGCGGCGAGAACCCGCTATAGCTCCCGGAGCCGGTCGTCCCAGCCGCGGTACGCGAGGAGGTACGCGACCGGGGTCGTCAGGACGAGCGCGGCGCCGAGAATCTGGAGGTGCGCGACCGGACCGGGCGGCGCGAGCGCTGCGCCGACGACCGTGGCGACGACACCGGCGCCCGCGAGCGTGGTCAGGAACAGCGCGTGGCGAGGGTCCACAGCCGGGCCCTCGGCCGGCGGCGGCCTGAATCCATCGACGGGGGTCAGCATCTTTTTCCGAACTCCCGTCGGAGCCTCGCCATGGTCACCGTGCGGGCGCCGGCCACGAGCGCCAACCTCGGCAGTGGGTTCGACGTGTTCGGGGTGGCGCTCTCGCGCCCCGCCGACGTCCTCCGCGTCGAGCGCGCCGAGCGAACCACAATCGAGGTGACCGGCGTCGGGAGCGAGTATATCCCGGAGGACCCGGGCAAGAACACCGTCGGCGCCGTCGCGGAGGCGCTCGACGCCCCCGCGCACATCCGCATCGAGAAGGGCGTCCGGCCCTCCTCGGGGCTCGGCTCCTCTGCGGCCAGCGCCGCCGGCGCCGCCCTCGCGCTCGCGCGGCTGTACGACCGCAACCGGACCCGCCGCGACCTGATCCCGGTCGCCGCCGAGGGCGAGGCCGTCGTGTCGGGCGAGCCGCACGCCGACAACGTCACGCCGGCGCTGCTCGGCGGGTTCACCGTCGCGAGCGACCGGGTGACGGACGTCGGCGCCACCGTCCCCCTCGTCGTGTGCCTGCCCGAGATCGCGGTCTCGACGCGCGACGCCCGCCGGGTCGTCCCGGAGTCGACGTCGATGGACGACCTCGTCCACACCGTCGGCCGGGCCGCCACGCTCGCCGTCGGGATGTGCCGGTCGGACCCGGCGCTCGTCGGCGCCGGGATGGAGGAGCGGGTGGTCACACCCCGCCGTGCGCGGCTGATCACCGGCTACGACGGCGTCCGCGAGGCGGCCCTCGGCGCCGGCGCGACGGGCGTCACCGTCAGCGGCGCCGGACCGGCGGTGCTCGCGGCCTGTCCCGACCCGTGCCGACGGGACGTCGCCGGCGCGATGGTAGACGCGTTCGCCGACGCCGGCGTCGAGGCCAGGGCCTACCAGACCCGGATCGGCCGCGGCGCGACGGTCTACGGAGACTGATCGAGCGCCCGCTCGGTGAGCCGGTCACGCACCGTCGGCGGGGGAACCTGACACTCGTCGGTCCGGCCGAACAGCCGGTAGCGCGTCCGCGCCACGAGGTCGTAGAACGGGTCCCGGAGCGGGACCGGCACGGCGAGCAGGGGGCCGAGCAGCGACCACGGGAGCCCGAGGCGGCGACAGACCCTGAGCGCCGCCGTCGACCGGGTGTACGCGGCGCCGTCCGCGACGAGGACGACGGAGTCGAGCTCGTCGGTCGGCAGGCCATGTCGGCGCAGGAGCTCCTGTCCGACGGGCGATCCGAGCGGCGCGAAGCGGTAGACACCCGCGTCGTCGTACCGCACCACCGCCCTGACGGCGGCGTTACAGAGGTTACAGACGCCGTCGAACAGGATCACCGGCGCGTCGAGGCCGTCGACGACGGCGGCGGCGGGCCGTCCGTCGTCCGGTGTCGCGTCGCCCGTCGCCATGGGTCGATGTCGGGGCGCTGCGTTCTTAACCGAGTCGGTGGCGGGCGCCTGGCCGTCCCGAAGACAGTTGTCCGGTACGGCCCATCCTCGCGGCGTGAGCGGACGCACACGAGCCGGCGCGCTGGTGGCCGTCGCGGCTGTCATCCTCGCCGGGTGCGCCGGCGGGACCGGTGGGTCGGGCGGTACGAACACGGCGCCGACGTCCGCTGTCGAACCCACGTCGATGTCGGCACAGCCGGCTGGGAGCGTGGCGTACGCCGTCCGTGCGGGGTCGTTTCCCGGCGGGGTGGCGTCGGCGACGGTTCGGCTTCAGGTCGTCTTCGCCGAGGACACCGACGACCTCGGGCCGTGCTACCCCGGTGCCTTCCGGGGACCGTACGAGCCGACGATCACGCCGATCCCGCCGCCGTCCGGCGAGTGTCACCGAACCGAGACGGTGACGCTCACCCTGACCCCGGGCGCGGAGCGGACGGTCGGACCGTTCGACGCGCCGGCGGGGACTGCGGGGTACGCGCTCCTCCTCACGGACGCGACAGTGCGGTCCGAGAACGGGGCGACCGTCGCGGGCGTCCGCGGAACGACGACGACCGACCTCGCCGAGACGGCGGCACGGCCCGACGACGAGCGCCAGAGCGTCGAACTCCGGATCGAGGCGTACGACGACCGGTCGTACGACTACTGGCTGTTCGGGCGGGCGAGCGAGGGCTGACGGGCCCGGCGTCCGCGAGCGCAACCGCTATCCGGTGGGCCGCGCAGGACCGACTATGGCCACCGTCGACGGTGCGCTCTCGCGCCTTCGCGACCGGGCCGACCTGCCCGCGCGCGAGTCGCTCCCGTGGTGGGTCGCGCCACTCCCCCGCGCCGTCGAGGACGTCGGTCTCGCGCTCGCGCCGGTCGTCGTCCTGACGAACCTCGTGGGAACCGGCTTCGGCTTCTGGTACTACCGCTTCCAGTTCGCCGGCACGGAGGTGGCCGCGTGGCCGCTCCTGCCCGACAGCCCCGCCGCGACGCTGTTCGCGGCGCTCGCGTTCGGCCTCTGGTATCTCGACCGGCCGAGCGACTACGCGGCGGCCTTCGCCTTCGTCGGCTGTTGGAAGCTCGGGCTGTGGACGCCGTTCGTCCTCGTCGTCTTCGCCGACGCCTTCCTCGTCGACACCGCCCTGCCGCTGTACGTCTTCCTCGTCGGCAGCCACCTCGCGATGGTGCTCCAGGCGTTCGTCCTCCACCGAGTCTCGTCGTTCCGGCTCCGGCCCGCC
Organism: uncultured archaeon A07HB70; assembly: GCA_000496195.1. GTDB lineage: Archaea > Halobacteriota > Halobacteria > Halobacteriales > Haloferacaceae > A07HB70. The sequence goes on from KI543184.1 coordinate 200,248, forward strand.
GTCGCCGCGCTCGCGTGGTACGGGTTCAACGACGTCGTCGACTACTTCCTGACGCCGTTCGGGACGCCCCACCACACGCTCCTGCCCGGACAGACCCGGATCGGCGGGCTGTCCGGATTCACCCACCCGGAGCCGACGCACTCGATCGCGGCGGCGGGCGCCGTCGTCCTGACGCTCTCGGCGGCGATGCTCCTCCTCGGAGCGCGGGCCGCGAAGCTCCGCGCGCGGGCCGGCTGAGCTTTTACTCGTCGGCGCCCGCCGGGGCCGTATGGGCTACTACGAGCGGCTGGCCGACCTCCCGGTCGTCGTCGAGAGCGAGGAGCGGCGGCGGCGCGAGCGTGACACCTCGAGCGGATTCGTCCGGACCACGACGGTCGTCGCGCTCTCGGGCGACGGCGAGACGGGCCGGGGCGAGGACGTGACGTACGACGCGACGGACCACGAGTCGCTCGCGGGCGCCGGGACGGTCGCGCCGACCGGCGAGTTCACTCTCCGCTCGTTCTCGCGGGCGCTCGACGGCGTCGACCCGTTTCCGGAGCCGCCGGAGCGCGAGTCCGCGCGCCACTACCGCCGGTGGGCGTACGAGAGCGCGGCGCTCGACCTGGCGCTCCGGCAGGCCGACACGCATCTCGGCGCGGCGCTCGGCGTCGAACGCGACCCGGTCCGGTTCGTCGCCTCGACGCGTCTCGCGCCCGCCGGGAGCGACGAGTCCCCGACCGCGGCGCGGGTCCACGCCCTGCGCGAGCGCGTCCCGGAGATAGCGTTCAAACTCGACCCGACGAGCGACTGGACCGACGCGCTCGTTGCCGAACTCCGCGAGACGGACGCGGTCGTCGTGCTCGATCTGAAGGGCCAGTACCACGGCACGGTGGTCGACCAGCCGCCGGACCCGGCGCTGTACGAGCGGGTGGTCGAGGGGTTCCCGGACGCCGTCGTCGAGGACCCGGCGGTGACCGACGAGACGCGGGAGCTGGTCGCCGACGCCGTCGACCGGGTGTCGTGGGACGCGCCGGTCACGGGCGTCGCGTCCGCCGAGGCCTTGCCGTTCGAGCCGCGGCTGCTCAACGTCAAGCCGTCGCGCTTCGGCACCGTCGAGTCGCTCCTCGAAACTGTCGAGTGGGCCGAGGCGCGGGACGTGCGGCTGTACGGCGGCGGACAGTTCGAGCTCGGCGTCGGGCGAACACAGATACAGACGCTCGCCAGCCTGCTGTACCCCGACGGCCCGAACGACGTCGCGCCGGGCGTGTACAACGACCCGGAGGTCGACACGGCCCTCCCGGCGCCGCCGCTCGCTCCCGGCGACGACCCGCGCGGGTTCGCGTTCTGAGCGGTCAGTCGTCGGCGTGGGCGCGCACCCACAGTTCGCCGATACGCGAGAGCCGGGTGCGGTAGGACTTGCCCTGCTCCTCCCGTTCGATGTAGCCCTTCCCACCCGGCCCGAGGCGGTCGACGTTGTAGATGACCTTCGACCGGAAGCTGTCGGTGTACTCCTCGCCGAGTTCGGCGGCGAGCGCCTCCGCGAGCTCCGAGACGGAGGCGAACTCGCCGTGTTCGCCGAGCGCGAACAGGATGACCTCCTCGAACGGCTTGACGTTCGAGAACGACGCGACCGGGAGCTCGAGGATATGTCGACCGCCGATCTCCTTCGCGCCGATCGTGGTGCCGCGCTCGTCGAACTCCGAGAGGAGCGCGCGCGTCGAGGCGAGGCGCTCGGCGACCCGGTCGTCGTCCGAGCGGCGCTCCGGGCCGCTGTCGCCAGAGCGGCGCTCCGGGCCGCTGTCGCGCAGGTCTTCGAGGAGGTCCGCCGTCGCCTGGAGCTCCTCGGCGAGTTCGGTCTCGAGGTACTTCTCGGGCGCCGTGTAGTAGGTGTGGATCCGGTCGCGGTCCTCCTGTCGCTCGACCATGATGGAGTGGGCGGCGGTGGCGAACGCAAACGAGACGGGCCGGGGCATCGCGCTCACGTTCACCCACATCTCGGCGTCCGCCGCGCCGTCGAG
>KI543184.1:202264-206243 GCA_000496195.1 uncultured archaeon A07HB70
TCGACGTTCGCCTCGCTCCCCACCGCGCCCTCGAGGAGGATGACCCGGTCGACGTCGAACTGGTCGCGGATCAACGGCGCGATCAACCGGTCGTAGTCGAAGCCGACCGGGACGATGTGGGTCTGCATACGCGAGACGTGGTGACGGCGGCATATAACCCACCAGTCTCCGGGCTGGTGGTCCCACGGCAGCGGGGTCCTGTCGCCGCGCTCGTGCTCCGGGGGATACTGTTTTATTGAGTTATTCTCCGGATACGCACATCTTCAATATTGATCGCTACGCCCTCTTGGAATTTCAAGAAAACATAGGGGCTGTAGACGTTTCAGTCTACTCCCTATTTTGAGAAGAATCTGGACTCTCACCGGGTTCTGTTGCCTGATATCGAGCCATCCACACTCTCGTCATCTATAATCGCCTATGAGAGCCGCGTAACACCAGCTGAAGACGTCGTGGAACAATCGCGTGGCTCGGGGCGTCTGGTGAGCGGGCGTGCCAACCAACGTTTGATTTGACTGCATCGGAACATCGTGACACGTCAGGCTTGTTGCTTTGTTATCCCGTGTTCTGGAATAATCAGGCGTCTCAACGCCTCTACTATTGATTTCGAGAGCGGTCGAACCGGCAGTGACCAATTAGAGCGCCGTGAGTGCACCCTATAGGCTCTCGCCACCCGAGCGAGTGGTATCAATCGTTGTTTCTGATAGGCTCTTAGAGCCGTTCAGCGGCTTCGTATGCAGTGATAATTCTATAAAATCTTGAAAACAGGCCGCGCTGGTGGGTATCTATCTGATTATCATCGCCGGGTAATACGGAAGCACGACTAATCGGCCTGCCGACGGCGCGGACAGAGTAGTTATTAAATCGGTGTACTGTCCGGGACGGCTCGTTGGTGCAACCACCGGGACCGGAGTCGGCCTGATGATGACGAGTCGCAACGTCGGAGAGACTGACCGCTACAGGGCGTCCTCGATGAAAATCAGCCGTACACTGTTCTGTTCCAGCCACTCGGCCTTCTCGTTGTAGTTCGGGACGTAGTGGCGAAAGTCCTGATCCTCGGGAGCGTGCTGGCGCTGTCGGCTGTCCTCGTCGTCCGCGACGGCGTCACGGTCGACCCCCTCGACTTTCGGATCGCCGCCGTGCCGCTGTTGTACCACGGGTTCTACCTCGGGTACTATCTGGCGCTGGGGATGTACTGTCAGACGCCAGCACTGCTAAGCATCAGTGTCGCTATGATCGCCGTCACCGTACTCCTCCACACCGGATCGGTGCCGTGGCTGCGTCGGCTCGGTCGGACCACGGGTCGATAGGTGTCTGAACGCCGTCGAGATTCGCAGAACTAGCACGAGGTATCTGTTGTATGATGTATCTTCCATGATGGACGACAGAGGACTGCTATTCGAACACGGTCAGCGATGGATGCCGATACAGTTTGATAGACGAGATATAATCGCAGTTGATGTCTTGATATCAAGCCGCCGTAGCCATCTGGTGTGTTGACCCCTCTGGGAGTTTGAGGTGCAGTGTCGTGCCATCAGTTTCTTTCTGAACCGATATCTTACCACCAACCTGCTTTGTGAGCATTCTGATCTTCCAGACTCCCAAGCCCTTCCCGTGGTTCAGTGCTGTCTCTTCGCCCGTCTCTAACACCCTAGCTTCTGCCTCCGGCATACCAGGGCCGTTATCAGCTATCTCAATCCTCAGCCAGTCACCATCCAGGTGTTCGGCTGTTACGCTGATTTCAGGTGTATCTGTGGTAACCGACTTGACAGCATTATCAATGGCCTCGGTCATCGCCTTCTCCACAGAGGCTGGAACGTGCACATCGAAATCCGTGGCGTCCCTTACTTCGAATGTTGCCTCTGGATACGCAGCTCGTTTAGCGCTTATAATATCAGATAGCGTAGCATTATCCGGTGCTGCTTCGATTGACTTAGGGTTCGGCTGAAGTGCGGTCTGAATCTCTTGTACATCAGCAGTCATTTTTCCCAAGAATCTAATGTATCAGCAACCCGATTAGCAGCAGCGATACGGTCTTGATGCGTCGAGGCAGTTGCTGCGATCTCCGTCCACCCACGCAGCTTCATCAGATCATTCCGTATATTATGTCGCATCACCCGGTGTAATACCTGTAAGTGCTGTCGTTGGCGGTGCTTTTCGGTGATATCAAGTCCCTCAACGACGATTTTGGTCGTCTCACCGCCGTTGTCGATAACTGGTCGGACAGAAAAGTCGATTGTGCGGAGGCCACTGACACCCCGGACGACGGTCTCATACCGAATCGACTCTCCGTCTGCGGCACGACGTAGTGCATTTTGCAGACGTTCATTGACTGTCTCAGAGTGCGTCCACCACGAGACATCCTGAAGTCGCTGTCCAACCACGTCAGTCCGGTCAAATCCACCGAATTCCAGTGCTGAGTTGTTGACCGCAACAACTGTACCATCCGGTTGCAACAGTCCAGCAAATTGGGTCGTATTGTTGAACAGCGTCTCGAAGCGATTGGCGACCGCTCTTCGGCGAGAGGCGTAGGTCCCAGCAACGAAGAGACCGGTTGCCCCGGCGGCGGTGTGGACAAGAGCAGAAAACTGGGGTTCGACGAGAGGCCGTGCCTCAAGAACGTTTACGAGTGCTATTACACCAGCAATTCCAAGCCCGGTAACACTGCCCGCGATCGTCCACAGAGCGACCGACCGCTCTTCGGTGGCGGGCAAATCTGCCTGTCGCAACCACCACCCACCACCGATTAGCACGCTCGCTAACCCTCCGTCAAGAAGCAGCGCGATGGTGGGGCCAGCCTCGGAGGCTATCTTGCTTGCCTCTCCAACATGGTGACCAAACGCCCCTATCAATAGTACCACACCGAGTGTCATAATAATAGTTGAGCCGCGATGTGAGACCATGGTGAACAGTCGTAGGTGCAGAACAGATAACTGTCAGTGCAACTGGCGACGGGTTGAACAGCTAATCCCTGTCGCACGAATCGGCTGCGGTCCCCCGATTCCGAACCGGGTTGTGAGCGAGCGGGCGCGACGGGCTGTCGAGCAGAACACCCTCACAGACTGCTCTCGAACACTCACGAAGCGTCACACAGCGAGCCACGAGGGGTGCGTGACGCCGCCGACACGGTCACCGATTCGAACGCTCACTCGCCGTTGATACCGGCGCCGTGCAGTGCGACCGAACGCGCCCCTCGCCGAGATACCCGACGGCGGGCAGACACGCCGTCCCGGTAGTCTCAGGGGCACGGAACGTTTGCTTGTCGAGGAGCGAGACACCGCGACGATGCGACTCCGAGTCGTTCCTTCGGCGTGGAGGCGGATGGCGAGCCAGAGAGGGTACCAGAACGCCGTCGCCCTGCTCCACATCGGCCTCGGCGTCGCAACGCTCGTCGGTGGGCCGGTGGTCGCTGGGCTCGCGGTGTGGGCGTTCGCTCAGTTCGGCGTGACGGTGCCAGCCACCCTCGTGATCGTCCGGGTGCTCCCCGCGATGATCGCTGGGCTCGGACTCGCGCTCGCCGGCCACCTCGCGTCCGCGGTCGTCCAGGAGCGGTGGGCAGAGGCGATCCCGCTCCACTGGCCGCAGCTGCTGGTCGCCGGGTGGCTGGTGTGGCTCGGATTCGTCTCCCTCGCTATCGGGCCGCCAGTCGCCGACTAGCGGCGTGTGCCCGGTAGAAGTCACGGTCGTCGCCACCCACGGGCCAGAGCGCCCGAGGACCCGCGAGCGGCAACGAGCGTCCACCAGGTCACGTTCGACACCGCCCGCCCTCGAGAGCGGGACAGCCCCGTTCACCGGCGCCGATCTCGCCGCCGCGCCCGTCACAGGGAACTCTTACGCGGCGAGTCATCGGTCGCGTCGTTGCCCGCCCGTCAGCTACCGTCCTCCTCTGCGTCGCCGGATGTCGGGGCGGACAGCCGCGTCGCACCCAATCGAACGCGTCGTGCGCGTCGCCGAGGTCGTCGACGAGGAAGTCCATGCTCCG
>KI543184.1:206263-216208 GCA_000496195.1 uncultured archaeon A07HB70
GGCCAGATACGCGCACGATATCTCTATCTCCTCAACAGCGACATTATCTCCGTCGGTATGCGTGATCCGAACAACTTGATCACCACCCGCCCCACTTGGAGGAGCGACAGTAAACTCACCAGTTGTATCCGCGACGTTCGGCGCTGGCTCGTCGAGGTTCGCCCCGAGTCCGAGTACGGACGTCGAAACTGTCGCTGAAACTATCACTACGACGGCCACCATCAGGACCGTTGCTATGGTCGATGAGACGCCTCTTGACGAGAGTTTCAACGTGTTACCTATTATTCCTGATGATACAGTAGCCTTTCGATCGTATCGGTGTTGATAACGAGATCAGCGCCAGTGCGATCCGTTCATTCGTCTCCTCCGAGGACGACTGTCCTCGCGCTGGCCTCTCCGCTCACAGCTCGTGGCCGACTCACGCCCGACGACGTCTCGGGTCGAGCGCTGTGGCAGCGTCACGCTCGTCTCCCCCAGATCGACTCCGAACGTCTGGACCGATCGCTCTCTCGGGCGCCCTCACGCACTCCGACAGACTGCGAAGAGCCGTGTGTCACGGACTACGGCGACTCGGTGCTCGTGTCGATACCGAGCGCCTCGTTCAGACCACAGAAGCAGGTCACCGCGTTGAATCCGAGTCCGAGCGCACCGGCGAGAGCGAGCAGACCGGTCCTGCGCCTTCCCCTCCCGAGCGTGCTGACGGCCACGGCAGTCAGCAGGACGGCGAGTAGTGCGCGGGTGAGTCGATCACGGCCACCGACGTTCTTCGCTGGCACGTCGGCGTGGTGGAACGCGCCGGGTTTGTGTCTTTCCTCGTCCTCCGCTCCGGCGTGAACGACGGACTCGAACCCTCGCTTCACGACCCGGAGGAGCGTCGTCCGGCGACCAGCGGGGCGGAGCAGCCGCGACCCGCCCGGCTCGCGGGCCCGGGAGGCCGCCGCCGGTGAACGCCCTCTCCGTTTCGGGTGCTGTCCCTGTGTCGGCACGGGCCGGAGGACTACCCCCACGTGGGCGCTCTCGCCGACCGGAACGCGACGGGCCCCACGGGGCGGCTATCCGGAGGACCGGCGAACGGACGGTCTCGTCGCGGTGCCACGGACCAGCTTCACCCGGCGACCCGTCTCAGAGCGCTTCGCCACACCGCCAGCAGTAGTTGGCGTCGGCGTAGTGCTTCGTGTTCCCGCAGCGGCTGCACTGGGCGTCGATCTCGCCGGTGTTCCTGGCTCTCACTACCAGCCACGGAACGAGGGTCACGGCGGCGATCAGTCCGACAGACGTCGCTAGCTTGCCGGCAGCGGTGATCGGCACGGTGTTGCCGAATCCGGTCGTCGTCAGTGCGACGACAGAGTAGTACAGCGCGTCGCCGTAGTTGCTGAAGTCACCGTTTACGCCCGACTCTAACCCGTAGATCGCACCCGCGTGCAGGTTCAGTATGACGAATATCAGAATCAGGAGCTCTGCGACGACTACCTGTTTCGACGTCAGATCGTAGTTGAAGAAGGTGTCGTTCTCCAGCCCGAGTCTGGTGAACCTGAGCACTCTGAGAACCTGTACGCTCCTGAAAAACGCTAGCTGCCCGACGACCGGGGCGGCGACGATCAGCAGTGCGGGGAGAATGGCCAGCAGGTCGGCTATCGAGTAGAGGCTCTTGGCCTCGGTCAGCGTGCTGTCGGCGCGATCCAGCCGGGACAGGTACTCGAAGAGAAACAGCAGCGCCAGCGAAAACTCGACGGCGACTATCTGTGTTCGATACGACTCGGAGAAGTCGTACGTGCCGACGATGTACAGTAGCAGGAACGCGACGTTTAGCACGTACAGCGTGTACGACGTGTACCTGCCCGCTCGACTGTCCAAGTCGTAGAGCAGTCGGCCAAACTGTGCCGTGGGTCTGTTCATTCGATCGTGGAGGTGTCCGGGGTCGGGCGTTCGGACGTGCCGGCGGTGTGTGGTCGGTTGCGTGCAGCGGGCGATAGGGGTTTCGAACGGTGACCGGCTCCGCCGGACGTCGACCGGCTGCCCTCCCGGGACGTGTCCGGCGGGTGGTCGTGGGGCGCGCCGCGACGTCCACGCCCCGCGGGAGGTCGGGCCACGAGTCGTCCGTCTGCTCGGGGGTGCGACGGCGGACGCGGGCTGCTCTCCCCGGAGCCGCTTCGTGCCGCCGACAGGCGCGTCCGGTGTTCGGGTCGCTTCGCCGCCCGTTCGTGTCCGCGTTCGGCCTGGCTGTCCCGACGCCGGAACGACGGCTGCGAGCGAGCCTCTCGCGGCTCAGGCGCTCCCGACAGCTGTCGCGTCCGGGAGTGCGCCGGAGGCCTGGACCTGCCGCAGGGCGTACAGCAGCGAGTCGGTCTCGACCGTCGCGCCGTGGAGCGGTTCGAGCGGGACGTGGTCGGCCGCCGCGGCGTCGGCGGCGACAGCGAGCCGGGGTCCGGGCGTCGACTCCACGGCGCACGCGACCTGCGACCCGAGGCTTCCGGTCCCGACGACCTCGACCCGGACGGGGGCTGTCCGCGCCGCGACGGCTGAGCGTCGACCACGCCTGTCGCGACGAGCGAGCGAACTGTTCGCCAGGCCGGCGGTCACGGGTTCGCGACGAGCTCGTCGACGGTCGTCACCGCGGCGAACTCGCCCGCGAGGTGGGCGAGGGCCGTCCGGTGGACCGTCTCGGCGTCGAACCGCTCGCCGTCGAGCGTACGGTCGAACGCCGCCGTCGCGTCCCGGGCGACGGCGACGGCGAAGCCGAGGTTCTCCGCGTGGCGCGCCGTCGTCGAGACGCAGTGGTCGGTCGTGAGGCCGGCGACGACGACCCGGTCGACGCCACGGTCGCGGAGCAGCGACTCGAGGCCGGTGTCGACGAACGCGCCGTTGACACGCTTCGTGACGACGGGTTCTGCCGCGCGCGGCGCCGTCTCGGGCTTCCAGGCGAACCCCGGCGCCGACCGCCGGAGCGGCGAGTCGGGGGCTGTCGAGTCGTGGCGGACGTGGACCACCGGCCGACCGGCGTCGCGCCACGCGGCCAGCAGGCGGGCCGCGGCGGCCTCCGCGTCGGGGTTGTTTCGCTCGCCCCAGCGGTCGTCGTCGAAGCCGGTCTGGAGGTCGACGAGCAGAAGCGCAGTCGTCACCGTTCGGCGGTCACCTCCAGGTCGGCCGGCGCCGCCTTCGGATGCTCGCGGGTGAACCGTGCGGGCGGCAGGTCCGGCGCCTGTGTCTCGTCGCGCCGGAGGAGGTACTGCGCCCACTCCCGGTCGCCCTCGACGCCCCAGTCGCCGATGTCGGCGTGGGGACAGACGCCGTCGTACGCCTCGACCCGGCTGCGGATCGTCTCGCGGGCCTGCTCGCCGGCTTCGGTGTCGGCGGTGATGCCGTCGAACAGCGCGCGCGGCTGGAACGTTATCTCCAGCCCGACGGGACAGTACCGGCTCCGGCGCTCGTCGTAGAACGGCGCGCGGCAGGTGGGGAAGACCGGCTCGCCGCCGAAGCAGAACTCCCAGCGCCGGTTGTCGGGGTCGGTCGGGATGTCGTCTGGCCACGGAGCCGGGTCGTGGACGTGGAGGAACTGGAGCAGGTGCCACAGCCGCTCGTGGTAGTCGCCCTCGCGCCGCTCGCCGGCGGGACGGACGAACGCGACGAGCGACGACCGCTCGCCGTGGTCGGGGTAGACCTCGAGGTACTCGAGCAGCGCGTCGCGGAAGCGGAGAAGCGAGCCGGGGTCGGTTGGCGAGTCCAGCGCGGCGTACAGCGGGTCGCCGCGGCGCACCGACTCGGCGCCGAAGTAGCAGGGAAACGGCTCGCCGTCGTGGTCGCCCGTCAGCGCCGCCCGGAACGTCTCGAAGTGTGCGACGAGCCAGTCGGGGGCCCGACCGCCCTCGACGCGGGCGGCGAGCGTCGACTGGTCAAGCAGCGGGCCGACGCCCGGCTCGTTCATAGCCGAGGTGTGCGGCGGAGAGACAAGAACCGTGCGGCCAGCGCGGCGGTCAGTCGGCGCCGACGGTGAACGTCTGCGCGTCCTCGCCGGGCGCGGCGGCGGTGACGGCGGAGACGCCGACCGTCAGCGCCAGTGACAGCGCCATCCCCCACAGCGCGAAGTCCCAGGTGAGGTAAGCGTCGCCGAGGAGCGTGACGCCGCCGACGGTCACCGCCGGGGCGAACACGTGAAGCAGGTAGAACGCCTGCGCGCCGAAGACGCCCGCGAACATCCCCAGCCGCGTGGTCCGCGACCAGTACAGCGCCACGAGGACGGGCAGGGTGAGCTGTGCGTAGCCGCCGAAGGCGGTGCTGCCGATGTCGACGAGGATGCCCAGCCCGCCGCTCCCGCCCTGGACGAGGGCTGCCGCGAGCGAGCCGAGGGCGAACACGGCGACGCCGGCGCGTGCGACCCAGCCCTCGCGAGCGTCGCTCGCGTCGGGGTCGACGAGCGGCCGGTAGAGGTCTCGCGTCAGGTACGACGACCCCGACAGGAGCATCGAGTCCGACGACGACATCATCGCGGCGAGCGCGCCGGCGACGACGAGCGCCGCGAACCAGAGCGGCGTGTACTCGACGAGGAGCAGCGGCAGGACGTTCTCTCCCTCCGGCACCGCGACGCCGAGGCCCGCCGCCCACGTCCCGAGCAGGAACGCCGGGACGAACAGCAGCAGCACCATGACCGGCCACAGCGCGAACGACCGCTTGAGCACGGCTGCGTCCCGCGCGATAAAGAAGCGCTGGTTGATCTGCGGGAACATCGTCACGCCGAAGGCGATCGTGACGGCGGTGGCGACGACGTACTGAACCGAGTACGGCGCGGCGGCGGCGGGCGCGCCGCCGAGCGCGAGAAACTCGGGGTTCGACTCGGCGAGAGCCGTCGAGATGGTCGAGAGCCCGCCCGCGCTCGAGACGACCCACGCGACGGCGACCCAGAGGACGCCGAGCATGAACACGCCCTGGAGCGTGTCGGTCCACGCGACGCCGCGCAGGCCGGCGACGACGACGTAGGCGATCATGAACAGGGTGATCGCGGTCGCGCCGGCCCAGTACGGCACGGCGCCGCCGGTCAGGCCGGCCATCGCCTGTCCCGCACCGACCTGCTGGAGCATCACGTACGGGAACAGCCAGAAGATGCTCACCCCCGCGACGAGCGCCCGGAGCGCGGGCGAGCCGAACCGGTCGCCGAGCATCTCGCCGAGCGTGACGTAGCCGTGTTCGCGCCCGACCAGCCACTGCTTGTAGCCGATGACGTACCACAGCACCGCGAACAGCACGCCGTCCATCAGCCCCATCACGAGGATCCACTCGGGCCCGAACGCGTAGGCGACGTTCGGGCCGCCGAAGAACGTGAACGCCGACAGCAGGGTCGCGAACGTCGTGAACAGCAGCACCACCGTCCCGATGGACCGCGAGGCGAGGTAGTAGTCCTCGGCGTCACTGCCGGTGACGCGGTAGGCGACGAGACCAATCGCCAGCGCGACCGTCAGGTAGACGGCGACGATGCCGGCCTGGAGCGTCGTCTCGCCGGTCCACGCCTGAAGCGCGGGCCCGGTCAACGCCTGAAGCGCGGGCTCGGTCCACGCCTGAAGCGCGGGCTCAGCCATCGCGCGAGCCCCCCGTTCTGTCCGCGATCGGTCCAGTCATCAGACGGTCCCACGCCGACCGCGTGAACAGGTAGAACGTGACCGACGCGAGGAGCATCCAGCCGACGTGCCACCACAGCCAGACCGGGAGCCCGGCGACCACCGTGGCGTTCCGCCAGAGGAACCACGGCACCGCGAACGCCACGACGGCCGCGAGCGCACCGACCCACAAGTAGTCTCTCGTCGTTCGGCTCATCAAGACAACCTTAGCCGCCAAACGAACCTAAAGGTTGTCTTTTGTGATTCACTATCGAGATAAGAAGAGAATTTTTCTTCAATGCTCGGCGACGAAGACCGACCGGTCGCGGATACGACAGACCGGCGGGACAGTCCCCGCCTGCGACAGCTATATGCGGCACGCACTACCTATATAAACCAACGAGCGGCGGTCGGTCGGGCCGCCGCAGCTCAGAGGAGGAGAGACACGTGGACGATACGTTTAAGTACCTGATTCACGCGGACGTGGCCGCCAACGGAGTCGTAGAGCGGAGTGACGTCGTCGGGGCAATATTCGGGCAGACGGAGGGGCTGCTTGGCGAGGAGCTGGACCTGCGCGACCTCCAACAGTCCTCGAAGGTCGGCCGTATCGACGTCGAGGTGTCGAGCGAGGCGGGGCAGTCGTTCGGAGACGTGACGATCGCCTCCAGCCTCGACCGCGTCGACACGGCCATCCTCGCGGCGTCGCTCGAGACCATCACCCGCGTCGGGCCCTGTCGTGCGCGCGTCGATGTGACCGACATCGAGGACGTCCGGCAGGCGAAGCGCCGCGAGGTGGTCGAACGGGCGAAGGAGCTGCTCGGCGAAGCGTTCGACGAGTCGATTACCACGAGCGAGGAGATACAGGCGGAGGTGCGCGAGGCCGTCCGGGTGGCGGACGTCACCGAGTACGACGGTCTGCCTGCCGGCCCGCGCGTCGGAGACGCCGACGCCGTCATCCTGGTCGAGGGGCGCGCGGACGTCGTGACACTTCTCAAGTACGGCATCAAGAACGCCGTCGCCGTCGAGGGGACGGACGTCCCCGACGCCGTCGCGGGGCTCACACAGGACCGGACGGTGACGGCCTTTCTCGACGGCGACCGCGGCGGCGAACTGATCCTCCGGGAGCTCCGGCAGGTCGGCGACGTCGACTACGTCGCCTTCGCGCCCGACGGCCGGTCAGTCGAGGACCTGCCCCGACACGAGGTGGTCCGGGCGCTCCAGGAGAAGGTCGAGGCGGCCGACCTGCCGGACGACGAGCGCGTCCGGGACGCCGTCGCGGGCGACGCCACCGCCGGGACGGACGGCGGGACGGTGACCGTCGAGGCCGGGACGGAGCCGGAGGGCGACCAGCGGGACGCGACGGCGGCGTCGGGGCCGGACGCGGGGGCCGACCCGACGCCGGAGCAAGAGGGCGCCGACCCCGACACGGTCCCGGAGCCGGCGGAGCCAGAGCCCGACTCGCTCGCCGCCCACGCCCGCGCCGTCGTCGGCGGCGAGACGGACAGCGTGCGGCTGCTGGACGCCGACCTCGCGATTCTCGACGAGGCGCCCGCCGACGGGGCGGCGGCGGCGGTTGGCGACGCAGACGAGCCGCCACACGCCGTCGTCCTCGACGGCAGCCTGACCCAGCGTCTGCTCGACGTCCTCGCGGAGCACGGCGTCGAGGAGGCCGTGGCGCACGAGACGGGCGAGCTCGTCAAGCGGCCCGTCGAGGTGCGGGTCAGGACTGCCGACCAGCTGGCCGCCTGAGGACGAGCGCCGGGCCGGCGGCGAACGCGTCCGGACGCCGGTCGACCCGCTCGAACCCGCACGACCGGTAGAGCGCCAGCGCCGCCTCGTTTTCGGGCGCGACGAGCGCCGTGACGGCGCCGGCGCGGGCACAACAGGCGTCGAGCAGCGCCCTGCCGACGCCCGCCCGCCGAGCAGCCGGCGCGACGACGAGCTCCGCGAGGTGGACAGCCGACGCGTCGCCGTCGAGTCCGCCGACCGCGAGCAGGTAGCCGATCGGTGCGCCGCGCGGCCCCGCGGCCAGCAGGTCGCCGACTCCCGACGCGAGGAGCGTCGGTGCGCGCTCGGGGAGGTGTGACTGGAGCGCGCGACAGCCCGACCGGTCGGCGGGGCCGGCGACGCCGGATCACGGCAGGGGAGCGAGCGCGACGGCGAGCGCGACGGCGACGGCGCCGCCAGTCGCGGTGGCGAGCAGATTCACCACCTCGTTGCCGACCCGCTCGCCCTCGACGGTGGCGCCGAGCAGGCTGTCGGCGAACATCCCGGTGACGCCGGCGAAGGCGACGGCGCCGACGACGACGGCGGTGGGTGCGGTGACGAACAGGAGCGAGACGGCGGCCACCGCCGCCGCGCCGACGACGCCCGCAGCCGTTCCCTGCCACGTGACGGCGCCGTCGGTGCCGGGCGCGACGCGCTCCAGCGTCGTGACCAGCCGCGGACCGTCGAACAGGCCGCCGACCTCCGAGGAGAGCGTGTCGGCCATCGCGGCGGCGAGCGACCCGGCGAAGACGAGGCGGAAGACCGCCGGGTCGACGGGCCGGCCGGGCACGAGGTCGGCGGCGGCGAAGCCGACGACGGCGACGAGGGCAACGGCGGCGTTTCCGAGCACGTTCTCCGTGCCGCGCGCGCCGCCGTCGCCCTCCGCGACGCCGCGCTCGAGCTTCCGCTCGTAGCGGAACTTCGTCGAGAGACCGCCGACGCCGAAGAAGGTGAGCAGGACGAGCAGCCAGCCGAAGCCGCCGAGGACGACGGTGAGCAGACCGAGGAGGACGCCGGTCAGCATCCCGGTGACGCTCGCGGTGCCGATCGCGTAGGAGACGACGCCGAGGACGACGGTCAGCGCGAGCGCGACGCCGACTGCCGTGGCGGTGACGGCGACGGCGACGGCGTCGAACAGCCAGAGCAGGACGCCGACACTCACCATCACCAGCGGGTCGTCACGGACGTACAGCACCGTGCGGAAGAGCGCGGCTGCGAGTGCCGCGGCGGCGGCGAGAAACGCGAACCGCGGCGCGGCGACGGACAGGTCGGCGGCGCCGACGACGGCGGTCTGTCCCGCCAGCGCGGCGGCGAATCCGGTCGTCGCGAACCCCGCCGTCGCGAGGAACGGGTCGTCCGTCGAGCGCTCGACGAGGCGCTCGCCGAGGTTGCCGTACGCGAGGACGAGGACGCTCGCGACGTACACCGGGACGGGCATCGTCGCGGCGGAGCCAGTGAAGGCCGTCAGCACCGCGAGCCCGGCGGCAGCGAGCGCGAACCCGGCCAGCCCGGAGAGCCGGCCCTCGCGCTCGTCGCCCGGCCGGGCGAACAGGTCGAACAGGGCCCCCTCGTCGACGACGAACGCCGCACAGACGGCCACCAGCGCGAACGGGACGGCGGCGGCTCGCCCGAGTGCCGGCGCGGCGAGCGCGAGCGTCCCGACGGCGGCGAAACCGCCCGCCCGCCGGAGAGGGTCCGTCACGTTACGTACTACCCCTGACGCGCACTTAACGCTCCCGAACCGTCGGTCGGGAACGGAACAATCAGGGGCGCAGACGCCCGACGAGCGGGCGTGAACCCGTACGATCGCTCGCTCGCACTCCGGGTGCGCCTGCGCCGTCGGCGGGGCGCGGACCCGCCCGAGTCCGTCGCGGTCGTCATCACCGAGCGAGACCTGCTGGAGCAGGGCGCCTACGCGACGTTCGAGCGGTTCCTCGGCTGGGCGTTCGACCACGGTGCCGAGCGCGTCTCGGTGAGCGTCTCCGTCCTCGACGAGGCCGTCGTGCCCACGATCGAACGTGCGCTCGCCGACGTCGACAGTCCCCGGCGCCTCGCGGTCCGGGGCCCCGGCGACACCGACCCCGTCGGCGCGCCCGTCCAGGTGAACGTCGGGTTCGGCGGCAAGCGGGAGTTCGCGGCTGCGACACGGGCGCTCGCCCACGAGGTCGACGCGGGCGAGGTCGACCCCGAGGAGGTGGACGCCGACGCCGTCAGGGGCGTCTCGTCTTTCCGGAGGAGCCGGACCTCCTGATCAAGACCGGCGCGGAGCGGCTCTCGGACTTCATGATCTGGCAGTCTGTCTACTCCGAGCTCTACTTCACCGACGTGAACTGGCGGGACTTCCGGAAGCGAGACTACCTGCGGGCGCTGCTCGACTACCAGAGCCGGCAGCGGCGGTTCGGCAGGTAGCGCAGCCGTCGGTCAGTCCGCGCGCTCGCCGGCCGGCTCTCGCCTGCCGTCGGCCTCCGGCAGCGCGTTCTCCGCCGCACGTGCGGTCCGGCCCGACACCCGCTCGTGCAGGCGCCCGACCGCGGCGCGGGCCTCGGCGGCGCTCGTCTCGCCGACGGCGCCGACGAGGGCGGCGGCCCGGTCG
>KI543184.1:216228-218881 GCA_000496195.1 uncultured archaeon A07HB70
CGGCCCGGCTGGCGCGCCACGACTCCTCGCGCGCCTGGTAGGTGCGGACGCCACGAAGGAGGTCGACCTTCGAGAACGCCGGCCAGTACGGCGCACAGAAGAACACGGCGGCCTCGTTGCCGGCGGCCTGCCACGGCAGGAAGTTCGAGGTGCGCTCGTCGCCGCCCGTCCGGACGATGAGGTCGACGTCCCGGACGGCGGGGCCGGCGAGGCGGCGCTCGACCTCGTCCGCGTCGACGTCGGCAGGGGCGAGCGCCCCGTCACGCACGTCTCGGGCGACGGCGCGGGCAGCCTCGAGCAGCTCCGCGCGGCCGCCGTACGCGAGCGCGACGTTCAGCCGGAAGTCGTCGTAGCCGGCGGTACGCGACTCGGCGTAGGCGACGGCGTCGCGCACCCGCGGCGGGAGGCGACACAGGTCGCCCATCGCACGCACCCGGACGCTGCGCTCGTGGACCTCGTCGGCGTCGGCGAACTCCCGGAGCTTCGACTCGATGAGGTCGAACAGCGGGTCGAGCTCCCGCTCGGGCCGGTCGAAGTTCTCCGTCGAGAGGGCGTAGAGGGTGAGCTCCGCGACGCCGAGGTCGGCACACCACGACACCACCTGCTCGGTGGTGTCCGCGCCGGCGCGGTGACCCTCGGGGGCGGCGTCGCCGCGGGCACGGGCGTAGCGCCGGTTGCCGTCCTGGATGATGGCGACGTGGGTCGGCACGTTCTCGGGGCTGATCTGTCGCCGGAGCAGGCGTTCGTGGAGCCGTCCGAGGGCACCGCGGGCGGCGTCGGCGGCGTCGGCGAGCGCCTCCTGTCTCGTCACGGAGAGAGGGTCATGCCGCCCCGAGTATGTGTCTTGTGACCGACGGCGCGGACCGCCACGGGTAAGCCCGGCGGGCACCGATCGACAGTCGTGACAGAGACGCTCGACGCAGACCTGTACCGGCGGACGGAGGCGCTGTTAGAGCCGGGCGAGGTGACGCTGAACGGCGCCGTGATCCACACCGACCTCGGCGGCGACCAGGACCTCGAGATGCACGAGCTGACCGTCGACCTGAACGACGTCGTCGCGCGACACAGCCCGGAGGCGTCGGCGGGCGAGACGTACATCTACGCCGGCAACGACGACCCGGAGTTCGCCTCGAACCAGTTCCAGGGCCGCCGGCTCGACGACGACGAGTTCGTCTGGGAGTGCCAGCAGCTCCTCCGCGAGGGCTCGTTCGACCTCGTGTTCTACTACCCGGCGAGCGCGGACCACGTCGCCGTCGTGGAGGGAGTCGAGGCGCTCGGCCACCGGGTGACCGGCGTGCGGACCGACGGCGAGGCGGCGCGCGACGACGCGCCGTGACTGCGCGAACGAGACGCTTATCCCGGGGGGGATCCGACCCGGCAGCAATGAGCGAGGCCGTGACGCTCGACCGTCTCGACCGGGCGGTCATAAACGCCTTTCAGGGGGGGTTCCCGGTCGTCGAGCAGCCGTTCGAGCCGGCGGCAGCCGCGCTCCGGGAGCGCGGCGTCGACGTGAGTGCCGCCGACCTGGCCGCTCGTGTCCGCGCCCTCGACGAGGCGGGGACGCTCTCGCGGTTCGGTGCCCTGGTGAACGCCGAGGCGATCGGCGGAACCGCGACGCTCGTCGCGACCCACGCCCCCGCAGACCGCTTCGACGAGGTCGTCGAGGAAATAAACGACCGCCGCGAGGTGGCGCACAACTACGAGCGCGAACACCCGCACCTCAACGTCTGGTTCGTTCTCAGCGTCGCCGACGAGTCCGTCGAGGCGGTGCTGGCCGAGATCGAGGCCGAGACGGGCCAGCCGACGTACAACCTGCCGAAACAGCGGGAGTTCCGGGTCGAGGCGAAGTTCCTCGTCGACGGCCCGGTCGCCGACGGCGGCGTCGACCGCTCCGGGCTGGCGCCGGACGTGACGCAGACGGACCGGACGACGCTCACGCCGGCGGAGCGCGACCTGGTCGTCGAGATTCAGGACGGCCTGCCGACGACGGAGACGCCCTACCGCGACGTCGCCGACGCCCTGGAGACGGAGGTGTCGTGGGTGCTCGAGACGGTCGAGCGCTTCCGGCGAGAGGGGAAGGTCCGGCGTGTCGGTGTCGTTCCGAACCACTACGCGCTCGGCTACACGGAGAACGGGATGACCGTCTGGAACGTGCCGGACGACCTGGTCGAGGAGGTCGGCCAGGCGGTCGCGAGCCTCGAGTTCGTCACACACTGCTACGAGCGCCCGCGCCACGAGGGTGTCTGGCCGTACAACTTCTTCGCGATGACCCACGGCCGGAGCGAGGCCGAGAGCGCTGCCCGCGTCGAGCGCGTCCGCGAGGTGATGGCCGAGCACTGGGACGTCGGCGACGACGACTGGGACACGCTGTTCTCGACCAGAATCCTGAAGAAGACCGGAATCCGGCTGACAGAACGCGCCAGCGCGAACACCGAATGATCCCACTGGCACACGACCTCTCGGACGAGACGGTTGTCGTCGTCGGCGGCGGGTCGGTCGGCGCCCGCCGCGCCCGGACGTTCGGCGCCGAGGCGCGGGTCGTCGTCGTCTCGCCCGCGTTTCCGGCGGCGGAGTACGGCGGCGCCGACCGGGTCGACCGCGCGGTCGCGCCGGCGGAGGCGTCGGCCCTCGTCGACGAGTACGACCCCGCCGT
>KI543184.1:219474-222156 GCA_000496195.1 uncultured archaeon A07HB70
GCACGGGGGGTGACCCGTAGTGGACCACGACGGCGTCGTGACGGGCGTGGCCGTCACCCACCGGCGCGCGACCCTCGACGAGATCGGTGCCGCGGGCGGCGACGGCATCCGGGCGACCCTCGACGAGGTGTCGCGCCACGAGTCGGTCCGGGAGGCGTTCGCGCTCCACACCTGTAACCGGGCGGAGGCCTACGTCGTCACCGACCGGCCCGCGGAGGGGCACGAGGCGCTCGCGTCGTTCGCGCCGGACGTCCGCGACGGCGCGGTCGACCGTCTCGGCCACGAGGAGAGCCTCCAGCACCTCCTCCGGGTCGCCGCGGGGCTGGAGTCGCAGGTGCTCGGCGAGGACGAGATTCTCGGGCAGATGCGCGACGCGCTCGCGGCGGCGGAGGCAACCGGGACGCTCGGGCCGACGCTGGAGTCGGCGGTGCGGAAGGCACTCCACGTCGGCGAACGCGCCCGGACGGAGACGTCGATCAACGAGGGGACGACGTCGCTCGCCCGCGCTGCGGTCGAGGCCGCGCGCACGGAGACGACGCTCGCCGGCGCGACGGCGCTGGTCGTCGGCGCGGGCGAGACGGGCCGCACCGCGGCACAGGCGCTCGTCGACGCCGGGGTTGGCAGCCTCGTCGTCGCGAACCGGACGGTCGAACGCGCCGAGGACCTCGCCGCAGACGCCGATGGGGCGGCGACGGCGGTGCCGCTCGCCGACGCCGCCGACCGCGTCGCCGACGCCGGCGTGGTGGTGACGGCGACGGGGAGCGCCGACCCGGTGTTCGACCGCGAGGCGCTGGCGTCGGCGGGCGAGACGGTCGTGGTGGACCTCGCGGTGCCGCGGGACGTCGACCCGGCGGCACGGAGCGAACCCGGCGTCGTCGTCCGCGACGTCGACGCCCTGCGGTCGGTGACAGAGCGGACCCGCGAGCGGCGCGAGGCGGCGGCAGAGGCCGTGGCGGCGATGGTCGACGACGAGTTCGAGCGCCTGCTCCGGAGCTACAAGCGCCAGCGCGCCGACGAGGCGGTCGGCGCGATGTACGAGGGCGCAGAGCGGATGAAGCGGGCCGAACTCGGCCGCCTGCGCTCCCGGCTGGCGGAGGGCGACGGCGACCTGACAGACGACCAGCACGAGGCGATCGAGGCGTTCGCTGACTCGCTGGTCAACTCGCTGCTCGCGCCGCCGACCCGGAGCCTGAAGGCCGCCGCCGAGGCCGACGACTGGACGACTATCCAGACGGCGATGGCGCTGTTCGACCCGACTGTCGAACAGCCGGAGGTCGACGACGGCGGGGGCCCCGCGGACGCCGAGGCGAGCGCCGAGGACTGACCCGCAGAGGTTTGACTGCGGCGGCCCGAACCCGGCTGTGGCGCGACTACTCGACGACGAGGCGATAGCTGCCGACCTCCCCGGAGGCTGGAGCCGCGACGGCGACGAGATCGTCCGGGTGTACGAGTTCGACGACTACCTCGACGGCGTCGGCTTCGCCGGCGACGTCGGCGAGGTGGCGGCGGAGGAGTTCCACCACCCGACGGTCGAGATACGGTACGGCGAGGTCGAGGTGCGGCTGACCAGCCACGAGGAGGGTGGGATCACCGACAGGGACCTCCGCCTCGCGCGACTGTTCGACGACGAGCGGTAGGACGGAAGGCACTTGCGCGTCCGCGCCCTACCGAGACGCAGATGAGTTCGCCCGACCCGGACGACCTGCCGGGCTACGACTTCTGGCTGTTCGACCTCGACGGGACGCTCGTCGACGCGGACTGGACGTACGCCCGCTCGGCGTTCGACCGCGCGGGCGAACGCCTCGGGCGCGAGTTCACCGACCACGAGGCCGCCCTGCTCTGGCACGGGCTCGCTGGCGAGCGAAACACGCTCCTGCGGCGGTTGGGGGTCGACCCGCCGGCGTTCTGGCGCGCGCTCCACGCCGCCGAGCGCCCGGCGGAGCGGGCCGCCGCGACGCGGCTCCACCCCGACGCGGCGTTCGTCGCCGACCTCGACGTCCCGACGGGCGTCGTCACGCACTGCCAGCCGTTTCTCGCGGAGCCGGTGCTGTCTGCGCTCTGTCTCGACGACGCCCTCGACGTCGTGGTCTGTTGCTCGGACGAGACGGGCTGGAAGCCCGACCCCGGACCCGTCGACCGGGCGCTCGCGGGACTGGACGTCGAGCGAGGCGACCGGGGCGTCCTCGCCGGCGACATGCCCTCGGACGTCGGCGCGGCGTGGGCGGCGGGTCTCGACGCCGTCCACGTCGAGCGCCACGGGCCGGACCGGCGTGGCTACTGCGTCCGCGCGGACTACCGCGTCTCGTCGTTCGCGGAGCTGGCCTCGTCGTAGCCCGACAGCCCGTCGAACGCCGCGCCGTCCGCGACGGCGGCGGCGAGCGTCTGCACCCCCGGCTTCGCTGCGCGGGCCGGCGCGGCCAGCACCCGGACCGGCTGCGCGCCGAGCGAGACGAACGGGCAGTCGAGCCGTTCCGCCGTCGCCCGGAGCGCCAGCCCCGCGTCGGCGTCGCCGCGCGCAACCGCCCTGACGGGGCTCTCGTGGGCGCGGACGCCGGCGCCGTATCCGTCGACGTCGGCGGCGAGGGCTCGCCGGTCGGCGCCGCGGTCGACGGCGAGCTCGCCCATCGCGTCGTCGAGGCTCGTCCGGAGCCCGGACGCGCCTGTTCGGTTGACGAACCGGCA
>KI543184.1:223479-237466 GCA_000496195.1 uncultured archaeon A07HB70
GGGGACGCCGCCGGCCTCCTCGACCGCGGCGGCGACGCTGTAGGAGTTCACGTCGTATATCTCGCCGCGCGCGGAGTCCAGCGGCTCGCCGGGGCGAACGAGTTCGTCGCCCGTCGAGACGATACCGACCCGTGGCCGCGCCCGGACCGGCACCTCGTCGAGGCCGAGTGCCGAGAGCAGGCCGACCTCGCGGCTCGTCAGCGTCGTCCCCGGCCCGAGGGCGCGGTCGCCCGCCGCGACGTCCGCGCCGGCGAACATCACCCGGTCGCCCGGCGCGACCCGGTCGCGGACGAGCACCTCGTCGCCCGCCGTCTCGGTGTCCTCGACCATCACGACGGCGTCGGCACCGGGGGGAAGCACCGACCCGGTCGACACCTCGACGCAGCCGTCCGGCTCGACCGCCACGTCGGCCGGCTCGCCGGCGTGGACGGCGCCGAGGTGGGTCAGCGAGACGGGCGAGGCCTCGCCCGCGTCGAACGTGTCCGCTGCCTGGACGGCGTAACCGTCGACGCTCGCGCGGTCGAACCCCGGCACGTCGAGTCCGGCGTCGACGCGCTCTCCGAGCACCCGTTCGCGGGCGTCGACGAGAGGGACGCGCTCGGTCCCGGGCGACAGGTCGAGTCCGGCGATGACCTCGTGGGCCCGCTCCGGCGGCGCGAGGTCGCGGAACTCCTTTCGTTCCATACGCGGTGACGGGGCGGGCGGAACAAAAACGGGCGGGGTCAGTCGGGAGAACGCTCGCGTTCGGCGTCGCGGTCGTTCTCGGCTGACTCTCCCGCCCGGTCGTGCTCGCGTGTTCGCTCCCGTCGCCGCTCGCGGTCCCGGGCCCGCTCGCGCTCGCCGACCGTCTCGACGAACAGGACGAGCGCGACCCCCGTGCCGGCGGCGGCTGCGAGCGCACCGACCACGCCGACAGGTGACGGGAGCCGGAGGACCGCGAACCCGCCGCCCCCGGCGACGGCGACGGCGGCCAGCGCGCCGACGGCCCCGCGCTGTCGGAGTGAGAGCCCGTCGAAGACGCCCGCGCTCACGGCACGGTCTCCCACAGTTCCACGTCGACGCGCTCGCCGGCCGGCACGCCCTCGCGGTCCTCCGGGACGACGAGCCAGCCGTCCGCGAGCGCGACCGACGAGAGGACGCCCGACCCGCCGGCGCGGACGGGGACGGCGCGGCGGTCGCCGTCCTCCTCGCGCAGTTCGACCCGGACGAACGTCCGCACGCCCGGCTCGCTCGGCGCCTTCCGGTCGAGCGTCGCCGCGACGGTCGGCAGGTCCGGACAGGGGAGGCCGCCGACGCGTTTCAGCACGGGCCGGAGGAACTGGACGGCGTTGACGATACAGGCGACGGGGTAGCCCGGCAGGGCGAGCACGGGCGTCTCCTCGACGACGCCGAGCGCGACCGGGTGGCCGGGCTTCAGCGCGACGCCGTGGACGAGCACCTCGCCCATGTCGTCGACGACGTCCGGCACGAGGTCGCGTTCCCCGACGGACGAGCCGCCGGTCGTCACCACGACGTCGCGGTGGAGGTCGCGCTGGACCGCCGCCCGGAGCGCGGACGCGTCGTCGGTGACGGGGTTGCGGTGGGTCGGGACGCCGCCCCACCGCGAGACGAGGCCGGCGACGGTGAGCGCGTTCGTCTCCGTCACCTCGCCCGGGTCCGGGTCGGTGCCCGGGCGGACCAGCTCCTCGCCCGTCGGGACGACACCGACCGTGGGGCGCGCGGTCACCTCGGCGTTCGTGTGGCCGGCGGCGGTGAGCAGCCCCAGGTCCGAGGGCCGGAGGCGGTGGCCGGCGTCGTAGAGCTGCTGGCCCTCCTCGACGTCCTCGCCGCGCGGGCCGACGTTCTCGCCCGGCCCGAGCGCGCGAAAGACGTCGAGCACGCCGCCGGCCCGGTCGGCGTGTTCGACCATCACGACGGCGTCGGCGCCGTCGGGCAGCGGGCTGCCGGTGTGGACGCGCGCGGCGGCGCCGGGGACGACCCGGTCGGCCCCCTCCGGCGTTCCGTCGGCCAGTACGTCGACCGCCTCGGGCGCGCGGTCGGAGGCGCCGAACGTGTCCGCTGCCCGGACGGCCCAGCCGTCGACGGCGGCGCGGTCGTAGCCCGGCACGTCCCGCGCCGCGGCGAGGGGGACCGCGAGCGCCCGGCCGTCGGCCCGCGAGACGGGGAGCGGGTCGGTCCGGTCGTGTGGCTCGACGCGGTCGAGCAGCCGGGTTCGTGCCTCGGCGACGCGGGTGCGGTCGCGAAAGCCCGCCTCCCGGCGAGCGTCGTCGGTCATGGTCGTGCTTGGGACCGGTCCGGCAAGTGTCTGGCCCCGGCTGCTGGCGCCGCGAGCGACGCCGAGAGAACGGGACCGCGGCCTTTTTCGACCGGCCAGCCCTACCGCCGGCTATGTCAGGACTGCGCGAGGCGCTCCGCGAACTCCCCGACGCGGTGTTCGCCGACCTGCTCGAGAGCGACGACGCCTACCTGCTGGTGCTCGACCTCGCCGGCGTGACGGCGGCGAACGTCGACCTCTCCGCGAGCAGCGGGCGGCTGACGGTCGAGGCCCGGCGCGCGAAGGACCTGCCCGCGGAGTTCCGGTACGTCCGCGAGGACCGGCCGCTGTTCCTCGACGCCGAGGTGCCGCTGCCGTCGGACGCGACGGGGGAGGAGGCGTCCGCGCAGGTCCGCCGCGGCGTCGTCGAGGTCGAGCTGCCGAAGCGCGAGACGACCGGCGGACACTCGATCCCCGTCGAGGACGCGTAGACGGGGGGACACGCTCTGGTCTCTCTCCGCGCCTACTGGCGGTTTCTCGTCGTCGCCTCCCAGTTTGCCCCTCTGATCGTCGCCTACGCCCGCGACAAGCGGCGGTTCCTCGTGTTCGGCGGCGGGCGCCGCCCGGACCCGGAGACACAGCGCCGCCGCGCGGAGTCGCTGCTCGAGTCGCTGCTCACGCTCGGCCCGACGTTCATCAAACTCGGCCAGCTGCTCTCGACCCGGCCCGACATCCTCCCGCCGGCCTACGTCGACGTGCTGTCGAGCCTCCAGGACGACGTGCCGCCCGCCGACTGGCCGGGCGTCGAGACCGTACTCGAGGACGAGGTCGGCGCCGTCGACGACGTCTTCGACGAGTTCGACCGCGACGCAATCAGCGGCGCGTCGCTCGGACAGGTGTACCGCGCGACCTACGAGGGCGACCCGGTCGCGGTGAAGGTGCGCCGGCCGAACATCGAGGAGCTGGTCGAGGCAGACCTGAAGGTCGTCCGGTGGTCCGTGCCGCTGCTGAAGCGCCTCGTCGACGAGGGCCGGGCGTTCTCGCTGGAGAACATCGCCGACGAGTTCGCGAAGACCATCCGCGAGGAGATGGACTACCGGCGCGAGCGCCGGGTGCTGGAGACGATCCGCGAGATGTTCGAGGGCGACGAGACGGTGCGGATTCCGCGCTCCGTCCCCGCCGTCTCCGGCGGCCGTGTCCTGACGATGGAGTACGTCGGCGGAACGAAGATAAACGACGTGCGGGCGCTCGACGAGGCGGGCCACGACCGCACCGAACTGGCGACCAAGCTCCAGCGCGCGTACCTGCGGATGATCCTGGAGGAGGGTGTCTTCCACGCCGACCCCCACCCCGGTAACCTCGCCGTCGCCGACGACGGCGCGATCGTCTTCTACGACTTCGGGATGAGCGGCACGGTCGACCCCTACATCCAGGGGAAGATAGTCGAGTTCTACGTCTCCGTCGCCGAACAGGACATCGACGGCATCCTCGACGCGATGGTGGAGATGGGGACGCTCTCGCCGCAGGCCGACCGGCAGGTGATGGCGAACGTGATGGAGCTCGCGATCGCCGACGTCCGGGGCGAGGAGCTCGAGCAGTACCGCGTCCAGCAGGTGATCCAGCAGGTCGAGGACACGATCTACGAGTTCCCGCTGCGCCTGCCGCGGAACTTCGCGCTCATCCTCCGGGTCGCGACGGTCGTCGAGGGGGTCTGTGTCACGCTGGACCCGGACTTCGACTTCATCGACGTGGCGACCGGATACCTCACCGAGGAGGGCTACCGCGAGGAGACGGTGCGCAACATCGCCGCCGACACGGGCCGACAGCTGTTGGAGACGACGGAGGCGCTGTTCGCCGTGCCGCCGCGGCTGGACGACGTGCTGAAGACGGTCCAGCGCGAGGACCTGTCGCTCTCGGTCCGGATCGAGGACCGAAACGACGTGCTCGACCGTCTCGCCCGCCGAATCGTCTACGGCCTGATCCTCGCGGTCGGGGTGCTCTCGACGGCGCTGCTCTACTCGTTCAACGCGCGCCCCGAGGCCGCAGTCGTCGCCGGCGTCCTGACGCTCCCGTTCGGGATACTGCTCTACCGCTCGCTCAGGCCCGAGCGCGGCGTCTCCGCACAGCCACAGTTCACGCGACAGGAGATGCGCCGGCGGCAGTCCGGGGGGGACGGCGCCGACGACGGGACGGCCCTCGCGCCGGGAGACTTCCGGGAGGACGGGGCGGACGAGACGGACGACGACGGCAGAGCGGCAGCCGGAGACGACCCGGCGGCGAGCGACGGGCCCGACCCGGACCGCTAGCGCCGCCCATCCGCACCGTTTTTATCAACGTCACCGGAAGGAGACGGTATGCCGCGGGAACAGAAGCAGGTCCGCGATCTCCAGGAGGGGTCGTACGTGATGATGGACGACGCGCCGTGCAAGATAGACGGCTACAGCACCGCGAAGCCGGGCAAGCACGGGAGCGCGAAGGCCCGAATCGAGGGTCGTGGCGTCTTCGACGACCGGAAGCGCTCGCTCTCCCAGCCCGTCGACGCGAAGGTGTGGGTGCCGATCGTCGAGCGAAAGCAGGGGCAGGTCGTCTCCGTCTCGGGCGACGACGCACAGGTGATGGACCTCGACACCTACCAGACGTTCACGATGCGCGTCCCGGAGGACGAGTCGTTCTCGCCGGACGACACGATCGAGTACCTGGAGTACGAGGGCCAGCGGGAGATCGTCTGAGGCGCCGATGACGGCGTTCCCCGGCGCGACCGCAGACCGCGACGGGGCCGACTACGCCGTCGTCGGGGCGCCGCTGGACGCCACGACCTCGTTCCGACCGGGGACGCGGGTCGGGCCCGAGCGCGTCCGCCGGTTCGCCCGCTCGTTCGAGGACTACGACGCCGCGACCGACGCCCGCTTCTCGGCGCAGGCCGTCCACGACGCCGGCGACGTCCGCGCGTGGCCCGACCCCGCGGCCTACGTCGACCACCTGCGCGCCGAGCTGGCCGCGCTCGTCGCCGACGACGTCGTCCCGCTCCTCGTCGGGGGCGAACACACCGTCGCGGTCGCGGGCGTCCGGGCCGTCGACCCCGACACCGTCGTCGTCCTCGACGCCCACCTCGACCTGCGCGACGCCTACGACGGTCACGCGACGAGCCACGCCTGTGTCACCCGGCGGGCGCTGGAGACCGCCGACCGCGCGGTCGTCCTCGGCGCGCGCTCCGGGAGCGAGGCGGGGTGGCAGCGGGCCGCGGCGGCGGACGTCACGCCGGTCGCGCCCGGCGACGTGGCCGGGTGGCTGGACGACGCGGAGCCGGACGGCTGGGGACGGACGTACCTCAGCGTCGACGTCGACGCCGCCGACCCCGCCGTCGCGCCGGGGACGGGAACCCTGGAGCCGTTCGGCCTCTCGTCGCGGGCGATGCGTGACGCCGTCGCGCGCGTCGCGCCCCACGCCGACGGCGTCGACGTCGTCGAGGTGAACGACCGCGACGACGGACAGGCCGCGGCGCTGGCGGCGGCGCTCCTGCGCCGGTTCGTCTTCGAGCGCGCGTAGCCGAGAGCCAGGGGTTTAGGCCGTGCCCGCCCGCCCGCGACCCATGGACCTCGACGACGTCGTCACGCGCCTCGACAGCCGCCTCCGGACAGACGCGTACGCCGACCTCGACGCCTCCGCGAACGGGCTCCAGGTCGACGGCCCGGCAGCCGTCGACCGCGCCGCGCTCGCCGTCGACGCCGCGCACGCCACCGTCGAGACGGCGGTCGACCGCGACGCGGACCTCCTCGTCACCCACCACGGCCTCGTCTGGGACGGCCTCGACCGCGTGACCGGCCGGACCCACAGCCGCCTCGCGCCGCTGTTCGCCGGCGACTGTGCGCTGTACGTCTCGCACCTCCCGCTCGACGGCCACGCGGAGCTGGGCAACGCCGCCGGGGTGTGTGACGTCCTCGAGGCCGAGGACCGCGAGCCGTTCGGGGCGCTCGGCGCCGAGACGATCGGCCTCCAGGGACGGGTCGACGACGAGCCGGTCGACGCCCTGGTCGACAGGCTGTCGTCGGCCCTCGCCCCGGAGCGCGGCGTCCACCTGCTCCCGTTCGGGCCGGAGACGGTCGAGCGGGTCGCCGTCGTCACCGGGAGCGGCGTCGACTGGCTGGACGAGGCCGCCGAGGCCGGCGCCGACCTGTTCGTGACCGGCGAGGGGAAACAGTACGCCTACCACGAGGCGCGGGAGGCGGAGGTGAACGTCGCGCTCGCGGGGCACTACGCGACCGAGACGTTCGGCGTGCGGGCGGTCGGCGCCCTGCTGGCGGAGTGGGGTGTCGAGACGACGTGGATAGACCACCCGACCGGGCTGTGAGGCCGACCCGACCGCGGCGTTGAAACCCCGGCGCGCCGAGGTTGGCGCATGAGCGACCACGGCGACGAGGACACGGGGCGGGAGACGCCCCGCGAGGAGTTCCACGACGCGCCGATCGAACACGTGTCGGTCAACGCCGGGATGACCGTCGGCGAGTTCGCGACGGCGCTCGGCGACGCGGGCGTCGGCGCCGGACGGCTGAGCGAGGCCGTCGACCTCAGCGCCGAGATGGTCGGGCGCGAGGACACGACGGTGTTTCTCGGGCTCGCGGGCGCGATGGTGCCGACCGGGATGCGTCGGGTGGTCACCGACCTCGTGCGCGACGGGTTCGTCGACGCGCTGGTGACGACGGGCGCGACCCTCACTCACGACGCGATCGAGGCGATCGGCGGCCACCACCACCACGGTCGGGTCGACCCGAGCGAGCCCCACCCGACCGGCGACGGGGCGACGGACACGGCGACCGAGCGCGACCACGACGAGCGCCTGCGCGAGGAGGGCGTCGACCGGGTGTACGACGTCTACCTGCCACAGGAACAGTTCGCACGCCTCGAGACACACCTCCGGAGCCACGTCTTCCCGCGCGTCGAGCGCCGGGTGTCGATCCGGGAGTTCACGACGGCGCTCGGCGAGGCAAACGCCGAGCAGAACGACGCGACGGACGTCGACGCCGACCCGGGGATCGCCGCCGCGGCGGCGGCGGCAGACGTGCCGGTGTACGCGCCCGCGATACAGGACTCGGTGCTCGGCATCCAGGCGTGGGTCTACTCACAGACCTCCGAGTTCGGGCTGGACGCGCTGGCGGACATGACCGAGCTCTCGGACCTCGCGGCGGACGCGGACCGGGCGGGGGCGCTCGTCGTCGGAGGCGGCGTGCCGAAGAACTACGTGCTCCAGACGATGCTCGCGGTGCCGGGCGCCTACGACTACGGCGTCCAGCTGACGATGGACCCGCCACACACCGCGGGGCTGTCGGGCGCGACGCTCGACGAGGCGCGGTCGTGGGGGAAGCTGGAGCCGGACGCCGAGAACGTCACCGTCGTCGCGGACGCCACGATCACGCTCCCGTTTCTCGTCGCCGCCGTTCGCGAGCGGCTGGCCGTGGTGGACTGAGGCGTCAGAAGACGACCGGCGCGCCGTCGACGACGCCGAGCGAGACGTGTTCGCCGGCGTCGATGCCCGACTCCCGGCCCTGGACGACGACCTGGAGTTCGTCGACGTCGCCGGCAGGGTCGACGAGGTAGTTCGTCTGGTCGCCCTGGAAATACCGCTCGACGACGGTGCCGTCGACGTCACCCTCGCCGGCGGCGAGTTCGAAGTCCTCGGGGCGGATCGAGACTGTCACGTCGCCGGCCCGACCGTTTGCGGGGAGGATGAACCCGTCCGACTCCCCGATCCGGACGACCGAGGAGCCGGCCTCGACGTGTCCGTTGAGGAGGTTCGTGTCGCCGATGAAGTCGGCGACGAACGTCGACGCGGGCTCGCGGTAGATCTCTTCCGGCGTGCCGATCTGCTCGATCAGGCCCTCGTTCATCACCGCGATGCGGTCGCTGAGCGACATCGCGACCTCCTGGTCGTGGGTGACGTAGAAGAACGACCCCTTCGTCTGCTCGTGGATGCGCCGGAGTTCGACCTGCATCCGCTTGCGGAGCTTCCGGTCGAGGCTCGAGAGCGGCTCGTCCAGCAGGAGGACGGACGGTTCGTTGACCAGCGCCCGGGCGAGCGCGACCCGCTGTTGCTGGCCGCCGGAGAGGTCCGTCGGGTCGCGGTCGGTGAACCCCTCGAGGTCGACGAGTTCGAGGTACTCCTGGACCCGTGACTCGCGCTCGGCGGCGTCGGCGCCGCGCTTCCGGAGGCCGTAGCCGACGTTCTCCCCGACGCTCATGTGCGGGAACAGCGAGAGGTGCTGGAAGACGAGGTTCGTGTCCCGCGCCTCCGGCGGCACCGCCGCCATCGCCCGGCCGTCGATCCGGACGTCGCCGCGTGTCGGCTGTTCGAACCCGCTTATCATCCGGAGTGTCGTGGTCTTGCCACAGCCGGAGGGTCCGACGAGCGTGAAGAACTCGCCGCGCCTGACGGAGAAGTCGATCCCCTCGACGGCGGTCACGTCGCCGAACTCCTTCGTGACGCCGTCGAGTTCGACCAGTACGTCTCCCTGAGGGGGCATACGCTGGGGGACGCCACACGGTGGAATGAATCTGACGCTCCGACCACCCCAGATCACGGCGCGCCGGGGCGGGTATTGTTACCAATCTTTGGTCGAAAAAACAACTCACGGGAAAGCTTCATGATGCTCCATAGATCGTTGACAGATATGCCGTGTAACGAGGATCGGCAGGCGGAGTCGACCAGCAGCGGAACAAGCGGTATCGGGCGCCGGGCGTACATCACCGGCGCCGGTGCGACCGGTTTCATCGCGCTCGCCGGGTGTGCCGGCGGCAGCGGCGGCGGCGGCGAGGAGGGCGAGATGACCGAGGGCGAGATGACCGAGGGCGAGATGACCGAAGGGGGGTCGAGCGGCGACTCCGGCGGGACGACCACCATCAACGTCATCACCTGGGAGGAGTACGCGGAGATGCAGGAGAACATCGAGTCGACGCTCGACGGCGTCGAACTGAACATCACGCCGTCGACGTCGTCGACGGAGATGTTCGCCCAGTGGAACTCCGGCCAGGACGAGCAGTTCGACATCGCCGTCCCCAACAACAACCTGGTCCGGCGGTTCATGGACGCGGACCTCGTCGCCCCGATCGACCAGGACGCGGTGGCGAGCTTCGACTCGATGTACGACAAGTTCAAGACGTTCGTCGACCAGCAGTTCACCGCCGGCGGCGAGGCCTACGGCGTCCCGATCCGGTTCGGCTGGTACGGCTACGCGTACGACACGCGGACGGTGCCGGACCACGAGCCGAGCTACGACATCCTGTTCGAGGAGGACTACGTCGACGCGGACCTCGACGGCGAGATCATCATGTACGACGAGGCCGCGAAGGCGATGCCCGCGACGGCGCTGTATCTGGGCTTCGAGGAGGAACTCCAGGGGTCGGAGATGACGTTCAGCACCGACCAGATCGACCAGATGCAGCAGGCGCTGGTCGACCAGAAGCCCCGACTCCAGGGCTACATCGCGGCCGACCCGACGTTCATCCAGGAGTTCCAGCAGGGTAACTTCCTGGTCGGCCAGTCCGGGCGGAACGAGGTCATCCAGATGCGTACGGAGGGCGCGGACTGGGTCGAGTACGTCGTGCCGCGCGAGGGCGCGATGGCGTGGTACGAGACGGCGGTCGTCTCGGCGGCCTCGGACAACCAGGAGACCGCGTGGGAGGTCGTCAACGAGTTCCTGGCGCCACAGAACGGCGCGGCGCTCGCCCAGGCCGGCTTCTCGCCGAGCACGAACCCCGCCGTGTCCGAAGAGCTGACTCAGGAGCAGAACGAGCTGTACGGCTCCATCGACCCCGCGCGGCTCGACGGAATGATCCCGTTCAAGGACATCGCCTCCGACGTCGAGGAGGAGTACGTCTCCGCGTGGGAAGAGGTCAAGGCCGCGTAAGATGGCGGTCGGCGACCCCGAGGAGACGAACCGCGCGGCGGTCGTTCGCCTCCTGAGCACCCGGTACGGCTCGCTCGGTATCACGACCGGGCCGGCGCTCCTGTGGATCGCCGCGCTACTGCTCGCACCGCTGACGTTCATGGTGGTCGTGAGCTTCCTCGAGGTCAGCCCCATCAGCTACGAGATCATCTACGAGCCGACGCTGGCGAACTACGAGGGGCTGTTCGACGCGACGCCGTGGTGGGACACTCCGTTTTTCACCGCGCTCTGGCTCTCGTACGGCATCGCGACGGTGACGACGCTGCTCTGTCTGACGCTCGCGTTCCCGCTCGCGTATCTGCTGGCGCGGCGCGGCGGTCGGACGTTCAAGATCATCATCTTCCTGGTGCTCCTGCCGTTCTTCACGATGTACCTCGTCCGGGCGTACTCGTGGGTGCTGATGTTCGGCCCCGGCGGCGTGATCAACTCCACGCTGATCGGCGTCGGGCTGACCGACGGGCCGATCGAGCTGTTCAACTACGGGATTCCGGCCATCGTCGTCGGTCTCACCCACGCGTACTTCCCGTACATGCTGCTGACGCTGTACGCCAGCCTCGACGGCCTGGACTTCTCGCTGATCGAGGCGGCCCGCGACCTCGGCGCGTCGCGCGTCGACGTGGTCCGTGACCACGTCGTTCCCCTGACGCTCCCGGGTATCATCGGCGGGAGCCTGTTCGTCTTCGTCCCGAGCGTTGGCGCGTTTATTACGCCGCGGTTCCTCGGCCAGGGCAAGGTCCAGATGATCGGCATGTTGATCGAGAGTCGGGTCGTCGGCACCTACTCCATCGGCTACGCGAGCGCCGCGTCGATGTTCGTGCTGGTGTCGATAATCGGGGCGATGGTCGTCGCCTTCCGGTACGTGACGATCGAGGACCTGGGGGGTGGCTGAGATGGCGACCGAGACCGGCGAGCGGACGGAGGCGGGCGAGACCGAACCCGACTATCCGGGCGCCGACCGGCTGCTCGACCACCGCCGGGTCGAACGGATCCTCCGTGGCTCGCTGTACGCCGTCGCCGGCCTCCTCCTCGCGTTTCTCTGGGTGCCGCTGGGGATCATGATCACCCTCTCGTTCGCCCAGAACCCGGTCACGCTGTTCCCGTTCGAGGGGCTGACGCTCGCGAACTACCAGCTCGCGCTCGCCAGCGAGTCGATGCGCCAGTCGCTCGTCGGCAGCCTCACGATCGCGAGCGTCGCGGCCAGCATCGCGACGGTGCTCGGCGTGCTGGCGAGCTTCGCGCTCACCCGCTACCGGTTCAAGTTCCGCGAGCTCTACCGCACGTTCGGCATCATCCCGATGGTCGTGCCGGGCATCATCCTCGGCGTGGCGCTCCGCATCTACTTCCAGAGCCTCCTCGACGTCCTTCCCGGATTCACGACGGTCGTGCTCGCGCACTCGCTGTACGGGCTGCCGTTCGTCATCCTCATCGTCACCGCCCGGCTGTACACGTTCGACGAGTCGCTCGAGGAGGCGGCCCGTGACCTCGGCGCGGACCCGATCACCACGTTCCGGGACGTGACGTTCCCGGTCATCGCGCCGGCTATCGGCGCCGGCTTCCTGTTCGCGTGGATCCGGTCGTTCGAGGACTACATCCGCGCGCTGTTTCTCGCCGGCCCGAACACGGACGTGCTGACCATCTGGATGTTCAGCCGGATCAAACAGCTGGACGCCCCGGAGCTGAACGCCGTCTCGTCGCTCATCGTCTTCGGCGTCGCCGTCGCGCTCGCCGTGGCGATGAACTACGGAAACGTCACCGGCTACGTCGCCGGGACGGTCGCCGAAGACGAGGAGAACTGATCCGCTCGGGCGGGCAGTCGCGGGGCGCAAGACTTTGGCTGCCCACGACCCACCACCGTCCGTGGACCTCGACCGCTTCGCCGACGACGCGCCAGCGGACGACGCCGACGCCGACGACCGGGTCTGTGTCGTCGCGACCCAGCCGGACACGTTCGCGCGGTGTCGCGACGGGATCTACCCGAGTCCGCTGTCGTACGAGCGGTCGCGGGCCGACTTCGACCGGATGGCGTTCTACCGCACCGCCCCCATCTCGGCGGTGACCCACCACGCCGCGGTGACAGGCCGGGTCCGTCAGCGCCGCGGCGAGGACGGGCCGCTGACCGAGCACGACTGGGCGACGCTGCTCGACCCGTTCACTGACGAGCGCGAGGTCGTCGTCTTCGAATTCGGCCCGCTCGTCCCGCTGGACCGACCGGTACAGAACGACCAGAACGGCGTTCGCGGGGCCTGGTACTGCGACGTCGCGGACCTGCGGGCCGTCGACCGGCTGTCGGCGCTAGCCGGGCGCGCCGAGCGCTAGGACTGCTGGGCGAACTGTGCCGCGATGCGCTGAGCGCCGCGGGCCGCCGCAGTCGCGGGGTCGTCGGGCGAGAGGCAGGTGACCTCGCGCTGGAGCGCCCCGGAGAGCCGCGCCTCCACCTCGTCGACGAGACCCGGGATTGCCGTCATCCCGCCCGTGAGGACGACCGGCTCGTCGAGCACCCGGCGGTAGATCTTCAGGTGGTCGTTCGCGAGGTCGGGGAGAAACGAGTTCGCGAGCTCGTCGACCGCCTCGTCGACGTCTCGTCGACGGCGTCCATCACCGCCGTCTCGATGGTGAACTCGTGGGTGCCGCCGCCGGGCTGCTGGACGACGTCGGAGAACGGCTCGTAGTCGACGAAGTCGGCGTGGGCCTCCTTGTACTCGCGGGCGGTCTGTGCGTCGATGTTGACCCGGCCCTGGGTCTCGTCCTCGACGTAGGTGACGATGCGGCGGTCGACCTCGTTGCCGGTGACGCCGCCGGTCGCGTAGCGCTGGAGCTGCGAGCCGCGGCGGTACGCGCTGGCCTCGAGGTTCGTCGAGCCGAGGTTGACCCCGACGAACGTCTGCTCGACGGCCTCCAGCCCGTCGCCGAGCGCGGGGATGGAGCCACAGAGCGCCTCCGGGTAGCTTCGGATCCCCGCGCTGCCGACCGGTGCGGCCTCGACGACGCTCGTGAGGTTCTGGAGCCCCCGGTCGTTGTCGATGGTCGGGATGGCGTAGACGACGACGCTGTCCGCCGGGACGCCGTTTGACTCGACGAACGTCCGGAAGAACGTCTCCGCGAGCCCGGCGCTCTCGTCGTCCTCGGGCAGGCCGGAGCGGAGCATGTACCACACCGACTCGGGGTACTCCGACGCCGCCTGCTCGCCGTACAGAAGCTTCTCCTCGCCGGTGAGCACGTCCTCGTACGTCGCGAGACAGGTGAGCGCGTCGACCGTCTCGACGCCGCCCGCGCCGGGCGTCGCCACGACGGTGCGGGTGCTGCCGAGCTTCACCCCGACGGCGGCGGGCGTGCCGCCCGCCGCGGCGGCCTCGGGGTCGTCCGTCGGCTCCGCCGGCTCTGCCGGCTCCGGCTCCGTCGGCGCCTCCTCCGACCCGGTCTGCTCGCCGTCGGCTGCGTCCTCGTTCGGGTCGTCAAGACGGATCGGCCTGCTCTCCGCCGACTCCGTCTGTGCGTCGTCCCCGTCCGGCTGCGTACCCTCACTCATACGACTGGTCCGACCAGTCGGGGTGGTGAATAGCCGATGGCTCCGGTATCAATCGAGAGAACAGCCGGAACGGCTCAGTCGCGGCGCGAGACGCCGAGCAGCCGGACGACGTACGCGAAGCTCAGCAGGTGGTCGACCCGGTCGAGCGAGCCGCCGCCCGGCGCGAGCGCGGCGACGGTGTCGTCGACCCGGGCCGTCAGCGTCGCCGCTGCCTCGTCGCCGATCCAGCCCAGCGCCCGGTAGCGGTCGACCGCCGCACGCGTCTCGCGC
>KI543184.1:237486-243030 GCA_000496195.1 uncultured archaeon A07HB70
CGAGTCACTCCCTGTAGAGTCCGGAGAGATGTGCGATTCGTACCACTCACCATACGTGATCGCTATGTGACTCGATCGCCGCCTCAACTGCTGTAGTTGATCTAGATTCCAGATAGGTGTCCGGGAACTTCCAAGCGATTGGGAAAGTCCCGCTCGGTATATCTGATCACTCGGCGACGAACGACACGGAGGTAACAGCAATGCCAATCGAAGACCTCGCCCGAACAGACGTTGTCAGTGCCGGTCCCGAAACGCCGGTCCCCGAACTCGCCCAGCAGATGCGAGACGAAAACGTCGGGAGCGTCGTCGTCACGAGCGACAACAGCCCGACCGGCATCGTCACGGATCGGGACCTAACGACGCGCGTGCTCACCGAAGAGACCGCTCCGACCGACCAGACTGCCGACGACGTCATGTCGGCGGACCTGTGTGCAGTCGGCCCCGGCGCTGGGTTCTACGAGGCCGCACAGGTGATGAGCGAGAACGGCGTTCGTCGCCTGCCTGTCTGTGACGAGAACGACGAACTCGTGGGGATCATCACTGCCGACGACCTAACCGAACTTCTCGCCGACGAAAACCAGCAGCTGGCTTCTGTCGTCCGGGCGCAACGACCCAGGTACTAATTACAGGCCCCGGGCCGGAGACGGGGCTACAAAGAGGGTTTCAGAGGAGCACTGTCACCAGTCGAATCCAGAAAAATTGTTAATCCACAGCTGTGGCTCTTAACTACAAAAATGATATCGGACGGTTTAAACAGCGTGGTGTGAGGGGAAGCGCTATCTACCGCACGGTGAGCGCGGGGACGTCACTCGTCCGAACGGTCCGCTCGGTTACGCTGCCGATGAGGTGGCGTTCGAGCCCGGTCCGACCGTGTGTCCCCATCGTGATGGGATCGACTCCTTCGTCGTCGACGTGCTCTCGAATCGCCCGACTCGGAGTCCCCTGTACGACTTCCGTCACGAAGTCGCTGTCGCGATTCTCGCATTCGTCTTCGACCGCCGCGACAGCCTGCTCACGTCCCTCTTCGAGACTATCGAGCAGGTTGGAGATGTCGGGCCCAGCATCGTAGAGCCACCCTGGTCAGCAGGAACGAGACCAGCGAAGGAGAGCGTCGTCTCACAGGCGAGCGGGTCCGTGACTGGAGTCGCTGGTATCGAGCGTGGCGCATCGTCTGCGGTGGCTGTGTCTGGCCGTGTTGGCGGGGCCATGATGATCGAAAGCTGACCAGTGCTCCGGTCAGTGGGACGTGCGCGACCCGCCCCTCGCCCTGTTCGAACAGGCAAGCCAGGGGAGGCGATTCCAACACCGCAGAAAAGACCGGACGGGAATCACGCGTAGGCTTCGAACTCCCGGCCGTATGCCGCGAAGTATCCGACACCGACCAGTCCCACGATCGTCGCAACGCCGAATGCGAGTTCCGGGCCTGCAGTGAGCGGTATTTCTGCGACTCCGATCACGTCCAGTGGGAGGATCACGCGCCAGTCACTCGCGTAGAGCCACCCGCCCAGGGCAGCGCTCGGGATGACGACGGTGTTCCGAAGCAGATAGTAGGTCCCGGTCACGCGCCCGCCGGCGTCCTGTTCAGCCGGGCCGACGATCATCGCCTTGTGGGCCGGGAGCCCCGCAAACCGCAGGCCCGAAAACGCAAAGAGCGTGACCAGCATCCACTGATCCGCCGGTGCGTTGATCAAGAGTACCGGAAACGTCGCGTAGACGAGGAATCCGAGTCCGACGACCGGCTTCAGACCCGTGTATTCGGCGAGCTTCGAGGCTGGGGCTTTCGTGACGATGGCGACAGCGATCTCGATCCCGAGCAGGACGCCGAAGAACGCTGCCGGCTGCAGTGTCACCCCGAAGCCCTGGAAGCCCACGTCGAGGAAGTCGGTGACCACGATGACGAAGAAGACGTAGACCATCCCGTTCGCGAACCGAATCAGCGTATCCGCAACCAGCAGCGGCCGCAGCGTCCCGGGCATCTCCCGAAGATCGCTTCGGATCTGCTCGAGACCTTCGAAGGAGTCGCC
The DNA here is from genome assembly GCA_000496195.1 of uncultured archaeon A07HB70. Taxonomy (GTDB): domain Archaea; phylum Halobacteriota; class Halobacteria; order Halobacteriales; family Haloferacaceae; genus A07HB70. The sequence continues at coordinate 239,511 of KI543184.1, forward strand.
GATCGTGTCCTCACTGGCGTCGTAGAGACGGTGTTGTGCGACGGTCGCGACCGCCGCAAACGCGATACCCAGCAGCAGAATTCGCTGAAATCCGCCGACGAACGTGGCCGTGACTGTTAGCAGGCCCGCTGCGAGCAGCGGTCCGACGAGAAAGCCGAGGCGACGGAACATCTCCGTCGAGGCGAACCCCATCGCCAGTTTGCTGGGCGGGACGCTCTGCTTGACGATAGCGAACGTCGCCCCCAGTCCGAACGACTTCCACGCCTGGGCCAGAAACAGGCCCAGAAATATCCACCCCCACGCAGGAACAGTGAGACCAGCCAGCCCAATCGTGCCGAGCTCGGGAGCCAGCCACCAGAGGCCGAAGCCGACCGTCGTCACGGTGGCGAAGCCGGTGAGAGCGATCCGGGAGCCGACACGGTCCGAGAGCGCGCCCCCTGGGTAGGGATAGACGGCACTGATGAGATTGCCGACGCTGCCGTAGAGACCGATGACACCGGCGCCAGCCCCCAACATCCGCATATACTCGGGGATGTAGCGGCTGGTCATCTGGAAGCTGAGGCTGAACGCCAGCATCGCCACCGACAACACGAGCACGTCGCGCTCGAGGGCGAAAAACTGGCGAAACGATGCGAACAGGTCGAAGGAGTCCGTGTCTTGTTCGGCTGCCATGGTGGGTCACACGAGGAAGAAGACGGCGGCACCGAGCACACCGCCGCCGATGATCAGGTACGCTGCATCGACGTCCCGCGTGAACAGGACGAACGTCACGGTTGCGAGGCCAACTCGCACGGGATCGAACGGAACGGTTGCGAACAGACCGGGCGTACCCGTCACGACTGCGAAGGCGCTGAACGCGAGTGTCACGGTCGCGCCGAGGATCGCCCCGACGACTGCGGCATTGATCCCGAAGAGCGCCGCCCGGACGATCTCGTTGTCCCGGACCCGAGCCACGTACGGGAACGCGCCGGTGATGAACAGGAACGAGGGGGCGAACGCGCCGAACATCGCGACAAATGCACCTAGCACGGCCCACGGGAGCGTACCGTACGTGTCGAGCATCAGCTTGTAGCCGACGAACGCGGTCGTCATCACCACCGGCCCGGGCGTAAGCTGGCCAATAGCAATCCCATCGACGAACTCGGTGGCGGTCAACCACCCGAAGTTCGTCACGACGTACGTCTCGATGAACGGGATTAGCACGAGCCCGCCGCCGAAGATGAACGATCCCGTATACAGCATGAACAGGAACAGCTTCACCCAGAGGGTTCCCCAGACGGCAGCGACGACTGTCCCAACTGCAGCCGGGAGGGGGACACGCTCGCCGAGCATAGCTGTGATCTGGGTCCGGAGGGTGTAGAGCCCGCCGAGCACGAGCGCCCCGACCGTCCCGAGAGTGATTCGCGTGCTGTTGGACCGAACCCAACCGGGCCGGAACAGCAGGACGGCGACTGCTCCGGCGATGACGAACTCGATGACAGGATTGGGATTGAGAAGAATCGTCGCGACAAGCGCGCTCAAGAGTAAGACGAACAGGCGCAGGTCGACGACCCACTCGTCGTCGCCGACGGTGAATTCGAGATCTGCTCGCCCTTCCTTGAGCGAACTGCGGCCCATCGAGTAGGCGGCCCCGGCGATGAGACCGATGACGACCGGGTTCACGCCGTAGAAGAACGCCTGCACCGATGGGAGTTGCCCGTACGCGAAGTAGGCGTACGATAACAGTACGACGATGACGAACGTCGGGGTCATGAACGTCACACCGGCGACCAGTGCGCCGAGATTGCCGCCACGGACCCACCCCATGAAGATCCCCAGTTGCGTCGACGCCGGGCCCGGCAACATGTTACAGATCGCGAGGCCCTCGACGAACGTCGACTCGTCCGTCCAGTCCTTGCTCCCCTCGCCGATGAGTTCGTCCTCCATCATCGCAATGTGGACGAGCGGTCCGCCGAATCCGACGATGCCGAGTTTCAGGAAGAACCGCGCAATTTCGAGCAGCTTCGCCGGGCTAGACGTGCCTCGATATCCGCGTGTCGATTCGGTAGCCCGGGCATCGCTCACGGGAAGTCCACCTTGGAGAGGATTCGTCGTGCCTGTCGGGCACAGAGCTGCTCGGACACTGTACCGTGTCGAGTCGCGCCCGAGTAAACAAATTTTCTATACCCGTATAGTGTCTCCGATATACCGAAGTCGCCCCGTTTTACTGTCTCGCCGTCAATAGTCGCCATCAGATGACCAGTCGAAAGAACGCCATGCTCACGACCGAGGACCGGCGGTGGTTGACCGGCGAGAAGAGCTACGAGGGCCAGCACGCCAAGCAGCAACGATACCAGCGTCGGAACGATATCCGTGAGCGCGTCTACAATTCGGTGCTCGATTTCACGATTCTCTTCGACGAGCTCGACGAAGACGAGCGGCAGAAGATCTTCGGCACGATCACCGATGACGGACGACAGTGGGTCGACACCGACTCGGAGTTCCGGGACGGTGTGAGGGACGCACTGGCGTTCTTTCTCCGAGGAGTCGGGATCGGAGCGGTCATGCGAAGCCCGTCGGCGCCACACCAGCGAGTCCCAGAACTGCTGCTGGAGACGGCACTGTCCCGGGCCGGACAGCGTGCGGGGTTTCTGATCGAGGAGATAACTCTCGGCATCGACGCGACCGAAGTCGCAGTCCCAGACGTACTGGAGCGACTCGAGACGGGCGAAGAGCTGTCCCCCACAGAGCTGTATCTGCTCATGGAAAGCGGCGCTATCGACCCGGCGGCTGTGCAGGACTGTCTCCGTCCTCGCGTCGAAGTCGGCGAAACGGAGCGTGAGTAGTCGATGTCGATCTCGACGAGACGGGAGATGTTCGAGCGCGAACTCCAGAAGCTCTACCACGCAGAGATCGAGATTCTAGACCTCCACAGTGACCTCGCCGCGGCGGCGGCGAGCGACGAGGTCCGGGCGATCTTCGACGGACACGAAGCAGACACCGTCGAGCAGATCGACAGGATCGAGGCGATGTTCGAGCTGCTCGGTCTGGAGTTGCGCGAACGTGGGAGTCCGATCATGGAGGGACTGCTGGCCGAAAAGGACGAGTTCGTCGCAGAGGTGGCCGACGGCGACCTGCGGGACCTCGACGCGATTAGCATCGGGATGATCAACGAACGACTGGAGATCACACTGCTCGACCGCCTCGTCATGCTCGCCGACGAACTCGACCTCCCGAACAGCATCGTCGAGTATCTCGAAGCGAACCGAGACGAGGCTCAGACCGCCCTCGGACGGATGCAGCAGTTCCTCGAGGAGCGCCGGTCGCGGTGACTGGCAGAGTCAGTTCGGAGATATCGGTGGGCTAGTGGCCGATTCCACCGAGGGATACGTCCTCTCTTCCATACGGGACAACGTGGATAGGAGCACTCGGGTGCGACAGCCGGTGAGTTACTCCCACCCGTGTTCTCGTCTGCAGGGGTGGGATCACTCGAGAGCGTCTCCTGTCCAGCACATCGAGGAATACACTCGTCGGCCAAGCC
>KI543184.1:246103-248081 GCA_000496195.1 uncultured archaeon A07HB70
CTCTTTCCAGCGGTGTGTGTCGAAGATATCGCGCGTCGTCAGGAGATCAAGACTCCAGTGGGAGGTAGCAACAGCGTTCGATATGACGGTTCGGACAGGGCAATAATCACGACGGCAGCGCGAACTGGCGTCAAGCGGAACGGACGGGCAGCGAGAGGCGATTCAAGGCGGTACCCGGAGCGATGCGGTGGACGGGTGGTGACGGAGCGAGACGTACTGCGACGGCTGTGGAGTGGGCGGCGGCGGCGTGCGACTCGAACACGGGCCCGACGAGCGTCGGTCGGAAGTGCCTGCGCACTGGACGCGTCGAGTGGGCACGCGTGCCGACGACGGCGTTTCGGGTCGACGGCGGCCTGCGGACGACGGTCAACTGTGGACAGGATGCGCGGGGTGACTGGCCGGGCAACGACGCGCATCGTCGGCTGCGGCGGCTGCGGCGGCAACACGACCGGCTGGTTGGGCGCAACGACCGGGTGACAGAGGCATTCGAGACGTGGATGGCAGGTGCGAATCTCGGCATTCCTGAACGCGTCCGCGTGGACGCGGCACGACTGGTCCACGTCGCGAAGGAACGGCGGCTGCCCTGTAGGCGGCTGTCGTGGGAAGCGCTGGCGGGCGGGGCGGTGCTGCTGGCGGCGCGGAACCGACTCGAAGCCGAGGGGGTCCCGCCGAGGCAGTTCACTCCCCGTCCGGGCGTAGTCGTACCTCTATGTCCTGTTGCCCGTCTTCCAGGGTCAGCAGCTCCAGTTTCTGGAGTTCCTCCCGTGTCGCATCAAGCGTCGCGAAGTGATTCCCGGCCAGTTCACCGGCAGGACTCTTGAAACAGGTCGGCCCGCACGCGATGAGAATCTCCTGCTCGTTCCGGAATCCTGGGTAGAGTAGCAGGTCGCCACGCGACGGGTAGACGGTGTGATTCTCTCTTGGCACCCCGGAGAGATCAATCTCGTCGATGTTTATCCACGTCGCGTGACCACTCCAGCGAACGTGCATAAGATCGGAGTGCAGCGGGAGAAACTCCTCTACTACAGCGACGGACTCCGGTGCTTCGGAGGGTAATAGTGTCGCCGTGTACTGTTTATCTCCGACTGTGAGTTCGAGAGTGCTCACCGGCGACACCCCTTGTCCGGCAGATACTGGGAGAACGGTACACCTGACGTTCCGGTCGAAATCGGGACTGGGTGACTGTGTTGAATCATGGGTAGAGTTCTGCACCGGCCATTTCAGCGAGCGCGAGCGTCAACACCTGCGTTGCGACACCACAGTCCAGCCAGTTCGTGTGTTCGAGCGGACTGTGGGAGTGACCGCCACGGGACCGGGCGAAGAGCATCCCGCTGTCTGTGACCTCGGCTACCTGCATCGTGTCGTGGCCGGCCCCGGAGTGTAGTGAGACCGGCTCGAGATCGACCGCAGAAGCGGCCCGTCGTAAGACAGCTTGGAGCTGTTCCGCCATCGGCTGGGGTGCGATGTCGTATGAGCGGTCAACTGTGACATTGACTCCGCGGGTGGTGCGTAGCGAGTCACACGTGTCCTCGACAGTGTTGAACAGGCGCTCGATCGTCGCTACATCCACGTCGCGAATGTCGACTTCCAGCGTCGCACCACTCGGGACGACGTTGACCGCACCCGGGCTGACTGATAACGATCCGACAGTCGCCACCACGGATTCGCTCTCTCCTGCAGCGATACGGCGCGCCTCGGATTCAACTGCCAGAACGAGTTCACTGGCCGCGGCGAGTGCGTCGGTCCGGTCAGCCATCGACGCGGTCCCGGCGTGGTCCGCCTCCCCCTCTATGTGGACGCGACAGCGGGTCGTCCCGGTGATCGAGGTCACGACACCGACCGGCTTGTCGGCCTGTTCGAGTACGTCGTTCTGTTCGACGTGTAGCTCGAGCCACGAGGTCCAGTCACCCGCATCGAGACAGCCCTCGCCTCGAAAGCCGATCTCTTCCAGGGCAGTCTCAAGTGTTACGTCGCCGTC
>KI543184.1:248615-254263 GCA_000496195.1 uncultured archaeon A07HB70
ACCTCGACGACCCGTGGCTGGTCCAGCTGGGGGCGAGCGAGACGGTCGTCGCCGTGACAGTGCAGCCCCGACCGACGGACGAGGTCGTGGATATCCGTGCCACGGACCCGGAGACGTTCGAGATCGGGGCAGTCTGTTTCGCGTATCTCGACGGACCCGACGAGACGACCGTCTACCACCGTGAGGAGCCGGACGTCCGAGACGAGCACCTCCTGCTCCAGCACGTCGTCAGAGACCTCTCCGAGGTAGCGGGGGCGACACTCGTCACCCGTGGCGGCGACCGATCCCCGCTCGAGATGCTCCGGACACGCCTCGTCTCGGCAGCAGAGGGCGACGTCGTCGGAGGGGGGGCAGACCGAGTGCTGGACGGGTGCTTCCACGCGGAGCTGGCAGCCGTCGCCGCCAGAGCGGGGGCAGACACGCTCGGCGACGCTGCCCGGCAGCTGGGCGTCGAGTTCGGCCCGACGCTGCTCGACAGCTACGACCTCGGGACCGACCCGGCGTCACTCTCCGGAGGCCGGATGTCCGATCGGGACTACGCGACGCTCGTCGAGCGGTATCTCGGTGCAGAGGACGACTCGCCGGCGGCGCTCGGCCGGTGTCTGAAGGACTACGCGAGCGAGGACCTCGGCCTGCTGCGCGGGGTCACGGCGAGCGGTGCCGCCGACAGACTCGCCTGCTCGCGGCTCACCGCGGACGGCTCGTGAGCCGCCGCGCTCGCTGCCCGCACGCCACGGCCTGCGGCTCGGAGCGACGCAGCCGCCGCCTGAGCCCGACCGGAGCGCCAGTCACGGCCTGTCGGTCGTCCACGACAGCCACGGGAGATCCGACAGAACCTACGTCCGTCCCCACGTCCACCGCGTGTCGAGGACGAACCGGTAGACGCCGCTGAGGAGGATCGCGATCCCGTTCGACAGCAGGTACGGCAGCTGTCGGAACTCGACGAGCACGAACAGGACGGCGAGCTGGATCGGGATCGCCGACCCGCGGACGACGTTCGTCTTGACGAGGCCGACGAGAAACGCGGCCGGTCCGGTGTTTCGCACGCTGCGAAACGTCCACGCGTTGTTCAGGACGTAGGTCAGGACGATCGCGATCTCGATGCCGATCACGGCACCGAGCAGGTAGTTCAGCGCCAGCGCGTCGACGAACACCCAGAGGAGCACCGTCTGGACGCCCGCGGTGACGGTGCCGACGGCGACGAACCGTCGTAGCCGGCTCGTTGCCAGCCCGTCGACGAGCCGCCGGAGCGCCTCGCGGGTCATCTATCGGTAACCCAGTGCCTCGAGCCGTGTTTCGAGGTCGTCGTCGGCCGCCTCGGGTGACGCCTCAGTTGCCTGCGCACGGATCGTCGTGGCGCGGTCGGCGGCGACCGAGCTGAACCGGTCGATCACCTCCCGTTCGGTCGGTGTCGGGGTCGTCGAGCGGTCGTCCTGCTGGGTCGGATCCGCCGGTCGGTAGTACAGTTCGGCTCCGTTCGTGTCGACGTTCTCGATGTAGGTCCAGTCGCGGTCGCGGACGCTGACGAGCAGGTCGCCGTCTCCGGGTGCCCGTGGGATCGGCTGTGACGTCACCTCGTCGCCGCGGACGGTGACAGAGACGACCGGGTCGTCGGCTGGAGGGGCTCCCCCGAGGACACCCGACGCGAGGGACGTCCCCTGCCAGCCTGACGGTGCCGGCGTCTCCATGAGCGTCGTGACGGTCGGGGGGATCGAATCGAGGCCGACCGGCTCCTCGACTCGGCGGTGTTCGGCGCCGGGCACGTCGACGAGAAGCGGGACCCGAATCAGCTCGTCGTACAGCTTTGGGTAGTGAGCGAGGTGACCGTGCTCTTGGAACTCCTCGCCGTGGTCACCGACCACGACGACCGCGGTCTCGTCGGCGACGCCCGCCGCCGACAGCGCCTCCAGCAGCCGGCCGATGCTGGCGTCGACCTGCCTGACCGCGGCCTGATACAGTGTCCGCAGCTCGGCGAGCGTTCGCGGCCCCACGTCCCATCCGAGCCCCGTCCGCGTGTGTGCGTGGAGCATACGATGTGTGCCCACCAGATCGCGGGAGATCTCTCGGATATACCGCGGCGCCGGAACGTACGGGGTGTGGGTGTCCATGTAGTGGACCCAGAGGAAGAACGGGGACGCGGTCTCCTCGACGAACGACGTCGCCGCGTGCTCGACGTCGAACATGCGGGAGGCGTCGAGAAACGGCTGGTCGTCGATGTCGCCACGGATCCACGAGCGGAGGCGCCGGACGGGGGCCGTCAGCAGCTGTAGCCACGCTTCGACGGTCGGGTGAGTGGCGAGATACCGGTCGTACAGCCCGGAGGTCACGGTCGTGGCGAACGGGTCGAAGGTGTCGAACCCGGCGTCGTAGCCCCAGTGCGAGGTGAGGAAGCCGTTCGCTGCGTTGAATCCGGCTGTCGACACCCCGGCGTCCGACAGCACGCTCGGGAGCGTCGGTACGCTCCTGACGCCGGTCTGTCCGTCGTCGGTGAACACCGGCCGTGAGGCCAGGATCGACGGGAACGAGAACGGCGTCCAGTTGCCCCCCGCGAACGCCCGGTCGAAGACGGTGCCGCGGCTGGCGATTCGGTCCAAGACCGGGGTGTGACGCGTCTCGTCGTACGCGGCAGTCGCGTCCGCACGGAGCGAGTCGACCGTGATGAGGACGACGTTCGAAACCGCCGTTGCTGTCTCGGGAGCCATCTCGGGGTGTCAGGCGGCGTTCGGGCGGCTCGTCGGCTGTGAGACGTCGCTTCCGACCCGGGCGAGCGTCGCCGGCAGCGGGCCGGGGCTGGTCATACGCGTCGAGTCCACGGCGACGGTACGCTGGCCGGTGTTGACGGGAGAGCCACGGCAGTACTGATCAGACAGTCCGCTCGCGGGCTTATACGTTCTGATGTGTCGTGCGGAGAGCGGCGTGGGCGGCGGACGCGTCGGCAGGGGCGTCGCGCTCGCCGCGCGGAGCCGAACCACTTAGCCGCCCAGGCACGAACCGATCGACGTGGAGTTGCTTCGACGGTGGGGCGCCGCAGTCGGTCGGCTGCTCGCCAGGACGGGCGTCATCGGCGAGCGCCGGCTCCGGGCGACCGTCGACCTGGCGTGGCCGCGCGTCGTCACCGGAGTCGCGATCATGTCGAAGCGAGTGGTCGACCTCGCGCTGGTCGGGGTCGTCCTCGGGTCGACCGCCGTCGCCGGCGTCACGGTCGCCAGCGCCTACTGGACGGTCGCCAAGTTCGCCGCAATCGGACTGGCCGGCGGCACCGTCTCGCTGGTCTCGCAGAACTACGGCGGCGACGACCTCGACCGGGCCGCGCGGGTCGTCGAGACGAGCGTGCTCGTCTCGGTGGTGCTGGCGCTCCCGACGGTGGCGCTGTACGTGGCCGCCGCGGAGCCGCTCGTGGCGCTGCTGGGCGCGGACGAGGAAACCATCCGGTTCGGCAGCGCCTACCTGGCGGTCGTGGCGCCGGGGCTCGCCTTCGAGTTTCTCAACCTCATCGCGAGCCGAACGTACGCCGGCGTCGGAGACACGGTCACGCCGATGACGATCCGCGCCGGCGGCGCGGCGACGAACGTCGTCCTGAGCGGGCTGTTCGTGCTCGGCCTCGGGATGGGCGTGGTCGGCGCCGCACTGGGCACCGCGCTGGCGACGGCGCTCGTGACGGCTGTGTTCGCCTGGGGGATGACCGGGCGGTCGTACTTCGGCCACGGCGCCAGCCCGGTGCCGCTGTCGGTCGGCGACCACCGGCTCGACCGGGAGCTGTTCGGCGAGGTGGTGCGGGTGGCCAGCCCGCTTGCCGCCCGTCGGGTCGCCCAGGGGCTGGTGGTGTTCCCGCTGCTGACACTCGCCGCCGCCTTCGGTCCCGTCGCGGTCGCGGCGGTCGGGGTCGCCAGACAGGTACGGGAGCTGCTGAACAGCTTCTCGTGGGGGTTCTCTATCGCCGCCTCCACGCTCGTCGGCCAGGCGCTCGGCGGCGACGACGAGGGAGAGGCCGAGGCGTTCGGCCGGGAGATCACCAGGCTGTCCACGCTGGTGTTCGCCGTCGTCGCAGTCGTGGTGTTCGCGCTGGCGGAGCCGGTCGCCGGCGTGTTCGTCGAGCCGGCAGAGGTGGCGCTGACCGGCGCGTTCGTCGCCGTCGCCGCAGTCAGCGTCGTCCCGATGGGCGTCGACGGGTCGCTGACCGGTACGCTCCGGGGCGCCGGCGACACCCAGGTGCCGTTCGCCGCGACGCTGGTGGGGCTGTATCTGGGGGCGCTGCCGGTCGCCTGGCTCGGGACGGTGACGGCGCTCGGGGTGGTCGGGCTCCAGTTCGCCTTCCTCGTCGAGACGACGATTCCGATGGCGATCAACCTCCATCGGTTCCGGACCAACCGCTGGAAGGCGGTCAGCCGGGCCTACCGGCCGGGCGCCGGCGACTGAGCCGGCCTCGGCTGCCCCGCGTCCCGCGGACGAGACAGCCTGAAGCCGGTGGCGCCCCGAGAACGGGTGTGGGACAGCAGACGCTCGACGGCGACGACATCTCCGGGCTGCGTGAGGAGTACGACCAGAAGGTGAACGAGGAGCTTCCGGCGAGGGCACAGAGCAGCGACGGCTGGCCGATCCACCTCGACCACTGCTTCGGTCGCGTCGTCCTCGACAACCTGTTTCGGGACGAGTGGTACGACCACGTCGACGGTCGACCCGCCTCCGAGCAGCTGTCCAGCGAGGAGCTACGGGCGGCGGTCGACATCGCCGACAGGATGCTCGAAGAGGGGAGACCGGCCGTCGAGGAGCTGAACAGGAACTCGCTGCGGTGGCGCGACGAACTGTGACAGTCCGCCCCCGAGAGGGCCCGGGGTCGAGCAGCCGCCGGGCGGCGAGCGGGTCGTATCCGGAGCCGAGGCGGCCGAGACCGACGACGTCCTGCTCGGGGCGACAGCAGGTCGGCGTATCCTCACGCCGGCTGGACCGCCGCGGACGGTGCTCGACGTGGCGGTGGAGATCTCCGTCGTCGTGGCAGTCGCGTGGATCGTCGTGCCGGACTCGGTCGGCCACGACGTGACCGCCGTCATCGCCTCGCTCGGGCGGCGAACACGGCGACGTCGGTCGACCGCCGTCACGGGGGGTCGGAACAAAGTACCTTTGTCGGACACGGGGCGACGTACGGGCATGGTCGACGACGTCGACGACGTCGACGAGGCGATTCTCCACGCCCTCCAGCAGGACGCCCGGAACACGTCGTCGGGCGACATCGCGGAGCGAACCGGCACCTCCGGCAGCACCGTCCGCAAGCGCATCCAGCGCCTCGAGAGCGACGGGGTGGTCAAGGGGTACAGCGCCGAGGTGGACTACGCGCGCTCGGGCTACCCGCTCCGCATGCTGCTGTTCTGCACCGCCTCGATTCCGGAGCGCGGCGACCTCATCCCCGACGTTCTGGGGATCGACGGCGTCGTCGCGGTACAGGAGCTGGTGACGGGCGAGCAGAACCTCCTCGTGACCGTCGTCGGCGAGTCCGACAGCGACATCACCCCCGTCGCGCAGGCGCTCCTCGAGATGGGCCTCACCGTCGCCGACGAGGTGCTCGTCCGGAGCCACGAGACGACGCCGTTCGGCAGGTTCGACGGCGAGCGCGACTAGTACACCACGCGCTCGACGTCCAGCGCGGTCGCACG
>KI543184.1:254623-258240 GCA_000496195.1 uncultured archaeon A07HB70
GGGTCGACGTCGGTCGGGTCGGCGGCCTCCCGGAGCACCCGGGCGCCCTCGACGCCCGACTCGCGGAAGTCCAGGCACGAGACGGTACCGGTACGGCGCATGAACCGGAGCGTCCGGCGCATCGCCGCGACGAGGTCGGTCCGGTCGGCGGCGGCGAGCCGGCGGTGTTTCAGGCTGTCCGGCGGGGCCACCGCCTCGTCGAGCGAGAGTCCGACCGCAGCCTCCTTGGCGACGGAGTCGCCGATGTGCGTGTGGGCGTTGACGAACGCCGGCAGGACGATGTCCGTCGAGGCCGTCGTCGTCCGCTCGACGGCCTCGATCCAGCCGTCCCGGACGACGACGCGGCCGCGAACCGGGTCGAACGAGTCCCCGACGAGAATCGTCCCGGCGACCTCATCCATACCGGGCTGTCGGCGGTCGGTACAATATGGCTTTGTGTTCGGGCCGCGTCCGCCGGACGAGCGGCGCCCGTGGACCGCGCGAGACGGGAGCGACCCCCGACGACCATCACGTTCTATAATTCGGGTTTCGAGAACGTTCTGTTAATATAGACAGAGTTAACAAACGTTCTGTTCGTTTAGTTCAGTACGAACGACCGGGCCGTGGGCGGTCGGGGCGTCGCCGAACGGCGCCCGGTCGGGACAGACCAGACGATGGCAGGAGAGCGCCGGACGACGACCGTTGGACAGCTACCGACACCAGAGAGCCAGCCGTCGCGTGTGCCAGTGGCGCTGACGCGACTCGTCTGGCTCCTGTGGGTCGCGAGCCTCGGCGTGCTGGCCGTCTGGTTCCACCGAGGCGAGGGCTGGGCGCCCGCGGGGATGGTCGTCGTCGACGGCCTGACCGTCGTGATGTGGACGACGGTGACGTTCTTCAGCGGCGTCGTCCACAGCTACTCGCGGCGGTATATGGCCGGCGACCGGGCGGTCGACCGGTTCTTCGGGCGCGTGTTCGCGTTCACGCTCGCCGTGATGCTCCTCGTCGCGGCGGACGGTCTCGTCGTCTTCGGGGCCGCGTGGCTCGCCATGGGCCTCGTCATGAGCGGTCTGATCGGTCACGGCGGGGACCGGGCGGCGCGGGCCGCGGCGGCGCTCGCGCGCCGGTACGTTCCTCGCGAGCTCGGCGCTGCTCGCCCTCGCCCTCGCGGCGCTGTGGTGGCACACCGGAGCGACGACCGTCTCCGGCGTCGCCGTACCGTCGTGACCGCCTCGCCGCCGGTGCTGTTCGCCGCCGGTGCGCTGCTGCTGGCGGCGATGGTCCAGTCCGCGCTCGTGCCGTTTCACGCGTGGCTGCTCTCGTCGATGACGGCGCCGACGCCCGCCTCGGCGCTGATGCACGCCGGGTTCGTCAACGCCGGCGGGGTCCTCCTGGTGCGGTTCGCGCCGGTCGTGACCGTCGACTCCCGGTTCATGCTCGCGGTCGTCCTCGTCGGCGCGACGAGCGCGATACTCGGCAAGCTCCTGAAGACCGTCCGGGCAGACGTCAAGGGCGGACTCGGCTGCTCGACGGTCGGACAGATGGGGTTCATGATCGCGCAGGCCGGGCTGGGATTTTTCGCCGCCGCGGTCACCCACCTCGTCCTCCACGGCTTCTACAAGGCGTATCAGTTCCTCGGCTCGGGCGGTCGGGTCACACGCGAACACCCGACTGCGTCGGCACCGACCCGGTCGACGACCGCCGCCGGCGTCGCCGTGACCGTCGGCACGGCACTCGCCGGGGGGGCCCTGTTCACCGCGCTCACTGGCAAGGGAACGGGGCTGAACGGCGGCCTCCTGCTGACGCTGCTCGTCGTCCTGACGACGCTCCACGCCGCCCGCGACGTCGTCACGCGGACCGCGCTCCCGAAGGCGGCCCGGTACGGAGCTGTCCCGGCGGTGGCGCTGCCGGCGCTCGCTGTCTACGGCGGTGTCTACGGTGTCGTCGAGCGCCTCCTCGCCGGCCTCCCGGCGGTCGGGGAGCCGGAGGCCCTGACTGCGGTCCACGGCGTCGTCGCCGTCGCGTTCGTCCTCGCGTATCTCGTCGTCGAGAGCGGCGTCTACAGGCGCAGCCCGCGGCTGTACGTGTGGCTGTTGAACGCGACGTCCCCGCCGGCAGAGACGCGGCTGGAGGGACACGATGACTCGTGACGCCGCCGTCGAGGAGCGGATCGCTGCGGCAGCCGAGTCGGTCGGCTCCGCCTGGCCGCTCCACTCGTTCGTGACGGCGAACCCGCTCGCCGGGTTCGAGGACCAGCCGTTCCACGAGGCCGCCGCGGACGCCGGACGCCTCCTCGGCGGCGACGGCTACCCGAGCGCAGACGTCTTTCGCCGCGCGTGGGAGTCCGGCCGGATCGACCCCGAGACGCTGCGCGCCGAACTGGCCGCCAGCGGGTACGAGGCCGACCCCGAGGCGACGCTCGCCCGGATGACGACAGCCGCCGACGCGACGACGACGGCGGCGGGCACGGACCGTGTCGATTCGGTCCTGTCGAAGTGGCTGGCGGCCTTTCTCGACGAGGGCCAGGCGAAGTGGCCAATGCCGAACCGCGACCGGGGGTTCTACGGGGCGTTCCGGGCCGTGGCGCGGTACGACGGCGAGATTCCGGACCGCGGTGCGGTCGCCGACCTCCCGGACGACCCCGTCGACGCGGTCCGGGAGCGTCTCGCCGACTGCCCCGCCGACCGGTGGACGGCGGTCCTCGAGACCCACCTGGCGGCGCTCCCCGGCTGGACGGGACTGCTCAAGCGCCGGGCCGCGGACGGCGGCGCCTGGCAGTCGGCGTACCCGATCACGCTGTCTGGCTACCTCGCGGTTCGCCTGGCGCTCGTCGACCTGTTCGACGCGCCTCTCGTGCCAGACGAGGCGGGGTGTGGCGGGTCGGAGGAGCCGCCTCTGCCGGGCGACGGCGGGACGGTTCCGCTCCGCGAGGCGTGGCTGAGCGCGTGGGAGGAGACCTACCGCGGGGAGCTGGTCGACGCGCTGACCGAGACGAGCGAGTCACTCGCCGGCGCGGCAGACGGCGACCGGCCGGCTGCACAGCTGGTCTTCTGTATCGACACGCGGTCCGAGATCATCCGCCGGCACGTCGAGGCCGCCGGCGACTACGAGACCGACGGCTACGCCGGGTTCTTCGGGGTTCCGATGCGCTACGCCGGCTACGACTCGGAGACGACGGTCGACGCCTGCCCGCCGATCCTCGACGCACGGCACCGTGTCGCGGAGGAGCCGACCGGGGCGGGCGGGCGCGACGAGTACGACCGGTGGCACGCGGCGCTCGACGCCGGGAAGACCGCGGTAAGCCGGCTGAGGTCGAACGTCGCGACCGCGTTCAGCTTCGTCGAGGGCGCGGGCGCCGGATACGGGGCCGCCCTCGCCGCGCGGACGCTCCTCCCGGAGCGGGTCCACGACGTCCTCGGCGCCGTCGACCGGCTGGTGCCGGACAGCCACGAGTTCTGTGCGCCGGCGCTCGACGGCGACCCGGCGGCTGCCGGCGACCTCCCCGCGGGGCTGACCCACGAGGAGCGCGTCGAGTACGCCGCGACGGCGTTCGAACTCGTGGGCTGGGAGCGGTTCGCCCGCGTCGTCGCCTTCGTCGGCCACGCCAGCCAGACGACGAACAACCCGTTCGACGCGAGCCT
>KI543184.1:258260-266848 GCA_000496195.1 uncultured archaeon A07HB70
TCCGCGCCGACCTGGCGACCGCCCGCGCCGGCGCGGCAGCCGAGCGCGCCGACGACATGGGCGCCGACGCCGCGGCGGGCGTGCGCGAGACGGAGCGCCGCGCCGCCGACTGGGCCGAGACGCGCCCGGAGTGGGGGCTGGCCGGCAACGCCGGGTTCGTCGTCGGGCCGCGCGGCCTCACGGAAGGACTCGACTTGGACGGCCGGACGTTCCTTCACTCGTACGACTGGCGGACCGACCCGGACGGCGACGCCCTCGCGGCGATCGTCGCCGGTCCGATGGTCGTCACACAGTGGATCAACGCGCAGTACTACTTTTCGACGGTCGACAACGCGGCGTACGGGAGCGGGTCGAAGGTGACCCACAACCCCGTCGGGAACGTCGGTGTCTACCGGGGCAACGGCGGCGACCTGATGACCGGTCTGCCGCTCCAGTCCGTCGCGAGCGCGAGCGGCGAGCCGTACCACCAGCCGCTCCGGCTCTCGACGGTTGTCCACGCGCCCGTCGAGCGCGTGACCGAGGTACTGACCGAACACGAGGGGGTCGCCGAGCTGCTGGACAACGGCTGGCTCTCGCTGACTGTCGTCGACCCTCGGCGCGACAGCCGCGCGTTCCGCTACGACGGCGGCCTGAGCTGGACGCCGTCGCCGGAGGAGACGGCGACCACGGATCCGACGTCGCGGTCTGTCGCCGACGACTGACCCGTTGCCCGAGGTCGTCGAGCGGGCCGACGCCGTCCCGGGCCGTCGTCACAGCGGCGAAGGACGGCTGTCTGCCGGACCGAAGTTGGGTCACAGTTCAGACGGAGTTTCAAAAGTGCTCTTGACGGTAGAGAGTCGAGTCGTCGGTACCGATGAGTCGGAGCACCGCGACCCGGACGACCGACGACCGGCTGTACAGCACCCTCGGCGTCGACGCGGTCGACCTCGACCGCTACGCCGGGGTCGGCTTCGTCGACGGCGAGGTGTACGTCTACGACACCGAGCAGCAGACGGCGTGGATACAGTCGGACGCGGGGGTCGAGGCCGAGGCGAGGCGCTGACTGCGGCGCTCCCCGTCCGCTGTCTCCGTGCGGCACCACAGGCGGAGCGCGGGGTGGGCAGCCCCGTGGCTCCGGCGTGCTCGTCCCCGCCAGCCCCGGCGCGCCGGGCGCCGACACTGCCGGCTGGCGGTCTGTCTCGGTAGCCGGCTGTCGTGCCGGGGAGACGGGCGGCTCTCGGGGTCCGTGTCGGCCAGCGTACGTGTCAGCAAAAAACTTAATAGAAGATACAATTACGGGCCGCGTATGGCTCGCAGGGCGCCGTTCGGACTGGAGGACCGAATCAGGCTGGTAGCACGGGAGCGGGGAATCGCCTCGGTGAACACGTTCGTCGACGACCCGCGGCTCGTCGGAGAGCCGGACCCGGTCGAACAGCCGGTCGAACACGCGTACGAAGAGACGGTGACGCTCCACGGCCACGAGGTGGCACCGTTCATGTTCACCAAGGGGATGCCGCTGGAGCGAGACGACGAGGGGCGCCGGTATCCGGAGGGGCTCGTCCCCGCCGACCGGATGGTGCAGAACTACCGCGACCCGATCCGTAACCGGTCGTCGCTCGCCGGCATCGACGAGTTCGAGCGGGGCGGCGACCGGCTGTTCATCGGCGTCCCCAGCGTCCACAGCATCAGCCTCTCCGGGATGGACCCGTGGCGCGGGGTCATGCCGCCGGCCCCGGACCCGCGGGGCGCACGAAACGCCGCCGAGATGATTGACGTCTACGCGATGGAGCAGGTTCGGGACGTCCCGTTCGTCGAGTGGCCGAACGAGCCCGGCGACGACGCCGTCGGTGTGCCGTACGACGTCCTGGACGCGGTCGAGGCGGACCTGACGGCCGCGACGGGTGAGGACACGCTCGACGGCTGGTGGTACGATACGGACCGGCTGTTCGTCGAGGCAGACACGGACGAGGTGGACTGGGGGCCGTACGTCTCGCAGTTCCTGCTGCGCGAACTGAAGCTCTGGGCGCTGAACGCGAGCCAGGAGTACCTCCGGTACCCCGCCGGCGAGGACTACAACGACACACAGGAGGCGTGGCTGGACACCGTCGAGGGGCGCGGCGAGTTCGCGGCGGAGACGAACCCGAACCAGCCGCCGAGCGACGACCAGGGCCACATCGCGACGCCGCGGCACCTCGCCACCATCGTCAACGCCGAGCCGCCGTTCCAAGAGTACCTGATCGCGACGATCCAGCTGCTCGGCGACGTCGACTTCGACCCCGGCCTGCCGTACACCGGCCGCGACGACGGCAACGTGTTCGCGTACACGGACACCGGGCCGGTCGGCCTGCTCGACATGCTCACGCGCGTCGCCCGGCAGGCGCTGTTGGCCGCGTTCTACCACAAGTACTACGTCCACTTCCGGTGTCGCCCGGAGACGTACGGCGGGCGGATCCACGCCCAGCGGAACCTCGGCGCCGACATCGGCGTCTCGTCGCTCGTGACGGACGCGGAGATTCTCTCGGTTCGGGACGGCGACGAGGACTACCTCTCGACGGCCTACGTCGAGGGGTCCCCGGTCCACCCGGCGTACCCGAGCGGGCACTCCGTCATCGCGGGGGCCTGCGGCACCGTGCTGAAGACGTGGTTTACCGACGTGGCGTGGCCGTACGACGACTACTACGTCCCGACGGCAGACGGGCAGAGCCGCGACACGATACCGCTTCCGTCGGGCCACACCGGCGTCTACCAGGAGATAGACAAGCTGATGTCGAACGTCGGCCTCGCGCGGATGTTCGCCGGCGTCCACTACTACAGCGACCACTACCGGGGGGTGAAGCTCGGCGAACAGGTGGCCGTCGGGGAGCTGGCCGACGTGTTCAGACGCGACTTCGAGGGCGACGAGTCGATCCTGCCGACGTTCAAGCCGTACCTCGAGTACGGCGCGGACGCGGCCCGCGAGGTGTCGGTCGAGACGCTCGACAGCCTCCGGGAGGAGGCAACGAGCCGGGAGGGCTGAGCCGTCGGAGCGAGGCAGCCGGACCGCCGCCACCGGCGACCGAAAGCGGCAGGACGGTGGCGTTCCGCCGACCGGAGGTGAGGGAGTCCACGGAGGGGACGCTGCTGGTGTTCGCCGCGGCGACGGGGTTCGGCACCATCGGGGTCTTCGGCGAGGCCGCGGCCCGGGCCGGACTCCCGCTCTCGACGCTCCTGCCGCTGCGGTTCGCGCTCGCAACCGTCGTCGTCGCGGGCGTCGCCGTGCTCCGGGGCTGGTCGCTCCCGCCGACGCGCCGGGGGCGCGCAGCCACGCTCGCCCTCGGCGTCGTCTACACGCTGCTGACGCTCTCGTACTTCGTCTCGCTGCGTTACCTCACCGCCGGGCTGGCGACGATCGTCCTCTACACATACCCGTCGATGGTCGTCGGCCTCGGCGCCGTCGTCCTCGACGAGCCGGTCACGCCGCGTCGGGTCGTCGCGCTCGGCCTCGCGACGGCGGGCGTCGCGCTCGTCGTCTCGACGGGCGCCGGCGGCGCCGACCCGGCTGGCCTGGCGCTGGCGCTGGCCGCGGCGGCCTGCTACGCGGCGTACACCGCCGGGAGCCGGTCTGTCGTCCCGACGGCGTCGCCGCCCGGCGTGATGCTCGGCGTCCTCGTCGGGACGACGCTGAGCATGGGGGTCTACGGTGTCCTCGACGGCGGACTCGCGCTGCCGGCGACCGCCGACGGCTGGGGGCTCGTCGCCGGCATCGTCGTCCTCTCGACGGTCGCGCCCCACCTGCTGTTCTACGAGGGCGTCTCGCGGCTGGAGGCGGGGCGCGTCGGCGTCGTCAGCACCGCCGAACCGGTCGTGACAGTCGTCCTCGGCGCCCTCCTCCTCGGCGAACGGGTGACCGTCGCCGTCGTCGTCGGGGGGGCGCTGGTGCTCGGCGGCGTCGTACTGGTCCACGGCGACCGGCGTGGGACGACGACAGACCGCAGCGCCAGGGCGGAGGGCGACGGCTGACACCCGTCCACAGCCTGTCAGTGTACGGACAGCTGTGGACAGGCGATACATCCTGCAGCCGGGCGGCCCCGTCTCCGCGGAGGCCGTCCGGTCGGCGAGCGCCGGGTCGTCGCGGACCCGGACGACCCCGTCGCGCGTCCCCGGAGCTGCCGGCACGCCACCCACGAGCACGGGTCGGCGTCGTCGCCACGGCGTGCCCTCGATAGCCGCCGAACCGGCTGCTCGGCTACGAGCGTGAGGCTCTTGCCGGTTCGGCGCTAACGAAAGGGTAGATGGAACAATCAACGGCAGAGCGGGGCCGGTCGAGCGTGAGCAGGCGGGCCGTACTCGGCGCACTCGGCGGGTCGGCAGCCGCCCTCGCCGGGTGTGCCGGCGTCACCGGGGCCGGCAGCAGCGGGGCAGACGAACTGACCGTCTCCGTCTACGGCGGGGCGTACGGCGACGTGTTCGAGCAGACCGTCGCGGACGCGTACGAGGCGGAGACGGGGACGACGGTGAACGTCGCGAAGGCGTGGAGCAACCGGGTGTCGAAGCTCCGCGCCGCGAACCAGGGGGGCAACAGTCCGCCGTACGACGTGATCGGCCTGTCCGGGTTCAACTACCTCTCGGCCCGGAACGAGGACCTGATCCAGCGGGTGCGCTACGAGAACGTGCCGAACGCCGAGAAGATCTGGCCGTTCTTCAGGGAGTACCGCACCGACGAGTACGGCGTCCCCGGCGAGGGCGGCGTCCTCGGCATCGTCTACGAGGAGGGCAACGCCCACGCCGAGGCGTGGAGTGAGTTCGCCACCGTCGACGCGCCCGCGGGCATGAACGGGGGCTACTGGAAGAATCCGCTGCTCATCGCGGCGCTCCTGACCGACGCCGCGCCCGGCGTCGAGGAGGTCTACGACCCCGAGATGTACGACCCGATGTTCGAGACGCTCGAGAGCATCGCGGAGAACGTCGCGACGTGGTACCGCGGCGGCGCGGACGTCTGGTCGGCGCTCGACGGCGGTCAGATCGAGTACGGCGCGTTCTACTACGCGTCGGGGCTCGCCGGCATCGACGCCCGACCGGAGAAGAACTACCGGATGCTGCTCCCCGAGCAGTCGCCGGGCTACTTCACCAACTTCGCCGTGACGAACACCGACCGCCGCGACGAGGCCGAGCGGTTCCTCGACTTCATGCTCCGGACGGAGATCCAGACCGACTGGCACCAGAACGGCTACTACGTCCCCGCGAACCGCGAGGTCGCCGGGAGCTACGCCGACCGGGTTCAGGGCCGCTATCCGGAGACGAACGACGCGCTCGCCGACTTCTTCGTCCTCGGGAACTCGGAGCGCCTCGCGGCACAGAAGTCGGCGCTCTCCGACCGGTTCACGAGGATCACAGCGTCGTAGCCCGATGGCCCCGACCCCGAAACCGGTCCGACTCGACGGCCTCCGCGTCGCGTACGGGGAGACGGTGGCCGTCGGCGGGGTCGACCTGTCCGTAGCGCCCGGCGAGCTGTTCTGTCTGCTCGGGCCCTCCGGCTGTGGCAAGACGACGACGCTCCGGGCCGTCGCCGGGCTGACCGACCCGACCGCGGGGCGGGTCGTGGTCGGCGACGAGGACGTTACCGACCGACCGCCGGCCCGGCGCGACACCTCGATGGTGTTCCAGGACTGGGCGCTGTTTCCCCGCAAGACCGCGCTCGAGAACGTCGCGTTCGGACCGAAGATGGCGGGGGCCGACCGCGAGACGCGCCACGAGCGGGCGCGGGACCTCCTGGAGACCGTCGAGGTGGCCGACCACGCCGGGAGCTACCCCGACGAGCTGTCGGGTGGGCAGAAACAGCGGGTCGCGCTCGCCCGGTCGCTGGCCGTCGACCCGGGCGTCCTCCTGCTCGACGAGCCGCTCTCGAGCCTCGACAAGCGCCTGCGCCAGCGCCTCCAGCGCGCGCTCGGCGACCTCCACGACCGCGTCGAGACGACGATGCTCCACGTCACGCACGACCAGGACGAGGCGTTCACGCTCGGCGACCGGGTCGGCGTGATGCGCGACGGGCGGCTGCTCCAGGTCGGCACGCCTCGCGAGGTGTACGACCAGCCACGGACCCGGTTCGTCGAGGAGTTCCTCGGCGAGACGACGGTGCTCGAGGGGCCGGTCGTCGAGGGTGCCGTCCGGACGCCGCTCGGCGACCTCCCGCTTCCGACCGGGGGCGACGGCGGGCCCGTCGCCGTCTCCGTCCGGCCGACCGCGCTCGACCTCGTCCCCGCGACGGAGACGGACAGCCACGACCAGCGGACCGACGCGGTCCGGAGTGACGGCGACGGGCGCGCCGCCGGCCAGGTGAGCGACGTGCTGTACCGCGGGACCTCCGTCCGGTACTACGTCGCGGTGGCGGGCGCAGCCGGCTCCGTCGAGCCGTTCGCGGAGTACAGCGCGCGAACCGACCCCGGGTTCGAGCGGGGCGACCGGGTCGCGCTCCGGTGGCGGCCGTCGGATCTCCGCTTCTTCGGACCGGCGGGAGAGCGGCTGTGCAGATGAGGACGGCGCTCGGACGGGTGCGGGCGCGGGCCGTCGACCGGCCCGTCCTCCTCGTCGTTCCCGTCGTGGCGTTCGAGCTGGTCGTGTTCGCGGGGGCGCTCGTCTACCTGCTCCGGCTCAGCCTCACGCGCTCGGCTGTCAGCGGCGCCTACGCCGCCGGCACCTGGACGCTCGCGAACTACGGCGCCCTGCTGGCGGACGGCTACCTCCAGGGGCGGCTGCTGTACAGCCTCGGACTCGGCGGCGTCGTCACCGCCGTCACGCTGGTGCTCGGGTTCGTCTACGCCTACGCCGCCGCCCGCGCCGGCGGGGTGCGCCGGACCGTCCTGCTCGGCGCGGTGCTCGTGGAACTGCTCCTCTCCATCGTGATCAAGGTGTACGCGTGGGTGCCGCTGCTCGCGCCCGAGGGGACGGTCAACGCCGTCTTCGTCGGACTCGGCGTCGTCGACGCCCCGCTCCGGCTGCTCGGCTCCGACGTCGGGGTGGTCGTCGGCCTCGTCTACTCGATGCTCCCGTACGTCGTCCTGCCGACGTACGCGACGCTGGCGACGATGGACACGACGACGGTCGCAGCCGCGCGGGACCTCGGCGCGTCACGTCTCCAGTCGGTGCGGGCCGTGGTCGTCCCGCAGGCGACGCCGGGGCTCCTCGCGGGCGGGGTCACGGCGTTCGCGTGGAGCACCGTCGCGTTCGCGGCGCCGACCATCCTCGGCTCGCCGTCGCAGGCGACGGTCGCGAACGAGGCGGCGCGGTTCGTCGACATCACCTACGACTGGCCGCGGGCGGCGGCGCTCAGCGTCGAGGCGGTTGTCGCCGTCGTCCTCGTCGCGGGGTGTGCGGTCGCGCTCGTCCGGCGGTACGGGCCGCGGGGCGCGACGGAGGGGCTGTTGTGAACCGTCGTCTCGGAACGCTCGCCTTCCGGGGCGTGACAGCCGTGCTCCTCGGGTTCGTCCTGCTCCCCGTCGCCGTCGTGGTCGCCACGTCGCTGAACGCGGCGCCAGACGTCGTGTTCCCGCCGGACCGGCTCTCTCTCCGGTGGT
This sequence comes from uncultured archaeon A07HB70, assembly GCA_000496195.1. GTDB lineage: Archaea > Halobacteriota > Halobacteria > Halobacteriales > Haloferacaceae > A07HB70. The sequence goes on from KI543184.1 coordinate 265,790, forward strand.
ACCGGGCGTTCCTGTTCGAGGAGCCGGAGTGGCGCCGCGCGTTCGTCAACAGCGTCGTCGTCGCCGCAGGCACCGCTGTCCTCGCGACGCTCCTCGGTACTGCCGGGGCCTACGGCGTCCGGGGCCTGCCGGACAGCCGGCTCAGGCGGGCGGTGACGACGGTCATCGTCCTGCCGCTCCCGACGCCGGTCGTGGTCCTCGCGCTCGCGCTCTCCGTCTACTTCGCCCGCATCGGCGTCGGGAGCGGCCACGTCGCGGTCGTCCTCGGTCACACGCTCGTCACCGTCCCGTTCGTCTACGTGGTGGTGCGGGCGACGCTCGCCCGCGTCGACTGGCAGACCCGGGAGGCCGCCCTCGACCTCGGGGCGACGCGGTGGCAGGCGTTCCGCGAGGCGGTCGCGCCGCAGATCCGTGCCGGAGTGCTGGCCGCGGGCTTCGTCGCCGCGGTCCTCAGCCTCCACGAGTTCCTGATCGCCCTGTTCGTCGCCGGCGTCGACGCCCGGACGCTCCCGGTCCTGGAGTGGACGGCGCTCCGGAACTTCGTCGACCCGACCGTCAGCGTCGTCTCGACGCTGCTGATACTGCTCGCGGTCGTTCTCTCCGTCCCCGTCGTGGCCGCCCTCGGCGTTGAGCGGCTGGCGAGAGAGCTCTGAACGGTCCGCGTGAACGATCACCATGGCGGACAGCGATAAACGATCGTTCAGAAATACGCCGCGACCAGGCGACAGACTCGGAAGTGTTAACCGTCGGCTCGGCCTCTGTAGAAGTGTAATGGCATCCGGTACGGTTGACTTCTTCAACGACACGGGCGGTTACGGCTTTATCGACACCGAGGACGCTGACGACGACGTGTTCTTCCACATGGAAGACGTCGGCGGCGAGGACCTGACAGAAGGAACTGACGTGGAGTTCGACGTCGAACAGGCCCCGAAGGGCCCGCGCGCGACGAACCTCACGCGCGTATAGACGGAGTACTCCTCCGCACACGGCACCGCCGACGAGCGGCGGCGCCGTTCGAACGCTCCGCACGACGAGCGTCTCGAAACACGTTCGTTCGGA
>KI543184.1:267343-276057 GCA_000496195.1 uncultured archaeon A07HB70
CCGACGGACCCGCTCGCTCGTCGCGTCGGGGCCCCGGTGGGCGTAGTACGCGGGCGAGAACTCGCCGGAGTGCGCCGCCTACTACCGCCGGACGTCGTCTGGGTCTGGGCTCACAGCCGACGACACCGGGGCACGGGGATCCGCTCCGACCGGGCTGTCGCTCGCAGACGACGTGCTCGGCTGGACCGAGCAACCGCGCGGCCACTCCGGGTGAGCCGCCGCTCGTCGGCGCCGGGCGACACCGCGAGAACGGGACCGCGACCGACCGGGCCGCCGGGCTACTGGATGTGCCCCTCGTCGCGGAGCTGCTCTGCGTCCTGTTCGGTGTAGCGCCACTCGATGTTGCCCTTCTCGTCCTGCCACTCCCACGGCTCGAGCAGCACGACGTCGCCCTCGGAGATCCACGTTCGGTACTTCATCCGGCCGGGAATCCGACCGAGCCGTGTCTCGCCGTCGGCACAGCGGACGCGGACGTGGTTGCCGCCGAGGTGTTCGGTTACGACGCCGAACACCTGGTTGTCGTCGGGCATTCGCAGGGGCTTCCGACCGGACTCGTCGCTCATACGATCGATAGAGCCGGCGGCGTGTTAAGTCGTCCGCGTCGGATGCGAGCGTCCCCCACGACGGCTACTCGTCGTCGAACTCGAGCGCGGCGGAGTTGATGCAGTAGCGCTTGCCGGTCGGCTCCGGCCCGTCGTCGAAGACGTGCCCGAGGTGCCCGTCACAGGTCGCACACAGCACCTCGACCCGGCGCATCCCGTGTCTGGTGTCGACCTCCGTCTCGACGTTGCCGTCGAGGGCGTCGTGGAAGCTGGGCCAGCCCGTGCCGGAGTCGAACTTCGTCGCCGCGTCGAACAGCGGGGTGCTACAGCCGGCACAGCGGAACCGCCCGTCGCCCTTCGCGTCGAGGAGGTCGCCGCTGAACTTCGGCTCCGTTCCGCGCTCTCGGAGGATCTCGTACGCCTCGTCGCCGAGTCGCTCGCGCCACTCGGTCTCGCTCAGCGCGCTCCAGTCGACGGACTCGCCTTCGGTGTTGCTCATACCGCCAGTACGGCTCGCCGCCCGAAAGACCTGTCGCGCGCCGACCCTACGCTTTTGCGGCGCCGGTCCGTGACGGTCCTATGAACGCCAGGGAACGGGCGTTGAGTGCGGAGGGCGTGCAGTGACGCGGTCGCTCTGCATCGTCGGCGCCGGCGCGGCGGGCGTCGCGGCGGCGCACGGGCTGCGTGACGAGCGCGTGGAGGTGACTATCCTGGAGAAGAGCCGCGGCGTCTGCGGGCGCGCCGCGACCCGGCGACGCGACAGCCGGCGGTACGACCACGGGACGAGCCACCTGCCGGTGGCGGACAGCCGGGTGTCGTCGCTCGTCGACGCACTCGGGGACGAGGGTCGAATCGACGTCGAGGCGCCGGTGTGGACGCTCGGCCCGGACGGCTCGGTCGTCAGCGACGACCCCGAGCCGGTCCGCCGCGTCGCGTGGGAGCGGGGATGACACAGCTCGCGAAGCGAACGCTGGCGCGGACGGACGCAGCCGTCGAGCGCGAGACGCGGGCGCGGGCGATCGACCGCGACGAGCGCGGCTGGCGGGTGACCGACGGGGACGACGGGAGCTGGGGACCGTTCGACGCCCTCCTGCTCACGCCGCCGGCGCCCCAGACGGCGAGCCTGCTCGCCGCGACGGGCTGGTCGAGCGAGCGGGCGATCCGCCTGCGCGAGGTGGTCGGGAGCGTCACCTACCGCGGCGCACGGTCGGTGGTGCTCGGCTACGACCAGCCGCTCGACCGCCCGTGGTTCGGCCTGCGCGCCGCGACGGCGGACCAGCCGGTCCGGTGGGTCAGCCGGGAGTCGGCGAAGCCCGGCCACGTCCCGCAGGGCGAGGCGCTTCTCGTCGTCCAGATGGGCGACGAGTGGGCGCGCGACCACGAGGACGACCCGCTCGACGCCGTCGCCCCGGCGGTCGCAGAGCGGGTGGCGACGGCGCTCGACGAACCGCGGCTCGCCGAGCCGGCGTGGACCGACGACCAGCGCTGGCGCTACGCGAAGCCGAACGGGGGTCCGCCGCACGAGGCCGTCCGGGTCGGCGAGGAGGACGACCTCTACCTCGCCGGCGACTGGGTGGCCGGCGAGGGACGCGTCGACGCCGCGCTCTGCGCCGGGTTCGACGCCGCAGAGCGGATCGCTCACTGACACCGGGCCCGAACGGCGGGCGGTGCTAGTCGTCGGCGCTGGCCTCGCGGTCGCCACGCGCCGCCGACGCGACGAGGTCGTCGTAGCGCGCGCCGGTCTGTTTCAGCGTCTCGGTGGAGTAGAGCCGCTCGTGGGGGTACGGCAGGTGGTCGGCAGCCAACTCGTCGAGGACGGCGTCGACGGCGGTCTGTTCGCGCCCGTGGACCATCGTGAACAGGTTGTACTGCCAGCCCTGGTCGGGGCGGCGTGGACGGTGGTAGCAGAGGGTGACGTACGGGAGCGACCCGACGGCCCGGCCGCGCTCGTCGAGGTGCTCGTCGGGGACGTCCCAGACCACCATGCAGTTCGCGTCGAAGCCGGTGACGACGTGGTTGACCACACAGCCGATCCGCTTGATACAGCCGCGGTCGAGCAGTCCCGCGACCGTCTCGAGGACCCGGTCGACGGGCGCGCCGACCCCGTGTGCCACGTCGCGGTAGGGCGTCAGCGAGAGCGGGAGGCCGTCCTGGACGGCGAGAAGCACGTCGGCCTCGAGCGGGGAGAGGTCACCGGTCGCGGCCTCGCTGATTGCAGTCGCGTCGACGCCTGCTCGCGCTCCCGGCGCCGCCGGCTGTGCGTCCGAAGCCCCGTCGTCCGGACCCGTCTCCCGCGCGAACCGGTCGTCGTTCACCACCGAGAACTCCAGGTCGATGTAGTAGTCGGTCAGCATCGGGAGCGAGAGGACGGACAGCCCGGTCCGCGCCTCCACCTCGTCGAGGATGGCGTCGCGGCGCCCGCGCGACCCCGCCGTGACGACGAACCACATGTTCCACTCGTGGTCGCGGCGGTAGTTGTGGTTCACCTGCCGGTAGCCGTTTATCAGTTCGGCCACGTCGTCGAAGCGGTCCGCCGGGGCGCGCACGGCAGCGAGCGTCGAGGAGCCGATGACGGGCGGGTTGAGAACGGCGCCGAACCGACGGAAGACGCCGCACTCGCGCAGGCGCTCGACACGGTCGAGCGCCTCCGTCTCCGAGACGCCAAGCGTCTCGCCCACCTCGCGAAAGGGCCGCTCCGCGACGGGAACGCCGGACTGGAACCCGTCGATCAGCGCGGCGTCGACGTCGTCGAGTCCGTCGCGCCAGTTCCCGGCCATACCGACAGCCAGAACCGCGTCGGCTAACCGCTTTCGTTCCGTGCGGTTCGTTTTTCTGTGACCGGGCGATAGAACTGCTTGTGTCATCCAGTATCAGGGCGATTCTCAGCCGGGCCAGCCGGTCGTACGTGCTGTTCGTCGCGATTGGCCTGGTCGTCGGGCTGACGCTCGCGCCCGTTGCCTTCCAGGCCACGTCGTCCGACGGGACGGTCGCGGTCGTACCACTCTCCGGCGGGATCACCGGCGGCACGTCAGCGTCGGTCGGGTCGATGCTCGAGCAGGCGCGCGAGGACCCCGACATAGAGGCGGTGGTGATCGTCTCGAACAGCGGTGGGGGCAGCGCCTCCGCGAGCGAGGAGCTCTACCTCGAGGCAAAGCGGACGTCGGAGCAGATGCCCGTCGTGGCCTACGTCGACTCCGCGGCGCTCTCCGGCGCGTACTACACGATCGCGCCGGCAGACACGATCTACGCGAAGCCGGCGTCGCTCGTCGGGAGCGTCGGCACGCTCGCGAACGCGCCGACATCGGTAGAGCCGAACACCATCATCGCGACGACGGGGTCGAACAAGCTCTCCGGCGGCGACAGCCGGGAGTTCTACACGATACTCGAGACGCTGAGCAACAGCTTCTACAACGCCGTCGAGGACGGCCGGGACGGCCGGCTCGACATCACTCGCTCCGAGCTCGCGGAGGCGAAGCTCTACTCCGGGGCACAGGCCGTCGAGAACGGCATGGCCGACCGGATCGGTGACCGTCGGTCCGCGGTCCGCGCCGCCGCCGACCAGGCCGAGCTCGACGACTACGACGTCCAGATACTCCGCCCCAACAGGCAGGCGCTGTTCCTGTCGCGCAACAGCTACCTCGCCTCCAACGCGCCGGACAAGCGGATGGTCTCGTCTGACTACTTCTTCGACCCCGACGACGCCGCGCCGACGTTCCTGATGCTCCCCGGCTCGTACGTCGTCGACACGGAGAACGAGCCGACGACGGCGGCGCGGAACGCGACCCGGCCTGCCGCGACGGCCCGGGAGGAGGTGCGCGCGTGAGCGACGGTCTCGGCGCCGGCGGGTGGGCGAAACGCGTCGGCACGCTCGTCCTGACCGTCGTCGTGGTCGTCGGCATCGCCGCCGGCGGCGCGTTCGTCTCGGACCAGACCAGCGACGACGACCCCGACCGAGGCGTGTCGATGGCGGAGTTCCAGCCGGAGAACGTCACTGTCGACCGAGCCGCCGCGGAGGGCGAGATAACGCCCGACCGGTCGGTGGTCTCCGAGGGCGGGACGGTCGTCATCGACGACTCGCACAGCAACCGGTGGGACCGGGAGACGATCGAGCCGCTGGTGCGGGGGCTGACCCGCGTCGGCTACGAGGTCGAGGTCCACCAGAGCGGCGACCTCGCCGCAGCGCTGGACGACGCGAAGGCACTCGTCGTCATCGACCCCGGACAGGAACTGCCGTCCGGCGACGTCGACGACATCCGCCGGTTCACCGGACAGGGCGGCCACCTGATGGTCGCCGGCGAACCGAACCGGGTCGGGATCAGCGCGTCGCTGTTCGGTACCTCACTCACCACCCGGGAGAGCAGCCTGACGACGCTCGGGGCCGCCTACGGCGCGAGCGTCGACACCGCCTACCTCCGCAACCAGGAGACCGCCGACGTCAACTACAAATGGATCCAGACGCGGTCGACCGACGCCGAGGGGATGGCGGACGTCGAGCAGACGTCGATGTACACCGCCGCGGCGGTTCGGGTGCGCGGCGGCGAACCGCTCCTCCGGGCCGCGCCCGAGACGCGCCCGTCGGACTCCGACGACACGACCGACACGTATCCCGTCGCCGTCCGCAAGAACAACGCCGTGTGGCTCGGCGACAAGACGTTCATGCGCGGCGACCGGTACCGGGTGGCGGACAACGAGGTGTTCCTCACCTACCTCGTCGAGTTCCTCGCGAGCAGCGACCGGGACACGAGCCAGTCGCTCGACGGCGACAGTGACGACGACGGCAGCGGCGGCAGCCAGAACCAGACGGTCGGGGGCACAGAGCCGGTCGACTCCAACTACTGACGCGCCGTCGGCACGGAGACGGGCGCCGGGTCGTCCTCAGCCCGCCCGCTCCACCGTCGCCGGCACCGACCCGTCCGGTCGGAGCGTGATGCTCGCCTGAAACCCCTCGAGCGTGTCGGCGGGCACGTCGATGTCGAGGTCGCGAACCAGTCCGGCGACGCTCAGCGTCGCGCCGGCGAGCGCGAACTGGCGCCCGATACAGGCGTGCGGGCCGCTCCCGAACGGGAAGTACGCGTCGGCGCTCCCGGCCGACCGCCGCGTCCAGCGGCTGGGGTCGAACGTCAGCGGGTCGTCGAAGTACCGCCCGTCGCGGTGGATCGAGTACTGCGGCAGGATCATCGCCGAGCCGTCCTTCACGCGGTAGTCGCCGAGGGGCGCCTCGCCGGTCGCCTCGCGGAAGATCGCCCACGCGGCGGGGTAGAGCCGCAGCGTCTCGCGGAACACCCGCTTCGTGTAGGTCAGGTCCTCGAGGTGGTCGTACCGCGGCGTCTCGTCGCCGATCACGGCCCGGGCCTCCTCGCGGACCCGGGCGCGCATCTCGGGGTGGTTCGACAGTGCCGCGAGCGTGTAGGTCAGCGACAGCGCCGTCGTCTCGTGGCCGGCGATGAGGAAGGTGATCACCTCGTCGCGGATCTGGTTTTCCTCGTACTCGACGTCGGGCGCGCCCTCGGCGGCGAGGAGGAGCGACAGCATGTCGGAGCCGGGCTCGCCGCCGTCGGCGACCGCAGCCCGGCGCCGGTCGATTATCTCCTCGCTCAGTCGCTTCATCTCCGTCGTCGCCTCGTCGTACGCCGCCGAACTCGACGTCGGCATCCAGTCCGGCAGAACCCCCGTCGGCGAGATGGCGAGTTCCTCCGTGGCGGCATCCATCCAGCCGTGGAACTCGGCGGCACGCTCCTGTCCGATGTCCTCGCCGAGCAGAATCTCCGAGGCGACCCGAATCGTCAGCGCGGTCATCTGGCGGTGGAGGTCGACCGTCCGGCCCTCGTCTGCGGCGTGGCCGAGCTCGTCTGCGACCGCGCGACACTGCTGGCCCGCGGTGTCGCCGTAGTCGACGACCTGCTGGCCGACGAACGCCGGGAGCATGACCGAGCGCTGCTGCTTCCAGAGGTCGCCCTCGCTCTGGACGAGCCCGTTCTCCGCCGGCAGGCCGAGACCGGACGCCGGAACCCGCCCGAACGCCTCCGGCCAGTCCAGCGCCTCGTGGACGAGGTCGGGACCAGTCACGATCACGAGCGGCGGCCGGCCGGGGATCGGCACCTCGGCGGCGTCGGGAAAGCGCGCCTGCACTGTCTCGAGAAACCGGAGAGGGTCGGTGCCGAACCGGATGCCGTTGACGACACCGGCGCCCGGCGGCTGTGGAATGTCGCGACGCACGACAGTGTCACGGGAGGCGCGCGCATGACTCTTGTGCCGACGAAGGAGCGGGTCGACGGCGGAGGGCCGTCGCAGTCGGGGGAGGAGGGCTTCGTGGGGGTGGGGGGAGGGGCCTGCCGGCGAGGGGCTGGGGACGCCGGCACGTGTACCTGATACCGGGATCATAAAGGAGATGCTGGATGCTCAAACGCGGGCTTGAGTATCGGCCCCTACCGCTCCGGGCGCCACCGACCGCCTATCTCGTCGCGGGGGTAGTCCTGGTAGGTGCCGTCGAGGAACGTCGTCACCCGACCGTTCTCCTCGCTCAGCGTGATCGCCCAGAGCACCTCCTCGCGGGTGGACGTCTCGAGCGCGCTCAGGTGTTTCGTCCCCATCCAGTCCGGGTAGTCGACGCCGCCGAACGACTCCATCTCCTCGACGCTCGGGCTCCGTACCCGGACCATCTGCTCCTGTATCGTCCCGTCGCCGGTGACGACGAGCGCGCCGTCGCGGCTGAACGCCACGTCGCGCGCCACCCGCATGAAGTTCTCCGACTCGTCGACGACGACCCGACACCGATCGACGGGCCAGGTGTTCGACCCGAGGGGGTCGGTGTAGCTGCCGAAGGCCACGTCCGCGACGACCAGGACGTAGAGGCTGGGACCGGTGACGTGCTGCTCGCCCCAGCGGTCGAACTCCATGCTCAGCGACTCCGCGGTGTAGCGAATCCGGTCCATCAGGTCCTGGCTCGTCGCGTACCGCCGCAACACCCGCTCGAGATCGTCCATCGATTTCCTGTAGGTTCTGTGTGTCGCTGCTTAAACGTGTCACGGGACACAACGTTCAGGACGGCGAGGACCCACGTCCGAGTCGAATGTCGTTCGACGCAGCCGAGGACGTGCTGGAGGAGCTCGCTGGACTGCCGACGTTCCACCACCCGGCGGTCGCCCCGGACGGGGAGACGGTCGCGTGTTATTACGACGTCACCGGACGGAACGAACTCCACCTGCTCGACGCGACAACCGGTACGCACCGGCGGGTGACCAGCGGGCAGGTGCCCCGCAGCGCCCGGTGGCCGGTTGCGTGGGCCGGCGCCGACGAGGTGATCTTCCACCTCGACGAGGCGGGCGACGAGCAGAACGACCTCCACGTCGTCGACCGATCGGGGACCAGCCGACCCGTCGTCGAGATGGCGGGCCAGGCCGCACTCGGCGACGTCACGGACGACGGGCGCGTCCTGATCTTCGGCTCGACGCGCGACGGACAGATGAACCTCTACCGCCACGACCGCGACGCCGGCGAGACGACGGCGCTCACCGACCACGACCGGGCCGCCGTCCGCGCGGTCCTCTCGCCGTCCGGTGACCGGGTCGCGTACTGCACGAACGAGCGCGACGACCCGGAGAACCAGGACACGCACCTGATGGACGCCGACGGCGCGAACGCCCGTCGCCTCGGCGTCGGCGAGGCCGGCGCGGAGGTCTCGCCCGCGGACTTCTGGCCCGACGGCGACCGGCTGCTGGTCGCGGACAACTCGCCCGGCACGGAGCGGTCGGGGGTCGTCGACCTGACGACGAACGAGGTGACGTGGTACGGCGACGACACCGACGTCCCGGAGACGCCCGTCGCGGTCCTGCGCGGCGGCGACCGGTTCGTCGCTCACCGCACCCGCGACGCCACGGTCGTTCCGGTCGTCTACGACGTCACGGCCGGCGAGTCGCGCGAACTCGACCTCCCGACCGGCGTCGCGACCGTGAGCGACGGGCGCCGGCCACAGCTCGGCGACGGTCGGCTCGTGGTGACGACGACGACGCCGACGACCCGGTCGGCGCTCGTCGCGTACGACCTCGCGACCGACGAGACGGAGACGCTGCTCGCGCCCGAGTACGGGCCGTTCGACCCGGGGACGTTCGCCGACGCCACGTACCTGACCGTCTCCTCGGACGGTGTGCCCGAGGCGCGACAGGCGGCGGTCGA
>KI543184.1:278094-279779 GCA_000496195.1 uncultured archaeon A07HB70
GAACCTCGGGTCGCCCGACGAGCGCCCGGCGCTGTACCGCGAGCGCTCGCCGGTCGAACACGCCGCGAACCTCGACTGCCCGCTCCTGGTCGTCCACGGCGTCAACGACCGCCGGGTGCCGGTCGGGCAGGCCCGGCTGTACCGCGACCGGCTCCGCGGCCTCGGCTACGAGGCCGGCGAGGACGGCGACTTCGAGTACGTCGAGCTCGGCGCCGAGGGCCACGCCTCGTCGGACATCGACCAGAAGATCCGCCTGTTCCGGGTGCTCGGCGACTTCCTCGACCGTCGGCTGGGGTGAGACCCGACCGTGGGACGCGTCGTCGACGGCGGCTCACCGGACCGGCTGTTCCGGGTCAGTCCGACAGGTGCGAGGTGTCGCCGGAGAACGCGAGGCGCCAGTCCGCGCCGTCGCGCTCGACCAGCGTGACGCCACAGAGCGGCGCGTCGACGCCCTCGGTCGACCCGACGAGTCCCTCGACGACGCCGCCGACGGTGAGGCCGTGGCCGACGAGGAGGACCGGTCCCGTCGCCTCGTCGACGACCGCGCGGGTCGCCGCGCCGACCCGTGCCGACGCCTCGGCGCCGTCCTCCGGGAACGACGGGTCGACGTGCGGGTCGTGGCCGAGCCGAACCGTCTCGAACCGCGCCGCGAGCTCCTCGTGCGGCAGGATCTCCGGCTCCGCGTCGAACCACTCGGGGTTGCGGTGTTCGCCGAGTCCGGGGTCGAGACGAACCGTGGCCCCGAGCTCGCGGCAGAGTTCGTCCGCCGTCTCGACCGTCCGGAGAAACGGCGACGCGTAGACGGCGTCGAACGCCGGGCCCGACCCGGCGAACCGCCGCCCGGTGCGCCACGCCGCCCACCGGCCCAGTTCTGTCAGCGGCGGGTCGTGGGGGCGCTCGGCGGTCGCCGCCCACGACGGGTCGGCGGTGTCACGCCGCTCGCCGTGTCGGACGACCCAGACGGCGTCTGTCACGGTCGGAGGTGGCGGTCGAGCGACAAGGATGTTCGCCTGCTCGGCTCCCTCGTTGTCGTCCCGTGCGTCGGCGATGCGGTCGAACCGGTCGTCCGAGCGCGTCCCGGCGAGGAGGCCGCCGGCAAGCGGCGAGTGGGGACAGCCCGCGACGTCGCGGTCGTCGCGCGGCAGAGAGCCGGGTGTGCGCGAGTCGCACCGGGTCGTTCGCCGACGACACCGCCCGCCCGAGGGCTGTGCCCCGCGTGAGTACCCGTCCGGCAGTGGTGGCGGGGTCGTGAGGACGTCAGCCGGTCGGCGACGCGGGTCTCCTCGGCACGCCGGGAGTGCTACCGATCGAACCGGTCGGAGCCGTGCAGGGCTGGCCCGGGCCGCCAGGTGTTGCCCTCGAGGACGACCAGGTCGTACCCCGCCAGTACCTGTAAGGTCTCGACGACGGCCTCGCCGTCGAACTCGACGGCGGTGTCGGCGGGGAGCTGCTCCGCGATGACACTCCGGGTGCCGCCGTCGATCCTGACCACCGTTTCGAGCACCGTCTCGACGTCGTCGACGAGCGGCACGAGGAGGTCGTCCGTCCGGGTAGGGGAGTCGAGCCGGGCGACGACCTCGTCGTACGCCCCCGAGAGCTCGATCGTCGCGTGGGGTCCGTCCGCTGATTCGGAGTCTTTGTCCACGTGTACTCTTCCGAACTGTGTGTTTAAGTTGTTTCGTTTT